>JAUCBT010000020.1:0-151486 GCA_034676685.1 Xanthobacter sp. | reverse complement strand
CATAACGTTTTTATCCAGATGCGGACGGCTACGAGTTTGAGTGCTGCGAGATAGTTCTCCGGCAGACGGTCATAGCGAGTGGCGATGCCACGCATCTGCTTGATGCGGTTGAAGAAGCGTTCGATTGCGTTGCGCTGGCGGTAGAGCCAGAGACTGAAGGGGAACGCCTGCTTGCAGGTGATCCGGGGCGGGATGCTGGGAAAGGCGCCGCGGCTTGCGGTCTGCGATCGGATGGCGTCGGTGTCGTAAGCTTTGTCGGCAAGCAGGACGCTCCCCGCACGCACGTCAGACAGAAGCGCGTGAGCGGCAGGTGCGTCCCCAGCCTGGCCTGCGGTGAGGACAAGACGGATCGCTCGACCCTCGGCATCGACGGGGGCGTGGATCTTGGTGGTTAATCCGCCGCGGGAGCGTCCCATGCAACGATCAAAGTCGCCCCCTTTTTGATCGCTGCACCATGCTGGTGGACCCGGACACAGGAGCTGTCGATCATCACCAGATCGCCGTCATAGGCGGCCGACACTGCGTCCAGTAGGCGATCCCAGACCCCGGTGGAACGCCAACGCACGAAGCGATTATAGAGGGTCGTGCGCGGGCCGTAGCGCTCTGGCACATCCCGCCACGAGGCACCTGTCCGAAAGCACCACAGGATGCGGTTGATCACCCGCCGGTCATCCACGCGTGCCACGCCGCGCGGCTTGTTCGGCAGGAGGGGCGCGATCACCGACCACTCCTCGTCCGTAAGTTCATGTCGACGCATGCCGCTCTCCCTGTGCGGAGAGCTTGAATCACGGTGCGATCACATCCGCAAATTTATGGGGCCACTGCCTAGGCGTGGCTGTTCATGTATCGGCGCAATGGCAAGCGTACGGAATGGGGCTGGGGTCCGCAGACACCGCGCCCCTTGCGGAAGCGCGCCACAAGGTCGAGGACGCCCGCCGAACGCTGATAGAGGGGCCATGCACGCAAGGCCCCCTGGCGGCAGTCAGGGTGCAGGAAGAGGCCATGACATTCGGTCCATTTGCCGATGCCTTGGCCACGGATCTGTCCAAAGGCTTCCGCAATGCTGTCCATCGGGCGCAATGGGAGATGACCCTGGGGCCGACCTATTGCTCCAGCATCCGAGACAAGCGCCTCGACGAGGTCACCACTAACGACATTCTGGCCATTTTAAAGCCGATCTGGACGCAGAAGGCGGAAACAGCCTCTCGTTTGCGTGACCGGCTTGAGCGGGTTCTGGATGCAGCCCGCGTCAAGGGACTGCGCACAGGCGAGACCCCGGCGCGGTGGAAGGGGCATCTCGACACCCTTCTACATCGTCGCCAGAAGCTGCAACGCAGTCATCATGCCGCTCTGCCCTATGGCGAGATGCCGGCTTTCATGGCGCGTCTTTACCGAACACCCCTACTCCAGAAACATCTCAACTCCTATTCGTACGCTCTACGGCTGCCGCTCCAGATCCCCCGGCGCCCAGCTGTAATCGATAGCGGCTTGGGTCGGCCCATAAAGCCTGAGGATGGCGAAGAAGCCACGCTCAGGTGCGGTCGGCAGCCAGTTGGCTTCCTTTCCTTTGGGCGCCTTGGGGCCAATATAAAGATCGGTTGAACCATCGACATTCTGCACCGGCTTGTCCCGTGAGCCCAGCGAGGGGAAGCGGCGCTGTTCGGTGGCAAGGCCCGAGCCATTCGCTGCTTCATACAGCGTCATCGACCAGAACATTTCAGCGGGTATATGGGCGGGCAGAGTGAGCTTGTAGGAGGCATCCCCAACCAATGGCGCGCCCTTGGCGTCATTGAATGCAATCGCATAAGAGGCACCGCGCCCCGGTATCTGCGAAACCATGCCCGGGCTGAGAGAGTAATAGTTGGTGAAGAACCAGAACCGCGGCTCAATGGCATAGAAGCCACCCGCCTTGTTGCGGAAATCCAAAGTAAGCGACTTCTCGGCCCCCGGTTCGGAGAGGTTGTTCACCGGATTGACCCACTGCCGGTCCTTCCACACGTGATAATCCACGCCATCAAGGCCGGGCATGAAGCCGACAACGCGGCTCATGTCATAGCCGGTCTTTGCAGCGGCATTCAGCAGCGCCTTGCGTTCTGCATCCGGCGCGAAGGGCTTACCGGCGATCAGGCCAACACTGGCCAGAATGCCCAGACCATCCGGCCCGGCCAGGTTCTGCCCTTCCTTGTCCACCAGCCATTTGAGCTGCTCGAACGCCTCAATATCGGATCGCGGCAGCATGTTTGCGGGCACACCGGAGGCATCCGGGAACTGCATCGCTTTGCGCGCGGCCTCGGGCACGTTGAGCGGATAGATCTTCGTCTTTTCCAGATGCTCGACAGCAGGCGTCAGATTGTTCGGGTCTTCATAGAAGCCGCGCAGGAAGATGAAGAGATTATTGGTGCCGGAGCGATAAACATAATAGCCCTCCGGCACTTCCCCCTTGTATCCGGGTGGCAGCACAAGGAACTTCCCGCCCTTGCCCTGATCCGGGCCGGGCAAACCGACATCGCCGAAATACTCGCCGCCATCAACCGGGATGGGACGCTGCCAGAAGTCCATCAAAATGCCCTGCAGGCCGGCAGGCGCATCCAGCACGATGGGGCCGGTCTCGCCCATATCGATATAGCTCATGGCATAGAGCACATCGGAATTCGGCGTCGTCACCAGCGTTTTCGGGTCAAGGCGCTGCTTCCAGATGGGCAGCACATTGTAGCCGGTGCCGAACTCCTTGTCGGAACCGAACTTCATGCCCAGCGTGTTGATGAGCGGCATGGCCCACAGATAGGCCTGTGTTGCCTGCTGGAAAGCCAATGTCTGCTTCAGCGTCTGTGCCGTTTCTGGCGTGGGACGATTGAACTTGAACGGGAGATTGGCCAACTCATCAAAGCGCGCCTGCTGGGCGCTCGCAGGGCTGACGATGACAAGCGCAAGAGCCAGAGCGGCGGCCGATGAAAGAAGTGTGCTGCGGATCATAAACGTAACCTCTTTCCCGAACGCCTTCATGGCTGTGGGAGGACAGAAGGTGCCACAGGCGAGGGCCCATGTCACAGACCAGAACCGGCCGGAAACGACCCATGCCGCTCCCGGGCTTCAGCTTTGCTGCTTACTGAACCACTTCAATCTTGGGTGGCTGCCATGTGCCATCCAAAATTGCTTCCTTGCCCCAATAGGCGCGGATATAGAGCGAGAATGTTCCCTCTGGCGCGGGCAGCCAGTTACTCTCCATCTGCGCCCCTGGAGATTTCGCCCCGGCATAAAGAGTCAGCGAGCCATCCTTGTTGAGCTTGAGATCCTCATTCTTCGTGCCGAGCGAATAGCGCTGCTTGTCATTCGGGTGGAAGAAATGGTGCTCATTATAAAGCGTCAGAGACCAGAAGCCGTTGACGGGTGGGGTCTCCCCAGCCGGAAATGTGATCTTGTAGCTCTTGTTGCCATCAAGCTGCGCGCCGGATGAATCAAAATCCGTATAGAAATACTGGGTTTCGTTTGGCCGATTATCGAACATGTTCGACTTTGCGGTGCCGGTGCGGTCATAATAATCCACGCCCCACTGGGCATTGTTGACCGAACGGTTCCAGCCATTGCCAGCAGGCTTGCCATTGTGTTTCCACTGAAAGAAGGGTGCGATCACCTCCTTCTCGGTGGCCACAGCCTCGGCAGCAATCAGGGTCTTGATCTCAGGGTTCTTCTCCGCAAGGGCGAGCAGCCAGCGGAATTGGGCATACATCGCCTCTTCGCCCGGTAGCGGAGGCACCATGTCCAGCATTTCGCCGAACTGATCGAAGAATTTCTCTGGCACAACCCAGCCGGTTTCCTGATCTCCCTGTTTTTCGGGGTTTGGAATATCCGGCAGCTTGTTCCATTCAACGGTCTTCATCTTGCCGTCGAATTGCGAGAGCGGATAGGAGACCACCTGATTGATGATGGGCTGGATAGCGACGCGATCTTCAGCTGTATCATTCTGGAAAATGCGCGGAACGGCATTGGCCAGAGAGGTGGCAGAACGCACGACGCCGGAGATCCCTTCCGGCACCTTTCCATCCCATTTCGGGCCAACCATCAGATAGAAGCCGGGCTTTGTGCCATAAGGCTTGCCCAGTTCGCCGAACTGGTCCGAGCGCTGGTCATAAAGCGCATAGACCCAGAAGCGGTCACCGAAATCAGGCACCTGAATAATGGCAGGCTCGGAATCCAGATCGTAATAGCCCAGACCGTAGACCACATCCTGGTTCGGGCACACGACGAAACGCTCGTTGGGCGCGATATAATCGTGAAGCATGCCAAGCTGCCCCTGCGGTGCCACAGGCACAAGACCGCCCAGCAAGCCCGGCTTGGGTGCCAATGTCATCTTGGCGCGCCGGTTCATCTGGTTCACCATCGGCCAGCCCCAGATATAGGCTGAGCGCGCAAGCGATTGCACATATGCGGCCGGCGGCGTGACATCCGCTGATGGCACCGACAGTTCCGAGAACACCGTGGGCGTTGTGATCTGCTGCGCATAGGCCACAGAACCTGTGCTGATCGCGGTTGTGAGCATGGCGACGGTGAGAAACTGGCGGGTACGTGTCATAAGTGCTCCTGCCCATTCCTTGTGAGAGTGGGGCGGCGATATATGATCTGCGGCAAACGCGAAGCTATGCTCTCCGTTTTTCCAGTAGCATGCAACCTCAACAGATCTTTGATCTTCGTCTGTGCCTTCGCATGATGGCCCTTAACCGATGCCCTTCAGCCACATGGAATTGGCCAGCCGGAGCGTCGCGCATTCTGCCAATGTAATTGTGAGGCTGATCCATTTCGAGTAGCTTCGTGATCCACAAATTGCATCAGGCGAGGTCAGTTTTGTACGACGCGCTGAGATACGCACAGGCGGTAGCCAAGTTTGGCAATTTTCGCCGCGCTGCCCAAATACTCGGGATCAGCCAACCCCAGTTGTCGCGCCGCATCCAGTCTCTGGAAAAACATCTCGGTTGCTTGCTTTTCCAGCGGGACCGGCAGGGCGTGACCATCACGCGCGACGGCGAGTTCATCCTGCGCGAAGCGGAAAAGGTGCTGGCGGCAGATGATGCCTTTCGGGCCAGCATCGACGGTCTCAAACGCAGATCGAATGAGGGGCTTCACCTCTGTGCCGGAGCTTTCGCATCGCAATCGTGGGTGCCATCGGCAATTGCGACCTTCAGCAAGGCACATCCAGGCATTTCGATCAGCATGCGAGAGATCGACTGGTGGAAACTTGTCGACGCAGTCCTTGAGGGTGAATGTCATTTGGCGATAGGTGAGTGCAGCGAGGCAGAGCAGCATCCGGATATCGTCGTGGAGCGGTTCCCGGAACGCCAGGGGGCCGCTTTCGTGCGTGCCGGGCACGAACTCCTGGACCGCGACACGTTGAGCATGGAGGATATCGCGGAATTCAGTTTCGCTGCGCCGCGCCTTCCGGGACGTGTGAGCCGTTTCATGCCAACAGATGGCCGGCTCGGTCGCCTCTCGAACGATGGTCGGTTCTTCCTGCCGACGATCGAATCCGCCACGCCGCGATCAATGATCGACGTCGTCACAGTATCGGATGCGGTGTGTGTCATGCCGCCCGGACTTTGCAACCCACAACTTGCGACAGGTCAGTTGGTGGAGCTGCCATTTCATCCGCCCTGGCTAACGATCAGACAAGGGCTCCTGTCTGTTCGTGGACGCAGGCTTTCTGATGCCGCCCTGGCCTTCCAAAGGCACGCCAAGATTGCCGAGCGAGACTATTTTCGGAGGTATGTGACGTCGTAGTAAGATTGCCCTTATTCATCGAGACCTAATCTGGCGGCATCGTCTACTAGAAGGTGAGATGGACAAAGTATACAAGCTTCACTTCCTATTTTTTTCGAATAAGCGCTATATGAAAGGCGATCGTCTATTGATGAGACCTCGGGCATCATTCGGACCTTAATTCATCATATTCATCTAGGCAGTGGCCCCATAAATTTGCGGATGTGATCGCACCGTGATTCAAGCTCTCCGCACAGGGAGAGCGGCATGCGTCGACATGAACTTACGGACGAGGAGTGGTCGGTGATCGCGCCCCTCCTGCCGAACAAGCCGCGCGGCGTGGCACGCGTGGATGACCGGCGGGTGATCAACCGCATCCTGTGGTGCTTTCGGACAGGTGCCTCGTGGCGGGATGTGCCAGAGCGCTACGGCCCGCGCACGACCCTCTATAATCGCTTCGTGCGTTGGCGTTCCACCGGGGTCTGGGATCGCCTACTGGACGCAGTGTCGGCCGCCTATGACGGCGATCTGGTGATGATCGACAGCTCCTGTGTCCGGGTCCACCAGCATGGTGCAGCGATCAAAAAGGGGGCGACTTTGATCGTTGCATGGGACGCTCCCGCGGCGGATTAACCACCAAGATCCACGCCCCCGTCGATGCCGAGGGTCGAGCGATCCGTCTTGTCCTCACCGCAGGCCAGGCTGGGGACGCACCTGCCGCTCACGCGCTTCTGTCTGACGTGCGTGCGGGGAGCGTCCTGCTTGCCGACAAAGCTTACGACACCGACGCCATCCGATCGCAGACCGCAAGCCGCGGCGCCTTTCCCAGCATCCCGCCCCGGATCACCTGCAAGCAGGCGTTCCCCTTCAGTCTCTGGCTCTACCGCCAGCGCAACGCAATCGAACGCTTCTTCAACCGCATCAAGCAGATGCGTGGCATCGCCACTCGCTATGACCGTCTGCCGGAGAACTATCTCGCAGCACTCAAACTCGTAGCCGTCCGCATCTGGATAAAAACGTTATGAGTCCGCTAACTAGGTACCTGTCGGCCCAATCTGCAGGTAAAGCCCGCCACCGTCCGCATATCGGCCGGGGTCTTTCAGGCTGGAGACGGTTCTGACAGTGAGGCGGTTTTTCTCCCGCGCCATGCTCGCTCCTTCTGTGCGCCCCATGGGGCTTCATTGGTTCCGGGAGATGAGCGCTCCAGACACCTGCCTCACTTTGGTGTGCCGTCACATTTTTGTCTAGGGAGGTATGATTTTCCGCATATTACTCGATCTTCGCAGGGGCTATCTCCAAGTGAGCTGATCTGGTTGATCCCTATTTGCGATAATTGAACACCTTCCGGGCCATCTCGGATTGGCGACACTTCCGGAAGACAGAGTCAATGCCAAAAAGGATTTTTGGCATTTTTGGCACAAGCGTTGTGCCAAAAAGATTGGGGTCAATCCAGGGCCGTTGTCGCTGAGCAGCCTGAGCTTGTGCCGCACCGTGGCGCTGTCGCAGTCGGACGCCGCCAAGGCGAGGTCCAGCGTGTCGGTCACGTCCTCGGCTCGCATGTTGGTGCACAACTTACAGGCGATGATATAGCGCGAGAAATTGTCGAGCACGCTCGACAGATACATCCAGCCTCAGCCGATGATCTTGAAGGAGGTGAAGTCGGTCTGCCACATCTCGTTCGGGCGGGTGGTCTTGGCGTCGCCTTCCCCATCCGCGATCATGCTTTTTTGAGCAACCGGTTTTCGAGTGTTAGGTCGGCCACGCATTCCTTCAGGGCGCAGGCTTCGCGGCTCAGGTCCTGAACCTCACCGGTGGTCTTGGAACGGGCAGTATCCCCCGCCAGGCGGCGCTGCCCGCTTCCATGAACTCCTTCGACCAAGTGTAATACAGGCTCTGCGCGATGCCTTCCTTGCGGTACAGCCCGGCAATGCTGTCCTCGTCGCGCAGGCCTTCCAGCACGATATGGATATTGTCATCGGTCGAGAAGTGCCGACGTGTCTGGCGCCGGATGTCCTTCACAATCTGCTCTGCTGGAGTATTCACAAATGATTTTGCATTGGATGATCTGGGCTTCATCTTCGTTCCTTTGTTCCTTCGTTCCTTCGTTCCTTCGTCACTGCGACGAAGCCCAGAGCATCCGTAAATCACAACCTCAAATCTGTGCCATTGGCGCTGACGGGGGCAGGCATCGGACCATCGCGCTGGATCTGCACCCATCGCAAAATCCGTTGGCCCGAAAGCGCAACAACAGCCCCATGGTCGCCCCCCATCTGATGCTGGTGGGGTAAGTGCTGCTAAGCGAATTTTATCTCGTGAGATAAGCCCGCTTCCTCAACTGAGGCCTACGGCTACAAGTGCTTGCGCCAGTTTCAGGTCATCCGGAGTGGTTATCTTGATGTTTGTAGCGCTACCCGGCACAAAAGCCGTGTGCACGCCACCATATTGCAGAATGTCGAGAAAACTTGGGTCGTCAGCGATCTCGTGTGTAGAGCATGCCTCGTAACCAGACAGCGCCGCAGCGCGAGGAAATACCACTGGCTTCTGCCCTACCAGCACATCTCCCGGAGCATGAAGCAGCCCGCCATCCCGGTTATAGATGAACTCGTCATTTATCAGCCCGGGCGCTGCCGCACCTAAAAGCCGAGCTTGTGCCAAGAGACGCGATATTAAATCTGGGCGGGCAAAGGGGTGAACTACATCATGCAGCACCAGCCAGGGCGCTTGCGCCTGTGAGATCAATGCCAATGTGGTTCGGCTGCGGCTTATGTCACCTGGAATGATGAGGGTACGCGGGCCAGCTATCAGTGTGCTTGCGCGGTCCAAGTCTGCCGGGGGGACAGCTACAATCACGCCGTCTGTGCACTTCAGCAGCAGGGCAACTGCCCGTTCCAGCAAGGTCTGCCCGCCCAGTTTCACAAAGGCCTTGGGACCGAGACCCAACCGGTTGCCACAACCTGCAGCCTGAATAAGCCCCTGAACATTCATCTTTCGTAACCCGCCTGTGACATCGCTTGGTGCATATCGATAGCCACCGTATGGCATGGACAAGCAACTACCCGTCTTCTGTGTTGAAGAAGGCAGCTCGACCATGCCGGTTGATGTGATCGAAAGCTGAAGGATCTAATAAGCCCTGCGAGGATCCGGTCAGCGTTATGACATGAGCCGCCTTGGCCTCTACATGAGCGCGCAACGCCGCATGAAGTGCGAGAAAACTCTCCTGCAATGAACCGCTACGCCACATATGATGGATGGTGTGAAAGTGTGGGTGCACTCCCTTAGCCAGTTGTGGCAAGGTCAGCCGCCCATCCGGTCCCAGTTCCACATGATGCAGGATATTGCCGTGATTACCCGGATCCAGACGATGGTTATACATCTCCAATCCCCGGCTAGAGACTATCAGGATATGTGAGCGGTCAATAGCAGCAAAGCTTTTACGTGTATCCCAGTCAGCCCTGTCGGCCTGACGAGCTGTGAAATTCTGGGAAAATACGGTGTCGTGCCCTTCACCATCCACCAAGCTTAGACCGCTCGGACTAAAGACAATCTCAGACGGCAGCCCTAACAGAGCGCAGCATGTGGGTGCGATATCGATGGTGCTGACGAGGCGAGAATCATCGCCGACAGGAAGGGCCGCATCGCGAATGACCAGAGGCGTATGAACCAGCGCTGTATTCGGCTCCACGGCATGGAGCAGTCCGCTTTTGAAGCCGTGGGTATAGTAGTCGTCTCCGTGATCTCCGAATACGACGACAGCAGTGTTGTCCAATATGCCTTTACAACGCAAGATTTCAAGCATGGCGCCGAGCAGCGTGTCGGCGACAGCACATCCGCCAGCAACCAGGTCATCAAGGCTGTCCGCATACGGAGTGATCGATAAGCTCGCCTCGATATGTGGAATCTGACTCCATACTTGAATGGCAAAGGGCTGGATATCCCCGGCATTGCCAGTCTGAGCATCAAACCGTTCAAGCAGGGCGGTATAGTCGTTGGTCTTCCAAATAGGGGGCAATGACTGTGCAAATGATTTCAAAATTGGCCGCTGAGGGTGCGGTGACGCGCAGAGCATATCTGTGGAGTAGCCGGCATCCTGCAGAAGACTAAAGAGGCTTGGTGAATTGCTCGAAGGTGGCGCAAGACCTGTCGCCGCATCCATTTCCATATCGTTGCCATGCAACATAGCAGCGAGAACCATCATGGTGGACGTCGCGGAAGCATAGTGGCGGCGATAGGTGCGGGCCTCACCCATTAGGGCATGCAGATGGGGGAAGGCCTCTGGAAAGGCCAGTACCGTCTGCCATGAAACGCTCTCCAGATGTACGACAAGCAGATTCTTTCGTCGTGGAACGACCACGTCTTCCGCTTCGTGCTCCTCCTGCGAAAGGGGCTGAATATCTGATAAAGATTGGCGTAAGCTTTGCTTCAGGCGCGACCAGAGGGCGGAAATAGGTGTCATCCGCGTCTAACTCTCATATCTCTGAAAATAGCCTCGAAATCGAACCCTTGCATGAGCGGTCGGTGCTGCGGAACAACGTTGGTCCGCGGCGCAGGCCGATCTTGTTCCAGATGAAAGGTTCGCGCGAAAAGCTGTTCCGCACATCGCCCCTGAGGCATAGGTAAGCTTGTGGGGGCCGTCACTCCTTCTTGCTGCAACACTTCTGACGGTGGCATCTGCAGCGCCGGCAGATCATCATAACCGCGGAAGGGCAGCACCTTCTGTACCGTTAGCCCTGCTTCATCGATCAGGTGCCCGTAACCAATAGTCTGATGAACGTTGTCAGGGTCGATCGTAGTGAACTTAGCGTGTCGCGCCTCACGGTCCTCTCGTCGGATCATCTTGAGATGATAGAGGATGGCAGGCAGGAAGCGACGCTTTGCCTTGTCCAGTTCTTGTGGAAACCACGGTAGGTGCATGAGCGCTTTACGACGGGAAATCATGCTTGGCATGCGGAACATTCGGGCTGTCCAGCGAGGGGCGCACTTCCCATCGGTGCGGTACTGGTCTGGCCCGTCCCATAAATTGACAATTCGAACGAACAACACATCATGCTGGCGGCGCTCATTTGCGCGCGCTACTGCATCCAGCCGACGCAGAAAGCGGGTCTCGTAGCGTTCATCTGCATCAGCGCAGAGCACCCAATCTGCGCCCTGCCGAGCGGCCTCGACAATCAGTCGATGTCTGTTGCGGACTTCATGGGCGTGGGGAGGGGCCTGCTCATACTCCCTCAGGACCGAGACCACTTTGGGCTCGGTTCGCAGAAGCTCCACTGTATTGTCAGAGGAGCAGTCATCAAGAGCGATGATGCCTTCGACGTGCGGAGCCATGTGGTGCAGGAAGCCAGGCAGGAAGCGGGCCTCGTTCCTGACCTGTATAATGCAGAAAATTTTCATTCTGCGTGGTTCCATAAAGCGCCTGCGGAAGCGCGCGCGAGAAGCGTCCATAAGGTTTCACCATTCTCAAATTTGAGAATGGTGCCGCATTCTTAATATTCATAAAGTCTGAAATATTACAAGTAAATAAAATGAAAATTATTACATCTTACACTCAATATCCATCACGATCATGACGCGAGCGCGCGGCCCGCTTTCCGGTGCATCAGCCATGACTCACCTCGCCGGTGGCAGTTCGGGCATCAGGCCATCGCGCCAGATCTGCACCCAGCGCAGCGCGACCTTGCACAGGCTCATGCCGCACACCCCCAGTGCAAACCCCGTCGACCCGTCAATCGAGCCCAGAGGGACATTGTGTGAGACAAGATAGAGCGCCACTACGGGAGCCCCGCCCGGCGTGACATAGGCCGCTACGGCCGTGCCCACGATGTCCATGGTGATTTACGCCATATCGAGCCGCTGGGGCTGGCCAGTGCTCCCTATGCCTTGCGACGCGCAAGCCAGGTGTTCACTGTGAGGCGGCGCAAGCGCCGGCGATGACCTTCCAATCAGCCGCAGTGACCAGCTCACGCCCCATAAGGATGGAGCCGCCAATGGCTATGGTATACCGCGTGAACTGCGGCCACATCTTTCACGTCCTTGAGGTGCTCCGCCGTCTCAAACTACGGCAGCAGCGGTGCGGTGCCGGGCTGGGGGGCGGGCATGCCGGTCTTTATGGCATAGGTGGTGAGCAGCGCCGATTCCGTTTTAGGCTCCACCGTCCTCGGCCAGCGGACGGTCACCCCATGCCGCACCTGAAATTTACGCACCGCCGCGGGTAAGCGGGCCGAAAGCCCCGTCCGCACCGGTGCGGACGGGGGCATACCCCAGCGCAATAAGCATGCGCTGCACTTCAATGGTTTGAGCTGCTCGCCGAAAATCGGACAGAGACGGAAGCTACGATCTGCCATCTGCTGATCTCCATGAACAAGGAGATCAGGATATGAAGAAATGCAGGAATCATGACGCCGGTTTCAAGGCCCGCGTTGCGTTTGAGGCTGTGAAGGGCGAGCGCACGGTGTCGGAGCTGGCGGCCGCATATGGCGTGCATCCGACGATGATTCATCAGTGGAAGAAGGTTCTGCTGGACGGTGCTGCGGACATCTTCGAGCGGGGCGGCAAGAAAGCCCCCGAAGTCGATGAGGATACGTGCGGGCGTTGCACGCGAAGATCGGGGAACTGGCGGTCGCCAACGATTTTTTGTCCAGAAAGCTCAAGCCCTGGACCGGGAAGTGAGGCGTAGCATGATTGAGCGGGCCCATCCCAGGCTGACAGTCGGTGCGCAGTGTCGTCTGCTGTCGCTTTCGCGATCCTCGTTCTACTACGAGCCGCAGGGCGAGACGGCGCTGAACCTCGATCTCATGCTGTTGATCGACAGGCAGTTCCTGGAACCCCCGTTCTACGGTGTGCGGCAGATGGCCTGGCACCTGCGGAACGAAGGCCATGGGGTGAACCAGAAACGCATCCGGCGTCTGATGCCGATTGACCAGAAGCCCGACACCAGCCGACCCGCGAAGGGGCACAAGACCTACCCCTATCTGGTGTGCGAGCTACGGGTGGAGCAGCCCAATCAGGTCTGGTGCACCGATATCACCTATCTGCCCATGCGCCGCGGCTTCCTCTATCTGGTCGCCATCATGGACTGGTATACGAGGGAGGTGCTGGCCTGGCGGATATCGAACACGCTTGAGGTCGACTTCTGCATCGAGGCGCTGAATGAGGCGATCCACAAGTTCGGCCCGCCCGGGATCATGAACACCGATCAGGGCAGTCAGTTCACGTCCTTTGCCTGGACTGACCGGCTGAAACGGGTTGGCCCCCGGATCTCGATGGACGGAAAAGGGCGCTGTCTCGACAACATCTTTATCGAGCGCCTCTGGCGCTCCCTGAAGTATGAATGCATCTATCTGCACGCCTGGGACACAGAATCGCAGGCAAGGAATGGCATCGGGCGCTGGATCAACTTCTACAACCACCAGCGCCCTCATGCTGCCCATGGCGGCCAACCGCCCGCTGTGGTCTACTTCAACACCATCGAAACCGATCAGCAGGTGCAGGCAGTAGCTTAAATGACCCAAAATCTGTCCAACAGATGGGGAATAGCTTAGTCTATTGCGATCCTTGGCGCCGTCGATGCGAGCAAGGGTGGGGTTGAGGGGCGTTGGAAGCGACGGGATATGAGCTCGAGACCGGTATCAGGATCACGTTATTCAGCGTCTTCATGTCAAACGTGTCCAGTCGCGCTATCGAGGTGCCGCCTGGCCTGTCAATGACTTTGCAAGAGCAGGCTTCGAGATCGATAGTCCACGTTTACATTGTTGCAAGCCGGCTTCCGTTGAGGGCAGTACGGCCTTGATAGAGGCTGGCAAGGAGGCCTTTACCCGCACGCACTCAGTTCCTCTGATAGCGTCGTCTTATAGTGATCGGGATTTTCGCAGTCGTGGAGTTCTTCGTGTGTGTAGGAATTTGTGAGCTTTCGAGAAATATATAGTATATATATAGAATGGTTTATACAACATACAGATATATGTTTTTTATATATCCGATATTTTCGTGATAAATATATAGTGAGTACTTTGATTTTCAATTATATTTGTAACTTACAAAAGTATATTATATATTTAATCGGATGTGATTTTTATATAGGTATTCACGAAAACAGATCGCGCCTCATTGTGGCTATATATTTCCCAAAAAATATCATAGATGGTCAAGCGGAAGACGGATCTCAATTGATGCGCCACTTGTCTCTTTGTCGACAATTACGGCATCACCATCATGTGCTTGGGCTATCGCACGCACGATGGCCAGCCCGAGACCCGAGCCACCACTGGATCGCCCGCGGGATTCTTCACCACGCCAGAAACGCTCGAAGACACGATCTTCAGTGCCAGAGGGAAATCCAGGCCCAGTGTCGGAGCATCTTATGAAAGCTTGATCTGCAGTCTGCCCGGTCGAAATTGTGACGACACTTCCGGCAGCGTAGCGACCCGTATTTTCAAGAAGGGCAAATAGAACCTGACGGATTCGAAAGCTATCGGCGAGCACTTCAACGTGCTCAAGATCGCTCACTATGCGGATATCAGCTTTGGAAAGGTCGAACTCCATGGCCATCTGAACAGCTTCGGCTTCTGCTGCAAGATCAATGAGCTGAAGATTAAGATCTAGCCTGCCGGCGCTTGAAAGTCCAAGGATGCGTAAATCTTCCACGATCCGGCTCAGGCCATGGACATGAGCGATCAGGCGTAAATATAGCTCCGGCGTGGGTTCGAATGCACCATCATAGAGGCCCTGAAGCCTTCCGCGCAGGATTGTCAGCGGAGTTCGCAATTCATGAGCAATGGCCGAGTTTGAATAGGCCAATTCTTTCTCTGCATGTTCCAACCGAGCGGCCATCGTATTGAAGTCACTGAGCAAGGTTTCAGCTTCACCGTAAGCCTTTCCGGTGATTTGAGCACGAGCGCTAAAATTGCCTTGGGCAACTGATCTGGCGGCCGTTGCTACTGAATTCAATGGCCTGACGATGCTCTGTGCCTGCTGCCATGCAACCATGGCAGCAGAGCTTAGGCCAAGCAGCATGAAAAGACTGAGAACAACGAAATCGCTGATAAGCCATTTATCTTCATATGGGGCGTCGGGCCAAAGCCAATTATAAACGTAGCTATAGTATATGGTCCAACCGAAAAACATCACAGCAAAGACGACGAGCGTAAGTGCGCTCATGACGCGGAGTAATTGAGAGTTTAGGCTTTTATCCATGAT
Source organism: Xanthobacter sp. (assembly GCA_034676685.1). GTDB lineage: Bacteria > Pseudomonadota > Alphaproteobacteria > Rhizobiales > Xanthobacteraceae > Xanthobacter. Next base: position 136,549 of record JAUCBT010000020.1, on the reverse strand, counting down.
CGTATGCAAGTCGGTATCCCACGCCACGTACGCCAACCAGCAATTTATCGGCACCTGCGAGGGCGAGTTTTCGTCGCAAGTTACTCATGTGACTGTCCACCGTTCTCTCCAGTGCCTCACCTTCCGGCAAGCAGGCATCTACTAACTCCGATCGCTCAAACACATGGTTGGGGGAATTTGCCATGTGACCGAGCAACCTGAACTCCGTCCGCGTCAGTTCCAGCCTTTTTGTTCCTGATGTTTGGGTAATGGAGACTATATGTGCATTGATATCAATGGTGAGCGGGCCAATGCGGATGGGTTGCATCGTGGCGCGGCCCGTTGTTCTCCTGAGTACGGCTTTGGCACGGGCAACCACTTCGAGAGGGTTGAACGGTTTGACGACATAGTCATCCGCGCCCATCCGCAAGGCCTGAAGTTTATCGAGATCTTCTGCTAGGGCTGTAACCATAATCACCGGCGTATCAGACAGGCGCCTAATCGCAGCCAAAACTTCGTAACCGTCTTGCCCTGGCAGATTAACGTCAAGAATTACGAGGTCCGGTTTTAAGCGCTGATGATGAGAAAGGGCGATCGTGCCATCACGGGCACTTATTGTCCGAAATCCTTCACGTGAAAAATAGGTCTCAAGTATATCAACGATCTCAGGTTCATCTTCGACGATCAAGATCAGCGCATTATCCATTATGATACTCGTCAGCCTATTCAATAGACGCAGTTGGAATGGATTTCCTAATGAAGGTCAATCGCGCAGATCGCGCCTCCATGAAAACTCCACACAACCTATGCGGATTTTGGAGGCTAATTTAGGACTAAGCTGACAATGGCAGGGTTTGGAAAATGCATGCCTCTTGTAAACGCCCATACGCACTGAGACTTCTGATGTTTGCTATCGAGAGTGCTCCTGCATCTGAAAGGGATAGCAGTGCGGACTACGACGAGCATAATTGTGACGTTGTTGCGAATATCAAGTGCGGCCTCTGCCGTCGCACCGATAGTCGCGGAGCGCCATAAACGGAAATAAATACAAATAAATGCTTCAGTGTATTAATTCTGATCATTAGCCGATAATTCAGATGGAATATAAATTCAATTTCACCTGCATTGGCTTTGTGATTTTCGGCGGATAAAATGAAAAATCATAATACCGAGCTTGATGAAGGGATTATGTCCCACAATGCAGCCTCAGCGCTTCTGTCTGTCCTATTTATGGCCCTTCTTGCTGTTCTTATAGAATCCACACAAGAGTTAAACCCTCCGCCATGGCTGACTTGCGTTGCAGTTTTTCTTTATATCGCCATGTATGGATATGGGTCATGGTATATTATGAGTAGCAAAATATTGCATGACGGTCGTTCGCGACCTTGCTCTGTTTGTCAGTTTATTGAAAGTATATTTAGTTTGATTTATAAATAATTCAGAAAAATATATATTTATGATAATAAATCATACTTTATATTTAATTAATTTTAATATAGATCGAAATAATCCATAATTCATCAATAATTTTTCCAATATGTAGGTGCGTCCAGAACGGTTTTCCAGATCATTCGACTGCTGGTCATTTCTCACAGGTTATCTACCATTGTTAGTGCCAATCTCATCCTCATTATCAAAAATGGGTATTTCGTTGAAAGAGGCCACCACATAGAGCTGATAGTACATATGCCTTTATCACGACAGATGGCGAGTGTAGGCTGAGGACTCATTGCTCATAGCCAGAAGATAACGGTTGCAGCGAGAGCGATGGCTGAGAGGAAGGCCATTGGGCACCTGTGGTAGCGCGTAGCGACACGCCGCCAGTCTTTGAGACGCCCGAACATGATCTCGATCCGGTTGCGCCGTTTGTAGCGGCGTTTGTCGTATTTGATTGTTTTGTTGCGGGACTTCCGACCCGGAATGCAAGGGATGATCCCCTTCGCCTGTAAAGCGTCACGATACCAGTCGGCATCATAGCCACGGTCGGCCAGTAGCCATTTGGCCATGGGAAGTTCATCAAGTAAGGCGGCGGCACCGGTGTAATCGCTGACCTGACCGGCCGTTATGAAGAAACTGATCGGGCGACCACTCGCATCCGTTACGGCATGAAGCTTGGTGTTCATGCCGCCTTTCGTGCGTCCAATCAGGCGACCCGCGCCCCCTTTTTTACCCGCAGGCTGGAAGTCGTGCGGTGAGCCTTGAGATAGGTCGCATCAATCATGATGGTCTTGTGATCTGCAGCTTCAGGCACAGCCAAACCCTCCATCATCTGGATAAAGATGCCCTTGTCGCCCCAGCGTTTCCAGCGGTTATACAAGGTCTTCGCCGGACCATATTCTCTCGGTGCATCACACCACCGGAGCCCGTTGCGATTGACGAAAATGATGCCGCTCAGGACACGCCGATCATCGACACGCTGGCGGCCATGGCTCTTGGGGAAATACGGCTGAAGACGAGCCATTTGCTCGTCCGTCAGCCAAAACAAATTACTCATCAGTCAGGCTCCTGCTCGCCCGCCTGAATCATATCACTCAGTTCAAATCAATGGGTCCTGACCCTAGGAGAGGGCAAATATCTCACGGTTTCATAAAAGGGTGAGCCGCTGACATTTTTGCAGATTTTTTAGTGGAGGCGAGCTTGCTGGCATCAACGCTGGCTTAGACGCAGCGTAATCGAGGTTCTGCCAGCGCTGGAGCTATGGTAGGCTTCCCTCATTGGCGTTGCCAAGCTTATGAGACATGCTGATCTCGATCAATTCTTCGGAAAGGTCGCTCAACCTTCTGGCCCCCCCAGTCTTGGAAGCTTGAGCGAAAGCCGTGCACTGTTACCTTGGCCTTGGGCTTCATGTCCCGCACAAGTATGGACATGGTCATGTTGCCCAGCGGATGCTTCGGTCGCTGGCCCGGAAAGATATAGGTCGCGTCCTTCTCCTCTTCAGCTCGCAGATCCGCCATCCGTGAGGATAGCGAGTGCCACATCACACTGCGGTGCCCGATATTCCCGTGCCATTCTTTGCGGCCAGCGGGAATAACCCACACAGAGGCTTCCAGATCGATTCCAATCCAGGTGGCGCCCCGGACCTCGCTAGGCCGTGATACTGTCAGAATGGCAAATTCCAGCGCACTGGCGGCGACCGCCTCGCGTTCCCGAAGACGCGCCATGAAAGGCGGTATCTCGCCATAGGGCAGGGCGGCATGATAACCGGGCTGCAGCTTCTGGCGACGATGCAGAAGGGGGCGAGATGCCCCCTTCCTCGGGGCCGGGGTCTCGCCTGTGCGTAGTCCCTTGACGCGGGTGGCATCCAGAAACTGCTCAAGGCGACCACGCAAGCGAGAGGCTATTTCCGCCTTCTGCGTCCAGATCGGCTTTAAAATGGCCAGAATGTCGTTAGTGGTGACCTCGTCGAGGCGCTTGTCCCGGATGCTGGAGAAATACTTCGGCCCCAAGGTCGGATCGACATTCAGGAGTCCCAGCGGTGTCGAATGGTGGTTCATAGGGTCCCATGTTTCTCAACACGGGACCCGTAATGGCAGCGAAGCGATATGAGTTGAGCGAAGACCAATGGGCCAAGATCGCGCCTTTGTTGCCGGGCAAGATCGCGATCCGGGCCGGAGCGGATAACCTCTTGTTCGTGAACGGTTGCCTTAGGGTTCTGCGCACTGGCGCGACGGGTGTGACTTGCCCGAGCGCTATGGCCGCTGGAAGAGCGTGCATAAGCGTTTCAGCCGATGGTGTTGCGGGGATGTGGGCTCATCTATTCGAGGTCCTGACCGTGGACCGCGACAACCAATATCTGATGATCGACAGCACTATCGTGCGAGCCCACCAGCAGACGGCGCGGGGAAAATGGGGGGTAAGGATCAGTCGATAGGGCGTTCGCGAGGCTGATTGACCACCAAGATCCATATGCTGGCCGATGCGCTAGGCCGACCTTCACGCTTCATCATCACTGCGGGCCAGGTCGGCGACGTGTGGGTGACGTCACCGCAGCTCCAGCTTTGATCGAAGGTCTGGCCGGCGGCTCTGTACGCGCCGACAAAGCCTATGACAGCAATGCTTTCTGCAACCAAATCGCCAGCATCGGTGTGACGGCGATGATCCCTTCCAACCCGACCCGGAAAATCCTCATCCCGCACGGTGCAACAGCCTACAAGCGGCGAAACCGCATCGAGCGCTGTTTCAACTGGCTGAAATATTTCCGACGCTTCGCGACACGCTATGACCCTCGGATCGCTCAGTTCACCGGCTCATCCATCATGCCGCCGCTATGATCTGGCTCATGTGAATGTCGATCGAACCTAGCGCAACCCATCTCGAATCCCGCTTCAAACGGTATCAGGCCAGCCGTACCTCGATGCCGGCTGCCACCGCTAGAATGTGATGATCGCGGCCCGCGGGCCCGGCAATGGTCAGCCCCACGGGTGGGCCGTCAGCAGGGCCAATGGGCAGGGAAATGGCGCATCCGTCCACTGTATTGATGAGGGTGGCATTGCGAAGGGCAAGAAGATTGGCGGCGGTGTAGGCGGCATCTCCATCCGCTCTCATTTCCGTGCCAAGGTCTGAGATGCGGGGCGGCAGGATGGCGACCGTAGGGAAGATGACAGCATCGAGACCGGCAACGGCCGCTTCAAAACCTGCAATGATGGCGCAACGCTGGGGCAGAAGATTGATGTAATCGGCCGCACTCTGCTCCTGCCCACGGGACATGCGGACCAGAACACGCGGGTCATAAGCCTGCGCCTGCGTTTCGATAAGTGCGCGATGCCAGGCAAAGCTTTCCGCCGCGGAAAACCCGCCCTTGGCATTCATGGTCGCAATATCCAGCAAGGCGGGAATTTCGATGCGCGACACGATCGCGCCCGCATCTTCCAGCGCTTCAACTGTCTTTTTGAACTGATGGGCCACTTCGGGAGCCAGATCATCCAACGCGATGGTACTGAGTATGCCAAGCCGGAGACCTGTGACCGCCAATGGCTTCACTTCTTCCGGCCTCTCGTCCGCCAGAATGGCATCCAGCGTGGCGCAGCATTGCACGCTGCGCGCCAGGGGGCCGATGGAGTCGAGAGTGGTGGAGAGCGGCAGCGCCCCCTGCGCCGGCACGCGCCGCGCCGTGGGTTTGAAGCCGACAATGCCGCAGAAGGCCGCCGGAATGCGGCAGGAACCTCCCGTATCGGTGCCCAGTGCCCCATGTGCCATGCCATCGGTCACGGCTACCGCGCCGCCAGATGTGGAGCCGCCCGACACCCGGCCCTGTTCAGGTTCTCCTGCCACGCGCTCATAGGGGCTGCGCGGGGTGCCATAATGCGGGTTCATGCCGAGGCCGGAATAGGCGAATTCGGTCATGTTCGCGCGGCCGATGAAGATGAAGCCCGCCGCCCGCAGCCGCGCTGCGGCCACGGCATCGCTCTGCGCCGGCGGCTGGTTCGCGAGCACTTTCGAACCGGCGGTTGTCACTTCGCCGCGCACATCGAACAGATCCTTGATCGCCAGCGGAATGCCGGCGAACGGGGAGGGTGCTGCCCCAGCTTGCCGCAGCAGATCCATCGCATCGGCAGCCTTCAGCGCCTGTTCCGCTGTAACGGACACAAAGGCGCGCGCGCCTTCTCCTTCCGGGGCATGGATACGGGCGAGGCAATCCTCCACCAGCTTGCGGCTGGTTGTGGTGCCATCGGCAAGGCCGCGCGCGAGGCTGGCAAGCGTGGGGAAAGAGAGCGGGGAGGCGGCCATGGCGGTTTCCTGATGGAGGCGACGGAGGCGTGACACCAAAAGCAGGATATCGGCGCGAGCATTTCTCCGTGTCACGGAATCGAAGACATGCCAACTTTCTGAACGATCGCATTTTTTTCACGCGGACCGGTGCCCGCATCGCGTGAAAATGCGCCCTCTCGCCATCTCCTGCACAAGAATATGTTGAGCGCGGACGGGTCTTTCATAACCCGCCCACGCTCAAAGGCCACGCCGGAATGGATGAAGCTGTGTGGGGGCCACCCCGGCAGGCCGTCCTTCAGACCTGGTCAAGCCGGGTCGTAATAGTGAATCTCAAGCAGCACGCAGCCCTTCTCGGACTTGAACGGGCCATGGAATGCTCCCGGCGGGCGGCAGGCATAGGTGAAGGGGGCAAAGGCTTCCCCGCCATTGCCCTGCTCGTCATTGCCAACGGTGAGATCGCCGGAGACGAGGAACACCTCTTCCCAGTAATCATGCACGAACGGCTTGGTGGTGAACTCACCCGCATCGAAGCGCAGCAGGCGGGTACGCGAGCCGTGCTTGTTCTCTTCATCCAGCGTGCCGGAGAGAATTTTCTGTTGGATGCCGACAGGATAACCCTTTGGCACTTCCCAGCCACTGGACATGTCCAGCGTGTGGAACTCGTCGTGCAACTTGTTGATAGCCATATCGAATTCCCATGAAGACAGGCCGCTGCGGCGGGTGTCGGGTGAAGGGCATTGCGGCCGGGTGGGTGCGCCACCCGGCTTCACAGGGGTGTTCAGTCCGCCAGAGGGCCAGCGGCAGGCATGCCGGGCACTTCGTCGGAAAGTTCATAGGAACGCAGCATCTGGTCCAGAAGGCCATCCGCCCGCGCCCAATCATAGGTGCGATAGGAGTGGCCCTTCACGACGAAGCCAGCGCCCGCATAGAACAGCTCATACTGCGCGTGGCGGGAAGCGAATTCCGAGCCAACCGCATCCCATGCAAGCTTGTAGAACTTGACCTTGTCCTGTGCACTGGCGGCGGGAGACTGCTGGGTCTTGGCGATAAGCGCCGCGATTTCCGGGTTCTCGAAATCATGGACGGAGGAGGGCAGCATGATCATGCCGCCGCCGGCCAGTTCGCGCAATGTGTTGAGCACCTTGCCGTAAAGCTGCTGGGTCAGGGTCTGTGCGGCATAGAGCGCATGCCGGTCCGGGATGAAATAGGGGCCATATTTGAAGCCCTTGGCTTCCATGCCCGCCACCATCGTATCCACCATGCCCACCTCTGCGGCGAGCTGGCCCAGCATTTCGCGCACCTGCGGGAAATTGGTGGTGCCGTTGATTTTGGTGATGCGGTGCGCGAGACCGATCAGGAAACGCAGCTTCACCGAGAGACGGATCTGCGCCTGATAGTTCTGGTACACATGGGCAGGCGTGGCGTTGAACTGCTTTGAGGTCATCGCCAGATCATCGACAATGAACACCCGTTCCCACGGCACCTTCACATCATCGAAATACAGCACCGCGTCATTCTCATCGAAGCGGGCGGCCAGCGGGTTGTCGAACACCGAGGGCGCGGACTGCTCGTAAGACTTGCGGGAGAGGATCTTCAGCCCCTTCGCATTCATCGGAATGGTGAAGGAGATGGCGTATTTCTCATCACCCGGCTGGAGCGGCTGGATGCAGGTGACGAACACCTCATTGGCCATGATGCCGCCAGTGGCGAGCATCTTTGCGCCGCGCACGGTGATGCCCTCGGCATCGCGGTCCACAATGCCGGTGGCCAGATAGGGGTCTGCCTGCTCGGCCGTGGTCTTGGAGCGGTCCGCCTGCGGGTTGATGATCACATAGGTGAGGTAAAGATCATTGTCGCGGGCATAGCGGTAATAGTCCGCCAGCGCGCCGGCACGGGCCTTGTCATAGGCCTCGAACACATCGAGCCCCATATACATGCCGGAAATGCAGGAGGCGACATGGTCCGGCGCGCGGCCGAGGAAGCCGCCATGCAGCTCGGTCCAGGCCTCAAGGCCGGCGCGGCGGCGCTTGAGCTCCTCATAGCTCTTTGGCAGTTCCCAGATGCGGTTGGCGCGGGTGCCGGTGTCCGTCTCGAAGGTCATCAGCTCGCGGTTTCCCGGCGCGCTCTGGAAGTCGAACATCTGGCCGACGGAGGCCACCGCACCCTTGTATGCAGGGTGTGTGGTGGCGTCCTTCACGAGTTTTCCGTCGAGGAAGATTTCGCGGCCGTCTTGCAGGCTGGCCGTATGCTGTGCGCCGGTTTTGATCATGGGGGGCTCCGAAGGGGGCATTCAGATAGAAGAATGAAGGGGCTTGCTCAGGCGCACGGCGCGGCAAGATTGTGATAGGCGCCGCGGAAGAAAATCAGCGGTTCGCCCTCACCAGCGACAGAGAAGCGTTCCACCCGCGCCAGGAAGATGACGTGGTCGCCGCCATCATGGTGGGCATGCGGGGTGCATTCGAAATGGGCCAGCGCGCCATCAATCAGCGGCGCGCCATGGGGGCCGCAGGCATGGGGCACATCCGCCCATTTGTCGGCGGAGGCCTTTGCGAACTTGTCGGAAAGATGCTTCTGGTTGCTATCAAGCAGGTTTACGCCATAGCTTTTTGCATTCAGCATTGCGGGCAGGCTGTAGGCCGTGCGCGCCACGCTGAACAGAACCAGCGGCGGGTCCAGGGAGACGGAATTGAAGGAGGTCATCGTCATGCCGATCACATCCCCCTGCGTGCCCTGTGCCGTGACGATTGCAATGCCGGTGGCGAAATGGCCAAGGGCGCGACGAAAGGCGCGGGCGTCAAAATCCCCGCTGGACTGTTCATTGGTTGCGCACATGATACTCATCCATTGCCAAGGCAAAGGCCTTATAATTTAGCTTTGATCAAAAGGTAATATGCAAATTTAATCGCTGTCAATCGGCATGCGGATGATTGTTTGGGCGTTGCAGATCAACATTGCCCGGATACAAGGCAAAACGGGCTGGAAAGCCGGCAGAACCGAGCGGAGATGGACGTGGTGAAACGTGCGCGCGTGAAGGCAGGGCAGGCGCTCCCGGCACAGGGGGCTGATGGTGTGGGCACTGCCGAGATGGAGCGGACAGAGGGAGGCGTGCGCCTGCCCGCCCCGATGCAGCAGGATGCCCGGCATGACGTATTTCTGCGCAGTGCTGCCGGTGCGGAACTGACCGTCTCACGCCCCGAACTACTGGTGAATGGTTCGGATGAAGAGTTCCGCGCGCTACTGCACGACACTCTGGCCTTCGCCGCGCGCATTCAGGAAATGCGGAACCGGCTGGGGGGGCTTATTGGTCTTTCCGGTGCGCAATACACCATCCTCATCGCCATTTCCCACCTTCAGGGCGAGAGTGGCGTGGGTGTGAATTCGGTGGCAGATCATCTCCATCTCAGTGGCGCATTTGTCACCATCGAGGTGAACCGGCTGGTGTCACTGAATCTGGTGCGCAAGGAAGTGAACCCGGAAGACCGCCGCCGCGTGCTGCTCACCATCACAGCCCATGCGCGTGAGGTGCTGAAGACGTTGACTGCCGTGCAGCGCCCAGCGAACGACGCGCTGTTTGGCCATCTGTCCCGATCAGATTTTCGGATGCTTCGGCAGATCTTCCCGGCTTTTGTGACGAGTGCAGATCAGGCCCTGCGTCTGATCGATTATCTGGCGCCCGGCGGTGTGTTGCCGGAACAGTCGGCATCGGGTGGAGCCTGATGAGTGAAGCTGAATGCGAGCGCGGATATGCTTGCCTGCCCGCATGATAAAACCACGAACGGCTGGCTGTGAGTGAAGTGTGATCGGCGGGCATGAGATGGCCGGGGTGGTTTCAGCCGGTGGCAAAGAGTTTCAGTGCGCCGCCCCGCAAAATGGGTCATGCTTGCTCGCCTGCTCCGTGCGGAAGAGGAGCGTGCAGAGCTTGTTGTCAAACGGTGACAGTATTCGCCCGTGAGCCACACATCATGCGCGAACAGGTTGTCGCGGGCGATGTGCAGGCGACAGATGGGATGGCGCACTCCCGGGCATTTTCGAGTGAAGCGGTGCACCTGATCACTTGAGTAAAATTTAATATCTCAATGAGTTGTGCGGAGTTTTGAATTCGTAAAACGGGAAGCCGGACATACATGTTCTGGATAAGGGATGATGCGATCTGGTATGTCATGCATCCCGGAACGTGAAATGCCGATGCCCGAAATAGTTCAGAACCGGCCCTATCAGCACGGTCAGCGCCAGGGTCCATATGGGCTGGAAGGCCATTGCTTCCCCGATGAGCGCCGCCACCACGCTCCAGATCAAGACAATCGCATTGGCCATCTGGAAGCGCACAAAGCCGCGCCATGACAGACGGGCGGAGAAGGTCCAGCCCGCATTCAGGGCATAGGACCATATGCTTGCCACCCCATAGCCGATGCAGTTCGCCAGCAGTTGCGAGCCACCCGCGCGCAGGATCAGGAAGAAGATCGCGGAGTGAATGAGGGTCGCCACGCCGCCAATGAGGCAGAACCGTACAAAACGCTGCTTCAGGAGGTCGGTGACCAGCCGTACCGGGCGACTGTTCGCGGGTTTTCCTGTCACAGGCTGACAGGCCGGCGCTCGTCTGGCCGGGTGAAGGGAAGAGGCGCGCGCTCCGGCAATGCGCTCTGGCGCCGGGCTGCCTGCTCGTGAATCTCGCGGATGATGAAAACCGGACGCTGCTTTGTTTCCAGATAGGTGCGGCCCAGATATTCCCCCAATATGCCGATGCCCACCAGTTGAACCCCGCCCATGAACAGGATCGCGGACATGAGAGAGGCATAGCCCGGCACATCCCGTCCGGCGACCAGCGTGGCGATGATGAGGAAGAGCCCATACACAAAGGCGAGGCCAGCAATGCCCGCGCCCAGATAGGTCCACACCCGCAGCGGCCATGTGCTGAAACTGGTGATGCTCTCCAGCGCCAGATTCCAGAGCCGCCATTTGTTCCATTTGGTTGTGCCGGCGGCGCGCGCCTCGCGCACAAATTCCACCTGGGTGCGACGGAAGCCGACCCAGGCGAAGATGCCCTTCATGAAGCGCTGGCGCTCCGGCAGGGCATTGATGGCCTCCACCACCCGGCGCGACATGAGCCGGAAATCTCCGGTATTTTCCGGAATCGGCGTCTCGGCGATCATGTTGTTGAGCTTGTAGAAGGATTCGGCTGAAATCCGCTTGAGCCATGTATCGGCGCTGCGGTCCGCGCGCCGGGCTTCCACGACATCATATCCCTCTTCAACCCACAGGCGCACCATGTCTGCAATGGTTTCCGGCGGGTCCTGAAGGTCGGCGTCGATCGGGATAACCGCATCGCCCCGTGCCACGGCCAGCCCGGCGGTGAGGGCGGCTTCCTTGCCGAAATTGCGCGCCAGTTCCACCACGCGAATGCGCGCATCCTGATGCGCATAGGCCTTCAGCTGTTCAAGGGTTCCATCCCGGCTACCGTCATCCACACAGATGAATTCAAGCTGATAGGCCGGAAGATCACGAGCCAGCACATCCATCATGCGCGTGAAGAAAATGCCGATGGCGTCTTCCTCATTATAGAAGGGCGTGATGATGGACAGGAGCATGAGTTTGGCTCACCCGCGCAGGCTTGTGGTGGCAGTGCCACTCTGGCACGTTCCCGCGGAACAGTTAGGGTGTATTTATGAATTATACAACCTTTAATGGGTGTGCGGTGTGCCGGTCCTGTTCTGCGTTGCCGGCAGAATATCGCCATGTCCGGCATGGTGTGACCTGAAGAGAAGGGTCACCAGATTCCGGTGATGGTAAGGCATCGGCCAAAGAGATGGGCGTGTAATGCGTGGGTCTTTGACCAATCCGCGCGGTGCTTGAGCGAACCCGCCGGGCATCGGTCAAGCACCGAGGCTGATGGTTTGAGAGGCGGTTTCATCCTCTCCACGACATGCGGAGCTTGGGGATTTCAGGGGTGATGATGGAAAACCCCAAGCTCCGCATTCTGATCCAGGATCTGAGAAAGAAAAGGCCGGATAAAGATCTTGCTGGCAGGCAGGGCCTGGAGCATTTTCGAGTGAACTGGATACCATTGACGACGATTCAATAGGTTGGCGTGTTTCTCTGCTTGCGTGAAACGGATAAACGCGCGCCTGTCTGATGTCTCAGAAGGTCTCATGCCCGTGAGCCTTGGCATGGCCAATGCTATTGGCACTCTTGCCGTGGGGCCGGTCTCTTGAAGCCCGGCCCCGGCTCTGTGTTCCATCTTATATCATCTGAGAGGACCATCCCGGAGGGAGGCGCTCGCTTGCTCGACCCCGCTCTTCTGCGCCTGTCTGGCGGGAAGAGCCGGGGTCGGCCGATTTCAAAGAAGTTCTTCAGTCGGTCTCACCAAGGCGGCGGCGGGCGGCTGTGAGGGTGTTCTGTAGCAGGCAGGCGATGGTCATGGGGCCGACCCCACCGGGAACGGGCGTGATGGCGCCGGCCACAGCCTTGGCGTCTTCAAAAGCGACATCGCCCACAAGGCGGCCCTTGCTGGCCCCATCCGCAGGCGGCAGGCGGTTGATGCCGACATCAATGACAATCGCGCCCGGCTTCACCCAGTCGCCCTTCACCATTTCGGGTACGCCCACGGCCGCGACCAGAATATCCGCCGTGCGGCAGACGGCGGGCAGGTCCTTCGTGCGCGAATGGGCCATGGTGACGGTGGCATTGGCGGAGAGCAGCATCTGTGCAATCGGCTTGCCGACCAGAACCGAACGGCCGATGACGACGGCATGAAGGCCGGAAATATTGGGCTGCACGCTCTCGATCAGCAGCATGGAGCCCAGTGGCGTGCAGGGGGCGAGGCCGGGCAGGCCGGCCATGAGGCGGCCGGCATTTTCAGGGTGCAGGCCATCGACATCCTTGGCCGGGTCGATAGCGAGGATGACCTTGCCGGAATCGATGTGGCGTGGCACCGGCAACTGCACCAGAATGCCGTCGACCAGTTCATCTTCATTCAGCTTCTGCACCAGCGCCAGCAGGTCCGCTTCCGGCGTATCGGCCGGCAGGCGATATTCGAAGCTCTTCATTTCCGCCTCTTTGGTGAGGCGGACCTTCGAGCCGACATAGACCTCGCTGGCCGGATCACTGCCCACCAGAACCACGGCCAGCCCCGGACGGCGGCCATATTGGGCGGTGAAGGCGATGGCCCCTTGCGCCACTTCTGCGCGCAGGGCGGCGGCGACAGCCTTGCCATCGATGATCGTCGTGCTGGTGGGGGTCGTCATTGGGATGCCTCGTTCTGAATCTGCGTCTGGTGAGGGGCGGTGCGCGCGCCGCGCGGCCGCTGGCGTCATGGGAATGATGATACGCGGGCACCGGGCCGGAGCCATATCGGCGCGCCGCCACATGAATGCCCCCGCGCAGCCGCGTGGCTGGCCGGGGCATGCTTGCACTCGGGCGTGTGGCATGACCGGATGGGCCGGAACATGCCTGCCGTGCGCAGAACCCGCATCCCGTGGCGTGGATGCCGGCGGATCGACCTTTCCTTGCGGAGCCGGTCTGCTGTTCCATGCGGCGCGTGCGCCACGCTGGGTGTGTGAGGCAGGACAGATTTTAAAGGCACATAGGCTTCTCCGGTTACAGGGCCGGATGGGCCGGGAAAAGGACTTCAGAGCATGACGGACAAACGTTCCCCTCTCAGGGGCGGGGCGGCAGGATGGCCCGATCAGGCTGGATCCGGGGGTGGACTGCGTCTGCATTTCAGGCAAGCGCAGAAGCCCTCCAACTCATTGATAGGTCGAGTTCTCTTCAAGTAAATGAGTATCCGTTGCACTCGACAGGATCCAGAACCCTCCCATGAAACTCTGGATAGCCGTTCCGTTTTGCTCGGTTGAAGAGGCGATCCAGCATGTTCAAGCACCGCATTTTCTGTGCGGGGAGAAAGATCCGTTTCGCGCGAAAGTGCTTCAGGCGACGTTCTTCAGTCCGAATTCGACGGCGCTTTCCTCCAGCCAGTGCCAGAAGCTTTCCGCGAAGGAGCGGAACACCGCGATATCATAGATCGGCTCCTGCTCCGGCCGGGCACTTGGCTCCTGCCACAGGATGATGCCGACATGGGAGGCGAGGGTGACCGCTGCATCATCCGGCCTGAAGGCCAGCGGATGCAGGTCCACCGGCACGCCCTTCGCCAGCACCTGCCGGGCCGCTGGGCCTTCGAGCCGCACCACGCCATAACCGGAGGATTGATCCGCCACCGAGACAAGCCCCGCCAGTGTGGTCTCCAGTTCGCGCGCGAAGGCCCAGCCGCCGCCGTCTTTCACCGCCAGAAAGCTGTCTGGCCCGGTGCCGACAAGGATGAGCCCATTGCCGCGCGAGACCCTGGGGCCATCCAAAAGGTCCAGCCCGTAATGGTGGAGCAGGGCAGCCTTGAGGGCATCCCGCTTGCCCTTGCGCACGGTGAGGGTGGCAAGGCCCAGACCTGCGCGCTCCGCCACGCCGACATCGCCTTGTGCCGCGAAACGGGCCTGCCCGATGGCCCCCGCAAAGGCGGAGATGGCAGTGAGTGGAGAGGTGTTCAACTCAGCCATGGAGCTTGCTCCCTTCAGGATCAAGAAAGACGGGGGAGCACAGCTCCACTTCCACTTCGGTGTTGCGCAGCAGATCAACCACCCGCATGCGCTCGCCAATCCGTTCAGGCCCGCGCTTCACCAGCGCCAGACCCAGCCAGCTTTTCAGGATGGGGGAATAGGTGACAGAGGTCACATAGCCTTGATCGTTGGCGGTAGTGGGGGCCGCCCCCTTTTCCAGCAGATGCGCACCACCCGTCAGCGGCTTGCCCGCTTCCACCGGACGCAGGCCAACGAGCCTTTGCCGGGCCGGGTCCACCAGCGCCTCGCGATAGGCCAGCGCCTTGCCGATGAAGTCCTTCTTCGTCGACATCATGCGCCCGAGGCCCACATCCTCCGCCGTGGTGCCCACCATTTCCGGGCCACCGACATGGCCCTTCTCGATGCGCATGACGCCGAGCGCCTCGGTGCCGTAGAAGCATGCGCCCAGCGGTGCGCCCAGAGCCTCAAGCCGGCGGGAGAGAGCATCGCCATAATTGGCCGGCACCGCAATCTCGTAAGCCAGTTCGCCCGAGAAGGAGATGCGGGAGAGACGCACCGGCACGCCGGCCCAGTCGAACTCGGCCACACCCATAAAGGGGAAGGCCGCATCGGAAAGGTCAATCGCGTCTCCAAGAAGCTTCTGGAGCAGTTCGCGCGAGCGGGGGCCCGCTACCGCATATTGCGCCCAGGCTTCCGAGATGGAGGCGATCTGCACGTCCAGTTCCGGCCACAGCACCTGCGCGCAATAGTTCAGGTGCTTCATGATGCGCCCGGCATTGGCGGTGGTGGTGGAGACCACGAACTGCTCTTCGCCAAAGCGCCCGACCGTGCCGTCATCAAGAATGAAACCATCCTCGCGCAGCATCACGCCATAGCGCGCCTTGCCCACGGGCAGCTTGGCGAAGGCGTTGATATAGATGCGGTTGAGGAATTCCGCCGCATCCGGCCCCTGCACATCGATCTTGCCGAGGGTGGAGACATCACAGATGCCAACCGCCATGCGGGTGGTGGTGACCTCGCGGTTCACGCTGTCGCGCCATTCGGTTTCACCGGGACGGGCATACCATTGCGGGCGCAGCCACTGCCCTGTTTCGATGAAGGTAGCGTTCAGTTCCTGCGCATGGCCGTGGCCGGCAATATAGCGCGTGGGCTTGAACGCCTTGCCGCGCGAATGGCCGGCAAAGGCTCCGATCGCCACCGGAATGGAGGGCGCGCGCGCCACCGTGGTGCCCACCTGCTCCATCGGCTTGCCGGCGAGCGCGGCCATGATGGCGTGCCCATTGATGTTGGAGAGCTTGCCCTGATCGGTCGCCATGCCCAGCGTGGTGTAGCGCTTCAGCAATTCCACCGAGCGATAGCCCTCACGATGCGCGAGGATGATGTCGGAGGCGGTGACATCGTGCTGGAAATCGACGAAAGCCTTCTTCGCCCCTTCCACATGCCACATGGGCGCGTGGCGATAGGCTTCATCCGCCGCCTCAGGGGCATCACCCCCCGCTCCAGCATGGCCGGAGGCGCTGGCAGCGGCAAGCCCGGCGGCATGGCCGGTCCGCAACGCTGCACCAAGCGAAAACTCGCCCTGCGCCGCACCCACCACGCTCATGCCGCCCGGAAGTTCGCCCGGCACGAAGGTCGCGAGTGCTTCAGACCATACCGGCCGCGCGCCCTTGTGGGTGGTGAGCGCCACGGCAGGATTGAACCCGCCGGACATGGCCAGCACATCCGCGCTCACATTCTGCTTCACGCCACGGGCATCAGTGAAGATAACCTCGCTCAGCGCCTTGCTGCCATTGGTGGCGACAACCTGCCCGCCGCTGATGATGTTGAGCCCCGCCGCCCTGCCGCGGGCGCCCAGCGCTGCATCCACATCATTGCGGGTGTCGATGAGGGCGGAGATGTTTGCGCCGGCCGCCGCGAGATCGAAGGCCGTGCGCCAGCCATTGTCATTGTTGGTGAACACCGCCACCTGCTTGCCGGCCAGCACGCCGAAGCGGTTGGCATAGGTGCGCACGGCAGAGGCCATCATCACGCCCGGCCGATCATTGCCGGAGAAAACCAGCGGGCGCTCCAGCGCGCCTGCGGCCAGAATGGAACGGGTGGCCACGATCTGCCACAGGCGCTGGCGCGGCTGGTGGCTTGCTGGCTGGAGCAGGTGGTCCGCGACCTTCTCGATCGCGCCATAGGTGTTGCCGTCATAGACGCCGTAAACGGCGGTGCGGGGCATCAGCGTCACATTGGGCAGGCTGGCCAGTTCGGCCCGCGCAGCCTCCAGCCATTCACGCGCGCTGCGGCCATTGATCTCCTCGCCAGCCTCTGCAAGCAGGCGGCCGCCGAGACGGAAGTCTTCCTCGCACAATATGACCCGCGCACCTGTACGCCCGGCCGCCAAGGCCGCCGAAAGGCCGGCGGGGCCGGAGCCGATGACCAGCACGTCGCAGAAGGCGAAGGCCTTCTCATAGCTGTCCGGGTCCGGCAGATTGCTCAGCCGGCCAAGGCCAGCGGCGCGGCGGATGACGGGCTCATAGAGCTTTTCCCAGAACGAGGCCGGCCACTTGAAGGTCTTGTAATAGAAGCCCGCCACGAAGATGGGCGAGAGCAGGCCGTTGATTGCGCCGATGTCGTTCTCAAGGCTGGGCCAGCGGTTCTGGCTCTGTGCGGAAAGGCCATCGAACAGTTCCACCGTGGTGGTCTTGCAGTTCGGTTCCTTGCGCGCGCCCTCGCGCAGTTCCACCAGCGCGTTCGGCTCTTCCGAACCGGCGGTGAGGATGCCGCGCGGGCGGTGATATTTGAAGGAGCGGGCGACCAGCTTCACCCCGTTCGCCAGCAGTGCGGAGGCGAGAGTATCGCCCCTGTAACCGCTGAGGCTGCGTCCATCGAAGGTGAAGCGGGCGCGTGTGGCGTAATCGATCTCGGGTGCGCCGGTGATGCGGTTGGGTGCGTTCGTGCTGTCCGCCATCACACCGCCTCCTTCTGTGCGAGGGTCACGCTGTAGATCTCGTGGGTCTTGGTGTCGCGCTCCACCAGCAGCCAGGAGCGGCAGCCATTGTCGTGGTACCAATAGCCCTTGTGGCGACCGAGCGGGTTGCTGCGCAGATAGGTGCGCGCGAAGGCATCGCCCGTGGCCTCGGCATCGCCAAGATAGGTGAACTCACGCAGATCGCGGGACCCGCAATAGGGGCATGGAATGCGCATGGTGGTCGTCCTGTCATGCCAGCAGTTGCGGCCTTGGCCGGGTTCTGCGGCGGAATGTGCTCAATCTGCGGGGCGGCTGCGCGCAAGCGTTTCCGCCCTCCGTATGGCTCGATCAGTGCAGGTTCGGCTGTGCGCCCTGTGCTTTCTCATCAATCATCGCCCCGCGCGCGAAGCGATCCAGCCGGTAGGCGCTGGCCTCTTTCGCGGGTGCGCCCGTGGCGATGAGATGGGCGAAGCAGTGGCCGGAGGCCGGCGTGGCCTTGAAGCCGCCATAGCACCAGCCTGCATTCATATAGAGCCCCTCCACCGGCGAGCGGTCGATGATGGGAGAGCCATCCATGCTCATATCCATGATGCCGCCCCATGAGCGCAGAATGCGCACGCGGCCAATGGCGGGCATGAGCGCCATTCCGCCCTCGCACACATCTTCCACCGTGGGCAGGTTTCCGCGCTGGGCATAGGAGTTGTAACCGTCAATATCGCCGCCGAAGACGAGGCCACCCTTGTCAGACTGCGACACATAAAAATGCCCAGCGCCAAAGGTGACGACCGTATCAAGGAAGGGCTTGATGGCTTCGGTCACGAAGGCCTGAAGCACATGGCTCTCGATGGGCAGGCGCAGGTCCGCCAGCGCCGCGACGCGCGAGGAGTTGCCAGCCACTGCCATGCCGACCTTGCCGGCGCGGATGGACCCGCGCGTGGTTTCTACCCCGGTGATCGCGCCCTTCGCATCGCGGATGAAGCCGGTGACCTCGCAATTCTGGATGATATCCACCCCGCGCCGGTCCGCCGCACGGGCATAGCCCCACACCACGGCATCATGACGCGCCGTGCCGCCGCGCTTCTGGGTGAGCCCGCCCTTGATGGGGAAGCGGGCATTGTTGAAATCGAGGAAGGGCAGCATCTCCCTGATCTGCTCCAGCGAGAGCAGTTCGGCGTCGATGCCTTCAAGGCGCATGGCATTGCCGCGCCGCACGAAAGCATCGCGCTGGGCATCGGAGTGGATCAGGTTCACGATGCCGCGCTGGGAGACCATGGTGTTGTAATTCAGGTCGCGCTCCATGTCCTCCCACAGCTTCATGGAAAGCTCGTAGAAGGAAGAGTTGCCCGGAAGCATGTAATTGGAACGGATGATAGTGGTGTTGCGTCCGGCATTACCGGAGCCGATCCAGCCTTTTTCAATCACCGCCACATTGGTGATGCCGTGATTCTTGGCCAGATAATAGGCCGTCGCCAGACCGTGCCCGCCACCACCAATGATGACCACATCATAAGCGGATTTCGGTGATGCATCCCGCCATACCGGCTTCCATGAGCGGTGGCCGGTGAGCGCATTGGCGGCAAGGGAGAAGATATTATAGGTCATGGGAAGCCGGCAGCCTCGCGGGTCGGGCCGGGTTAGACCGGCGTTGTTTTGAGCATGGCGTATTTTCGGGCATAGACTTGCCCCAGAGCGACGTTTAGGTGATCCTGAGCGCCATGATGCAGAAAGTCTCACAGATTGGTTTCGTGCTGTTGCCCGGCTTCGCGCTGATGTCCTACGCATCGGCGCTGGAGCCCCTGCGCGCTGCTAATATTCTCGCTGGTTCAGAGCTTTATGGCTGGCGGCATCTCTCGCTGGATGGCGCGGGGGTGAAGGCTTCGAATGGTCTTTCCGTCGCGGTGGATGGCGCGCTGGATGATCTGGAGGGGCTGGACACCATCATTTTGTGCGCGGGCGGCAACCCGGCACTGTTTGATGATGCGCGCCTGTGGCGCTGGTTGCGGGCTGTAGCGCGGCGCGACCTCACCATTGGCGGTGTCTCGGCGGGGCCTTACATTTTGGCGCGCGCGGGCGTTCTGGATGGCTATCGCGCCACCGTGCACTGGGAGCATGCGGCGGCCTTCGCGGAAGAGTTCACCCGCGTCGATCTGCGCTCATCCCTGTTCGAAGTGGATCGCAACCGCCTGACCTGCGCGGGCGGCGTAGCGGCGCTGGACATGATGCATCATGTGATTGGTGAGGCCCACGGTTTCGCGCTGGCACGGGCCGTGGGAGACTGGTTCCTGCAAGCTCATGTGCGCCCCGGAGAGGGTGAGCAGCGTCTCGGCCTGCCCGAGCGGCTCGGCGTGCGCAATGCGAAGCTGGAGCGCATCATTGACCTGATGGAAAGCCGGATCGAGACTCCGGCATCGCGCACGGAGTTGGCGGATGCGGCGGGCATCTCTCTGCGCCAGCTTGACCGGCTGTTCGCTGAACATATGAGCACCAGCGCGGAGAGCTACTATCAGGGCATCCGCCTGAGCCGCGCACGGGAGCTGCTGCGCCAGACCAATCTGCCTGTAACGGAAGTGGCTGTGGCGACAGGGTTTTCCAGCGCCAGCCATTTCTCGCGCGCCTATAAGGCGAAATATTCCCGCACACCGCGGCAGGAGCGGGAATAGGAGGTCGGCCGCATTGTTGCATCTTCCGGGAGGGCAAATCTGCGGATACGCGGGAGCGAAAGGGGAGCGGCCTCGTTCTCGTCAGGTCGTGTGCCCGGCAGGGGATGACGCAATGGCGCGCGGGCTATCGCTCAGCGGCAAATGCCTTGCATCGCTTCACCCTGTCTTCCCGAAGAATAGGGATGGGATGCGCAGAGAGGGAGCGGCATTCTGCACGCTCCCTCTCTTGTTTGCATGTCACTCAGTGCCCTGTCATGGGCGTTCTCGTGCCATAACAGGGCAAGCACCGATCAGGAACGCGGGCGTTCCTTCTTGGGATCATAATGGGGAAAGGGCGAAATGGTTGCGGATATGCGCTTGATGTGCCCATCCAGCCGGCCAACTTCCACCGCGGTTCCGGCTTCTGCATGGGCGATATCCACTCGCGCCAGTGCGATCAGTTGCCCATCACGCGGGGAGCGCATGGCGGAACAAATCTCGCCTACCTGAGCCCGGCCGATGCGGATACAATCGCCATGGGCTACCGGGTCCTGTCCATCAATCAGCAGGCCGACAAACTTGCGCGCGGGGGTCTCCTTGCGGCGCAACAGTGCCTCACGACCCACAAAATCTGTGGTCTTGGACTTCAGCGGTACGGTGAAGCCGACACCTGCCTCGAACGGATCGGTCTGGTCCGAGAAGTCATAGCCCGCAAAAACAAGCCCGGCCTCAATGCGCACGAGGTCCAGCCCGGCCAGACCCATGGGCTTGACGCCCAGTGGCTGGCCCGCAGTCCACACTGCATCGAACACCACACCGCCATCTTTCGGGTGGCAGAAGATTTCATAGCCCAGTTCACCAGTATAGCCGGTGCGTGATACCACCACCGGTGCGCCATCCGGCCCGCCAATGCGCCCCACGGTGAAGCGGAACCAGCCCAGTTCTTCAACGAAAGGCTGGTGCGGCGCGGTCCAGATGATCTCCGTCATCAGCGCGCGAGATTTCGGGCCCTGCACGGCGATATTGTGCATCTGGTCTGTGGAGGAGCGGATATTGACGTTGAGGCCAAGGCGCGCGGCCTCCTCGCGCATCCACACGCCGCCCTCATCGCTGCCACCGATCCAGCGGAAGTTCTGCGGTCCGAGACGGAACAGCGTGCCGTCATCAATCATTCCGCCATGGGGGTAGCACATGGCGGAATACACCACCTGCCCATGTCCCAGCTTGCTGACATCGCGGGTGAGCACCCAGTTCATCAGTGCTTCGGAGTCCGGCCCCGTGACCTCGAACTTGCGCAGGGCGGAGAGGTCCATCACCACCACGCCCTCGCGGCAGGCCCAGTAGCTTTCCACCGGGTCGCATTCGGGGAAGCTGTTGGGCAGCCAGAAGCCGCGATATTCCACGAAGTCGCGCGTTAGCGCCGAGAATTTCTGATGAAAGGCGGTTTCGCGTGTCATGATCGGCTCCGCATCGGGCATCGCGCGCCATGCGGTGGCGCGCTGGAAGCGTTCGCCGGCCGCATAGGTGCGCACATGAATATCTGTGGGGTTCCAGCCATTTGCGGCTGATGTATCATCCGGGCAGGCGGAGGAGACGCAGACCAGATCTGTCATCGCCCGCAGCAGCACATAATCTCCGGGGCGTGACCATGGCTCGTCGAAATACATCACGCCATGGGCATCAATACCTGTATTGAAGAAGAAGTTCGCCGCCATCCAGCCCGCACGGGCCGCAATGCCATGCCCTGCGAGCGCGCCGTTGAAATTGTCCGAGCAGTTGATATGGCCGGGATAGCCAATATCATCATAATATTTGGGATGGCAGGCCAGCGCGAATGCATCATGCCGGCCACATGTGTCCTGCACCACCTCAACCAGCGCCGTATAATCATGGTCGAAATATTTCGCGTGGAGGCCGGGCATGGGGTAGGCGTGGCCCTGAATGGTGCGGGTGGTGGTGACATCCAGCGGGCTGGCGATGCCACGATCCACCTTGCGGGCATCGAAGCACTGGAAATCCGTGCACTGGCGACCATCGACATCCATGATCTGTATATATTCGCCGGCCTTCACCAGATAGGCCTCGGCCGTGCGGGCATTCACACGCAGGTCCTGCACCGGGTCTGCCAGCGGGTCCGGCAGGGCGAAGCTGCCGGCCGCGCGCGCGTTGGCGCGGGTGAGGCGCAGGGTGAGCGGTGTGGCGGTGTTCTGCTGCTCGAAGTCCATCACGGCGCCGGGGGCAGCGACAATCAGCCAGCCATCATTTTGCGCGGTGAAGGAGGCGCACTCTCCAGGGCGGGAGGTTTCATCGAACAGGCCCACAGCACGCGCGTCGTTGACATTAAGACCGCGCTGGGCAAGGCTGATGGCCAGCCGCTTCAGGCTCGGTGTGCCGGAGGTCAGCAGGGCCCGCAGGCCATCGGCGGGCGTATCTGCCGCCACGCCTAGAATGGAGGCATCGAACCGGCCATCCATATGGGCCACGAGAATTTCCGCGCGCTGCCCGCCTTCATCATTACTGATCTGGAAACTGTCGCCCGCATGAAGCTGAACCACAATCGCACCCGTACCGGGCACGCTATAACGTTCTTGTGCGGGGGCGAGCCCATAGGCGGCTGCGCGCCGGGCGCGCGTGGGCAGAGGTGGGCCGGGGCGGAACAGCCCCGGGGGCGAAAGCGGCGTCATTCAAACCTCCCCTGAAACCTGTTCCGGCATGGGCGGAACGCCCCTCATTCTTCCAGCTTTCAGCATGCCCGGATGGTCTATGCCGGGCATGCTGTGATCTTGTAGCAATATGGCGCTGGCGGGGCCGGAATATCAGTTCCCGCGAGCGCGATAGAAGATGCTCCAGCCTCTGCCTGTTCCGCTCAGTTTTGCAGATATGCTTCCATGCTGTCATCCAGCGCATCTTTCCACGGCGTATGGTGCAGGGGCGCCATGGTGCCGGTGATGATGGACTTGTAGCAATTGTTGCGGAAGCCCATGATGTTTTCGACCTTTTGCTTCTTCCACTTATAGAAGGCTTCGCACGCACCATCGACATCAAAGCTTGGGTAGTCTGTATCCGCGATCAGTTCCTTCACATAGTCGCCTTGATACTTGATAGCGTATTTGACGTCGTCAGAGGCTTCCTCGCGCGTGACGCGTTCGGTCACATCATCCAGCAGAACTTGTTTGTCTTCCGGCACCTTGATGCGGTCGAGGATGATGTCGCGCACATACCAGGCCTGAGCGTCGAACATGTTGAAGGTGAACCACTGGTCCTGCATGCCCAGATAAAACAGCTTGGGATTATGCACCCACACCACGCCCTTGTAGAGATCTGCCGTGGCGAGCCGGTTTGCGGTCTTCAGGCGCAGATCATCTGGAAGGAACGGGAAGTAATGCTTGTATCCGGTACAGAGGATGATGGCATCAATATCCTTGTTGGTGCCATCCTTGAAGAAGGCGGTTCGCCCTTCCAGTTTCACCAGCGCCGGCTTTTCTTCCCAGTTCTCCGGCCATTCAAAACCCATGGGTGCGGAGCGATAGCAGGATGTGACGGAACGCGCGCCATATTTCCAGCACTGTGAGCCGATGTCTTCCGCAGAATAGGAAGAGCCCATCACCAGAACATCCTTACCCTCGAATTCGCGTGCATCACGGAAATCATGGGCGTGGACGATGCGGCCGTTGAAGGTTGAGAAGCCTTCATATTCAGGAACGGTTGGTGTGGAGAAATGGCCTGAAGCGACGATGACATTGTCAAAACGCTCCTTGTACACATGGTCATTCACCAGATCATGCGCCGTCACGGTGAAGTCATCGGCATCCTTGTCATATTCGACATTGCGGATGACGGTGGAAAAGCGGATCAGGTCACGCACGCCAGCTTTGATCACGCGCCCTTCAATATAGTCGAACATCACGGCGCGCGGTGGATAAGACGCGATCTGCTTGCCGAAATGCTCTTCGAATGAGTAATCCGCGAACTCCAGGCCTTCCTTTGGGCCGTTGGTCCACAGATAGCGATACATGGAGCAGTGAACAGGTTCTCCATGTTCATCAAGGCCCGTACGCCAAGTGTAGTTCCAGAGTCCGCCCCAGTTGGACTGCTTCTCGAAGCACACGATTTCAGGAATATCTGTTCCGTTGCGGGCGGCAGATTGAAAGGCACGCAGTTGTGCAAGTCCAGAAGGGCCAGCACCTATGATGGCAACGCGTTTTGTCATGTCCCTAACACCCTCTCAGCGTATGGGCAGAAGATGGAACCTTGGGCTCAGGCTGGGGGCAGTAGGGCGTGAACAAGCTTTTGGGTCAATAATTTTTCTTATGTGGAATAACGAAGTGACATAATTTGAGCAGCCTGCCTTCGTGGGTTGCATGCTCTTGTCTGTGAAAGAGGCGAACGTTGAAGGTGTGTGCGGCAAATATGGCCAGAGCACATGTGAAAAGGCAGAGTATTGCTTATCAGCCGGTCGATACCTGTGTCTCGAATCGTGGGTGTCATCAGGATTTGGGTGAGCCTTTTAATCCACATGCGGCATGTGCTCCCATCCTGCCGCGATGCACGAGGCAGGATGGATGAAGCGCAGGTGCGTGCTGTGATGTCAGGCGCTGAACTGATCATAGGCACGCAAGGCGTCGGCGGCATACATCAGCGCTGGTCCGCCGCCCATATAGACGCAGACGGAGAGTACATCGCTGACTTCCTCACGCGTTGCGCCCAGCTCTTTCAAGGTCTTGCTGTGAAAGCCGATGCAGCCGTCACAGCGCTGCGTGACGCCGATGGCCAGCGCGATCAGTTCCTTGGTTTTCTTGTCCAACGTGCGCTCAGCAGATGCGGCCTTGGCGAGGGCATGGAACCCGGCCATAGTGTCTGGGTCCGCCTTGCGCATTTCGCCCGTATATTGGGAGATGTCGCGGATGAGTTGGGTGTAGTCTTTGGCCATGGTGCAAGTCTTTCATGTGGTGTGCGCATGGGGGCATGCTGCATCGCGCGGGGGCGGTGCAGGGGCGTGCGGCTCGGGGAATGGTGGTGTGAAGTTGGGCCGGTGCGCAGCGCTGCGTGACCGCACCCGGATCG
The DNA here is from genome assembly GCA_034676685.1 of Xanthobacter sp. Lineage (GTDB taxonomy): Bacteria > Pseudomonadota > Alphaproteobacteria > Rhizobiales > Xanthobacteraceae > Xanthobacter. Next base: position 111,638 of record JAUCBT010000020.1, on the reverse strand, counting down.
GGATATTTGCACATGCCGATCCGGTATGGGGTCTGTTGAGCTGGCTGTTGCGAGCCCGGCGCGCGTCAGGGCGTGTTGTAGAAAACTAGTCCTTGTAACCGAGTGCCTTCGCGCCATCCTTCGGCTCATGATAGCGATAGGGCAGGAACTTGCCGCTCATGGTGATGCGCACCCGATCTCCCGCATCATTGGGCTCGCGCTCCATCTTCAGGTCGAAGTCGATGGCCGACATGATGCCATCGCCGAACTCCTCATGAATGTATTCTTTCATGGAGGGGCCAAACACCATCATGGCCTCATAAAAGCGATAGAGTGTGGGGTCAGTTGGTGGGCTCACATATCCTTCGCCGCGATGGGGCACTTCCATCAGCATCCGCTCTTCAAGCTCGCTCAGGCCAAACAGGGCGGCAGCCTTCTTTGCCTGTGGCGCGGGCAGAGGCATCTGGCCAAGAAGAGCGGTGATGATGAAGAGAGGGGAATAACCGCCAACCTCTTCCGCAATGGCTGTCCAGCTCAGATTCTTCTCGCGCTTCACATCGCGGATCTTCTCGACGAGCTCCAGTCTTTTCATTGGTCTTGTCCTTGCTTGGTTATGAGTGATCTGTAAGCGTGGCGCGCATGATTGGCAGGTGCGCGCCATCTGGTATGGAGGGTCAGATGACCTCCTTCACGGGGGGATTGCGGGCAGACCAGCCCTGCGCCTTTTCGGCTTCGATATCGAAGCTGGCAGAGCGCGAAACCAGGAAGTCCACCAGATAGTTGCGCATGTCGTAATAGCCTTTGAGGTGGTGAAGCTCATTGCGGCTGCGCTGGCGCGGCAATGTGTTTTTCACGATCTCGGCGACACGGGCGTTCGGACCATTGGTCATGAGAACGATCTTGTCGGCGAGATAGATGGCCTCATCCACATCATGGGTAATCATCACCACTGTCTGATCCGTGTTGATACAGATCTGTCGCACTTCGTCCTGAAGATTGCCACGCGTCATGGCGTCCAGCGCGGAGAATGGCTCGTCCATCAGCAGAATCTTGGGGTCGATGGAGAGGGCACGAGCAATGCCCACGCGCTGCTTCATGCCGCCTGAAAGCTCTGCCGGATAGCGATCCGCTGCATGTTCCAGCCCCACCTTGGCAATGCTGGCAAGGGCCTGTTCACGAACCTTCGCCTTCGGCCAGTCCGGGTGGCGGGCGCGCACGGCATAGGCCACATTGCCGAGTGTTGTCATCCAGGGCAGCAGGGCGTGGCCCTGAAAGATGACGGCACGATCCAGAGAGGGCCCGTCGATCTCGCGACCATCGACAATCACCACCCCGTCACTGGGTTCGGCAAGGCCGGCCAGAATATTGAGAACCGTGGTCTTCCCGCAGCCAGAATGGCCAAGAAAGCAGACAAACTCCCCCTTCTCCACCCGCAGCCAGAGATCTTCAAAGATGGTGACGGGAGGCTCACCCTTGCGGGGGTAGCGCTTGGAGAGGCCTTCGAGCGAGATGATCCGCCGGGCGCGCGCTCCCTCAAGTGCTGTTTCGGGTTCGGCTTCGGCCTTCCGGCGCATCTTGAGAATGGTGTTCATGATGCTCACTCCTGGAAGGTGACGACGCGGGTGATCGCGGCCAAAATCTGGTCCAGCACCATGCCGATAATGCCGATAAGCAGGATGGCGACGATGACGTTCACAATGGAAAGATTGTTCCACTCATTCCAGATGAAGTAACCGATGCCGGTTCCGCCCACGAGCATTTCCGCGGCGACAATAACCAGCCATGCAATGCCAATGGAAATGCGCATGCCGGTGAGTATTGTGGGTGCTGCTGCCGGAAGGATGATGGTGGTGACGCGCCTGAAAAAGGGAACTTCAAGCGTGCGACCGACATTCAGCCATTCCTTGCGCACATTGGCGACACCGAAGGCTGTGTTCACCAGCATTGGCCAGATTGAGCAGATGAAGATGACGAAGATGGCGGAAAGGCTGGAGTCCTTGATGGTGTAGAGCGCCAGCGGCATCCATGCCAGTGGCGAGATGGGCTTCATGATCTGGATGAACGGGTCCAGCGCGCGCGACAGGATGGGCGATGTGCCAATCAGGAATCCGAGCGGAATGGCCACAATCATGGCAAGGCCGAAGCCGATGAGGACGCGCGCCAATGAGAAGGCAAGCTGGTAGCCGAGGCCCTTGTCGTTGGGGCCGGCATCATAAAATGGATCTGACAGATGATGGAGAATTGTCTCCCAGACCAGGCCCGGGCCGGGAATGCCGGCGGATGCGGGTTCTGCGCTGAGGAGGGCTGCATATTCGGCATCCATGCCGCTCGTGCCGCTGCCGGGGCCTTGCGCAGTCAATGCGGCCCATAAGCCGATGAATCCCGCCAGTATGGCAAGGGATAACAGCCATGAGGCGAGCGTGGGAGAGTGCTTGAGCATCCGCTTCCTTCCATCTTCAGGGCGCGGCGGTGTGCGCGACGTGATGGAGATCTAGCAAGCGGTGTGCCAGCCGTTCGAATTGCTTGAGAGGGTATGTTCGGGGTTTGATTATGGGCGCTTGAGGTGAGATTGCGTCGTCCGCCCATTTTATGAGCCTGCACTTAAATTGTGCATCATTGATAACATTGTCATCATAAACCGACAATTCCAGTTATAGAAGGCCGAGGTATGGTGCGCTTCAGCTTCGAAAGAACATGAACTGCACGGCATGTTGCAGAGCCTGAATTCCAGATCTCACCGTTGCTTGTTCTCTCCCATTGGTTTCTGTCAATTCCCCATATGAGTATCTGGCATGACGATTGCTTGGCCTGCATGAACTAGCAGGAGGCAGAACCGTTATGGCTTACTTCAAGGACCGGAACTGGAAGACGCTCTTCTCCAGAGGCTGCGCATGTGGCGTGCACCAGAGCCAGGCCGAGCATGAAGCGGCCCTCAAGAGCGGAGAGGACTATCAGGCCGTTGCGGATGAGGCCGCCCTGCGTATGGCGTTTCCCGATGTCCTGCATCGGCGCGCCCTTCTGAAAACCGTGGGTGCGGGTGCGGTTCTTGCCGCGCTCAATGCCGCCCTTCCCCTGAAATGGGCGGGAGAGGCTTTTGCCGAAAGCAAGGCGCTGGAGAAGACCAATGTGAATATTGGCTTCATCCCCATCACCTGCGCTACGCCCATCATCATGGGTGAGCCCATGGGCTTTTATGCGAAGCAGGGGCTGGATGCGAAGGTGGTGAAGACCGCCGGCTGGGCTGTCATCCGCGACAAGACCATGAACGGCGAATATGACGCGGCGCAGATGCTGGCCCCCATGCCGCTGGCGCTCACCCTTGGCGTGGGCTCCGCACCGCATCCGTTCGTGGTGCCGGCCATCGAGAATGTGAACGGTCAGGCCATCTGTCTGGCGATGAAGCACAAAGACAATCGCGACCCCAAGAACTGGAAGGGTTTCCGCCTCGCCATCCCGTTCGATTTCTCGAACCACAATTACATCCTGCGCTATTATCTGGCCGAGAATGGCATCGACCCGCAAAAGGATGTGGAGCTGCGTGTTGTGGCGCCGCCAGACATGGTGGCGAATCTGCGTGCGGGTAATATTGATGGCTTCCTTGCACCCGATAATGTCGTGCAGCGTGCCGTCTATGACAAGGTCGGCTTCATCCATATCCTGTCCAAGGAAATATGGGACGGGCACCCATGCTGCTCTTTCTCTATCTCGAAGACCGTCATCAATGACATGCCGAATACATCGGCAGCCATGATGCGCGCTATTCTGGACGCCACGGCCTATGCCTCCAAACATGAAAACCGCAAGGAAATCGCGGCTGCCGTCGCGCCGGCCAATTATCTCAACCAGCCGCTGACGGTGGTGGAGCAGGTGCTCACCGGCACCTATGCCGATGGTCTCGGCAATGTGGTGAAGGACCCCGACCGGATCAGCTTCAATCCCTTCCCTTATGAGAGCTTCGCCATCTGGACCCTGACCCAGATGAAGCGCTGGGGGCAGATCAAGGGCGATATCGATTATCAGAAGGTGGCGGAGACCGTTTATCTGGAAACCGATGCCGCCCGGTTGATGAAGGAAGCCGGCATGGTTGTGCCGACCAGTGATGACAAGGGCTTCACCGTGATGGGCAAGCGTTTCGACCCCTCAAAGCCGGAGGAATATCTGGCATCCTTCGCCATCAGCCATCAGGGGTAAAGTTGGGACGGGTGATGCGTCCATGGTGAGCGTTCAGGCAGGAGGGCGGCGGCGGATGGCTGCCGCCCTTTTCTGATGTGTGTGGTTGTGGTGAATGCACCGGAAGGAGCGCGCATGAGCGGTCAGGACTGGGAACAGCAGCCGGAGCGGTTGGCCCCTCAGGCCGGCTCATGGTGGCGCACGCAGGAAATGTTCCTGATGCAGGAGGTGATGAGCCTCATCGGCAAGGATCTGCCCCTGCCGAAGGTTCTGCGCGAAATCCTGCATCTGATGTCGGAAATGCTGGGCCTGAACCGCGGACGCATCGTGCTGCATGATGTCGGGGGACGGGATTATTACATCGCCCATGCCTATGGTCTCACGCAGGAGGAGGTCGCGCGCGGGCGCTATCTGCCGGGCGAGGGCATTACGGGGCAGGTGATTGCTTCAGGCCAGCTGATGCTGGTGCGCGATATTGCCCATGATCCGGCCTTTCTCGGCCGCGCCGTTTTGCGTAGCGCATTGCCGCCGGAGCCGGTCTCCTTCGTGGCCGCGCCGGTCAGGGTTGAAGGGCGGGTGATCGGTGCTCTGGCCTGCCACCGCATCTTGTTGCGTGACAGGCCATTATCCGATGAAATCACCATGATGAAGATCATGGCGACGCTGGTGGGCCAGCTTCTCACCCTGCATGAGCGGGTGGAGCGGCGCACGCGCGATCTTCAGGAGCACAACCGGATGCTGGAAGATGCCCTGAAGGCGGGGCGGGCGCGCTATGGCATCATCGGTACGGCCCCTGCACTGTTGCAGGCCATCGGCCAGATAGAGAAGGTGGCGCACGCCACGGCCAGCGTGTTGCTGCTGGGGGAATCCGGCACCGGCAAGGAGCTGTTCGCCCGTGCGTTGCATCTGGCCGGTCCGCGCCGCGACAAGGCTTTCATCAAGATTAACTGTGCCGCTATTCCTGAAAACCTGTTTGAATCCGAACTGTTCGGCCATGAAAAGGGGGCCTTCACCGGCGCAATGGAAGCGCGCCCCGGCTGGTTCGAGCAGGCCAGTGGCGGCACGCTGTTTCTGGATGAAATTGGCGAGCTGCCGCTGCATATGCAGACCAAATTGCTGCGCACCCTGCAGGAAGGCACGGTGACAAGGCTGGGGGCGAAGCGCGAAATTCGCATCAATACAAGGCTGGTTGCCGCAACCAACCGGCAGCTGGAGCGGGAGGTGGCGATGGGTCATTTCCGCGAAGATCTCTTCTATCGTCTGCACGTCATCCCCATCCGCCTGCCATCGCTGGATGAGCGACGCAGCGACATTCCCGAACTCGCGATTTCCTTCATCGACAGGTTCAACCGCGAGAACCAGCGCAATGTCAGCCTCTCGCGGGATGCCATCGCCTGTCTTGCCGCGCAGAAATGGCCGGGCAATATCCGTCAGCTCTCCAATCTCATGGAGCGGGTGGTGCTGCTCTCCACCAAGACGCTGGTGGAAAAGGCGGATGTGGAGCGCTTCATCATGGAAATGGGGGCGGCGGACCCGCTCCGCGCACCAGCCCACGTGCCGTCCCCTGCTGTTCCGATTCATGCACCCGCTGTGCCCTATATGCGCGACTGGTCCTCGCTCCCGATGGATGAGCTGGCAACAACTTTTCGTCCCTACATGAAGGTGGACTCGCACAATCCGGACATGTTGCGCCGTGCCCTTCTGGAGGCGGGTGGCAACAAGACCCGCGCCGCCCAGCGCCTTGGCATGACAGAGCGGCAGTTCTCCTATCGTTGGCGCAAGCTGGAGATGGGGTGACAATGTTGGCAACCGACAATGTCGACATTGTTGGGTGGGTGAGTGGGCCGGAAGTGGTTGCGGATGTTAGGGTGATGAGAATGTTCTTATAATATCAATCTATTATAAGAATGTCCGCGCGAGTTTCAAAGCTGGCATGTGCTTTGCGAAGTTCCTTTCAGATGGTGATGAACACTGTCCCGGAAGATTGTCGCAAGGAGATGCAGATGTCCCAGAATGCAGCGCTGCAAACCGTTTCCACCACCCTTCGCCCCATTGATCGTGACGGCCTGATGGCTTTTGCCGAAAAGGGGCGCAGCAACCCCAATGGACCGCGTGGCATCAACAAGGTGCGCACGGTGATGGAGGGGCAGTATCGCTCTCTCAGCTATGTGGGCGATCACACCGCCGTTGTGGTGGATGAACCCCTGCACCTGTTTGGTGAAAACACCGCACCGGCACCGGGAGAGATCGTGCTTTCCGCTCTGGGCGGCTGTCTTGCCGTTGGCATCACGGCGGTGGCCACATGGAAGAATGTGAAGCTCTCGCGCCTTGAGATTTATATTGAGGGCGACATCAGCAACACCGCCGCATGGGGCGCGGGTGGGGCAGACCGCATTCCCTCGCAGATGGGCTTTCAGGAAATCCGCGTGAAGGTGGATATCGAGGGCGATGCCACGCGCGAGGAACTGGATGAGATTATCCAGCGCGCCAACTACTTCTCGCCGGTGGCAAACAGCATGCGCAATCCCATCGCCTTCAAGATCGCGCTGGCGGACTGATGCTTCAGCGTCAGGCACCGGGTTCAAGATGTGCCTGTGATCGGGCGGATCGGCCAGGGGCTCGGGACGCTGAAAATCCTATGCGTGGAAGTTGGGGAACCGGCATCGGTCTCTGGTGAAAACTGAATACCCGTGCCTCTTCAAAGGTATTTCTTCACAGAACGGATCACAGCTCGTCCTGAAGCGAACGACCCCGGTATCCGCGTGGTGGTGAAGCGCTCCTGCCATCTCCTTTCAGGAGCGCTCTGCCAGACCTGCAGCCGGACCGAAAAGCTGGAGAAAACAGATGGATGCAATCATCATGGACGCCTCTTGCGATCCCGCGCCCGGCACTTTCGCCGGTGACGCGGGCGCGATGCCCGATACCGGGCTTGAGGTTATCTCTGCACTCGCGGAAACCCGCCTCGCCCCCATGGCCGCAAGGATAGATGAAGGCCATTACCCGCTGGACATCATGGCTCCTCTCGCCCGCGCCGGGGCCTTCGGGTTCCATCTGTCCGCGCAGGGTGAGCGCTATGATATGGCGCTGGCTGCCATGGAGACGATATCGGCCGCCTGTGGCTCCACCGGTTTCCTCACATGGTCTCATGATGTGATGGGGCTTTATCTCGACCAGAGCGAGAACGGCACCTTGAAGGCCCGTCTGCTGCCAAGCCATGTGGTGGGCGAAACCTTCGGCGGCACGGCTCTTTCCAACCCGATGAAGGCGCTGGCGGGCATCGAGCCGATGTTGCTGAAGGCTACGCCTGCCACAGGCGGCTGGCGTGTCTCAGGCAGCCTGCCATGGGTGAGTCACATCGGTCCCGGCCAGTATTGCGCTGCTATTGCCATGGTGAAAGAGGGGCAGGAGATCATGTTTCTGCTGCCACTGGATGAGCGCGCGAAACTGCGCCCGTGCCCCAAATTTTCCGGCATGGAAGGCACCGGTACATGGGGCATCATGCTGGATAATTTCTTCGTGCCGCATGAGGACGTGATTGCCGACCCCGCACGCCCTTTCATCAAGCGCATTCGTGCCGCCTTCATTTTGTTGCAGGCCGGCATGGCTACAGGCATTACGCTGGGGGCTATCAACGATATTCGTGCCGTTGAGGGACATCTGGGTCATGTGAACCGCTTCCTGCATGATGGTGCTGATGAGCTTGAAGCCGAGCTGGATGACCTTCGCACCCGTGCGCTGAAGCTGGCGCAGACGCCATTCGAGACATCCGATGATTATCTCATGACTGTGCTGGATGCGCGCGCAGAGGGGGGCGAGCTTGTGTTGCGTGCCGCGCAATCGGCGCTGATGCATCAGGGGGCACGCGGTTATCTCATGTCCTCCGCCCCGCAGCGGCGCATTCGGGAATCCCATTTCGTCGCCATCGTCACCCCGGCCATCAAGCATCTGCGCTGGGAAATGGCGCGGCTGGAACGCGAGACGATGCCCCTTTCGGAGAATGCGGCATGAGTGCTCCCGATCTGGACATTCTGAAGCCCACGGATGGGCGTGGCCCATGGCTGGAGTTTCTGTGCCGGGCCTGCGGCATGATCTATAATGAGCGCGATGGTGACCCGGATAGCGGCATCGCGCCCGGCACGCGGTTCTCGGATATTCCGCAGGACTGGTGTTGCCCCATATGCGGCGTGCGCAAGCAGGATTTTGAACCCTATGTTCGGCCGCAGGGCCATGAGCATGCTGCGCCCGTGGTGAGGAAGGCCGATGGTGGTGTGGTCATCATCGGCGCAGGCATCGCCGGCTGGGCTGTGGCCGGGGAAATTCGCCAGCGTGATGCAGATCTGCCGATCACGCTCATCACCCAATGCGCGGGCGATGTGTATCACAAGCCGGAGCTGGCCGTGGCCTTTGCGCGTGGCATGTCTCCCGGCAAGTTGCGGCGGGAATATGGTGTGGATGCTGCCCGGCGGCTGAATGTGCGGCTGGTGCGCCATTGCTCCGTGGTGGGGTTGGCCCCGCGATTTGGCAGGGTGCGCACCACGCGCGGCACCTTCCGTTATGACAGCCTCGTCATCGCCTCCGGTGCGCGTGCGCAGATGCCAGCAGGGCTGGACCCGGCCCTGTGCTGGCGCATCAACCACCTTCAGGCATGGAAGGGACTGCACCTCGCGCTTCAAGGTGGGGCAAAGCGGGTGGCGATTATCGGTGCGGGCATGGTGGGCTGTGAACTTGCGGAGGACCTTCTCCGTGCCGGGCATCATGTCGATCTTGTCAGTGTCACTGCCGAGCCCATGGATGGCTTTCTGCCGTCCCCTGCCGGGGCACGGGTCCGGCAGGGGTTGGAAGCGTTGGGTGTGCGCTATGTGCGTATGAAGGGCGTGCGTGCGGTTTCTCGCGCCGGTTCAGGGTGCGGGCAGATGCTGGTGCACCCCGATATCTGCGCTGATGACCCCTTATGTCAAAACACGCCGCTGGAGGTGGACGAGGTGGTGTGCGCGACCGGTGTCTCAACCCCTTTGCGCCTGTTTCAGGCGGCCGGTCTTGTCTTTCGGAACGGTCTTGTGGTGGACCCGCAAACCCTGCAAACCAGTGCTGAAGGCATATATGCACTGGGAGACTGCATCTCTCTGGATGGCGCGCCCTGTCGGTTCGTGGAGCCTATCCTCAAGCAGGCCACCGCCATCGCTGCCAAGATCATGGGCGCATCAAATTGCGCCTATGTGCACCGGCCTCCAGTCATCCGCCTGAAGCTGCGGGCTGTTCCGATGGTGATCGAAGGTCAGATCTACCGGGACGGAGAATGGCGCATGGTGCAGGAGAGCCCGGAGCGCCTTGAGATGGAACAGCATCGAGATGGCCATGTAACCGCCCGGCTGGTGGCGTGAAACGATACAGCGCCATTTGCCACTGCTTTCCTTCCCGTGATGTATTCAACACACATTCAGAGATTTAGAAAACGCTTTAACATGATTGAGTTCTCGCATTTTCTAGACATGCATCGGCATCTGATTTCCGCGTAAACGCTTTATGAAAGCGTCCGCCGTTCCTCATGCGTAATGAGGCCTGTTGCATGGCGATATGGCGGGCGAGGTGCGCGAATAGCCTGGGCCACGGCCCAGTTTCATGACAAAGGCCGGTGAGAAAATCTCACCGGCCTTTGTCAAATCTGCACCTTGATGGAGTCAGCCAGAGAGCCCGTCTCCTCGGCAGTCATACATGACTGCTGCCGAGGGTTTCCATCCTGCTCAGCCCATGCGCTCAGAGGCATAACCGCCGGGGCTGGCGGGAAAGATCACCGTGCGGTCGTTGTTCAGGAACACGCGGTTGTGGATGTGCGCGTGAATGGCGCGCGCCAGAACCTGCGCTTCTACATCACGACCGATGGAGACATAATCCGCCGCGCTTTGGGCATGGGTCACGCGTGCCACATCCTGCTCGATGATCGGGCCTTCATCGAGGTCCGCTGTCACATAATGGGCGGTAGCGCCAATCAGCTTCACACCGCGGCCATAGGCCTGCTTGTAGGGGTTCGCGCCCTTGAAGCTGGGCAGGAAGGAGTGATGGATATTGATGATGCGGCCCGACATGGTCTGGCACATCTCATCGGAGAGGATCTGCATGTAGCGGGCCAGCACGATCAGGTCCGCGCCGGTCTGGCGCACGATATCCATGATACGCGCTTCCGCTTCCGGCTTGTTGGCCTTGGTCACGGGGATATGGTGGAAGGGAATGTCGTGGTTCACCACCAGCTTCTGGTAATCGAAGTGGTTGGAGATCACGGCCACGATATCGATCGGCAATGCGCCGATTTTCCAGCGATAGAGCAGGTCGTTCAGGCAATGGCCGAAGCGCGAAACCATGATGACGACCTTGATGCGCGAGGCCGAGTCATGGATCGCCCATTTCATGTCGAACGGGGCTGCGACGTCCGCAAAACCGTCTTCCAGTTCCTGCCGGGTGGTGCCTTCCTCGGAATTGAAGCCGACGCGCATGAAGAAGCTGTTGGTGTCGGTGTCATCGAACTGTGCGCTGTCGACAATGTTGCAGCCCTTGCCGGCGAGATAGGTGGAAATGGCGGCGACAATGCCGCGCCGGGTCTTGCAGCTGACGGTGAGAATGAACTGGCTCATGGGGTCGTCCTGAAAACGCTGATGTTGCGGTTGAGGGCGGTTCAGAGCGCCCGGCGCTCATCACGCCGTGTGAAGGCGCGTGCACTTCTGTGCCGACAGATGTCGACGCGGGAGGTGCATGTCATGCGGCTTCGGCCAGATCCTGTGAGAATCTGGCCGGATCGGTTCAGATATCGAGCGTGGTCTCACGCTCCCAGTCCGTGAAGTGGCTGCAAAAGCTCTGCCATTCCTGAGACTTGATCTTGACGAATGCCGTGGAGAAATCCTGCCCCATGGCGTTCACCAGCTCCGTGTCCTTCTCATATTCACGCAAAGCGTCGAGCAGGTTCAGCGGCAGCTTGGGCGCGCCGGTCACGAGGTGGCCTTCACGATACATGTCGATATCGTGGTGCGGGCCGGGGTCGGCCTTGGCGCGGATGCCGTTGAGGCCGGCGGCGATCACAACTGCCTGAAGCAGATAAGGATTCACCGCGCCATCGGGCAGGCGCAGCTCGAAGCGGCCGGGGCCGGGAACGCGCACCATATGGGTGCGGTTGTTGCCGGTCCATGTCACCGAGTTGGGTGCCCATGTTGCGCCCGATGTGGTGCGCGGGGCGTTGATGCGCTTGTAGGAATTCACCGTGGGGTTGGTGATGGCCGCCAGTGCCGAGGCGTGCTGCATGATGCCGCCAAGGAAGTGCTTGCCCTGCGCCGAGAGGCCGAAAGGCATCGTCTTGTCGGCAAAAGCATTGGAGGTGCCATCGAGATTCCACACCGAGATATGGACATGGCAGCCATTTCCGGTGAGGCCCTTGAACGGCTTGGGCATGAAGGTGGCGCGCAAGCCATGCTTTTCGGCGACAGACTTCACCATGAACTTGAAGAAGGAATGCTTGTCTGCGGTCAGGAGCGCGTCATCATATTCCCAGTTCATCTCGAACTGGCCGTTCGCATCCTCGTGGTCATTCTGGTAGGGCTTCCAGCCCAGATCCAGCATGCCGTCGCAGATTTCAGCGATAACATCAAAACGGCGCATCACTGCCTGCTGGTCGTAGCAAGGCTTTTCCTGGGTGTCGAAGGGGTCGGAAATGCACTGGCCATCAGCAGTGGTGAGGAAGAATTCCGGCTCCACGCCCGTCTTCACACGCAGACCCTCAGCGGCGGCTTCCGCCACAAGGCGCTTGAGCAGCACGCGCGGAGCCTGATCCACGGGCTTGTCTTCCATCACACAATCGGCGGCAACCCACGCAACGCCCGGCTTCCACGGCAGGGGAATGACGGAAGAGGCATCCGGCACCGCAAACAGGTCCGGATGGGCGGGGGTGAGGTCCAGCCATGTGGCGAAACCGGCAAAGCCCGCGCCATTTTTCTGCATGTCCGCGATCGCGGCGGCGGGAACGAGTTTCGCCCGCTGCCCGCCGAGCAGATCCGTGTAGCTAATCATGAAGTATTTGATGCCGTTTTGAGCGGCATAAGCAGACAGATCCATGGTCATGACGGCCTCTGCTTGGAGAGCGGTTGGTGCGCTATGCAATAAGACGCAGGTTTCCGGTCGCGCGCAGGGCATCTGCGCGCGTGATGAGAAGGCGGTGTTTCAAACCTGTGGGACGCCGGTGTGCGGCGCGAACTTCGGAAAAGAACAAGCAAGGTTCGGGCCATCTGCCCGTGGTGCTGATCTTCCGGAAAAATGGTGCGGCATCAGGCAATGATGACGCCGCACCGGTCTGTTGGTGTCAGAAGCGGGCTGTCTTTAGAAGCCCGTCTTGCCGGGGATCCAGCTCGTGCCCGCCAGCGGCACCTGCGCCATGGCGGAAGCTTCCAGCGTGAGGGCCACGAGGTCCTCCGGCTCCAGATTGTGCAGATTGTTATGGCCGCAGGCGCGGGCGATGGTCTGGGCTTCCAGCGTCATCACCTTCAGGTAATTGGCGAGGCGGCGACCGGCCAGAACCGGGTCCAGACGCTTCATCAGGTCCGGGTCCTGGGTGGTGATGCCCGCCGGATCCTTGCCTTCGTGCCAGTCATCATAAGCGCCGGCGGTGGTGCCGAGCTTCTGATATTCCTCTTCCCAGTGCGGGTCATTATCGCCAATCGCGACCAGCGCGGCGGTGCCGATCGCGACCGCATCCGCACCCAGAGCCAATGCTTTTGCCACATCAGCACCCGAGCGGATACCGCCGGAGACGATGAGCTGCACCTTGCGATGCATGCCGAGATCCTGAAGGGCTTGCACGGCAGGACGGATGCAGGCGAGGGTGGGCATGCCCACATGCTCGATGAACACATCCTGCGTGGCGGCGGTGCCGCCCTGCATGCCGTCCACCACCACCACGTCCGCGCCGGCCTTCACCGCAAGGGCGGTGTCGTAATAGGGGCGTGCGCCGCCAACCTTGATATAGATGGGCTTCTGCCAGTCCGTGATTTCGCGCAGCTCCAGGATCTTGATCTCAAGATCATCAGGGCCGGTCCAGTCCGGGTGGCGGCAGGAAGAGCGCTGGTCGATGCCCTTGGGCAGGGTGCGCATTTCGGCCACGCGGTCGGAGATCTTCTGGCCCAGCAGCATGCCGCCGCCGCCGGGTTTCGCGCCCTGGCCGATCACGATCTCGATCGCGTCCGCCCGGCGCAGATCCTTCGGGTTCATGCCATAGCGGGAGGGCAGATACTGATAGACCAGCGTCTGGCTGTGGCCGCGTTCCTCGTCCGTCATGCCGCCATCACCGGTGGTGGTGGAGGTGCCGGCGATGGTAGCTCCGCGCCCCAGCGCTTCCTTGGCATGGCCGGACAGCGCACCGAAGCTCATGCCGGCAATGGTGATGGGGGTGGCCAGCTTGATCGGCTTCTTGGCGAAACGGGTGCCGAGCGTGACAGAGGTGTCGCAGCGCTCGCGATAGCCTTCCAGCGGATAGCGCGACATCGACGCGCCGAGGAAGAGCAGATCGTCGAAGTGCGGCACCTTGCGCTTGGCGCCCGCGCCGCGGATATCATAGATGCCGGTGGCGGCCGCACGCCGGATTTCCGCCAGCGTATAGTCATCGAAGGTCGCGGACTTGCGCGGCGGCGTCAGGGGATTTGAATAGCTCATGGCTGTTCTCCGCGCTCTCAGTAGGCGTCTGCGTTGTCGATATTGAAGTTGTAGAGCTTGCGGGCAGAGCCGTAGCGCTTGAACTCTTCGGGTTTGACGTCGCTCACGCCGGCTTTTTCAAGAAGATCCGCCAGCAGAGACAGATGTTCCGGGCGCAGGTCTTTCTCGATGCAGTCCGCACCCAGGCTTTTCACCGAACCGCGCACGAACAGGCGGGCTTCATACAGGCTGTCGCCGAGTGCTTCACCTGCATCACCCAGCACGACAAGATTGCCGGACTGCGCCATGAAGGCGGACATGTGGCCGATATTGCCATGCACGACGATATTGATGCCCTTCATCGAGATGCCGCAGCGCGAGGCAGCATTGCCCTTGATGACGAGCAGCCCGCCACGCCCGGTCGCGCCGGCATATTGCGAGGCGTCGCCCTCGATGACGACGGTGCCCGACATCATGTTCTCGGCCACGCCGGGACCGGCGGAACCATGCACGGTGACGGTGCCGCCATCATTCATGCCGGCGCAGTAATAACCGACAGAACCCTTCACCTCGACGGTGAGCGGACCTTCAATGCCAACTGCAACGGCATGGCTGCCGCGCGGGTTGGTGACCTCGAAAACCGTATCATTGCTGCCCGCCGGCACGGTGTGCAGCGCCTCGTTCAGCGCGCGCAGGGGCGTGGTGGAAAGGTTGAAGACAGGCATGAGAATGGCCTCTGAAAAGAAGGAGGGGTGAGGCGCGGCTCAGGCCGCCTTCTCGTGGTCCCAGAAATAGACGGTGGCGGGTTCCGGCTCCCACACCCGGGCATTCTCGATGCCCGGCAGGTTCGCCAGCGCGCGATATTCGGAACCGAAAGCCACATACTGGTCGGTTTCGGCCATCACCGCAGGCTTGCAGGCGATGGGATCGCGCAGCACGCCGAAGCCGGATTTCGTGCCAACTACGAAGGTGAAGAAGCCGTCGAGATCGCTCAGGGCGCTGTCCAGCGCCTCGCCCAGATCCTTGCCGCCATTCATCTGGTCGGTGAGGTAGGCGGCAGCGACCTCGGAGTCGTTCTGGGTCTCGAAGCGCATGCCGCGCTTCACCAGTTCACGCCGCAGATTGTTGTGATTGGAGAGCGAGCCATTGTGAACCAGACATTGGTCCGCACCCGTGGAGAAGGGATGCGCGCCCATGGTGGTGACAGCGGATTCCGTCGCCATGCGGGTATGGCCGATGCCATGGCTGCCGGACATGGAGGTGATGTCAAAGCGCGCCACCACATCCTTGGGCAGGCCCACTTCCTTGAAGATCTCGACGCTCTCGCCCACGCCCATCACGCGGATGGAGGGGGAAAGGGCCTCTACAGCCGCACGCACTTCAACCAGCTTGTCTGCCGGAACAGTAAGCACAGCGTGGGTGCTTTTCACCTCGGCCGTGATGCCGGGAAAGCCGGCCGTGGCGAGCTTGTCGGCAAGGCCCGCGAAATCCGCGTCCGGGGTGGGGGACTGGATGGTGATCTTGGCCGTGCCGTCCGCCGCGCCGCCATAAATGGCGATGCCTGCGGAGTCTGGTCCGCGATCGGTCATGGTCACGAGCATGTCGGACAGCAGTGCTCCGAGCTGGGGCTCAAGCGCCTTGTCCTTCAGAAAAAGCCCAACGATGCCGCACATGGGAGACACGCCTTTCGTCCGATGTCTGATGATTTTGGTATGCCCCCTTCGCGAAACAAATTCAACTCTAAAGAAACAAATATTCTTCAGTGGCATATATTTGCGCATGATGGGTAATCTTGTGGCAGGTCTTGCTGCAATGCTGGGCACGACGATCCATGCGCCGCGTGAGGCTGCCTCCAGATTTATGTTGATTTATTCTATAAATTTGATTGATATTAAATCTGCGCATGCGCCACCGATGCCCGGCCTGCGAAGGTCATCCATGAGGCGTCAGCGAAGCAGTTCATTCAAATGATTGATGAGGTTGGGGTTCTGATGTCCGCGAGACTGGAAAAACTGTCTTTCAAGCGCACTGTTCCGGCCCTGCTTCTGGGCATGCTGGCATCATCCGGGGCCTTTGCCGCCGAGACGCCGACCCCGGGTGGTGACGTGGTCTTTGGTGTCACTACTGAGCCGGTCTGCTTCAATCCGCACCGTTCGACCCAGCAGAATTCCTACATCCTCATCCGCAATTACATCGACTCGCTGGTCGGCAAGGCAGAGGGCGGCAAGTTCGTGCCCTGGCTGGCCAAGGAATGGACCATCTCGCCCGATGGAAAGGACTATGTCTTCACCCTGCGTGATGATGTGACGTTCCATGACGGCACGCCCTTCAACGCGGAGGCTGTGAAGTTCAACATCGATTTCATCAAGAACCCGGCCAATACCAATGCTGCCGGAGACCTGCTGAAGGCGGTGGAGAGCGTCGAGGTGGTCTCGCCCACACAGGTGCAGATCAAGCTGAGCCGGCCGGATTCGGCGCTGCTGGAATCCCTGTCCAGTATTCGTCTCGGCATTGTCTCGCCGAAATCGCTCCAGTCCGGTGATGGATTGTGCGCGGGAGGCCCGGCTCTCGCAGGCACCGGCCCGTTTGTGTTTGAGAATTATACGCGTGGCCAATCCGCGACCTTCGCGAAGAACCCGGATTACAAATGGGGTCCCGGCTATGCCGCCCATCAGGGGCCGGCCTATCTCGACAAGGTGACGGCCCGCTTCCTGCCGGAATATGCGGTGCGCGCGGGTGCGCTTTCCTCCGGGCAGGTTGATGTCATCGAGGGCGTGCAGCCCACCGATATCGGCCTGTTCAAAGATCAGCCCGGTTTCCAGTTCCTGGTCGGTCCCTCGGGTGCGCAGACCTCCTTCACGCTGAACATCAACTACACGGTGCCGCCGGCGGATGATGTGCGGGTGCGGCAAGCTCTGCGGGATGGCGCAGACATCAGCGCCATCGTGGAGAGTGTCTATCAGGGGGCCTATCCGCGCGCCTATTCCAATATTGGCCGCGATAACTTCTTCTATAACAAGGAACTCAAAGACGCCTGGGGCAACAAGGCGGCCGAGGCGAACCGCCTTCTGGACGAAGCCGGCTGGACCGGCCGCGATGCCGAGGGTTTCCGCACCAAAGATGGCAAGCGCCTGACCATCGAGGTCGGCTATCCGCAGCCTTATGTGCGTGACAATCGCGATGTGCTGATTCAGGGCCTACAGGCACAGCTGCGCAAGAATATCGGGCTGGATCTCAATCTGCGCCTTATCAGCGGTGGTGAATGGGCGCAGCAGGTGAAGGATGGCACCTGGAGCATCTATCCCAACACCTATCTGCCGGCCGATGCGGCACAGATGCTTCAGGGCAATATTGGCCAGCTGGGCTTTATCCGCGCGGTTGCGGACAAGGGCGACAAGCACCTGTTCAAGCTCATCAATGATGCGCTCGCCTCAACCAACCCGGCTGAAAAGAAGCGTCTGGTGGATGCGGCGCAGGCCTATGCGGTGGATCAGGGCATCATCGTGCCGCTCTTCTCCGCCAACTATCAGATTGCCGCGAAAGACAAGCTGCACGGCCTGTCCTTCGAGACCCAGCTCGATTCCCCGTCGAACTTCTACGACGTCTGGGTCGAGAAGAACTGAGGGCGCGGGAGATGTGGCGTCAGGTGCTCTCGCGGCTCGCGGCCAGCCTTCTGGTGGCATGGGGCAGCATCAGTGTGGCGTTTCTGGCGCTGCATGCCCTGCCGGGACGGATCGAGGATATTCTCGCGGGTGACCTCGATTATCCCGGTTTGCGGGAATCGATCGCGGCTGAATGGGGCCTCGATCGCAGCCTGTGGGATCAGTATCTGGCCTTTGTCTGGCGCATTGCACGGGGGGATTTCGGCACCTCCTACGAACTGCGCCAGCCGGTGGCGGATGTTGTCACGTCCCAGCTCCTGCCGACCATCTATCTGGCCAGTGCGGCAGGTGTGCTGGCATTCGTGATCGCTGTCGTTCTGGCTGTTCTCACCTCGGGGCGTGGACGGCTGGCACGGCGGGTGGCGTCGCTCATCGAGCTGACCTTTGCATCCACGCCGGTGTTCTGGATCGGCATCCTGCTGCTGATGGTGTTCTCCTTCCATCTGCGCTGGTTTCCAGTTTCCGGTGCAGAGGGATGGCGTTCGCTGGTGCTGCCGGCCATCACCCTCGCTCTGCCCACCGCAGGCCTGCTGACACAGGTGCTGCGCGATGCCATAGAGAAGACGCTGGACCAGCCCTTTGTCATCACGCTGCGCGCACGCGGTTTGGGCGAGCGGCAGATCCGCGTGCGCCATGTGCTGCGCCATGCCGCCTTGCCGGTGGTGACGCTGGGCGGGTGGATCATCGGTGGCCTGCTGGGCGGGGCGGTGATTACCGAGAAAGTCTTCGGCCGCCCCGGTCTCGGCACCACCACGCTCAATGCCGTGCTCTCCCATGATGTACCGGTGGTGCTGGCTGTCGTGCTGCTGGCGGCCTTCATCTATGTGGCGGCCTCCACCCTTCTCGACCTCCTCTATGTGGTGATTGATCCCCGGCTGAAGGTGCAATGATGACGGATACGACACAGGTTTCCGGTGCATTCGGGCATTTTCGGGCGAAATGGGCACCATCGCTCATGGGGAAGGGGCGGCCTGCTGCTCCCGCTGCCGGAGGGTGGGAGGATGCACATGGCGGCAGCCATGGGCAGGGGCCTAGGCAGCCCCATGTATCTTCTGTTTCCATCCGGAAAAAGAGCTTGTGGCGTAAGGCATGGCCGCCGGCGGGCGTTCTGGCATCGGCCCTCTTTATCGCGCTGCTGGCTGTCGCGGTGGCGGTGCCGCGTCTGTTCTCCAGTTATGATCCGCTGGAAGGTGATTTTCTTGCCATTTTGAAGCCGCCGAGCTTCGAGCACCTCTTTGGAACAGACAGGCTGGGGCGCGATGTTTTTGCCCGTGCCATCCATGGCGCGCGCTATTCTTTGTTCATTGGCCTTGGGGCGGCGGCGGTCTCCGTGGTGTTCGGTGTGCTGCTTGGGGTGGTGGCCGGACAGAAGAACCGCTTTCTGGATGAGACGAACTCACGCCTGTTTGATGTTGTCTCCTCCTTTCCCGCCGTGCTGCTGGCGATGCTGGTGGTGACGTTTCTGGGGCAGGGCATGATCAATATCGCGATTGCGGTGGGCATTTCCGGCATCCCCAAATTCGGCCGCGTGGTGCGGGCGCAGACCCGGCTGGTGCGCGATGCTGATTATGTGACCCATGCCTATATTTATGGCCGGGGGCATCTGGCTGTGTTCTTCCACCACATGCTGCCCAATGTGCTGGTGGCGGTGCCGGTGACGGCGACTGTCTTTATTGGCTCGGCCATTCTGGCTGTCTCCGGTCTCAGCTTTTTGGGCCTTGGGCCCCAGCCGCTGACACCCGAATGGGGCGTGATGCTGGCGGAGAGCCGGGACACATTGCGTGTGGCCTGGTGGCCGGGGGTGTTCCCCGGTGCGGCCATCACCCTCACCGTTATCTCCTTCACGGTGTTGGGGAATTACTTGCAGAACCTGTTCGAGAGGCGTGAGGCCGTATGAACGCGCACCCCGCTCCCCATCCATCCGCTGCCGGTTTTCGTGAAGCATCCCCACTGGTCGAGATCGAGGGGCTGACCATCCGCTTTCATGCGGGCGCGCCTGTGGTGGAGAATGTGGACCTGACCATCCATCCCGGAGAGTGTGTGGCGCTGGTGGGTGAATCCGGCTCTGGCAAGAGCGTGACCGCGCGCAGCCTGCTCAATCTCTCCGGCGCTGGCGCAAAGGTTGAAGCGCGCCGCTTCCGCATGGGTGGACAGGACGTGGCAGGCTTCGATGCCGCCGCATGGCGCAAGATGCGAGGCCGCCAGATTGGCCTCGTGATGCAGGATGCGCTGGTTTCGCTCGATCCGCTGCGCCCCATCGCGCAGGAGGTGGGTGAGGTTCTGTCTCAGCATGGCTTGCTGCGACGGGGAGAGATCCGCGCGAAGGTGCTGGAGACACTGGCGCGGGTGGGGATTCCTGATCCTGACCTGCGCGCCAGCCAGTATGCACATGAACTCTCCGGCGGTTTGCGCCAGCGTGCCCTCATTGCCGCCGCCATCGCTGCCGGGCCGCGTCTCGTCATCGCCGATGAGCCCACCACGGCGCTGGACGCCACGGTGCAGAAGCAGGTGATCGAAGTGCTGCGCGCCCGTGTGCGGGATGAAGGCATGGGCTTGCTGCTCATCAGCCATGATCTTGCGGTGGTGGCCGGCATTGCCGACAAGGTGCATGTGATGCGTGCTGGCCGGGTGGTGGAAAGCGGGCCTACAGCGCAGGTGCTGACCCGCCCCACCCATCCCTATACACGCCAGTTGCTGGCCGCTGTGCCATCTGCCTCTTCACGGGGCACGCGTCTGTCTTCATCACGGATCGAGCGTGAGCCGGAGCATCAGGGCGGCATCATCCGCATTGTGCGCGAGCCGCTTCCTCCGCGCCCGGAACCTGCCGGAGAGGCGGTGCTGGAGGTGGAGGGCATCACGAAGCACTATCTGCGCCGCACGGCTCTTGGTGCGCGCCAACGCTTCACGGCGGCGGAGGATGTGTCCTTCACCATTCGGGCCGGGGAGGTGGTGGGGCTGGTGGGGGAGTCCGGATCGGGCAAATCCACCTGCGCCAAGATCGTTCTGGGCCTGTTGCAGCCGGATGCCGGAAACGTGCGGCTGCTGGGTCAGTCATGGTCCGGCATCAGCGAGCGCACGCGGCGTCCCCTGCGCGCGAAGCTGCAATATATTCCGCAGGACCCGCTCAGCAGCTTTGATCCGCGCTATCGGGTGCGGGACATCATTGCCGAAAACCTTCTGAGTCTGCCGCGTGTGCAGCGGCCTGCCCGCATTGCCGCCTTGCTGGAGCAGGTGGGGCTGGATGCGGGGCTGATCGACCGTTCGCCGCGCGCCATGTCTGGCGGACAGCGCCAGCGTGTGGCCATTGCCCGTGCGCTGGCGGCCGAACCGGCGTTGATCGTGTGTGATGAGCCGGTTTCGGCGCTGGATATTTCCATTCAGGCGCAGGTGATCGACCTCATCGGTGAATTGCAGGCGCGTCTGGGAACGGCGCTGCTGTTCATCTCCCATGACCTCGGGCTGGTGCATCACGTGGCGGATAAGGTGCTGGTAATGCAGGGCGGCCGGGTGGTGGAACATGGCCCGGTGGATGATGTCTTCTTCCGCCCAACCCATACCTATACGCACCAACTTCTGGCAGCCGTGCCAAAACCTTTCGCCGCGATCGCCAGTCCCATGGGTGGATACGCGGCAACAGGTGCCTGTTGAATCCCTGAATCTGAACGCATCTGGCGGCCCAGATCAGCCTCACACTCAACCCGCTTATGTGCACCCTCATGGCAGGGCGCGGGTGCAATGCTCCGGAGTTTTACATGTCGTCCTCACTTGCCCAGCTTCAGGCAGCACAGACCCTCCAGAGGGATGACTTCCACCGTATTTGTGGTCCGCTGGATTTTCCCGAAAGCCCGCTTGCGCAGGCTGCGCGCCAGCCTTTGATGCTGGGCCTGTTTCTGAACCTTCAGGATATCAGCGTTTCATCCTACCCCACCAGCAACAGCTGGACCTTTGATTACAACGCCGAGATCGTGCGACAGGGTGAGGCGCTGGGGTTTGAGCTCGCCTTCAGCCGCACCCAATGGCTACCCAAGGGCGGCTATGATGGCGAGGCTTCGCTGGATGCCTTCATCGCGCTTGGTGCCATGGCGGCCATCACGCGCCGCATGCTGCTCATCTCCACCATCCATGTGCTGTATGGGCCTTGGCATCCTTTGCATCTGGCGAAATTTGGGGCCACGCTGGACCATATCAGCAAGGGCCGCTGGGGCATCAATATCGTCACCGGGCACCGGGCGGTGGAGCATGAGATGTTCGGCTGGCAGCGTATCGAGCACGACAAGCGCTACACCATGGCGGCGGAACTGTTTGACACGCTCAACCATCTGTGGACCGAGCAGGAGAACTATTCCTTCGAGAGCGTGCATTCCAGCTGGAAGGTCTCAAACGGCTGGATCACGCCCAAGCCGCAATATGGGCGGCCGATTCTGGTGACAGCGACCGGTTCGCCTGCGGGGCTGGATTTTGGCACGCGGTTCTCCGATATTCTTTTCATCACCTCTCCGGGCGGGGCGCATATTGAAAGCGCGCTGGAAACCCTTCCGGCCCATATTGCAAATGTACATCAACATGCGCGGGCGGTGCGACGGCAGGTGAAGACGCTTATCAACCCCGTCATCATCAGTCGCAATACGGAGCGCGAGACGCAGGCTTATCTGGATGCCCTGCTGAGCCATCCGCCACGCGCCGAAAAGACCTCGTTCGAGAAGGTGCATCAGGACAGCGACGCTCATGCATGGCAGGGGCGCAGGGATAAAAGCCAGAAGCAGGGCCATGGGCTGGGCGGAAATGTTGAACTGATCGGCACGCCGGAACAGGTGGTGGAGCAGATGGTTGCCCTGAAAAAGGCCGGTATTGACGGGCTGCAACTCTGCTTCGCGGATTTCCGCGAGGATCTGGCCCATTTCGGAGAGAATATTCTGCCGCTTATGAAACAGGCCGGCCTTCGCGTGTGAGATCTTTCCCGTCTGGGCACGGAAAGGCCAGAGGGACCTGATGGCCCGAGGGGGTGGAATTCTCCGGCGCTTTGCCCTGAATTCCAGGCCGATGATTTCAATCCGGTATGCGTGTTCCCGAACACGTCATACTCAAGGCAGGTGCAAAGAGCATCTTGGGTGCGGTCTGTGCCGAACAGACCTTACTCCTTGGTCTTTGTCCTCAGTTTCACCGCGCTGCCACCTTGCGCCACGGTGACTTTTCCAGCCTTGCCGGAGCCTGTGACAGCACCGCCATTTTCCACCCTGATGGTGCCGGAGACTTCCCCATCTACGATGAGTTTCCCCGAAACGGTGACATCACCGGTCAATGAGCCCGTAACGACAAGCTCGGCCCCCGCTGCCACAACGGTTATGCCTTTGTAATCATTTTCGCCCGCGAGGGTCAGGCGGCCACCTTCGAGCGTGAGGCCGCCGCCAAGGCCGTCATTTTCTCCGTCATAGTCCATGATATCCCCATCGAAACGGCCATTGGCTGCCGTGACGATCAGGCGTCGTGTGCCGATATGCACCTCGCCTTTGCCGGAAAGGTCGCGGATCTTCGCGTCATTGTCGGTATCGGCCACGCCCCAGAGCTTGTGACGGTTCCCTTTTTGCGAAATATCCAGAGCGCCTTCGACCACAATTCTTGAGCTGTTCGCGATGCTGCCCGGCCCGGCAAGATGAATGAAGCCGCCATCTGCAATCTTTGTCATGCCGGAATAGCTGTTGGCGCCAGTCATGCGCACCATGGCGTCTTTTTCTACGATGAAGTCTCCACTCCCGGAAAGATTTCCGGCAAGACCCAGCCACCCCTCGCTGCCCTGCTCCGCTGTTACCTTGCCAAGATGCGGGAGGCGGTTGTCCCCCTTGGTGGTACTGAAATCTATCGCCGTGACGAAATACGGGGTGTAACCGGTGGTTCGGTTTTCAAGATCATAGAGAAGAGCATTCGACTGGAAGAAGGGCAGGCCGACGACGATCCCGTCTCCTTCGTCTTCATCGCTCTGGCGATGAATCTCGACATCCTCGAACTCGAGGTCGTTCAGTTTGTATCCAGATCCGTACATCTTGAAGTCAACGGTTGCATCGCTGCTTTTCTTGAGCTTGAGACCCTTTGCATTCAGCTTTTTCAGGACACCATCCTGAGAGACCAGAATAAATTCCGAGGTGCCGGTATCGAACATGATCGGCCCGCGAAACTCTGCATCCTTCTTCTTTTTCCCCGCATTGATGGAGATGGTATATTGATATGATCCCTCAAAGATAGAAGATGCATTGGTGCCGGATTGCGGGAAACGCTTTCTCTGGCCTGAATAGTCCATCTCACCCCAGGGCATGAGCGCCGAAAACTGGGCGCGAATACTGGGGTTCAGGTGCATCGTCAGGCAGGGGGCACAACCGGGCGTTTTGCTGTCACCCATATTGGCATTGGCAGCGATCACATAGCCGCTCTTCGTCCGTCCGCCGATCGCGCTGGTTTCAATCTCGTCGCCGATCGAGTTGCTCGCGCCGAAGACCCCAAAGAATGGTGGAGTTTCACCGGGTTGGTCATTTTGTATCCGGCGGCGAATATCCAGATCCGCATAGAGCGGGATATCGGAAGAGGTGCGGCCAGTTGCTTTTGATGACATGTTGCGTTCGGAGAAGGCGTGATAATCTCGCGTATAGACCGCATCCAGAATCCGGGCGGCAGTATAGCCGCCATCAAAGGTGGCCACCGGCCGGCTCAGATCTTTAGGATCGAAATAGGACAAGCGGTCAAACTGGATCTTCTGGACCCAGTATCCGTAGGTTCCATTTCCATAGGCATACATTCTCGGCCTGGTGCCGGGCACCGGGCTGACACCCTGAACATCTGCACTCATCTGAAGATTGAACTGGTCGGAGCCGGTATCAAACTCGAACAGATGTGGTTTGCCACCATTGATGCCGATCATGATTCCGAGGGAATCGAAATCCTCATCCGCAAAGGCAGACTTCACATGCACCAGCGGAATGTGCTGAGGCTCCGCAGCCGCCAGCGGCGTCTGCCCCGCATATAGACTGACATAAAGGCCGATCAAGACGCAGAGCAAGGGGCTCCGAAATGCCCCGGCATCACTCTTTCTAGGCATGACAGGATATCGCGAGCGGCGTGATGAAGCATCCGTGAGGTGCCGCGTGGGATCGCAGCGGCGGGCCTTCAGGTGAAGGTCTGTGTCTGATGCGTCTCTCACGGTTTTCCTCGATAAACAGGCAATCCAGCGTTACGAGCGCTTCCGCGCATGTTCCCGCAGTCCCACCCACGACATTGCCCGTGAGTATATTGGTCTCACTGATCTTGTGCGATGAAAACATGACTCCCGCACGACTGCCGCGCGGCTGCGATGGGGGCATCAGCCTTGTTGGCGAGGAGAACGCTCCCAGCCAAAGAGGGGAGCGTGTCCAGTTCAATCATATGAGGCACTTCGCATGGCGTTCGGCAGACATGGGACCTCAAATCGGTCGCTGCATTCGTCATCTCATTGCGACGCGTGTCTCACATCACTCCGTATCCGATCGTCCTTGCGGGTAGCAGATGATTGAGAGGTAGGTGGCGGGCAGTGAAATCAGTTCGACCGGCCCATGGGGCGCATCCGCATCGAAATAGAGGCTGTCGCCCGGCTGCATGTGAAAGTGGTTGTCACCATGGCGATACACGACCTCACCCGAGATCATGTAAAGAAACTCCATACCCGGATGCTGGAAGGTGGGAAAGATATCCGAATTCTTGGACAGGGTGATGAGATAGGGCTCCACTGTCACGCCACTGGTGTTGCCGCCAATATGGCCCAGCAGATTGTACTGATGGCCCGCGCGCGTGCCGCGCCGCTCCATCTGCACCCCTTCACCGGCTTTCACGAACACGGCGCTGCGCTGGTCCTCGAACCGCTGAAACAAGGCTGTGAGAGGCACACCCAGTGCTTTTGAAAGCGCCTGTAGCGTGGTGAGCGATGGCGAAATGTTTCCGTTCTCGATTTTCGAAAGCATGCCAGCAGAAAGTTCCGTGGCCGCTGCAAGCTCGGCGACTGTAATGCCCAGCTTCTTGCGCAGCGTGCGCACTTCATAGCCGATGGCCATTTCCAGATTGTTGACCCGCGCCTCACGCACCGCATGAGGGTTCTGCTGAAAGCCGCTTTTTGCCGAGGCTGTGCTGGCAGGTGACGAGCCGGTTTCATGCCGGTCTGCACTGCGCTCCCCATCCTGTCCCTGGGGGCGTGGAGGGGGGGAGACCTTCTTCTTCGTGCTCTCGCGCATCGTGCCATCCTGTCCGTCTTCGCACCAGCCTAGACAAGCCGTCCCCGCTGTTCAACGCATGGACTGAATGCAGGAGCGGACCGCATGCCGTTTTTTTCACCCACCGGGTGTGGTTGCCTGCCTGTTGCTCACTATGGATGCAAAGCGCCGGTTCATTCGCGGGCAGTCTGCTGTCAAATAATGCATCAAAAAGAAAATTAGTTTCTGCAGGATAAAATGTTTTGACAAAGCCAATGGGGCTGCACATCATCCAATTCCAGATGCATCCGATATCTGTATCCGCAGATATTCAAGGCAGATTCTTCCCGGGATTGGTTTATGATTTCGGTTTCAAGATATCCGACTTCTGATGCGAAATAATTATTTCAGAAGACTCCGTGTTTTCTGAACTTTCAAGTGTCATTGCTTTCGCTGCCCGCCTTCTGTACCGGCGGGTATGACGTGGAACACACGGTTTTGTCTGGAGGCTGGACATGCAAGTGTCCCCCATCACAAGTCGGCCGCTCTATGGCAGGCTCAAGCCGCAGGTGCGGGCGAAACAGCATATCGCCATCACCGAAGGGACCGGTCTGGCGGCATTTGAAGAGGCTTTCGGTGCGCTTCCCGACATTCTGGCGCACACGGCCCTTATTCACATTACTGACCCGCTTGATGTCGCTCTCTCTGCAAAGCTGGAGAAGCTGGGCGTTGATAGCCTGCATATGCGACCCACGCGGGAGACCGCACTGGTGAAGCTGCGTGCTGTGCTGTCTGGCGCGGGCATGGGTGCCCGGCTTTATGTTGCTGGTGAGGAAGACTTTATTGGCCCCGTGCAGGCATTGGCGCTTGAGGTCGGCATGATGGGAGAAGCCATTCAGGCCGAGCATCGCGGCACGCTGGCGCGTCGGGTGCAGTGCGTGCATTGCAAGGGGTTTAATGATGATGTGCTGGTGAGCCCCACCACCTGTCGTCATTGCGGCACGCACCTTCTGGTGCGCGATCATTTTTCCCGGCGTCTCGGAGCCTTCATGGGCGTGGTGATAGATGCCGAGGCCCCCGGCGATGTGCCGCCGGTGAAAACCCTTCAGCCCGTTCCTGTTTTATGTGCGGAGGTGCGGCCATGAGCAGCGGTTTTTCTGTCGTGGTGGCGGCGGCCGAGCAAGCTGCCAATGGGGTGAAGAAGCTGCGCTTTGTGCGCACGGATGGCGAAGCTCTTCCGCCCTATTCGGCTGGTGCGCATGTGGTGCTGACTCTTGAAGGTCCACAACGCACCTTCCGTAATGCGTATTCTCTTCTTGGAACCACGATTGATGGTGGTGCCTATGAGGTGGCTGTGCAGCGCGCCGCCGGGTCTCGCGGCGGTTCTGTTTTCGTGCATGAGATGCTTGAGGTGGGTTCACACCTCGCCATCACCGCTCCGCTGAACATGTTTTCGCTGAATCACACCGGGCGGCACCATGTGCTTGTGGCGGGTGGTATTGGCATCACGGCCATTCACGCCATGGCTGAGGAACTGGCCACGCGGGGTGCATCTTATGAGTTGCATTATGCCATGCGTGAGGACGCAAGCGGGGCTTTTGTACAGCAGCTTCTGGCGCGCCATGGCAGCAAAATGCGGCTCTATGTGAGCGCCAAAGGCGAGCGGTTTTCCGTTTCCCAGGCGCTGCGACACCAACCTCTGGGCACCCATATCTATGTGTGCGGGCCGGAACGGATGATCGATGGTGTTCTCGCAGATGCCCGCGCCGAAGGCTGGCCCGAAGGGGCGCTGCACGCGGAGCGTTTTGCGGCCCCGGCCGGCGGCGAACCATTCATGGTGCGCCTTGCGCGCTCCGGGATCACGCTGGAGGTGGGCGAAAATCAAAGCCTGCTGGAAGCCATTGAAGATGCTGGCGTAGATGCCCCATGCCTGTGTCGTGGCGGGGCCTGCGGCCAATGTGAGACTACGGTGCTGAAAGCTGATGGCGAGTTGCAGCACCACGACCATTACCTGACCCGGCAAGAGCGCGAGAGCGGCGCAAAGATCATGACATGTATGTCGCGCCTGCGTGGGCGTGAACTTGTGCTCGATCTGTGAGCGGAGAGCCCCATGACCATCTCGTTCAAGGCAGAAAGCTTTCGCGGAGACTATAGTTTCCGCAACAGCGCGGGCGCTATCAATCGCTTTCCTTTTCCGTTCGATCGCGACGAATACATGTATTCGGTCAATATCGAGCAGCATAATCCTGGCCCCGCCAATGCGGTGACCGAGTTTCCGATCGACATCGACGAACATTATGTGTCCGAGATGCAGGACCGGGCAATCGTGCTGAAGGATGACCCGCTGCGGTGCCAGTCTCTTCCGCATATGATCACGGCCGAGTGGGATCTGTTGGAAATGCTGATGACATCCATGTCTCAGCATTACCCCGAACATTTCACGCTGAACCGGGATGGCGACCACTGGCACTGGATAAACCGTCCATTGGGCATCGAGCAGCGCTTCATCTTTGGTGAAGCTGCGACGTTACCTTGTGGGCCGATGGAATACATCACGCGCCAGTGCCAGGGTGACTTTGCACTGCTGGACCAGCGCGACAACAATCTCTGGATGGATGCCGGAATGGTGACCACCCAGGCGGACTGGTCGCTCGATTTCAATATCGGCATGAACTTCATGGAGTGGCACGCCCCGGTGCCGATGGCCCATGATCTTCGTATCTTCGAGCGTGCGCTGAAATATCTGCTGAATGTGCAGCAGGGCCAGCCGGTGCGGCGGCTGAACTGGACCATGACGGTCAATCCGCGCCTTGATACCAGCCCTGAAAATTACACCCGCTGGGGCATCGAGAAAGCGTCTGTCACACCCGAAAATGTGGGTGAAAAACTGCATCTGCGTGTGGAGCTTCAGGTGATGTGGCGCATGCCGCGTTCCAATGCGCTCCTGTTCTCCATCCGTTGCTATCTCATCCGTCTGGATGAATTGGCCACAAAGCCAAAATGGGCGCGACGTCTGCATCGTGTTCTGCGCGATCTTCCGGATCCATTGGCGGATTACAAGGGCATTACCGGTAATCGCGCGAAAATCGTCCAGTGGCTGTCCCAATATGATGATGGTGCGCCGACATCGCCCGGCTGTGCGCCCGACTGATGTTTTTCCTTTCCGCCGGATATTCCAGAAAGACGGATACTTTTAAATGACTGCATTGTGGAGATTTTCCGCCCTTGTTGACCGCCACCGTGCGCTCGGCTCCAAGCTTGAGAACTGGAACGGCATGGGCACCGCCTGGACCTATGACAAGGACCAGGAAGAAGAGTATCTGGCCATCCGCACCAAAGCGGGGCTGATGGATGTCTCCGGTCTCAAGAAAGTGCATATCACCGGTCCGCACGCAGCCCATGTGATTGATCTGGCGACCACGCGTGATGTGGAAAAGATTTATCCGGGAAAATCTGCCTATGCATGCATGCTGAATGAGGCCGGAAAGTTCACCGATGACTGCATCATCTATCGCATCAGCACCAATAGCTGGATGATCGTGCATGGCGCTGGCACCGGCCATGAGGAATTGCAGAAAGCGGCGATGGGGCGGGATGTCTCCATCCAGTTTGATGACAATCTGCATGATCTCTCGCTGCAAGGTCCGCTGGCCGTGGATTTTCTGGCGCGTCATGTGCCGGGTATCCGCGAGCTTCCCTATTTCCATCACATGCAGACCCGCCTGTTCGGCTATGGCGTGATGATCTCGCGCACCGGTTATACGGGCGAGCGCGGATATGAAATCTTCTGTCGTGCGCAGGATGCTGTGGCGCTGTGGGACAAGATTCTGGAGGAAGGTGCGGATCTCGGCATTATTCCCTGCCGGTTTGTCACGCTGGATCTGTTGCGGGTGGAAAGCTATCTGCTCTTCTTCCCCTATGACAATTCCCAGAAATACCCTTTCGCCAGTGAAGGTCCGGGCGACACGCTGTGGGAACTGGGGCTGGAATTCACGGTAAGCCCGGGCAAGACCGGCTTCCGTGGTGCAGAAGAGCATTACCGGCTGAAGGGGCAGGAGCGTTTCAAGATCTTCGGCCTGCTTCTGGAAGGAACAGAGCCTTCGGATGAAGGTGCGCCTGTTTTCAGTGGTGACAAGCAGGTAGGCGTCGCCACTTGCGGCATGTATTCGCCGCTGGTGAAGACGTCCATGGCCATTGCCCGTCTTGAGGTGGATTGCGCTGTGCCGGGCACGGAGCTGACTGTGCACAATGCTTCCGGCCCCATCAAGGCGGTGGCTCACGCGCTGCCATTTGATGATCCGGAGAAGAAGAAGCGCACCGCCAAGGGCTGATGCGCAAGAATTTCCCGGCGCGTCAGTCTGCATGCGCCGGGTAAGGGCGAACCGAGATCAGGTCAGGGGGAAACTCCCTGATCTATATGAAAAATAATCATAATTCTGTTCAGGGGCGTCTCGCCATATCTGATTTCTCAATTGGTCTTGGTTACCCGAAGTGAAGGGGGTCGACATGAACAGGATTTGGAAAGCCGGAGCGGCGGCGCTGTGTGTCCTGCTGCCATTGCCGGCCATGGCGCAGGATGCTGTGCCCAAACTGAGTGTGGCAGATACAGTATTTGTCACCGCATGCGCATTGTTTGTCATGCTCATGATGGTGCCCGGACTTGCCCTTTTCTATGCCGGTTTGGGGCGAGCAAAGAATGTCCTTTCAGTGATGACTCAGGTCATCGCAACATCGGCTATGGTCGGTATCTTGTGGATCTTCGCCGGATATTCTCTGACCTTTGCTGATGGTGGTCCGCTTCAGGCGGTCATCGGGGGAACCTCCAAGCTATTTCTTGTCGGCGTGGGACAGGACAGTCTTGTCGGTGAACTGCCGGAATATCTCTATGTAATGTTTATGATGATGTTTGCGGCGATCACGCCTGCCATCATCGTCGGGGGTATTGCCGAGCGTGCCCGCTTTTCTGCCGTGCTCATCTTCATGGGCATCTGGCTGTTCATCAATTATGTGCCCATGGCGCATATGGCATGGGGCGGCGGCTGGGTCTTCGGCTGGGAACCGCAGGACTTCGCGGGCGGTAATGTGGTGCATCTCAATGCCGGCATTGCGGCGCTGATGGCGGCGCTCATGATCGGTCCGCGCCTTGGCTATCGCACCACCATGATGGCCCCGCACAATATGACCATGACGACCACCGGCGGCTGCATGCTGTGGGTGGGCTGGCTGGCCTTCTGTGGTGGTTGTGCTCTGGCTGCCAACGGTTTCTCCATGATGGTTATGCTCAACACCTTCCTGGGTGGTGCGGCTGGCGCCATGGGCTGGATGGTGACGGAGTGGATTCACCGCGGCCGTCCCAGCACGCTGGGCATCATGTCCGGTGTCATCGCGGGTCTTGTCGCCATCACCCCGGCTTGCGGCTTTGTGAGCCCGGTGGGAGCGATCGCGGTGGGCTTCATTGCGGCTCCGCCCTGCGTGTGGGCGGTGGAATATCTGAAGCATCGCTTTGGTTACGACGACAGCTTCGATGTGTTCGGCGTGCATGGCGTGGGCGCCATCGTGGGTGGCATTCTCACGGTCGTCTTTGCAGCTGAAGCCCTGGGCGGCACCGGTTTCCCGGCAGATCGCAACATGGGTTCGCAGATGGTGGTGCAGGTGTCTCTTATCGCCTTCAGCGCCGTTTATTCGATCATCAGTTCCTATATCGCGCTCAAGATCGCCGACAAGCTGGTGGGCCTGCGGGTTTCGCCGGACGACGAACTGGCCGGCCTCGACATCGCCGCTCATGGCGAAAGTGGTTACCGGCTGGATGACGGCGTGGTGGGTGAGAGCATCTTCGCTCAGAGCGCGCACGGCCATGGGCCGGTTCCGGCGCTGGCCGTGGCTCCAGCCACGCCGGGCCCGGCCAGTCGCTGAAGGGTCCTGGCTGCCGCCTCTGCAGGGTGGCGGCAGCCATATACAAGTCACGGACCCCACGCGCATGGGGCAGGGGGGTGCGGCAGGCGCTCCCCTGCTTTTTTGGTCAGTTGAGTTGTGGCAGAGCAAGAATGGCGAGGAGTATTGAGATGACGGCGAGAAATGTTGAGATGATATAGGAGCGCTTGTTTAATGCGGCTTCGCGGCGGGATTCCCGTTCCGCCCGTTCGGTTTGCTCTTGCTTGAGCTGCTCCCGCATTTCTTCGCGCGCCTGAGCGGCATTCCTGTCTTCCTCTGTGCGCAACCACTCTGTCAGGGCGGAAAGGCTTTTGTTCAATTCACGGTGTCGATCATCAATGCGCATGACTGACTCGATTTCAGCCCAGACCTTTGACAGCTCATGCCTGTCCGTTTTTATTGGGTTTTTCTGATAGAATCCCGCATTAAAGAACAATGTTTTTTCATAAATATGCTTTAGAGTATTGCATGTTTTATTTGGAAATTTATTGTTTTCATCGATGTGTTTTATGACGGATATGCGCAATTTTGTATTCTGACGTTCAATCGCATGAATGTAAGCCATGGCAAGCATTTTTGCGATAATTACACGGTAGAATTGATCATCATATGGAGCTATGTATCCAAATGATCCGCTATCAACCACAAACCCTCTTTTTTTCGTGGTTTCTTTTATAAGATTTATGCCGAGAGTCTCAGAGTTTCTGGTGAAAGTTGATATTTCTTTTACTGAATCTTGTGTAATTCCATACTTTTTTACAAATATGCCTTTTGTGGATGTTGGTGCTTTAATTGGGGGAAGTGGCCTTCCGCTTTTGCTTTGTATCCTGGCAACCCAGCTTGTTTCAAATTCAGAACCTTTAAAGAACGTGGCGTATATTCCTCCATCCTCTGGAATGCCTTTGAACTCGCTACTCTCTGAAATTGCATCGAGGAAAAATCGGACACCATGTTCTCTGATTTTCGTATCTGCGAGGCCGGACGGTATGTCTGATATCTCGCATTTTTCAATATGAACAAGCATGCCTTTATATCCTATGCGCATATCTGATGGAGGCATGTCAGATATGCTCTGGAATGTCTTTTATGTCCTGCTGTGCAACTTCTGGGTACATAAAACGAATGAATATTACGATAGGTAGAAAAGTATAATTGACCATATGAATTTTGGTGATGAATAATTTTTGACAGTAAGAATAGTTGTAAAAACAAAAAGCCCCGCCAAGCAAAGCTGGCGGGGCTTTTTGTTTTTGATCCTTGAAGGAGATCAGCGCGGCAGCACGGTCTCGCCCATCAGGTCCTTGTCGATGGCATGCGCGGCCTGGCGGCCTTCACGAATGGCCCACACCACGAGGGACTGGCCCCGGCGCATATCGCCCGCGGCGTAGAGCTTCGGCACGGAGGTGGCATAAGCCTGCTCATCCGCCAGCACATTCTTGCGCTTGTCCAGAGCAACGCCTGCTTCTTCAAGCATGCCTTCGAACAGAGGGTTAGCAAAGCCGATAGCAAGAAACACGAGGTCCGCGCGCAGCACGAACTCGGTGCCGGGGATGGGCTGGCGCTTGGCATCCACGCGGGCGCACTTCACGCCGGTGACGCGACCGTTGCGGCCTTCAATACCAAGTGTTGCGCAGGCGAATTCACGCTCGGCACCCTCAGCCTGTGAGGACGAGGTGCGGAACTTGGTGGGCCAATAGGGCCACACCGCCAGCTTGTCTTCTTTTGTGGGCGCAATGGGGCGAATGTCGAGCTGCGCCACAGAGAGGGCACCCTGGCGAAAAGCGGTGCCCACGCAGTCGGATGCCGTATCGCCGCCACCCACCACCACCACATGCTTGCCGCTGGCAAGAATGGGCAGCTCCGTCACGTCTTCCCCGCCATTGCGGCGGTTCTGCTGCACCAGATAAGGCATGGCATAGTGCACGCCTTCGAGCTCCTGACCGGGCAGGGCCGGGTCGCGCGGGGCTTCAGAGCCACCGGCCATCAGCACGGCGTCATGCTTGTCCAGCAGGTCCTGGATCGGCGTGTTGACGCCGACATTCACGCCATAATGGAAGATGACGCCTTCAGCCTCCATCTGCGCCACGCGACGGTCGATGAGCTGCTTTTCCATTTTGAAGTCGGGAATGCCATAGCGCAGCAGGCCGCCGGCCTTGGGCTCACGCTCATAAAGATGCACCTCGTGTCCGGCGCGCGCCAGCTGCTGGGCGGCAGCCATACCGGCCGGGCCGGAGCCGATGATGCCCACGCTCTTGCCGGTTTTCACCGCAGCCGGCTCGGGCTTGATGAAGCCGGCCTTCCAGGCGCGGTCCGCGATGGCCTGTTCTACCGTCTTGATGGTGACGGGCATATCCTCGAGGTTCAGCGTGCAGGCTTCCTCGCACGGGGCGGGGCAGATGCGGCCGGTGAATTCGGGGAAGTTGTTGGTGGAATGAAGATTGCGCGTCGCCTCTTCCCACTCGCCCCGATAGACCAGATCGTTCCAGTCCGGAATCTGGTTGTGCACCGGGCAGCCGGTGGGGCCATGGCAGAAGGGAATGCCGCAATCCATGCAGCGCGATGCCTGCTCCGCAACCTCTGATTCAGGCAGCGGCAGGGTGAATTCGCGGAAATGGCGGATCCGGTCGGACGCAGGCTGATACTTCTGCTCGCGCCGATCAATCTCCAGAAAGCCGGTGACCTTGCCCATGCGAACCTCACTGGGGAGCACAAGCGCTCTTATAGCCGCGCTTCGGGCTCCGTGACACAGAATTAGAACAATTTGAGGACATGGCGCGGGCAAATCTCTGCCTTCCGCCATTGCGTGCTCCCGCACGCGTGTCCCCTCGTGAACTGGTGGCCGGTCCCTCCCCTGTCAGACAGGGGAGGGTGGAGGGATATGCCTATTCGGCAGCCTGAAGTGCTCCGCGGAGTTTTTCCATTTCGCGCAAGGCGCGACGGTACTCCACAGGCATGACCTTCACGAAGCGGGAGCGATACTCGGCCCAGTTGTCCAGAATGCTCTGGCCACGGGTCGATCCGGTGTGGTGCACATGCTTGGCAATGAGCTGATGCAGGCGCTCCTCGTCATGGCGCGACATATCGGAATGGACGTCGATGCGACCCTTGAACTCCAGGTCGCCGCCATGGTGGTGGAGGCGCTCCAGCAGGTCCTCTTCCTCTTCCACCGGCTCGAGATCGACCATGGAGAGGTTGCAGCGCTTGGCGAAGCTCTTGTCCTCATCCAGCACATAGGCCACGCCGCCGGACATGCCGGCCGCGAAGTTGCGCCCGGTCTGGCCGATGACGACGACCACGCCGCCGGTCATGTACTCGCAGCCATGATCGCCGGTGCCCTCGACAACAGCGATGGCGCCGGAGTTGCGCACGGCGAAGCGTTCGCCAGCCACGCCACGGAAGAAGCACTCACCTTCAGTGGCGCCATACATCACCGTGTTGCCGACAATGATGGAGTTCTCGGCCACGATCGGGCTGTTGGCCGGCGGGCGCACGATGATGCGGCCCCCCGAAAGGCCCTTGCCCACATAGTCGTTCGCCTCACCCACCAGATCCAGCGTGATGCCGGCGGCAAGGAATGCCCCGAAGGCCTGACCCGCCGTGCCGGTGAGTTCCACATGGATGGTGTCATCCGGCAGGCCGGCATGGCCATAGCGCTTCGCCACCTGACCGGCGAGCATTGCGCCAGCAGAACGGTCCACCGAACGGATGGCGGTTTCGATCTCCACCCGCTCGCCATTCTCAAGTGCGGGCATGGCCTTCTCGATGAGGGTGCGGTCGAGCACCTTCTCGAGGGGGTGATGCTGGCGCTCGGTGTGGCGAATGCCCACTTCTGGCCCGACATCGGCCATCACGAGCATCCTCGAGAAGTCGAGACCCTTGGCCTTCCAGTGGTCGATGGCATGCTGCTGGTCCAGCACATCCATGCGGCCCACCATCTCATTGATGGTGCGGAAGCCGAGCTGGGCCATATATTCACGCACTTCTTCCGCAACGAAGAAGAAGTAGTTGATGACATGCTCCGGCGTGCCCTTGAAGCGCTTGCGCAGAACAGGGTCCTGCGTCGCAACGCCCACCGGGCAGGTGTTAAGATGGCACTTGCGCATCATGATGCAGCCGGCAGCGATGAGCGGCGCGGTGGCGAAGCCGAACTCATCCGCGCCCAGAAGTGCGCCGATGACCACGTCACGACCGGTGCGGAAGCCGCCATCCACCTGCAACGCCACGCGGGAACGCAGATGGTTTGCCACCAGCGTCTGCTGGGTTTCGGCAAGGCCCATCTCCCACGGGGAACCCGCATGCTTGATGGAGGTGAGCGGGGATGCGCCCGTGCCACCTTCAAAGCCGGAGATGGTGATGTGATCCGCGCGCGCTTTGGCGACACCCGCCGCAACCGTGCCGACGCCCACCTCTGAAACCAGCTTCACTGACACATCCGCATCGGGATTGACGTTCTTCAGGTCATAGATGAGCTGCGCCAGATCCTCGATCGAATAGATGTCATGGTGCGGCGGCGGGGAGATGAGACCGACGCCTGGGGTGGAGTGGCGCACCTTGGCGATGACCGCATCCACCTTGTGGCCGGGCAGCTGGCCACCCTCGCCGGGCTTGGCGCCCTGCGCGACCTTGATCTGCATCATGTCGGAATTGACAAGATACTCAGCGGTGACGCCAAAGCGACCAGATGCGATCTGCTTGATGGCGGAGCGCATGGAGTCGCCGTTCGGCAGGGGCTTGAAGCGCTCAGCCTCCTCGCCACCCTCACCGGTATTGGACTTGCCGCCGATGCGGTTCATCGCGATCGCGAGCGTAGTGTGCGCCTCGCGCGAGATGGAACCGAACGACATCGCGCCGGTAACAAACCGCTTCACGATCTCGGAGGCCGGTTCGACCTCACTGATGTCGAGAGGCTGCTGGCCGAGTTCCTCTGCCTCGCGGATGCGGAACAGCGCGCGCAGGGTCAGCAGCTTTTCGTCATGCGAGTTCATGGCGCTGGCGAAAGCGCGATACTGGTCCTGCGCATTGCCGCGCACGGCGTGCTGAAGCTGAGCCACGGTATCTGGCGACCATGCATGGTCCTCGCCGCGGATGCGATAGGCGTAGTCGCCGCCCACATCCAGCGCCATGCGATAGACCGGGGCATCGGAGAAGGCGAGCCGGTGACGGCGCACAGTCTCTTCCGCCACTTCAGCCAGGCCCACACCTTCAATGGTGGTGGCGGTGCCGAAGAAGTACTTGTTGACCAACTCGGAGGAGAGGCCCACAGCATCAAAGATCTGCGCGCCGCAATAGGACTGGTAGGTGGAAATGCCCATCTTGGACATCACCTTCAGCAGGCCCTTGTCGATCGCCTTGATGTAGCGCTTGACCACTTCCTTCTCGTCGACTTCCTCGGGAATGTCGTCGCGCATGGCGACAAGCGTCTCGAAGGCGAGATAGGGGTTGATGGCTTCCGCGCCATAGCCGGCAAGGCAGGCGAAGTGATGCACTTCGCGCGCTTCACCCGTTTCCACCACAAGCCCCACGGAGGTGCGCAGGCCCTTTCGGATGAGGTGATGATGCACGGCCGCCGTGGCCAGCAGGGTCGGAATGTCGATCCGGTCCGGTCCCACCATGCGGTCGGAGAGGATGATGATGTTATAGCCGCCATGCACCGCCGCTTCCGCGCGGTCGCACAGATGCTGCACAGCCTCTTCCATGCCCGCCGCGCCCTTGTCGACGGGGTAGGTGATGTCGAGCGTGCGGGTGTCAAACCGCTCTTCCATCATGCCGATGGAGCGGATCTTTTCCAGATCCTCATTGGTGAGGATGGGTTGGCGCACTTCCAGCCGCTTGCGCCGGGCCGTGCCTTCCAGATCGAAGATGTTGGGGCGCGGGCCGATGAATGACACCAAGCTCATGACCAGTTCTTCGCGGATCGGGTCGATGGGCGGGTTCGTCACCTGCGCGAAGTTCTGCTGGAAGTAGGAATACAGCAGCTTCGGCTTGTCGGAGAGCACGGAGATGGGCGTATCCGTGCCCATGGAGCCGACAGCTTCCTGACCGGTGATGGCCATGGGGGCCATCAGCAGCTTGAGGTCTTCCTGCGTGTAGCCGAAGGCCTGCTGGCGGTCGAGCAGCGAGACATCGGTGCGCACGCTGCGTGCTTCCACCTTGCGCAGTTCTTCCAGAACCAGCTGGGTGCGCTTCAGCCATTCCTTGTAGGGATGGGCGCGCGCCAGCTCGGTCTTGATCTCCTCGTCCGGCACCAGCCGGCCTTCCTCCAGATCGACCAGCAGCATCTTGCCGGGCTGGAGCCGCCACTTGGTGATGATCTTCTCTTCGGGAATGGTGAGCACGCCCATTTCGGAGGCGAGCACGATGGTGTCATCGCTCGTCACCAGATAGCGGGCGGGGCGCAGGCCGTTGCGGTCCAGCGTCGCCACGATCTGGCGGCCATCGGTGGCGCAGATAGCAGCGGGGCCGTCCCACGGTTCCATGATGGCAGCGTGATACTGGTAGAAGGCGCGGCGCTCTTCATCCATCAGCGGGTTGCCGGCCCAGGCTTCAGGCACAAGCATCATCGCTGCGTGGGGCAGCGGGTAGCCGCCCTGCACCAGGAATTCCAGCGCGTTGTCGAAGCAGGCGGTATCCGACTGGCCCTCATAAGAGATAGGCCAGAGCTTGGAGATGTCCGCCCCCAGCGCTTCGGAGTCCACCGAGGCCTGACGCGCCGCCATCCAGTTCACATTCCCGCGCAGCGTGTTGATTTCGCCATTGTGCGCCACCATCCGGTAGGGGTGGGCCAGCGGCCATGCGGGGAAGGTGTTGGTGGAGAAACGCTGATGCACGAGAGCAAGCGCGCTCTCGAAGTCTGCATCATGCAGGTCCGGATAATAGGCACCCAGCTGGTCGGCCAGGAACATGCCCTTGTAGACCAGCGTGCGGCAGGAGAGCGATACGGGGTAATAGTCGCTCGTGCGCGGGTCCTGCTCATTATAGATGAGGTTGGAGATGACCTTGCGCAGCACGAACAGGCGGCGCTCGAAGCCATCTTCATCCGCCACCGATTCCCCACGGCCAATGAACACCTGCACATGGTCCGGCTCGGTGGGCAGAACGCTTACACCAAGAGAGGAATTGTCGGTGGGCACATCGCGCCAGCCCAGCAGCACGAGGTTCTCGTCCGCGATCGCCTTTTCATAGGTCTCGCGGATGATCTGCTGCCCGGCCTTGTCGCGGGGCATGAAGATGTGGCCGACGGCATACAGGCCGGGCTCCGGCAGTTCAAAGCCGAGGCGAGTGGCTTCCTTCTGGAAGAACTTGTGCGGAATCTGCACCAGCATGCCCGCGCCGTCGCCGGCGCGCGGGTCTGCGCCAACAGCGCCGCGATGCTCAAGATTCATCAGGATCTTCAGGCCGTCATCGACGATGCGATGAGACTTGCGTCCCTTGATGTCCGCAATGAAACCGACACCGCAGGAATCCTTTTCCTGCGCGGGGTCGAACAGGCCAAACGGGGCCGGACGGCCAGCAATGGTCGCGCCTTTGGCGGCGGTTGCTGCGGACCGGGACACGTTAGTGTTCAGACCGTCCGTGCGATCTGTTCCTGCCATGATATCGTCTCTCTATGTTCTTCCGGCATGGGGTGGCTTGAAGCTTCCCCACATCGCCCGTGTCCTGCCCGTCTCCCCCGGCATGCGGTTGCGCCGGGGCGCAAATCTCATGCAATTTTTGTGCCGACGAATGCCGGTCTACGCACAATTCCGCCGGCTCTTGGAGCAGCCATCCGGATTCGTGCTTCGGGGGATAGGGCAGTATGGCTTCCCTATCTCTCAGAACATGACAGAAAATAGTCCGCTGAACAAGTGTCTGTAAGGGTTCAAAACGACGCGTTTGTGCAAAAAATTTCGTGCGAGCCATTCGCGACGCAAGAAGCGTGTGGCAAGCAATGCTATAACGTAACGGAGTTTCAAAGGGATGCGGGGTGCCTGTCCTATCCCTGCCGCAATACTGCGCTCACATCTGACATGAAAACGCGGTCTGTTTTTTAGGCAGGTGCACATGATTAAGGCAGTAAAGTTGGTCGCCATGGGGGTCTCTGCCCTGTGCGCAGGCCCTCTGCTTATCTCCGGGTCGGCAAACGCCCAATATTATGACTATGGCCCGGGTCCGGGTGGTCCGGTTTATGGCGGGCCACCTCCAGCAGGTCCAATGAGTGGACCTCCGGGCCAGGGTGTGCGCTTGTCGCAATATGAAGTGCACGATCTGGTGCGCGGGCTCGGCTATCGCAGGATCTCGGAGCCTGTGCTGTCGGGGCGGCATTATATGGTGACGGCTCTGGATGAAGGCGCGCCGGTGGCGATCCGGGTGGATGCCTATAGCGGCCGGGTGGTGGATGTGCAGCCGCTCATCTATGGCCGTGCAGCGCCCGGTGGCTATTATCCGCCTGAAGCGCCGTTTCCGGGCGGGCCAGCCCGCGCTGCGCGCCCTGCTGCGCCGGCTTCTGTGCCATTGCCACCATCTCGCCCCTTCGCGTTGGAGGGTGAGCCGGAAATGGTGCCTGAGGCATCCTCACAGGGTGTGCCTGAAGTGGACGCTGGGCCAGGGGGTGGTGAGGTCCCAGTTGCGGCTCCCGACGCTCCCCAATATCCTTCAGCGCAAGGCCAGTGGAATGACGCGCTACCCGCGCAGGATGATTCCGGTCCTGCACCGCAGATTGTAACGCCTGAGGTGGAGAGTGTGCCGCCTGCTGATGTCCAGCAATCTACTCCGGAGAGTCCGAAACCGGCTCCTCAGGTAGCAGCGCCTGCCAACCCTGCGTCGCCAGCCGCAGCAAATGGAGGGGCTCCCGCACCGCCGGTGGTCGTTACGCCCGCAGTGCCTCCGCCCGTTGCCGGAAAGTCGGTGCCGGATGTGGGTGCGGGTGTGAGCACGCCGGGCGGTTCGTCTGCCGGTGCGGCCTCGGTCCTCTCGCGCCCGCCTGCATCACGATGATGCCACAGGCCGGTGCCCGGGGCGTTTCATGTCAGTTTTGAACGGCTTGGCGCAGGACATGATGTAAGGAGCCAGCATGTCCGGCCCATTACATCATGCCTGCCGGGGGGTCAGAGCACATAAAGGGCGACCACAAAGCCCAGCACCACCACCGCTGCGAAGCCGAGTGTCACGAGCCCCAACCGGCGCTCGATGAAATCGCGCGCCATCGGGCCGAAATAGTGCAGCAGCGCGGCCAGAAGGAAGAAGCGTGCACCGCGCGTGATGAGCGAGAGCACCACAAACCACCACAGATTATAATGGGCAAAGCCCGAGGTGATGGTCACCAGCTTGTAGGGAATGGGGGTGATGCCCTTCAGCAGAATGACCCAGTGCCCATAATGGTCATACGCTTCCCGAAAGGTTTCCGCCTTCTGGCTATAGCCATAGAGGTCGATCAGGAACTTGCCGACGCTTTCATAGAGCAGCGCGCCGATCGCATAGCCCACCAGGCCGCCCAGAACCGATGAAATCGTGGCGATGAGGGCATAGCGCCAGGCCCTGTCCGGCCGCGCCAGAGTCATCGGCACCTGCAGGACATCTGGCGGAATGGGGAAGATGGAGCTTTCCGCGAAGGATATCAGGGCCAATGCCCAAGGCGCCGAGGGTTTCGCGGAGTAGGCGATGACCCGGTCATAGAGTTTGCGGAGCATCAAGCAGCGCCTTGCTTCGGGTCGGTGCAGCCTTGTCATCGCCATTGTGAGCGGTGGGGCCGCAGGTTTTCATAACAGAATGCATCCACGCCCGGCGCGGCAGCATTCCATGATTCTCTTGAAATACTGGCTCGCTCTAGGCCGCGCAGGTCACAGAGTAAAGACACGCACACAATTCCCCGCACCGTTCGGCATCTTCGGGGGAGTGTTTCACGGCTTTGTGCGCGCCTTCCCTTCAGGAAGAGAAGAGAGGCGTATGAGTAATTGGTCGTGCGTGGAGATGGAGAGGTTGCGATAACTCACAAGTGGTGGTTTCATATAACCACCGCAGCGCGGTTGCTGTGCCAACTTTACCCGGTCAACCTGTTTTCCCACGTGCGCTTTATGTCGTTTTCGATGCACCGTCTAAGCCTTGGGGGGCATTCAACTATGAATATACCCAATTCGGGAGATTGTGTGCCAGTGCAACTGGCGTCATTGACACGGAAATAGCCTTTTGTTGCTATCGGTCTTGGCAACAAGGGGTTGAATATCGGATCAGTGTAGTATGGAGGCGGCCGATGGACCGGTTGCTGGGAAGAGTTTTGCGCCGCGTCATGGCGCACGGCACGTTGACGATGATCACAGCCTCCGGTGCGCGGCTTACGGCGGGGGATGGAAACGCGCCCCATGTGGCCGTCCGTTTCACCTCATCCGCCGCCCAGAGGCGGGTTGCCCTCGATCCTGAGTTGCGCCTCGGCGAGGCCTATATGGACGGCACCCTCGTGATGGAAGAGGGCACCATTACGGATCTGCTGGAGCTTTTGATGTTGCAGCCGGGGGTGAACATCGCCTCCATCTCCGGGCGCATGCTGGGGCTGGCCCGACATGCCTGGCGGCGGGTAGACCAGTTCAACCCGCGCGGGCGTTCGCAGCGCAATGTGGCCCATCACTATGATATTGACGGGAAGATCTATGATCTCTTCCTCGACCCGGACCGCCAGTACAGCTGCGCCTATTTTGAATATCCCGGGCAGAGTCTGGAAGATGCCCAGCTCGCCAAGAAACGGCATCTGGCGGCCAAGCTGGCCTTCACCCGTGATGACATGAAGGTGCTGGATATTGGCTGCGGCTGGGGTGGCCTTGGTCTCTATCTTGCCCAGACCGCGCGCGGGCAGGTCACGGGCGTGACACTCTCGAAGGAACAGCTTGCCATTGCCCAGCGTCGTGCCGCGCAGGGCGGTCTGTCCCGTCGTGCTGATTTTCGTTTTCAGGATTACCGCGATGTGCGCGGGCCGTTCGACAGGATTGTGTCCGTCGGCATGTTCGAGCATGTCGGCGTGGACCATTATGGGGAGTTCTTCCGCAAGGTGCGGGAACTGCTGGATGAAAATGGCGTGATGGTGCTGCATTCCATCGGCCGTTTGGAGCCGCCCGGCATCACCAATCCATTCATCGCCAAATATATATTCCCCGGCGGCTACATTCCGGCACTTTCAGAGGTGCTGCCCCATATCGAGAATGCCGGTCTTGTGGTGACGGATATCGAGTTGCTGCGCCTGCATTATGCGGAGACTTTGAAAGCCTGGCGCGAGCGTTTCCTTGCCCATTGGGATGAGGCGGCGCGCATCATGGATGAACGTTTTTGCCGCATGTGGGAATTCTATCTCGCAGGCAGCGAGATGGGTTTTCGCCATCAGGGGCTGAACGTATTCCAGATTCAGCTGGCCCGCCGGCAGGAAGCGGTGCCTTTGACACGGAATTATATCGAGGCAGAGGAAGAACGGCTGCGCGGCGTTGAAGCCATGCGGCTTGCCCCAAAGAGCATAGCTGGCGAATAGCAGGGCATCTGCGCCCGGCTCATGTCCGTCTGTTCCAAGCCTTCCGGAGGCGGCGGGTGCATGTCCATGACAGACGATCCCGGCGATAGCTCGTGGCATCCGGGTGCTGTGAGGGCGGCACAATGCATGTCGCGCCCGCGGGCCTTTCTGGCGGTGAGCTTGCGCTTGTGCATTTCGGCCGAATTGTATTCAGTTCGCGGTCATCAAGGCGCATGCACAATCCATCGGCGATCATTGCTTTCAATATGTGCAGTGATGTTCAAATGAAGTGACGTGACCCGTGGGAATCACTTTTCCCAGCCATGCTATGCGAGGAAAATGTGCACATCGGCTCCTGCCGACACATTTTTTTAAGGTTCCACACAGGGGGGCATGATTGCCATATCTCGGCGATTATGCGGGGGTTTTAAGGCTGAAGATACAGGCTTCACAGGTCCATTCCGGGCTTGTTTCCATGTCAGTATAAAATCTGTGCAATTGCATATCATGCGTGCATTTCCATGGGTTTGCTCCGTGTGGTCGCGGGTTCAAGAGGTCGCTGGACAGTTCATCCTGCAAATTCATCGGGCAGTCATGCGCCCCGCCATCTTTCCGTGCGGAAGCTTTCCGTTGGAAGGCTTCATCGCGCCTCTCCCGTACCTTGTGTCGCGGCCCGGGCAGGGCATGTGGTCTTGACGTCGCGGTTTCGCCGCTATCTCTTTCGCGCACAATTTATCAGCAGACCTGACGGGGATATGATGCAGGAAGACAGTCTTCTCGATAACGCGCTTGTCCGCCTCGACGAAGCGGCGGGCCATCTCAACATCGACCCCGATGTGATTGAGAAGCTCAAATATGCACGTGAGACCACGAAGGTCCGCCTGATGATCCGTATGGATGACGGGTCACGTAAGTCCTTCCTCGCCTGGCGCTGCCGTTATGACGACACCCGTGGCCCCACCAAGGGCGGCATTCGCTACCATCCGGAAGCCACTGTCGACGAAGTCGAGACGCTCGCCTTCTGGATGACCTTCAAGTGCGCCGTGATGAACCTGCCTTATGGCGGCGGCAAGGGCGCGGTGCAGGTGGATCCGCGTACCCTTTCCAAGGCTGAGCTGGAGCGCCTGTCGCGCGCCTACATGCAGGCTTTCGCCCGCATTATCGGTCCGGATCGCGATATTCCGGCCCCGGATGTCTACACGAACTCCATGATCATGGGCTGGATGGCCGATGAATATGCGCAGATCGTGGGTCGGGCAGAGCCTGCCGTTATCACCGGCAAGCCGATAGCGCTGGGTGGTTCGCTCGGCCGTGGCGATGCCACTGCGCGCGGTGGTTTCTATCTGGTGCGCCATCTGTCCGAGGATCTCGGCCTCGCCAAGTCCATGCGCGTGGCCGTGCAGGGCTTTGGTAATGCCGGTCAGCACATTGCCCGCC
Organism: Xanthobacter sp.; assembly: GCA_034676685.1. Taxonomy (GTDB): domain Bacteria; phylum Pseudomonadota; class Alphaproteobacteria; order Rhizobiales; family Xanthobacteraceae; genus Xanthobacter. The sequence goes on along the minus strand of JAUCBT010000020.1, from coordinate 67,128 downwards.
TGCTGGTTGGCGATGGCCACAAAGTGGTTGCGGTGTCTGATTCCAGCGGCGCGGTGAAGTCCGAGGCCGGTCTGCATATCGACCTGCTGCTGGAAGCCAAGGCCAAGGGCCTGCCGGTGACCAGCACTGTGGGCCAGGGTGGCCATGAGGAACTCGACCCGCGTGAACTGGTGGGCGTGGACTGCGACCTGCTGGTGCCGGCGGCGCTCGAGAACATGATCCATGTGAAGAACGCGAAGACGGTGAAGGCCAAGCTGGTCCTGGAACTGGCCAACGGCCCGATCACCCCTGAAGCCGATGAGATTCTGGCCAAGAACAATGTCGTCGTTCTGCCGGATATTCTGGCGAATGCGGGCGGTGTGACCGTTTCCTATTTCGAGTGGGTGCAGAACCGTCAGGGCTATTACTGGACCGAAGGTGAGATTCACGAGCGCCTGCGCACCATCACCGAGCGTGAGGGGCGTGCGATCTGGAGTGTCTCGCGTGAGAAGGGCGTCACCATGCGCACCGCAGCCTATGTGCATGCGCTGGGCCGTCTGGCCGAGGCGATCGAGGCTCACGGCACGCAGAGCTTCTTCACCAGCTGAGGCTTTATGCGCGCTGATCCTTTGAAGGTCGGCGACGGCATCCGGGCGGGTCATGATTGAACTGCCGGATGACAAACACACACACAACAGGCGCGCCCTCGACAGATGGCGCGCCTGTTGTGTTTCAGGCCCGGTGCTGGTGACTGTTTTGTGACGCTGGCCGATTGCTCCTGAATTTTATTGTGTTTCCAGTAGACATTGCTATAAGTCCGCCTTCACCTGTTGCAGGTTACATCTGCTGGTTGGGGGGGACGCCTTGTCTCACGACGCCCTCTTCCAATTGGGGATGGGCCCAGTCCAACTGGATGCCACCCAAACGGAAGATCTGTTCACCATGCGTGTGCTGAAGGCATGCGCGCAGGTTTGTGATCATTTGCTTCTGGATTCGCCCGCGCCAAGCGCCGTGGCTTCCCGGCATCCTGCTCTCATCAAGCCCCGCCTTATTGCGCGTGAGGCGCTGCTGTCCGTTCAGTCGGCAGCGCGAATGCTCAAAGCATAGACGCAGTCGCCGGCAAGAACTCCGGCAGGCGCATGTGGCGCCGTGAACGCGATGACGCGTCACACAGATTTTTCCGTCATATGGCACCGTGTCCTTTCAAGCGCGGTAAAACGCTCGCAGATTGGGCCGGCAGGAAAATTTCAAGATGCAGACCCCTTATTACCTCATCGATAAAAGTGCTCTTCAGCGCAATCTGGAGAAAATTCGTTATGTGCAGGAGCGCTCCGGTGCAAAGGCGCTGCTGGCGCTGAAATGTTTTGCCACATGGTCGGTGTTCGACCTGATGCGCGAATATATGTCCGGCACCACGTCTTCCTCGCTCTATGAAGTGCGGCTGGGTCGCGAGAAGTTCGGCGGGGAAACCCACGCCTATAGTGTCGCCTATGCCGATCACGAGATCGACGAGGTGGTGGGCCACGCCGACAAGATCATCTTCAATTCCATCAGCCAGCTTCAGCGCTTTGCGGACCGCACCGGCGGCATCGCCTGTGGCTTGCGCCTGAACCCCGGCGTCAGCTCTTCCGATTTCGATCTGGCGGACCCGGCGCGCCCGTTCTCGCGCCTCGGCGAGTGGAATGCGGAGCAGGTGGCGGTGGTGGCCGATCAGGTCACCGGCTACATGATCCATAACAATTGCGAGAATGGCGATTTCGCGCTGTTCGACCGCATGCTGAACCAGATCGAGGAGAAGTTCGGTTCCCTCTTCGCCAAGGCGAAATGGATCAGCCTTGGCGGCGGCATCCACTTCACCGGTGAGAATTATCCGCTGGACGCGTTCTGCGACCGCCTCAAGGCCTTCTCTGAAAAGCACGGCGTGCAGATTTATCTGGAGCCCGGCGAGGCGGCGGTGACGAAAAGCACCACGCTGGAAGTCACCGTGCTCGACACTCTCTATAACGGCAAGAGTCTCGCGATCGTCGACAGCTCTGTCGAGGCCCATATGCTTGATCTGCTGATCTATCGCCAGAGCGCGAAGATGTTGCCGGATGAGGGCGCGCATCCCTACCAGATTTGCGGCAAGTCCTGCCTTGCCGGCGATATTTTTGGCGAATTTTCCTTCCCCCATGAGCTGAAGGCTGGCGACCGCCTCTCCATTCAGGATGCGGCCGGCTACACCATGGTGAAGAAGAACTGGTTCAACGGCGTGAAGATGCCGTCGATCGTGCTGCGCGAGCTGGATGGCAGCGAGCGTCTTATCCGCGAATTCACCTTCGAGGACTTCTCGTCGAGCCTCTCCTGAAGCTCGTCTTTCTCTCTTGCATCTTGAAAAGGAGGCCCTGGCCCAAATGAAGAGGAATGTCCTGATCATCGGCGCCGGTGGCGTGGGTCACGTGGTGGCCCATAAAGCTGCCCAGAACAATGATGTTCTGGGTGACATCCATATTGCTTCGCGCACGCTCGCGAAGTGCGAGGAGATCATCCGCTCCGTTCAGGAGAAGGGAAACCTCAAGGTTGCGGGCAAGCTGGAAGGCCATGCCCTCGACGCGCTCGACATTGAGGCGACCGTCAAGCTGATCCGCGAGACGGGCAGCCAGATTGTCATCAATGTCGGCTCTGCCTTCCTCAACATGTCGGTACTCTCGGCCTGCATCGAGGCGGGCGTGGCCTATATCGACACCGCCATTCACGAGGATCCGCTCAAGATCTGCGAAAACCCGCCATGGTATGGCAATTATGAATGGCCGCGTCGTGCGGAATGCGAGAAGGCCGGCATCACCGCCATTCTGGGTGCGGGCTTCGATCCCGGCGTTGTGAATGCCTATGCCCGTCTGGCGCAGGACGAGTATTTCGACAAGATCGACTCGATCGATATTGTCGATATCAATGCTGGCAGCCATGGCCGCTATTTCGCGACCAATTTTGATCCCGAGATCAATTTCCGCGAATTCACCGGTCAGGTGTGGTCCTGGCAGAACAGCGAATGGACCTCGAACAAGATGTTCGAGATTCGCAAGGAGTGGGACCTGCCGGTGGTGGGCACCCAGACCACCTACATGACCGGCCATGACGAGGTTCATTCGCTCTCGAAGAATCTGGGTGTGCCGCATGTGCGGTTCTGGATGGGGTTTGGCGACCACTACATCAATGTGTTCACGGTGCTGAACAATCTCGGCCTGCTGTCCGAACAGCCGGTACGCCTGCCCAACGGGCAGGAAGTGGTTCCGCTGAAAATGGTGAAGGCGCTGCTGCCAGACCCCTCCTCGCTTGCCCCCAATTACAAGGGCAAGACCTGCATCGGCGATGTGGTGAAGGGCGAGAAGGACGGCAAGCCGCGCGAGGTCTTTATCTATAATGTGGCCGACCACGAAGAGGCTTATGCCGAAGTGGGCAGCCAGGGCATTTCCTACACCGCCGGCGTGCCGCCTGTTGCGGCAGCATTGCTGGTTGCCAATGGCAAGTGGGATGTGAAGACCATGGTGAATGTGGAAGAGCTGCCGGCGCAGCCCTTCCTCGGCCTGTTGAATGTGATGGGCCTGCCCACCTCGATCCGCGATGAACAGGGCGAGCGCCCGCTGCATTTCGATGCGTGACAGAGCTGATAGCCATTGACTGAAAAGGCCCGGCGGAAGCTCTTCCGCCGGGCCTTTTTCATGCGTTGTGCTCTGTCCTGTCCATCACAGGAACGACATCCATGTGATGAGCGCGAAGCAGGGCAGTAGGAACACGAACGACCACGCCATATACCCAAAGAAGCTCGGCATCTTCACGCCGCGCGAGCGGGCGATGGAGAGCACCATGAAGTTCGGCGCATTGCCGATATAGGTGATCGCCCCCATGAAGACCGCGCCCGCTGAAATCGCCTGAAGCGTGACGGCCAGCGGGCCCATCAGCTCGAACGGATCACCGCCCGCCAGATTGAAGAAGACGAGATAGGTGGGTGCGTTGTCGAGGAAGGACGAGAGCGCACCGGTCAGCCAGAAATACCAGACATTCACCGGCGAGCCGTCCGGCGCTGTCACCAGTTCGGCCAGCGGCGAGAAAGCGCCTGCCGTTCCTGCCCGCAAGATGGCGATAACCGGAATGATGGTGAGGAAGATGGCGGCGAACAGTTTGGCCACCTCCAGAATCGGCCCCCAGTCAAAGCCGTTGCGCTCGCGAATAAATTTGGGGGTGATGGCGAGGGACAGCAGCGCCAGCATCACCAGCAGCGCATCGCGCACCAACCATTGCAATTCCACGCGCGTGCCGAAAATGTCGAACACCACGCCGGGCTTCCACAGGGCGGACAGCAGAATGGCGCCGATGACCCCGGCCAGAAGCGGCACATTCTGAAGGCCGCGCACGCCCACGCTTTCGGTGTCGGGTGTCGGGTCTGGAAGCGGCTTGCGCCCGTCTTCCTTCGCATAAAAATAGCGGTCCAGAATATAGAAGGCCGCCAGCAGCAGGCCGGAAACCACAAGCATGTCCGGCAGCAGATGGGTCGTGGTCCAGAAGAAGTTCACGCCCTTCAGGAAACCCAGGAACAGGGGGGGGTCGCCCAGCGGGGTCAATGAGCCGCCGATGTTGGACACCAGAAAGATGAAGAACACCACCGTGTGCACATTGTAGCGACGGTTGTCGTTCGCGCGCAGCAGGGGGCGGATGAGCACCATGGAGGCCCCGGTGGTGCCGATGAAGCTCGCCAGCACCGTGCCCAGCGCGAGCAGGCCGGTATTCATGGCCGGGCTGCCATGCAAGTTTCCTGTCACCAATATGCCACCGGAAATGGTGAAGAGCGCATAGAGCAGGATGATGAAGGGCACATATTCCAGTAGCCCGGTGTGCACCACCTCATGCACCGCAGCGGTTGCGCCGAACTGGGCCGTGAAGGGCACCAGAAAAGCCAATGCCCAGAACAGCGCCACCTTGCCGAAATGATGGTGCCAGAAATTGCTGGCCAGCAGCGGCATCAGGGCCAGCGAGAGCAGCATGCCCACGAACGGAATGCCCCAGAGCGCAGAAAGTGTTGAGCCATCGAGAACCGGCAGGCCTTCCGGGGCCGCTGTCAGGGCGAAGGCGGGGGCGGGAAACAGGAGAAGTACCCAGAGCGGCAGCCGCCAGAACCGGGCGGGTGGGATTTTTCCGCCCGCGCGCGTCCAGATTTTCCGCCATGCTCGCCTTCCCCATTTCCAGTTTTCCGGCCCCGGATATTGATTGTGATGGCCGAAAGCAGGGGGGCAGGCAAGGAAAACCAGATGGTTCCCCCTCTGGTGGTTGACCCGCGCGCCGGTTTCTGCCCTAGTCCCCGCCACATTCCGACCCCCCTGACGGTACCATGACTGAAGAACGCACCGTGGAGCAGGGCTCCGATCGCTACAACGCCCGTGAAGTCGAGCCCCGCTGGCAGAAAGCCTGGACGGAGCAAGGCACCTTCCGCACGCGCAACGACGACCCGCGCCCGAAATTCTTCGTGATGGAGATGTTCCCCTATCCGTCGGGGCGCATCCATATCGGCCATGGCCGCAACTATGTGATGGGCGACGTGCTGGCGCGCTACAAGCGCATGAAGGGCTTCAATGTGTTGCACCCGATGGGGTGGGATGCATTCGGCCTGCCGGCCGAGAATGCCGCCATTGAGCGCAACACGCACCCCAAGGCGTGGACCTACGAGAACATCGCCTCGATGCGTGAGCAGCTTCAGCTGCTCGGCCTCTCGCTCGACTGGAATCGCGAGATCGCGACCTGCGATCCCTCCTATTATGTCGAGCAGCAGCGCATCTTCCTCGATTTCCTTGAGAATGGCCTCGCCTATCGCAAGGAGAGCGAGGTCAACTGGGATCCGGTCGACAACACCGTGCTCGCCAATGAGCAGGTGATTGACGGGCGCGGCTGGCGCTCGGGCGCGATTGTGGAGCGGCGCAAGCTCTCGCAGTGGTTTCTGCGTATCACCGATTTCGCGCAGGAACTGCTCGAAGGGTTGGATACGCTGGACCGCTGGCCCGACAAGGTGCGCCTGATGCAGCGCAACTGGATCGGCCGCTCGGAAGGCATGGAAGTGCTGTTCGAGTTCGCCCGCAACTTCGCGCCGGAAAGCGCGCAGAGCGTGAAGGTCTATACGACGCGGCCTGACACGCTGTTCGGTGCGGCTTTCCTCGCTCTTTCACCGGATCATCCGCTGGTGCGCGATCTGGCTGCGAAGAATGAGAAGCTCGCCGCCTTCGTGGCCGAGTGCAAGAAGGGTGGCACTTCGGCAGAGGAAATCGAGACCCAGGAAAAGCTGGGCTTCGATACCGGCCTGAAGGTGGTGCATCCGCTGGACGAGACCCGCACCGTGCCGGTCTATGTCGCCAATTTCGTGCTCATGGATTACGGCACCGGCGCCATCTTCGGCTGCCCGGCGCACGACCAGCGCGATCTGGACTTTGCCCGCAAATACAAGCTGCCGGTGGTGCCGGTGGTGCTGCCGTCCGATACCGACCCCGGCAGCTTCGCAATTGATGACGTCGCCTATGACGGCGACGGCACGCTGTTCAATTCCGGCTTTATGGATGGCATGAGCGTGCCCGCCGCCAAGGAAGCTGTCGCCCGTCAGCTGGAGCGTTTCCGTGTGGGTGATGCGCCGCAGGGCACGCGCAAGGTGAATTTCCGCCTGCGCGACTGGGGCATTTCGCGCCAGCGCTATTGGGGCTGTCCCATCCCGATCATCCATTGCGAAAGCTGTGGCCCGGTGGGCGTGCCGCGCGAGCAGCTTCCCGTGAAGCTGCCGGATGATGTGTCGTTTGATCGTCCCGGCAATCCGCTGGACCGCAATCTGGCGTGGCGTAATGTGCCGTGCCCGAAATGCGGTGCGCCGGCGCGGCGTGAGACGGACACCATGGACACCTTCGTGGATTCGTCCTGGTATTATCTGCGCTATGCCTCTGACAATGCGGAAAAGCCGCTGGACAAGGCGGCCGTGGCCCACTGGCTGCCGGTGGACCAGTATATCGGCGGCATTGAGCACGCGATTCTCCACCTGCTCTATTCGCGCTTCTTCACCCGTGCGCTGAAGAAGTGCGGGCGGGTGGATGTGGCCGAGCCCTTCGCCGGCCTGTTCACGCAGGGCATGATTGTCCATGAGGCCTACAAGGATCAGGCGGGCCGCTGGCTCTTCCCCGAAGAGGTGAAGCGCGAGGCGGATGGGCGGGTGGTGAAGATCGACGATGGCTCGCCCGTCACGGTGTTGCCGCCGGAGAAAATGTCCAAGTCCAAGCGCAATGTGGTGGCCCCGGAAGTGGTGGCCGACACCTATGGCGTGGACTGCGCCCGCTGGTTCATGCTCTCCGACACGCCGCCCGAGCGGGACAGCGAGTGGACGCAGAGCGGCATCGAAGGCGCATGGCGCTTCGTGCAGCGCGTGTGGCGTCTGGTGAGTGAGGGTATCGAGCTGGGCGCGCCAGCGGGCACCGCCAAGCCTGAGGCCTTCAGCGAGACCGCACTGGTTCTACGCCGTGCGGCTCATGGGCTGGTGGCGACTGTGGCAGAGGATATTGAGCGCCTGCGCTTCAATGTGGCTGTGGCGCATGTGCATGAGTTCGCCAATGTGTTTGGCTCCGCTGTCGCACAGGCCCGCAAGGCTGGTGAAGTGCCAGCCGATCTCGCCTTCGCCCTGCGTGAGGCGGCGGAGATGATCACCGCCGTGGTCGCACCGATGATCCCGCACTTGGCGGAAGAGTGCTGGAAACGCCTTGGCCATGAAGGGCTGGTGGCAGATGCCGGCTGGCCGGCAACTGAAGATGCGCTGCTCAAGAGCGATTCAGTCACCCTGCCGGTACAAATTAATGGTAAGAAGCGGGACGATATCGTCGTCTCGCTTGAGGCGACGACGGCGGAGATCGAAGCCGCCGTTCTGAAAATGGAAGTCGTGCAGCGCGCGCTTGAAGGGCGCACGCCGAAGCGTATTATCGTGGTGCCGCAGAGGATCGTGAATGTCGTCGTCTGACACAGCCTGCACAAGCGCCGCCCGTTCGGCATCCGTCCGTCTGGTTCCGGCTCGTCCGGCCCGCATGCGCGCGGCAGGTTGGGCTATTGCCGCCCGGCTGGCCTTCGTGGGGCTTGCCTCCGCCGCGCTGGCAGGCTGCTTCCAGCCCATGTATGCCGCCGGCACGCCGGAAAGCGGCGGCGTGAACGTGCGCGATCAGCTCCAGGACATCAATGTCCTGGCGATTCCAGGTCGCACCGGCCATGAACTGCGCAACGAGCTGATCTATGCCTTCAATGGCGGTGGTGAGAATCCGGACAAAGCGCCGTTGCAGCTTCTCATCTCGATCACGCCTTCCAAATCAACCGCGATCGTGAACAAGCGCTCGGGCTTGCCGGAGAACGAGATCATTCGTCTCAAGGCGGAGTGGCGCCTGGTGAAGGCGGATGATGAGAAGAAGGTGCCGCTGGTGAAGGGCACGGCCAATGGCAGTGCCACCATCGATACCGGCTACCAGCGCTTCGCCAACTATAGTGCTGCGCAGGATGCGGAAGTGCGTGCGGCGCGGGTGGTGGTTGACGCGATCAAGATTCAGCTCATCGCCTATTTCAAGCGCCCGGCACCCGCTCCGGGCAAGTAGCCCATGGTCGCGGTGCGTCCCGGTGATGTCGAGGCGGTTCTCGCCCGGCGTGATCCGGGCAAGAGCGTGGTGCTGCTGTTCGGTCCGGATATCGGTCTTGTGCGTGAGCGCGCGGATGCTCTCGTGCGCCAGGCCGTGCCGGATGCCAGCGACCCTTTCGCCCTTGTGCGGCTGGAGGGGGATGAACTCTCCGGCGATCCGCGTCGCCTGATTGATGAAACCAGCACCATCGGCCTGTTTGGCGGGGACCGGGTCATCCGCGTGCGTGCGGGCTCCCGCAACATCGTGCCTGCGCTTAAGCCGGTTCTGGAAGGTCCGCCCGGTGCGCTTGTGGTGGTGGAAGCGGGCGACCTCAAACGCGGCGCGCCCCTGCGCAATCTGTGCGAAGACTCACCCAAAGCGCTTGCCATCGCCTGCTATGCAGATACCCAGCGTGATCTGATGAAGCTGGTGGATGCCATGATGGCCGAAGCCAAGCTCTCCATTGACCGGGATGCGCGAGAACTGCTGGTGTCGCTTATTGGCGGCGACAGACTGGCCTCGCGTGGGGAGATCGCCAAGCTGGTGCTCTATGCCATGGGCACGGGGCGGGTGACACTGGAAGATGTACGGGTCATTGTGGGAGATGCCTCGGCGCTCGCGCTGGATGATGTGGTGGATTGCACCCTTTCCGGCGATACCCCCGGTGCCATCACTGCGCTTTCAAAGGCTTTCGGTGCATCCACCCGGCCGGATGCGGTGCTGGGCGCGCTATTGCGCGGTTTGTCGTCGCTGCATCTTATGGCGATGCAGATGGAAGGCGGATTGAGCGCGGAGCGCGTGGTGGAAAAGGCCCGCCCGGCCATTCATTTCTCCCGCCGTGCGAAAATGGAGCGCGCTTTGCGTGCCCTGAGTGCCGAGCGCTGCATGAAGGCACTCTTGGTCGTGGATGAAGCCATTCTGGCTGCCCGTCGCAATGCCACGCTTGCCCCTGCCATCTGTGAACGCACCGTGTTGCAAGTGGCGCAGCAGGCCGCGCGCCGGCGCATGTGACATGCATGCAGGGCCGGATGTCGCAGTGTCGTGGCCACTCACTTCTTTCCAACGCTGGTTGGGGACAGTTTCGGCGGGTTGGTATCTCCAGTGGTGTCGCTTTTGATATTGCAGATACGAGGAATACAGCAGGGATTGCATCCGCATGTCCTTCCCTGTGATAGCAGCGCATTCCCGGCGGGTGTGGCTTGATGTCACCCGATGCAGCCCCTTGCTGCCGACTATGGAAGCATGTGATAGTGCGGCTGCCTGGGGTGCCGCAAAAGGCGGCTGAGATTAGACCCATTGAACCTGTCTGGATCATGCCAGCGTAGGGAGGTATCCGATGAGCATCAGCTTGTCGTCCGGTTCCATATTCACGCCTGCTGCTTCTTCTGCCGCGCGTCCTCGCGTCGCGATTGTGGGCGCGGGCGTCATGGGGCTGTCTATTGGCTGGCAACTGGCAACGGCCGGCTGTGCGGTGGAGATTTTCGATGCCGGAGAAGCCGGGCAGGGCGCAAGCCGCGCCGCCGCCGGCATGCTGGCCACATGCTCCGAAGTGGAGCCCGGCGAAGACAATCTGCTGCTGCTCAACCGTGCCAGCCAGGCGCTGTGGCCGGAATTTGCCGCTGTGCTCGAGGCTGCCTCCGGGCAGGATGTGGAGCTGCGCACCGAAGGCACCCTGACCGTGGGGTTGACTGCGGATGACGGGGCTAAGCTGCGCCACCTCTTCGCACTTCAGCAGGCGCATAATCTGCCGGTGGAATGGCTGACCCCCGCCGAGGCCCGGCGGCGCGAACCGCATCTGGCCACCCGTCTGTCGGGCGCAATTCTGGCACCGGAAGATCATCTGGTGGACAATCGCAAGGTTGTCGCGGCCCTGCAACTTGCCTGCGCGCGCGCGGGTGCGGTGCTGCATGAAAACAGCCCGGTCTCTCGCGTGGAAACCGTGGGTGGGCGCGCCACCGGCGTTATTGTGGGTGAGCGGCATATTCCCGCCGACATCGTGGTTCTGGCCGCTGGCGCATGGAGCCGGGGCGTGGATATCACGCCCGCGCCGCCGCTGCCCGTGCGCCCGGTGAAGGGGCAGATGCTGGCGGTGCAGATGGGCCCCGCCGCCCCCCTGCTGGATCATGTGCTGTGGGGGCCGGGCATCTATCTTGCGCCCCGCCGCGACGGCCGCCTCATTCTGGGGGCGACCACCGAGGAAAAGGGCTTCGACACGCAGATCACGGCGGGTGGACAACTGGCCCTGCTGACCCATGCGTGGCGGGTTCTGCCCACCATCGAGGAACTGCCGATCATCGAGCAGTGGGTAGGCTTCCGCCCCGGCAGCCGGGATGATGCCCCCATTCTGGGACCAAGCGATGAAGTCAGCGGGCTGGTCTATGCCACGGGCCATCATCGCAACGGCTTGCTGTTGCTGCCCGTGACGGCGCATGCCATCACCCGCTTCATTCTGGATGGCGTACTGGACCCGCAGGTCGCATCCTTCCAGGCCGCACGGTTCAATCCGCGTGTGGCTGCTGAATGAACGGGAATGAGGACATGGACACGATGCTGTCTCTGGAAATCAATGGCACCCAAGAGCAGCTTCCTGCATCAACAGTGGCAGAATTGCTGACGCTGAAGGACATTGAGCTGGAGCGCAAGGGCATTGCCGTGGCTCTGAACAGCGCCGTGGTGCCGCGTCGCGCATGGGCCGAAACTACGCTGAAAAGCGGAGATGTGGTGGAAATCATCACGGCCCGCCAGGGCGGGTAAACCCGCACTGGGTTTGATATGACAGGCCTTAAGGGCGGCCTTCGCTCTTCTGGTCTGCCGTCAGCATCAAGCCTGTGTTTTTCAAGCCATGTGAGGCACGCGCCGGATGGTTGTCGTCATAGAGTGACAGACGCGTTGCTCCGGGGCGTATTCGAGAGCTTTCTGATCAAACAGGGGTGTTTGATCGGTCAGAATCGCTCCAGCTGAAATTTGTAGGACAGTCACTGATCCATTGGGGTGATGACTGTCCTGAAAGCAAACATGGGTCTGTCCGTTGAACGGGTGTTCGGCAGGTTTGGCCCGCATGACAAGGTATCTGCACGTGACCACGCTGAATGACCCGCTCATCATTGCCGGGCGCACCTTTCAGTCCCGCCTGTTTCTGGGCACGGCGGGATATCCCAACCAGCAGGTGTTTCTGGATGCGCTGGAAGCCTCAGGCGCGGAAATGGCCACGGCTTCCATTCGCCGGATCAGCCTTTCCGGTTATGAGGAAAGCCTGACGGACCTGCTCACGGGGCGGGTGCATATTCTGCCCAACACGGCCGGCTGCCAGACCGCCAAGGATGCCATTCTGACCGCCGAGCTCGCCCGCGAAGCGCTGGAAACGGACTGGGTGAAGCTGGAAGTGATCGGCGATCGCGAGCTGCTTTACCCGAATGTGGAAGAGCTGCTGCTGGCGACTGAAGAACTGGTGAAGCGCGGCTTCGTGGTTCTGCCCTATTGCAATGATGATCCGGTCGTCTGCCAGAAGCTGGCGGACCTTGGCGCTGCAACCGTAATGCCGCTGGGCTCGATGATCGGCACCGGGCTGGGCATTGCCAATCCGCATATGATCGAACTGATCTGCGCGCGTTCGCCCGTGCCAGTGGTGCTGGATGCGGGTTTGGGCACGGCATCCGACGCTGCGCAGGCGATGGAACTGGGCTGTTCCGCCGTGCTGCTGAACACCGCAGTTTCCAAGGCGCTGGACCCGGTGAACATGGCCCGTGCCTTCCGGTATGGGGTGGAAGGTGGCCGTTTGGCACGTTTGTCGGGTCGCATCCCGAAGAAGATGCATGCGGAAGCCTCCAGCCCGGAATTCGGCCTGATCGGCGGCTGATGCATGTCCCGCCCGCTGCCCCAGCCGCCGCTTCTGCTGATCACGGATCGGGCGCAGGCGCAGGCTGGTCTGGTGGATGTCGTGCGGCAGGCCTGCGCTGCGGGCTGTCGTTGGGTGAGTCTGCGTGAGAAGGATTTGCCAGAGGCGGAGCAACTGGAGTTGTTTGCCCAGTTGCGTGCCGTCACACACCCTTTCGATGTGACGCTGACCCTGCATGGTGCGCCCGAATTGGCGCTGGCAGCCCGTGCGGATGGGGTGCATCTGCCGGATGGAGATGACGCCCGTGCCGCGCGCGTGCTGCTTGGGCCATCTGCATTGGTTGGGCTTTCCGTGCACAGTGTTGAGAGCGCCGCCGCTGTGCCGGTGGATGTTCTTGATTACATCACGGCCAGCCCTGTTTTTCTCACCTCTTCCAAGCCCGGCCATGGGCCTGCATTGGGGCAGGATGGGTTGAAGCGTTTCGTGCTGGCCAGCCCGGTTCCTGTCATCGCGCTGGGTGGGATCGCTCAAGATACGGTCTCACTCTGCGCTGAAACGGGTGTGGCCGGGGTGGCGGTCATGGGTGATATCATGCGCGCTTCCTTGCCCGGGGCGCAGGTCTTGGCCCTGTTGTCCAGGCTGGACGCTCCTGCCTCTACGTAATCTGTTGCGATCACGCATTCAGTGGCATCATTCCGCTCAAGAGCTGTGCCCCTGGAGAATCCATATGATTACGCGACGCAGTGTTCTGGCCGGTCTGGTGGCATGCCCGGTGTGTGTCAGTCTCGCGCGGGCCGAAAGTGCACATTGGAGTTATGAGGGGGCATCTTCGCCGGAGCATTGGGGAACGATGGAAAAGTCGTTCAGCGCCTGTGCCATTGGAGACCAGCAGTCCCCGGTCAATCTGAAAGATGGTGTGACGGCCGAGGCTGGCGGTCCAGTCCTGAACTGGAATGCCGTCCCCTTCACGGTCGTCAATAATGGCCATTCCATCGAACTGCGTCCCCAGGGAGATGCAGGTGGGGCGGAACTGGATGGGCGGCATTATGTGTTGCGCCAGTTCCATTTCCACACACCCAGTGAACATGCGGTGGATGGTCGACGTGCGCCGATGGAGGCTCATTTTGTGCATGAGGCTGAAGGTGGCACATTGATGGTGCTGGCCGTGTTCCTTGAGCCCGGTGGTGAAAACAAGGCCTTCTCGACCCTTATGAACGCTGCACCGCACAAGGAGGGCAAAAACGATCTCACAGCACCGCTGGATATTTCATCCCTGCTGCCGCAGGCGCGTCAGCTCTATCGTTATGAGGGGTCGCTCACCACACCGCCCTGTGCCGAGGTGGTGGACTGGAATATCTATGCCACCCCGGTGAAGGTGGCCCAGAGCGATATTGATGCATTCAAGGCGATCTTTCCCATGAATGCCCGCCCGCTTCAGGCCATCAACCGCCGCTTCCTGCTGCGGGTCAACTGAGAGAGAGGGTGCTGCGCCATGGGCATCTCAGTTCCGGGGCGTAGTGTTTTCTGCAAAGCTCCATGCGCCCGAACCAAGCACCGGCGCGGCCTTGTCCAGTGCCAGCGGGCTGCGGGAGAAGGTGAGGGGCGTGCGCAAGCCGGTCATGCCTTCGGGTGAAATCACCATGCCGCGCGCCGCGATCTGTGGGTCTTCTATCGCCTCGGCCACCGTATTGATGGGGCCGGCCGGCACGCCGGCCTCTTCCAGCATCGCGAGAAGTTCGGCGCGGGTGCGGGTGGTGGTTGCCTGCTCCAGTCTTGCACACAACGCCTCGCGTCCGGCGACCCGCAGCGGATTGGTGGCATAGGCCGGGTTCGCGGCAATGTCCGCCAGATCCAGAACCGCGCACAAGGCGGCAAACTGCCGGTCATTGCCGCATGCGATAATGAGGTGCCCATCGGCAGCCGGAAACAGCTGGTAAGGCACGATGCTGGGATGGGCATTGCCCATGCGGTGAGGCACGATACCGCCCGCGAGGAAGCTGAGCGCCTGATTGGCGAGAACCGAAACGCCCGTATCCAGAAGCGACAAATCCAGATGCTGGCCAAGGCCAGACCGCGCCCGCTCGGCAATCGCTGCTTGAATACCGATAACGCCATAAAGCCCGGTGAAAATATCAATCCACGCCACGCCCACTTTCTGTGGTTCGCGGCCGGGTTCGCCGGTCAGGTCCATGATGCCGCACATGCCCTGGATCATGAAATCATATCCGGGGCTGGAAGCGCGCGGGCCGTTCTGGCCGAAACCGGTGATGGAGACATAAATGGCGCGTGGGTTCAGCGTCGCGATGCTCTCGTGGTCCAGTCCGAATTTCTTCAGTGCGCCGACCCGGAAATTCTCCACCACCACATCGGCATCAACGATCAACGCCTTCACACGCGCCAGATCTTCTGCATTTGAAAAGTCGCATGTCACCGAGGTCTTGCCCCGGTTGGCGGCATGGAAATAGGCGGCCACATATTCTGTGCCGCCCTTGCCATCCGGGCGCTCAATGAAGGGCGGCCCCCATGTGCGGGTATCATCGCCACCCGGCGCTTCCACCTTGATGACCTGCGCGCCGAGATCCGCAAGCGTCTGGCCGATCCAGGGGCCGGCGAGCACACGGGCAAGCTCCACCACCTTGAGACCATGCAGGGGGGGCAGGGCAGGCTGTGTCATTGCAGGACTTTCGGTAAAGGATGTGCAGCCGAGGGAGGACTGCCTCGCATCAGGGACATGCGAACATTCAATAAGCTCGCGCGTTTCTCAGATTGAATGGAACAGGAAAGCGCAACAGGGCGGGCAGGGAAGCGATACGCCAAAAGAAAAGGGCCGGCAAATGCCGGCCCTTCCCAAACTGTCAGGCAGGAAGAGATCAGTCTTCCTTGACGTCGCCGTCCACTTCGCGCTGCTTCAGCGCGGCGCCCAGGATGTCGCCCAGCGAAGCGCCGGAGTCCTGAGAACCGTACTGCGCCACGGCTTCCTTCTCTTCAGCGATTTCCATCGCCTTGACGGAAACCTGCACCTTGCGCGCCTTGCGGTCGAACAGGGTGACGCGGGCGTCCAGCTTGTCGCCAACCGAGAAGCGCTCGGGGCGCTGGTCGTTGCGGTCGCGGGCCAGCTCGGAGCGCTTGATGAAGCACGACAGGTCGGAACCGGTCAGCTTCACCTCGATGCCGCCGTCCTTCACGTCGGTCACTTCGCAGGTCACGACAGCGCCCTTGCGGACATCGCCAGCATCGGCGAAGGGGTCGCCGGAGAGCTGCTTGATGCCGAGCGAGATGCGCTCCTTCTCGACATCCACGTCAAGCACCACGGCCTTGACCATGTCGCTCTTGCGGTATTCGTCGATGACCTGCTCGCCCGGACGGTTCCAGTCGAGGTCGGAGAGATGGACCATGCCATCCACATCGCCGTCGAGGCCGAGGAACAGACCGAACTCGGTCTTGTTCTTGACTTCGCCTTCCACAACCGCGCCGGGAGCATACTTCTCGGCGAAGGCTTCCCAGGGGTTCTGCAGGGTCTGCTTGAGGCCAAGCGAGATGCGGCGCTTTGCGCTGTCCACTTCCAGCACCTGAACTTCCACTTCCTGCGAGGTGGAGACGATCTTGCCGGGGTGAACGTTCTTCTTGGTCCACGACATTTCGGAAACGTGGATCAGGCCTTCGATGCCCGGCTCCAGTTCCACGAACGCGCCGTAGTCGGTGATGTTGGTGACGCGACCCTTGAAGCGGGCCTCCACCGGATACTTGGCCTCGATGCCTTCCCACGGATCGCCGAGGAGCTGCTTCATGCCAAGCGAGATGCGGTGCGTCTCGTGGTTGATCTTGATGATCTTCACCTTCACCGTCTGGCCGATGGACAGCACTTCGGTGGGGTGGTTCACGCGGCGCCATGCGATGTCGGTGACATGCAGCAGGCCGTCAATGCCGCCCAGATCAACGAACGCACCGTAATCGGTGATGTTCTTGACCACGCCCTCGATGGCCTGACCCTCTTCGAGGTTCTGGACCAGCTCGTGGCGCTGCTCGGCGCGGGTCTCTTCCAGCACGGTGCGGCGGGAAACGACGATGTTGCCGCGACGGCGATCCATCTTGAGGATCTGGAAGGGCTGCTGCGTGTGCATCAGCGGGCCGACATCGCGGATCGGACGGATATCGACCTGCGAACGCGGCAGGAACGCCACGGCGCCGTCGAGGTCGACGGTGAAGCCACCCTTGACCTGGTTGAAGATCACGCCGGTGACCTTCTCGTTCGCGGTGAACGCCTTCTCGAGCTTGACCCAGCTCTCTTCGCGGCGCGCCTTGTCGCGCGAGAGAACGGCTTCGCCCATGGCGTTCTCGACACGCTCGAGATACACCTCAACCTCTTCACCCACCTGGATGGGGGTGTCGCGGCCGGGGCCAGCGAACTCGCGCAGAGCAACGCGGCCTTCGGTCTTCAGACCGATATCGATGATCGCCAGATCCTTCTCGATGGCGACGACGATACCCTTGACGACGCTGCCTTCCTGCAGATCGACGCGGCCGAAGCTCTCGTCCAGAAGGGCTGCGAAATCTTCACGGGTGGTTTCTACGGACATTCATACTCCGAATTCTGTGCGCCAGCGTCTGGTGTTGCATGGTCTGAACCATTCGGATGTCCTGCACTCTCGCGAAGAGTACAAGACGGCCACCGGGGAAACCGGCGTGCCGGCGCGAAAGCCGGATGGAACAGACATTTCAGATGGAATGCTCCGCCGGGCGGAGCGATGCCGATGCGCGTTCAGCGAAAGCCGAGGCGGGCTGCCTTCGATAATTCCGGGCCGCGTATCCCGCGGAAGTCCCTGCCCACCCGAGGCGGCTCCCACCTTGGGGAACGCAGCGTCGTGCGAGGTGTCTTAGTTGAATTGTCCGGCCCATGCAAGGCGGTGCGGGGCCTTGCGGGCAAAAGAAATGCGGGTTTTCGGCAGGGTGGGGGATCATATCGTTTCAGATGAGGCGCGTCGCTCGCGATCCGTGCATGCCTGCATTATATGCAGGTCTAATCCTGATGCCATTGGCTCCGATCTCGGCCAGCGCCAATGGGTTTGCTCACGTGAGTATATTGAAGAGCCGCGATGGCGGAACCAGACGCAGCCAATCAGCCTTGAAGACATCATCAAGGCTTTGGGTCTGGCTCTATTTCTGCGCGGCCTGCACCCGTGCGCGCAGTTCTGTCGCGGCGGCTTTGGGATCTTCCGCCGCGCAGATGGCGGACACAACAGCGATCCCGTTCGCCCCGGCGCGGATGACCTCTGCGATGATGGCCCCATCCACCCCCCCAATGCCGACAATGGGAAGCTGGGTGAGTGCACGCACGGCGGCGATGCCCGAAGCGCCGATGGCCGAGCCCGCATTCGTCTTCGTGCCCGTTGTGTTCACCGGACCCGTGCCGAGATAATCGACCCCGGTCAGATCAGATGCCGCCAGTTCCTGCGGACTGCCCACGGAAAGGCCGAGAATCCGCTCTGGCCCCAGCAGGGCGCGCGCATCCTGCGGGCTCATGTCATCCTGGCCCAGATGCACCCCATCGGCATGCGCGGCGATCGCGACATCGACCCGGTCATTAACCAGAAGGGGGATGCCGAGGGGGGAAAGAAGGGCCTTCAGCGCCCGCGCCTGCTCCACCAGAGCCCGGCCATGGGCATTCGGGTCACGCAGTTGCACCAGGGTCACACCCCCCGCGACAGCCGCCGATACCGTGGCTTCAAGTCCGCGCACGGCGGTCTGGCGCGCATCCGTCACGAGGTAGAGCGAGAGATCGAAGGGGAGGGCCAAGGTCTTGCTCCGGTAGGGAAAGAGGGGTGAGGTCAGGGGAGGGTTGTGTGTGCCCGGGTGGGGTGGAACATGGCCCTGGATATGGGCTGTTTCAGTACGGCAGGACAGCGCCAGTCATGGTTGCAAAAGGGGGCGATGTACATCCGTTCGGGCGTTTTCTGAGTCATAATGTCCTTGCGTGCATTGATCTGTCGCGCTGTGTGTGTAACTTGCGCCGCACAAATCCCGCCCGCCGGCCTTGCCCGATGCAAGCCCGCAATTTTCGCGTTGGACCCCTTAATGAAGCTGCGCAATATCGCCATCATCGCCCACGTTGACCACGGCAAGACTACGCTGGTTGACGAACTTCTCAAGCAGTCGGGGGCGTTTCGCGAAAACCAGCGCGTCGCCGAACGCGTGATGGATTCGGGCGATATCGAAAAGGAGCGCGGCATCACCATCCTCGCCAAGGCCACCTCGGTGGTGTGGAAGGATGTGCGCATCAATATCGTCGACACTCCCGGCCATGCCGACTTCGGCGGTGAGGTGGAGCGTATCCTGAACATGGTGGATGGTGCCATCGTGCTGGTGGACGCTGCCGAAGGCCCGATGCCCCAGACCAAGTTCGTGGTGGGCAAGGCGCTCAAGATCGGCCTGCGTCCGATCGTTGCGATCAACAAGGTGGATCGTTCCGACGCCCGCTCCGGTGAAGTCATCAACGAAGTGTTTGACCTGTTCGCGGCGCTCGACGCCACCGATGAGCAGCTCGACTTCCCCATCCTCTACGGTTCTGGCCGTAATGGCTGGATGGCCCTGAACCCTGAAGGCCCGAGCGACGAGGGCATGGCGCCCCTGTTCGATCTGGTGCTGAAGCATGTGCCGGAGCCCACCGTCGATGACGGCCCGTTCCGCATGATCGGCACGCTGCTGGAAGCCAACCCCTTCCTTGGCCGCATGATCACCGGACGCATCACCTCCGGTTCGGTGAAGCCGAATCAGACCATCAAGGTGCTGGCGCAGGATGGCTCGCTGGTCGAGCAGGGCCGCGTGTCCAAGATTCTCGCCTTCCGTGGCATTGAACGTCAGCCGATCGAAGAAGGCGTGCAGGGCGATATCGTCGCTATTGCGGGCATCTCCAAGGGCACCGTGGCCGACACCTTCTGCGCACCGGAAGTGACCGAGGCGATGGTGGCCCAGCCGATTGATCCGCCGACCGTGACCATGACCTTCATCGTGAACGACTCGCCGTTGGCGGGCACGGAAGGTGACAAGGTCACCAGCCGCGTCATTCGTGACCGCCTGCTGAAGGAAGCCGAAGGTTCGGTGGCGCTGCGCATCGAGGAAAGCAAGGACAAGGACAGCTTCTACGTCTCCGGGCGTGGCGAGCTTCAGCTGGCCGTGCTGATCGAGACCATGCGTCGCGAGGGCTTCGAGATCGCCGTGTCGCGTCCGCGCGTGGTGTTCCAGAAGGATGAGAACGGCACCATCCTTGAGCCGATCGAAGAAGTGCTCATCGACGTGGATGAGGAATATTCCGGCACGGTCGTTCAGAAGATGAGCGAGCGTAAGGCCGAGATGATCGAGATGCGCCCCTCCGGCGGCAATCGTCAGCGTCTTGTGTTCTACGCACCCACCCGTGGCCTTATCGGCTATCAGTCCGAACTGATGACCGACACCCGCGGCACCGCCATCATGAACCGCCTGTTCCACGAATATGCGCCTTACAAGGGCGAAGTGGCCGGCCGTATCAATGGCGTGCTTATCGCCAATGAGCCGGGCGAAGCCGTGGCCTATGCGCTGTGGAACCTTGAAGATCGCGGCCCGATGATGATCGAGCCCGGCTGGAAGGTTTATCAGGGCATGATCATCGGCATCCACAACCGCGACAACGACCTTGAAGTGAATGTGCTGAAGGGCAAGAAGCTCTCCAACATCCGCACCACCTCCAAGGACGAAGCCGTGCGTCTGACGCCGCCGATCCGCATGACGCTGGAACGCGCTCTGGCCTGGATTCAGGACGACGAGCTGGTGGAAGTGACGCCGAAGTCCATCCGCGTGCGCAAGCGCCTGCTGGACCCGAACGAGCGCAAGCGTGAAGATCGTCGCCGCGAGACCGGGGGCGTTTGAGCCTTCGTCCCGTGACGGTCATGGCCTGAAATGAAAAACGGCTGCTCCTTGCGGGGCAGCCGTTTTTGTTTGGGATGGACCGGCTTGCTGAAATGCGATTTCAGCGGGCTTTTGAGCGAGGTCGGCCTTGGCTCGCCTGAAAAGGGTGCGACCACTCAAAGAGCAGGAATATTTTCAAGCGAAGTGAGCACACGTTCGCGTGGAAAAATTCGACCAATCAATATGTTGGAGCTTTTTCCCGATTCCGTGAAACAGGGAAATACTCTAACGCCGCACGACACTTTGCGTGGGCAACATCTCCTGCGCGATGCGCCGGCGGAGTTCGTTCTGCTTCTCACGCACCATGCCGGGAATGAGGAAGGCATCAATCAGCACCCAGATCAGCCCCACGGCGATCAGGCAGAGGAGGATCTGGAGAATCGCACTCTTCGGGCGACCCAGATAGAAGCGGTGGGCAGAAAAGACGCCCAGAAAAATCCAGAACACATAGGCGAGCAGCATGCTCGGCCCCTCATTGGTGAGGCGCGCTTCAATATAGGCCTGCTGCTGAAGATCCAGAGACATGGGACATATCCGTTGCCGCGAGGCCGGGAGCGGGACTGTCCCCGGCGGCGGTCATACTGCTTTTTGACCTGCCGGCGTGAGAGAGGCAAGCTGAGGTCGGCGCGCGGTCCAGTCCCGCGCCGGGGAGACTGCCAGATGAGCCATCTTTCGCATCCGGATTCCAAGGTCGGCACAGCGGGTGTTGCCGTGGATATGGCGCTGTCCCCGCGTCCGCGAGATATTGGCGGCATGCGGGTTGGCCGTATTCTGCCTTCTGCGCGCGGCCAGATGATTGGCCCTTTCATTTTTCTTGACCGGCTGGGGCCGACATATCTCGATCCCGGAGCGGCGGAGGATGTGCTGCCGCATCCGCATATCGGCCTTGCCACTGTCACCTATCTGTTCGATGGCCATATGACCCATCGGGACAGTTTGGGCTCTGAACAGGTCATCTCACCGGGGGCGGTCAATCTTATGTCGGCGGGGCGCGGTATTGTGCATTCCGAACGACATGATGAGGGTGTGAAGGCGCATGGCGGCCCGCTTTCCGGTGTGCAGACCTGGCTGGCTCTACCGCGTGAGGCCGAGGAGGGGGTGCCGGCCTTCCATCATGTCTCGGCGCGGGATCTTCCGGAGATGGAGGAGAAAGGCCTGCGTGTCCGTGTCATTCTGGGTGAGGCATTCGGATTGAGCGCGCCCGTTCCTCTGGCCTCGCCCACCTTCTATATCGAAGCGGTACTTGAGGCTGGCGCGCGCCTGCCGCTGGATGCAACCCATGAGGAGCGGGCGGTTTTCATCGCATCGGGTGAGGTGGATGTGGATGGCACGTCATTCCCGCCCGGCCAACTTGTGGTGATCCGCCCCGGTCTGTCCACCCATCTGCGTGCGAATGGGCCTGCGCGCGTTCTGGTGCTGGGCGGTGCCCGCATGGATGGGCCGCGCTATATCTGGTGGAATTTCGTGTCTTCAGATGTTGAGCGGGTGAAGGCGGCGGCCGAAGACTGGCGGCAAGGGCGGTTCACCCCCATTCCCATGGATCATGACAGTTTCATCCCCGCGCCGCCGGATGGCCCGGGCCGCCCGCGCGCGCAAATGCCGCGCGGATAGGTGCCTCGATGTTCAGCACCAGATTGTGATGGTCACGTTTTGAGCACGGGTGAATGTCCACTGTGACGGTGGGTGTTTCCGCTTGGTAATCGTGTCTCCGGCTCCGGCATGGAGGCGAAAACGTAAAAGAAAGTGCGTTTGAGATTTGTATTGGTGGGGACGTTACCAGACATGAACGCGGCAGTTTTTATTGCCGCGTTCATGTCTGGGTACAAGATAACCAGATGTTATATGAACTGAATGAATTCAGTTACGTATGGAACAGTAGCGCAGGCGCAAGGTTGGTGCCGCGCTTTCTGGTCGGCCTGTATCGTTTGATCAGGGCAGACTGCGCTCAACCACAGCAACCTCATGCAGTTACGCGACCCTTCAGGTTCGCGAGCGCATGAACGCATGGTCGCTATCTTCGTTTCCCGCGTATATGGGCGGATAATTCTAGGATTTGCCGCTCTTCTTTTCACATACATCGGGTGGAACACGCGTCATGGATGGCGGATCACTGGCCGGAAAGCTCTGTTCCAGCTCTTCGTCCAGCATGTCTTCCACGGCGGTCCGTGTCAGGCAGCTTTCGCCCTCTTCCGGCTGGGTGCCGGCAGCGGGTTTTTTGAGTGTGTCCTTCTCGGGCGTTTCTTTCCCGGGGTGGGTCTGCGTTTTGTTCATCGCGCACCTCCTGATGGAAGAACGCGGTCGCGTACCATTTGTTCCGCCTGCTATGGACGTGATTACCGGATGAGACCGCGCCGTGAGGTGCGGGGAGCCGCCGGAGCATCATCCGATATGAACATGCCGCCGATGAAACCCATAGCCCCGCCCACAACACCACCAACAACAGCGCCGACCGGCCCAGCAGCGATGCCGCATGTGCCCCCGCCCAGAGCGGCATAGGTTCCGCCCAAGGTGAGCGCAGATTTCATGCCACCGCCAGAAATGCCGTTCAGGGCTTCATCCTTGATGATGCTGGTATGAGTGATGTTCATCGTTCTTCTCCTGATCTTTCGCGCCAGCTATGCCGGCTCTGTCATGAGGAGAAGATAGGAGGGGGCGCTGACATGAACCTGACGGCAGGGGAGAGGCTCACTCTCCCGCGCCGGTCTTCTTCAGCAGAACCGCCACCGGACTCGTGGACAGGGCATGGGCGCATTCCACACGCCCGAGACGACTGTCTATCTCGCGGTCATTCAGCAGATCCTGAAACGGCCCATGCATGCCAGTGGGCAGAACCGCGGCCGTATCGGCCCAGCGCAGGGCGGAGATGCGAGGCAGGGCGAGCCTCTCATCCAGCAGGGGGAAGGTCAGGCGGGAGACGATGACAATCAGTACAAGGTTCCGATGCCGGCGCATGAAGGCAATGGCATGCTCGGCTTGCCGGCCTTCCAGAACGAGTGGCGTATAATCACCTTGCGCAAACACGGTGGGATAATCCGCACGGGCGCGCAGCAGGCGGGTGATGAGGGCCTGCTTCACCCGTCCATCCCGCCAGCTTTCCAGCAGCAGGTCTGGCGGCTCATGTGCAAGAAGAGAGCTCGTGCGTGCGGTCTGTGCGGCGCGATTGGTTTCCGTATTGCCCAGCGCAAAATCCCAGCCTGTGCTGGTGGTCTTCACGTTCGGCACACCGGGTACCGTATGGGCCAGAACGCACTGTGACAGGGCATTGGCAATGCCGGCCGGAGCGATGCGTGTGACGAAAGTTGCGATCAGCCGGCGTGCGGCAAGGCCGGTCTCTCCCTCCAGCAGAGCGGAGAGGAAATCCGCGCATCCGCGCTCATATTCTAGATTGGGGAAAATATGGCTGGTGCGCAGGCCTGATGTGCGGATGACGTTGCGCTGCCAGGCTTTAGCCATGTCATGCAACTCGCCCAAAGCGAGCGGGTCCTCGGTACGCGGCGGCAGTGGCCATGCAGCGATCAGTGCCTGATAGAGGATCACCTCATCCGATGGATCCGGTGCCGCCCCATCGGTGAGGCGGGTGCGCAGGGCGACGGTGAGCTGTTGCAGTTCACGCAGCAGTTCGTCCCAGGCTCTTGGGGTCTCGGTGATCACGGCAAGCCGCATCCGGGCATCTGCACCCAAAAGCTGCGCAGGGCCGCCAAGGGGGGTGAGCGCGGCAGGCGTGCGGGTCAGCCGGGCGGCCATCCGCTCATGGAAGCCGGCGGGGCGCAGGCCCACAAGGGTCGGGTCGGAACCGATCTCATTGCGGGAGATCAGGCGGCTATAGCGCAGCGGCAGGGTTTCCTCCGCTGCCGCCATGTGAATGGCTGCCGTGAACTGTTCGAACCGGGCAATGGCTCCGGCCTGTGCGCCGCTCATCTCTATGTCATGCAGGCTGTTGCCGGTCTCGTTGCCGAGCCATCTGGCCAGTTGGTCCGCCACCGGCTGGTCGAGGGGCGAGATATGGCGGCGCGCGCGGGTCAGGGCATCCGCGAACTGGCGGTTGTCACCTTCGCTCCTGCCGCTCAGGCCGGTGCGGGTGCGCGGGGCACGCAAGGCGATTGCAAGTTCCTCCACCACACGCTTCAGGGCGGCGAGGGAGATGTCCCGTGTTGCCAGATTGATGCCGGCGAGGTCGTGAAGGGCGCGGGCCATGGATTGCAGGTCCGGCCCAAGGCGCAGGCGCACCGCCTCGCGGCGGGCCTGCCGGTAGGCATCATCATAGCGCTGGCGATTGCCGGTGGCGCTCATCCAGCTATCGGAAAGCGCACCGCTGGCCATGCTATCATGCAGCACCGCGCCGATGGCCTCCTGCGCATCTGCGCCGGTGGTGCCGGCGAGTTCCCCGCCATGGGGCAGGGATACGCCGGGGGCGAGCGCCGCATCCGCCATCATGTAAGGCGTGCCGGCCGGCGCATCTGCGGGCCGCCGCCCGGCAAGGCCGCCGAGCTTCAGACGCAGCCGACTGGCATAGGCTTCCGGATCGGACAGCAGATCCCAGCCGGTAATGCTCAGGCCATCGATATGGCCTTCCTCATACAGGCGGAAGAGGGTGGCGTGGGTGGCGTCAAATACATCCGGTCGCTCGACCCGCAGGGCGATGAGATTGGCAGCATCAAGACGGGCGCGCCAGTTGAGTTCATCCCGCGCCGTCTGCCACCACGCAAGGCGATAGGACTGGCGTTCCAGCAAGGCGTGCAGGCGGGTGCAGCCCGCCTCGTCATATCCGTCAAAGGCAGCGATGGCGCTGGAGATGGCGGCTCGCCCTTCGGCCGTGCTTGCCATCGCGTTCAGGCGTTCCCGTGCGCCCTGCACCATGTCCGGGGCTGGGCGCAAGCGGGAAAGGCCGCTGAAGAAACGCGCCATTTCCGCAGCTGCCGGCAGGGTGCTGCTTTCCAGAATGCGGGGATAATCGAGCGGGCAGATCGGAAAGATGTGGCTGCGATGGCGCGCCACGAAACGGCCTTGCCCGCTTTCGAAAGCAAGCGTCAGTGCGCCTTCCGCAAGGGCCGTACCATAGGGCCGGTCCAGAAAGGGGGCGAGCAGTTTCTGGCGCAGATGACCTTCACCGATGCGCCAGTCTATGTCGAACCAACTGGCGAAGGTGCTGTCCCGGCCCCACTCCAGCACATCAAGCCAGACAGGATTATCCGTTCCACCTGCAGCCATATGACCGGGTGCAACCTCCGCAATGAGGCTCATGCCGCGGCGATGCAGGGCGGCGCTGAGGCGGCGCAGGGCGCTTTCCCCGCCGATTTCGGGTGCGACCACGGTGTGGTCGATCACACCTAGCCCGCCGCCAATTCCGGGCCGGGCTGCCAGCAGGGGCGAGGTGCATAGATGGCTGATCCCGAGATCGGCTAGTTGCTCGACCAGCGGAAGGGCAGCCTCCAGCGTGAAGTTCTTGTGAAAGCTGAGACGGGTAAATGCGCGCGGAGATTTCACGGCCGGCCCCGCCAGAAAGCGGCACAGGGCTGCGCATACACATTATTATATAGGCCACTCACGGAGCCGCCATTCCGGTTGCCGGCACCATCCCGCTCCGGCTTATCCATGCGCACGCCTGTTCCCTTCCCCTGCCTCAAATCTGGCAATGAGGAAGACAAAACGAGCTCACCTACATATCCGCCTCTGCATCCGCCCGCCGGACCCGGCCGCAGGACAATGATGCGCATGACATGCCGGTGAGACAATCCTCCAGCAGCACAGCCGGTGGCTCGTTTCGCTTCCCAACCCCGCGGAGAGTGTAACGGCCTTCCGCGCCGGAGAGAATATCGTTTCGCATGCGCCTGCCATTTCACTGTGGCAATTGCGTGGGCGAAGGTCTTCCTGCCCCCACCCTCCGCTGTGAAAGAGGGGTGAGGTTGGCGAGGTGCGTTGCATTTTGGCGAATCATCAATGGTATCAAAGTGGGGTGTGCGAGCTTTTCTGACCCGCAAGAGCGCTTGCGAGCGCGCATCTTCTTCCTTAATTTGTGACACTGACCTTTCGTCAACCCACGGCTGAGGGAGGCGGGTTCCACATGCTCCGATCACCGGAAAGAGTGGAACCATGCGAGAGTAGGGCTATTATTTACGGCAAAACGGGGGATAAGTTGTGGCGAGCGGCGACATTCGGCCGCACTCTATGCGAGTCACGCCCCGCTCCGTACTTTTGATATGTATCAAGGCTAAATTAGGCTTCCGGCGCATGGTGCGCGCGAAGCTCCGTGGGTGCAGCTTTACGCCTCGGCGCAAGGGGTTCTGCAATGTCGACAATACTAGATCCAATCCAGGCCCCGGCGAAGTCCATGCGGTTTGGTGAGGTTGGTCTGCTGGTGGTGTTCTCCGCCCTTGCCTTCTTTACCATTATCGTTGCCGCCAAGGCCTACACGCCGGCTTATGCCTTTCATGCCTACCTGTTCGCTGCGGCCAGCATTGCGGCGGTGTTTGCCATCGGCAATCGCTATATGGACCGTGCGGCAGAGCCTATTCCGCAGACCATCAACGGCAAGCCGAACTACAATTTCGATGTGGTGAAGTTTGGCACAATTTGCGCCGTGGTCTGGGGCATCGCGGGTTTTAGCGCAGGCGTATGGGCGGCGCTACAGCTGGCTTTCCCGGCATTCAACTTCGATAATGAGTGGATTTCCTTCGGTCGCCTGCGCCCGCTGCACACTTCGGCCGTGATCTTCGCCTTCGGCGGCAACGTGCTGATGGCAACCTCTTTCTATGTGGTTCAGCGTACATCCCGCGCGCGCCTCGCGGGTGAGCTTGCGCCCTGGTTCGTGATCCTCGGCTACAACTTCTTCATCGTTATCGCCGGTACGGGTTATCTGCTGGGCATCACCCAGTCCAAGGAATATGCCGAGCCGGAATGGTATGCGGATCTGTTCCTGACCATTGTCTGGGTCACCTATCTTCTGGTGTTCGTAGGCACTCTGTGGAAGCGCGCCGAGCCGCACATCTATGTGGCGAACTGGTTCTATCTGGCCTTCATCATCACCATTGCGATGCTGCATATCGGGAACAATCTCTCTGTCCCGATATCGGTGTTCTCACCCAAGTCCTACATTATCTGGGCTGGTGTGCAGGATGCGATGTTCCAGTGGTGGTACGGCCATAACGCGGTGGGCTTCTTCCTGACCGCGGGCTTCCTGGCGCTGATGTACTATTACATCCCCAAGCGCGCGAACCGCCCGGTCTATTCCTATCGCCTGTCGATCGTGCATTTCTGGTCGCTGATCTTCATCTACATCTGGGCTGGCCCGCATCACCTGCACTACACGTCGCTGCCAGACTGGGCGCAGACGCTGGGCATGACCTTCTCGATCATCCTGTGGATGCCCTCGTGGGGCGGCATGATCAACGGCCTGATGACCCTGTCCGGCGCGTGGGACAAGCTGCGTACTGATCCGGTCATCCGGATGATGGTGGTGGCGGTTGCCTTCTACGGCATGTCCACCTTCGAAGGTCCGATGATGGGGGTGCGGGCGGTGAACTCGCTCAGCCATTACACGGAATGGACAATTGGCCACGTGCACTCGGGTGCGCTTGGCTGGGTGGCCTACATCTCCTTCGGCGCCATCTACTGCATGGTGCCGTGGTTGTGGGACAAGAAGGACATGTACTCGATGCGCGCCGTGTCTTGGCACTTCTGGGTCTCGACCCTCGGCATCGTGCTCTACATCTCCGCGATGTGGGTTGCAGGCATCCTGCAGGGTCTGATGTGGCGTGCCTACACGCCGCTGGGTTTCCTGGAGTACTCCTTCATCGAGTCGGTGGAAGCGGTGCACCCGCTCTATGTGATCCGTGCCATCGGCGGCATCTTGTTCCTGATCGGCGGGTTGATCATGGCCTGGAACGTTTGGAAGACCATCACCGTCCCGCAGACCGAGGAAGAGCGTCAGCTCGCCCTCGCAGCGGCGGAATGAGGAGGACGACATGGCATCGCAAGGTTCGTCCTTCTGGTCCAAACACGCGCTGTTCGAGAAGCATTCTTACTGGCTGATGCTTGGCATCCTGGTTGTGGTGTCTCTCGGCGGCCTCGTGGAAATCGCACCGCTGTTCTATCTCAAGAACACCATCGAGAAGGTGGAGGGCATGCGGCCCTACACCCCTCTCGAACTGGCGGGCCGCAACATCTATGTGCGTGAGGGTTGCTACAACTGCCACTCACAGCAGATCCGCCCCCTGCGTGACGAGATCGAGCGTTATGGTCATTATTCTCTCGCTGCCGAGAGCATGTATGACCACCCGTTCCAATGGGGTTCCAAGCGCACCGGACCGGATCTGGCCCGCGTGGGCGGCAAGTATTCCGACCAGTGGCATCTGGAGCATCTGAAAAATCCGCGCGCCGTGGTGCCGGCTTCCATCATGCCCGCCTATCCCTGGCTGGCGAAGACGAAGCTGACCACCAAGCACATCGCGGAAGATATGAAGGTGCTCTCCCTGATGGGCGTGCCCTATAGCGAAGACATGATCGCGAATGCCGAGGCGGACCTGAAGACACAGGCCACCACCGATGCTGACGCGGAAGGGCTGGAGCAGCGCTATCCGAAGTCCATGGTGCGCGACTTTGACGGCAACTCCGCTGACATCACTGAAGCCGATGCGCTTATCGCCTATCTCCAGATGCTCGGTACGCTCGTTGACTTCAAGCTTTATGACAACAAGGCAAACGTGAGGTGATGCATGGACGCGACCTACTCGTTTTTTGCCTCATTGGCGCAAACCTGGGGCCTTCTGCTCTTCATCTTCGCCTTTGCGCTGATTCTCGCCTACGTATTCTGGCCTACGCGCAAGCGGAAGAAGGAATTCGAGGACGCGGCCAATATTCCGCTCAAAGAGGATTGATCCCGTGAGCTCGACAGAAAACTCTTCTCATCAAGGGCGGCTTGATGTCGTCACGGGTGTGCGGACCACTGGTCATGAGTGGGACGGCATCGAAGAACTGAACAACCCGCTGCCGCGCTGGTGGTTGTGGGTGTGGTATGCCTGTATTGTTTGGTCGATCGGCTACTGGATCATGTATCCGGCATGGCCGCTGCTGAACGGCGTCACGCCCGGTATTTCGGGCTGGAACGCCCGCAGCGCCATTGAAACCCAGATGGCAGACCTGCACGAACTGCGTGCTGCCTCGGTTTCGAAGCTGGCGGATGCCTCGCTTCAGGATATCGAGTCGAGCCCGGCGCTGTTGACGCTGGCTCGGGCGCAGGGGCGTGTCGCATTCGCCGACAACTGCGCGCCCTGCCATGGCTCGGGTGGTGGCGGAGCCGTTGGTTATCCGAACCTCAATGACGATGACTGGCTTTGGGGCGGTACCCTCGACCAGATCTTCCAGACCATCAATTATGGTGCCCGCTCTGGTGATGAGCAGGCCCATGTGGGTGACATGCCGGCTTTCGGCCGTGATGGCATCCTGACCCGTCCGGAGATTTCGAGCCTGGCGGACTATGTCCTCCATATCGCGGGTCGTCAGCCGGAGAATGCGCAGACCGGCAAGGCCAAGGAACTCTTCCTTGCCAATTGCGCGAGCTGCCATGGGGATGAAGGCAAGGGCAACCAGGAACTGGGTGCTCCGAACCTGACCGATGACATCTGGCTCTATGGTTCGGACAAAGCTGTCATCGAGTATGGCATCTATAATGGTCGCGGCAATGTGATGCCGGCTTGGCATTCCCGCCTCGACCCGGTGACCATCAAGGCGCTGACCGTCTATGTCCATACGCTGGGTGGCGGTCGCTGAGGCGATAACCGAAACAGGATGATAAAAAAGCCCCCGGAAGTCCGCTTCCGGGGGCTTTTGTTTTGAAGGGATTACAAAAGGTCGCGCGACACAACGTCTGGGGTGGGTACGCAAGGCTTGTGAGACGTGACATTGTAGGGCTGTAATGATTCCAACTGTCCCGAAGCCGATGGTCGTCGGGGCGCGTTGCATGGATGCGCGATTGAGTTCCGGCCCGTGTGGATCGTTAATCCATCCGGCTCTTCCGCACCGTGATGGCAGCCCGCAGGGGCCATGTAATGTGACGGCGGGAACTGGCTCAAATGGCCGGCAACCCGCCCTCAAGCTGAGAAAAGAGACGGATTTCCCCAAGACCGCATCGCAGACGCGTCGGTCCGGACGATCCGCCTCCACACGGCCCTTCCCCCAGTAGGGTGCAGGGCCGGCACACAGAACCGATGCACTACTGAAGACCAGATGGCAGCCCTTTCATGAAGCCCGAAGCCAACACAGCCAATTCAGCCCTTGGGCCCGATGACGACATCCCGCTCTATGAGGCGCGCAAGCAGATCTATCCGCAGAAGATCCGCGGCCGGTTCCGCTCCATCAAGTGGGCGGTGCTGACCATTGCGCTTGTCGTTTATTATGTTCTGCCGTTCCTGCGCTGGGACCGTGGGCCCGATGCGCCGAACCAGGCTGTGCTGATGGATTTCACCACCAGCCGGTTTTATTTCTTCTTCCTCGAGATCTGGCCGCAGGAATTCTATTATGTCGCGGGCCTGCTGATCCTGGCCGCGCTGGTCCTGTTCCTGATGACCGCGCTCGCTGGCCGGGTTTGGTGCGGCTATATGTGCCCGCAGACCGTGTGGACTGATTTGTTCATGCTGGTGGAACGCTGGGTGCAGGGTGACAGGCGCCAGCGTATGCTGCTTGATAGTGCGCCGATGAGCGCCAACAAGTTTGCGCGCAAGACGCTGACCCACGTTCTCTGGCTGGGCATCGCCCTCGCCACCGGCGGGGCCTTCGTGCTGTATTTTGCCGATGCCCCCACCATTTTGTGGGAGCTTGTGACCCTTCAGGCCTCGACGGTGGCGTATGCCACGGTCGGCATTCTCACCTTTACCACCTACTCACTGGCCGGCCTGATGCGTGAGCAGGTGTGCACCTATATGTGCCCGTGGCCGCGCATTCAGGCTGCGCTGACGGATGAATATGCGCTCAACGTGACCTATGCCTATGATCGTGGCGAGCCGCGTGCATCCATGAAGAAGGCCGCGGCGGCACGGGCTGCGGGTCAGCCTGCCGGTGATTGCATCGATTGCGGCCAGTGCGTGCATGTGTGTCCCACCGGGGTGGATATCCGCTTGGGTATGCAACTGTCCTGCATCCAGTGTGGTTTGTGCATTGATGCCTGCAATGCGGTGATGGACAAGATCGGTCGTCCGCGCGACTTGATCCTGTATGACAGCGAGGCCAATCTTGAAGCCCGCGTGGAAGGCAAGCCGCAGGTGCGCCGGATCATCCGCGTGCGCACGGTCCTCTACACCGTGCTCATCATGTTTGTGGTGGGTCTGATGATGGCCACCGCCTTCAACCGCTCGACCGAGGGCGTGACCGCGCTGCATGATCGCAACCCGCTGTTCGTGCGTCTTTCGGATGGCTCGGTCCGCAATGCCTACACGCTGCGTCTCACCAACAAGCAGCATCAGGAGCGGGCGTTCGGCCTGTCGATCTCCGGTGTTCCTGGTGCGAGCCTGCAGGTTATCGGCAGCGATGCGGGTTCTCTGGTCGTGGATCCGGACCAGACGCGCGAGATCCGCGTCCTTGTGACCACGCATGAAACGTTGCCGAAGGGCGCATCCTTGCCTATCACCTTCCAGATCCGCGATGTCGCGACTGGGGTGGAGGCGCGCGTCCTGGATCACTTCATCGGGCCATGATGCCCGGTATATGATCCCGATACAGCCGGCGTCAGGGCACCCCCTGACGCCGTGCTCATGAACCGAGAAGGCAAGTTGATGGCGAAGACGACCGGCGCGCAGCGTCCCCCCCGCGAGATCACGGGCCGGATGGTGCTCATTGCCATCTGCTGTTTCTTCCTGGTCATCTTCACGGTGAATTTCATCATGGCCCGTTTTGCCATCACCACCTTTGCGGGAGTGGAGACGGAAAGCTCCTACAGGGCGGGGCAGCAATTCGCGCAGGAGCGTGCGGCAGCTGAGCGACAGGGCAATCTGCACTGGAATGTGGATGTGCAGATCACCAGCTCCGGTGGTGAGACCCGTGTTGTTGATGTCACCATCAATGATGCCGAGGGCAAGCCGCTGACAGGACTTGTGGCGGACGGCCGCTTCGCGCACCCGACCGTCAAGAGCAAGGATGTGGTGCTGGATCTGGAACCTCAAGGCAATGGCCATTATGTGGCCAAGATAGATGCCATGCCGGGCCAGTGGGTCCTGGAGGTGGATTTCATGAAGGGTGCTGATCGGGTCTACCGTTCGCGCAACCGCATCTATCTACCCTGACAGCCCGATGTGGCCGGCGTTGACGTGGCCGGAAGTATAGGTGCGGCGCGCCGGCTGGGTTATGCTGCTGTGCGCATGAACCAGCCTGAAAGCAGGCCATGCATGTTGCACACACGATGCAAACAGGCACAGCCCTGAGGGCTGTTCGAACCCGGACTTGAAAATGGCGGAAGCGGTCGATTACTCCCTTTTCGTGATGCGGGGCGAGGATGGTCTCTCCCACATGAGCCTCGCCGTTGACGGGATTGATTGCGCCGCCTGCATCGCCGAGATCGAGGATGGCGTGAAAGACCTGCCCGGCGTGGTGCGGGCACGCCTGAACTACACCACCCATCGGCTTACCGTGGCATGGAGCGCGGATGGCGAGGCCACACAGGTGGTGCGCCGTCTCGAAACGCTGGGCTATCGCGCCCATCCCTTTGCCGGGCGGGTGGAGGATGAGGAGGCGCGGCGCGCACAATGGCTGCTGCGCTGTCTCGGCGTTTCCGGCTTCGCGGCCATGAACATCATGCTGCTGTCGGTTTCGGTCTGGTCTGGCAAGGTCAGCGACATCACGCCCGAGACGCGGGATTTCTTTCACTGGATTTCGGCGCTCATCGCGTTGCCCGCTGCTGCCTATGCGGGCCTGCCCTTCTATCAGAGCGCTTATCGCGCCTTGCGTAATGGCTCGGTGAACATGGATGTGCCGATCACGGTCGGCATCATGCTGGCGCTGGGCATGAGCGTGGTGGAAACGGCGCTGAGCCAGCCTGATGCCTATTTCGACAGCGCGGTGATGCTGCTGTTCTTCCTGCTGGCGGGGCGCTATTTCGACCATGAAGCCCGTCGCCGCACCCGTGCTCTGGCCGGCAACATCGCCGCTTTGCGTGGTGAAATGGCCCAGCGGCTGGATACGACAGGCGCGCCGGTTCTGGTGCCGGTGCAGGCGCTTCAGCCGGGAGATGTCATTCTGGTCGCTCCGGGTGAGCGCATCGGGGCGGATGGCGTGGTGGCCACCGGCCAGTCCAGTGTCGATGAAAGCCTTGTGACGGGTGAAACCCTCGCCCGACCACTCCATGCGGGTGAAAGCGTCTATGCCGGCAGCCTGAATGGCGAGGGCGCATTGCATGTGCGTGTCACCGCCGGCGGCGAGAATACGCTGGTGGATGATGTGCAGCGCCTGCTGGATGGCGCGCTGGCGGAGAAGGGGGCCTATGTGCGCCTCGCCGACCGGGTTTCGCGCTATTATTCGCCCATGGTTCATCTCACCGCGCTACTTTCGGCCATTGGCTGGCTGCTTGCGGGGGCGAGCCTGCATCATTCGATCCTGATCGCGGTGGCGGTGCTTATCATCACCTGCCCCTGCGCGCTGGCGCTGGCGGTGCCCACCGTGCAGGTCACGGCCATGGGGCGGATGTTCCGTTCCGGCCTGCTGGTGAATGCGGGCGATGTGCTGGAACGGCTGGCCCCGGTGGATCTGGTGGTGTTCGACAAGACCGGTACGCTCACGCTGCCGGAGCCGAGCCTGCGTTTGCCTGCCGGTGCGCGCTCGGATGATGTGGCGCTGGCCGCGCGGCTGGCCCTGTCCAGTCATCACCCTCTTGCGCGCGCTGTCGCGACAGGGGCCAGAGGCGGACCGCTGGAGCAGGTGACGGAGACCGCCGGTGCGGGTGTCAGCGCCATGTATGAGGGGGAGGAGGTGCGTCTGGGCAGTCTTGCTTTCTGCGATGCCCGCCTGCCGGAAGACATGCCGGCAACTGCCTCTCTCATTGCTTTCCGTCGGGGTGGGCGCGCCATTGTGATGGGCGTGGAGCAAGCCCTGCGCCCGGATGCGCGCGCTGTGGTCGATACATTGAAGGCGCGGGGCCTCGATGTCTGGATTCTTTCCGGTGACAGGCCGGAAGCGGTGGCTCCGGTTGCTGAGGCGCTCGGCATCACCCGGGCGCTGGGCGGCCTGAAGCCGGCAGACAAGATCGCCACGCTCGAAACCCTGAAGGAAGAAGGGCACAAGGTGTTGATGGTGGGTGACGGGCTGAATGATGCCCCCGCCCTTGCCGCCGCGACCGCCTCGCTTTCGCCTGCCACGGGTGCGGCGGTGACACAGGCCCATGCCGATGCCGTGTTTCTTGGCCGCTCGCTGAACCCGGTGCTGGCGCTGGTGGATGGCGCGAGCAAGGCCGCCCATCTCATGCGGCAGAACCTGGCTTTGGCCATTCTCTATAATGTGATCGCGGTGCCACTCGCCGTGGCGGGGCTTGTCACGCCGCTGGTGGCGGCGCTGGCCATGTCGGGTTCGTCCATTCTGGTGACACTGAATGCCTTGCGTGCTGCGCGGCGTGGGCGCAAGGATGGGGTGACAGTTGCGAGCGATCTGAAGGAGGCCGTCGCGTGAACGTCCTCATCTATCTCATTCCCGTCGCCCTTTTTCTGGGCTTCCTCGGTCTGCTCGGCTTTTTGTGGAGCATGAAGTCTGGCCAGTATGAGGATCTGGATGGGGCGGCCGTACGCGTTCTGTCCGATGACGACCTAAAGAAGCCCGACGCATGAGCCGCCCTGTTCCTGTGGCACCGCCACGGGCGGGCATTCTGGTGTGCATCTGCGATCCGCAGTTCGACCCGCCCGCCAATGACAATGGCCCCAAGGCGGTTTCCACCTTCGCGCTCTCGCTGGGTTTTGCCTTTGCTGTGCTGGCGCAGACGGTGGCCTCGGCGGCATTGCCGTTGGCCGGGGCGCAACTGGCCGCGCGGCCGGAAATGGCCACATGGCCTTTTGCCGCGATGCTGCTTGGGGCGGCGCTGGCCTCTTTCCCGGCATCGTTCCTGCGCGATGCATTTGGCCGGCGCGCGGGCTTTGCACTTGGTGCCTCGCTGGGCATCGCCGGAGGTGCGCTGCTGGTGGCGGCGCTCATTCAGCGTAATTTCGCGTGGGCCTGCCTTGGCGCATTGTGGCTGGGCATGGCGCAGGGCTTTTCCTTTTTCTATCGTCATGAAGCGGCAGCCGCGAGCGGGCGGCCAACTGCGGCGACCGCAGGCGTGCTGACAGGCGGTGTGCTGGCGGCATTGGCCGGACCCACACTGGCGGGATTCGCCGAAGATCTGGTCGCGCCCTTCTTTCTGGTGGGGGCAGCCGGGCTTGCTGCGGTGGCGCACATGCTTTCGCTGGGAGTCGCGGTTTCGCTGGCTTCTGATCCTCCGCCTATCTTCCGGCCAAAGGAAACCGCACCTCTGCGCGCCATATTGTGGCCCACCGTGTTCGGGGCACTGGCATGGTTCGGCATGAATGCCGTGATGTCGGGCGCGCCGTTGGCCCTGGTGGCGTGCGGCATCGGTGAGGCGGCGGTGTTCGGCTTCATCGCCCTGCATGTCGCGGCCATGTATGCCCCGGCGGTTCCGCTGGCTTTTCTGGGGGAGAAAGTTTCCCCGCTGCTGCTGGCGCTGGGTGGGCTGGTGCTGGTGGTGCTGGCCGTGCCGCTGCAATATGCCGGAACGCCTGAGAGCATTACAGCCGCGCTCATCATTGTCGGCGCGGGCTGGTCGGTGGCGACGGTGGGGGCAACCGGCTGGATCTATCGCGCCGGACTACCCAGCCGGACAGCGCTGGCGTTGCATGATGGCAGCCTGTTCTTCTTCGCCATCATCGGTGCGGGGCTGGGTGGTGTGTTGTTCTGAAAGTCGTGATGAGACAGGCTAGGCGGCGTGATCCTGACGCAGTCTGGTGCGCTGGAGATAGTTCGGTTTCAGCGGTGGTTCACGGAGCGTTCGGCAGAAGCTTCTGTTTGTCCCGGAGTGTGTCCCGCCCGGCGTGATGAGCCGGGCATACAGCACATTGCGCGCGCAGGCTGTTCCGGAGGGTTCTTCGTTTCATGGAACTCCAGAAACGCTCTCGCATATTGAGTGGGTGCATTTTCTTGAGGTGAACCGATGTCCACTTCACTCGAAATGGCGCTGGCACAGGCATTGCATGATGTTCATGGCGGTTCGGGATTTGCAGGTCCGTGGGCATCCGGGGCCTTTCGCGTTTCCAGTAAACGGAGAAAGGCTCTGGACGGCGCATGATATGGCGGAAGCGGGTTTGCCAGCTCCACCTGCCGGCATGAGCGGATGGGAGATATCAGCATGAATGCCCTTTTCTCACTCAAAGGCGCGACGGCGCTGGTCACGGGCTCGGTCTCCGGGATTGGTTATGAGATTGCACGCGGGCTGGCTTCTGCCGGGGCGCATGTGCTGGTGAATGGGCGGCATGAGGGGCGCGTACAGGCCGCTGTTGAGGCCATCCGCCAGACCGGCGGCACGGCATCCCCCTTCGTGGGGGATATCTGCGATACCGCAGCCATGACACAGGCGCTGGCGGATGCGCCGCCCATCCATATCCTTGTGAACAATGCCGGCAAGCGGGATCGTCGCAGCCTGCTGGATATGGAGATGGAGGATTTCCGCCAGTTGGTGGAAGGCACGCTTCTGGCCCCGGTTCAGCTCACACAGCTGGTTGCGCGAGCGATGGTGGCGCGTGGGGAAGGCGGGCGCATCATCAACATCACCTCCATCGCGGGGCCGCTCGCGCGGGCGGGAGATACTGCTTACACAACGGCCAAGGGGGCACTGGAGGCCTTTACCCGCGCGATGGCGGCAGACCTCGGGGCCCATGGCATCACGGTGAATGCCATTGCGCCCGGCTATTTCCTCACCGCGCCGAATGCAGCCATGGCAGATGATGCATCGGTGAACGACTGGCTCACCCGGCGCACTTCACTGGGGCGTTGGGGGCAGCCGGAAGAGGTGGCTGGGGCGGCGGTGTTTCTGGCCTCGCCCTCGGCCTCTTATGTCACCGGCCATGTGCTGGCGGTGGACGGGGGCTATCTGGCGCATTTCTGAGCATGCCTGAGATTCGCCCGGACAGGCGAACACGCCGGCCTGCTGAACGAACGCATGTTCTTCACACAGGCTGGTGTTCATCACGCATGATCGTGCTGTGTGCTCAGCGCATCCAGAAGCGGGGTTGCAGCAGGACCAGTGCGGTCAAAATTTCCAGTCGCCCCAGCATCATGCCCAGTGTCAGAATCCACACGGCGGCATCGGGCAGGCTGGCATAATTGGAGGAAGGCCCCACCACTGGGCCAAGCGCCGGCCCCACATTCGCGACGCTCGCGACTGAAGCGGTGAAGGCGGTCAGGGCATCCATGCCGAGCAGATTGAGCGCGATCGCCACCACAGCGATGGTGAAAAAATACAGGAAGACGAAGCTCAGCACCGAGGCGACGACATCGTCTTTCACTGTGTTCCCGCCATAGCGCAGTGGAAAGACGCCGCTGCGGAAGCAGATATGCTTGAGATGCTGGCGGATAGCCTTGGCCGTGATGGCCACCCGCATCGCCTTCAACCCGCCCGACGTGGAGCCGGTGCAGCCGCCGATGAACATCAGCACGAAGAAGATAGCATCCGAGGCTGCGCCCCAGTGCGTGTAATCCACGGCCATGAAGCCGGTTGTTGAAATGATGGAGGCGACTGTGAACAGCGCCCCGCGAAACGCCGCCTCGCCCTGCGCGATATTCTGGAAGGTCTGCTGCATGAAGGAGGCGCAGGTGAACACGGCCACGATCAGCAGGAACACCCGCACTTCCGGGTTCGTGAACAGCCGGCGCACGTCACCGCCAATGGCGCGCACATAGAGCGCGAAGGGCATGGCGGCGATCAGCATGAACACGATGGCGACATACTCGACCTTCGGATTCTCGAACACCATCAGCGAGTAGTCGGAATTGGAAAAGCCGCCGCTGGAGACGGTAGACATGGCGAGCGTCACGGCGTCAAACACATCCAGCCCGGCCAGGGCGTAGCACAGGGTGCAGATGACCGTGAGCACCACATAGACCGCGAGCAGCCCCTTGGCGATGGCCTCGGTGCGCGGGAGGAATTTCTCTGTCTTGTCAGAGGATTCTGTGCGGAAAAGCTGCATGCCGCCGATGGCGAGCATCGGCATGATGGCAATGGCGATGGCGATGATGCCGATGCCCCCGAACCAGTGCAGCAGCATCCGCCACAAGAGCACGCCGGGCGGCTGTGAATCGAGGCCGGACATGACGCTGGAGCCGGTCGCTGTCAGGCCGGACATGCTCTCGAACACCGCATCGGTGAAGGAAAGCTGCGCCTTGCTCCACATGAAGGGCAGGGAGGCGAACAGCGCCAGCACCACCCACACGCTGCCGGTGAGCAGGAAGGCCTGTCGCAGGTCCAGCTTGCGGGTCATGGCCGTGCGGCCGGACATCCACATCAGCACGCCCACGAACACGGTGATGGCGGATGAGCCGATAAAGGCCCCGTGACCACCCGAGCGGGCGGAGTAATCCACCGCTGCGGGCAGCAGCATGCTGCCGCCAAGAATGGCCAGAAGAATGCCGAGCGTGGCCACAACAGGTCGCGGGTCCAGAACCGAGGTGGTCTGGGTCTCGACCTGCGGAAGAGGCGCCGAATGGACGCGCATCCGTCGTGTCTTTCAGTTCAGGATGTAGCGGGCGTCGGGCAGGTCGAGTGAAAAGGCCGGTATTTCGACGCTGAAGCGCTCGCCACTCTCACAGACCATCTCGTAGCTGCCATGCATGATGCCTGTGGGGGTGGAGAGCGGAACGCCGCTGGTATATTCGAAGCGCCCGCCCGGGGGAAGAACCGGCTCCTCTCCCACCACGCCGGCACCCCGAACCTCTTCCACGCGGCCAAGGGCATCGGTAATGACCCAGTGGCGGGTCTTGAGCTGCACCGTCTTCGTGCCGAGATTCACGACCTCGATGGTGTAGGCCCAGAAATAGCGGTTGTTCTCGGGTTCAGAGCGTTCGGCCACATAACGTGGCGTCGCTGTCACCTGAATGTGCCGGGTCGTGGCGCGGTACATGCCCGATCAGTCTCCCTCGGGGCGGGCGGCATCGGGGCTGCCCGCTCTGGATCATGGCGAAATGGCACGCTGGCCGCAAGCTGCTCTCTCAACACCGGCGCTTCAGAACAGGCCGAAGCACCGGCAAGGTTTTCACGATAGCACAGTGCGCATGCGAAAGGGGGAGAAGACCCGATCTGTTCATCTGCGGCGGTTGGCGACGAAATGTGCTGTTTCCACAAGCATATCCGCCCGCGCCCCAAAGGGAGCCAGCGCTGCCTCCGCCTGCTGGACGAGGTCTGCCAGCCGGGCGCGCGCGCCATCAAGACCAAGGGAGGAGACCAGCGTGCCTTTGCCGGCCGCTTCATCCTTGCCCACCTTCTTGCCCATGCTCTCGGCAGAGCCTTCCACATCGAGAATGTCATCGGCGATCTGGAAGGCGGCACCCACGGCCCGCCCATAGGTCACCATGGCAGCGCGGGCGGCATCATCCGCTTGGCCCAATATCGCCCCAGCCTCGGCCGATACCGTGATGAGAGCGCCGGTCTTCATGGCCTGAAGGGTGGTGATGGCATCTGACGAGAGGGGCTGGGGCTGCCCTTCGGCGAAACGGCCCTCGGCGGCAAGGTCGAGCATCTGCCCGCCAACCATACCACCCACTCCTGCCGCACGCGCCAGTGCCCGCAGCAGGGTGATGCGCACCTTTGGCTCGGGATGCGCATCCTTGCCGCACAGCAGGTCGAAGGCAAGGGTGAGCAGGCCGTCACCGGCAAGGATAGCGGTGGCTTCATCATAAGCCCGGTGCACGGTGGGCTGGCCCCGGCGCAGGTCATCATTGTCCATGGCCGGCAGGTCGTCATGGATCAGCGAATAGCAGTGAATGCATTCCACGGCGGCAGCGGCGGTCAGTGTCTTTTCCTGCGGCAGGCCGAACAGGGCCGCGCTTTCGATCACCAGAAAGGGGCGCAGGCGCTTGCCGCCTGCAAGCGCGCCATGGCGCATGGCGGCCATCAGCCGCGCCGGGCGCTGTATTTCACCGGAGAGGGCGGTACCGGCCAGTGCATCCGCAAGACGGGCCTCTGTGGCGAGGGCGGCGGTTTCAAGCCGGGAGGTCAGGTCGTCGGTCTCTGACAACTCTTGGGTCTCTGACGGGTGTTTGGTCACGGACAGGTCCCGCTGGCAGGAGGGAGGGAAGGTGCGTGGCATTCGGCTGCACAGGCTGTACACGGCGAAGACGCCTGCGGCCATCTCTCTTCCACACGAATTGCTGTCTTTGCATTGCGCAATGACGCGCCGGCAGGCAGTGTCATCATGGCAGGCTTGGGCTGGCAGGGCGTGTTATCCACCGGATGCATTCCGGGCGGCCGTGTCATCATGCTGATGCCGGCTGGTGGGCCATGTTACAGCCCATCTTCGTCCCATAGTGGACCAGCGGCCTGTTCCGGTTTTTCGCCTGTGCTGTGAATGGGCCGGGTCATGGTTTGTACATGGACGCAACTGGCGGAAATCGGGGGGAGGGGCAATGGTGCGGATCGTGATCCGGGTTGTGGGCTTGCTCTTCCTTGTCCCGATGGTGCTGTCCGTTCTCTATAACTGGATCAATCCGGTCTCCACCCTGATGCTGGCCCGCTGGGTCACCGGCCAGAATGTGGAGCGGGTGTGGACGCCGATAGAGAACATTTCTCCCACGCTTATCCGCACCGTTCTGGCCTCGGAGGATTCATCCTTCTGCAGCCACGGCGGAATTGATTTCGGCGAGATCAGCCGCATGATGTCGCGGGCGGAATCGCTGAGCGACATGCGCGGCACCTCCACCATTTCGATGCAGGTGGTGAAGAACCTCTTCCTGTGGCAGAAGCCGGAAATTCCCCGCAAGATTCTGGAACTTCCGCTGACCCTCTGGCTCGATCTCGTGATGAGCAAGCGGCGGATTCTGGAAATCTATCTGAATGTGGCCGAGTGGGGGCCGGATGGGCAGTTCGGCATCACCGCCGGGGCGCGGGCCGCCTTCAATACCGGGCCGGACAAACTCAATGCGCGCCAGTCTGCCCTGCTGGCGGTGATGTTGCCGAATCCGCAGCATCGCCGGGCAAATGCGCCTTCGCCGGGCGTGAGCCGTCTGGCCGCACGGCTACAGATGCGGGTGCCAAAAGCCGATGCGAATATGGCCTCCTGTATCTTCAGGTGACGAGACGCCGCAAAACTGGCACTTGATTGAAATGATTACAGAGGCCAGATGTGAGATGAGATATGTTCGTCCGCCAGAAGGGCGAGGAGAGACGATCCTGCGTGAAATGCCCCAGATCCGTTGTGCCAAGGCCTGATGCTCCCATGAAGCCCGATACCGTGACGTCTTCCAAACCCTCCGCCGCTCCCGCTGCTGCTTCCCATGGCCGTCTGTCTCCGGGTTTGAAGCTGGCGCTGGAACTGGGGCCGCTGGTCATTTTCTTTGCGGCCAATTCCTATGCGGGCATCTATGTGGCCACGGGCGTCTTCATGGTGGCGACGTTGGTTGCCATTCTCATCATGTGGGTGCTGGCACGGCGCGTGGCCATCATGCCGCTGGTTTCCGCCGGGCTGGTGTTCGTGTTCGGCGGACTGACGCTGTGGCTTCAGGATGACCATTTCATCAAGCTCAAGCCCACCCTCATCTATCTGGCGCTGGGTGGAGCCTTGTTGGGCGGGCTCGTTTTCCGCAAGCCGCTGATGCCTTATGTGTTTGATGGCATGATGAAGCTGACGGATGAAGGCTGGCGCCAGCTGACCCTGCGCTGGGGCATCTTCTTTCTGGTGATGGCCGTGCTGAACGAGATCGTCTGGCGCTCCTTCTCCACGGATACATGGGTTTCTTTCAAGACCTTCGGCTTTCTGCCGATGACGGTCATTTTCGCGATGTTGCAGGCGCCGCTGATGGCGCGGAATGAGTTGAAGGGCGAGGCAGGGGAGTAGCGCCGCAGGTCGCCTGTGGTGCCAGGCCGGGTTTTCCGGCCTGCCCCGGCAGGCGACCAGATGCAGCGGTATGGCCGGTGGCTGTGCCGCATCTCTCACAAGCGCCCTCAGAGGGTTCGGAATGCTGACGAAAAAGGGCAAATACGGGCTCAAGGCCGCAGTCTATCTGGCGCGCATGGTGCCCGGCAGTTCCACGCAGGTGGCCGAGATTGCCGAGGTCAACCAGATTCCCAAAAAGTTTCTGGATGTGATTCTGGGCGAGCTGCGCAATGCCGGCTTTCTGGCCAGCAAGAAGGGCAAGCTGGGCGGATATCGGCTGGCCAAATCGGCGGAAGACATCATCGTCGGTGAGATGATCCGCGCGCTGGATGGCCCACTCGCGCCCTTCCCCTGTGCCAGCCGCAATGCCTATGAGCCGTGCGAGGACTGCGACGTGGACCGCTGTGAGGTCCGCATTCTCATGGTGCGCATCCGCGATGCCATGGGCACGGTGCTAGACAAATACACACTGGCCCAGATGCGCGACCTCTCTCAGGAAGAGCTGGCCTCTTTCGTGGATTATATCTGAGGCGGCCGTTCAGGTCGCTTCAGAGGTGTGTGCCTGCGCACCTTTGCCTGATCCGGCGGTTCACTGCTGAGCGGCGAGGAAGGTGCGGAAGCGCGCCAGAGCGATGGCGAAGAAGAGCCCGCCCGCCGCGAAGATGGCGA
Source organism: Xanthobacter sp. (assembly GCA_034676685.1). GTDB lineage: Bacteria > Pseudomonadota > Alphaproteobacteria > Rhizobiales > Xanthobacteraceae > Xanthobacter. The sequence continues at coordinate 23,962 of JAUCBT010000020.1, read as the reverse complement.
GAAGGCGCGGCCAGACAATATCCAGCTCCGCGCCGCGATAGAGAATGGCCTGCGCCAGCGCCACGAACTGGGTGGATGGTGAGAACTGCATCACCGACTGAAGCCAGTGCGGCATGCTTTCCAGCGGGGTGAGGCCGCCGGAGAGCATGTTCATGGGCAACACCACGAGGAAGAACAGCAGGCCGAACTGCGGCATGGACCCGGCGAGCGTGCCGAGGAAAATGCCCAAAGCCGCCGTGAAAAACAGATAGAGCGCCGTGCCCAGCAAAAACAGCGTCACCGAGCCGGCGATAGACATGCCCATCCAGAGCTGAAGAATAACCAGCACGGCAAAGGCCGAGCAAAGCAGAATGACCGCGCCATTGGCGAGAATCTTCGCCAGCATGATCTGCGAGGGGCGCAGCGGCAGAACCAGCAGATGTTCCAGCGTGCCATGCTCCCGCTCGCGGATGAGCGCAGCCCCCGCCAGCAGCACGGAGAGCATGGTGATATTGGAAATGAGCCCCATGGTGCCGGTGAACCACGAGGATTCCAGCCCCTGATTGAAGGCCGCGCGGATTTGTAGTTCCGCCGGGCTGCTGGTGCTGACGCCATTGCGGGCCACGAAATTCGACACTTCCTGCTGGAAGATGGCCGAGAGCTGGCTGGCCCCAAGGCCCGCTTGCATCAGCGCCGTTGCGTCAATCAGCAACTGGGCCGTGGGGTTGCGTCCCGCGAGAACATCGGCCTGAAAGTCCGGTGGAATGTTCAGCACGAAGGTGAAGCGGGCGGCATCCATCTGCGGGTCCACCTGATCGGGCGTGAGCGCGACCGGGGGCTGGAAGCGGGGCGGCAGCAGCGCATCCAGAACCGCCTGCGAGAGGGGCGAATTATCCTCATCCACCACGGCGATAGTAGCCTGGTTGAGGTCATGGCTCATGCCCTTGGCCTGAATGACGATGGCCGCCGAGAAAGCATAGAAAACCAGAATCAGCAGCGCGCTGTCGCGCCGCAAACTGAGCAGTTCCTTCACGAACAGATGGCCGATATTGGCGAGGCCGGAGCTGCGGCGCGGGGCTGGGGTGCGTGCCATCTCAGGTCTCCTGTTTGCGCAGGATGAGATGGGAGGCCAGCAGTAGGGCCGGCCAGAACAATGCTGTGGTGAGGATGAAGGGCAAAAGCTCCATGAAGGACAGCCCCTTGGTAAAAGCGCCAATGCTGATGCGCAGGAAATAGGTGGTGGGGAACAGCGTGCCTACCACCCATGCCATGCCGCTCAGGGTCGCCACCGGCTGGAGCATCCCCGAGAACTGCGTGGCCGGCATCATGGTGCCGATGGCGGTGCCGAACAGGGCCGCCACCTGTGTGCTGGTGAGGGTGGATGCGAACAGGCCAATGGCGGTGGTGGCCAGCACATAGGCCAGCGCCCCCAGCGCCAGCCCGGCGAAAGAGCCCTTCAGCGGCACACCGAAGATGAACAGCGCCATCAGCACCATGACCAGAAAATTGAAGAAGGCCAGCCCCACATAGGGCAATTGCTTGCCCAGCAGAAATTCCAGCTTGGTGACGGGGGTCACATAGAGATTGGTGATGGAGCCCAGCTCTTTTTCTGTCACCACCCCAAGCGCGGTCAGCACGGCGGGAATGAAGATGAGCATGAGGCCGATGACCGCCGGCACCATGGCATCCACGCTCTGGAAGGCCTGATTATAGCGAAAGCGCGTTTCCAGCGTTGCGCTTACGGGCACCGCAATGCCGGCTTCCTTCGCCTTTTCCTGAAGGAACAAGAGATGCACGGCCTGCACATAGCCCTGAATGGTCTCGGCACGGAAGGGCATGGCCCCGTCCACGGTCACCAGAACCTCTGTCGGGCGGCCCGCGCGCAAATGCGCCCCGAACTGCGGCGGTATTTCAATGGCAAAGGCGATGTCATTGCCTTGCAGCCGCCGCTGCAACTGGGCCGGATCGCTCAGGGGCGGTTGGGCGATAAAGTATGGCGAATGCGCGAATTCATCGATATAGGAACGGCTTTCGGGGCTCTGGTCGCGGTCCAGAACAGAGAAGCGGATATTGTCCACGTCCATGGTGATGCCGAAGCCGAAGATCAACATCAGGATCGCCGTGCCGAGCAGGGCAAAGCCGAGGCGCACCGGGTCGCGCTGCAATTCCAGTGTCTCGCGCCAAGCATAGGCACCGACGCGGCCGGGTGAGAAGGCCCGTCGCCTGTGTGGTGCCTGACTGGCGGGCGGGTGCGGGATGGCGTGGGTCTCGGCCTCGCGCCCACCCATCTCCATGTATGAGATGAATGCCTCTTCCAGCGTTGCCGAGCCCTTGGCGTCCTTCAGTTCCTGCGGTGTGCCGGTGGCGATCACTCGTCCGGCATGCATGAAGGAGATGCGGTCGCAGCGCTCGGCCTCGGTCATGAAGTGGGTGGAGACGAAAATCGTCACCTGCTCCTCGCGTGAGAGGCGCTGGAGATGGTCCCAGAAACCGTCTCGCGCCACCGGGTCCACGCCGGAGGTGGGCTCATCCAGAATGAGGATTTCCGGCCGGTGGAGAATGGCCACCGCCAGTGAGAGACGCTGGCGCACACCCAGCGGCAAGCCGCCGGAGAGCACATCCATATAGGATGTGAGGTCAAAATCCCGTTCGAGTTCGCCGATGCGCGCGGTTGCCTCATCCGGTGCCAGCGCGAACAGGCGCGCGTGCAGTTCCAGATTCTGTCGCACGGTGAGTTCGCCATAGAGCGAAAAGGCCTGCGACATGTAGCCGACCCGGCGGCGGGTCTCGATATCCTTCGGGTTCACCGGCACGCCAAATAGCAGCGCCTCACCCTCGCTCGCCGGCAACAGGCCGGTGAGCATTTTCATGGTGGTGGACTTGCCGCAGCCATTGGAACCAAGAAAGCCGAAAATCTCGCCGCGCCGGATATCGAAGCTCACATGATCCACGGCCACGAAGCTGCCAAACCGCCGTGTGAGCCCGCGCGAGGCAATGGCAATGGGTGCATCCGGGGCGATGGGCTCCACCTGCGTGCCGTCATCCGCAGTACCGCGCTGGTCTTCCGGCAGCAGGGCGATGAAGGCGTGCTCCAGATTCGGCGTGTTGGTGCGTTCCAGCAGCTCAGCAGGGGTGCCATCGGCCAGAATGCGGCCGGAATCCATCATCACCACCCGTTCAAACCGGGCCGCTTCATCCATGTCAGAGGTGGCGACCAGAAGGGTCAGGCCGGGGCGCTCGGCGCGGATGGTGTCGATGAAGTCCCAGAACTGGCGGCGCGAAAGCGGATCAACGCCGGTTGTCGGTTCATCCAGCACCAGCAGGTCAGGGTCATGCACCAGCGCGCAGCACAGGCCGAGCTTCTGCTTCATGCCGCCGGAGAGCTTGCGCATCAGCCGGTCAGTGAAGGGGGTAAGGCCGGTGGCGGCCAGAAGCGGGGCAACGCGCGCACCACCTGCATCGGCATTCTCGCCGAACAGGCGGGCGAAGAAGGCGATATTCTCGGCCACCGTGAGATTGGGATAGAGGTTGCGCCCCAACCCCTGAGGCATGAAGGCGATGCGGGTTTGCGCCTCCTCGCGCGGGTCGCGCGCTGCCATATCCGCGTCCAGCACCTCGATTGTGCCGGCCTGAATGCGCTTGGCCCCGCAGATGAGGCCCAGAAGTGTGGATTTGCCCACGCCATCCGGTCCCACCAGCGCCACGGATGCACCGGAGCGGATGGTCAGGTCCACGCCATCCACCGCTGTTTGGCGGCCATAGCGGTGGTGGATGCCTCTGAGATTCAGGGCCGGCGTGGAATTGCCAGCCCCGGCAGGAGGAGTGCGCTTCCCGGAGCCAGCTGCCGTGTCTTGCTGGATGTTTACCGCGCCTGCGGGTTTCTCTGGTCTGTCCCGCCCCGCGCCGGTCGGGTCTGTCATTTCACGACCTCACGGTCCTGTTTCACATCTCCCTGCACCGGGGGCTGCTCGTCCTGCAGTTTCTTGAGGGCGGCGGGGTCAGTGAGGTCAGACTCAAGCCATGCCGGCCAATTCGCCTTGGGGTCCAGCCGCACATAGCCATCGCCGGTGACACCGGTTTTCACCTGATCCAGATGGGCATTTACCAGCGCCTGCGGCACGCGCAGCTTCACACGGAACATCATCCGGTCCCGTTCGCTGCGGGTTTCAACCTGTTTTGGGGTGAACTGGGCGCGGGAGGAGATGAAGGAGACCGTGGCCGGGATCGCGAGATCGGGAATAGGCTCCAGCAGCAGCCGCGCCTCCGCGCCCAGCCCGATGCGCCCGGCATCGGCCGCAGGCAGGAAGATGGTCATGTAGACATTGGAAAGATCAAGCAGGGTGAAGACCTTGCCGCCCGCCGCAAGCACTTCGCCCGGTTCTGCCAGCCGGTAGACGATGCGGCCCGTGACAGGGGCGATGAGGGTGCCGTCATCCACCAGCCGCTGGAGCCGGTCCACCTCGCCATCGGCGGCGCTGATGGCGGCTTCGCTGGCGGCAAGGCTGCTTTCTGCCGCGGCCAGTGCCGCCTGCGCGGTGAGGCGGGTGGTGCTGTACTGGTCCACCTTCTGCTCTGTGGCGAAGCCCTTGGCGACAAGGGTTTCCTGACGGGTCAGTTCCTTGGTGGCCAGATCCAGCTCGCCCTTTCGCTGTTCAACCACATGGGTTGCCTGATCGCGTGACTTGCGGGCCTGCGCGGCCTTCGCCTGCGCGGTGCGCAAGGCGGCGGCGGTATCGGCCACATCCATCTGCCCGACAATCTGGCCCTGTTTGACGAAGTCGCCTTCCTCCACCAGCACGCTTTCCACGCGCCCCGGGGCCTTGGTGGCCACATCCACCTGCGTCGCCTCGATCCGCCCATTGCCGGAGGCAAAGCCGGGCGGCAGCGTGCGGGCATATTTGGTGTAATAGAGATAGACAGCGAGGCCGCCGACAGCCGCAATGACGGCCAGAAGAATGATCGCGATGAGGGGGCGCTTCATCAGGACTATGGTCTCCGGGGAATTGCTTTGGCCTCACAAGAGGCTGCCTGACTGCCCCAGTCAATGCGCTGACGCATGGAAAATGTGGGAATATCATTTTGGGAGGATCGAGAGCCGTCCCTGGATTTCGGATCTGGTTCTGGTCCTGTTGGGGCGGGCAGGGGGCTGAACCTTGGCCATGCAGGGGCTTGTCAATGCAGGGATTGTCCGCGCAGAGTTTTGGCCTGCCGGCTTTGAACAGTTCCGGATGGTCATGACGTGTCCGCACGGGCGGTTCATGTGGTTGGCATTGACGTCATCTGTGCGGAGCAGCGATGGCACGGCGATGCGGCAGATGCCTGCTCGTGCGGAGGTCTCATCCTCTGGCATCACACATTTTCGGGCGAAGTGGATGCCGGTCTGCGTGAAACATGCGACCAATCAGGGAGTGGTTCTGTGTTTCTGTGAAGCGCAGAAGCCTTCTCGCAGGGGGGCTGGCTGAAATACAAAGATAATCGGCACTTTTGACCTAAAGTCAGAAAACCGTGACGCTGGTTCCAGTCCACTATTTCTGAGCGGTCAGTGATTCATATCAGGACAGGAGTGAAACAGCTCTTCCGAGGAGCGATGACGGCTCTGTGGTCTTGCTGGTCGGGCACAGTCGGGCCGCTCTTTTCAATCCGCTATCGGCTTCAAGGGCATTGAAGTGCCGCGCGGCATCATCTCATAAGCGCGTGCGTGATGATGCCGGTTCATGCCCACCGGAAAAAGCGCTCGAACTGATATTGCCCGTCCCGTTATGCCATGTGGATGTGTGGCATTGGCCTTGAACCGGTCAATACGCGCCCGGCGCGCTGGATATCGCGCGCCGGGGGGATGTTTCAGTAAAGTCCGCGCTCATTTGTCTGGTTCGCCGCTTGGGCGCGCGGGGCGATGCTGGTGGTGGTGACGGTGCGCGGGCGGATCGAACCCGTCGCTGTCGGGTCGGTGGCCGGTGCCGTAGTGCGCGCGGCCTGCACTGCACCGGCCGGCTTCACGGGAGCTGCGACACGGTTCGCGGCCGGAGCCGCATGTGCTGCGGCAACCCTCGGCTTGCCGGTGCGGTCCATCGCGACCATCTGCGAGAGCGTTCCGAAACGATAGCCTTTCGCAATGAGGTCATCCAGCACCTGCGGCATCGCCGCTACGGTGGAGGCGTGAATATCATGCGCCAGCACGATCGCACCGGGGGAGACCTGGCTCATGATGCGCTCATGCACCACCTTCGGATCCCGGAACTTCCAGTCCATCGGGTCGATGGTCCAGTAGATGAAGCTGATGCCGTACTTCTTGTTCAGGTGGTCCTGAAGGGAAGCCTTCATCGCTCCATAGGGCGGGCGCATATAGACCGGGTTCTGCCCGGTGGCGTCAAAGATGGCCTGCGCGGTATCCGTAATCTGCTTCTCCGCCGCCTCAAGGCTCAGCTTGGGCAGTTGCGGATGGTTCCACGAATGGTTGGCCAGTTCGTGACCTTCCTCGACAATGCGGCGAAGCAGTTCAGGATGCTGCGCCGCGCGCTGGCCCAGCACGAAGAAGGTGGCGCGCACGCCGCGCTCCTTCAACATGTCCAGCAGTTGCGGCGTGGTGTTGGGGCTGGGGCCGTCATCAAAGGTGAGAGCAACCCACGGCTCATCCACATTGAAGACCTTGTAGGACGGCAGCCGCTTGTCCGCGACGCTTTCGGCGGTCGCGTTCATGATCGCCTCATGGCGAATGCGTGCGGCTTCGCGCACCTCAACGGCCTTGAGCAGGATCGCGCGGTCAGCCTCGCGCTCCGCTTTCGCCTTGCGTGCGGCGCGTTCGGCTTCCGGGGTTGGCGTGTCTGGCACAAAGGCATTGTGGGCAATGGCCACAGCCTTGGGCGAGGAATGCGCCTCTGGATAGGCCGATCCCTGCCCGAATGGCAGGGAAGGACCGAAGGCGAAGGCCGCGCCGGCGACACCGAGCGCCAGACAGCCGGAAAGAAGCAGGAGCGGTTTCACAGGGCCACTTTCTGTGCTGTATCAAGTCAACTGGCCTGAGTTTTGTGCAAACTCATGGATAAATCGTGAAGCCCGCCGCTACGTCATCTTCTTTCGTTCCTTTGGTCTGGCGTTTTTTGTTTTGCCCCCTCCTCCTGGCCTTTCTTCCGGACCTTCTGTCGCACCATACGTGTTGCGCGTATCTGGATGGAGCAGGGGCAGAAGGGGTGGAAATGGCGTAATCGAATCGGTAAGGTGCGCGCGGGTGTCCGCCACATGGGGTGGCGAGGCAGGTGTTTTGCGCTGGTCGGGCCGCCACGCGGAGAAGCCGTGTCTATGACAAAACCCGCCCTCCGGCAGGATCTGCCGCGCGCCCAGATTCTGGCCGAACGCGCCTTCGCTTCCCTTGAACGGTTTCTGCATATTGAAGCGGTCAGCGGCATCGTGCTTCTGCTGGCGGCTGTCGTGGCACTGGTGTGGGCCAATTCCCCACTGGCGGAAAGCTATCACCACCTTTGGCACGTGCCCTTCTCGATCGGGCTGGGCGAGTTTGTCTTCAGTCAGCCGCTGCATTTCTGGATCAATGATGCCCTGATGACCGTCTTCTTCCTTGTCGTTGGCATGGAAATACGACGGGAAATTCATGAGGGCGCGCTGAGCGACATGAAGCAGGCCTCTCTGCCGATGGCCGCCGCGCTTGGTGGCGTGGTGGTGCCCGCGCTGGTGTATGTGGCCTTCAACACGGCCGGCCCGCAGCTTCAGGGCTGGGCCGTGCCGACCGCGACCGATATCGCTTTTGCCGTTGGCGTGCTGGCACTGCTGGGCAAATCCATTCCCGGAAATATCCGTGTTTTCCTGCTGGCGCTGGCGATCATTGATGACATCATCGCGGTGCTCATCATTGCCTTCTTCTATTCCGGCGGGCTGGATTACAGTGGCTTCGCGGTGGCGGGCATTGGCATTGTGCTGGTGCTTGGGCTTCAGCGCATCGGCATCGGCTCCGCTTTTGCCTATGTGGTGCCGGGTGCGATCGTGTGGACCGGCCTGCTGATGACGGGCGCGCACCCGACCCTTGCGGGCGTGGTGCTTGGCCTCATGACCCCCGTGTTTTCCGTGCGCATGCGCGAAGCGCCGCTCGACATGCTCTCGCGGGTCACCGGTAGCCTGACAGGTCGGGATGAGCCGCATGACACACACCATATGGCTGGCGAACTGAGGAAAATTCGCCATGCCCAGCGCGAGCTTCTGCCGCCGGTGATGCGGGTGCAGATGGCGCTGCATCCGTGGGTCGCTTTCGGCATCATGCCGCTGTTCGCGCTGGCAAATGCCGGCGTGAGTCTGGACGGCGTGGATCTCTCCGGCCCCGGTCCGCAATGGGTGATGGCGGGTGTTGGCATTGCGCTGGTGCTGGGCAAGCCGCTGGGGATCGTCGGGGTGAGCTGGCTGATGGTGCGCACCGGTCTGTGCCGCCTGCCGCCGGGTGTGAGCTGGAGCGGCATTGTCCTTATCGGACTGCTGGCCGGGATCGGCTTCACCATGTCCATCTTCATCGCCATGCTGGCCTTTACTGATGCCAACCTGCTGGGAGCTGCCAAGCTGGGCGTGCTGATGGGCTCGGTCATCGCCGCCGTGCTGGGGGTGAGCTGGGGGCTGTTGCGGGTGTGCCGCAGGGATGGGGCACCGCAGGGGCGGTAGAGGGCACCAGACACTGCCGGCACAGGCAAGGCCTGCCCGGCGGTGTCTGCCTGTGCTCGAATATCGATGAGGTTACTCTCTGGCCCCGAGGCCAAGCCCGCCGGGGGCATATGGAAGGCAGGAGTGAGGCCGCGCCAATGCGCATGTCGCCTGTGAGTGCTGGAGGATTCCTGAGGTCCGCCTCATAATCAGGCATGGATTTCAGTATTCTGGAATAGGCAGGCTTGCAGGGGATATGGGGGCGACAAAGTATCGTCCAGCCATGCGATCAGGAACCGGCCCGAATGCCTTCATAAAAGGGGGCATATCCCACCGCAATCGCTGATCCATTTCGGGATGGCTCTCGGGTTCTGCCCTCCCGAAATGAAAAGAAAATTGCGCAAGCCCAAGGTTCGCTTCCAAGGTTCGCTCTGTCGCAAGTCCCCTCAGGGGGCGATCACGACCTCCGCATGTTCCAGCGCGGTACCGATCCCTTCCGGGGGGGCGGCATCGCTCACGAAGATATTCACGGAGGGCCAACCGCACACCTGAATGAGCCCGTTCTTCGTGTATTTCGAGCTGTCCAGCAGCAGCATCACCCGGCCCGCGAGGGGGATCATCGCGCGCTTGATCTCGGTCTCGAACATGTCGAAATCCATGCAGCCGCGTGTGGGTGAGGCCGCAGCCACCGACATCACGAACAGGTCGGGTGTGAACTGGCTGGCGAAATCAATCGCGGATGCACCGATGATAGTGCGGTCATCGGCCCGCAACTCACCCCCCGGCAGGATGACCCGGTGATGCGGCCCGGCTGAGGAGAGAAGGCTGGCCACCTCCACCGAAAAGGTGATGGCGGTGAGCCGTCGGCGCTTGATTGCGAGTTCGCGGGCAAGGAAGCAGGCGCTTGAGCTGTTGTCGAGCAGGATGGAGGCATCATCCTCGATCAGCTCCGCAGCGGCAGCGGCCATGCGGCGCTTGGCGACAACCTGCTCCTGCAAACGGCGCTCGAACGGGGCTTCCCAGCCCACCTCGTTGAGGCGGACCCCGCCATGGAATTTCTCGACCACCCCGCTTTCCGCCAGAGCCTTGAGGTCGCGGCGGATGGTTTCGTCCGAAACATGGAAATGGCCGGCGAGGTCCAGCACGGTGCTGGCCTGAACCTCCCGCAGCAGGCTAATGATCTGGTGCTGCCGCACTGTCTGGGACATGGACCGAACTTTCAGCTGCAGGCGAGCGCGCGGCCATTGCCGGCGTCGAAGAGGCGCGCATGCGCCATATTGAAGGAGAGAGAAACCTCGGCTCCGCTCTCGGGCGCATCCGCCACGGCCATGCGTGCGGTGACACGATCCGGCCCGATGAGGATTTCCGCCAGCGCCTCGGAACCGATGAGTTCGGTGCGCTCGACAATGCCGCGCGCCATGGCCGGCATGGATGCGGGCTGCACGCGGATTTCCTCTGGCCGCACGCCCAAAAAGACATCCATGGCATGGGGGGTGCCATCGAGCGCGGTGATGAACTGGGAGTGATGCAGGGTGCTGCCACTGGCCTCCGGCCGCACCTTGCAGCGCAGCAGGCTCATTTCCGGCGTGCCGATGAAGGTGGCGACAAATGTGTTTGCGGGGCGCATGTAGAGTTCCATCGGCGGGCCAACCTGTTGCAGGCGTCCTTCCGAGAGAATGGCAACCCGCGTGCCCAAAGTCATCGCCTCTATCTGGTCATGGGTGACATAGATCACCGTCAGCCCCAGTTCCTTGTGCAGCCGCTTGAGCTCGCCGCGCATGCGGGTGCGCAGCTTGGCGTCGAGATTGGACAGGGGCTCATCGAACAGGAACACCTTGGGCTGGCGCACCAGTGCCCGGCCAATGGCAACCCGCTGGCGCTCACCGCCGGAAAGCTCGTTCGGTTTGCGCTCCAGCAGATGGGTGATGTGCAGGATGTCTGCCGCCTCATGAATGCGCCGGTGGATCTCGGCCTTGCCAAGACGTGTGGTTTTCAGCAGGCCGAACGCCATGTTCCGGTATGCGGTCATGTGCGGATAAAGCGCATAGGACTGGAACACCATCGCGATATCGCGCTTTTGCGGTGGTGCGCGGGTCACATCCTTGCCATCGATCAGCAACTGGCCGGAGGTGATGTCCTCCAGCCCTGCAATCATGCGCAAAGTGGTGGACTTGCCGCAGCCGGACGGGCCGACCAGCACCATGAATTCCTTGTCAGCCACTGTGAGATCGACCGCATGCACTGTCGGGCGGCCGGCATAGGCCTTGCTCACGCTTTGAAGAACAACCTCGGCCATGATGCGATCCTTATTTGAGCCCGGCGTGCATGAAGCTGTCGACGAAGCGGCGCTGGAAAATGACGAACAGCACGAGCAGCGGTGACACCACCATCAATGTTGCCGCCATCAGGCGGGTCCAGTCCGCGCCGCTGTCGGATTTTGCCAGCAGGCCGAGGCCGATGGGCAGGGTGCGCACGCTCTCGCTGTTGGTGACGAGCAGCGGCCACAGATAGTCGTTCCAGTGGGTGACGACCGTGATGATGCTGAAGGCGATCAGCGTCGGCTTCACCAGAGGCAGATAGACATGCCACAGCGTGCCGAAATGGCCGCAGCCATCCAGCCGCGCGGCATCCGCCAGTTCGTTCGGCACCTGCCGGAAGGCCTGTCGCAGCATGAAGGTGCCATAGCCGGAGGCGACGAACGGCACGATGAGCGCCGGCAGGGAGTTCAGGAACCCGAATTCGCGCACCGTGACGAAGTTCGTCAGGAAGGTTGCGTAGATCGGGAACATGATCTGGAGCAGGAACAGCGTAAAGAGCAGGTTCTTGCCGGGAAATGTAAGTCGCGCAAAGGCATAGGCCGCCAGCGTGATGGTGACGAGCTGGGCCGCCAGAATGCCGCCCGTGACCAGTATGGAGTTCACCAGATAGGTGCCGAAGGGCGCGACCGAGAGCGCGGCGGGAAAATTGCTCCATTGCAGCACCTCCGGCCAGAAGCCGGCGGCGGGATCGAACACCTCCGTGCGCGTTTTCAGCGAGGTGATGAGAATCCAGATCAGCGGGCTCAGCCACAGCAGCGTGAGCGGCACCAGCACCAGATGCAGCCATCCGCGCTTCAGCGCTGCAAGGAGGTCGCCGGGGCGACTTGCGGGTGGGGCTACCGGCAAGGTTTCAGGCAGCGGCGCGGGCAATGCCACGAGCATGGCGGTTTGCGCTGGGGCGGGTACAATTTTGCCGGTGGGCAAGCGTGTCATGCTCAGCGTCCCAGATAATGCACGCGCCGGCCGAATACGGTCGCGATGATGGCGATGAGGCCGCCGACGAATAGAAGAAGCACATTGGCCAGCGTCGAGGCGTAGCCGATGTCCTGATACTGGAAGCCGTTCTGATAGATGTAGAAGGTCAGTACATTGGTGGCATCTGCCGGGCCGCCATGGGTCATCACATAGACATAGTCGAAGATCTGGTAGGAATTCAGAAGGCCGATGATGATGACGAAGTAGAGGGTTGGCGAAATCAGCGGCAGCGTGATGTGAATGAGCCGGTGCCAGGCCGAGACGCCATCCAGCCGCGCGGCTTCATAAAGATCCGATGGCACGAGCTTCAGCGCCGCGAGCAGGATCAGCATGAAGTAGCCGGAATATTTCCAGATACTCATCACCATCAGTGCCGGCAGGGCAAAGTTGCTGTCATAGAGCCAGGCCTTGTCCGGCAGGCCAAGAAGCGCGAGGCCCTGGTTGATCGGCCCGTAATTGGCCGAATACAGGAACACCCACACCATGCCGGCGGCAACGGAGGGGATCATGACCGGATAGAAAAAGGCAGAGCGATAGATGGCCATGCCGCGCAGCTTGCTGTCCAGCGCTACCGCCATCAGCAGGGCACAGCCAATCGCAAGCGGAACCGTCAGCACCGTATAGAAAACGGTGTTGCCCAGCACCTTCCAGAACAGCCGATCTTCCAGCAGACGCTGGTAGTTTTCCAGCCCCAGATAGATGATCTTGCTGTCACCCAGCATCACATCATGAAAGCTGAAATAGACCGAGCGGATGATCGGCCAATAGGTGAAGGTTGCCAGAAACAGCAGCGAGGGCAACAGCAGCATATAGGCGAAGCCGGCCTCGCGCATGCGGGCCTGAAGCAAGGCGCCGGAAACCATCTTGCATCTCCAGAAATGACCCCGCCCGACTTCAACCAAAGACCCATGGGCCATGCCTCACGGGTCTTTGGTCAAGCCCGCGTGGCGCTTGAACGAACCCGCTTGGCTCCGGTCAGAGACCGGGGTCGATGGTCTAAGTCAGCCGGACGGGGAATGGCATCAGCCGCGACGGCGCAGCAGGCGCTGGATTTCGCGGTTGGAGCTGGTGTTGGCTTCCTTCAGTGCGGCGGTGGGGTCAATCTCGCCGGCCAGCGTGCGGTCCAGCGCGCTCTTCAGATATTCGCGCACCTTGTGATAACCGGGCACCTGAAGGAAGGCACCGGCATAGGCGGCCTGTTCAAGCGCCACCTTCGCTTGTGGGACTTCCTGAAGATAGGCCTTCATCTCGGGTGTTTCCCATGAAGACTTGCGCACGGCGAGATAGCCGGTGTCACGGCTCCACTGCGACTGCACGTCCGTGCTGGTCATCCAGCGCGCGAAGGTCCAGCTGGCCTCGATCGCAGCATCGGACTGGTTCTTCGCGATCATGATCGGACCGCCACCCTGCGCCGCGCCGAAGGTCTTGTTCTTCGGCATGAAGGCCACATCGACCTCGAACGGGGAAGACTTGCGCAGGTTCGTGAGCGAGCCAGTGGAATGGTAGAGCATCGCGGTGCGGCCGGCCATGAAGTCATTGGCAGAGCCTTCCCAGGTGGAGGCCTTGGGCATGACGCCCGCCTTCTCCATCTTCACCCAGAATTCCAGCGCGTCGATCGCGGCCGGATCATCGAACAGCACCTTGTCCTTGGTCCACGGCACAAGGGCGTTCTGGCGGCAATAGCACTCGAAGATCCAGTCGTGCCAGCCGCCACCGATGGTCAGGCCCCAGCGCTTCAGCTCGCCATTCTCCCTCACGGTTAGCACCTTGGCGACTTCCAGCAGCTCATCCCACGTCTCGGGGGCCTTCTTGATGCCGGCCGCATTCAGCGCATTCTTGTTGAGATAGAGCACCGGGGTCGAAGGCTGGAAGGGCAGGCCATAGAGGCGGCCATCCGAGATGCAGGTATCAAGAAAGCTGGGCAGGAAGTCCTGATATATATCATCGGCCTTGGCGCGGTCAGTGATGTCGGCGAGGGAGTCGAGACCGAGGAAGGTCTGAAGCGCCGAGTTGATCGGCAGCCACGTGGACGGTGGGTCGCCAACGCCGAGCGCGGTGATGACCTTCTGCTCGGTATTGTCATAGTTGCCGGCATAGATCGCCTCGACCTCAATGCCCGGATGGGCGGCATTGAAGGTGGAGATCATACCCGCGACGAGCTTGTTGATGTCGCCGGAAACACCAACCGGATACATGAACTGCACCTTGGTGCGGCTCTGCGGCTGGGCATGGGCCCCGCGCAGAATGGCGGCGCTGGTGACAGCCGTTGCCGCGCCCAGCAGGAGAGAGCGCCGCGAAATGCCACGTCCGGCTTGGATAAGTGTGGATCTGGTCGACATATGCAACCCCCTCTCAACATGGATTGGAGACAGAGTCTGGCTGTGCCGACTCTGTCGGCTGCCCGCGCACAACAGGCCGCGCCAGTCTGTGACTGTCGTGCCCATCTGCGATGTGGCCGACGGGAGCGTTTTTGCGGATGAGCGATGACAGTGTCATGACGATCATGCGGAGTTAGTTGGGAATGGAAGCCATATGTGAGGATATTTCGAAAATACCCACATCGATATGTCTCGTCCCTTGACGGGCTGTATCCATGCAGAGCACCCCTATGGCTCCATTTTGGGAACCTCACCCATGCTCATTCTGCAACTGACCGATTTTCATGTGACGCGTGCACACACCCTTCTCGCGGGTGTCGATACACGCGCAGCCTTTTCACACCTGATGCACCATGTGGCGCAGCTTGAACCTCAGCCAGACCTGATCCTTGTCAGCGGGGATGTGGCAGAGACGGGCGCGGAGGAGGAATATGCGTGGGCATCGGCCGGCCTGCGCGCGCTCGGCATTCCTTTCCTCGTGCTGCCCGGAAATCATGACCTGCGCGCGCCTCTGCGCCGGGCGTTTCGGGATGAAACCGGCGAGGAGGCCAGCCATCTCGCCTTTTCGCGTTCAGTGGCGGGTGTCCGGGTCATTGGTCTGGATACGCTGGTCGAGGGGCAGGCACATGGCGCGCTCTCAAATGTGCAACTGGCCTGGCTTGAGCGCGAGCTTGAGACTGCGGGTACAGAGCCGGTCGTCATCGCCATGCACCATCCGCCCTTCAGAACCGGCATCCCCGCAATGGATAAGATCGGTCTGGTTTCGGGAGGTGAGGCGCTTGCCCAGCTGTTGAACGGGCGAGAAACGGTCGCCGGCATTTTATGTGGCCACGTGCACCGGGCGATTTTCGGCATGTTCGTGGGAATTCCCACGCGCATCGCGCCATCCGCCAGCCATCAGTTTGCGCTGGACTTCGAACATGTGGGAAAATTCACAATTGTTCAGGAGCCGCCGCAGCTCGCCTTGCACCAGATCTCCCCTGAAGATGGGAGAATGACCAGCTATCTGGTTTCAGTGTGAAGGTGGAAGCTTGTGTGTAGGGGCGGGTTTTCCAAGCAAGCGGCGCAGCCTTGTAACGTAGGCAGCCTTTCAACGTGGTGAGCCTTGCCATACGCATGGTGGCGCGCGGGGTGGGTGCCAAACTGAGCCCTTCTTGGCCAGCAATGGCGTGCGTGGTCTGTAAAATCCCCTTGCCATAGGCGCAGACCCTATATAGCCATGGGCTCAGATACTCTCCCCCAGTATGGTTGCCATGCCGCACAGCCCGCAAGAAAAGAAGAAGGTGCTTACCCGCCTCTCCCGCATTCGCGGGCAGACGGAAGCGCTGGAACGCGCGGTTGCGGCCGGCACCGAATGTGGGGCGCTGTTGCAGCAGATCGCGGCCCTGCGCGGGGCGGCCAACGGGCTGATGGCGGATGTGCTGGAGAGCCATCTGCGCGAGACCTTCGCCCAGTCGGCAGGGGATGCTGCGGCGAAAGACATGCCGTCCAGCGGGCCCTTGGCAGAAGGCAGGCCAGATGATGCGCAGGTCGTTAGCCCTCCCGCATCGGCTTCAATGGATGCGCAGGTTTCGGAACCCGCCCAGCCGCCTGCGCTTGTTACTCCGATAGATGCGCACGGGGAGATCGAGCAGATCATGCGCATCATCCGCACTTATCTGAAATAATTGTTCCGCACAGAAGGACACCGGTCATGAAGTCGCGCGCAGCCGTTGCTTGGGAAGCCAACAAGCCCCTCACTATCGAGACCATTGAAATCGGCGGCCCGAAGGCGGGCGAAGTGCTGGTGGAGGTGATGGCCACCGGCGTGTGCCACACCGATGCCTACACCCTTTCCGGCCTTGATTCCGAGGGCAAGTTCCCCGCCATTCTCGGCCATGAGGGCGCGGGCATTGTGCGTGAGGTGGGCGCGGGCGTCACCACACTGAAGCCGGGCGACCATGTGATCCCGCTTTACACGCCGGAATGCCGGCAGTGCAAAACCTGCCTGTCGCAGCGCTCCAATTTGTGTACCTCCATCCGCGCCACGCAGGGTCAGGGCCTGATGCCGGATGGCACCTCGCGCTTCTCCTGCGATGGCGGCGAGGTGTTCCACTATATGGGCTGCTCCACCTTCTCCAACTTCACCGTGCTGCCGGAGATCGCGCTGGCGAAGGTGCGTGAGGACGCCCCCTTCGACAAGATCTGCTATATCGGTTGCGGCGTCACCACCGGCGTTGGCGCGGTGATCTATACCGCAAAGGTGTGGCCGGGCGCGAATGTGGTGGTGTTCGGCCTTGGCGGCATTGGCCTCAATGTCATTCAGGCTGCCCGCATGGTGGGCGCGGACAAGATCATCGGCGTGGACATCAACCCGTCCAAGGTCGAAATCGCGAAGAAGTTCGGCATGACCCACTTCATCAACCCGCGTGAAGTGGGTGCGGACAAGGTGGTGGCGGCCGTGGTGGATGCCACCGATGGCGGCGCGGACTTCACCTTTGACTGCACCGGCAATGTGGATGTGATGCGTCAGGCGCTGGAATCCTGCCATCGCGGCTGGGGCACCTCTGTTGTCATCGGCGTTGCACCGGCGGGTGCGGAGATTGCCACCCGCCCGTTCCAGCTTGTCACCGGGCGGGTGTGGAAGGGCTCTGCCTTTGGTGGTGCGCGTGGCCGTACCGATGTGCCGAAGATCGTGGATTGGTACATGGAGGGGAAGATCAACATTGATGATCTCATCACCCACATCATGCCGCTGGAAGAAATCAATACCGCGTTCGACCTGATGCACGAAGGCTCGTCCATCCGTTCCGTCGTGAAGTTCTGAGACAAGACATGAGCATTGCTGCATCAGATCTGGAAACAGTCTCCACCTCGCTGGCCCATGGCGGCATTCAGGGTGTGTATCGCCACATCTCGCGCGAGACCGGCACGCCGATGACTTTCGCCGTGTTCGTGCCCCCGCATGAAACCGGTGATCAGTTGCCCGTGCTGTGGTATCTCTCCGGCCTCACCTGCACCCATGCCAACTGCATGGACAAGGGCGAATACCGGCGCATGGCGACCGAGCTCGGCCTCATCATCGTGCTGCCGGATACCTCACCGCGCGCCGAGCATGTGCCGGACGAAAAGGACAACTGGCAGTTCGGTTCTGGCGCGGGCTTTTATCTGGATGCCACGCAGGAGCCGTTCGCCGAGCACTACCGCATGTACAGCTATGTCACCGAGGAACTGCCGGAGATCATCGCCGCGCACTTCCCGGCGGATATGGAGCGGCAGGGCATTTTCGGCCACTCCATGGGCGGGCATGGCGCGCTCACCATCGCGCTGAAAAACCCGGAGCGGTTTCGCTCGGTCTCGGCCTTCGCGCCCATCGTGAAGCCGAGCGTGGCGGACTGGTCGCGCCCGGCGCTGGAGAAGTTCCTCGGGAGCGATGAGGCGTCATGGCGCGAATATGACGCATGCCTGCTGATCGAGGATGGTGCGCGCGTGCCCGCCATTCTCATTGATCAAGGCAATGCCGATCCCTTCCTGAAAACCGGCCTGATGCCCCAGCATCTGGTGGAGGCGTGTGCGGGAACAGAGATCGCGCTGGAACTGCGCATGCGCCCCGGTTACGACCATTCCTATAACTTCATCTCCACTTTCATGGATGACCACCTGCTCTGGCATGCGGCTAAGCTGGCGGGCTGAGAGGAAGCGCGTGATGAGCGCTGGTCTTTATGGCCGGCGCTCACACCATCCGGTCGGTCGCCGGAGTCATTAAAGTGTAATCATTATAATGTTTGCGCCCGGTGTTTATCCGCCCATCGGCCCCATGTTACAGGAAGGGCCAATGAATTCCTGATGCGGACTGTGGGCGCTTTTTTCATGCCGCCAGACCTCTCTCTTGTCTTTACGACACAAGGGGCACAACTCAGACATTATCTGCAGCGCAGAACCGGTGATGCCCATATGGCCAATGATCTGGTTCAGGATGCATTCCTGAACCTGATCGAGCGGCCGGACAGCCGGATCAAGGACATCCGCGCCTATCTGTTCGCCATCGGGCGCAATCTTCTTCTCAATCACATCAAGCAGGAAGCCCGGCGCAAGACCGATGTGGTCGCGCCCGAGACGCTGGCCACCATCGCGGCAGACCAGCCCAGCCCGGAAGATGTGGTGGATTCCCGGCTCCAGCTTGAAAAGCTCCATATACTGGTGCAGGAAATGCCCCGGCGCACCCAGCAGGTGTTCGTGCTGAACCGCATCTGCGGGTTGTCTCATGCCGATATTGCCTGCCGGCTGCATGTGTCCGAAAGTACGGTGCAGAAGCATCTGGCCATGTCTATCGTGCATCTAACCCGCAACCTCAGAAGGCATTGATGCCCCTGCGTCATCCCGTTTTCGCGATGTTTCCCTCACGGATCTGATGATATCTCATGCAAAAATGGCATGTTCGCGTGGGCAAGATGTGTGAGCGGTGGATTCCCGGCCGATGAAACAGAGCGTGAGCGTGCATCAGGCCGAACCGGACGAGACCGATCTGCGTGCGGCGGAATGGGTCATCCGGCTCGATGGCGGCACGCTTGATGATGACAACCGTGCCGCCTTCCGCGCCTGGCTGGAAGAAGATGCTGATCATCGCGCAGCCTTCGAGGAAGCCAGCGCCACATGGCGGCAGATGGCCTCACTGAAGCAGGACCCGGGACCGTTGCGCGGCATGGTGCCCGGCGCACGCGCATCCGTTGCCCGCAAGGTGGTGCGGCTGGGGGCTGTTGTCGCCCTGGTGGTGATGGCGGCGGCGGGGATCACCTATAATCAGTTCGGCAATCCGCTCCTGATGCTCACCTCCGATTATCGCACCGCACCGGGTGAGGTGCGTCTTGTGCATCTGCCGGATGGCAGCACGGTGGAACTGGGGCCGTCCAGCGCACTGGCGCTCGATTATACGGCGCAGGAGCGGCGTGTGAGGCTGCTGGAGGGCGAGGCCTTCTTCACGGCCGCTCCGCGCGCGGGTGCTGAGGAGCGCCCCTTCGTCACCGAGGCGGCGGGAGGAGAAACCCGGGCGCTGGGTACGCAGTTCGTGGTGGATGTGCGCGATGACGGCGCCAAGGTGCTTGCGGTGGAACACAAGATCGAGGTGTCGCTGGGAAGCGCGCCCGCTGTCGTGCTCTCTCCCGGCGAGGAGGTGCGTTATGAACCCGATGGCGGCCTGACCGAGGTGCAGACCCGCGATCTGGCGCAGGCGACCGCATGGCGGCGGGGCATGCTGGTTTTTGATGATGTACCGCTGGCCGCTGTGGTGGACACGCTGAACCGGTACCGGCGGGGCCGGATTGTCATCATGGACAGCGCACTGGCGCAGCGGCGGGTGAGCGGGGTCTTCGCGACATCCGGGCTTTCAGATGCCATCAGCACCATTACGGCTGAACTGGGCGTGCGGGCACGGTCCGTTTATCCATTCGTGACAGTGCTTTACTAAATTCCTTTCGAAATCATGACTATTTTTTACGGTTTTCGTCGTCCCGGTTGTCTTCATTCATACGGGAAAGCGCAGGGCCGGTTCATCCGATGGTGGGCCGGCAGGTGTGATGTAGAGGAAGACAGTTCATGACTCGTGGGATGACGGACCGCGCGCAGCGCACGCGGCGGCACTATCTGGGTGGTGTGGCAGCAAATGCCCTTGTTCTGGGCCTGCTTACCATTTCGATGGGCGTTGCCCTGATGCCTTCCGCCGCGCTGGCCCAGCAGAACGCGGGTGCTGTGGCCTTCAACATTCCTGCGCAAGACCTGAACAGCGCCGTTCTTTCTTTCGCGCAGAAGGCCGGTGTGCGGGTTCTGTTCGATACAGCCCGGGTCCGTGGGCTGCGATCCAGCGCCGTTTCCGGCACCATGACCCCGCCGCAGGCGCTCGCCCGGCTGCTACAGGGCACGGGCTTCTCCTACAGCTTCAACGGGCCGGGCCGTGTCACCATCACCGCGCCGCAGGCCTCCGAAGCGGTTGGTTCCGCTGAAGGCACCATCGCGCTTGCCACGGTGAATGTGGAGACCAGTGGTGCCACTGTTGGCTTCGTTGCCAGCACCACGACGGCCGGCACCAAGACCGATACGCCGCTGATCGAAATTCCGCAGTCGATCTCCGTCGTGACCCGTGATGAACTGACCAGCCGCAATGTTCAGACACTGACCGAGGCCGTGAATTACACGCCCGGCGTGCGCACCGGTGAGTCCGGTTATGATCCGCGCTACGATGCCTTTTCCATCCGCGGTTTTGATACCACCTATACCGGCATCTATCGCGATGGCCTGCGTCTGCCCGGCGCGAACATGGCGGTCTTCAAGATCGAGCCCTATGGGGTCGACAGCGTCACCATCCTGCGCGGGCCGGTTTCCGCGCTCTATGGTCTTGGCTCGCCCGGTGGTCTTGTCGATGTCATCTCCAAGCGCCCGCAGGCGACACCCTTCGGCGAGGTTGAGGTTCAGGCCGGCAATTTCGACCTGTGGCAGGGGCAGGCCGATATCGGCGGCAAGCTGGATGAAGACGGCAAGTGGCTCTATCGGGTCACCGGGCTGATGCGTGATGCCGGTTCCGCCAATGTCCATGGCGGTGGCATCAACAACATGAACTTCATCGCTCCGGCGCTGACATGGCAGCCGACCGATGACACTCGCATCACCTTCCTTGGTGAATATCTCGATGCGGTGACCCCGGCGGCCCTGCCCAACTATGGCTGGTCTCCGTCCGGTGTCGCCAATTTCAGCAACTCTTATGGTGACTATAACCGGCAGAATGTGTTCCAGTATCGTGTCGGTTACGATGCCGAGCACCGGTTCAATGATGTCATCTCCGTGCGCCAGAACCTGCGTTACGGCGAGCTCGACACCAAGGTGCGCTATAATATCGGAACCGGGATCAACGTCCCGCAAATGACTGAAAGCCGTTACACGGTCTATGTTCATGACCGCGTGAAGTCTTTCGTTGTCGACAATCAGGTTCAGGCGGAATTCGACACCGGTCCGGTGGAGCATGTCGTGCTGGTGGGGCTGGACTACTCCTATCTCTGGCTCGATGGCGGCTATGGTTTCGGCACGGGTACGGATTACAGCCTGATATTCGACATGCCGCTGGGACCGATAGTCGATCCCGCGCGCACGACGTCCGGCTACCAGCAGCGCCAGTCGCAGGTGGGCGTCTATGTTCAGGAGCAGGCAAAGTTCGACCGCTGGATCCTGACCCTCACCGGCCGTTATGACTGGGTGACCACAGACAGCGTCGATACGCTGAACGCCACCAGCAAGGATGCGACTGACAACAGCTTCACCTATCGCACCGGCCTGACCTATCTGTTTGACAACGGCATTGCGCCTTATGTCAGCTATGCCACATCCTTCGTTCCCAATGTGGGCGTCGACCGGGTCGGTAATCACCTTCTCGCCCACCACGGCGCGGCAGGTGGAAGGTGGCGTGAAATATGTGCCGCCGGGCTTTGATGGCTATTTCACTGCCTCGGTCTTCCAGATCAATCAGGACAATGGCCTCGTCACCGATGAGACCGATCCGCTGTTCCAGGTGCAGCGGGGCGAGGTGCGCGCGCGTGGTCTGGAACTGTCCGCCGTGGCCAATGTGGGGCAGGGCCTGAGGTTGCGCGGGGCCTATACCTATCTGGACATGAAGAACATGTCCGGGGTCTCCAGCACGATTGGTCTGTCTCCGTCCGGCCAGCCCTATCACACCTTTGCCTTCTGGGCGGATTACCAGTTTCAGGAAGGCACGACACTGGCCGGGCTCGGGCTTGGCGCAGGCGTGCGCTTCGCCGGCGCGAGCTGGGGCAATTCGCTCAATACCTTCCAGAACAGCGGCTATACGCTGGTGGATGCCAAGGCGAGCTATGATCTGGCCTATATGGACCCGCGCATGAAGGGCTGGAGCGCACAGGTCAACGCGCAGAACCTGCTGGATGACCAGTATGTCACCTGCAGTTCCGGCTATTGCTACAAGGGCAATCCCCGCACGGTGCTGGGCGGGCTGAAGTATAAATGGTGAGTTCCGCATCCCGCCTGTCTCGCCGGGCGCTCCTGCTCGGCGGGCTGGCGGGCGCGGCCCTGCCGGCATTGACCCATGCCGGCGCCGGCATGCCTGTTCCCGCATCAGGCCCCATTCGCCGCATCGTCTCCATGGATTTCGGTCTTGCCGAAACCCTGATCGAGATGGGCATACCCCCCATTGCCGTGCCTAATCCCGAAGCCTGGGGCACATGGGTCGTGGAACCTGAGCTGCCGCCTGACATCATCAATATCGGCACCGACCGGGAGCCGAACCTTGAGCTGCTCTCCGCGCTCAAGCCGGAGATGATTGTCTCCACGCCCTATCTGGCCGGGCTATTGCCGCTGCTGGAGCCGATCGCGCCCACGCGCACCTATTCGGTCTATGCCCCGCCCGGTGGCCAGCCCTACAAGAGCAGCGTGCAGGCCACCCGAGAGATGGCGCGCGACATCGGTGCGGAAGCGGCCGGTGAGGCGCTGATCGCCCGGGCCGAGGCGGAGATGGCCCATGCCCGCCGCCGGCTGGCAGAAACCGGCGCGAACAGGATGCCGGTTCTGGTTCTCACCTTCTTCGATGCCCGCCATGTGCGCGTCTATGGGGCCGGCAGCCTGTTCGGCGACGTGATGGAGCAGTGCGGCCTCATCAATGGCTGGCCGGAAACAAGCAATTACTGGGGCTTCAACACCATCGGCATGGAGCAACTGGCCCCAGTGAGGGCAACCCGGCTGCTGTGTCTGGAGCCCATCTCTCCCGATACGCGGGCGGAACTGGCGGCGAGCCCGCTCTGGAACAGCCTGTCTGTGGTGCGCAGCGGGCATGTGCAGATCATCCCTCCGGTGCTGATGTTCGGCATGCTGCCGGCGGCGATGCGCTTTGCCCGGCAGCTTGTGCTCAACCTCGCCGATGGCAAGACAGGGAATGGGCGTATCGATGGCTGAGCATGCCGTGTCCGGCTCCCGGTCCCGCCTTGCGTCCGGTGCGCATCCCGCTTTGTTCCTGCTGTGCCTGTGGGCGCTCGGGATCTGTGCGGTGGTGTGGAACTTCTCGGGCCATGTTCCGGTGAACCAGTGGTGGTCGGCGCTTGTGCATCCCGAAGCCTGGACGCCGGAACAGATGGTGATGGCCTACAGCCTCATGCCGCGTCTGGTGGTGAGCCTGCTGGCAGGTGGCGCACTGGGGCTTTCCGGGGCCTTGCTGCAACAGGTGCTGCGCAACCCCATCGCCTCGCCCACCACGCTCGGCATTGAGGCCGGGGCCAATCTGGCGCTGGCGGTGGTGCTGATTGCCGTGCCGGGGCTGCTGGTCATCGGGCGCGAATGGGTGGCTCTGGGGGGCGGGCTGGCGGCTATCGGTCTGGTCCTGCTGCTCTCATGGGGCGCGAAATTCTCTCCGCTTGTGGTCATTCTCTCCGGCATGGTGGTCAGCCTGTTCTGTGCGGCGCTTTCGGCCTTGCTGACCTTGCTGAACAGTCATTATCTCTCCGGCCTGTTTCTGTGGGGGGCAGGGTCTCTCAGCCAGAACAACTGGTCTGCCGCCGCCTTTCTCGCGCCTCGCCTCGCCATCGCGGCTGTTGCCGCCTTCGCGCTGGTGCGGGCGCTGACCCTGCTGGGGCTGGATGATGCCAGCGCGCGCAGCCTCGGCCTCTCACTTGCGCTGGCGCGGATCGCGGCGCT
>JAUCBT010000019.1:0-24978 GCA_034676685.1 Xanthobacter sp. | reverse complement strand
GGCCGGTGGCGTTGCGCAAATTCTTTATTGCCGGGTTGTCAGTTCGGTTGCCTGTCCTCAGGAACAGGCGGCGAGGGGACATTCCCCATTGTAATATCAATGATATTCGCCATGACGGAATGATTCAGGCATCCGGCACCCGTCATAAGCTGTCGCTCTGCGGGGCCGGTCCGTTCGATGGTCTTTTTTCCTGAAAGCGCGCGACCCGGCAGGCTTGGCGAAAATCTTTTTACTTATCCTCATCTGGAAGTAATGCCGGTTCTTCTTGTGCGGATTTTTCCATCGCCTCCAGTGTTGCTGTACGGGAGGCATGACGTCCAGCTATCACGCCCACAACGACCAGTTGGAGGAAGTGATAAATCATGATGGGCGTGATGATGAGAATTGGGGCAGCGCCCCGAACATCACGGTGGCCATGGGCAGGCCCGTGGCGAGAGACTTCTTGGAGCCGCAAAAGGCAACGGCAATGGTATCGGCATGGTTCAGTTTCGCCATGCGACACACCAGAAGCATAAGCAGATAAACCAGCGTGAACAACAGCATGGTGCCAATGGCGATTTCCAGGAGCAGCGTGGGGCTGTGGCCGCTCCAGAGGCCCGCTGCGACACTGTCGCAGAACGCATTGTAGACGATGGCGAGAATGACAGCCCTGTCCGCGATCTTCACCAGACTGCGATGCTTTTCGATGAACCCCTGAAGCAATGGCCGCAGCACCTGCCCGATAACAAGCGGCAGAATGACAATGATGGTGAGCTTGAGAATGACATCTCCCAGCGCCATGCCTTCACCGGTCGCCTGAAGATACCACGCCATCAGCAGCGGGGTGATGAACACGCCGATGAGGCTGGAGATGGAGGCATTGAAGATGGCCACGGGCACATTGCCCCGCGCCAGAGAGGTCATGGCCACCGAGGAAGAGACGGTGGAGGGCAGAACGGCGAGGAAGAAGAAGCCGGTGGTGACATCCTCTGGCAGCACCTGTCTCAGCGCTGGCATGCACAGCAGCACCACCAGCGGAAACACGACGAATGTGGCGACCTGCACCATCAAATGCAGCCTCCAGCGGGTTGCGCTTTCCATCAGCCGCCGTGTGGGCAGGGCGACGCCATAGAGGAAGAAGACAAGGGCGATGCCCCAGTTTGCGGCCTTGTCCGCATGTAGCGGGCCGCCGGTTACGCCCGGCGCGGGCCAGAGCAGTGCCAGCCCCACGACAATGAGGAGGGACAGCAGGAACGGGTCAATCTTGAAACGCGCCAGCATGGCATCCCGCATGGATAGGCAACGGGCAGACCGGTGGGTGTGAAGACCCGGACTCCGGTGCGCCCGTCTGGTGGGCCGGAAGCCTGAGGCTGCCGGACGATGGCGGGCCAGATGATCCAGCCCGTGGTTCAGTGGTGCGGAGCCTGTTGCCAGCTGCCGCATTGGTGATGCTCCGGCAAGGGCTCCGATCAGAGCTTCAAGCCGGAAGACGTGTCCCATCAGGCCCGATGGGTCGTGGGATGATTCTTCCACCTGTGCGAGGCGATAGGCCTGCGCTTTCTGCGCATGCAATCCGGCGCAGTGCATCCGGCCCTTTTTCGTCATGGCTAGGATGGCGTGCCCACATCCAACCTCACCATGAGGCGACACTGCCATCGCTGCGTGGGTCCTCTCCGCCCTCGATCCAGCCTTCGGGGTGCAGCACGAGGGCACCGGCATGACCCATGCGCTCATCGAAATCCGCAACGACTTCCACCGGGTGCCCCATGGCGCGCAGGGTGTCGATGATCTCCGGCGCATAGCGGGATTCCAGCTTCAGCGTGGTGCTGTATTCCGCCCATGTGCGACCCAGCAGCCAGCGCGGGGCTGCCACTGCCGAGCGGATATTGTGCCCGCCCCAGATGTAGCGGGAGAACAGCGCGGCCTGTGTCTGTGGCTGGCCCTCGCCGCCCATGGTGCCATAAACCAGAAGCCGTCCATCATCCAGCTTGGCCATGGCCGGGTTTAGCGTATGGAAGGGTTTGCGGCCGGGCGCGAGGGAGCGCAGCTTGCCGGGGGTCAGATCGAACGAGCAGCCGCGGTTCTGCCACCAGATGCCGGTTTCCGGCAGCACGACGCCCGAGCCGAACTCGAAATAGATGCTCTGGATCATGCTGACAGCGCGGCCCTCGCTGTCGATGACGCCCATCCATGTGGTGTCGCCATCGCTCACCGGGGCCGGCCATGGGCTGGCGTGGTCCAGCGGAATGGCGGCGGCACAAGCGGTGATCGTCGCCTCATCCAGCAACTGGGTGGGGTCGATGGTCATCTGGCCGGGGTCGCCAATATGGCGGTCCCGCAGAATGAAGGCCTGCTTGGTGGCTTCCACGAGACCATGGATGCCGGCCACATTGTCCGGCGACCAGCCGGGCTGGCGGATCCGGTCATAGATGGCGAGAATGAGCAGGGAGGCCAGACCCTGCGTCGGCGGGTTCATGTTGAAGAGCTGGCCGGCGCTGATGCGGGTTTCCAGCGGGGCCTTGAGCTCCGCCCGGTGGGCTTCAAGGTCGGAGAGCATGACCGGACTGCCCACGGCGGCAAGATCGCGGCCGATGCTGCGGGCCAGATCCCCGGTGTAGAAATCCTGTGCACCGGCGCGGGCGAGTTGTTCCAGTGTGGCCGCAAGAGCGGGAAAGTGGTGGCTCTGGCCATAGGTGGGCACTTCGCCATTGCGCAGGAAGCTGGCGCTGAAACCGGGTTGGGGTTCCAGCTCGGCCCGTTTAGCGCGGGTGTTCTCTTCCTGACTGTGGGTGACCGGATAGCCCGCACGCGCATAATGGATGGCGCTTTCCAAAAGGCGGGCGAAGGGCAGCTTTCCGCCCCAAGCCGTACGGCTGTGTTCATAGGCCATGCCCCAGCCCGAAATGGTTCCTGCCACCGTGTTCGCCGCCAATGGGCCGCGCCACGGAATGGTGCTGAGGCCTGCATAAAGCTCCGGCACCACATGCGCACCGGCAGCCCCGCAGGCATCAATGGCCTGTATCGGTGTGCCGGGGGCATGCAGCAGCCAGAAACCATCGCCACCAATGCCGGTCATGTGCGGATAGACCACGGCCAGGGTCGCGGCCATGGCGATGGTGGCTTCGATGGCGTTGCCGCCGTCACGCAGGATGTCGAGGCCGGCCTGTGAGGCGAGAGCGTGCGAGGCAACGGCTGCACCGCGTGTTCCAAGAATGGGATTCATGTGATGTCCTTCACCGTGATGCTGCGCGAAGCTGCTCGACAACCGGGGCCGACCAGGCGGCGGAGGTCAGCATCGCGGCATTTCTGGCAGCCAGAAGATGGGCGCGCATTTCCCGATATGCGGTGCTGGCATCGTGTTTCACGATGGCATCCACAATGGCGCAATGTTCCTCGAAAGACGCGCTCATGCGCTCGAGGTTGCGGAACTGGGAGCGGCGAAACGGCGCCACGCGGTTGCGCAGGCTGAGGGTTGTCTCGATCAGGATGCTGTTGTGGCACCCCTGAAGGATGATGTTGTGAAAGTCCCGGTTGGCATCGTCATACTGGTCGATATCCGCACTCTGCAAAGCCGCGCGGCTGGCCTCATGAATATCGACCAGCTTTTTCAGTTCGTCCGGGCTCATGCGCACGGCAGCATGGCGCGCGCATGAAGCTTCCATCTCGCCAATCGCCTCAAAGGCCATGTCGAGTTGCGCCGTGGACAGATAGGTGACGACCGAGCTGCGGTTGGGCCGGGTTTCCACCAAGCCCATGCTCGAAAGCTTTTTCAATGCTTCCCGGATGGGGGTGCGTGAGACCTGATAACGCTCCGCGAGCGAGACCTCGTCCAGCCGCGCGCCGGGGGTGAAGGTGCCCACTACGATTTCATCGGCGATGGACTGGCACACCTCATCCGCGAGGCTGCCGCGATGGCGGGGGTGTCTGTCCGGCAGGATGCTCATTGCGCAGCCTCCAGTTGCTCTCCCGCCATGCTCCAGCAACTGACAGTACCCGCTGCGGTGGCTGTGGCAGGGGGCACAACCGTCCGGCAACGATCATCCGCAAGGGTGCAGCGCGGGGCGAAGGCGCAGCCGGCGGGCAGGCGGGCAAGGTCCGGCGGAGAGCCGGGAATGGCGGCCAGCGGCGCGCCCCGATCCTCGGGGCCGACAGTCGCCGCCAGCAGGCCGCGCGTATAGGGATGCTTGGGCGTACGCACGATATCGCGCACCGGCCCTTCCTCGACAATGCGGCCGGCATACATCACCGCGATCCGGTCCGCGACCTCGACAGCGGCGGCGATGTCATGGGTGACGAAGATCATCGACATGCCTGTTTCCCGCTGCAACTGCCGCAGCAGCAAAAGCACCTGAATCTGTACAGTTGCATCCAGCGCGGTGGTGGGCTCGTCCGCCAGCAGCAGTTGCGGCTGGCAGGAAAGGGCCAGCGCGATCATTGCCCGTTGCCGCATGCCGCCGGACAGTTCATGCGGAAAGGCATCGAGGCGGGACTTGGCCTGCGGAATCTGCACATGCTCCAGCATCTGGAGCGCGCGCTCGCGCGCGGCTGCTGGCGACACTTTCTCATGGGCGCGGATCGCCTCGCTGATCTGGCTGCCGATGGTATAGACCGGATCGAAAGCCAGCCCCGGCTCCTGAAAGATCATGGAGACCTTGCCGCCGCGATAATGTTCCAGCGCCCGGCCCCGCAGGGCCAGCACATCATCGCCATCCATGGTGATCCGCCCGTTGATGCGGGTGCGCTTTTCCGGGTGCAGGCGCAGCAGGGTGCGCAGGGTGACACTCTTGCCAGAGCCTGACTCGCCCAGCAGACACAGCACCTCGCCCGTGTTGAGCTCAATATTCACGCTGTTGAGGGCGCTGGCGGTGCGCGACCCGGTGAACTGCACGGTGAGATCCTGAATGGAGAGCAAAGGCGCGTTCATGCGGACAGCCTCCCGGAGGCGGCGCTGTGGCCGGAGGTGGGATCATTGAGATGGCAGGCGGCGAGATGCTCGGCATCTGTCCCCACCTGCATCAGGGCAGGGGCGCGGCTGGCGCACACGCCTTCGGCAAAGGCGCAGCGGTCGCGGAAGCGGCAGCCGCTGGGCGGGTTGATGGGGTTCGGCGGATCGCCGCTCAAGGGCGGGGCCTGCGTGCGGTGGTCCGGGTCCATGGACGGCACGGCGGAGAGCAAAGCGCGCGTGTAAGGGTGGGCCGCCGTGCTGTAGATGCGCTCCACCGGGCCGGATTCCACCACCTGCCCCAGATACATCACCATCACCAGATCGGAGATGTAGTGCACCACATGCAGATCGTGGGAGATGAACAGATAGGTGAGGTTGCGCTCGGCTTTCAGCTCTTGCAACAGGTTCAGGACCTGCGCTTGCACTGATTTGTCGAGCGCGGCAACCGATTCATCCAGGATGATGAGGCGCGGATCGAACGCCAATGCGCGCGCGATGTTGATGCGCTGGCGCTGCCCGCCGGAAAGCTCGTGCGGATAGCGGTTGGCGAACTGGTTGGGCTCCATGCCGGTGCGGGCCAGAAGGTCACGCGCCAGCTTCATGGCCTCGCCCGCCGCCATGCCATGCACACGGGGGCCGAACGCAATGGTCTCGGCGATGGTCATGCGCGGGTTGAGCGAGGCGAAGGAGTCCTGAAACACCATTTGCAGGCTGCGGCGGAACTCCTTGTGGCTGACCGTGCGAAAGTCCTCGAGGGACTCGCCATCGAAGATCATCTCGCCGGCATCCGCCTTCATCAGATGGGCGATGAGGCGGGCGGTGGTGGACTTGCCGCAGCCGGATTCGCCCACAATGCCCAGCGTCTTGCCCTTGGGCACGCTGAAGCTGACATTATCGACCGCATGCACCACCCGCTTCTCGCGGGAGAACATGCTGCCGCGCACGGGGAAGTGCTTGGTGAGCCCCTCCACGATGAGCAAGGGCTGGGCGGGGCCGCCGCGATCCGCAGGGGGCAGAGGCTGGGAGGCGGGGGAGATGGAGAGATCTTGCTGCATCGTCATGACCGGTTATCCATGGCGGAGCGCACGCTGTCGGCGAGCAGGTTGAAGGCGATGGACGTGACGAAGATGAACGCGCCGGGAAGGGCCGCGACCCACGGATTGCTGTAGATGGCCGAGCGCAGCGTGTTCAGCATCAGGCCCCATTCCGGCTCCGGCGGCTTCACGCCAAGACCAAGGAAGGACAGGCCGGAGGCGAGGATCATGCTCACCGAGAGCAGGCCCGTGCTGTAGACGAACACCGGCCCCAGCACATTGCCCAGCACATGCACGCGGATGATGGTGAAGGCACCGGCTCCACTCATGCGCGCGGCCTCGATATAATCGAGCTTGCGCACCTGCATGGTGGCGCTCTCCGCCACACGCACCACCTGCGGCACGAACACCAGCGTCAACGCGATGAGGCAGTTGCTCATGCCCGAGCCGAGCGCGCCGGAAATTGCCACCGCCAGCAGGACCGAGGGGAAGGCATAGAAGATATCAAGCGCGCGCATGATGAGCATGTTGATGCGCCCGCCGACATAGCCCGCGAACACGCCGATGAGTGAGCCGAAGACGAAGGCGGTCAACACGGGGACCACGCCCATGAGCAGGGACATCCTGCCGCCATGCATGAGGCGGGTGAGCATGTCGCGCCCCAGTTCATCGGTGCCGAGCGGATAGCCGGGGCTGCCGACCGGGAGGAGGCGGCGGATCATGGAGCCCTTATAGGGGTCTGCCGGGGCGATCCATGGGGCGAGCACGGCGGCGGCGATGATGAGTAGGAGCACGGTGGCGCTCAGCCATGCCGTGCGGTCGTGCTTCAGGCGCTGCCATACCGTGGACCAGTAGCTGCGGCTCGGGGTGGCGATGACTTGCGGCGTGATCGCGAGAGGGGAGGAGAGTTCGGATAGTGCGGACATGTCAGGCTCTTCCCATGCGCGGGTCGATCAGGGGCTGGAGGATGTCCACCAGCAGGTTGAGGACCACGAAGAACATGCACAGCACCAGAATGGTGCCCTGAAGCAGGGGCATGTCGCGCTGGAAGATGGCGGCGTTCAGCAGGAAGCCGGTGCCGGGCCATGCGAACACGGTTTCAACCAGAATGGAGCCACCCATCAGATAGCCCACCTGAAGACCGGCCACGGCCAGCACTGTCGGCGCGGTGTTCTTCACCACATGGAAGAAGATGCGCCGCCCGGAGAGACCGCGCGCCTGAAGGGCGGTCACGAACTCCTGCTGGAGGGTGTCGGAGACGAGCGCACGCACGGTGCGGGTGATGATGCCCATGGGAATGACGGCGAGGGTGAGGGCCGGCAGCACCAGATAGCGCATGTGCTCCCAGTCCCACTGCCAGGCCGATGACCCGCCAGGCCCCGCGCCCATGGCAGGAAACAGCGGCAGCCAGATCGAGAAGCAGATGGTCAGCACCAGCCCCAGCCAGTAATGGGGGATGGAGACACCGATGACGGAAGAACCGGTGGCCATGCGGTCCAGCAGGCTGCCATGATAATAGCCGGCGACCGCACCGAGGATGCAGCCGATCACCACGCCGATCAGCGCCGCCACGCCGGCCAGAAGCAGGGTGTTGCCCACCGCCTTGAGCACTTCCCCCACCACCGGCCTGCCGGTTGCGATGGATGTGCCCAGATCTCCCTGCACGGCATGCATCAGCCACAATGCGTATTGCACGATCAGCGGGCGATCGAGCCCATAGGCCTCGCGCAGGGCATTGATGACCTCTTCCGGGGCATCTGCCGGGGCGATGGCGTTGAGCGCATCACCCGGCGCGAGATGCACGAGCGCGAAGGAGACAACCGTCACGCCCAGTGCGATCGGGATCGTGTAGAGGACACGTTTCAGCATATAGGCCAGCATGGCAGCTTCTTTCTGAGGGGGGCCGGAGCGTGTGCACCGGCCCCGTCTGCAGTCTTGGGCGGGGTGTCAGGCGCGGCGGGTCACTTCTGCTCTGTGCCCATGCCGATGGTGGTCAGGTCCTGGAACCAGTGCTGGGCCTGGGTGAACTTCTCGACCTTCGGGGAGAGGGCGTGCGGGTTCACGTCATGCACCACCCACAGCATCAGCGCGTCATCGACCATGTTCTGGTGAACGAAGGCGAGAAGCTCGTCCTGCTGCTTGGTATCGAAGGTGGTCTGAACCTTCTCGATGGCTTCATCGACCTTCGGATTGGCATAGCCGCCCCAGTTCACGCCCTTGGGCGCGACATAGCCGGAATAGGCGAAACGGGTGATGGCGTAGAAGGGGTCAGCCGTCACATAGCCGAGATTGATGGCGGTGATGTCCTTGCCGGCATTCATCTCGTTCTTCGCACCGGCGCGCCAGTGCAGGTACAGGTTCTCCAGTTCCACCACCTCGAAGGTGACATCGATGCCGACTTCCGCGAGGCTTTGCTGGACGAACTCGTTCATCGGCAGCGAGAGCATCTGGCCGGTGCCGCCCTGTGCGATGATGACCTTGGCCTTGAGCGGCTTCTCCGGGCTGTAGCCAGCTTCCTTCATCAGGGCCTTGGCGGCCTCAGGATCAAACTTGATGTCGAACTCAGGCTTGCCGAACCAAGGGCTGGTCTCGTCCACCTGTCCCTTGGCGGGGGTGGCCAGTCCGCTCAGCAGGGCCACCACGGATGCGCGGTCAACGGCAAGATTCGCCGCCTTGCGCACGCGGATGTCCGCCCATGGCGAGCCTTCCTGCGTGGAGAAGTGATAGGGCCAGACATGCGGGGTGACGTTCTGGACAATCTTGAAGCCGTTGCCCTGCAACTGCGGCAGCACATCCGGCGGCGGGGTTTCGATGATGTCCACCTGCCCGGTTAGCAGGGCATTGGCGCGAGTCATGGCATCGGGAATGGGCAGCAGCACGATGCGGTCGGTCTGCGCCTTGCGGTTGGCATCCCAGTAGGCATCGTTCTTCACCAGTTCAGCGCGCTCACGCGGCACCAGCTTGTCGAGCTTGAACGGGCCGGTACCGGAGGGGGTGCTGGCGAACTTGTTCCAGTCGCGGCCCACGGCCTCAAACTGGGCGGGGCTGGAAATCAGGAACCACGGCAACTGATAGGGGAAGAGCGCATCGACAGCCTTGGTGGTGATTTCAACCTTGTTGCCGTCGAGCTTGCGATAGGAGGCGATGGAGGGAATGCGTGGCACCACCTGCGCGGCCTGCTTGGCGTCGAACTGCGGGGACTTGCTGTCGAGAACCTTGTCCAGGTTCCAGATCACGGCATCGGCGTTGAAGTCCGACCCATCGTGAAACTTGACGCCATCTCGGATGGTGAAGACCCACTTCTTCTGGTCTGCCGGGTCTACTTCCCATGCGGTGGCAAGGCCGGGCACCAGCTTGCCGGGGCGGTCGCCCACATTGGCTTCCCACGCGATCAGCGGGTCATAAATGGTGTGTCCGGTGAACTGATAAGCGCCCGCGCCACGATCGGGCTGGCCAGTGGTCAGCGGAATATCCGCCATTGAAATACCATAGCGGGCGACGGTTTCCGCATATGCGGTGCCGCACAGCATGAGGGCGGCGGGAACTGCCGCCAGCCAACTGGAAAGTTTCTTACGTCCACGCATATCGTCCATCTCCACACAGGTCTGTGGGATGGGAAATTGCATGCAGCGTGCCATTGTGTTGCAGCGCGGAGATGTATTTTGGAACTGTCTTAAATCGCGGAACTATTCTCTGTTCTGTATGGTTCGGACCTGCATGTGCGATGCAGCATCTCAAAAAACGGGCATGTTCATTTTGTGTGCAATTGGAGCAATTTTTGACAGAAGTAGTCAAAATTGCATGCAATCCTGCGCGAGATTCAGGGCGCCGTGCCGCATCCGCACCCGGTCCGGAAATTTGAAAGCAAGGAATGGAGTGAAGGTCGGTCGGCGCGCTCCTATATTCAGCTTGATGCGGATTACATGATGTGAGCCGCCGCCATGCCTCGTGCCGGGTTGTCTCCTATGTGTATGTCCACAGAACAGGATCCGCGCTGGCAAAGCGTGCTGAAGCGGGATGCGGGTGCCGATGGGGCCTTCGTGTATGGGGTGAAGACGACGGGCATCTATTGCCGGCCATCCTGCCCCTCACGCATCGCGCATCCAGTTCATGTGAGCTTTTATGCCTTGCCCGAGGAGGCGAAGGCGGCAGGTTTCCGGGCCTGCCAGCGGTGCCGGCCGGATGGGCCATCTTTGGCGCAGGTGCGGGCGGAGATGGTGGCGCAGGCTTGCCGGCTGATCGAGGCGGCAGAAGAAGTGCCGGTACTGGACGATCTGGCAGCGCAGCTGGGGGTGAGCCCCTATCATTTCCACCGCTGCTTCAAGGCGATCACGGGTTTGACCCCGAAGGCCTGGGGCGTGGCCCACCGTGCCCGTAAAATGCGCGCAGAACTGGTGGAGCCCGGCGCGAACGTGACCCGCGCAATCCATGGCGCGGGGTTCAGTTCCGGCAGCCGTTTCTATGAGCATTCCAATGATGTGCTGGGCATGGTGCCAACCGCATACAGAAGCGGGGGCAGGGGAGAGGTCATCCACTTCGCCGTGGGTGATTGCGCTCTGGGTGCAATACTGGTGGCGCGCACGCAAAAGGGAATTTGTGCGCTGACGCTGGGTGATGACCCGGATCTTCTCGTGCGTGACCTTCAGGACCGGTTCCCGAAAGCTGAACTGATCGGGGGCGATGCTGCATTCGAGGCGGTGGTGGCGCAAATTGTCGGCTTCGTGGAAGCCCCGCGATTGGGGCTGGATCTGCCGCTGGATATTCGCGGCACCGCCTTTCAGCAGCGTGTCTGGCAGGCCTTGATGCAGGTGCCGGTGGGAGAGACGGTGAGCTATGCGGAGATTGCCCGTCGCATTGGTGCGCCAAAGGCGATGCGTGCGGTGGCGCAGGCTTGCGGGGCAAATGCGATTGCCGTGGCCATTCCCTGCCATCGCGTGGTGCGCCATGATGGGGCTCTCTCCGGCTATCGCTGGGGCGTTGAACGCAAGCGTGCCTTGCTGGAGAGGGAGGCGGGTTCATGATGAGTCTGCTGTCTGCACGCAGGCAAGCCGGGTTGTCAGGCCAGAGACGGGACGCAAGCTGCGCGGCAAAGCCATGGCCATTGATCTGACACTGGGCCGCATGGCCTCGCCGCTGGGAGATCTGCTGCTGGTCGCGGATGCGAAAGGGCATCTGCATGCCTGTGAATATGCAGATCTTGAGGCGCGCCTGCATCGTTTGCTGAAGAGCCGGTTGGGCGAGGGTGGTTTCAGCCTGAGACCAGCGCCGTCGCCTGAAGCGACTGTTGCCGCCATAACGCGCTACTTCTCTGGAGATCTGGCGGCGATTGATCTGTTGCCGGTTGTCTTCTCGGGAACGGACTTTCAGGGCCGTGTCTGGGCTGCTCTGCGCTCCATTCCCGCTGGAAGGCCGGACACATATGGCGGATTGGCCCTGAAGATGGGGCAGCCGAAATCCGCCCGTGCCGTGGGACACGCGAACCACAATAATCCGCTTCAGCTTGTTGTGCCCTGCCATCGGGTCATCGGCGCTTCAGGGGCTCTCACCGGCTATGCGGGAGGGCTGGAGCGCAAGCGCTGGCTTCTGGCGCATGAGCAGGAATATGCC
Organism: Xanthobacter sp.; assembly: GCA_034676685.1. Taxonomy (GTDB): domain Bacteria; phylum Pseudomonadota; class Alphaproteobacteria; order Rhizobiales; family Xanthobacteraceae; genus Xanthobacter. The sequence continues at coordinate 13,413 of JAUCBT010000019.1, read as the reverse complement.
GGGGCCTGTTCTTCCGGGCAGGGGCAGCTGTTCTGATGGTGCGCCCGCGCTTGATGGGCAGGTGCTGGAGCCGGGTTGAAGATCACCCGCCATTTGAGGCGCGCATCATGGCTGATGGGCTGGCCTGAAACGCATATCGCCCCGCTGGGCGGGGCGATATGACTGGGTGCGTTATGTCAGATCAATACGGACCCCAGAAGCCGGGACCACCATAGGGGCCGCCGATCCAGGGGCCCATATCGTATGCGCTTTGCTGGTTCATCATGGCGGTCATCTGCTGCTCATCTGCCAGATTCTGCTGGAACCGGAGCTGCTGATAGGCCTGATAGTTCTGCTGATTGCCGTAATAGAGGCACTTGCAGCCTGTCGGATCGGCATAGAAGAAGGCTGGCTTGCCATTCTTGCTCTGCACGAAGATCTGATTCGGTGGGAACTTCTGCAGGGATGCGAGCTGCTGCGGTGTCGTGGCAGGGCGCATGTTGAAGCCGGCGGCGGAGAGCATGTTTTCCTTGCTCTGTTGCGCCGTGACGCATGCACCCAGGCCGACGCTGAGCACGGCCAGTGCAACAATGGAAGCTCGTTTCACGCGCGTCTCTCCTCTTGAAGGCCTTATTCCGGCCGATGGTAAAATGTGCCCTTTCTGTGGTGCGGACGCAATTGGACAGCGTGATTCTGAGTGCGAAAACCTCACTTTTGAGGGAATCGAACCTGCCTGAGCCGCCTGTCGTTCGTGCCAGGTCCCGGTGGGCTAGAGATTGTCGCTCTGGCGGATGTCCGAAATGCCTGGCCGGGAGCCATTGTCCGCCGCTCATCACGACAGGATGCGCGTTTCTGCTGGGCATGGCTGCATGCAGAAGCGGGCGCTATGCACATTTTTTCACATCCCGGTGCCGGTTTTCTATGCCGGTTTTCCCATTGCGCTGCACAGGTTCCTGACAGTGCGCGCACGCCGGAAGATCAATGACATCCTATTGATGGAAGTGATGTGGTCTGACCAATGGTTCGCAATATGGACCATCATGGTGCGCCGCACACGTTCAAAACATCAATTGATTGCTCAATTCTGGATTTGCAAACTCGAAAAAACGAGGTAAGCATAATTCAACCAAAGAATTAGGTCCATTATATGGATCAGTTGCGTGCGCAAATTGTTAGAGCGCAGCGTAGGGAGGAAGGACAGGATGCCGTCAAACGGGCACCAAAATATCAAGGCCATTGCACTTCCTGCCGGCGCAGCCGAAGCAGGCGCTGATGCGCAGGAAGCGCACAGCGAGAATATGCATCACGGTGCTCATGGCGGCGGGTTGGGCTTCTCCAATTCCCCGCTTGCGAATATCGCCAAGCGCATCGAAGACGTGCTCGGCGTTCTGGTCGAAATTCCTGTGGCGGCTCTCGTCGCCGTGGAGATCGTGATTCTCTTCGCAGGCGTGGTGGCGCGCTACGTGTTCCACGAGCCCCTGCTCTGGTCGGATGAGCTGGCCTCGATCCTGTTCCTGTGGCTGGCCATGCTTGGCGCGGCCGTCGCGTTCCGTCGCGGCGAGCACATGCGCATGAATGCCATCGCCAGCAAAGTGGGGCCTGCCGGGCGCGCCTTCCTGGATGTGGTGGCTGTCGTCGCCGGTCTGGCCTTCTGCGTCATCGTGCTGCCCCACGCGCTGGAATATGCACATGAGGAGACCTACATCCGCACGCCTGCGCTGGATCTCCAGAACAGCTGGCGCGGAGCAGCCCTCGTGGTTGGTCTGGGGCTGATGGCTGCCTTCGCAGTGCTGCGTCTGGTCCGCTACGGCCGTCCGAAGCTGGTGCTGTCGGCGCTGGCCACGGTCGGGATCATCATTGGCGGGTTCTGGCTGGCGTCGCCATTCCTGATGACGCTTGGCAACTACAATCTTCTCATCTTCTTCGTCGGCATCGTGGGCGTGTCGGTGTTCGCCGGCGTGCCGATCGCTTTCGCCTTCGGTCTCGCGACCGTCGGCTATCTTGCACTGACCACCTACACCCCGCTGCTGATCGTTGTCGGGCGCATGGAAGAGGGCATGAGCCATCTCATCCTGCTCTCCGTGCCGCTGTTCGTCTTCCTCGGCCTGCTGATCGAGATGACCGGCATGGCGCGCGCCATGGTGGCATTCCTGGCCAGCCTTCTCGGCCATGTGCGCGGTGGCCTGCATTATGTGCTCATCGGCGCGATGTATCTGGTCTCGGGTATCTCCGGTTCGAAGGCCGCCGACATGGCCGCCATCGCCCCGGTTCTGTTTCCCGAGATGAAGGCGCGCGGCGCGAAGGAGGGTGATCTTGTCGCCCTGCTGGCTGCCACGGGTGCGCAGACCGAAACCATTCCACCCTCTATCGTGCTGATCACCATCGGTTCGGTTACGGGTGTGTCCATTGCCGCGCTGTTCACCGGCGGTCTGCTGCCGGCGGTGGTGCTGGGCGCGATGCTCTGCTTCGTGGTCTGGCATCGCTATCGCCATGAAGACCTGAGCCACATCAAGAAGGCGAGCTGGGGTATTGTCGGCAAGACCTTCCTTGTGGCCTTCCCGGCGATCGCGCTGCCCTTCGTTATCCGCGCCGCGGTTATCGAGGGTGTGGCCACCGCGACGGAAGTCTCCACCATCGGTATCGTCTATTCGGTGGTTGCCGGTCTGGTCTTCTATCGCCAGTTCGACTGGTCGCGGCTGAAGACGATGCTGGTGGATACGGCCTCCCTGTCGGGCGCGATCCTGCTCATCATCGGCACCGCGACAGCAATGGCATGGGGTCTTACCCAGTCCGGCTTCTCGCGCTCGCTCGCCGAGTTCATGACCAGCCTGCCTGGTGGCGCATTGACCTTCATGATGGTGTCGGTTCTGGCCTTCATCATTCTGGGTTCGGTGCTGGAAGGCTTGCCCGCGATCGTGCTCTTTGGCCCGCTGCTGTTCCCCATCGCCCGTGATGTGGGTATCCATGAGGTGCAGTATGCGATGGTGGCGATCCTCGCCATGGGTATCGGCCTGTTCGCGCCGCCCTTCGGTGTCGGCTACTACACGGCCTGCGCCATCGGCAAGGTGGATCCGATGAAGGGTATCAAGCCGATCGGCGCCTACCTCATCGCACTTTTCATCGGTACGATCATCGTGGCTCTTGTGCCGTGGATTTCAATCGGGTTCCTTTGATCCCGCTTCGCTCCGGCCCTATGGGCCGGGGCAGTCCCTCAAGACTGATTTCAATATAAGAGCGCCTGAGAGCGCGACCCCGGGAGAAAAATAATGCTGAACCGCCGTCAAATGCTGACGATGACTGCCCTCGGTGCAGGTGTTCTGGCGATGCCGCATGTGGCGCGCGCCAAGGCACCGGAATTCTCCTTCAAGTACGCCAACAACCTGCCGATCACCCATCCCATGAACATCACCGCTGCCAAGGCGGCGGAGCGGATCAGCCAGGAGACGGATGGCCGTTTCGAACTGAAGATCTTCCCGAGCAACCAGCTTGGGTCTGATACTGACATGCTCAGCCAGGTGCGCGCGGGCGGCATCGAGTTCTTCACCCTCTCGGGCCTTATCCTGTCCACGCTGGTGCCGGTCGCGGCCATCAACAGCCTCGGCTTCATCTTCCCGGACTACGCCTCCGTGTGGAAGGCGATGGACGGCGGTCTCGGCACCTATCTGCGCCAGCAGATCGAAAAGGTGAACCTGATCCCGATGGAGAAGATCTGGGATAACGGCTTCCGCCAGACCACCACCTCCACCATTCCGATCGTCACGCCGGCGAACTTCCACGGCCTGAAGATCCGCGTGCCGGTGAGCCCGATCCTGACCTCGCTGTTCAAGACGCTGGGCGCCGCTCCGGTGGGCATGAACTTCGCCGAAGTCTATTCCGCGCTTCAGACCCGCGTGATTGATGCGCAGGAGAACCCGCTTGCGGTTATCTCTACCGCCAAGCTCTATGAAGTGCAGAAGAACCTCTCGCTCACCTACCATGCGTGGGATGGGTACTGGTTCCTCGCCAATGGCCGCGCATGGCGCCGCCTGCCGGACGACCTGAAGGAAATCGTCGCCAAGAACATCAACCAGGCCGGTCTGGAAGAGCGCACGCTGGTTGAGAAGATGAATGAGGACCTGAAGGAAGGTCTCGCCAAGGACGGTATGGCCGTGAATACGGTCGATACGGCACCGTTCCGTGAGGCCCTGCGTGCTGGTGGCTTCTATGAAGAGTGGAAGGGCAAGTTCGGTGATGAAGCTTGGAATGTGCTGGAACAGTACACCGGCAAGCTGATCTGATCGATCTCTGCAAATACAACCTGCGGACTGCAAGACAGAAAATAATATCTCTAGCTTGACCTAGAGTCTTTTCGAGTGAAGTGGACACCGGGTTCACGCCAAGAAAAGTGCGGTTACGCCATATGTTGGAGCGCCTCTCCGGTTCCGAGAAACGGAGAGGCGCTCTGACTGAGCGCCCTTTTCATCCGGCTTTCACTGTCATGACTGCATTCCAAATTTCAGCCAGATTTTTCTGAGGCTGATCTGTGCTCTAGCTTCGGCGAGAGCGCCAAAAACATCAAAGATCAAAGATCGCAAAGATCAACAGCGCCAATAGAGCGCGATCTGGGAGAAGAAACATGCTGAACCGCCGTCAGATGTTGACGATAACAGCCCTGGGTGCCGGGGCTCTGGCAATGCCGCACGTCGCGCGCGCCAAGGGGCCCGAGTTTGCATATAAATATGCCAACAACCTGCCGATTACCCATCCGATGAATATCGCTGCCAAAGAAGCGGCCGGACGGATCAAAGAGCAGACTGACGGCAGATTTGAATTGCAGATTTTTCCAAGTCATCAGCTTGGTTCCGATACAGATATGCTGAGCCAGGTCCGGGCTGGAGGCATCGAATTCCTCACGACGCCGGGTCTTGTTCTGTCGACGCTTGTGCCGGTTGCGGCCATTAACAGTCTCGGCTTTATCTTCCCTGACTATGCTGCCGTATGGAAGGCGATGGACGGGGAGCTTGGAGCCTATATCCGAAAGCAGATCGCCAAGGTCAACCTGCTGCCGATGGACAGGGTTTGGGACAATGGTTTCCGACAGACGACAACTGCGACTGTTCCTATCGTCAAGCCGGATAATCTGGCTGGCTTGAAGATCCGCGTTCCACCGGCGCCTATTCTGGTGTCGATGTTCCGCACTTTGGGCGCTGCGCCGACAGCGATGAATTTTGCCGAAGTCTATTCCGCGCTTCAGACCCGCGTGATTGATGCACAGGAAAACCCTCTGGCTGTGATTTTTACTGCCAAACTCTATGAGGTGCAGAAAAATCTCTCGCTGACCAACCATGCATGGGACGGATACTGGTTTCTCGCCAATAACCGCACCTGGGCCCGTCTGCCAGATGACATCAAGGAAGTTGTGGCCCGCAATATCAATGAGGCCGGGCTACAGGAGCGCACGCTGGTCGCAAAGATGAACGGCGAGCTTGCCGAGAACCTCGCCAAGGATGGCATGGTGGTAAACTCCGTCGATAATATTCCGTTCCGTGATGCGCTGCGCGCCGGTGGTTTTTACCAGGAATGGAAAACAAAGTTCGGTGATGATGCTTGGGATGTGCTTGAGCGTTACACCGGAAAATTGATTTGAATGACCTGTTGATCCGGAATGCATGACATGACAAATCGAATGAAGAATAAGCGCGTCCTCGTGACGGGAGCCGGCTCAAGTGGTGAGGGCTGGGGCAACGGCAAGGCTGCCGCTGTGCTCTATGCGCGTGAAGGTGCGAAGGTTCTGGCGGTGGATCTGCGGATCGAGGCTGCTGAGGAAACCCGCGATCTCATTCGCGCTGAAGGCGGGGAATGTGAGGTCTTTGCCGGTAATGTGGCGAAGGCTGCAGATTGCGCTGCAATGGTGCAGGCCTGTGTCGATGCTTTCGGCGGCATTGATGTGCTGCACAACAATGTCGGCATCGCGGAAACTGGTGGTCCGGTGGAAGCCAGCGAAGAAAGCTGGAACCGGGTGATCGCGGTCAACCAGACCAGCGTCTTCCTCACCTGCAAGTATGCGTTGCCGCACATGATCGCGCAACAGAGTGGGGCGATCGTCAATGTCTCATCCATCGCGGGTCTGCGCTGGATCGGCTTCCCCTATGCTGCTTATTCGGCGTCCAAGGCGGCCGTTCTGGCGCTGACGCAGAACATGGCGCTGCAATATGCCAGCCAGGGTATTCGTGCCAATTGTGTGCTGCCAGGCTTGATGCATACGCCCATGATCAAGGCCCCGCTGGTGGAGAGCTATGGCGGCGATCTCGATGAGATGATCGCCAAGCGCGATCGCATTTCGCCGACCGGCAAGATGGGTGATGCGTGGGATACGGCCTATGCATCGCTGTTCCTGGCGTCTGATGAGGCGCGCTACATCAACGGGGTCAATCTGCCCGTGGATGGTGGTCTGGTCGGCCGCTGCGCCTGACATGCACGGCGTGTGGGGTGGCTTCAGAGCGTCGCCCCACACATACGAATAAAGCCCGCGCAACGGTAGTGCGTTGTGCGCAGAGCAGTGTATCCGGGTCTGCGGTTTCGGGGCCGGTTTGCCGGAATGTAGTCGTGCGCCCGGACGAGCAGGCTTGTCCTGTTTTGCCGGTGCGCGGTCATGGCGGACATGGGTGTATTATGGTCCACTATGTAGAACCATATATATTCATATGCCGTGTTCGGTCTGGTTTGGCGTGACAACTATCCTTTGTTATGGCTATCATAAGTCAAAGGATGTTACGGCAAAATAGATCCGCAATATGGACCATTAATTGCCATGGACGATGACAAGCGAGATGGGGCCCAGAGCATTGAGCGCGCATTGATGCTCATGCAACTGGTGGGGAGCGCGGGGCCGGACGGTGTGCGGCTCGCGGATCTCATTGCCCGGTCGGGACTGCTTAAGCCCACGGCGCGGCGTCTGCTGCTGGCGCTCATGCGCGGTGGCATGGTGGAGCAGGATGAGGTGTCGCGGCGCTATTTCATCGGGCCTGAGGCTTATGTGCTCGGGGTTGCGGCGAGCGCGCGCTACGGCATTCATGCACTCTCGCTCGGCGGCCTCTCGCGCATTGCCTTGGCGAGCGGGGACAGCGCTTTCGTGTCTGTGCGGCGGGACAGTTTTTCTGTCTGCCTGCATGGAGAGGAAGGGGCATTTCCTATCCGCACGCAGGTGCTGAAGGCGGGAGACCGTCACCCACTGGGCGTTGGCGGTGGCAGTCTCGCCATTCTATCTGCATTGTCTGATGAGGAAATCACCCAGATTCTGGAGATGAATGCGGAGATATTGAAGGAAAGATATCCCACATACTGGCCGAAGTCTTCCGCCTCCTGCGACGTTCTTCTGCGCTGCGTGGAAGAGACCCGCGCCAGGGGTTATGCCTTGAACCAAGGCATTCTGATGCCCGGTTCCTGGGGGCTTGGTTTGCCGGTGCGCGATACACAGGGCCGTCCTGTTGGTGCGCTCTCGATCGCGGCAATCGAAAGCCGTCTCCAGGAAGACCGTTGCGCTGAGTTGGTACCGCTTCTGCGCGAAGAGGTCCGCATTCTGGAGGCTGCATTGCGCCAGCCCTCATCTCGCACGGCTGAAACACAATCGAACATCAAGCGTGCGCCCTCCACGGTCGCCACGCGCAACAGAAAGGTGTCCAGATGACACGCGCCTGTATTGTAGGTTACGCCCATTCCCCGTTCGGCAAGCTCGAGGATCCCGATACCGAAAGCCTGATGGCGCGCGTCTCCGGTGCGGCGCTGGAGCATGCCGGCGTTTCTCCCGAACAGGTTGACGGCATCTATGTCGGCGTCATGAATTCCGGCTTCCAGAAGCAGGACTTCCAGGCTGGCCTCGTGGCCCTTGCCGATGACCGCCTGGCCTATACACCTGCCACGCGGTTGGAAAATGCCTGCGCCACCGGCTCTGCCGCCATCTATTCGGCGATTGATTTTATCGAATCCGGCCGTGGGCGTATCGCACTCGTGGTGGGTGCAGAAAAGATGACCGCCAAGCCAACTGCTGAAGTGGGTGATATTCTGCTGAACGCCTGCTATCGCAAGGAAGAAGCAGATATCGAAGGCGGTTTCGCCGGTGTGTTCGGACGCATCGCGCAGACCTATTTCCAGCGCTATGGTGACCGGTCTGAAGAGATCGCCCGTATCGCCGCCAAGAACCACAAGAACGGCGTTTCCAATCCTTATGCGCAGCTGCGCAAGGATCTGGGCTTCGAGTTCTGCAATACGGTATCGGATCGCAATCCGCTGGTCGCCGGTCCTCTGCGCCGCACCGACTGCTCTCTGGTTTCCGATGGCGCAGCTGCGCTGGTTCTCGTTTCGGAAGATCTTGCCCGCGAGATGCCCCGCGCCGTGGCTTTCCGCGCACGTGCGCATTTCAATGACATCATGCCGCTTTCGCGTCGTGACCCGATCGCCTTCGAAGGCGCGCGCCGCACCTGGGCTTCAGCTCTTGAGCAGGCCGGCATGACGCTGGATGACCTCAGCCTGGTGGAGACGCATGACTGCTTCACCATCGCCGAGATGATCGAATATGAAGCGATGGGTCTCGCCAAGCCGGGTGAAGGCTACAAGGTGGTGCGTGAAGGCATCACCGAGAAGACCGGCCGTCTGCCGGTCAATCCCTCGGGCGGTCTGAAGTCCAAGGGGCATCCCGTTGGCGCCACTGGCGTTTCCATGCATGTGCTGTGTGCCATGCAGTTGCTGGGTGAAGCCGGCGACATGCAGATTCCCGGTGCAAGCGTCACCGGCATCTTCAACATGGGCGGCGCTGCCGTCGCCAATTATGTCTCTATCCTGGAGCGTCTGAAGTGAGCATCGTTGCACCAAAGGGGGGCGTTGCGCCCTATAGCCGGCGTGTGATGAATCTGGCGCATTTTTTGCGCCAGTCTGCTCGCCGTTTTCCGCAGGAAGTTGGTTTTGTCCATGGCGCGCAGGTCCTGGACTGGAGCCAGATTGATGCGCGCGTAGACGCCATGTGCGTGGCGCTGGCCGCCCGTGGCGTGACCAAGGGTGATCGGGTTCTGGTGCAGTCCAAGAACTGCGCGCAGATGTTCGAGTCCATGTTCGTCTGCTTCCGCATGGGTGCGGTGTGGGTGCCCACCAATTTCCGGCAGACCCCGGATGAGGTGGCCTATCTCGCCGAAGCCAGTGGCGCGACGGCGATGATCTCCCACGCCGACTTCCCCGACCATGTGACCGCCGCGCGCCGCGATGCGCCCGGCATCACCACTGTCGTGGCCATTGGCGATGCACCGTTTGGCGAGTCCTATGACGCGCTGGTGGCAGAACATCTCGGCACCCGCTTCACGCCGGCGGATGTCGAGCATGATGACCCGTGCTGGTTCTTCTTCACCTCCGGCACCACCGGTCGTCCGAAGGCCGCCGTGCTCACCCATGGCCAGATGGGTTTCGTGGTCACCAACCATCTGTGCGACCTGATGCCCGGCACCACCCAGGCCGATGCATCGCTTGTGGTCGCCCCACTTTCCCATGGCGCGGGCATCCACCAGCTGGTGAACACCGCCCGTTCGGTGAAGACCATCCTCCTGCCCACTGACAGCTTCGATATTCCCGAAGCCTGGCGCATTGTGCAGGACTGGAAGGTGACGAATATCTTCACCGTGCCCACCATCACCAAGATGCTGGTGGAACACCCCTCGGTGGATGATTTCGATCACTCCTCGCTGCGCTATGTAATCTATGCCGGCGCGCCGATGTATCGCGAGGACCAGAAGCGGGCGCTGAAGAAGCTCGGCAAGGTTCTGGTGCAGTATTTTGGCCTCGGTGAGGTAACCGGCAACATCACCGTGTTGCCGCCTGCACTGCATGAGCCGGATGACGGCCCGCATGTGAAGGTTGGCACCTGCGGCATTGAGCGCACGGCCATGCAGGTGCAGATCCAGAACGACGAAGGCGCAGAAGTCAGCGCCTTCGAGACCGGCGAGATCTGCGTGTGCGGCCCGGCTGTGCTGGCTGGTTACTACAACAACCCGGAAGCCAACGAGAAGGCCTTCCGCAATGGCTGGTTCCGCACCGGCGATCTTGGCCACATGGATGAGCAGGGCTTCGTGTACATCACGGGCCGCGCTTCCGACATGTACATCTCCGGCGGCTCCAACGTGTATCCGCGCGAGATCGAGGAAAAGATGCTCACCCATGCTGACATCGCTGAAGTGGCGATCGTCGGTGTGCCAGACCCCAAATGGGGTGAGGTGGGTATTGCGGTGTGCGTCGCCCGTGCAGGTTCAACCGTGTGCGAGGCGGATGTGATCGGCTTCCTGGAGCCGAAGGTCTCTCGCTACAAGCTGCCCAAGCGTGTGCTGTTCTGGGACAGCCTGCCCAAGTCCGCCTACGGCAAGATCACCAAGAAGATGGTGCGCGAGGCGCTGGAAGAACGCGGCGAGATCTCTGCGTAACACACAACTGTGGAGGCGGCCCGGCCGGGCCGTCTCCCTTTAACAAGAAGATTGGGAGGATATCTTGGCGCGTGAAGGTTCCGTGATCGTCACTGGCGGTGCATCCGGCATTGGTCTTGCCCTGGTGGAAGATCTTCTGAACGATGGCTGGCAGGTGATCGCCGCCGATATTGGCGAGGCGGCGCTGGATGCTGCACGCACGCGGCTGGCCGCCCATGGCGACAAGGTGCGTTTTGCCCGTCTCGATGTGTCGGACGAAGCCGGTGTGATCTCGGCGGTCGCGGACTGGGCGAAAGATTTCGGCCCTCTGCGCGGGCTGGTGAATTCTGCTGGCATCGGCGCTGTGACGCCCGCATTCGAGACCACGGTTGAGCAGTTCCGCCGCATTCTGGATATCAATCTGGTCGGCAGCTTTGTCATCTCACGCGAAGTGGCAAAGGCGATGAAGGAGAGCGGTGGCGGCTCCATCGTCAATATTGCGTCGGTGTCCGGGTTGGTCGGCAGCCTTGGCCGCACGGCTTATGGCTCCTCCAAGGGCGGTGTCATCCAGATGACCCGCATTCTGGCGGTCGAATTCGCAGAATTCGGTATCCGCGTGAATGCGATTGCGCCCGGCCCCATCGAAACTCCAATGGCGAAGGCGATGCATTCCGCCGTCGTGCGCAAGAATTGGGAAGACCGTGTGCCGATGCGCCGCTACGCCGAGCCAGAAGAAGTGGCCGGCGCGATTGCCTTCCTGCTGGATGAGGCGAAGTCCAGCTACATTACCGGCCAGACCATCGCGGTTGATGGCGGTTTCAGTATTGGCGGTCTGTTGCAGTCTGAGTGACAGACCACTTCCGAGCCCCTGTCTGCCCCAGGGAAGGACGGCCCCGCATCTCAAGGTGCGGGGCCGTTTTGTTTGGTGCCTTCGGGCTCTGTCTTGAAGCGGTGCGCGTCAGATGAACTCAAGAGTCGCGCAGATTGCATCTCACGGCCCATGCGTTCTGTGTAAGAGCCTTTGGCGTCACGAAAAATCCATCGGGTCCACGGAGATGGAACGTTTCAGCGCGCGTAGGGCGAAGGTGGAGCGCGACTGGCGGATACCCTCGATGCGGTAGAGGTGCTCGCGCAGGAAGCGCTCATAATGCTCGGTGCCCGCCACCGCCACCTTGACCAGGTAATCATATTCCCCGGTTACGAGATGGGCTTCAACCACCTCGGGAATGCGCGCCACAAGTTCGCCAAACCGGTCCAGAACCTTGTCATCGTGGCGCTCCAGCGTGATCTCGATGAAGACGATGTCGGTGAGGCCGATCGCCTTGTGGTTGAGCACCGCCACATAGTCCTCGATCACGCCGAGTTGCTCCAGCCGCTTCACCCGCGTCCAGCAGGGCGACTGGGAGAGCCCCACCTTTTGCGCCAAATCCGCCATCGTGAGGCGTGCATCCGTGCGCAGGGCGGAGAGGATCTTGCGGTCCATCGCATCGAGTGGCCGGGCGGCCGATGGCGTGCTCACCTTCGGGGCAGATCGGCTGTTCTGTCGGGGCATCTATTTTTCCCGTTTTCGTTCTATGCATTCTGCCAGAGGCGGGAAAATAAGAAAGAAATTTTGATGGATCAGGTCTATCATGAAAGAACAATCCGGCGCTGAACGTAAAGGCCGGGAAGGCATCCTTCAGAAGATGCCCTGATATGGGTGAGGAATGTTGTTCCGTTGTGCGCTGCCGAATTCGCAGTGCGGCATAGAGTATTTCTGTGCCTTTCAGGCATGAGATGCCAGCACATCAGGCGGAATATTACCATTCTCATGCAATCAGGGCGGGTATGAAGCGACCATGACGGGTGCTGCCCGGCCAGAAGCCGTGCCATCGCCTGCGCACGAATTTGGAGACTCCAGATGAGAGCTGCTGCATCGACCCAGTTTCCGCGCTCGCGCACCCTGATTCATCCGGGGCGCTTCAATCCGGTGCGCATCCAGAGCATGCGCTCGGAAGCCGCGCGCCATATCCGTCTGGCGTTGGAGCCGGGCCTGAGCCTGTTTGATGCGCTGGTGAAGCCATTGGCGGAAATTGGCGTCACCAACGCCTCCACCACCATTCTTGGCGGCTATTTCGAGACGCTGGACTACTGCGTCGCCCCGCCGGATCCGAGCGGCAATGCCGTCATCGCCTATACCAAGCCGATCCTGGCTGGAAAGACCTATATGGTCTTTGGCAATGCCACCATCGGTGTGAACATGAAGGGCAATCCGCTGGTGCATTGCCATGCGGCTATCCGTACGGAAAGCGGTGTGGTGAAGGGTGGTCACATCCTCACGGAAGCCTCCATCGTCGGCCCCTATCCCATTCCGGTTCTGGTGACCTCGCTCGACAGTTTCGAGCTGCGCCAGGCCTTTGATCCGGAAACCAATATTCCCCTCCTCCAGCCCCATGCGAAGGCGGAAGTCCATGACTGAGACCGTGACATCCGAGACCAATCCCGTTGTTGAAGCTGGACGCATGGGCCGCGTAGCCTATGCCCGCATCGCGCCGAACGAGGATCTGGTGCAGTGCATTGAAAAGCTGTGCCTGGCCGAAGGCTTCCGCAATGCCTTCGTGCGCGGTGCGCTTGGGAGCCTTGTGGATAGCTGCCTCGGCACGCTGGATGGCAAGATGGTGCACATCAAAGGCCCGGCGGTGGAAATCGTCAGCCTTGCCGGTGAAGTGCGTGAGCAGGCCGATGGCTCCCTCACTGCGGCCCTCACCGGCGTGGTGGCGGACCCGGAAGGCAATGTCTATGGCGGCCCCTTCATTGCGGGTTCCAATCCGGTGTGCATGACCTTTGAGGTCACCCTGGAAGAGTGGCTGCCAGAAGCGGCCTGACCAGTCCTGCCTTTGTCAGCGGCTTTGAATAGCAAACCCCTGTCCGGTGAAAGCTGGGCAGGGGTTTTCGTGTTTTTTGGCACGTCTGAAACTCGGCCCCGTTTCAGTGAACTTGAGAAACCGCTCTGCATGTTAAGCGACGGCATCTTTTCACG
>JAUCBT010000018.1:0-131458 GCA_034676685.1 Xanthobacter sp. | reverse complement strand
CGTCAAGTTTCACGATGGGTCGGACTTCAACTCGCCTCCTATCGCAAATTCAACAGCAACAAGGTTGAAATCACCACCAAGGCTGTCGATGCGCTCTTCCCCTATCAGTTGCCGTGGTTCCTGATTTCCAGCCCCGCCCAGTTTGAGGCCGTGGGCCGCGACTGGAACAAGTTCGCCAGCACCCCCTCCGGTACCGGCCCGTTCAAGCTCGACAAGCTGGTGCCGCGTGAGCGCGCTGAACTGGTGAAGAACGATGCCTACTGGGATGCCAACCGCAAGGCGCAGACCGACCGCATCGTGCTGCTGCCCATTCCCGATGCCATGACTCGCGCCAATGCCCTGCTAACCGGGCAGGTGGACATCATCGAAACCCCGCCGCCGGATGTGCTGCCGCAGTTGCAGGGCAACGGCTTCAAGATTGTCCAGAACGTCACCCCGCATGTCTGGCCCTATCACTTCTCCACGCAGGAAGGCTCGCCATGGGCGGACATCCGCGTGCGCAAGGCGGCGAATTTTGCCGTTGACCGCGCATCCGTGGTGGCCCTGCTGAGCGGACTGGCCACCCCCGCCAAGGGACAGGTGGACGAGACCAGCCCTTGGTTCGGCAAGCCTGAGTTCGACATCAAGTTTGATCCTGAGGCCGCCAAGGCCCTGATGAAGGAAGCTGGCTACAGCCCGGAGAAGCCGCTCAAGGCCAAGGTCATCATCGCACAGGGCGGCACCGGCCAGATGCTCTCGCTGCCGATGAACGAGTTCGTCCAGCAAAGCCTCGCGGAAGTCGGCATCGATGTCACCTTCGAGGTGGTGGAACTGGAGAACCTGTACCTGCACTGGCGCGCCGGTGCGAAGAACGAGATGAATGCCGGCAAGGACATCACCGCCATCAATCTCGGCTATGTGACGGCTGACCCCTTCTACGCCATCACCCGTTTCGCCTATTCCGGCTATGTCGCGCCCAAGGGCGTGAACTGGGGCGGCTATGCCAATCCGAAGGTCGATGAAGCCATCGAGAAGGTTCAGACCACCTTCGATACCAAGCAGCAGGACGAGCTTCTCGCCTTCGTTCACCAGAACATGGTCGATGACGCGCTGATGCTGTGGGTGGTGCATGACGTGAACCCGCACGCCCTCTCCCCGAAGGTCGAGAAGTTCACCCAGGCCCAGCACTGGTTCCAGGACCTGACCACCATCGGCATGGGCACAGAGCAGAAGTGACCCGCCGCGCCTGACACCCCGCCCAAGACTGCAGACGGGGCCGGTGCACACGCTCCGGCCCCCCTCAGAAAGAAGCTGCCATGCTGGCCTATATGCTGAAACGTGTCCTCTACACGATCCCGATCGCACTGGGCGTGACGGTTGTCTCCTTCGCGCTCGTGCATCTCGCGCCGGGTGATGCGCTCAACGCCATCGCCCCGGCAGATGCCCCGGAAGAGGTCATCAATGCCCTGCGCGAGGCCTATGGGCTCGATCGCCCGCTGATCGTGCAATACGCATTGTGGCTGATGCATGCCGTGCAGGGAGATCTGGGCACATCCATCGCAACCGGCAGGCCGGTGGTGGGGGAAGTGCTCAAGGCGGTGGGCAACACCCTGCTTCTGGCCGGCGTGGCGGCGCTGATCGGCGTGGTGATCGGCTGCATCCTCGGTGCGGTCGCCGGCTATTATCATGGCAGCCTGCTGGACCGCATGGCCACCGGTTCTTCCGTCATCGGTGTCTCCATCCCCCATTACTGGCTGGGGCTGGTGCTGACCATCTGCTTCTCGATCTGGCTGCCGCTGTTTCCTGCCATGGGCGCGGGGCCTGGCGGGTCATCGGCCTGGCAGTGGGACTGGGAGCACATGCGCTATCTGGTGCTGCCGGCCCTCACCCTCGCCGTCATTCCCATGGGCATCATCACCCGCACCGTGCGTGCGCTCGTCTCCGACACCCTCCAGCAGGAGTTCGTGACCGCCCTTCAGGCGCGCGGTCTCTCCGGGCGGCGCATCTTCTTCCATGTGGTGAAGAACACCGCGCCGACAGTGCTGGCCGTGGCCGGTCTTCAGGTGGGCTATCTGATGGGTGGCTCCATTCTGGTTGAAACCGTGTTCGCATGGCCCGGCACCGGCTTCCTGCTGAACGCCGCCATCTTCCAGCGCGACATGCCCCTGCTTCAGGGCACCATTCTGGTGCTGTGCATGTTCTTCGTGGTCCTCAACCTGCTGGTGGACATCCTCCAGCCCCTGATCGACCCGCGCATGGGAAGAGCCTGACATGTCCGCACTATCCGAACTCTCCTCCCCTCTCGCGATCACGCCGCAAGTCATCGCCACCCCGAGCCGCAGCTACTGGTCCACGGTATGGCAGCGCCTGAAGCACGACCGCACGGCATGGCTGAGCGCCACCGTGCTCCTACTCATCATCGCCGCCGCCGTGCTCGCCCCATGGATCGCCCCGGCAGACCCCTATAAGGGCTCCATGATCCGCCGCCTCCTCCCGGTCGGCAGCCCCGGCTATCCGCTCGGCACCGATGAACTGGGGCGCGACATGCTCACCCGCCTCATGCATGGCGGCAGGATGTCCCTGCTCATGGGCGTGGTCCCCGTGTTGACCGCCTTCGTCTTCGGCTCACTCATCGGCGTGTTCGCGGGCTATGTCGGCGGGCGCATCAACATGCTCATCATGCGCGCGCTTGATATCTTCTATGCCTTCCCCTCGGTCCTGCTGGCGGTGGCAATTTCCGGCGCGCTCGGCTCGGGCATGAGCAACTGCCTCATCGCGTTGACGCTGGTGTTCGTGCCGCAGGTGGTGCGTGTGGCGGAGAGCGCCACCATGCAGGTGCGCAAGCTCGATTATATCGAGGCCGCGCGCATGAGTGGAGCCGGTGCCTTCACCATCATCCGCGTGCATGTGCTGGGCAATGTGCTGGGGCCGGTGTTCGTCTACAGCACGGGCCTGCTCTCGGTGAGCATGATCCTCGCCTCCGGCCTGTCCTTCCTTGGTCTTGGCGTGAAGCCGCCGGAGCCGGAATGGGGCCTGATGCTGAACACGCTGCGCTCGGCCATCTACAGCAATCCGTGGGTCGCGGCCCTTCCCGGCGCGTTCATCTTCGTCACGTCCATCGCCTTCAACCTGCTCGCCGACAGCGTGCGCTCCGCCATGGATAACCGGTCATGACGATGCAGCAAGATCTCTCCATCTCCCCCGCCTCCCAGCCTCTGCCCCCTGCGGATCGCGGCGGCCCCGCCCAGCCCTTGCTCATCGTGGAGGGGCTCACCAAGCACTTCCCCGTGCGCGGCAGCATGTTCTCCCGCGAGAAGCGGGTGGTGCATGCGGTCGATAATGTCAGCTTCAGCGTGCCCAAGGGCAAGACGCTGGGCATTGTGGGCGAATCCGGCTGCGGCAAGTCCACCACCGCCCGCCTCATCGCCCATCTGATGAAGGCGGATGCCGGCGAGATGATCTTCGATGGCGAGTCCCTCGAGGACTTTCGCACGGTCAGCCACAAGGAGTTCCGCCGCAGCCTGCAAATGGTGTTTCAGGACTCCTTCGCCTCGCTCAACCCGCGCATGACCATCGCCGAGACCATTGCGTTCGGCCCCCGTGTGCATGGCATGGCGGCGGGCGAGGCCATGAAGCTGGCGCGTGACCTTCTGGCCCGCACCGGCATGGAGCCCAACCAGTTCGCCAACCGCTATCCGCACGAGCTTTCCGGCGGGCAGCGCCAGCGCATCAACATCGCGCGCGCATTGGCGTTCGATCCGCGCCTCATCATCCTGGATGAATCGGTTGCCGCGCTCGACAAATCAGTGCAAGCGCAGGTCCTGAACCTGTTGCAAGAGCTGAAAGCCGAGCGCAACCTCACCTATCTGTTCATCTCCCACGATCTGCATGTGGTGCACTACATCTCCGATCTGGTGATGGTGATGTATCTGGGGCAGGTGGTGGAATCCGGCCCGGTGGAGCGCATCTACAGCACGGCGGCCCACCCTTACACGCGCGCTTTGCTCTCCGCCGTGCCGTCCATGGACCCGGACCACCGCACGCAGGCCCCGCCCTTGAGCGGCGATCCGCCGAACCCCATCAACCCGCCCAGCGGCTGCCGCTTCCGCGACCGCTGCGCCTTTGCCGAAGGCGTGTGCGCCAGCCGCGCCCCTGCCCTGATGCAGGTGGGGACAGATGCCGAGCATCTCGCCGCCTGCCATCTCAATGATCCCACCTCCGGCCACAGCGCCGCCTCCGGGAGGCTGTCCGCATGAACGCGCCTTTGCTCTCCATTCAGGATCTCACCGTGCAGTTCACCGGGTCGCGCACCGCCAGCGCCCTCAACAGCGTGAATATTGAGCTCAACACGGGCGAGGTGCTGTGTCTGCTGGGCGAGTCAGGCTCTGGCAAGAGTGTCACCCTGCGCACCCTGCTGCGCCTGCACCCGGAAAAGCGCACCCGCATCAACGGGCGGATCACCATGGATGGCGATGATGTGCTGGCCCTGCGGGGCCGGGCGCTGGAACATTATCGCGGCGGCAAGGTCTCCATGATCTTTCAGGAGCCGGGGCTGGCTTTCGATCCGGTCTATACCATCGGCAGCCAGATCAGCGAGGCGATCCGCGCCCATGAGAAAGTGTCGCCAGCAGCCGCGCGCGAGCGCGCGCTCCAGATGCTGGAGCATGTGCAGATTCCGCAGGCCAAGTCCCGCCTCGATGCCTTTCCGCATGAACTGTCCGGCGGCATGCGGCAACGGGCAATGATCGCGCTGGCCCTTTCCTGCCAGCCGCAACTGCTGCTGGCGGACGAGCCCACCACCGCGCTGGATGCAACTGTACAGATTCAGGTGCTTTTGCTGCTGCGGCAGTTGCAGCGGGAAACAGGCATGTCGATGATCTTCGTCACCCATGACATCGCCGCCGCTGTCGAGGTCGCGGACCGGATCGCGGTGATGTATGCCGGCCGCATTGTCGAGGAAGGGCCGGTGCGCGATATCGTGCGTACGCCCAAGCATCCCTATACGCGCGGCCTGCTGGCGGCGACTGTCGGCCCCGAGGATCGGGGCGCGCCGCTGGCCGCCATTCCCGGCTCTCCGCCGGACCTTGCCCGCCTGCCCGCCGGCTGCGCCTTCGCCCCGCGCTGCACCCTTGCGGATGATCGTTGCCGGACGGTTGTGCCCCCTGCCACAGCCACCGCAGCGGGTACTGTCAGTTGCTGGAGCATGGCGGGAGAGCAACTGGAGGCTGCGCAATGAGCATCCTGCCGGACAGACACCCCCGCCATCGCGGCAGCCTCGCGGATGAGGTGTGCCAGTCCATCGCCGATGAAATCGTAGTGGGCACCTTCACCCCCGGCGCGCGGCTGGACGAGGTCTCGCTCGCGGAGCGTTATCAGGTCTCACGCACCCCCATCCGGGAAGCATTGAAAAAGCTTTCGAGCATGGGCTTGGTGGAAACCCGGCCCAACCGCAGCTCGGTCGTCACCTATCTGTCCACGGCGCAACTCGACATGGCCTTTGAGGCGATTGGCGAGATGGAAGCTTCATGCGCGCGCCATGCTGCCGTGCGCATGAGCCCGGACGAACTGAAAAAGCTGGTCGATATTCATGAGGCCAGCCGCGCGGCTTTGCAGAGTGCGGATATCGACCAGTATGACGATGCCAACCGGGACTTTCACAACATCATCCTTCAGGGGTGCCACAACAGCATCCTGATCGAGACAACCCTCAGCCTGCGCAACCGCGTGGCGCCGTTTCGCCGCTCCCAGTTCCGCAACCTCGAGCGCATGAGCGCGTCTTTCGAGGAACATTGCGCCATTGTGGATGCCATCGTGAAACACGATGCCAGCACCGCATATCGGGAAATGCGCGCCCATCTTCTGGCTGCCAGAAATGCCGCGATGCTGACCTCCGCCGCCTGGTCGGCCCCGGTTGTCGAGCAGCTTCGCGCAGCATCACGGTGAAGGACATCACATGAATCCCATTCTTGGAACACGCGGTGCAGCCGTTGCCTCGCACGCTCTCGCCTCACAGGCCGGCCTCGACATCCTGCGTGACGGCGGCAACGCCATCGAAGCCACCATCGCCATGGCCGCGACCCTGGCCGTGGTCTATCCGCACATGACCGGCATTGGTGGCGATGGTTTCTGGCTGCTGCATGCCCCCGGCACACCGATACAGGCCATTGATGCCTGCGGGGCTGCCGGTGCGCATGTGGTGCCGGAGCTTTATGCAGGCCTCAGCACCATTCCGTGGCGCGGCCCATTGGCGGCGAACACGGTGGCAGGAACCATTTCGGGCTGGGGCATGGCCTATGAACACAGCCGTACGGCTTGGGGCGGAAAGCTGCCCTTCGCCCGCCTTTTGGAAAGCGCCATCCATTATGCGCGTGCGGGCTATCCGGTCACCCACAGTCAGGAAGAGAACACCCGCGCTAAACGGGCCGAGCTGGAACCCCAACCCGGTTTCAGCGCCAGCTTCCTGCGCAATGGCGAAGTGCCCACCTATGGCCAGAGCCACCACTTTCCCGCTCTTGCGGCCACACTGGAACAACTCGCCCGCGCCGGTGCACAGGATTTCTACACCGGGGATCTGGCCCGCAGCATCGGCCGCGATCTTGCCGCCGTGGGCAGTCCGGTCATGCTCTCCGACCTTGAAGCCCACCGGGCGGAGCTCAAGGCCCCGCTGGAAACCCGCATCAGCGCCGGCCAGCTCTTCAACATGAACCCGCCGACGCAGGGTCTGGCCTCCCTGCTCATTCTCGCCATCTATGACCGGATCCGCCAGCCCGGCTGGTCGCCGGACAATGTGGCCGGCATCCATGGTCTCGTGGAAGCCACCAAGCAGGCCTTCATTCTGCGGGACCGCCATATTGGCGACCCCGGCCAGATGACCATCGACCCCACCCAGTTGCTGGATGAGGCGACGATCACCGCTTGTGCCGCCGCCATTCCGCTGGACCACGCCAGCCCATGGCCGGCCCCGGTGAGCGATGGCGACACCACATGGATGGGCGTCATCGACAGCGAGGGCCGCGCTGTCAGCATGATCCAGAGCATCTATTTCGAGTTCGGCTCGGGCGTCGTGCTGCCGGAAACCGGCATCTGGTGGCAGAACCGCGGCTGCTCGTTCGATCTGACCCCCGGCAAGCTGCGCTCCCTCGCGCCCGGCCGCAAACCCTTCCATACGCTAAACCCGGCCATGGCCAAGCTGGATGATGGACGGCTTCTGGTTTATGGCACCATGGGCGGCGAGGGCCAGCCACAGACACAGGCCGCGCTGTTCTCCCGCTACATCTGGGGCGGGCACAATATCCGCTCGGCAGTGGCAGCCCCGCGCTGGCTGCTGGGTCGCACATGGGCGGAATACAGCACCACGCTGAAGCTGGAATCCCGCTATGCGCCGGAGATCATCGACACCCTGCGCGCCATGGGGCACCCGGTGGAAGTCGTTGCGGATTTCGATGAGCGCATGGGTCATGCCGGTGCCCTCGTGCTGCACCCCGAAGGCTGGATCGAGGGCGGAGAGGACCCACGCAGCGATGGCAGTGTCGCCTCATGGTGAGGTTGGATGTGGGCACGCCATCCTAGCCATGACGAAAAAGGGCCGGATGCACTGCGCCGGATTGCATGCGCAGAAAGCGCAGGCCTATCGCCTCGCACAGGTGGAAGAATCATCCCACGACCCATC
Source organism: Xanthobacter sp. (assembly GCA_034676685.1). GTDB lineage: Bacteria > Pseudomonadota > Alphaproteobacteria > Rhizobiales > Xanthobacteraceae > Xanthobacter. The sequence goes on along the minus strand of JAUCBT010000018.1, from coordinate 123,810 downwards.
GGGCCTGATGGGACACGTCTTCCGGCTTGAAGCTCTGATCGGAGCCCTTGCCGGAGCATCACCAATGCGGCAGCTGGCAACAGGCTCCGCACCACTGAACCACGGGCTGGATCATCTGGCCCGCCATCGTCCGGCAGCCTCAGGCTTCCGGCCCACCAGACGGGCGCACCGGAGTCCGGGTCTTCACACCCACCGGTCTGCCCGTTGCCTATCCATGCGGGATGCCATGCTGGCGCGTTTCAAGATTGACCCGTTCCTGCTGTCCCTCCTCATTGTCGTGGGGCTGGCACTGCTCTGGCCCGCGCCGGGCGTAACCGGCGGCCCGCTACATGCGGACAAGGCCGCAAACTGGGGCATCGCCCTTGTCTTCTTCCTCTATGGCGTCGCCCTGCCCACACGGCGGCTGATGGAAAGCGCAACCCGCTGGAGGCTGCATTTGATGGTGCAGGTCGCCACATTCGTCGTGTTTCCGCTGGTGGTGCTGCTGTGCATGCCAGCGCTGAGACAGGTGCTGCCAGAGGATGTCACCACCGGCTTCTTCTTCCTCGCCGTTCTGCCCTCCACCGTCTCTTCCTCGGTGGCCATGACCTCTCTGGCGCGGGGCAATGTGCCCGTGGCCATCTTCAATGCCTCCATCTCCAGCCTCATCGGCGTGTTCATCACCCCGCTGCTGATGGCGTGGTATCTTCAGGCGACCGGTGAAGGCATGGCGCTGGGAGATGTCATTCTCAAGCTCACCATCATTGTCATTCTGCCGCTTGTTATCGGGCAGGTGCTGCGGCCATTGCTTCAGGGGTTCATCGAAAAGCATCGCAGTCTGGTGAAGATCGCGGACAGGGCTGTCATTCTCGCCATCGTCTACAATGCGTTCTGCGACAGTGTCGCAGCGGGCCTCTGGAGCGGCCACAGCCCCACGCTGCTCCTGGAAATCGCCATTGGCACCATGCTGTTGTTCACGCTGGTTTATCTGCTTATGCTTCTGGTGTGTCGCATGGCGAAACTGAACCATGCCGATACCATTGCCGTTGCCTTTTGCGGCTCCAAGAAGTCTCTCGCCACGGGCCTGCCCATGGCCACCGTGATGTTCGGGGCGCTGCCCCAATTCTCTCTCATCATCACGCCCATCATGATTTATCACTTCCTCCAACTGGTCGTTGTGGGCGTGATAGCTGGACGTCATGCCTCCCGTACAGCAACACTGGAGGCGATGGAAAAATCCGCACAAGAAGAACCGGCATTACTTCCAGATGAGGATAAGTAAAAAGATTTTCGCCAAGCCTGCCGGGTCGCGCGCTTTCAGGAAAAAAGACCATCGAACGGACCGGCCCCGCAGAGCGACAGCTTATGACGGGTGCCGGATGCCTGAATCATTCCGTCATGGCGAATATCATTGATATTACAATGAGGAATGCCCCCTCGCCGCCTGTTCCTGAGGACAGGCAACCGAACTGACAACCCGGCAATAAAGAATTTGCGCAACGCCACCGGCCCAGACGAAGCGCGACAGAGAAGAGGCACAAGGCGCACACGACAGGATGAAGGAAAACAAATATTCCGGACCTGTCTCGCTCATTGGCGAAAAGCAGCATTCAGAAAGAATAAATTCGGAGAATATTCGCGAAAACGAATGGTGCTCCCAAGGGGAATCGAACCCCTGTTTTCGCCGTGAGAGGGCGACGTCCTAGACCGCTAGACGATGGGAGCGTTTCGCGAAGGGGCTCTATGTATCTGCCTTCCCCCGAAGGCGCAAGGGGGTGGATAAATTTTATCCGGCTGAATTTCCCTTCCCCACGCCTCATCTGGCTTTCACTCCGGCGCTCCGGTTGAGCCTGGCCCCTTGCCCATGATGCGTAATGAGAACCAGCTCTTGCTCCGACCCGATACGCCTTCAGCGATGCCCGAAAATCGCGCTGCCAACCCGCACATGGGTTGCCCCCTGACGAATAGCGGCAGCGAAATCCGCGCTCATGCCCATGGAGAGCTCTTTCAGGCCATTGCGATTGGCGATCCGCTCCAGAAGGGCAAAGTGCGGCTCTGCCACCGCATCCACGGGCGGAATGCACATCAGGCCGGAAATGGTGAGACCGTGCTGCTCCCGGCAAGTCGCGATGAAGGCATCGGCGTCCTGTGGCAAAATCCCGGCCTTCTGTGGCTCGGCACCAGTATTGACCTGAACGAACAGTTTCGGCGTGCGCCCAAGTCGCACCATCTCGGCGGCCAGCGCGGCGGCGATCTTGGGGCGATCCACCGTATGGATCACGTCGAACAGTTCCACCGCCTCACGCGCCTTGTTGGATTGCAGCGGGCCGATAAGATGCAGTTCCACGCCCTGCCATGCCTCACGCAGCATTGGCCACTTGTCCTTTGCCTCCTGCACCCGGTTTTCCCCGAACACGCGCTGGCCGGCGGCCAGAACCGGCTCGATCTCGGCCGCCGTGAAGGTCTTGGAGACCGCCACGAGCGTCACATCCTCACATGCGCGCCCGGCATCAATACAGGCCGTGGCGACCTCGTCGCGCACGTTCTGAAGGCGCTCGGCGCTGGTTGTCTGGTTCACCGTCTTCTCCTTTCGCGGCATCAATGACCGCGCATATCAGAACCGTTTTGCACGACGCAACGCAGGGCCTGTGGTCGCAATGCGGACCAGCGCATCGGCCAGATTCTCGCGTGACACAGCCATGTGAAACGCATTGGCATGCAGCAGGGTCTCACCATTCTCCACCAGCCCCACATGGCCGGGCCAGAACAGCATATCCCCGCGTCGGAACGGCCCATCCAGCGGCAGCTCCGCTCCCAATCCCCGCTCCTGCATGTCGCTGTCACGCGGCGCAGGAATGCCACAGGCCATGAGGGCAGTTTGCACCAGACCGGAGCAGTCAATGCCCAGACTGGAGCGCCCACCCCACAGATAAGGCACGCCCAGAAACCGCAGGGCCACATCAACAGGGTCCTGCGCTTGCGCGTCCAGTGGCGCAAGATGCACGGTGGGGATGAAGCCCAGATGTGTCACGGCAAAAGTGCCCCTCACCTCACGCACCGCCACTGGGCTCGCAAAGCACATATCCATCACCGGCGGCAGCTTGATGTCCGGCCCCGGAAACACAAAGGTCCGCAAGGCGCTGACCTTGTGCGTGGGTGTGATGGCAGGGCCAAGCGCTTCTGCCGGCATATAGCCCACATAGCCATCGCGTTCGAGCTGCACAAAACACCAGCCCTCAGCAGTTTCCTCGAACACGCGCACTGTCTCGCCAAACAGCGCCTCGGTTTCCAGCCCGGCATTGGAGCGGGGTTCGCGCCGCACAGCCGCACGGGTGGTGAGAACACTATGTATCGCGCCTTCCACATAGCGTTCGGCCGAAATGATGCCGCGCAGATAAGCCGCGGCAAGATCAGGGCGGGCTGGGGTCAGGCGGCGGTCATAGCCTTCGGGAAGATCCATCGGCTTCACCTCATGTAATGGGGCAGGCAGTGAACGGTACCGCAGCCTTTCCCCGTTTCACAGCAACGGGGAAAGGCTCGGGCCGTGCAGCGGACTGGCAGAGAGACGCACCAGAAGAGCTGTGCAAGTATGGCATGGCTTCATCACAATGACCCCACCACCAGAAGAGGGGCTCATGCATGAAACGAACTCACGCCACACAACAAATCTCGGCATCCGCAAGGACGTGACTGTTGACGGTGAGGTGAGACAAAGCATCAAGCAAAACGCATGCTCTCCACGCCCCGCCGCTCCGCCCTCGCTCGCATTTCAGCCATAGCGCGCGCGGATCAGGGCATCCAGCGCACGAATGGTCTGCGCTTCCCCACCCTCGGGCCGACCGGGACGTGCGGAAGGATTCCATGCGAAGAGATCCAGATGCAGCCAGCTTCCGGCCGTTTCCACGAACTTCTTCAGGAACAGTGCCGCCGTGATAGCCCCGGCAAACCCGCCAGAAGAGACATTATTGGTATCCGCGATCTTTGAATCCAGCATGCCTGCATAGCGCGCCCACAGGGGCAGACGCCACAGCGGGTCATCCTCCGCCTCGGCGTGGCGAGCAAGGTCTGCCGCCAGTGCATCATCCGCGGTGAAGGCGGCGGGCAGTTGCGGGCCCAGCGCCACACGAGCAGCGCCGGTGAGGGTGGCAAAGTCGATCAGCAGATCGGGCTTGTCCTCATCCGCCAGCGCCAGTGCGTCGGCCAGCACCAGACGGCCTTCGGCATCGGTATTACCGATCTCGACCGAGATACCCTTTCTGCTCGGCAGAATATCACCGGGGCGGAAGGCATCGCCAGCAACGCTGTTCTCCACGGCGGGAATCAGCACCTTGAGACGCACCTTCGCGCCGCGCGCCAGCAGCATATGGGCAAGGCCAAGTGCATTGGCGGCCCCGCCCATGTCCTTCTTCATCAACAGCATGGCGGCGGAAGGCTTCAGGTCCAACCCGCCGGTGTCAAAGCACACGCCCTTGCCCACCAGCGTCACCTTGGGTGCGGCTTCATCGCCTGCCGTAATCTCGATGAGGCGTGGCGCACGCGGGGCAGCCCGGCCCACGGCATGGATCATCGGGAAATTCTGCGCCAGCAGCGCATCACCCGTGATGACACGCACCTGCGCCCCATGGCGGATGGCCAGCGCACGGGCGGCGGCCTCAAGCTCCGCCGGGCCCATGTCATTGGCGGGCGTGTTCACAAGATCGCGGGTGAGAAATACCGCTTCCGCCAGCCGGGTGATGTCATCGCCATCCACGCCGTCCGGCACCACGAGGCGTGCGTCCGGTGGTGTGGCCTTGCGGTAGCGGCCAAAACGATAGCATCCCAGCGCGAAGGCCAGGGTCGCAAGGCGTGCATCTTCTACCTGCCCTTCCAGCCGCCACAGGCCAGCCGGCAGCAGGGCCGGCAGCGCGCCGGTGGCGAAGGGATCAGCCGCCGCGCCCGTTGCCACACCGAACAGTGCGCCCGCAAGCGCACCCTCCGGCCCCGGCACCAGCAGGCATTTGCCCGCCTCACCCTTGAAGCCCGCGCTTTCGGCAAAACGGCGCACAGCAGCAGGCAGATCGAAACCGGCAAACTCCGCCTTGCTCACGCACCAGACGGGCAGGCTCTCGGCGGAAGAGGGGGAAAGGCTATCCAGCATGATGCACTCCTTGTGCAGCGGGGTAGCACGTCCTGCCCCGCAAGGCGAAGGGGAAGCAGAGAATTGAAAACCGCAGAGCGGGTATTGAAGTGGCGAAAAGCCATGCGCGGGTTGCTGTAAAGGCAGCACAGGAGCCGGGCCATCCGGTCTTGAACTGTGCCATGAAAATCAGAGCAACCGGAAATGCCGCACGATCATACCATCTACGCCGGTCTTTGAACGGCTCCTGATGGCTTCACTCAAACGCCATGCAAGATGGACCAAAGGCCAGAGTGATACTGAAGGGCTCTGCTTCAGCCCGGAAGCATCAGGCTGGACCATGGATGCAGCAGCAGCCCGGCTGCGGCCAGCCCCACGCCATAAGGCACGGTGCGGCCAGCACGCGCCATGAAAGCCAGCGGCGGCAGGGCCATGCCCTTTGCGTGCAGGGTCGCGGCGAGGGTCAGCAGCCCCCCGATCAGGCTGCATGCAATGATGAAAACCGGCACCAACGCCGGGTCCACCCACAAGGTCAGAGCGCCTGCGAATTTCGCATCTCCCGCCCCGACCAGATCATGGGAGAACAGCACGAACCCCACGGCTGTCACACCGGCTGCCGCCATCAGGCGCAGATGCAGGTCCGTCAGCGGCATCAGAACCGCCAGCAGGGCGAAGCCGGCCAGAAGCGCCAGCACCAGAAGATTGGGAATGATGCGCCGGGCGATATCGGTGCCAATGGCCGCGCACAGCAGAGCCGGATAGAGCCCAAGAAGAAGAAACTGCGCCACCCTCAATCGCCTCCCAGAGATCACCGCGAAAGCGGGCATCGGCTTTTTGTTCGGGAGCGTTTCTCCGTTTCACGGGATCGAAGACATGCTCCAATATTTCAAGCGACCGCATGTCCTTCACGCGACCTGTGCCCGCTTCACTCGAAAATGCTCAGACCGTGACACGACAAGATGCGGGACCGGGCCTCCTCAAGACGTGCCAGCCATGAACCGACCCGCAGGCTCAATTGCCCGCTGCCGCGCTCGCGGCCTTGAGACGGGAGAATGTGGCGACGATCTGCGCCAGCACCGTCACAATCGCGATGGAAAGGCCTGCTGCGATGAGGCCATATTCGAGGGCGGTCGAGCCGTCCTCCTCTCGAATGAAGCGGGACAAAAGGGTCTGCATCTCACGTATCCGCCACAAGCCTGTCAGTCTTTGCGGCATGTTTTGCCGCGTTGGAGAGACGCTAGGCGCAAGGCCCTTGCGGGGAAGTAAAGATGCGCCCCGATGCAGCAGTCACGCACAGGTGGAATGCCACAAGGGTTAATGGTTCCTCTGCGCGCGATGACAGGGCGCTGGCCCCATCATCAGATAATGGAAGCAGCCTGAGACTACGGAACGGAATGGGTAATGCTTCTGCCCTGACCGGCCCGTGCAGACAGGTTCAGTTCAGGGCACCAACTTCCATGAAATATCCATCAGAAACAGTGTGTTATGAATATTGGACCCAGTACACCCATCAATGATCATGACACGGCAACAAGACCTTGCAATACAAGACCCGCCTCTCTTGAGCCAGAGCGGGCTCTGATCTGAGCGCATCCCCGCGTGCACTGTATGTCCATCGTTTGAGAGAACTCTGATTAGTCAAAGTCCAGAGGAGGCGCTGTTTACAGAAGGCCTTTGCTCCCCGTAAGGCCGAAACCAGCCTGCCTCGGCGCTTCCCATCAAGACAGCTTTCCCATCCCGGCCATGGCTTTTCATGGTTGAGTTTTGAAAGCAACCTCAGCCTGTCCAGCCGATCTCTGACACCCAACACAGAAAAGGCCATGTCTGCAACAGGTGCAGCCATGGCCTCAACTCACATCAAACCTGAAACCTGCCGGCTGAAGAAATTCTCCAGCAGCAGAACCCCTCAGATCTTCTGGTTATACTCGCCCACACCCGGATGCGTGCGCAGAACACCGTCGATCTCGGCGAACATTTCGCGCATGCGGGCTTCCGAGACAGGGCTTTCCACCACCACCACCAGTTCCGGCTTGTTGGAAGAGGCGCGCAACAGGCACCAGCTTCCATCTTCCGTGGTGACACGCACGCCATTGACAGTGACCAGATCGCGGATCTTCTGACCCGTCACCAGCGTACCCTTGGCGGCCAGATCCTCGTAATACTTCACCACCTTCTCGACGATGCCATATTTGGTCTCGTCCGCGCAGTGGGGCGACATGGTGGGAGAAGACCATGTCTTGGGCAGACCCTCGCGCAGTTCTGCCAGAGACTTCTCCGGGCTGCGGTCCAACATGTCGAGCACCGCGATGGCGGAGACGAGGCCATCGTCATAGCCCCGGCCCACCGGCGCATTGAAGAAATAGTGGCCGCTCTTCTCGAAGCCGACCAGAGCGCCGGTCTCGTTCACGCGGCGCTTCATGTAGGAATGGCCGGTCTTCCAGTAATCCGCCTTCACGCCCAGCTTGATGAGTTCCGGGTCGGTCGCGAACAGGCCGGTGGACTTCACATCCACCACGAAGGTGGAGCCGGGGTGCAGCTTGGCGAGGTCACGCGCCAGCAGCACGCCCATCTTGTCGGCGAAGATTTCCTCGCCGGTATTGTCCACCACGCCGCAGCGGTCGCCATCGCCATCGAAGCCAAGGGCGAGATCGGCCTTGTGCTCCAGCACCGCATCGCGCATGGCGTGCAGCATTTCCATGTCTTCGGGGTTCGGGTTGTATTTGGGGAAGGTGTGATCCAGCTCGCAATCGAGCGGAATGACCTCCACGCCCAGCGCCTCGATGATGCGCGGAGCGAATGCACCGGCGGTGCCATTGCCGCAGGCCACCACCACCTTCAGCTTGCGCTTCAGCTTGGGGCGCTCGGTCAGGTCCTTCACATAGGTATCGGGGAAGTTTTCCACGAAATGGTAGGAGCCACCGCCGCGCAAATCGAACTTCGCACCAAGCACGATCTCCTTCAGGCGGTTCATTTCATCCGGTCCGAAGGTCAGGGGGCGGTTGACGCCCATCTTCACGCCGGTCCAGCCATTGTCATTGTGCGAGGCCGTCACCATCGCCACCGCCGGCACATCCAGCGCGAACTGCGCGAAATAGGACATCGGCGACATGGCAAGGCCGATGTCATGCACCTTGATGCCCGTCGCCATCAGGCCGGTGGCCAGCGCATATTTGATGGAGGCCGAATAGGAGCGGAAATCGTGCGCAGTCACCAGTTCGGGCCGTACGCCCATCTCATGCATCAGCGTGCCCAGGCCCATGCCCAGCGCCTGCACGCCCATGAGGTTGATTTCCTTCTGGAACAGCCAACGCGCGTCATATTCGCGGAAGCCTGTCGGCTTCACCATCGGCTCGGATTCATAAGCATAGGTGTTCGGCGTCAGGGCAGGCTTCGGGGTCGGAAACATGGGTTTCTCCGCACGGCAGGCAACGCATCCGCATCACGGCGCGCACCCTTGTTCTATGTGCTGATGACGTGTGGCCCGCAAACCGGCCCACACTCTCGGCTGTGGCCGGATAACATGAAAATCATGGCTGAACGATAGCAGCCGTGCGCCAACAGACTGAAAGTCATACGGATAGGCCGAGAAGAAGCGCTCCTCACGGGCTCCGGCATGGTTTTACGAGTCCGCATGCAGACGTTGATGCGGCCTCCCCGTCTCTTCCCGAATGGAATAGCGTTCGCTTCAGCTACGCTCGAATCTCACTGAAACGCAGACGCGCGCCCACTCATTGATCGGTCTCATGTGCCACGGGAATCGGCATCCCGTTCACTCGAAAATACCCTACCCGCTCTTCCGCCCAAAGGGGTGCACAGCAACCTGCCCCATGAGCAGAGACACAAACGCCGGCCCCGATCTCAGACCGGGGCCGGCGGTTTTCACTTCGCATCACAAGCGGAAGATGATGTCACCCGCGTAGGATAGCGCCGGTTTTCTTCGTCACGTCGGCAACGATCTTGCTGGCGACCTCTTCAAGGTCCTTGTCGGTCAGCGTGCGCTCGCGCGGCTGGAGAGTGACCTCCACGGCAACCGACTTCTTGTCGGCATCCACACCGGGGCCTTCATAGATGTCGAACACGCTGGCGCTTGCCACCAGCTTCTTGTCCGCACCCTGCGCGGCCTTCAGAATATCCGCCGCCGCCACATCGCGCGCCACCACGAAGGCGAAATCACGCTTCACCGGCTGGAAGGGCGAGAGGTCGATCTGCTGCTTGGCACGGGTCGCCTTGGCCTTCGCCTCGGGAATGCGGTCCATCACGATCTCGAAGCCCACCAGCGGGCCGGAAACGTCGAGCGCCTCCAGCACGGCGGGGTGAATCTCGCCGAAATACGCCATGGCATTGGGACCAAGACGCAGCGTGCCGGAGCGGCCGGGATGATACCAGCCGGGCGCATCCGTGCTGATCTGGAGATTGCCCACCGGCGCACCGCACGCAGCCAGAGCTGCAAGTGCATCGGCCTTGGCATCGAACACATCCACCGAACCGGCATTGCCCGCCCAGTTACGCCCGGCCCCATTGGGACGCGCCGTGCCGCGACGGATGCCCGTTGTGTGCTGGAACTGGTCCTTCGGCTTGTCGCCAGCGAACACCTGCCCCACCTCGAACAGCGCCACATCCGGGTAGCCGCGCGCCGCATTTGCCTGCGCAGAGCGGATGAGGCCCGGCAAAAGGCTGGGGCGCATGTCGGAGAGGTCTGAGGCAATCGGGTTGGAGAGCGCCAGCTCCGGCGCACCGCCACCAAACAGCTCTGCCTGCGCCTTGGAGAGGAACGACCACGTCACCGCCTCTACCATGCCGCGCCCAGCCAGCGCCCGGCGTGCCTTGCGGCTGCGCAGTTGCAAGGTGGTGAGAATCGGCTTGCGGGCGTTCTCGTCACGCGGCAGCTCGGTGGCCGGCACGCGCTCAAGGCCAAGAATGCGCACCACCTCTTCCACGAGGTCCGCCTTGCCTTCCACATCCGCACGCCATGAGGGCGGGGAGACCTGAAGCACCGGAGCCTCACCGGAAACAGCAAAGCCGAGGTCTTCCAGCACCTTGCGCATTTCCGCTTCCGAAGCTTCAAGCCCGGTGAGGCGTTTCACCTCGGAGAGCGGGAAATCAATGGTGCGGGCGGTATCGTGGATCGCGCCTGCCAGCACGACTTCAGATGGCTCACCGCCGCAGATATCGAGGATGAGATGGGTCGCCAGATCCAGCCCCGGCAGGGTGAAGGCCGGGTCCACGCCACGCTCGAAACGGAAGCGGGCATCGGAATTCAGCCCCAGCTTGCGGCCGGTTTGGGCGATGTTGATCGGCTCCCAGAGGGCCGATTCCACCACCACATCCACGGTGGCGTCATCGCAGCCGGACTCCTCGCCACCCATGACACCGGCGAGGCTTTCCACGCCCTTGTCATCGGCGATGACACACATGGTGTCATCCAGCTCATAGGTCTTGCCATCCAGCGCCAGCAGGGTCTCGCCCGCCTTCGCCCGGCGCACCACCAGATCGCCCGAAACCTTCGCTGCATCAAACACATGCAGCGGGCGGTTGCGATCGAAGGTCATGAAATTGGTGATGTCCACCAGCGCATTGATGGGGCGCAGGCCAATGGCGCGCAGGCGTTCCTGCATCCATTCCGGTGAAGGGCCGTTCTTCACGCCACGAATAACACGCAGGGCGAAGGCCGGGCACAGCGAAGGCGTATCACCGAAATCAAGGCGCACATTCACAGGCGCGGCAAACGTGCCCTCCACCCGCTTGATATGGGGGGCCATCAGCTCGCCAAGGCCCGCTGCCGCCAGATCACGCGCCACACCGGAAACGCCAAGGCAATCCGCACGGTTTGGGGTTACGGCAATCTCGATCACCGGATCATTCAGGCCAATGACCTCGGCAAAGGGCGCACCCACCGGCGCATCAGCCGGCAGTTCCATGATGCCTTCGCTCTCTTCGGAAACGCCCAGCTCGCGTGCGGAGCACAGCATGCCGTGGCTTTCCACATCGCGGATCTTGCCAACCTTCAGCACCATGCCATTGGCTGGGATGACGGTACCGGGCGCGGCGAAGACAGTCTTCAGGCCCGCGCGCGCATTGGGCGCACCGCACACCACCTGAAGCGGGGCACCCTCGCCCACCTTCACCGAGCACACCTGCAGCTTGTCGGCATTCGGATGCTTGGCAGCGGTGAGAATCTCGCCCACCACAAACGCGGAGAGCGCCTTGGCCTTGTCCTCGACCTCTTCGACCTCAAGGCCGATGAGGGACAAGCGCTCGACAATCTCCTCGAAGGAGGCGGAGGGCTCAAAGTGGTCCTGAAGCCAGTTATAGGTGAATTTCATCGGTCCACTCTCCTGCTCAGGCGCTCAGGCCGCCGGCCAGCGTGGGGAAATCAAGCGGGCGGAACCCGTAATGGGAGAGCCAGCGCACATCGGCCTCGAAGAAGGCGCGCAGGTCGCTCATGCCATATTTCAGCATGGCGATGCGGTCGATGCCCATGCCCCAAGCAAAGCCCTGATATTCGTCCGGGTCCACCCCGCAATTACGCAGCACATTCGGGTGCACCATGCCGCAGCCCAGAATCTCCAGCCAGTCATTGCCCTCGCCGAAGCGGATCTCACCGGGGCGCGAGCGGTCGCACTGGATGTCCACTTCCATGGACGGTTCCGTGAAGGGGAAGAAGGAGGGGCGGAAGCGCATCTTCACGCCCTCGACCTCGAAGAAGGCCTTGCAGAATTCCTCAAGAATCCACTTCAGGTGGCCCAGATGCGCGCCCTTGTCGATGACGAGGCCTTCCACCTGATGGAACATCGGCGTGTGGGTCTGGTCCGAATCGCAGCGATAGGTACGGCCGGGGCAGATGACGCGGATGGGGGGCTTCTTGCCCATCATGGTGCGCACCTGCACAGGCGAGGTGTGCGTGCGCAGCACCTTGCGGTTCCCCTCCGCATCGGGCGGCAGGAAGAAGGTGTCGTGCATCTCGCGCGCCGGGTGACCGGGCGGGAAGTTCAGCGCGGTGAAGTTGTGGAAGTCATCCTCGATATCCGGCCCTTCGGCGACGGAAAAGCCCATATCGGCGAAGATGGCGGTCAACTCTTCCATCACCTGCGCGATGGGATGGATGCGGCCGAGTTCTGCCGGGCTTTCGCGCACGGAGAGCGTCACATCCACCTTCTCGGTGGCGAGGCGCGCCTCAAGAGCTGCCGCCTTCAGCGCAGACTTGCGCGTGTCGATAGCCGCCTGCACGCGGTCACGCAGGCCATTGAGCGCGGGGCCCATCACCTTGCGCTCATCCGGCGACATGCGACCGAGGGATTTGAGCAGTTCGGACACCGAGCCCTTCTTGCCCACGGCAGCCACGCGCACCTCATCCAGCGCGGCCTCACTGGCGGCGGCGGCAATGGCGGCGGAAACCTCGCGCTCAAGGGCCTCAAGGGCGGATGGATCGCTCATCACGGATTCGGACATGACAGGAACCTTGGGTTCGGACCCCGGCGAAAGCCGGCGCGCTGGGCTAGCGCTTCATAGCGTTTTCAGGCGGCAAGGCAAAAGCCTTGAACCGGAGAAAACGAGTCCATTCAGGGTGTCAGGGTGCAGAGCACCTGGGGAGCGTGGAAAGCGCCAGCAACCTTGCGGGCTGGCCCATTTCAACGCGAAAAGCCCCGGACGGATGACCGCACGGGGCTTTATCGGTCTCACAAAGGCGGACAGAGAAGCGTCACGCCGTCACCAGCCTTCAGGCCAGTGCGGCCTTGGCCTGCTCCACCAGAACCTTGAACGCGTCAGGCTCATGGATAGCGATATCCGAGAGCACCTTGCGGTCAACTTCGATGCCGGCCTTGGTGAGACCGTCAATAAAGCGGGAATAGGTCAGGTCCAGATCAAGGGCGCGCACGCCGGCATTGATACGCTGGATCCACAGAGCGCGGAACGTGCGCTTCTTGTTCTTCCGGTCGCGGTAAGCATACTGCATCGACTTTTCGACGGCAGCCTTCGCAGCGCGGATGGTATTCTTGCGACGGCCGTAAAAGCCCTTGGCGGCTTTAAAGACCTTCTTGTGCTTGGCGTGTGATGTTACGCCACGTTTCACGCGGGCCATACAGGTGCTCCTTCAGATCGCTTTTGCGCTAACATCAACCGTTAGGCAGGAAGTACTTGCGGATGAACCGGCCGTCGCTCTCGCTCAGGATGGTTGAGCCGCGCAGATTGCGGATCTGATCGTTGGTGCGCTTGATCATGCCGTGGCGCTTGCCTGCCTGACCGGCGATGACCTTACCCGTACCCGTGAGGCGGAAGCGCTTTTTGGCTCCCGACTTGGTCTTCATCTTGGGCATTTGGCTCTCCGTGACTAAAGCACCATGCCTCGTGAAAGACACAGAACGCTCAGCCTCTTGTTGCTGTTGAGCGGATGAACTGGCGCGGCAGCCCTTTTTCGCCGGCCTGTTCCGAAGGACGCACTCGTTACAGGATCAGCCGGCGAAACACAAGGGGCCCCATTCCGGAGGCCCGATTACCGGCCCGTCTCCGGTTCGCCCCCTTCGTCCCGGCATGCCGGAAACGAAAAGCCCGGGCACATGGCCCGGGCCTTCCACTTCAGATCACCGATGGCTGTCCGCTCAGGGACAGGGGTGCTGATACCCGTCATAACCGGTGTAGGTGCCGGTATTGGGGTTGTAGGAGCGGAAGCGACGGGCGCAGTAGGCCACTGCATCCCCATCCACCGCATTGTTGTTGCGCATGGCTGCGGCCGCAGCGGCACCAAGGGCAAGACCGGCCACACCTGCGGCAATCCAGGCACCGGAATTGTCGCGATAATACCAGCCATTATTGCGCCAGTATGGGTTACCCCAGCGGGCATGACGGGGCGGTTGCTGTCCATACCAGCCCCGGGGCGGCGGCGGGCGGCCATAATATCCGCGCGGAGGAGGAGGCGGCGGACCGCGCCAGCCCTGTCCGCCGTATGGGCGGTTGTTCCACCCACCACGGGGCGGCGGGCCACGCCAGTCCTGAACCTGAATAACCGGCGCGACGCCCTGACCAACCAGCGGCGCAATCGCTGCATTCAGCGGCTGGGCCTGGACAGGCACAGCGAAACCGATGGTGCCGACGCAGATCGACGCCACCACAGCCCAAGTTATGCCTGCTCGGCTGGCAGAGTGTCGCTTTGCAGACGTCGCGGCCATGGCTGTGTTTGACATGGTTGTGCACGACATGGCGAGTTCCTTTCCCATCGTCAGCACCGCATATGCCAAACTGCACCAGCAGAAGAGTAGGAAAGGGAACGGATATCGCCCCAACCCTGCACCCCACCGACGCGCCCCGCACCTTCACGGCGGCGAAGCCCGCACACGCACTGACGTTCGGGAATGAAACACTGCGAGTGCGGCAGCAATTCGCCCATATTCCGACCGAAAAGCCCGTTCTTTGGCCGGTCAGGACATAATCATGAACACCGTTCATGCCTGCATGACGCTTCGTCCCGGCAGGGTTTCGGGCAAAAAGCACACCTTCAGACATGAAAAAGGCCCGGCAAGCCGGGCCTGTTCCTGGTCTGCCCCCGCTGCAAGATGCGCGGAAGGACAGAATGCGGGCTTAGCGAGGAGCCAGTATCATGATCATCTGGCGGCCTTCCATCATCGGCTCGGCTTCCACCTTCGCAAATGTGGTTACTTCCTCACGCAGGCGCATGAGCAGCTTGTAGCCGATATCCTGATGGGCCATCTCACGACCACGGAAGCGGAGCGTGACCTTGACCTTGTCGCCTTCCTCGAAGAAGCGCTGCATGGCACGCAGCTTGACGTCATAGTCATGGTCATCAATGCCGGGGCGGAGTTTGATCTCCTTGACCTCGACCACCTTCTGCTTTTTCCGGGCCTCGCTGGCCTTTTTCTGGTTCAGATACTTGAACCGGCCGAAATCGAGGATCTTGCAGACCGGTGGGGCGGAGTTGGGAGAGATCTCGACCAGATCGAGACCAGCTTCCTGCGCAAGAGTCAGCGCATCGCGAATGCCCACGACGCCATGATTCTGGCCGTCCTGATCAATCAGCTGGACTTCACGGATGCGAATTTCCTCATTGACGCGCGGTCCATCCTTCTCCGGCGCGACGGGTCTCATGGGACGGCGAATGGCTTTTTTCTCCTAAAAAACAACGATAACCCAAGCGAGAGATTGCCACAGACGAAGCGCAAAGACGCGCGTGTCTTGATTGTGACAACCCACAAGCGAGGGACAGGTGGAAAGATCGGGATAAATGTGCCCAAAGTCAATGACCTTGCTGCTTTGTCAGGTATGAATTCAATCTGGCTTGTTTCCGTTGAAAGAATAGGGCGTGTCGTGAGGGTCACTTTGCAACGGCAGCCACAGTTCAGCCGCCTTCCCCCCGCATTGCAGAGACCGATTCCACGTGTGCCCGCGAACGGAAACGGATTTTCGACCCCTGTTTTTCGCTCCCCATGGCGCTGCTGCCGATGGAACCACGCATGACCTACGCCCGCCCTGCCCCCTGCTTGCCCTCCGCCACACCTTCTGGTGCGCCTGTCCGCGCCGTCCGCACAGGAACGGGTGCACTGGCGGCCCTCGTGCTGGCGACCCTGTCCGCCGGCCCGGCCGATGCCGCTGGTCGGCTGGATGCGCGCTATGTCCTTACAGTCGCGGGCGTTGAACTCGGGCGCGGTGCAGTAACCCTGAAGGCGGATGATTCCACGTATGAGGTATCCGGCTCCGGCCGCATCTCCGGGGTCTTGCGCGCTGTCTCATCGGGCAAGGGGCAGATCGCGGCGCGCGGGCATCTCACCGATACCCAGATGGTGCCGCAGGTTTACGCCATGCACGCCGAATCTGAGGGGAAGAAAGAGCGTGCCCGCATCGCCATGGCCTCTGGCGGCGTGACAAGCACCGATGTCCACCCCCCTCTCAAGCCCCTGCCCGACCGCGTACCGGTAGCAGACAAGGTGCTGCGCAACATCATTGATCCGGTGAGCGGAGCCTTCGTCTATGTGCCCGGCACGGGCGACCTGCTCGCGCCCACCAGCTGTGACCGCGCATTGCCGGTCTTTGATGGCCGACAACGGTACGATCTCCAGCTCAGTTTCAAACGCAAGGAGAGCGTGAAGACAAAGGGTTATGAGGGACAGGCGCTGGTGTGCCAGGTGCGCTACAAGCCCGTGGCCGGGCATCGGCCAAACCGGGAAACCGTGAAATACATGCAGGACAATGAGGACATTTTCGTCTGGCTTGTCCCCATTGCCGGCACCCGGCTGATGGCGCCCTACAAGGCCTCCGTCTCCACCATGATCGGCACAGCTTTGCTGGAGGCGACCTCCTTCCGGGCTGCCGCCGGGGGTGGCGCTGCGCCGGCTGCGGAACCCGCCGCTCCTGAATAAGCACAGCTGGCATAAAACCGGCTTGAGCACAAAAAGAACAGGCATGGAACATGCAACGCGACCGATTCGGACGCGATTCGTTCGACCCATGTTCCTGCAGATCCTGAAATGAGCCGGCTACCGGCCATTCATCCGGCGCAGAGAGCCGGGAGTGGGCCAATCAACACGTTGACTTCCATACGGTAGGCGGTGTTCCCTGAACCCGCGCGAGTTGTTCGCGCCAGAGGACAATATGTCAAAGCGCAGCAAGGCCCATAAGCTCGCCGCACAGGGTAATCCGCGCGGTGTGACCTCCCTGGAAGAAGCTAGGGCATGGATGGCGTCCCGCAAGATCACTGAAATTGAATGCACCGTACCCGATCTCGCCGGCGTGCCCCGCGGCAAGATCATGCCTGCCTCGAAATTCCTGTCCTCCCCGGTGATGAACCTGCCCCTTTCGGTCTTCCTCCAGACCATTTCGGGCGAATATGCCGAGTTTGACGGACTGGTCGATTCGGTGGTGGCCGATGGCGATCTGGTTCTGGAACCAGACCTCTCCACCCTGTGCGCTGTGCCATGGGCGCAGGACCCCACGGCCCAGCTCATCCATGATGCCTATCATCGTGACGGCCGGCCGGTGGAAATCGCCCCCCGCAATGTGCTCAAGCACGTGCTCAGTCTTTATGCGGCGCGGGGCTGGAAGCCGGTGGTGGCACCGGAAATCGAATTCTATCTGGTCGAACAGAATCCGGACCCGGACTATCCCCTGAAGCCCCCGGCGGGGCGCTCCGGGCGGCCCGAGATCGGGCGGCAGGCTTACTCAATCCAGGCTGTGAACGAGTTCGATGCCCTGTTCGAGGACATGTATGATTATTCCGAGGCGCAGGGTCTCGAGATCGATACGCTGATCCATGAGGATGGCGCGGCGCAGATGGAAATCAACCTGCGCCATGGCGATCCGCTGGTGCTGGCAGATCAGGTCTATCTGTTCAAGCGCACCATCCGCGAGGCGGCGCTGCTGCACAATATCTATGCGACCTTCATGGCCAAGCCCATCGCCAATGAGCCGGGCAGCGCCATGCATATCCATCAGTCGGTGATCTCGACGGAGACGGGACGCAACATCTTCTCCGATGATGAAGGCCACCCGACACCGGAATTCTTCTCCTTCCTCGCCGGACACCAGAAATATCTGCCGGCGGTGATGTGCATCCTTGCGCCCTATGTGAACTCCTACCGGCGGCTGACGCGCGATTCCATGGCTCCCATCAATGTGCAGTGGGGCTATGACAACCGCACCGCTGGCCTGCGTGTGCCTCCTTCCACTGCCGATGCCCGGCGGGTGGAAAACCGTGTGCCCTCCTCCGATGCCAACCCCTATCTCGTGATCGCGGCCTCGCTGGCCTGCGGTTATCTCGGCATGGTGGAAAACCTGCGGGCAACCGACCCGCTGGAGACCGACGCCAAGGAACTGGACTTCGAACTGCCCCGCGGTCTGCTGGATGCGGTTGCCGCCTTCCAGGAAGCAGAACCTCTGGCCGAGGTGCTGGGTCCGCGTTTTGTCGCGACCTATGCGGCGGTGAAGCGGGCCGAGTTCGAGACCTTCATGCGCGTCATCTCTCCGTGGGAGCGGGAGTTCCTGCTGCTGAATGTGTGACCTGTTGAATGTGGGCCTTCTGAACATTCTGGTCTGATATCCGCAGAACATGCGCTGCCGGCATGGGCTTCGAGATCAACGGATCGAGGCCATTGGCCATGCAGAGGCGGGGGAGTTTTTCGCCGCCTCTGTTGTCTTGTCATTTTCAGCGGACGGCCGGGAACATCGCGGTCAGGCACCTACAACCGGGCCGAAGTGGTTCGCACAGAGAACAAGCATCTACTCAACATGCCAGGGTGTTTGCCATGAGTTGCACCATGGAAAGCCGCCCGGCATTCGTCCTTCATGCCACCGGTGCGCACTGGTGGCGACGCAACTGAACGGAACGGCCCATGGCGTCCCCTGCGTCCACCGCCCTGACATCTTTCCCCACCTCGCATCCTGCATCCTGGTATGCCGCCACAGCCAATGCCTGCCCGGACTTCACGCCTCTGGAAGGGAACACGCGAGCGGATGTGTGTGTGCTGGGCGGCGGCTATACGGGCCTTTCCGCTGCACTCCATCTGGCGGAGGCGGGGCTCAATGTGGTGGTGCTGGAGGCAGGGCAGGTCGGCTCCGGCGCATCCGGTCGCAATGGCGGACAGCTCCATTCCGGCCAGCGGCGCGATCAGGAATATCTGGAAGCGGCGATGGGGCTGGATGATGCCCGCAAGCTCTGGAGCATGGCCGAAGAGGCGAAGGCTCTGGTGCGCGATCTCATCGCGCGCCACGCCATTTCCTGCGATCTCACGGACGGGCTGATCCTGGCCGACCACAAGGCCCGCCACGTGCCGGAAAGCCATGCCTATGCCGAACATCTGCGCACGGTCTATGGCTATGATGCGATCACACCGCTGGACCGCAAGCAAATTCACGCCCTTGTTGGCTCCCCCTCCTATCATGGTGGGGTGCTGGACATGGGAGCGGGTCATCTGCACCCGCTGAATTTCGCCCGTGGACTGGCCCTGGCCGCACACAAGGCCGGCGCGCGCATTCACGAGCGAACCCGCATCACACAGGTGGATGAAGAGGGCGACCTCACCATCACCACCGCCCATGGCGCGCAGGTGAAAGCCGATTTTCTGCTGGAATGCGGAAACGGGCTGATGGATGGGCTGGACCGGCAGGTGGACGCTCATGTCATGCCCATCTGCAACTATATCGCGGCAACAGAACCTCTGGGCGCGCGGGCGAGGGAGATCATTTCCAACAATTCGGCGGTGGCCGACAGCCGGTTCGTGGTGAACTATTTCCGTCTCTCACCGGATGGACGGCTGCTGTTCGGCGGCGGCGAGAGCTACCGGCGTGGCCTGCGGGACAATGTGCCGGACTTCGTGCGTCCCTATATGCTGCGCGTCTTTCCCCAGCTTGCAGATGTGCGCATCGAGTATGGCTGGGGCGGCGTGCTCGGCATCACCCTCTCGCGCATGCCTTATGTGCGCCGTCGTGGCGGGCGGGTGCTGATTTCCGCCGGCTACAGCGGACAGGGCGTGGCGCTTGCGCCTCTCTTCGGCAAGATCCTCGCGGAAGCGGTGCTGAAGCGGCCAGAACGGCTGGAACTTCTGGAAAAGCTTCCGGTGCCGCAATTTCCCGGCGGCACACTGATGCGCTATCCGCTGATGGTCGCCGGCCTCACATGGTATGCCTTGCGCGACATGATCTGAGAGGGGCAAACGCATGAGCCTGCCGGAGCATACCCGCATACCCTCCTGTGGAGCGCCACAGCTTCAAATCTCCAAAGGCCTGTGCGGGAAGGGGAACCGAGCCAAACAGACTGGGCCGGCCATGCACGATCATCGGGCTGAACCCGCGCGACCATGAGGGAAAGACCCCACTCATGGGCCGCACGGATCCGGTTTTCCAAAGTGCCTTGATGAATAATTCCGATTCTGCGGCATAGGGGCTTGCGGTGAAGTGAGTCAGCGGCTTGCAGATGCATTTCCCCGATGGGACCGGAGGGCAGCCGCAAATACGCTCTGCTCAACAAGCCGGCCGCGAAAAAGAGAATGCACAACACTCAAGCGGCTCGGTCGGGCCTGAGCGGATTGCGATGAAAGGCTCACCGCAATCCATCCATAAGGCCGCGAAGCCCGACTCCATCATCGCATCACAGGCCGGCGAGAGAACGCGCCTTCTGCACAGCCTTGAAACAGCCCGCCTCATTGCCGGCAGCCTGCAGGTTCATCGCCTCATTCAACGCCCCCCATGCGCCAGAGGTCGGCTGAACCGCACCCGCAGCCGCCAGGGATTCGGGGGTTGCCTCCGTGGCATCCTGCGCGGCGATGGACTGATCCTGAGTCGGCGGCAGGGCCGGACGCGGCAGAACCTGCTTCATCTCCTGCTGCAATTGCACCACCGCCTCAAGGCAGGTGGCCCATTTTTGCACCTGAACCGGCCCGCCCGGCTGCTGGGCCTGCACGGCTGAAGCCGCAAACATGGCCCCTGCGAACAGCGCGCCGGCCATGGCCTTGCTGAAACCCTTGTTCATCCCTCGCACGGCAACGCATCCCATCGGAATCTCTCCTTCGCCCCCGCAACCAGAGCTTTCAGTCTGCCCCCTTTAGAGCCCGCCCGGAGTGCCCGGGCAAGAGCTTTCCGCACCTCATGCCCCGTTTGGAACTCGGGGCAGGAAATCGCGCACCAGCCCGTAGGTGAGCTTGCGATCCAGATAATGCGGGCCTTCGAAAACAATAACCTCAAACCCATGATAGGCCAGAAGCTGTGGGCCAAACTCATTCAGGGTGGCCCGGCGTAGGTTTCCCTTGTCATCGGCCGGGCGGAAGGCCTCCGCAATCATGGTGAAGCGGTTTTCGCCCAGCTTATTGCGCAAGACCTGCCCATAATGACGCGCCCCTTCCGGTGTGCGCATGTGCAGGCCCACCCCATCCTGGAACATCAGACCGATATCCGGCGGCAGCCAGCTCGCGACCCATTCTGCAAAGGGTTCAGCACCGATATTCGAATTGTCATAGGCGCTGACCCAGAGCGGACGCGGCAGTTTGGCGGCCGCAAGCAATGCCCCCATCTTGCCCACATCGGCCCATGTCGGGTCGGCCTCCACCGGGAAATAATAGGCCGAGACTTCAAACGGCATCGGCTTTTCAGCGATGCGGGCAGACAGTTCCACCATGGCCGCGATGTTGCGGCGGGCCTCGGGCTCGTTCATCCCCGTGGCAAGACCCAGAATGATATTTTTGGCCCAGGGCTCCTTGATGACGCGGGCCCAGTTCGGCGCGTCCTCCACCATCGGCACACCGAGACCGGGCGCATAGGCTTTCCCCTCCGCCACAATCCACTGCAACATCAGCGTATCGGCACCCAGCAGTTCCCACTCTCCGTGGATCTCCAGCATGCCCTCATGAACCTGCCAAATAATGCCGTTGATGAGCCGTTTGTCGGATGCAGAGGCAGGCAGAAAGGGGAACTCTCCCTTCGTGAACTGGCGCGCAGCATAGGTTCCGGCAAGCGCAAGGCCAGCTCCCGCCGCCATGCCTCCCAGCAAAAGACCGCGCCGGTTCATCGTCATGAACTCACCCTTCTGAATTTGCTGCACATTCGTCCATTATGCCTCGTCATGACCGGGATGAACATGCGGCGGCGAGCAGGCACCAGCCGCTTGTACAGGCCTTGAACAGCGCATGGCTCCAACGTGCAACTGGAGACAGGATAACGAGTTCACCGTACAAAGACGCACGGCCAAGCTTGAAAAGGACTGAGGCCGGAACGAGCCTGCCTCCTTTCCATCCGACAGATCACCCCCCCCCAGCCACAAGGATGCATTCATGGGCGTGAACAGGCTGGCGACCCGACCAACCTGCACCCTGCCAGAGCCCATCCATGATCCTGCTCAGGCCGGAAGCAACATCAGTCGGCGTTGCTGTTCGCGCACGGTGTCGGCCAGCGCCTCGGGCGTGACGACGCCACACCGCACAAGATATTCGCCAATCCGTCCGTCCTCGTCAGGATGGTAATTCTCCATCGCGGCCTCGAACGCTTCGCGCTGCATCAGTCCGCGCTCCAGCAACAGGTCGCCCAGAAGCGGCGGGGCCTGTCCGGTGCCGAAGCCCCAACCCGTACCACGCAGCAGGCGCAGGCCTTCGCCAATCTCGCTCTCCCGCACGATGCGCTGCACCGGCGTCGTGCCAATGGATGCGCGAATATCGTCCAGAGCTCTCACGGACAAAGGCGCAGCAACGGCCAGCACCAGCGTGCCGGTCTCATCATGTCCCACCGGCAGCACGCGATGGCGAACCATCAGCGACTGCGGGAGAAGATCTCCGAACCGGCGCACCAGATGTTCGGTCACATGGGTGCGCGGCAGATTCGCCTGATAGGCGATGGCCTCAGCCAGCGTCTCTTCATCCAGCAACCCGCGCGCCACAAGAATGCGACCCAGCGGCTGCTGCTGATGGTGTTGAGCGGCCAGTGCCTCTTCAAGATGCTCCGGCAGCACGGCCTGCCAGTTCACCAGCAGTTCACCCAGACGCTGACGCCGGTTCTCAACCACCTCATTCTCGGGGAAGTCATGCATCGTCTTGTCCCAGACAATGCGGTTCCCGAAAATAAGATGACCAATATAAAGCTTCCAGGCGCGCATGATGGCGGCGAAATTCACGAAATTACCCACCACCACGCGCGGAATCGACATCAGCCCCTGTTCCCAGCCATAGAGCTTGGATACGAAATAGCTGCGCTGAAGAAGCCGGGCCGCGAAAGCCACGGCATTTGCGGCAAGAACCGCAAGAAGCCAGCCCTCGGTGGCAAAGATTGATGGGTAGCGCGCGGGCAGAAAGCCCGCCTCATAAGCGGCATAGATGATCAGGAAGAGCGCGGCCAGCGCATAAGCGGCCACCGTGATGACGGCGGTGAAGATGCCCTTGCGATCACGCATCTGGAAATAACGCGCGGCCAGATTGCCGCGCCATCCCATCTGCGCCCAGCCCTGGAAGGAAATACCCAGAGCCCAGCGCGCCTTCTGGCGATAGGAGGTGCGGAACGTGTCCGGGAAGAACTCGCGCACGCACAAAGGCATGTGCAGCAGGATGTCCTTGGTGGGACCAAAACCGAACAACGTGTCACGACGCACCCGGAACTCGACCGGGTAGCGCGCGATGATGGCAGGCATGCCGGCCTCACCGATACGGGCGCTGATGTCATAATCCTCGGTGAGGCTTGAGGTGTTGAACACCTCCCCGCCCCCTTCCGCCCGCAGGAACTGGAATGCCCGGCGCGAGAAACAGGTGCCTACACCGGCCGATGGCACAGACTTGGCCACGCTTTCGCGCACCACCAGATCCTTGGCGTGCCACTCGGCGAACTCGTCCATATAGACGCCCGCCACAAGCTCGGACCAGTGACGTTCCAGCGAGACCACCGGCACCTGGATCAGGTCCTTGCGCGGCAGCAGATAGTTGAAGAAGCGCAGTTCCAGCGGATGCAACACATCCTCGCTGTCATGCAGGATGAAGCCGGCGAACTGGGTGCCGGTTTCCTTCTCATGCTCGAAGATGGTCCGCACAACGTGGTTCAGGCAGTCCGCCTTGTTGGTGGGACCGGGACTAGACACCTCAACACGCACCAGCTGCTTGTAGCGCCGGCGCATCCGCTCCACTTCGGCGATGGTCTCGGGATCATTGGGATACGTGCCCACAAAGATCATGTAGCGGCGATAATCGAGCACATTCACCAGATTCTCAATCATCGCCGCGATCACGTCCGCCTCATGCCAGGCGGGAACCATGACCGCGATCGGCTGCTCGTCCTTCTCATAGAGCGCATCAGCAGACAGAGGCGTGATGTAGGGCTCCACCGCAATCAGGCGATAGATCCGCCGCACCCAGTACCAGACGTCGATAAACAGGTCGTCCAGCGAAGAAATGAGAATGAGAACCGCCACCACGGCTGCGGCGTATTCGATGACTCGAATGCCGTCAGCAAGAAGAAAGGGCCAGTAGTGCGACATGATGGCGGTTCCCGCTAGGCTCAGTTACCCCGGCGACGCACGAAGGATGCGCGCACCAGCAACAGGAAGAACAGAACGGCAAGACCGACGCCGAGGGGCAGGCCCCAGCCGGCGGAGTTCTGCCACAGACGCTGCATGGTCGTGGAAACACCATCAGCTTCACCAGCACGCGCCTCGGCCACTTCCGCGCCACTGGCGAAGAACTCGAACAACGTGCCATTCGGGCCGACCACGGCCACATCCCCGCGAGACAGACGCACGGGCGCGGACGGGGTCAGCGGAGGCGCACCCACGCTCTGCCAGATGATGCCCTGGTTCGCGCCCTTGCTCACTGCCTGCACCAGCGCCAGATTCTTCAACCCGGCAATGTCGACAAGCTTCGACTTGTCATCCGTGCCGACGATCAGGCGATCGCCTTCAACGCGAGCCTTCAGCGCCACACCTTCCACCGGCACATCCATAGACAGGAATGCGCCCGAGGGGGTGTAGGGCGTGCCAACAGGGTTCACCGCCAGGGTAGAGGTGCTGACAGGCAGGCCGGAAGCGGCAGCCGCACGCACCACGCGCACAAGGCTGGCAGTGGGGTTGGCGAGATAGCTGTCTGGCACCACCAGGCTCGGGTTGTTCACCATGCCGGAGATCGCGCCGAGGAAGTCCGAACCGGAGACAGTGCCGCCCAGATCCATGTTCGAGGTTGGCAACACGGCAGCCGGGAAGGCCTGCGGGGTTTCACGGCACTGGTCGCTGACCGGCTGGCGCTGGAACGTGACCCGCAGCGTATTGCGTGCACCCAGCGCATAGGGCGGAATGGAAGCCGAGAGCTGCTCGGGCTGGCCATTGG
This sequence comes from Xanthobacter sp., assembly GCA_034676685.1. GTDB lineage: Bacteria > Pseudomonadota > Alphaproteobacteria > Rhizobiales > Xanthobacteraceae > Xanthobacter. Next base: position 98,931 of record JAUCBT010000018.1, on the reverse strand, counting down.
CGTCCATCTTGCGGGCGGCCAGCAGCACATCGTTCAGGAACACCGAGACAACCGGCGCGCTGTTGGATGCACCCGGTGCGGCAGCCAGATCCATGTTCAGGCGGCTTGGCACCTTGCCGCCTGTGGTGGCGGAGGCGAGATCGAAGTTCAGAACCCATTCGCCACGGGCCAGCACTTCGAGATTGCCGCCAACCACGCCGAAATCGGAGAGAGGAACGCGTGAGCGCAGGGTCGGCGTCGCATCGACAGCCCGCACGGTCACATTGGAGCCAGACACAGCACCGCGCCAGAAGCTATCGAACAGGGCGGACGCCTTGTTGCCGGCATTTCCACCCACCGCGATGATCGGCCGGCCGGCCAGCGTCTGGAGGCTCAACTCATCATCAGCGATGGTGGCTGCACCAAGGCTTGCAGCCTTTGCGCGCCATTCATTCACCAGCGTGCCGGAGCCGTCGCCCAGCTTTGCGGTCAGGGCATCAAGACCCGAGCGAATCTGGCCCATCAGGACCGGGTCCGCGACCGCCATATCCGCGCCGAAGGGCGAGCCCGGCAGCAGCAGCAGCGCGCCGATCTCGGCCGGCTCCTGAATGCGATAGGCCTTCCCGCCGGAAGCCAAGTTCGAGAACGGGGCCACCGCGCGAAGGCCGAACGGAACATCAAGCCCGGTCAGGTCAACCGTGTCGCCCACCTGCGGCAGGGTCTTGACCCGCACCTGCTTGCCCGCCAGTTCCAGCGCGAGACCCAGACGCCATGCGGTATCATAGCTGGTCTTGGAAAGGGTGCCGCCCGGCAGCAAGAGGCTGCCATGGCCGGTCAGGGTGCTCCATGCGGTCGCGATATCGCGCACCTGCGAGGCATCATAGCTATAGGTGAAGCGGCTGGAGGGATCGAGCTTCAGCACATTGCCGATCGCCCGCTCGTCACCGCACAAATCTTCGCCGATGACCGAGGCCCATGCCACGCCGAAGCGCACGAAGCCGCTGGGGCGCGGGCTGCCATTCACGGGCAGGGACAGGTCCACCACACCCCGGTCGCCCTCAAAATTGCGGGCCACCTGCGGGTCGCCGTCAATCGAGAAGACGGCGGTGGTGCGCCCACCATCCGCACGCATGAATTCGCCATTCACCTGAATGCCGGCATCATGGATCGGCACGCCAGCCGGGACCGGCAGATAAATCTCGCGGCGCATATCCATGCCCTGGAACACGACCGGCGTTTCCATGCCCATGTCGGCCAGCGAAATCTGGCGGGTGACACGGCGGTCCTGAACCCGTTCCTGAAGAGCGGTTGCAAGGGGGCTTGTCACGGACGTTGCAACGGGATCCGCCACCTGCGCCAGAGCGGTGCCGCTCAACAGCATCAAAGCGAGCATCCCCGCAGGAAGCGCACGCGCCGTGCGGAATGTGGAACGTGGGATCATGAGCGTGCTCTCACAGGATGCGAGTTGAAACCGGCGAACAGCCCTCAGGGCTGCGCTGCGGCGAGAGGGAAAGGGCGGGCGTGAACGCGTCCACGGGCCGTCCGCAAATGGAATCGACGATGCGACGGCAGGCCTGCCCATCGCCATAAGGATTGACGCGGCCTGCAAAACCGGCCCGGGCGGCCGGATCATCCAGCAGGGCGGTGACGGCGCTGACTATGGCTGTGCTGGATGTGCCGACAAGGCGCGCGGTGCCCGCCTCAACTGCTTCGGGGCGCTCGGTCACATCACGCATGACCAGCACGGGCTTGCCCAGAGCGGGGGCTTCTTCCTGCACGCCACCGGAGTCCGTCAGAACGATGTCGGCACGCTGCATCAGGCGCTGGAAGGGCAGGTAATCCAGCGGCGCAACCAGATGCACCCGCGACAGGCCCGACAGCGCCGCGCTCACCGGCCCCTGAACGGCCGGGTTGAGATGCACCGGATAGACGATCTCGACATCATCGCGCTGCGCCAATGCGGCCAAAGCCGTGCAGATATTCTCGAACCCCGCGCCAAAACTCTCGCGGCGATGGCCGGTGACAAGAATGATGCGGCGCTTGGGGTCCAGCCCGGCAAAGGGGCGGTCCAGTTCAGCGCACAAGGCGGGATCAGCGGCGAGGCGCGCCTGCGTGGCCAGCAGGGCATCAATCACCGTATTGCCGGTGATGATGATGCGCCCTTCCAGTCGCTCGCCTTCCAGATTGTCGCGTGAGCGTGCGGTGGGCGCAAACAGCAGGTCGCTCACCACATCCACCACGCGGCGGTTCATTTCCTCGGGAAAGGGCTGGTCGAGCCGGTAGGTGCGCAGGCCCGCCTCGACATGGCCAACAGGGATGCGTCGATGGAAGGCGGCAAGCGCGCCGGCCATCGCGGTGGTGGTATCACCATGCACCAGCACACGGTCCGGACGGGCCTCTTCCAGAACCGGATCAAGCGCGGCCAGAGCGCCACCTGCAAGACGGTTCAGCCCCTGATTGCGGGACATCAGGGCAAGGTCAAAATCTGGCCGGATTTGAAAGACATCAAGAACCTGATCCAGCATCTCGCGATGCTGGCCGGTGACGCAGACCAGCGATGTCACGGACGGCTCGCGCTCAAGCGCCTGCACCAGAGGTGCCATCTTGATGGCCTCCGGGCGCGTGCCGAATATGGTCAGTATCTTCAAGTCAAACAATTCCTCGGCGATTCGGGTCCGCATGCGAAAAAGGCTCTCATCCATGTTGGGATGAGGGCTGCAAACTGCGGTGCGACAAACACGAATACAGAGGGGAAGTGCAAGAACGCGAAACCCGACCGACGATACACCGCCGACACTTTGCCCGAACTTACCCTTGCGACAAGGAAGCGGAGAGACGACCTTGATGCAAGAGGTGTTACAACCTTACAGTCGATCAAATCCAGTTATGGTTTACAAAACATCACCGGCCATCACCCGAATGTGACTGTGCGCCGATGGCCGCCCGCATGAGAGCCAGTGCTGAAGGCCCGCCCCAGTCTGCGGGTCCAGCCAGAAAGCCCAGTTCGCAGCCCTCCTTGTCCACCAGCAGGGTGGATGGCAGGCCAAAGCCTCGCCCCACGGACCGCAGGGCCTGGAAGCTTTGGGTTTGCGAATCGACATACAGGCTCAGACGACGCGCCTCCACCTCTTCCAGAAAGGCGCGGGGGCGGGCCATGTCGCGTGCATCGAGATTGATGGCCACCACCTCGAAATCCTTGCCGCCAAGCTCTGCCTGCAACTGGTCGAGGGATGGCATCTCGTGGCGGCAGGGCGCACACCATGTGGCCCACAGATTGATGAGCACCACACGTCCTCGGAAGTCTTCCAATGTCAGGGCCTTGTCATCCGGCCCGGTAAAGGCCAGCGGCGGCAGCGGACGCGGGGCACGGGCCAGCTGCATGCGCGCCATATCCCCGCTCAGGATGGGTGCAAGCGTCGCCGCCTGCTCCACCGCGGCGGTGCATCGGCCGGCCGGAACAGCCTGCTGCACAGACGATGCGGCCGAGTTTTGCAGGGCCGGTGCATTGCCGGAACGACCGTTCATCCCGTATAGGGCGAACGCGCCGATTGCAGCGCCGACCAGTGTCGCCAGAGCCAGCAGCCCCACCCGGCGGAAACCGCCGCGCCCGGTCGCGCTCCGGTGCGCGCCATCCCGGTCGTTCCCGCCGGTGTCCTTCAGCCCGTCTTCAGCGGGCGTGCTGGCGGGGGATCGATCGGGATCGGAAAAGGTCATCAGTGGAGGGTCCGTCATGAGTAACAAGATGTGGGGCGGGCGTTTCACCTCTGCCCCGGACGCTATCATGGAGGAAATCAACGCCTCCATCGGCTTCGACCAGCGTCTTTATGCGCAGGATATTGCCGGTTCCAAGGCCCATGCCGCCATGCTGGCCAAGCAGGGCATTGTGACGCATGAGGATGTCGCGGCCATCACAAAGGGCCTCGACACCATTCTGGCCGAGATCGAGGCGGGCGACTTCACCTTCCGGCGCGAGCTAGAAGACATTCACATGAATGTGGAATCGCGCCTCGCCGAGCTGATCGGCGCTTCCGCCGGCCGCCTGCACACCGCCCGCTCGCGCAACGATCAGGTCGCCACCGATTTCCGCCTCTATGTGCGTGACACCGTGGATGCGCTGGATGCCCAGCTCGCCGATCTCCAGCTTGCGCTGGCCGAAAAGGCGCTTAAGCATGCCGATACGGTGATGCCCGGCTTCACCCACCTGCAAACCGCCCAGCCGGTGACCTTCGGCCACCATCTGCTGGCCTATGTGGAAATGACCCGCCGGGATCGCGGCCGCCTTCAGGATGCCCGCGCGCGCCTGAACGAGTGTCCGCTGGGCTCGGCAGCGCTGGCGGGTACCTCGTTCCCGATTGACCGTGATGCCACGGCTTCCGCGCTGGGCTTTGCCCGCCCCACCGCCAATTCGCTGGATGCGGTGTCCGACCGCGACTTCGTGATGGAAGTGCTCTCCGCCGCCTCCATCTGCGCGGTGCATCTGTCGCGCTTCGCCGAGGAAATCGTGATCTGGACTTCGCCGTCCTTCGCGCTGGTGAAGCTCTCCGACAAGTTCACCACCGGCTCCTCCATCATGCCGCAGAAGCGCAACCCGGATGCCGCAGAACTGGTGCGCGCCAAATCCGGCCGCATCATCGGTGCGCTCACCGGCATTCTGGTGGTGATGAAGGGCCTGCCGCTGGCCTATGCCAAGGACATGCAGGAAGACAAGGAAGGCGCGTTCGACGCCCTTTCCGCTCTCTCGCTGGTGGTTGCCGCCAGCGCCGGCATGGTGCGGGACATGGAGCCGGATGCCTCGCGCATGAAGACTGCCGCCGGTCAGGGCTATTCCACGGCCACGGATCTCGCCGACTGGCTGGTGCGTGCGCTGAATATCCCGTTCCGCGAGGCGCATCACATCACGGGCCGCATTGTGGGGCTGGCGTCTGATCGCGGCATCGCACTGGAAGAGCTGACCCTTGCCGACATGCAAGGCGTGGATGCGCGCATCACCGATGACGTGCTGAACGTGCTTTCGGTGGAATGCTCGGTCAACAGCCGCCTCAGCTATGGCGGCACCGCCCCTGCCCGGGTGCGCGAGCAAGCCGAGGGCTGGCTCACGAGGCTGGCTGCGGAAGCCTGAGATCGGGCCGGGTTACGGCATTGCGCTGAGCCCGGCCTTTCTGCCACGAAACGAAAAACGCCGCGCCGGGATATCCGGGCGCGGCGTTTTCAATTCATCAGGTGCGTTGCCGCGACCAGAGGCTGATCAGGCCTGACCGACCGGCTGCTGCTGGGCAATGCGCTGCTGGTAGAGAGCCGCGAAGTCGACCGGATCGATCATCAGGGGCGGGAAGCCACCATTGCGCACCGCCTCGGCCACGATCTGGCGGGCGAACGGGAACAGGATGCGCGGGCACTCGATCAGCACCACCGGCTGCATGGACTGCTCCGGCACGTTCTGGATGCGGAAGATGCCGGCATAGGTCAGCTCGAAGGCGAACAGGGTCTCGGGACCCACCTTCGCGCCACCTTCGATCTTCAGCTCAACTTCGAACTCACCCTCGGGACCCGGACGGGCATTGACATGAATCTCGATGTTCACGTCAGGCTGGCTCTGGGGCGCGCCAAGGGAACGCGGCGCATTGGGATTCTCGAACGAGAAATCCTTGATGTACTGCGCGAGCACGTTCAGGGACGGCGCCTGGTTCTGTGTCGGGGCGCCATTCTGCGTGGCCATGCGCATCTCCATTAGGTTGCAGGCTTTGAATAGGATGAGCCCGAAGGCGCGCGCTGCGCTAACATGCTTTGCGTGAACAAGGCAAGAAGTCACTGTACCCATCGCACGCAGACCCGCGCTATAAGGAGGTCTCAGGAGGAGCGACATGGCCGAGATTCAGAGCGAAGAGCATATCCAGAACGCACGCAAGCCGCTGAGCGAGGCCGCCCTGCGCGCTCTTGCCGAAGCCGAGGCCCGGCGCGCCGCAACGGATGCCGCCGTGCGCGATATGCCACGCGAAATCAATGGCCGCGATGGGCCCGAGCCCGTGCGCTATGGCGACTGGGAAGTGGGCGGCATCGCCTCGGACTTCTGAATATCGGTTTTGAGCGCAAGACCAGATCCCGGATGGTCATGCCCGGAGAGGCGAACAGCCATCTCAGGATGATATCTGGAGTCCGGATGAAGGCGCGGCTCTTCCCTCTCGCATAAGCATAAAGGGAAAGTTGGACCTTGTGTCGGGCCGCCTTCGGGCGGTGCGTCTGACAGACCTAGCGCGCCGTTTGCCTCATGCGCATGAAGCCGGTGCGGGATGCGCAGAATCAGAACGCATGCGCGCTCTACCCCGTGCCGAGCGGCATCACTACCTGATGACACCGTGCCGGTCTGCGAACCCTCGGGAAAGGCGCGCCTCATGGGAAAGACTATGCCCATCAGGCCCGAAGAACCCTTCGCGGATGCGGGTTGAACTATGGCTGGACACAGGGATGTGCGGACGGTTCACCGCCCGGCATGCCACACAAACCTCTTCCGACTAAGCATCCGCCCCATGTTTTCAGCCTCAGACCACCCGCCATCCACCTGCTTCCCCCGGCATGTCCCTTGCCTTGCCCCCCATTCACGGCTAAGCCCCGCCCAACAACGTCTTTATACGCACAGCGCGTACCTTTGCCCTGCATCCCGCGCACGGCCAAGGCCTGCCCAAGCGTGAGGATCCCATGGCCCAGGACGGACTTTCCTATCGCGACGCAGGTGTCGATATTGATGCCGGCAATCGTCTTGTCGATCTTATCAAGCCGCTGGTGAAGGCCACGGCCCGACCCGGCGCTGATGCCGATATTGGCGGGTTTGGCGGCATATTCGACATGAAGGCTGCCGGGTTCAAAGACCCGCTGCTGATCGCGGCCACCGATGGCGTGGGTACCAAGCTCAAGATCGCGATCGATACCGATGTGCATGACACGATCGGTATCGACCTCGTCGCCATGTGCGTGAATGATCTGGTGGTGCAGGGCGCAGAGCCGCTGTTCTTCCTCGATTATTTCGCCACCGGCCATCTGGCACCGGATGTCGGGGCGCATATCGTCGCCGGCATCGCCCGCGCCTGCAAGGAAAGCGGTTGCGCCCTCATCGGTGGCGAAACCGCCGAGATGCCCGGCATGTACCGCGATGGCGACTATGACCTCGCGGGCTTCTGCGTGGGTGCGGTGGAGCGTGACCAGTTGCTGCCGCGTGCCAATATCGGCGCGGGTGACGTGCTGCTGGGCCTTGCCTCTTCGGGCGTCCATTCCAACGGTTATTCGCTGGTACGCCGGGTTGTCGAGCGCTCCGGTCTGGGTTGGGAAGCGGATGCCCCCTTCGCACCGGGGCAGAAACTGGGCGCCGCCCTGCTCACCCCCACCCGTCTTTATGTGAAGAGCCTGCTTTCGGTGATTCGCTCCACCAGCGCGGTGAAGGCGCTGGCGCACATCACCGGCGGCGGCCTCACCGAGAATCTGCCGCGCGTGCTGCCCAAGGGCATGGTCGCGCGCATCGACCTTTCCGCGCTTGAGGTGCCGCCGGTGTTCCGCTGGCTGGCCACCACCGGCAATGTGGATGGCGCGGAAATGCTGCGCGCCTTCAATTGCGGCATCGGCATGGTGGTGGTGGTGCCCGCGGATGAGGCCGAGCGCGTGAGCGCGGCGCTGGTGGAAGCAGGCGAAAGCGTCTCGCGTCTTGGCACCATCGAGGCCGCCACGGGTGCAGCGGATGCGGCCCCCGAAGTGGACTATGAAGGCGCGGCCGATTTCGGTTTTTCCGCATGAGCCCCGCCCCAGCCGGCCGCAAGCGCACCGCTGTCCTCATTTCGGGCCGCGGTTCCAACATGGCGGCTTTGGTGAAGGCAGCGCAGGACCCGAACTTTCCGGCGAAGATCGACCTCGTCCTCTCCAACAAGGCAGATGCGGCGGGGCTTGAGTTCGCGGCCAGCTATGGCGTGCCCACCCGCGTGCTGAGCCACAAGGGCTACGCGGATCGTCAGGCTTTCGATGAGGCGCTGGACGACGTGCTGCGTGAGGAAGGCATAGAGATTGTCTGCCTCGCCGGCTTCATGCGCCTGCTCACCCCCTGGCTGGTGACACAGTGGCAGGACCGGATGATCAATGTGCATCCCTCCATCCTGCCCAGCTTCAAGGGTTTGCATACCCATGAACGGGCGCTGGAGATGGGTGTGCGGGTGCATGGCTGCACCGTGCATTTCGTGCGTGCGGAAATGGATGCCGGCCCCATCATCCTGCAGGCCGTGGTGCCGATCGAGGCGGATGACACGCCCGATACGCTGGCTGCCCGCGTGCTGACGCAGGAGCACATTATCTATCCGAAGGGTCTGGAACTGCTGGCGGCAGGTCGCCTTACAGTGAAGGATGAGCGGGTGGAGATTTCCGGCATTCTCCCCGGCCCGGCTCCGCTGGTTGCGCCCTCGGTGTGAGCCGAGCCTCTTTTCCCGCACCTCATTGAAACCGGCTGGTCCATGGCTCCGCAAGGAACCCATGGACCAGCCGGTTCTGTTCTTACTGGATCGGCTTCGGCGTGGGGCCGACACGACCAACCGTGAAGATCTGCACCCGACGGTTCACCGCATCGGTGGGCTTCTTCGGGTCGATCAGCACTTCCTCACCAAGCCCCACCGATTCAAGCCGGGTGGGATTGACGTTGAACACCGTCTCGAGCGCATTCACCACTGCGTCCGCGCGCTGCTGGCTGAGCTTGAGATTATAGTCACGCGGGCCGGTGACATCGGTGTTGCCCGTCACGATGAACTTGTAGCCATGCAGGATCGGGTTGTGCATCGCATCGGCGATCGCACCCAGCGTGGCATAAGACTTCGGCTCTATGATCGCCGAGTTCAGGCGGAACTGAATCTGCACATTGATCTGCGGCAGGTTATCCAGCTTCAGCGCCAGATTGGGGCGGGTGAGCTCCTCGCCCGGATAACGCACCATATGCTCCTGCACCCTCTGCCGCATTTCCTCGGCTGTGATGGTGGGAGCGGAAGAGGTAAAGCCCTGGAGGCTGTTCAGAATCTGCCCATCGGAGAGCGCGGTCTGGGCCATGGCGGGGGCGGCGGAAAGAGTGAGGGCCAGCGCCATTGCGAGGCGGGGCAGAGGCGACGTCATGGGTGTCGTCCTTCCTTATGCGTGCGAATGGGCTGACGTTCAGCGATAGCCGGCGTCGGTGATGGCCTGGTTGCAGGTCTTGCTCACAACCTTGGTGGCTTCCAGCAGGCAGGAGAGCAGGTTGCCATCCTGTGGCACCATGCCGGTGCAATACTGGTGAGCATCGGCATCGCACAGCTTCGCGATGGCGTCCTGCGCCGCATCACGCGCGGCGATACCCGCGACCGCAACCGCATAATCCGCCTTGCACTGGGCACTGACCTTGGAAATGTTGGCGTCCATGCAGGCCTTCAACTCGCCGCCACCCAGATTGGCCTTCGGGCACAGGCGGTTGATGTCCGGTCCACAGCTCTTGGCCAGCAATGCGCCAGCTTGAGAATAGCTTATGGTCTGCGCAGACGCGGCAGTGGCCATTCCAGCCATCAGCAACGCCGCAAAAGTAATGCGAATCCCCTTCACGCTCATCTCCCAGCCCCGGCCCGCTTTTTAGGCCTGATCCCAGACTCCATGTCATGAGCATCCGCTCACCACATGGCTAACAACCATTTTCTGATGCTCATTTTCATGACGCATGCCGATATTTCATCAGCTCAGTGACAGTTGTTCATGGAAGGCCGGATCCCCCATCCGGCCTTTGGCGTCAGCATCCGCAAAGCCCATCCCCTTCAAGGGTGCGCATCACGCCAGCATGCGGATATGACAGCTGAAAGGTGCAGTGTTCCTGCCGCCCTGTCTACGACCATATGCTGATTTTCCGGCCGTGGATGGAAATACTCCCCAGCCCACAATCCTGCCTCCGGGCCATGCTCGATAAGCGTGCAGGCCGCATGGGTATATTCATGGCAACGGGACCGGGGTCGCGTCTGCCTCATCCTTTTCGCCCTTGGGGTCGCGCAGTGCGCGCACTGCCTGATGGAGGGTCCGAAAAAGCTTGATCTTCTCGACATTGAAGCCCCGCTTCTCCGCCCAGTTGCCCCATTGGGTCTGCCGGCCACCGGCAACCAGTTCAATACCCTGCGCCTCCAGCAGGTCATACACCTCCATGAGGGTATAAAGGCCGGTCACGTCCACATCTGTCACGGTCAACAGGTCCAGCACCACCGCGCGCGGCTTCTGCTCCATCTGCTCAAGAGCAGCCAGCAGTTCATGGCGGAAATGGCCGGAATTGAAGAACACCAGCGGGCCATTGAAGCGCAGCAGCAGCAGGCCCGGCACCTGTTTCGCCTCACTGTGGCGGGCACGGGAATGGAACCCCGGCACCCCCGGAATGCGCCCCAGAACCTCCACTTTTGGCCGTGCGGTCAAACGCACGAAGCGCAGCACAGCCAGAATGGCCGCCACCAGAATGCCTTCCATGGCTCCGAACGCCACCACCCCCACCGTGGCGAGGATGCTGATGGCCGCCTCCGCCCGGTCCACCCGGCAGATGAAGCGCAGCGTGGTCAAATCGACCAGAGAGAGGCCGGCCACGATCAGCACCGCCCCCAGCGCGGCCACCGGCACATAGGCCAGCGGCTGGGTGAAGAACAGAAGCACCAGCGCCACGGCGGCTGCCGCGAACAGCCCAGCCGCATGGGTGCGCCCGCCGGCGGCATCAGCGGTCGCGGTGCGCGAATCCGCACCCGCGATGGCGAACCCCTGAGAAACGGAGGAAAAGATATTGGCCACACCCAGCGCTGCCAAATCCTGATCCGCATCCACCGTGTAGCGGTTGCGAGAGGCAAAGCTGCGCGAGGTGAGCATGAGACTGGAGAAGCTGACCAGCGCGAGACCCGCCGCATCCGCAATCAGGGCCGGCAGCACCGCAAGATCAACCATCGGCATGGACAGGGCGGGAAGCCCGGCCGGCACAGCGCCCAGCACCTTGACGCCCACCTCATCAAGGCTGAACAGCGCCACGGCTCCCGCTGTCAGCACCATGGCTGAGACAGCCGATGGTACGGACGGAATGAAGCGGGCGCTGAGAAACAGGATGATAAAGGCACCAACCGCCAGCCCCGCCGTGAGCAGATGCACCTCACCCAGACGCGCATAAATCTCCAGCAGCACCGGCAGCACGCCGGATGTCTCCAGTTCAAGCCCCAGCAACTTGCCGATCTGCCCCACAATGATGGTGATGGCGATGCCATTGAGGAAGCCCACCAGAATGGGCTTGGAGAGAAAGTCCGCCAGCGCGCCAAGGCGCATGAAACTGGCGATGATGCAGACCACCCCGGTCACAAGCGCCAGCATGCCCGAGAGGGCCATATATAGGCCGACATCCCCACCTGCCAGCGGCGCGACGGAGGCCGCGATCAGCGCGCAGGTGGCCGCATCCGGCCCCAGAATGAGCTGGCGGGAACTGCCCAGCAGCGCATAGGCCACAAGCGGCAGCAGAGAGCAGTAGAGCCCGATCTGCGGCGGGAAGCCCGCCAGTTCGGCATAAGCGATACCAACCGGAATGGCGACCGCCGCCACCGCAAGCCCTGCCCGCGCATCCGCGCCCAGATCTGAGCGCCGATATTCAAGCAGACTGAACAGGCCGGGGGCCCATTGTCTTGGAATCATGCCGGGTCATCCTGCTGAATCAAAAACCCTTTTGCGGTTCAATACACCACAAAAGGGTTCTGGTTCCCTTATCCGGGGATAGCCGGATGATACCAATGTCTGATGCATTGGCCATGGGACTCAGCCGAAAAGACACGAACCAGCCTCAGGTTTCGTGACCCGACCTTGCATTCAGGCCGCGCCGGGAGGTGCTTCCGTCTTGCGGGCGCGCAACAGCAGGCCCAACCCCACCACCAGCAGCGCACCGATCGAACTCGCGACATGACGCAGCCAGCCAATCGTATGCAGACCCACCGGGGATTCAGGGTCTGGCTCCACCAGAGCGGGATTGAAGTTCTGGAGAGCATCCAGAACCATCACATCACCCAGCAGCATCTCGCCCGCGATCCAGCCCAGCAGCGCAGCGCCAGCCCAGATGAGAAGGGGGAAACGGGTCAGGATGGCCAGCAGCATCTGCGAGCCGAAAACAATCAGCGGAATGGTCAGCAGCAGCCCCAGTACGAAGAGTTCCGGGTGCCCGCGTGAGGCGGCGGCGATCGCCACCACATTGTCGAGGCTCATCACCGCATCAGCGATGGCAATGGTGCGCACGGCCTTGAACAGGCTGTCCGAGGCGACAACATCATGCTCGTCCCCCCCGTTGTCGGCGATGAGCTTGACCGCGATCCACAGCAACAGCAGCGCGCCGCCCACTTTCAGGAAGGGCACGCCAAGAAGTACCGACACCAGCAGGGCGAAGAGAATGCGCAGCAGCACCGCCGCACCCGCGCCCAGAAAAATGCCCCACTTTCTTTGCTTTGCGGGCAAAGAGCGGCAAGCCAGAGCGATCACCACCGCGTTGTCGCCGGAGAGAAGCAGATCAATCCAGATGATCTGGAGCAGCGAAACCCAGAAGGTCGGGGCCGTGATATCCATCATGGCGGTGTCATCCGTGCTGCACCGGGAAGAAGCGCCAGTTCTGCGGCATGAGGAGAGCAGCAGGCAGGGCATAAGTTGGCAGAACAGGCAAACTGCCCGCTCCCTGGGCACTCTTTACGCCTGAGAGCGATGCCGCGTCCAGCGGGCAGGCGAGCAACAGCTCCGCGCTACACGCACGGCTGAATCGCACATCATGTTTTGAATAGAATGGATCGGGCAGAATGAACATCTGGGGCGGATATGATGCCACCAGCCGGAAAACCCGGGCCTGTTCATCCCCGCTTCGTCCTCACAGACGGAAAATGGCCCGCGCATGAAGCGCGGGCCATTCTGAAATCAGCCGACGATGTCGTTACCAGCGAAGAACTGGGCGATTTCCACCGCTGCGTTCTCGGCGCTGTCGGAACCGTGCACGGAGTTCGCCTCGATCGACTCGGCGAACTGCTTGCGGATGGTGCCCTCGGCCGCATTGGCCGGGTTGGTGGCGCCCATCACTTCACGGTGCTTGGCAACGGCGTCTTCGCCTTCCAGCACCTGCACGACCACCGGACCGGAGATCATGAAGGACACCAGCTCACCGAAGAAGGGGCGCGCGCTGTGGACGGCGTAGAAAGCCTCGGCCTGAGCCTGGGTCATCTGCACGCGACGCTGGGCCACAATGCGCAGACCTGCGCCCTCGATCACGGCATTGATCGCGCCGGTGAGGTTACGACGGGTCGCGTCGGGCTTGATGATCGAGAAGGTGCGCTCAAGCGCCATGGGGATCACTCTGTTGTTCGGGGACAGACCGCACCCGCGCTTGATATAAACGCCGGCAGGGTCAGGCCTGTTGAGTATCGCATTTTCCGGGCGCGAATCAGGTTCCCTGCCACGCGAAAATGCCTTGAAAGCCACGCGTTCGCGCGGATAAGCGGCTGCTTAGCAGCCACGCCCGTGCGGAGCAAGGGAAGCCATCACAGGGCAGGCCCACACGGCACGGGAAGAGGCACCGGCAATGAAACAGAAAATTCAATTATGGTTAACTGAAGCTTAACGAGCATTTATACTGTCCGGAAGAAAACTCAGCTTTTGCCTTTGTGCGTCTTGAGGGTCATGTGAGGCGCTCCGACCAAGGAAAATGCGTCATTTCGCATGTTATGCGGCATGTCCTGTTCTGCCGCGCCTCTCCCGCGCAAGAACACTGCCCTGAAGCATTTTCGACAGCATAAGCTCTGATGGCCGCATCCGACCCGACCAGCTTTTCACTGGACGGCACCCGTACCCGACCACCTCTTCTTCCATGCGGGAATGAGGAAATCGTGCCCCCATGGATCGCAAAAGAGAATCCGGCGGATCGAATCAGCAGCAGCCGGATATGGCGCAGGAGGCAGATGGCGAGGTAGCGGATAAACCGCGCCAAACCTGCGCGCAGAGAGAGAACATGAGAGGGAAACGGTGGAGACATCATCCCGTTCTGTTCGCGCAAAGATTACCCTCGCACACACACCGCTACTCCTGATGTCAGCTTTCCTGCCTTCCGCGCTCCTCTCCGACCATAAGCTCGCGCTTTTGTGAGGTTCTATGTACCCGGTTGCGGCCCTCACTTGCGACAGGTCAAGGCGCAACAGGCGAGTCTGCCCAAAATGGCGGCATGACAACCTGCCCCGATCGCGCACACAGCGAGAACACCCCGTCTCCCCGCATCCTTCTGGCTCGGCATGGCCAGCCAGTGCCACGCTACACCAGCTATCCCACGGCCCCGCACTTCACGGCGCAGGTGGATGCAGCGGTTTATGCAGGCTGGCTCGGCACCATTCCTGCCGGAGCAGAAGTGTCGGTCTATCTGCATGTGCCGTTCTGCGCGGAGCTGTGCCTCTATTGTGGCTGCCAGACGGCGGTCGCCCGCAGCCGTGCGCCGGTGAAGGCCTATGCGGACCGATTGGTGGAAGAAATAACGCTGGTGCGGGCGCACCTGCCGGATGATCTCAAGCTCACCCACCTGCATTTTGGCGGCGGCACCCCCACCATGCTGGAGGATGAGGACTTCACCGCCATCATGGCGACGCTGCGTGCCACCTTCCGCTTCAAGCCGGATGCGGAGATCGCCATCGAGATCGACCCGCGTGTGACCGGGGCGGACAAGGTGGCCATTCTGGCCCGCCACGCTTTCACCCGTGCCAGTCTGGGCGTGCAGGACCTGAACCCGAAGGTGCAGGAGGCCATCGGCCGCCATCAGTCGGAAGAAGAAACGGCGCAGGTGGCCCACGCCCTGCGCGCGGCCGGCATCGCCTCGGTCAATCTCGATCTGATGTATGGCCTGCCCTATCAGGATCTGCCCTCCGTGCGCCATTCGGTGGAAGCGGCGCTGAAGCTGGAGCCGGAGCGGGTCGCGGTGTTCGGCTATGCCCACGTGCCGTGGATGAAGAAGCATCAGGTTCTCATCCCCGAAGCCGCGCTGCCGGGGCCGGAAGAGCGCTTCGCACAGGCTGAGCTGGTGGCGCAGATTCTCACCAGCCATGGGTATCACGCCATCGGGCTCGATCATTTCGCCCGCGCGGAAGATTCCATGGCGCAACAGGCCGAAGACGGCACGCTGAAGCGCAACTTTCAGGGCTACACCACAGATGCGGCTCCAGTTTTGCTGGGTTTTGGCGCATCCTCCATCGGCGCGGTGCCGCAGGGCTATGTGCAGAACATCCCCTCCACGCCGCTCTGGCATCAGGCCGTTGCGGCAGGCCGGCTGCCGGTGGCGCGCGGTGTGATGGTGACGGATGAAGACAAGCTGCGCCGGGATGTCATCGAGCGGCTGATGTGTGATCTGCGGGTGGATCTGGCGTCACTCATCGCCAGCCACGGCTTCGCACCGGATTTCTTCAACCCGGAGCTGGAGCAATTGGGCACGCTGCTGGAGGATGGTTTGGTGCGCCGTGAGGGTCTGGTGCTGGAAGTGCCGGAAGCCGCGCGTGCCTTTACCCGCGTGGTCTGTGCGGTGTTCGATGCCTATCTGGCCCGCGCCCGCAAAGAGGAACCGCAGCGCAAACGCCATGCCGCAGCGGTGTGAGGACTGCTGCTGAGGGCTTTCCAGCCATTCCGCCAGAGGCTCGATATAACTAACAGGCGCAAAAGGGCGGTTAGCGGGCGGTGAATTCGGGACGAAATCAGCAGATGTGCGCGATCACACCGGTCCGATTCGCCTCCGCACCTTTCAAGGGTTGAGATGGATGTTGCCCTGAACAGGCAAACCGAAATGGTCCCATCTCCACGCCATCTCGTATCCGGCATCAGACATGGTCTGCATCAGGACAAAAAAAGAGCAGGTGACGGAGGTTATCCGCACCGGCCAGAAAGAGGTCATCAGGGGTATTCCGAAACCGGATGCAAGCGAAACCGCTGCAGCCGGCCGGGGAAAATCAGATATTTAGACCGCGCAAGGCGCTGCAATTGCGCAGCACCACCCGGCGGGACGACGGCAGCGCGATCGCCTCGATATCTTCCAGATGGCTCAGCGTGCGCGAAACGGTCTCAATGGTCAGGCCAAGATAATCGGCGATATCCTGACGCGACATAGGCAGCTGCACTTCCTGCTGCCGGCCCGAAGAGGTGCAGCCGGGCACACGGCCGGCCATATCCATCAGAAAGGACGCCACGCGCTCCTGCGCCGTCTTGCGCCCCAGCACCAGCAGATGGTTCTGCGCCCGTGCCAGTTCAGAAGCGGTCACGGTCCACAGGGCCTGTGCCAGATCGGCATCATCGGCCGCACGGGCAAACAGGATGGAACGCTTCACGCGCACCACCTTGCACTCGCTTACCGCCTCGGCGGAAAAACGATGGCGCGGGGTCATCTCCCAGCCGAAAACATCGCCCGGAAGGCAGAAATTCTCGATCTGCCGACGACCATCGCCCAGCAGCTTGCAGACCCGGGCGGTCCCGGACAGCATGATGTAGATATGGTCTGCCGCAGCATCTTCGCTGAAGATTTCTGCATTGCGGCTGAAGGTCGTGACACTGCCCAGCGTCATCAGTTGATCGGCTGGGCGCAGAGGCGCCACATCCTCGCTCCACGCCCCGACAGGCATGGCGGGCATAAACATTTTCGGGGTGATCACGGTGGCAGTGCTCGGCATCGGACGACCCTTCGGGGCAAGAGTTGTCTTTCAATAATCCGTGATGCCACATGCAAGGAATTCGTTCTGAACACTTAAGTCATCCTCCTTAAGTATATTTACGGAGGCGCGCCAGACGCGGTACTAGAAGCCTATGGGTGAGGCACAGACAGACATTCCCGGCGCGAGGGACCGTGCAAAAAGGCACGCAACTCTTTGGCGCGGGCTGATTGAAATCGTGCAGGGCACAGCATCCGCCCTGTGCGCCCTGCTGCTCTGCATCCTCATCGACGCCCCGCCCCCGGAAACGAATGGCATCATCGTTCTGCTGCTGGGCGTGATGGCAGCGAGCGCGGGCGGGCTCATCAGCGGTCTTTCCGCCACATTTCTCGGCCTCGCGGGCGGGTTGCTGCTGAATTATGTCGCACCGGGCCTTGGCGGCAACGAACCCGTCTTTCATGGCATCAAGGACCCCAGCACCATGCTGCTGTTCCTCATGGCCGGCGCGGGCATCGCCACCATTGGGGAACGCCTGCGCCGCAGCCGCAGCGCCGCTGATGCCCGCACCCACCAGTTGCTGGCCCGCGAAGCCCACCTCACCTCGATTCTGAACACTGTGCCGGATGCGATGGTGGTGATCGATGAGCGTGGCATCATGCGCTCCTTCTCCCCGACAGCAGAGCGCCAGTTCGGCTACAAGGCCGCCGATGTCGTGGGTCGCAATATCTCCATGCTGATGCCCTCGCCCCACCGCGAGCACCATGATGCCTATCTGGAACGCTACCTCACCACCGGCGAACGACGCATCATCGGCATCGGCCGGGTGGTGGTGGGCGAGCGCCGGGATGGCTCAACCTTCCCCATGGAACTCTCGGTCGGCGAGATGCATTCGGGTTCCGCCCGTTATTTCACCGGCTTCATCCGGGATCTGTCAGAACGCCAGAAGACCGAGGCCCGGCTTCAGGAATTGCAGGCTGAGCTGGTCCATATCTCCCGCCTCACCGCCATGGGCGAGATGGCCTCGGCGCTGGCGCATGAGCTGAACCAGCCGCTCTCGGCCATCGCCAATTATATCAAGGGCTCGCGCCGACTGCTGGACGCCGAGCCGCCCCGCATGGAGATGTTGCAGGGCGCGTTGGAAAAAGCCGGAGAGCAGGCCCTGCGCGCCGGCCAGATCATCCGCCGCCTGCGCGATTTCGTCTCACGCGGGGAGAGCGAGCGACGGGTTGAGCACCTGCCCAAGCTGATGGAAGAGGCAGGCGCACTGGCGCTGGTGGGCGCCAAGGAACACGGCATTCAGGTCCGCTTCCATTATGATCCGCGCTGCGAGCTGGTGCTGGCAGACAAGGTGCAGGTGCAGCAGGTGTTGCTGAACCTGATGCGCAATGCGCTTGAGGCGATGATGGAAACCCCGCGCCGTCAGCTGATGGTGCGGACCGAACCGGTGGAAGACGATATGGTGATGATCTCGGTGATCGACACCGGGCATGGCATCTCGGAGGAGATCGCCCATCAGCTTTTCACGCCGTTCGTCACCACCAAGAAGCAGGGCATGGGTGTGGGCCTTTCCATTTCACGCACCATCATCGAGGCCCATGGGGGGCATATCTGGGCGGAACCCAACCCTGGGGGCGGCACGATTTTTCGTTTTACATTACGTGCCGTGGGAGAGGAGGTGACAGGCGATGCCTGAAAACAACGCGATCATTCATGTCATTGATGACGACGAGGCGGTGCGTCAATCCCTCGCCTTCCTGCTGATGACGGCTGGCCATGACGTGCGCGAGCATGCCTCCGCCCATCTGTTTCTGGAAGCGGGCCTGACGGAGGCCGAGGATGGCCTCTCCTGCATCATCACAGATGTACGCATGCCGGGCATGAGCGGCATCGAACTGCTGCGCCATTTGAAGGAAAAAGGCTCCGGCGTGCCGGTCATCGTTGTCACTGGCCATGGCGATGTGCCGCTGGCGGTGGAGGCGATGAAGCTGGGCGCGGCCGATTTCCTGGAGAAGCCATTCGATGACGTGGCTATTCTCGATACAGTGACCTCCACCCTTGCCCGCCGTCGCAAGGTGCATCTGAAAGACATGCTGCGGGATGAAGTGGCCGAGCGCATCGCCGCCCTCTCCCAGCGTGAGCGTCAGGTGCTGGAAAGCCTTGTGGCCGGCCTTGCCAACAAGGTGATCGCCGGGGATCTCGGCATCAGCCCGCGCACGGTGGAGGTCTACCGGGCCAATGTCATGACCAAGATGAAGGCGCATAGCCTGTCTGAACTGGTGCGCATGGCCCTTCTGGCCGGCATCGCCCCAAGAGGGACCTGACAAAGAGGAACCTGACACAGAGGTGCATGGACCGGGACAGGACGCAGGATAACCGGGACGTGAAGCAGCTTCATGCCGGAGGTTGATCTGCCTCAAGGCTATCTTTACCGCCACGCCCTTATGTGAGCCATCGCCCGTGTGGTGGGAGGTTTCAATGGGTCAGGAGGGCCATCTGCCCCAACCTTGGATTGTCCATGTGGTGGATGATGATTCGGCAGTTTGCAGCGCACTCAGGTTCACGTTCGAACTTGATGGCTTCAAGGTGCGCACCTATGCCAACTCAGGCGAAATGCTGGCCGCCGAACTGCCCCGCAGCGGCTGCATGGTTGTGGACTACAACTTGCCGGGCCTGAACGGGCTCGACCTTCTGCATGAGCTTGGCCAGCGCAATGTCCACCTGCCGGCCTTTCTCATCACCTCGAACCCCTCCCATACCGTGCGCAGCCGAGCCAGCGCGCAAGGTGTCGCCATCATTGAAAAACCGCTGCTTGGAGACCAGCTGAGCGAAGCGGTGCATGACAGTTTCGCCCGCCAGCTCTGCTGCTGAACAGCTCTTTCTCCTCTCGCGCCCTGAAACCAGACGTGGGGCCTTTGCAGCCTGCGCCTGCCAGTGCACACTCCCCCTCTGATATGAGCAGGCTGGATAACGGCCATCTCAGAGGGAACAGGATGGGCGCCTCAGTCGGCAACCCGTCATAATCTCCAGCCATCCTCACGTGACGTTGATCCCTGCTGGCGTACCGCTGGCACGAACGACCCGAGGCCCACATGACCACGCGCAATCTTGACGCCCTGTTCCACCCCGGCGCCATTGCCCTTGTGGGTGCCAGCAACCAGCCTGGCACCATTGGCGCAGTCATTGCCCGCAATCTGTTCGAGGCCGGCTTCGAAGGGCCCATCCTGACCGTGAACCCGAAGGAGCGGGCCATCCGCTCCTCGCTCAATTATGCCGATGTGAAGGATCTGCCGATTCCGGTGGACCTCGCCATCGTCGCCACCCCGCCGGAAGACGTGCCGCAGGCACTGGCGGATCTGGGCGCGAAGGGCTGCCGTGCGGCCATCATCGCCTCCAGCCTCAGCATGAAGGGCGACAAGGCCGCCAATGCGGCTTTACGCCAGCGCATGCTGGATGCCGCCCGGCCCAACCTGCTGCGCATCGTGGGGCCGGATTCCATAGGCTTCATCTCCACCAGCTCCCGCATCAATGCGAGCTTTGCCCCGCAGATGCCGGCGCGCGGCGATGTCGCCTTCCTCAGCCAGTCCCGCACCATGGCCACCGCCGTGCTGGACTGGGCGCGCGGACAGGGCTTCGGCTTCTCCCATGTGCTCTCGCTGGGCGACAAGATCGATGTCGATTTCGGCGACATGCTGGACTATCTCGCCCTCGACAACACCACCCGCGCCATCCTGCTCTACATCGAGAACATCACGGATGCGCGCAAGTTCATGTCTGCCGGGCGCATTGCGGCGCGGGCCAAGCCGGTCATCGTGGTCCGCACCGGCCGTTCTGCCGCCGGTGCTGAAGCCGCCCGTTCGCACACCGGGGCGCTGGCGGGGGCGGATCTGGTCTATGACGCGGCCTTCCGCCGCGCGGGCATGCTGCGCGTGCATGAATTGCGCGAACTGTTCGAGGCGGTCACCACCCTCTCCTCCGGCATAAGGCTGCGGGGCGAGCGGCTCTCCATCGTCACCAATAGCGGCGGCGCGGGCGTGGTGGCTGTGGATGCGATGGATGAGATCGCCGGCACGCTTGGCACCATCATGCCTGAGACTGCGGAAAAGCTTGCGCCCATCGTCCCCACAGGCTGTGGCAGCGCCAACCCGGTGCGGCTCGGTTCTGACGCCCCGGCCAAGCGCTATGGTGAGGTTTTGCCCTTGCTGCTGGCCGACAAGGGCTCAGATGCGGTTCTGGTGCTCAACTCCCCCTCCGCCGTGAGCGACAGCGCTGCGGCGGGTGAATCCGTCATCAGCGCGCTGGAAAGTCGTCCCCGCGCGCCGGTTCTGACCTGCTGGCTGGGCGAGGCGAGTGCGGATGCGGTGCGCAAGCGTTTCGCGGCCCGACGCATTCCCACCTATGAAACCCCGAGCGAGGCGGTGCGCGCCTTCGGCCATCTGGTATCCTACCAGCGCAACCAGACCCTGCTGATGGAAACCCCGCCGGCCCGCACCTTCGATGAGCCGGACCGCGACAAGGCCCGCACCATCGTGGAACAGGCGCTGGCGGCCGGACGCACCGCATTGGGTGAGTTCGAGGCCAAGGCGGTTCTGGCCGCCTATGATATTCCGGTCGTGGAAACCCGCATCGCCTCTACACCGGAAGAAGCAGGGCAGATTGCGGCCGGCATGAAAATGCCGGTGGTGGTGAAGGTGCTCTCCCACGACATCACCCACAAATCCGATGTCGGCGGCGTGCGGCTTGACCTGCACAGCCCCGAAGCGGTGGAGCATGCCTGCCGTGACATCATCCGCTCTGTCGCGGAAAAGATGCCGCGCGCGCGCGTGGATGGCTTCACCGTGCAGGCCATGGTGCACCGCGTGCATGGGCAGGAACTGATTGCCGGCATCGCCAATGATGCGACCTTCGGGCCGGTGGTGCTGTTCGGCCAGGGCGGCACGGCGGTGGAGGTCATCGGCGACCGGGCCGTCGCCTTGCCCCCGCTCAATGGCACGCTAGCACGGGAAATGATCTCGCGCACCCGCGTCTCCCGCCTTCTTGCCGGTTATCGCGACCATCCGCCGGCGGACATCGGCGCCATTTCCGATACGCTCATCAAGCTGGGCGAACTGCTGGCGGACCTGCCGCAGATCCGGGAACTGGACATCAACCCCCTGATCGCCGACGAGCATGGCGTGATCGCGCTGGATGCCCGTATCGTGGTGCACCCCACCCACGAGGCCGGCACGAAGCGCTTCGCCATCCGCCCCTATCCGCCGGAATTCGTGAAGGAACTGACCCTCACCGATGGATCTGGCCTGATCCTGCGCCCGATCCGCCCCGAGGACGAGCCGGGGCTGGTGGACATGGTGCACCGCTCGGACCCGCAGGATGTGCGCCTGCGCTTCCTCGGTTCGGTGAAGGACTTCCCCCACCTCATGGCCGCCCGCCTCTCGCAGATCGACTATGACCGAGAGATGGCGCTGGTGGCGGAAAGCAGCAATGGGGAACTGACCGGCGTGGTGCGCATCATCGCAGACCCGGACAATGAAGAGGCGGAATACGCCATCATGGTCCGCTCGGACATGAAGGGCAAAGGCCTCGGCTATCAGCTGATGAACGAGATTTTGGACCACGCCCAGCATCGCGGACTCAAGCGTGTGTTCGGGGATGTGATGCGCGAGAACGGCCCCATGCTCCACATGGCGGAGGATCTCGGTTTCAAGATCATGCCGGGGGAAGACGGACCGACCGTGATGAAGGTGCTGATCGACCTTTCAAAGCGCCAGAAGGGCTGAGCGGATCATCGCGGGGGCACAAAGCCCCCCGCGACAGTCAACCGTAGCTGGCATAATATCGCCCAGCAACCAGACATACACCTGCCTTCATTCCCGCTATTCTGAATTCCGTCTCGATCTGACATGGGCATGGGGGAACAGGCAGATGACACCATTGCGCATCGCCCGGCGCTGGGGCGGTTCAACCCTCACGGCCTGTGCCCTGCTGCTGATGCTGGTTGTTCCAGCCGCCGCAACTCCGGCGGCCTGCGCGCGAATGGCGATGTCGACCATCGCCAACCTGCCCACCGCGACCAGTGCCCGCATTCTGGTGGTACAGGCCCCCGAGGTTCGTGAGCGCTACAATCTGCCTGCATGGATGGATGAAAAATGGACGCTCATCATCCATGAGGGCGACATGCTGGTGGACCGACATCTGCTGATGGACGCGGTCCGCACCAGCAATATGGATGAAACCCGTGCCATCCACTGGCCTGCCTTGTTCGGACCAATCCCATGCAACACGCCGCTTGGCATTGTCGTGGATGGAAACCTGAAGGTGAACGGCTCCATCCTCAATGCCAGCGCTGCGAACAGCCCTGCCCTGATCGTGACGGGCCGGACAAAGGCAAACAGCCTGCTGGCGGGTGGCAGCTATCTGGCATTTGGCGGGCCAGCCGAATTCTCCGAGGCCATCTATAGTCACGGCCCACAGGGTCAGGTTCTGTTTTCCGGCCCTGTGAACACGCCCCTTCTGATCAATTCAGACCATAAGCTGGAACTGCGGGACAAGAGCGGCACCTCCGGCATTGGCACCTATTTCAACACGCTGGACCCGGTGCCAAAAGAGCGGGCAGCGCAGAGCGGCACAAGCCAGACGAACGAGCGACAAGAAAACAGCATCCGGTCAACAGAACGCGCTCACCTGCCGCCCGATGTCTCCGCCGTGGTGCGCCCGCAACTGAAAAGCTTCAGCGCCATTCAAAAAGCTTTGCTGAATGGCGAACCGGTGCTGAAGCAAGAGCAGCAGGGACAGTCGCAATCCCAGCCCTGATGACGACGAGCGGTTGGGCTCTCTTCATTTGCCCATTCAACATGCGCCGAAGCCACGCGCATCTGCGCAATACGGCCACAGCCTCTCGTTCGTCAGTTCAAGACCGGGTCCAGCATGACCAGCGGCGCATCTGGTTTGCTGTTGGAGAGGAAGTCCGGGCGCGGGGCAGATGCAGCGAACGGTGCCCCCACACGGTTGGACCACGCATTATAGACAAAGAAGGCATTGGAACGCGGGAAGGGCGTGATGTTCCCGTTCGAGCCATGCATGGTGTTGCAGTCAAACAGGATGACCGTACCCGCCTTGCCAGCCCCGTGGGTCAGGCCGAAGCGCTCCGCCAGCCGGTTCAGCGCGGCATGGCTGGGCACGCCCACCTCCTGCCGACGCAGTGAGGAGAGGTGGTTGTCTTCCGGCGTCTCCCCGGCACACGACACATAGGTGCGATGCGAACCGGGCATCAGCATCAACGGCCCGTTCAGGGCGTCATTGTCGGTGAGCAGAATGGACGCCGAGATCGCGCGCATACGCGGCATGCCATCTTCCGCATGCCAGGTCTCAAAATCCGAGTGCCAGTAGAATTCCTTGCCAGTAAAGCCCGGCTTGTAGTTGAGCCGGCTCTGGTGGAGATAAAGATCGTCATCCAGCAGGAAGCGGACCTTGCCCGCGATGCGGACATCACAGGCCAGCCTGCGGAAGGTTTCGCTTTCCTCATCCAGCCGGAACACGGTGCGCACGGCCTCCGATTCCGGCTCGCGCACCACATTCTCCGCCTTCAGCCCGACCCCGCCCCCGCCCCGGCGCAGATGGCTGGATTCAAGCTGGAACGCGGCCACCTCTTCATCAGAGAACAGGTCTTCCAGAACAAGAAAACCGTCCTTCTCGAAACTGTCGGTCTGGGCGCGGGTCAGGGGGGCGTCCGGGGTCCAGCGTCCCCAGACCACCGGATCCCTGCGCTCCAGCCACGTCTCCTGTTCAAGACGGGTGGGGTAGAGATCGGTCCGGTCGGAAAGAGCAGAGAGGAGCATGGCGTTTCTCCCGGTTTGAGTTGCAGTTTATGGCCGCGTTCTGGTCCGGCGCTTTCGGTCATGGATCGCCGGAAGCTTTGGTCGGAGCCTGACGCGAACAGGGCCGGCGGTGGACCTCAGGCGCTTTTCGCCAGTTCCGCCGCCGGAGCATAGGAACCATCCGTGCGGTGCACCTCGGCCCCGGTCACGGGCGGGTTGAAGCAGCAGGCCAGTACCAGTTCCGAACGAGCGGTGAGGCGGTGATGGTCATTCAGGTTGAGCGCATACATCACACCGGGGCGGATCTGATGGGTCTGGCCCGTGGCAAGATCCGTGATTTCGCCTTCACCTCGATATGCAATAGACGCTCTCGAAATGGTGTCGGTAATGGAACTCGTGGGAGGTGCCAGCCTTGATCCGGGTAATATGGAAGGAAAACCCCATATCATCTCCGGCCAGAAGCAGGCGGGTGGAATCCCAGCCATTGGCCACCACAAGTCGTTCGCCCTTGCGGGCTTCATCAAGATCACGCACGATCATTCTGTTCTTGCCTTTTATTGCTGGTCCGGCCCAAGGCCATGAATGCGGGAAGAGGAGAGAGGCGCGCCATAACGCGCGCCAGTCCGCTCACTCCGCCGCCACACGGGTCAGGGCACGGGTGAAGACCGCCTCGAACGCGCCGGCCATGATGTTGAGGCCGGCATCCAGTTGATCTTTGGAAATGGTGAGCGGGCACAACACCTTCACCACTTCATCCTGCCCACCGGATGTTTCGATGATGAGGCCGGCCTCAAAGCACAGGCCGCAGATTTCGGACGCCAGAGCGCCATCGCCCGTATTGATGCCCTGCATCATGCCGCGTCCCCGCAGGGTCAGGTCATAATGGCTGGCGATCTCGCTCAGGTGCTGCTCCAGATGGACGGACTTCTCCTGCACCTCGCCCATAAAGGCGTCATCGCGCCAGAACTTCTCCAGCGCCACACGGGCGGTGATGAAGGCATGGTTGTTGCCACGGAAGGTGCCGTTATGCTCCGCCGGCTGCCAGATATCGTGTTCCGGGCGCATCAGCAGCAGGGCGAATGGCAAGCCCATACCGGAGAGGGATTTGGCCTGGGTGATGATATCCGGGTTCAGGCCCTGCTCCTCGAATGAGAAGAAGCGGCCGGTGCGCCCGCACCCGGCCTGAATGTCATCAATAATGAACAGGGCACCATGCCTGCGGGCGATGGCCTCGATCTTCCGCAACCATTCGGGCGAGGCGACATTCAGCCCGCCTTCTCCCTGCACCGTCTCCACCAGGATGGCGGCCGGGGCATCAATGCCGCCGGAGGGGTCATCCAGCATCTGATCCAACAGGGCGGCGGTGTCCACATCCGGGCCGAAATAGCCGTCATAGGCCGCGCGGTGCACATCGCTCAAGGCCACGCCACTTCCGCCGCGCTTGCCGCTGTTGCCGGTCGCGGCCAGCGCGCCCAGGCTCATGCCATGAAAGCCATTGGTGAAGGCGATCACATTGGTGCGCCCCGTCACCTTGCGCGCCAGCTTCAGCGCCGCTTCCACCGCATTGGTGCCGGTGGGGCCGGTGAACATCAGGCGGTAGTCCATGTCGCGCGGCTTGAGGATGATCTCCTCATAGGCTTCCAGAAAGCGGGCCTTGGCATCGGTGAACATGTCCAGCCCATGGGTGATGCCATCGGCGGCGACATATTCCACCAGCGCGCTCTTCATGTCCGGGTCATTGTGCCCGTAATTGAGCGACGAGCAGCCCGAGAGAAAGTCGAGATATTCGCGCCCGTCCCGCCCATGGATAATGGACCCCTTGGCCTTGTCGAACATCACGGGGAAACTGCGGGAATAGGACCGCACGCGGCTCTCCATGCGCTCGAACATATCCTTGCCGATGCGCGTTGCGGGGCGCGTGAGTGTGAAAGTGTGGGTCGTCATGAATTGCCTCCTTGTGGGACGGCAGAACTTCAGGAGCATCCGGGGCAGACTGTTGCCACCACTCCGCGCCATCCGGCGGAGGTTGATGCTGTCGTCGTCCGCATCATGCGCCGGACACAGATTGGCCGACGAGTAGTGATGCAGGAAGGGTCAGGTCAGGCCACGCGCCGCACCGGCAGGGTAGAGCGTTCGAACGGGCCAATGGTGACCAGATACTCGGTATCGTGCTGACCATCAAAATGCGCATCCCGCCGGAAATGGGCGGCGCGGGTCAGTTCTGTATCGAGCGTGTCGGCCATTGCGCCGAACAGAGCCCAGGACGGCGCATTGTTTGCGGTGATCGTGGACTGAAGCCGGGTGACGCCGGCACAAACAGAGCGGGCCAGAACGCTCCTGATGAGCCGCTTCGCAATGCCTTGTCCGCGCGCCCGTTCTGCGGTGCAGACCTGCCAGACAAAATAGGCATCAGAATCTTCGGGCGGAATATAGCCGGACACCCAACCGACGATTTCACCTTCCATTTCGGCAATCGCGCATGTGGCGGCGAAATGGCTGCATTGCAGGAGATTGCAATACATGGAGTTGGTGTCGAGGGTCGCGCTGTCGGCGACCAGTTTCCAGACCGCAGCACCATCTTCTCGTCCCGGCCTGCGAATCGTGATGCCGGGAGAGAGGTCAGCGCTGCGATTATCCGGGCCGACGGGTACAAGGCTCGTGGCAAGTCTCATGGACAACCTCCGCTGCTGCGTGACATTTATTTAGCTCAATCAAACTAAATGTCAAACAACCCAACATCCAGAAATAGAACCATCTCCTGCTGATTTATTATTAACTCCATGGAAATCAGAGACCTATCCAGTGATTCGCCGATTCCGAAAATTTATGAGTTTGGGAGAGATTTACGCCATATTGATTCGTATTATCTAACAATCTTAAGCCAGAGACGGCGCAAGCCGTTTGAGGTCTGCCATCCAGCGGAGGTATGACAATGACAGACCCACTGCCGGAGCTGAGCCGAGACGTGCAAGCCCCTACCAAAACCGCGCTCTCGGCCCTGCGCAAAATTCTGCGCAAGACCGAGATGAACTCGAAAGCGCTGATGCGCGAGACCGGCCTCACCCCCTCGCAGCTCATCTTCATGCAGATGCTGGATGATGGCGCGGAACACACCGCCGGCGCAGTCGCCGCACGCATGGGCATCACCCAGGCCACCACCACCGCCCTCATTCACAAGCTGGAAGCCGTCGGCATGATTGCCCGACGCAAGGGTGAAACGGACCGGCGGCAGGTGTGGCTAAGCCTGACCGCAAAAGGCCGGATGGTGCTGGAAATCGCCCCGGATGGGGCACACGCAAACTTCCATGAGGCATTCTCGCACCTCGCGGAATGGGAACAGCTCATGCTCATCGCATCGCTGGAGCGGATCGCCACCATGCTGGGCGCGGAAGATGAGGCGGCCCCTGTTCTCACCGCAGATCCGGTTCTGGCCCCTCAGCCCGAGGACGTCCACGGCTAGAGCATTCGCGAACGACATGGATGCCCTGGCCGCCACACTGTCATGAAAAAGAGGCCGCGGCCGACTGTTCGGTTGCAGTGCGGGGCATGCGACCTATAACCTAGAGGAAGGCGGTTGCCGCCCCGGCCCGCATATCCGATTCACAAGACTGACCGTGACCGCAATCCGGCCGCGCCTGTTGTGTTGCGCGCCATCTTGCGGGGGCAGGCAAATTTCGCAACATTTCTGGCATGTTATTGTTATTGCGGTTCCATTCTGGCCCGATTTCTAGATATACCCTGTTGCAGACTCCATTTGCCTACCCACAATCCGCGCATTCGCGCCCTTCTGACGACCCCAAAGGCCGCCCGAAACGATTATGACTTACAGCCGCAGAAGATATGGGCACATAGATCTCACCCGGTCCGGGACCAGCATGCGCCATGACGCATGGGAAATCCGGCTGGATTGCAACAGTGAGCCGCCATGTCTTCATGCGCCGCAACATGCCGGAGGGCGGGAGAAGCGAAAGCCGCATTCCAGCCGTGTGCGCGCTCCGTTCCGGGCCGCAGACGCCAACTCCGGTTTCCGGGTCACACGGCCTTCGGTCCTGTTCCGCGTTTTTCTGCCCAGCCCTTCAGCCCGCGCGGAGCATGATCGCCCATGATGCTGTGGCTCGTCCCCCTGCTGCCCATGATCGGCGCGATCCTGCCGCCGATGCTGATCCGTACCGGGCGCAGCGCCTGTGCCAATACGGCCGGGTTCATCTCCCTCGTCACGCTCGGCCTGCTGCTGTCGCGCGGCCGCGATGTGTTCAATGGTGAGGTTGAGATTTTCTCCCTGCCCTGGGTGCAGCAGATCGGCCTGAACTTCTCCTTCCGGCTCGATCCGCTCAGCCTGTTCTTTGCCTCGATGATCCTCATCATCGGCATTCTCGTAATCATCTATGCCCGCTACTATCTGAACCGCACCGACCCGATGGGCCGGTTCTACGCCTATCTGCTCCTGTTCCAGGGGGCGATGCTGGGCGTGGTGCTCTCTGACAACCTCATTCTGCTGCTGATCTTCTGGGAACTGACGAGCCTCACCTCGTTCCTGCTCATCGGCTTCTGGCGCAAGGACAAGGAGGCCCGGCGCGGGGCCCGTATGGCGCTGGTCGTCACGGGCGGTGGCGGGCTGGCGCTCATCGGCGGGCTGGTGCTGCTGGGGCAAATCGCCGGCTCTTATGAGATTTCGCACATTCTGGAGCAGGGCGACGTCATCAAGGCCTCGCCTTATTATGTGCCAACGCTGATCTTGATCCTTCTGGGTGCCTTCACCAAATCGGCGCAGTTTCCGTTCCACTTCTGGCTGCCGCATGCCATGGCAGCCCCTACCCCGGTCTCAGCCTATCTGCACTCGGCGACCATGGTGAAAGCCGGCATCTTCCTCATGGCGCGGCTATGGCCGGCGCTTGCGGGCACCGAGATATGGTTCCTCATCGTCGCGCCAGTTGGGCTTATCACCATGGCCATGGCGGCGTGGATCGCCATGTTCAAGGATGATCTGAAGGGACTGCTGGCCTTCTCCACCATCAGCCATCTTGGTCTCATCACCATGCTGCTGGGCTTCGGTACGCCCATGGCGGCGGTGGTCGCCGTGTTCCACATTCTCAACCACGCGGCCTTCAAGGCGGCCCTGTTCATGAGCGCGGGCATTGTCGACCATGAGGCCGGCACGCGAAACATGAAGCGACTGGGCGGCCTGCTCTGGCTGATGCCCATCACCGGCATCCTCTCTCTCATCGCAACCGCGGCCATGGCCGGCGTACCCTTCCTCAATGGCTTCCTCTCCAAGGAAATGATGCTGGAAGAGGCGGCGCATACGGTCTACCCTAACCTGCCCTGGCTGTTCCCGGTGGGCGTCACGCTCGCTGCCTTGTTCTCGGTGGCCTATTCGGCGCGCTTCGCCATCGCCACCTTCCTTGGCCCCAAGCGGGACGATTATCCGTCCAGCAAGCCGCATGATCCACCGATCGGCATGTGGCTGCCGGTGGCCCTGCTGGTTGCGCCCGTCATCGCCATCGGCATCATGCCGCAGCAGGTGGTGGGCAAGACGCTGGCGCTGATCGCGGGCACCGTCATTGGCGGGCCGCTGCCGGATTATTATCTGGCGCTCTGGCACGGGCTCACCCCCGCTTTGTTCATGAGCATCATCGCCTTTGCAGGCGGCGCGCTGCTTTACGTCTCACTCCCACGCGTGAATGTGCTGCGCCTCAAAGTGCCCCGGCCGGATGCCCGCACCATGTTCGAGGCGGCGCTGGATATCAGCGTGAAAACCTCCCGGCGCATCATTGGCGGGCTGCATGCCGGCTCGCTCACGCGCTATCTGCGCATCACCTTTGTCGCCATCCTGCTGTTCGGCTTTTACGCCATCTGGACCACGCCGGCCTATGAGGGCGAGCGGCCGATGCTGCCGGTGAACGCCTCCGCGCTGATCGCGTGGTTCACCCTTGTGGTCATCAGCATCATGGTGGTGATCCGCCAGAGCGAGCGGTTGCTGGCCCTCATCCTCACCAGTGCCATCGGCGTGGTGGTGGCGCTCACCTTCATCCAGTTCTCGGCCCCGGATCTGGCACTGACCCAGATCTCCGTGGACGTGGTGACGACCATCCTGATGCTGCTCGCCCTCAACCTTCTGCCCAAGAAGACCCCGGACGAGGACAGCCTTTATGCCCGCTGGCGAGATGGCATCATCGCGGTCATCGCCGGTTTCGGCGTTGCCGCACTCTCCTATGGCATCATGACCCGCAACGGGCCGACGGACATCGCCCAATATTATATAGCCAACGCAAAATCCGGCGGTGGCGGCACCAATGTGGTGAATGTCATTCTCGTGGACTTCCGCGGGTTCGATACTTTCTCCGAGATTATCGTGCTCGGCATTGCCGCCATCTCCATCTTCGCGCTGCTGGACGTGAAGCTGAAGGACGCCGCCGTGCGCCGCCTACGCGCCATGCTGCCGAAGGAAGACGCGAGCGACGCCCACCCCCTGCTGCTGGTGGTGGCGACCCGCGTGCTGCTGCCGCTTTCCATGCTGGTTGGCGTCTATCTCTTCCTGCGCGGGCATAATCAGCCGGGCGGCGGCTTTGTCGCCGGGCTGGTGGTCGCCATCGGCCTCATCATGCAATATATCGCCTCGGGCTATACGTGGGGCGCGAACCGGCTGCATCTCGACCCGCAGACCGCCATTGGTGCGGGCGTGGCCATAGCCGGCGTCGCCGGTCTTGTGCCCCTGCTGTTCGATGATCCCTTCCTCACCACCACCTTCACCTATGTGGAGCTGCCGATCGTGGGGGAATTCGAGCTGGCCTCCGCCATGATCTTCGATCTGGGCGTGGCCCTCACCGTCATCGGTGTCATGGTGCTCACCCTCTCCCGGCTGGCCCGCGTGGAACAGCGCGTCGACCCGGCCCCCGATACCCGCCACGCCATGGATATTCCGCTGGAAAAGACAGTTCCGCCCGCCGCCGACCTCATCGCCACCACCGCGAACGGGAAGGACTGAGCAGATGGAACTTCTCGTCTCAAGCGCCATCGGCATCCTCACGGCGGTCGGCATTTATCTGATGCTGCGCGGGCGCAGCTTCCCCATCATCCTGGGCATCACTTTTCTGTCCTATGCGGTGAATCTGTTCCTGTTCTCCATGGGCCGACTGTCGATCGACGCTCCTCCGATCTATCAACCCGGCGCCACCAGCTATGCTGATCCGGTGCCGCAGGCGCTGGTGCTCACCGCCATCGTCATCTCGTTCGGCATGTCGGCGCTGATCGTGGTGATGGCGCTGCGCGGCTATCTGGAAACCGGCTCCGACCATACCCGCCTTTCCGCCATGGAAGATGAGACCGGCCAGTCCACCAGCCAGGCCGATACGCCCACCGCTCCGCGTAACGGAGACCGGGCATGAACAATCTCATCATCGCCCCCATCCTGCTTCCGGCGCTCACGGCGGCCTTCATCATTCTGGCGCTGCGCGGCTCGCTGCGCACCCAGCGCACGGTCTCTATCGTCGCCACCGTGCTGCTGCTGCTGATTGATATCGGCCTGCTGGTCATGGTCGCGACCGATGGACCACAGGTCTACCGGCTGGGCGACTGGCCGATGCCCTTCGGCATTGTTCTGGTGTTGGACCAGCTTTCCGCCACCATGCTGGTGCTGGCCGGTGTGCTGGCCCTCGCCGTGGTGATCTATGCCTCGGCCGGGTCAGACCGGAAGGGCCGCCTGTTCCACCCGCTGTTCCAGTTCCAGCTTCTGGGCATCAACGGCTCCTTCCTCACCGGCGACATCTTCAACCTGTTCGTCTTCTTCGAGGTGATGCTGATCGCCTCCTACGGGCTGATGGTGCATGGCGGTGGCGCGGGCCGGCTCAAGGCAGGCTTCCACTATGTGGCGATCAACCTCGTCGCCTCCACCCTGTTCCTGATCGCGGTGGGTCTGATCTATGGCTCCACCGGCACACTCAACATGGCGGACCTTGCTGTGCGCGTGCCGCAGATCGGCATCAATGATCCCGGCTTCCTCAAGGCGGGCGCGCTGCTGCTGTTCGTGGTGTTCGCCACCAAGGCGGCGCTGGTGCCGCTGCACTGGTGGCTGCCCGCCACCTATGCCTCCACCTCCGCACCGGCGGCCGCCATCTTCATGATGCTGACCAAGGTCGGTGCATATGCCATCCTGCGGGTCTATGGCATGATCTTTGGCGCAGAGGCTGGCGCGCTGGCGCTGGTGGCCGCACCCTATGTGCTGCCGGCCGCCGTCATCACGCTGATCTTCGGCACCATCGGCGTCATCGGCAGCCGCACGCTGAAATCCGTCGCGGCATTTGCTGTGGTTGCCTCCATGGGCACGCTGCTGATGGCGCTCGGGCTGTTTGACACCGTGGGTGTCGCCGCAGCGCTCTATTATCTCGTGCACAGCACGCTGGCAGGTGCCGCCCTCTTCCTCATCGCCGGCATGGTGGTGGAGGGACGGCCCCACACCCTCGACAGGCTGGAGCCGGACATGGCCATGCGGGCAGAGCGCCTTGTGGCCGGGCTCTTCTTCATCGCAGCCATCGGCATGATCGGGCTGCCACCACTCTCCGGGTTCCTCGGCAAGATCATGATCCTGGATGCCACGCGCACAGTGCCAAGCTGGGCCATTTTATGGGGTGTCATTCTGGTCACCAGCCTGGTGCTCACCTATGGCCTAACCCGCGCCGGCACCACTTTGTTCTGGTCCAGCGCCCCGCCGCCGGACAAATGGCCGGAACCAAAGCCGAAGCTGGTGCAGCCGGTGCTGTCCATCTCCTTCCTTCTGGTGTTGCTGGTGGCATGGACCGTGGGTGCTGGACCCGCCACCACATGGCTGGAACGCACCGCGCAGCAGACGCTGGACCGCAGCACATATGTAGAAGTTGTGCTTGGCCAGAATCCGGCACCGCCGGCAAAGCAGGATTGAGCCATGGCGCGCCTCTTTCCCCACCCCCTGCTGAGTGTCTGCCTCACCATTGTGTGGGTGCTGCTGGCCAATGATCTAAGCGCGGGCCATGTAGTGCTTGGCCTGATACTTGGCTTTCTCATCCCGCTCTTCGTGGCCGATTTCTGGCCCGGGCGCCCGCGCATCAAGGCCCCGCTGACCATTCTGACCTATCTTCTGGTCCTGTTCTGGGATGTCATCGTCTCGAACCTGAATGTGGCGCGGCTGATCCTGTTCCGGCGCAGCGCGGATCTGCGCTCGACCTATGTGACCATGCCGCTGGAGCTGAAAACTCCGGAGGCCATCGCCGCGCTCACTGGCACCATCGCGCTCACCCCCGGCACGGTGTGCGTTGACCTGAGCGCGGATGGCAAGGTGCTGCTCATTCATGTGCTTGATTCTGATGATCCCAGCGAGATCATCGACCAGATCAAGCAACGCTATGAGTGCCGGCTGAAGAGGATATTCGAATGATCACCATCGCCTGCATCATTGCCGTGGTTGCGGTCTGCGTGGCCATATTGCTCACCCTCTACCGGCTGGTCATCGGCCCGGATGCGGTGGACCGCGTGATCGCGCTGGATACGCTGGTCGTCAACACCATCGCGCTCATCGTCCTGGCCGGCATCGTATATGGCACCGCCATTTCGTTCGAGGCGGCGCTGCTCTTCGCCATGGTGGGTTTCGTGACCACCGTGTCCTTCTGCAAATTCCTGCTGCGCGGCAACGTGATTGAGTGAGGCGAACATGGCCCTGTTCTGGGAAATCATTGCTTCCGCGCTGATCCTTATCAGCGCCTTCTTCCTTGTCGTGGGTGCGCTGGGGCTGGCCAAACTGCGGGGCACCATGTCTCGCCTGCATGGCCCGACCAAGGCCACGACCCTGGGCATCGGGGCGATGCTGATCGCCTCCATGGTCTATGCCGCTGGGGTACGGAACGAGTGGTCGTTGCATGAACTGCTCATCACCCTGTTCCTGGTGCTCACCGCACCCGTGAGCGCCCATATGGTGGCGAAAGCCCATATTCTGCGCGCCAAGCGGGAACGTGCCGAACTGCCGGAGACAGGCCGCCCCGTGGGCTGGGCCACCATCTGCGATGTGCGCAGCCGGCGGGTGGAAAACACAACGCCGCGTTCCTGAACGCAATGCAGTGGCGGCAGAGCATTTTCGGGGGGCTCTACCGTTTCAAAGGAAAGACATCCGGCCGCTCAATCCGGTCAATCGCTTCCCGTTGTCATGAATCACTGGGAGCGCTCCAAGCGCACCATGCCTTGGGGTTCGCTCGCCCAATTGCGCGGGTGAACAGGATGACGGATCAACTCCGTATCTCCCGGTGACGCGCAATCCATGCCCGCCAGGCATGCCCGACAGTGTTGCTGGCATCTCCCTCGCAAGGACATGTCCGCATTTTCTGCTCAATGCTGCATGTCTCCACCGCCCAGTATCCGCCTGTCCGTGACCGCCGGCGCGGGATGCAGAAGCTCTCGAAAGCCCGAACAAGGCTCATGAAAGACAAAAAGGCCCGGTGCGACAAACACCGAGCCTCAATCACATCGCTATTTCACTGAAACGGACAAGCCGCCTCAAAGAATGCGAGATCGTATTTTCTTCGCGTGAACAGATCATCATTCACGCGCGAATGCCCCGCAGGTCAGGCCCCCGCCAGACCTTCGCCGATCATATCCAGCGGCTTCACAATCTGGTCGAACTGCTCTTCCGTCACCTTGCCGGAAGCAAGGGCGGCAGCCTTCAGCGTGGTGCCATCGGCAATCGCCTTTTCAGCGATATGGGCAGAGTTCTGATACCCGATGACCGGAGAAAGTGCCGTCACCAGCATCACGCTGCCTTCCACATATTCCTCGATCTTCTTGCGGTTCAGCTCCGTGCCGTCCACCGAATAGGTGCGGAACTTCTCGCAGCCATCGGCCAGAATGCGGATGGAGTGCAGAGTGTTGTTGATGATGACCGGGCGCATGGCGTTCAGTTCGAAATTGCCCTGGCTGCCGGCAATCGCCACCGCCGTATCATTGCCCATCACCTGAATGGCGATCATCACCATGGCTTCGCACTGGGTGGGGTTCACCTTGCCGGGCATGATGGAGGAGCCCGGCTCGTTGGACGGCAGGATCAGCTCGGCAAAGCCGCAGCGTGGGCCGGAGGCGAGCCAGCGCATGTCATTGGCGATCTTCATCAGCGCCACGGCAAGGCCGCGCAGCGCCGCATGCGCCCGCACCATCGCATCCAGCGAACCCTGGGCAGTGAACTTGTTCGGCGCGGTGATGAAGGGCTTACCGGTGAGCTCGGCGATCTTGGCCGCGACATCCTTCGAGAAGCCCTTGGGCGCATTCAGACCCGTGCCGACAGCCGTGCCGCCAATGGCCAGTTCATAGAGCCCGCCGCGGCTGGCTTCGATATCGGCAATGGCGGCGCGGATCTGCCCGGCCCAGCCATACCATTCCTGCCCCACGGTGAGAGGCACGGCGTCTTCCAGATGGGTACGGCCGATCTTGACCACATCCATCCAGCCATCGGCCTTCTTCTCGATGAGCTCTACAAGCTGGGTCGCCTGCGGCACAAGCTGGGTGTCCAGCGCCAGAATGGTGGCGATGTGCATGGCGGTGGGGAAGGTGTCGTTGGACGACTGCCCCATATTCACATCATCATTCGGCCCCACCGGATGCTGGCTGCCGATCTCCCCGCCCAGCAACTGGATGGCGCGGTTCGAGATCACCTCGTTCACATTCATGTTGGACTGGGTGCCGGAGCCGGTCTGCCAGACATAAAGCGGGAAGTGATCGTCGAGCTTGCCGGAAATGGTCTCGTCGGCGGCGCGCACGATGGCGTCTTTTTTCCAGTCCGGCAGGCGGCCGGCGGAATTGTTCACCAGTGCGGCGGCTTTCTTCACATAGCCATAGGCGTGATAGACCGCCTTGGGCATGCGGTCATCGCCGATGGAAAAATGCTGCAACGAACGCTGGGTCTGCGCGCCCCAATAGCGGTTCGCGGGCACCGTGACCTGCCCCATGCTGTCGAATTCCTGGCGTTCGCCCTGCGCATCAAGGCCAAGCGCAACATCCTGAACAGTGGGGTGAGACGGGGTGTCAGACATGGTCCCTGGGTTCCCTTGCTAAGAAAGCCGTCCGCGACATCGGCATCAGGCGAATGAATGCACACATCTTTCAGCACCATCTGTGCCAGCCAGATCCGTACAGACTGAAAACGAAGCGCGCAGAACGCGCATTCCGGCTGGAACACCACCCTGCCAAAGACAGGGCCGAGCAACACCGGCAGCTTGATCACGACAAAACCTGTGCCGGCCACCCCGCAAAAGCATGGTGGCCGGCACAGATGGTCTTCGGACTATTTTACCACAGAAGCACGCGTGCGTCGCAGGGCATTCATCGCCACATCATCAAGCTCGAGATGGCCACGCACCAGATCCGGCGGGGTCAGCGCGAGCCAGTTGTTGAGCGAGACATCCTTGTAGATCGGGGTGTTGAACACGTTCAGCACCTTCACCGGCGTATCACCGATATTCTCGATGTAATGGGCCAGCGTGCGCGGCACATAGCCCACGTCACCCGCGCGGAAGTTGAAGGTGCGCGCCTTGTTGGTGGCATCAAACACCGTCATCCGCGCTTCGCCGGAGAGATAATACTGCCACTCGTCTCCATCCGGATGCCAGTGAATCTCGCGCAGCGCGCCCGGCTCCAGGTCGATGATGAGCGCGGACATGTTGGTGACCGGGAAGTTCTTCTGGTCAATGATGGTGGTGGCCCCGCCATTCCAGGGGGTCGCCTTCACTTCGGTGGAGGCATGAATGGTGTAGGGGTTGGCGGGCGGCTGGTGGGGAAGCTGGGCCTTCACCTCTTCCAGCGAAGCCGGCACCGGCAGGCGGAAAATGTATTTCTCGCTCTTGGGCAGATTGGCGAAATGCTCGGCCGGGATACCGAAGTTCTTGGCCAGAACATCGCGCGGCATGTGCGCCATCAGTTCGGTGACGAGCAGGGTCTCGTTTTCCGAGAAATTGCCGTCATCGAACACCAGCAGGAATTCGCAACCGCCCTCAAGACCCTGAATGGAATGAGGCGTGCCGGACGGGAACAGCCAGATGTCGCCGGGGCCGAGATCGTCGATGTAAACATTGCGGTCCGGGTCCACCACGGTGATGCGGCAGCGGCCTTCAAGCACATAGCCCCACTCGGCTTCCTTGTGCCAATGCAACTCGCGCGCAACGCCCGCATCAAGACGCATGTCCACGCCCGCCAGACCCTTGGCGGCCGGCAGCTCGCGCACGGTCACCTCACGCGCCCAGCCGCCGTCCTCAAGACGGTTATGCGCCATGCCGAAGGAGAATTTCAGGTTCGGTATAGAGCCATTGTCGGTTTCCGGCGGCGTCAAAATATCCGGGTTCTGGCGGTCGAGTTCCAGATTGCGTGGGCCGGGATCGGTCGCGCCCTTGGTGCCCCGGATCGGCTGCGGAATTGAAGACTGTGTCATGTCACTACCCCTGCTGAAAGACCTCACCCCGGACCGGACAACATGTCACGCCCACGCGCTGTTTTAGACATGTTCGCAACCGGCAAAATAAAGCGGGGAGAAAATCTATGAATTGCGACAATAAGATAGGAACGGCACGCTAGGGATACAATGATCCATTTCATGCTTTGCCCAACATATCGCGGATATGCCTTGTTCACCCCTCATTCTACCGGTTCAGCCGATAAGCGGGCATGACAGCACTTCATTTTGGTGATGATGAACGGTCAGCACGAACTCCGGACACGCACTTCCATTAGTCTATAAAATCAATTGACATTATCATCATTCGTGACATCCTCGCCCGCCACAGGAGGTTGTCATGAGCCAGTTCACGCGTACGCCGGGAGAACCGGACTTTTTCTGGTTCATTCCCACCCATGGGGATGGCTCATATCTGGGCTCGGAAACGCAGCAGCGCCCGCCGGAATTCGCCTATTTCCGTGAAGTGGCGCAGGCGGTGGACCGGCTCGGCTTCAAGGGCGTTTTGCTGCCCACCGGGCAGAGCTGCGAGGACAGCTGGATCACTGCCGCCGGGCTTCTGCCAGCCACCGAGCGCCTGCGCTTTCTGGTGGCGCTGCGCCCCGGTGTCACCTCCCCGGCCTTTGCCGCACGGCAGACCGCAGCCCTCGACCGGCTCAGCGATGGCCGCCTGCTGTTAAATGTGGTGGTGGGTGGCAGCCCGGCGGAACTGGCTGCTGACGGCATCTTCCTCAACCATGATGAGCGCTATCGGCAGGCCGCCGAATTCCTCGGCATCTGGCGCGATCTCGTCTCCGGCAAGACCGTGGATCACACGGGAAACTATTACACCGTGCGTCATGGCCGCCTCGATTTTCCAGTGGTGCAGCAGCCCCATCCGCCCCTGTGGTTCGGCGGCTCCTCCCCGGCGGGTCATGAGGTCGCGGCAGAACATGCCAGCGTCTATCTCTCCTGGGGTGAACCGCCCCATCTGCTCAAGGACAAGCTGGCCGATGCACAGGCGCGTGCAGCAAAGCGCGGCCGCAAGCTTAAATTCGGCCTGCGCATCCATTTCATCGTGCGCGAAACCGAGGCAGAGGCATGGGCGGCTGCGGACAAGCTCATCTCGCGCGTTTCGGATGAGCAGATCGAGAACGCGCAGAAGCGTTTCAAGGAAGAGATGGATTCCGTGGGGCAGGCACGCATGGCTGCCTTGCATGCCGGCGACCGGCGCAAGCTGGAGATCGCACCAAACCTGTGGGCCGGCATCGGGCTTGTGCGACGTGGCGCAGGCACGGCTCTGGTGGGCGACCCGAAGAGCGTCGCCGCCCGCATTCGCGAATATCAGGACATCGGCATCGAGACCTTCATCGGATCGGGTTACCCCCATCTTGAGGAAGCCTATCGCGTGGGCGAACTGCTGTTCCCGGAACTGGGTATAGACGGCCGCCGCCGCAAGATTTCCGACAACATCGTCAATGAGTTCGCCGTTGGCTCCCACCTAACGGAACGCCGTCAGGCTGCCATCTCCTAGAGCATTTTCGCGTGGGGCGCTCCCCGTTTCACGCGCGGAACACGCGATCCATCAAGACGCCGAAGCGCGCCGCTGTTCAGGGAAACAGCGGAGCGCCAGACACCAGATACAAGGACATATCCATGTTCACCCGCCGCACATTCGCCCGCACACTTACGCTCGGCCTGACCCTTGGCGCGACCCTTGGCACCACCTTGGCTGCCGTGCCCGCATGGGCCGAGGGCAAGCTGCGCATCGCCCAGCAATTCGGCACGCTTTACACCCCCTTCCATGTGATGAAGGAAAAGGGCCTCATCGAGAAGGCGGGCAAGGATCTCGGCCTCGACATCACAGTCGACTGGACCCGCCTGTCCGGTGGCGCGGCGGTGAATGATGCGCTGCTGGCCGGCAATATCGACATCGCCTCTGCCGGCATCGGCCCGTTCCTCATTTTGTGGGACAAGACGCGCGGCACGCCCAATGAGGTGAAGATCATCGGCGCGTTCGGTGCGCAACCCAACTACCTGCTCACCAATAACCCGAATGTGAAGACCATCAAGGACTTCACGGCCAAGGACAAGATCGCCATGCCGGTGGCGGGTGTATCGGTTCAGGCACGCATTCTCCAGCTTGCGGCCGAGCAGACCTTCGGGCCGGGCAATGCCAAGCATCTTGACCAGCTGATGGTGACACTGCCCCACCCTGACGCCACCGCGGCCCTGATTGCCGGCGGCACGGAAATCACCGCGCATCTCTCCAATTCGCCATTCCAGAACCAGGCGCTCAAAAGCCCGAACGTGCACAAGGTGTTCTCCTCCTATGACTTCTTCGGCGGCCCGGTGACGCCAACTGTCGCCTACACCACCCTGAAGTTCCGCGAGAACAATCCCAAGACCTATCAGGCCTTCTTCAACGCCTTCCAGGAGGCAACCCAGTGGGTTGCAGCCAACAAGGAAGAAGCCGCGAAGATCTATGCCAAGGTTGAACAATCCAAGCTGGACCCGGCCTTCATTCTCGAAGTTCTTTCAGACCCTGATGTGCAGTACACGCTTGTTCCACAGGGCACGCAGACCTTCGCAGAATTCATGAATCGCATTGGCGCCATCAAAACCCAGCCGGCCAGCTTCAAGGACTATACGTTCGAAGAGCTGCATTCGGCCTCCGGCTCCTGAACGGAGAGCGCAGCATGAATGCCGCCCCCCGAAACCTGCAC
Source organism: Xanthobacter sp. (assembly GCA_034676685.1). GTDB lineage: Bacteria > Pseudomonadota > Alphaproteobacteria > Rhizobiales > Xanthobacteraceae > Xanthobacter. Next base: position 58,307 of record JAUCBT010000018.1, on the reverse strand, counting down.
CAGAGCGCGCAGGGCAGCACACCGGACACCGCACGCCCTGTTCTGGCCGCCCACAATCTGACCCTGGATTATGCAGGGCAGAAGGGCCGCCTGCGCGCCGTGGAAGATGTCAGCTTCACGGTGACTGAGCGTGAGCGGCTGGTGCTGCTTGGCCCTTCCGGTTGCGGCAAGTCATCCATTCTCAAGGCGCTGGCGGGCTTTCTCAAGCCTGCCAGAGGCCGGGTGGAGATGCGGGGCGCACAGATTACAGGCCCGGGGCCGGACCGGATCGTGGTGTTCCAGGAATTCGATCAACTCCTGCCGTGGAAAACCGTGCGCGACAATGTCGCCTTCCCGCTGCGCATTGCCCGCAAACTCTCACGCGCGGAAGCACGGGAGAGGGCTGAGGCGGCACTGGTGAAGGTGGGGCTGGCGCGCGCGGTCGATGCCTATCCCCACACGCTTTCCGGCGGCATGAAGCAGCGCGCCGCGATTGCCCGCGCGCTGGCCGCCGAGCCCGATGTGCTGCTGATGGATGAACCCTTCGCGGCGCTGGATGCCCTCACCCGACGCACCCTTCAGGAAGATCTGCTGGCGCTGGCGGAAGAACAGCAGTTCACGCTGGTCTTCGTCACCCATGCCATTGATGAAGCTGTGCTGATCGGCACCCGCCTGCATCTTCTCGCCGCCCACCCCGGGCGCACCATCGCCACCTTCGACACCTCCGCCTTCAGCCTTGCCGAACGCGGCTCCCCGCATTTCGAGGCCGTGGTGCGCGACGTTCATAATCTGCTGTTCACGGATGGAGGCCTGCATGTCTGACGCGGACCTCACACGGGCAAACAACCTGCTTGATGCACCCGCATCTTCACCATGGCAGGAGCGGCTTGGGCGCATCTGGAGCTATACGGCGGTTCGGCGCATCATCATTCTCACCGGCCTTGCCTTGCTGTGGCAGGCGGCGGCGCTCTGGCAGAACAATCCGCTGCTGTTTCCCACCTTCACCAACACCATGCAGGCACTGGTGGAGGCTGTGAACCATGAAGATCTCATTCCCTCGGCGCTGGTATCTCTCGGGGTGCTGGTGAAGGGCTATTTTCTGGCGGTGGCACTAGGGCTGGTGATGGTTTCAGTGGCGATCACCGTGCCCTTCTTTAAGGAAGTGCTGCTGACACTGGCCGCCATGTTCAACCCGCTGCCGGCCATTGCACTGCTGCCGCTGGCGATGTTGTGGCTGGGACTGGGCGAGGCGAGCCTGCTGCTGGTGATGGTGCATGCCGTGCTCTGGCCGTTCTCGCTTTCCGCCCTCACCGGCTTCCAGCAGGTGCCGGAAACCCAACGCCTGGTGGGCCGGAACTATGGCCTGCGTGGACCGGCCTATGTGGCGCTCATCCTCATTCCGGCAGCGCTGCCGTCGCTGATTTCCGGCCTCAAGATCGCATGGGCCTTTGCCTGGCGCACACTGATTGCGGCAGAGCTGGTGTTCGGCGTGTCGTCCAGCAGTGGCGGGCTGGGCTGGTTCATCTATCGCAACCGCAATGAACTGCTCACCGACAAGGTCTTTGCCGGTCTGGTCACGGTTATTCTCATTGGTCTTGCGGTGGAAATCCTGTTCCGGTTCGTGGAACAGCGCACGGTTCTCAAATGGGGCCTGCAAAGATAGAGGCTTGGCCGCGGCTCCTTGCGCATCACAGATGTGGCGAGGGGAAAACCCGGAAATGCAGAGCAGCCATGCCGTAACGGCATTGGCCTCACCGCTTGAATTGCCTATAAATTCTATAATCTTTATTATAAACAATACAGAGAGACCGATGCCTGCCCCTACCGCTCCCGTAGCCCGCTCTCTTCGCCCACGCAACCCACTCTCCGCAAGCCGTGCTCTGGCCATCGCGCTTGTGCCGGCCCTGCTGGCATCCGTCTCCCCGGTGCTCGCAGCCCAGCCTGCTGCACCGGCCGCAACATCTGCCCCGGCGCAGGCTGAAACGGCTCTGCCCATCATCATCAATGATGCACAGGCCAAGGCGCTGATCGCCGCTGGCGCGAAGGTGGTGGATGTGCGCCCTGCGGCCGCATACGAGAAGGGCCACATTGAAGGCGCCATCAGCCTGCCATGGATCAAGCTCAACCAGCGCGAAGCCGATGGCATCCGCAATGAGTTCGCCAGCGATGATGTCTTCGAGAAGGTGATTTCCGAGGCAGGCCTGAGCCATGGCGATACCATCATCATTTATGAGAACTCGGCACTGCCCGGCCGTGCCTATGTGGCGCTGGAATATGCCGGTCTCGGCGACAAGCTACATGTGCTTGATGGCGGTGTGACTGCCTGGACCAGCCCGCTTTCCACAGAGGCCACAGCGCCCAAGTCCAGCACCTTCAAGCTGGATAACAAGAAGGAAATCCGCGTCGACAAGGCCTATGTCGCCAGCAAGCTCGGCGCAAAGGATGCCGTGCTGATCGACGGACGTGACGAGGAAGCCTATGTGGATGGCCACATTCCCGGTGCCGCCGGCCTGCCCGCAGCCACGCTGCTGACCAAGGACCGGACGCTGAAGTCCCGCCCCGAACTGGTGGAAATCATTTCCTCCACCGGCGCGACCCCGGACAAGGAGGTCATCTCCTATTGCGGTAGTGGCGTCTATGCGGCCAACAATTATCTGGCGCTGCGCAATCTGGGCTACGAGAAGGTAGCCTTCTATGACGCAAGCTGGGACGAATGGAGCCGCGACCCCAAGGCCGGGCAGGAAGTCTCACTCGCCAATTATGGCTTCAACCCGCCTGCCGCCACTGCCGGCAAAGGTGCGCAGAGCTTTGATGGCATTCCGGTTCCCGGCAAGGCCACCGATGGTCGTCCGCAGTTCCTCACCGCTGATGAGCTGAAGGCCCGCGCGGCGGACAAGAAGACTGTCATTCTCGATGTGCGCTCACCGGCGGATTATGACTGGGGCCACATTCCCGGTTCGGTGAACGTGTTCTGGAACAGCACGCTGAATGAAGACCGCACGCTGAAGGACCTGCCAGAACTGGAAAAGATCTATACCGCTGCTGGCGTGACCCCGGACAAGGATGTCATCATCTATGCGCGCGGCGGTTTCCAGCTGGGCCATACCTTCACCGCGCTGAAGCTTCTGGGCCAGAACAAGGTGGACTTCTTCACCGGCAAATTCGAAGGCTGGAAGAGCAAGTGATCTGAATGACTCCGGCGGGCAGCGGGTGGACTTCACCTGACTGATGACAGTTGGAAAAAGGGGTGATGCTCACGCTGGTCCACACTTGCGCGGAGAATGACCCCGAAAATACAGGCCTCCGGTGTTGGCAGCACCGGGGGTCTTTCTGTTTTTGCTCACGGTTTGAAGAACATGGAAACGGGGGCATCCGTTACGCAAACGGAATATGCATGAAACGTCGCGGCCACCTTTGGTGCACCCGCGCCTTCAGCAGCAACAGGAAAGACGCCCGCCCGCCACGGCAAACGTGATTAGGCAAGCCGGAACAGGCAGATCACCATGGCCATTACCGATCAGCATAGCAACATCACAGTACAGATCAGCTGAAAGACCGCGCAAATAAACATGACGCAGGCCCATATGTCTGCGACCCGATATCTGTGATTCTATTCTCAGCCCATCAGACGGCGCGCAGACCGAGCCAGATCAACCGGCAGGCTGGAGAGTACCTCCAGTGTCCTGTCATCAAGCCCCGCCTGATTTGTGCGGGCCGCATGGCCGGCAAGATGTACATCGCGCTCATGCAGAAGCGCGCGGATCTCATCGTTATAAAGCCGCACAATCGCCGTCAGCCAACGGTTCACCAGATAGGATGGCCTGTTCAGATGCACATCGAACCGCGCCAGAAACGGCTCAAGTGCAGCGGCGGGCAGCCAGTCGTCTCCCGTCACCCAATGATTGACCGTGAACAGGCGCAGCAGACGGCCTTTTGAATCCACTCCAATCGCCACCAGATGATGGATCGGGCCTTCCTTCCCATCCGGATGCAGGAAGCAATGGAAATGCCCATGCTCACGCGCATCTGGTGAAGAATGGCTGTGGTAATACCACTGCGCGCCGCTCTCCGGGTCGAACACATCACCGAGTGGAAAGTGGGTCCATTGCTTCACATCCGCACTGCCCGCGAGGGTTGCCAGCACCACGCTCTCTTGGGTCTTGGCCAGCACCTGTTCGCAAAACAGGGCTTCCTGAAGGGCGCGGCGGCGCTCGTCATCATCCATGGCGAACCTGTATGGCCGCATGTGAGCGGCTCTGGTTCTCACCCCGCTTCACGTCACCATTTCCCCGGCATGATGCGGGCCTGACAACAAGGCGCGGCCAGAGAACCTCTTGCGCACAAGCAGACAAGACGCTTTCACATGTCTGGCAAAAGCGAAAAATGCTGGGCCATCCATCACATACATGCAGGTGCGGTGTTGGCCCATCGGCATCAGCCCGCGCCACAGGGATAACCAGCCCCACACGGATTATCCGCACCACACGGGTTGCCGGCACCGCAGGGGTTATAATCATCGCCAGATGCGGCATCCGCCGTGGGGGCATCAGGCAGCGTGGAGAGATGATCTGCCGCTACAGCAGCGGCGGCTGCAAGCAGGGCTGCGCCGAAGAGAAGGGAATTGCGTCCGTTCATTTTTTCCTGAACCCTTCCAGCCCGAAGACCGGGCGCAGCCAGATGCCGATAAGGCTGCCGATGAAAGCGGCAACCAGCCACAGCCAGCCATGCAGACTGCCGGAAGCAATGCCGCCGAACAGCGCGCCGATATTGCAGCCAAAGGCCAGCCGCGCACCATAACCCATGAGAATGCCGCCAATGCCGGCTGCCACCAGGGAGGCCGCAGGCAGTTTCGCCTTCACCGCAAACCGCCCGCCAAGACCTGCCGCGAGCGCCGCGCCCAGCATGGTGCCGAAATCCATCACGGATGAGGTGTCATAAAGCACGCTGCTATGCAGCGCTTGCGCCTGCACCGGCCAGGACCAGAAGGTCCACTCCGCAACCGGCACACCCACCGCGTGCGCCACCTTCGCGCCCCAGAGGCCGAAAGCATAGGTGATGGACCAGGGATGGCCCGCCACCAGCAGGGTGGCGATATTGAGCCCGGCCAGCGCGAGCCCGGCCGCCACCAGCGGCCACGGCCCATGCAGCATTCTGCGCCAGCCCGTAACCCGGGAAACAGGCGCAGCCTCAAGCCCACCATGCGCCCGCCGTTCGATCAGCGCACTGGCCAGCGCCACCAGCCCCAGCCCCACCAGCGTGAGCGCCACCGCCTGCCACAGGCCGAACATCGCGCCCAGATCGACCGCCGGCAGTGTTGCCTGCTGCAACCACCACGGCATATGCGCGGTGCCCACCAATGCACCGAGAATGAAAAACAGCAGCGTCATCAGCATGCGAGCGCTTCCCCCGCCCACCGTGAACAGCGTGCCGGACCCGCATCCGCCAGCCAGTTGCATGCCCAGCCCGAACAGCAGCGCACCCACAAGCACGGAGACACCGACCGGTGCAAAAGCCCCCACCAGCCGCGCCCCATTGAGCGGATGCCCGAACGCCAGCAGCGGAATAAAGGCAATGGCGGCAACACCAATCATCAGCATCTGCACCCGGATACCCCTGCCGCGCTTCTCCACCACCATGCGCCGCCACCCCCCGGCAAAGCCGAAGGAGGCCTGAAACAGGGTGATGCCGAACAGGGAGCCGATGAGAAACAGCGCCGCCTGACGCATACCCACTGCCAGACCAATCACCACGCTGATGGCGCAGATAGCGAACAGCGCGATCAGCACCGGACCCCGATCAATGGCCGGATATGCAGAATGCGGCGAAACAGGAGATGGGGGCGAGAGGGCAGGTTCAGGGCGCGCGGCAGCGCTGAGGGACAGCGTATCTTGCATCGGTTCTCAAAGGGCTTTTTGCTTCAACCCTACTTTTATCATGGGATATATGAATTTGAAGGCCCCAGCCTCCCGCCCTGCGCAGGGCTGCGTTGTGCCAGCATGCCCCGTGGCGATTGAATGCCTTGTGAGAACCGGCGGGGCTCCATGCCATATGCGCATGAAAAAGCCCCTCTCATCCGAAGATGAAGGGGCTTTTATCCATCGCAGTTTGAACAGGCTCATCACCTGCCATGCTGTCATTTACGGCCGGTCTTGCCGTCCACATATTTCGGGAGCGACTCGTGAATGCCGCCACCCTGAAAGGCAATGTCACCGATAACGCCCGCAGCCAACGCGCCATAGTGCGCAACTTCCTGACCGGCCACCTTGAGGACATCACCAACATCATCAACGAAGCCCGCGCCAGCCACATCTTCCAGTGCCGCATCCGGCAGCTTGGTGTTCTCGGTCGCTGTCCCGTTTTCGATCTTGCTCGTCATCGTTTTCGCTCCTGTTTGGAGATCAACAGGTACTGACGCCTGTCAGGGCCTCACTTGCGGCCGGTCACGCCATCCACCATGTTCGGCAGCACTTCGTGCAGCTTGTCAGACGTCACGGCCATGTTGCCGGCCCAGCCAAGTCCGACCGCACCGTAATGCCCAACTTCCTGAACGGCGGTCTTGAGGGCGCCGCCCACATCATCAATGAAGCCCGCGCCAGCCACATCTTCCAGTGCCGCATCCGGCAGCTTGGCGTTCTCGGTGGCGGTTCCGTTTTCGATCTTGCTGTTCATCGTGCCTACTCCTGTTGGGAATCAACACACGCATGTCTTGCGGTTGATGGGACACAGGCTAGGAGAATTATCTGACAGCTACCTTACAACGAGAAGTACAACCCACCTCACCAAAGAATAGATGAAAGATTATGAAATATTCAGATTGCATAACAATATCAATAATCTAAATCGAGATCACCCCTGCCGCACATGGGTTGTACCGGAAATCCTTGCCTCACAACGCACCCTGATTATGGATTACGACAAATACCAAAGACGCCTTTTCAACAGATGTCGGGTGACAGCATCTTGTAATACTGGCGTAATCACGGTGTGAGCACCTGCGAAAAAGCGACGACATTTTCGTCGGCTCATGCTTCCATCGGTGATGGGGGCACCCCTGCACCACCGGCCCGGACACGGGTGACAGGTCACGCTTCTGGCAAGGATTGACGAGACTCCCGATGACAGAGCCCCAATCATCCGCTTCATCATCGCCGTCCGGACACAATCCCGCCGGGAAGGGCGGGCTGTTCCGCAAGCAGTCCTTGCAACAGCTGGAGCGGGCGGAGGACTATACTGTCCCGCTGCGTGTCACCAGCCGGATGGACTGGGCGGCGGCGTTTTTATGTCTGGCCCTGTGCGTGGCCGTGGTGGCATGGGCCTGCCTGGCCCGTTACCGCGTGGTGGTGGAAGGTCCGGGCGTACTGGTGCGCGGTGGTGGCGTCTTCATCGGCATCAATGCCCCGAAAGCGGGCTGGATAGATGCGCTGGTGAGCGTGGATGAAAAAGTGGGGAAGGGTCAACTTGTCGCCTCCCTCACCACGCCGGAAGAAGATGCGCGGGTGCTGGATCTGGAAAACCGGATCGCCCAGCTCAGCCTTCAGCAGGAGGCGATCGCCACCCGTTATGAAATCCGGCTGGCGGCCGAGACGCAGGCCCAGCAGCGCCGGCGCGATGAGTTGGAGGAGTCCATCTCCCTCACCCAGCAGCGCATCAAGGAAGCACAGGACACGCTGACCAACCGCGAATTCCTGTTCGCACGCGGCAGCGGAACGGTGGACCGGGTGCAGGAAGCGCGCGAACGCCTGTTCTCGGCGCGCGAGACCCTGGCCCACCGCCGGTCTGATCTGGTGGCACTCGATTCCGCAATTCTCAACATCACCGGCATGCGTGATCAGGATCTGGAAGCCAGCCATCGCCAGCTTCTGGACCTGCGGGGGCAATTGCAACAGGCCAAGCTCTCACGCCAGCTGGCCGATGAAATCCGCGCGCCGCAAGCCGGCATTGCCGTGCTGGTGCCCGTCACCGTCAATACGCTGGTGGCGCCCGGGCAGCGTCTGGTGACCCTTGAAACCGGCAGCAACCGGCTGGAAGCACTGTTCTTTGTGCCCGGAGACATGGGCAAACGGATTGAACCGGGCATGGACGTGCGCCTTTCGCCCACCACCGCCCCGCGTGAGGAATATGGCATGATCCTGGGCCGGGTCGTTTCCGTCTCCCCCCAGCCGGAGGGGCAGGAAGAGATCGCGGCCCGCCTCGGCAATGCGGAACTGGCCCGCGTCATGGCGCAGAACGGCACCCCGTTCGAGGTGCGCGCGGTGCTTGATGTGCCGGCGGACAACCCGGCCGGCTATCAGTGGACCTCCGAACGCGGTGAGGAGATCGCCCTCAGCAGCGGGCTCATGCTTCAGGCCAATGTCACGGTGCGGCAGGCTCCGCCGATCACGCTGGTCATTCCCGCCCTGCGGCGCTGGACCGGACTGTGAGGCCCGCCATGAGTGAGGCTGAGCAGACCCAGCAGAACACGCCCCAGCTCTCGAAGCCGGTGCGGCGGCGCAAGGTGCCCACCATCCTCCAGATGGAGGCGGTGGAGTGCGGCGCGGCCTCTCTCGGCATGATACTGGCCTATCACGGGCTGTGGCTGCCGCTGGAACGGCTGCGCGAGGCCTGCCATGTCTCGCGTGATGGCTCATCGGCCGCCGCCATCCTGCGCGCGGCGCGCAGCTTCGGCCTGAAGGCACAGGGCTGGCGGGTGGAACCCACGGCCCTTGCCGAGCATCGCTTTCCCGCCATCGCCTTCTGGGATCTGAACCACTTCGTGGTGATAGAGGGCATCGGGCGCGGCAAGGTTTATATCAACGACCCCGCTTTCGGGCCGCGTACCGTCACGACGGAGGAGTTCGACGCCTCCTTCACCGGCGTCCTCCTCACCTTCGAGCCGGATGAAGACTTCCGCCGCGCCGGCGCACGCCCCAGCCTGTTCCGCGCCTTGCTCCCGCGCGGGCCGCAGACCCGACAGGCGATGAGCTTCCTCGGCATCATTGCCTTGTGCAGCGTGCTGCCGCCCATCTTCGTGCCGGCAGCCGGCAAGATTTTTGCCGACAACATCATGGTGCAGCACGCCCACACCTGGCTGCGCCCGCTGCTGGTGGGGCTGCTGGTGGCGGCCCTGCTCTCCACCGCGCTCGCCTGGCTGCAGGGCATCGTGCTGACAAAGCTGCAACGCCAGCTGGGCGCGACATCGGCCATGCAGCTCATGGTACACATGCTGCGCCTGCCGATGAGCTTCTTCTCGCAGCGCCATGTGGGTGATATCGCCCAGCGCATGGATGCGGCACGGCGGCTCTCGCACACCGCCGTGGTCTCCATTTCCTCCGCCCTGTTTTCCATGATGGGCGCGTTCATCAGCGCCGCGATCATGCTGCTCTACAATGTGCCGATGGCGATGGCCTGTTTTGCCTTTGCACTGGTGGATTTCGGCACCGTCTATGCCATCGCCGGCATGCGCGCCAACGGGGTGCGGCGGGTGACGCTGCAACGCGCAAAGCTGGCCTCGGTCTCGCTGGGTGGTATCCAGTCGATCGAGACGGTGAAGGCCTCGGGCAGCGAGAACGAGTTGTTCTCCAAGGTTTCGGGGGCTCAGGCCTCCCTGCTCAACATGACCCAGCAGCTGGAGCGCAGCACCATATTGCTCGGCATCCTGCCCTCCGCGGTCAAGAGCCTCTCTTATGCTGCCCTGCTCGGCTGGGGCGCGATGAATGTGATGGATGGCACCATGACGGTCGGCATCCTCATCGCCTTCCTTGCCGTGCTTCAGGCCTTTCACACGCCCATCCAGTCCCTCATGAGCGCCATTACCGGCCTGCAGGAACTGCGCGGCGATCTGGAACGCGTGCAGGACACGCGCCGCTACCCGGCGGCTCCCTCCCTCGTGCATGATGCCGCCACTTCCGAGGATTGGCCGCAGGAGAAGGCCCGCCTTTCCGGCGGCATCGACATCACTGACCTCACCTTCGCCTATCCGGGGCAGGCCGGTCTCATCAATGAGGTCAGCCTTAATCTGGCTCCCGGCAAATGGGTGGCGGTGGTGGGGTCTTCCGGCAGCGGAAAATCCACCCTGCTGCGACTGGTCACGGGCCTGCTCACGCCGGTCTCCGGCACCATCGCGTTTGATGGCGTGGAATCCGAGCGCATCCCCCGCCGTGTTCTGGCGGGCTCGCTCGCCTTCGTGGAACAGGATGTGGTGCTGTTCGAGGGCACCATCCGCGAGAATATCGCCCTGTGGAATCTCGCACTTGGCTTCGAGCGCATCACCGCCGCCGCGCAGGATGCCTGCATCCATGACGATATTCTGCGCCGACGCGGCCAGTATGCCGGGCAGGTGGCCGAGGGCGGCATGAACCTTTCGGGCGGACAGCGCCAACGGCTGGAACTGGCCCGCGCGCTGGCCGGAGATCCCGCCATTCTGGTGCTGGATGAAGCCACATCCGCACTCGACCCGGTGACCGAGGCCCAGCTGCTGCGCAATCTGCGCGCGCGCGGCCTCACCGTTCTGGTCACCTCGCACCGCCTCAGCACCATCCGCGACTGTGATGAGATCATCGTCATGGACAAGGGGCGCATCATACAGCGCGGCACCCATGAGGAACTGATGATGGCGCAGGGCCCCTATACCGCCCTCATCCGGGGAGAATAGAGATGACTCCCTCCTCCCTCATGCCACACATGGATGAAGCCGGCCGACTGCTGTGCCGCCCCGGCCATGTCTATCGCCTGCGCGCCGGCAGCGCCGGTCTTTATGCCGATGACGCCGCACGCGCCGGTTCCATGCGCCTGCTGGCGCGTATCGAGGATGACACCGCCATTTTCGGCCTGCCGGAAAGTGCGGCGGGTGGACGGCTGCGCCTCATTCTGGTGCCGGATGCCGGCGCGGATGTTGATGTCCGCACCACCCCGCTCCCGGCGGAAGAACTGACGGCGCTCACCGATGGCTGGTTCCATCTGGCGCTTCAGGTCCTGCGCAAGGTGGAAGCGCCGGATCTGCCGGAAGCCGGCCATGAGCGGCTCGCCCTCTCCCGTCATTTTGAGGGGGGCGAACATGACCTCCCCGCCGGTGAGGCCGCTGTGCCGCCCGGCGATGAGGTGCTGTGGTGCACCCCCCTTTCCGGCGCGCTGCACAGCCCTTGGCAACACAGGGCCCCAGATGCTTCCGCCCTGCCCTTCCCCGTTTCACGGGAAGCCCCGGTGGAAGCGGCGGAGGACAGCCGCTTTCTCTTCTCCTCCAGCGTGCAACTGGCATCCCGAGGAGCGCTTGAGTCGGCCTTTGATGCCTTTAATGCGGCCTTTGCCGGGCATCTTGCCGGCTGGCTGACGCATACGGCCGAGACTTTCAGCCGGCGCATCACTCAGGCTGCCGATGCCGATGCCACCCTTCTGGCTGATGCCATGCGCCAGCTTGGCGACCAGCGGCAGGAACTGGGCGCGCGCCATGACGGGCTGGAGCCGCCCCTCATGGCGATGATGCGTGTTGTGGCGGAAGCCATGGGCGTGGAGCTGGCCAAAGACCTTGCCCCGCCTCTGGGCGCTCATGACGCTGACGAGTTCATCAAGGTGCTGGCGGAAAGCGCGGGGCTGCGCGCGCGTCGGGTGCAGTTGCGCACCGGCTGGTGGCGCGGCTCCAGCGAGGCCATGCTCGCTTTTCTGGAAGATGGCACCCCGGTGGCGCTCATTCCGCAGGACCGCAAATGGCGGCTCATCCGCCCGGATGGCACCTCGCAGTTCATCTCGGACACCACACCTGCCCCCCTGCATGAACAGGCCTATGTGCTCTATCGGGGTTTCGGAGACATATCATCCGGCCCGGGCAAGGCGCTAATCCATTTCGTGGCCGGGCGGGCGCGGCGCGAACTGGTGCTGATCGGCTTTGTCAGTCTGGCGGCCGGGCTGCTGGGGCTGGCCATGCCGTTCCTCTCCGGCTTCCTCATCCAGACCGTGATTCCAGAAGGCGTGCGCAGTGAGGTGCTGCAACTCATCCTCGCCGTGGTTGCGGTCTCCTGCGGTGTCATCGGCTTTGAGCTGGTGAAGGGGCTCACCGTGCTGCGGGCGGAAAGCCTGCTCGGCTCATCCATCGAGGGCGCGCTGTGGAACCGGATGCTGCGCCTGCCGGTCGGCTTCTTCCGCCAGTTCGGTGCGGGCGATCTGGCCCTGCGTGCCGATGCGGTGAATGAAATGCGCCGCACGCTGGGCTTCGCCACCCTCACCGCGCTCATCAGTGCGCTGTTCTCAGTGGTGAATCTGGTGGTGCTGTTCAGCTATGGGCTGGCTCCCGCGCTGCTGGCGCTGGCTGTGTGTGTGATCGAGATCATACTGCTCTCCGGTCATGCGGCATTCAACATGAGCATTCAACGTCAGGCGCTGGCCAATGCCGGCACCATGCAGACGCTGACCGTGCAGATCTTCCAGGGCATCTCGAAGCTCCGGGTGGCGGCGGCTGAAAGCCGGTTGCTGGCCCGCTGGACCCGGCTGTTTGCCCGCGACCAGAGCCTGCACTACCGCGCCAATGTGGTGGCGGCGGGCATGACAGCCTTCGGGGCCGGATGGAATATCATCGTCATGGCGGCGCTGATCGGGCTGGTCGGTCTGGGCTTCACCAAGATGACGCTGGGTGATTATGTGACATTCTCGGGGGTGTTCGGCCAGTTCGTCGCCGCCACGCTCTCGCTCGCCAGCATCATTCCCGCCATCGCCTCCGTGGCCCCGCTATGGAACCGCGCCCGGCCGATCCTGACCGAACCCACAGAGGATTCCGGCGAGCGCCTGCACCCCGGCATGCTGCGCGGGGAGATCGAGGCTGTGCGCGTCTCCTTCGCGTATCCCGGCGGTGAACCGGCGCTGAATGATGTGTCGTTGCATGTACCGGCGGGCACCTTCGTCGCCATTGTCGGCCCATCCGGTTCCGGCAAATCCACCCTGCTGCGCCTGCTCATCGGCTTTGAGGCGGCGACCGGCGGTCATGTGCTGCTGGATGGGCGCAACCTGCGAGACCTCGATGCCGGGGCGGTCCGTCGCCAGCTCGGCATCGTGCTCCAGCACAGCCGGATCGAGGCCGGCAGCATTTATCAGAACATCGCCGGCGCATCCCCCATGACCGCCGATGAAGCGTGGGAGGCCGCCGAACAGGCTGGTCTTGCGCGGGATCTGGAAGCCATGCCCATGGGCCTTCACACCCATGTGGACGATAGCGGCTCCACCCTCTCCGGCGGCCAGCGCCAGCGGCTTCTGCTGGCCCGCGCCATCGCCCGCCATCCACGCATCATGCTGCTGGATGAAGCCACAAGCGCGCTCGACAATGTGGTGCAGGCCCATGTGATGGAGACTCTGGCGCAGATGAATGTGACCCGGATCGTGGTCGCCCATCGCCTCAGCACCGTGCGGGATGCCGACATGATCGTGGTGATGGACAACGGCCGCGTGGTCGAAACTGGCACCTATGAGGCGCTGGCGGCAGCCGGCGGCCTGTTCACCGAACTGATCCGGAGGCAAATGGCCTGATCCTCCTCAACTCCCCGCCCTTCCATATGGAACCCAGATAGTCCCGGACCCCGACCATGCGCATTCTGCTGATTGAAGACAATGAAGAACTGGCCGAGTTGACCGCATCCCAGCTGAAGGATGCAGGCTTCTCCGTGGATCATGTCGATTGCGTTGAGGATGCGATTTCCGTGGTCGATACCCGCAGCTATTCGGTTGTCATTCTGGACCTCGGCCTGCCCGACGGCGACGGACTGAAAGTGCTGCGCCATGTGCGCAAGCAAAGACAGGCCATGCCGGTGCTCATTTTGAGCGCGCGCGGGGCGATGGAACACCGGGTGAAGGGGCTGGAGGAAGGCGCGGACGACTATCTGGTGAAGCCTTTCGCCTTCGAGGAACTGAAGGCGCGCATCGGCGCCCTGTTGCGCCGGCCCGGCGCGCTGCTGGGCATGGAGCTTGCCCTCGCCAATCTGGCCTATGATACCCAGTCCAAGCAGGCCAGTGTGGATGGCGGGCCGCTCAAGCTTTCTGCCCGCGAGGGCCAGCTGCTGGAACTGCTGATGCGCCGGCAGGAGAAAGTGGTGCCCAAAGCCAGCGTGGAGAACGAACTGTTCGGGCTTGATGACGAGTTCGAATCCAATGCGGTGGAGGTCTATGTCCACCGCCTGCGCAAGCGCCTTCAGGACGGCAAGGCAAGCGTGACCATCCACACCATAAGGGGCGTCGGCTACATGCTGGCGGCAGCCGCATCATGAAACTGCGGGGCAGCAGCCTGATCTTCCGCGTCTTCCTGCTGCATGCGGTGCTGCTGGGGCTGGCCGGCATCGCGGTGCCGCTGGGTATCGACATGATGCTGCGCCAGCGCATCGCCTATTTCGAAACCCGCGTGCTGGAAGACCGGGTGGAGCTGCTGCGCACCGCTACCCAGCTCACCCCCCAGGGCACGGTGCGGCTGACCCGCGACCTGCGCGAGCAGGATGAATGGTCCGGCGATGAATTCATTTATGCCGCGGTGGACGAGGACGGCGTGGTGTTGTTTGCCTCCGCCCCGGAAGATGGCGCACTGCTGGAACGCACCCCGCGACGCGAGAACTCTTCCTTCGCCAATATCCGCCATGAAAATCGCCATTTTGATACGCTGAACCGGCCCATCCCCGTTGGAGAGGACACGGTGTGGCTGGCCGTGGGCTGGAACCTCGCGGCACAGGAAGTGTTCTTCGATGACATTGAGCGCGGCTTCCTGTGGCGCTCCCTTGCCCTTTCGGCCCCGCTTCTCGCTTTACTGCTGCTGCTGGACATCCTGATCGTGCGGCGCTTCTTCCGGCAAGTGGTGAAGGTGGCGCATGATGTGCAGGACATGGACCCGACCCGCACCGATGTGCGCCTGCCGGCGGAAACCCTGCCCACCGAAGTCCAGCCTCTGGCCATCGCCTTCAACAGCGCACTGGAGCGGGTGGAGCAGAGTTATCTGCTCCAGAAGGAATTCACTGCCGACGCCGCTCATGAACTGCGCACGCCGCTGGCGGTGCTGGAGGCCCGCCTCCAGAGCCTTCCGCCCTCCGAGGACCGGGAGGTGCTGCGTAATGACGTGAAACGCATGACCCGCATCGTCGGCCAGCTTCTCGATATGGCGGTGCTGGACCAGAACCGCCCGGCCCATCAGGAAAAGACAGACCTCATCGCTGTCAGCGGGGCATTGCTGGCCTCGTTGGGGCCGGAGGCCATCCGCAAGGGGCAGGATCTGGGGCTGAACACCCCCGATGGAGTGGACAGCGTGTTTGTGAGCGTGCGTGAGGAGGATGTGTGGCACATGCTGCGCAATCTCATCGAGAACGCCATCCGTCACACCCCTGCCGGGACGCAGATCGATGTGGTGGTGACGGCGGATGGCACGCTGACCGTGCAGGACAACGGCCCCGGCATCCCCGAAGACATCCAGCCCCACATCTTCCAGCGCTTCTGGCGGCGCTCGCGCAGCGGCACCGGGGCAGGGCTGGGCATGGCGATCGTCCAGCGCGTGGTGACATCATCAGGCGGCACCATCACCTTGCGCTCCGCAGAGGGGGAGGGCACGGCCTTCATCATCCATCTGCCGGTGGCGGTGAAGGATGACATTCACGGGCATGAGGCCGAACACCATCCGGGGGCTGATCTGTAAGACTGCTCTCGGCTCGGCTTCATAAGCGACATTTCATGGAAACAACGGCCGGAGCCTGCCCGGTCTTCACCTGCATGAAGGATTGTTTTACCTCTTCGGTGTTCGCTGCCGGTGCAGCGGCTCAGATGAAGGGTGCCAAAACATGGCGACAGGACAGGCACCAATGGCACGGGTAGACAGTGCCCTCCTGCTGTTCGGCATCAAGTTCACGGTCGTCTCCCTCATCGCCCTCGCCATCTCTTTTGGCTCATCCCTGCCGGAGCCGAAATGGTCGATCATCACCGTGGCCGTTCTGGCCAATGCCAATACGGACCAGGTCACAGCCAAGAGCCTGGCGCGGATTGCCGGCACACTGATCGGCGCCTGCGTCGGGCTGACACTGGCCGCGCTGTTCGCGGAGCAGCGGGTTTTGTTTCTGGTGTCCCTGTGCATCTGGCTGGGGCTGTGCCAGTGGCTGATGCTGTGGTTCCGGGATCTTGAAGCCTATATCTTCGCGCTCTCCGGCTACACCGCCGCGATTGTCGGCCTGCCGGGTGCGCTGGACCCCTCCTCGGCCGCGGATATCGCTGTCAGTCGCTCATCCGAGGTCTGCATCGGCATCGCGGCCACATGGATCGCCTCCGTCGTCGTCTTTCCGCGCTACAGCTATCTCAATGTCATCGACAAGGTGCGCGATGCCGGTGAGACGCTGGTGGCCTGCCTGAAACCCGGCCAACAGGGCGCCGCCGCGCGGGTGCAACTGGCGGGGCTCTTCACCCAGTTGCATCGCTTTGGCCGTGAAATTTCGGACCTGCCCAAAGCGCGCCATCGCGTGCTGGCCGTGCGCAGTCTCAACCGTGCCCTCATGAGCGGTCTCTTCATCACGCGCGCTCTGGGCCGCCCTGAATTTCACCGCGATGACATGGCCGCCCTTGCCGCACGCCTGCCCCAGGCCCTCACCAACGAGGAGAGCGCACGGGCGGCGCAAAGAGAATGGGAAGATGCCGCGCTGAAACTGCGCGCTGAAATCTCTGCGCCCCACGGCGCAACCCGACAGGACCGGATGGAAAACCCCGATGCCCCACGCTCCTATTCAGCCGTGCCTTGGATGGTCTTTGCCGATTATTGCAGACAATTGCTGATCGGATATCAGGCCCTGACCAACAGCCGCGTGACGCCCATTCCGGTCAGCGGCCCCTTCCACATCGCCGGCGCAGATGCCATCGTCGCAACCATGGCGACCGTGCAGGCGGTGCTGTCCGTCACGATCGTGGCGCTGTTCTGGCTGGCGAGTGACTGGACAGGCGGTCCCACCGCCATCATCATCGCCGCCATCTATCCGCTGTTGCTCACCTCCACCAGCGCCTATCGCATGATCATCTGGGCGGTGGTGGTCGCCATCATCCCCGCACTGGTGATCGCGTTCCAGATCGTGCCGCTGATGACCACATTCCCGATGTTGTCGCTGGCCATCTCGCCTTTCCTGATCGTGATCTTCATGCTGATCGGGCTGGATGGGCTCTATAAAATGGCGGGCATCAATGCCCTGCTGATGTTCCTGATCCCGCTGGATCCGGACAATGTAATGACCTACGACTTCGCCGCAGCGCTCAACAGCATGGTGGCGCTCCTCATATCTTTTGCCGCCTGTGCTCTGGTGCAGCAACTCCTCGCCCCCTCTGCTCCCTGGCTGCTGCGACTGCGGCTGCAACGCACCACGGCGCGGGCCCTGCGTCGGGCCGCCAACAACACCATGGCGCTGGCCCAGCGGTCTCAGATGCGCCTGACATTCCTGACCAGCGAGATCGCGCCCGCTTTCCAGAACCAGAAGTCAGATCCATTTCGTGAAACCGAGGCCGGCTATGCCGCAGGCCTTGCCGCCACCGCCTGCGTGGAACTCTATGCGCATGCGACTGAGGACCTGCCATGGGCGCAGGAGGTGGAAGACCTGCGCGCCGGCATGGCACGGTTTGGCCTCATACACTGGAAGGCCGACCTGAAAGACATGATCGAGATTGCCGCGCGCGGTGCGGAACGGGCGCATGACGCAATGGGGACAGATACCAGTGGGCAAGCCTGCGAGGCCGCAGCCGCTTTCCGCATCATCCTGCACGCATTACGCCGCCTTTCCGGCCTGACCCTGAACGGGGAGGATGTGTCTCATGTGTCGGTGAAGGCAGAGACTGCTTCAACCCCGACATAGGCATGTGAATGGTTTTCCGGGAAGATACAGTCCGGCACAGGCCATCAGCTCCGCGCCGCGTTTTTAATCAGCAACCTGAAAGCGCCCGCCCTCAACCACATAAATCGCGCCCTGCCGCACAGGCAGATGCGCGGCATCCTGCGGGGGCATGCCGGCCAAAACATTCAGTGCGGTGCGGATCACGCCGCCATGGGTGACGATGATGGAATCCTGCTGCACATCCACCAGCGCAGCATCAAGCCGCAGGCTCAGATCGTGATAGCTCTCGCCACCCGGAGGCGCAAAATGCCAGGGGTCTTCATCGCGCTTGCGCACGCTGTCGAAATCACTGCGGCGCAACTGAGGCCAGGTCTTGCCTTCCCACTCGCCAAAGGACAGTTCGGCAAGACGGATATCGGTGGCGAACTCATTCACCGGCAAATCCAGCGCCGTCCGCAAAATGCGCATGGTTTCCTGCGTGCGGGCCATGGGGCTGGATACGAAATGCAGGCTCTCCAGCGGTTCACCGACAAGGCGCGGCAAAAGCTTGCCAATGCGGCTGGCCTGCACACGCCCCAGCGTATTCAGCGGCACATCGCGCCGTCCCTGCAGGCGACCGGCGACATTCCAGTCCGTCTCACCATGACGGACAAAGAACAGACGACGCCTGCGCGCGACCTCCAGCCCACCATCCCCGCTCACGGACGCGCCACCGGCACGACATGCGTGTACCACGCGCCAAGCGTGGGATAGATCACCCGCAGCGTCACGGTTGCGCCGGGTGTACGCGGGCCCTTGTAGCTGACCACCGACCCAAATGCCTTCTGGCCAACGCATTTGGTAATGCCGGCATCAATGCCTGTTGCGGTGAAATTGCCAAGGCGGGTGAAGACCTGCCCGCCCTGCGGCGCAGACATCACCTCGATCCGGGGAGCCTGGCTCGGCTGGCAATTGAAGTCTGCCGTACCGGCTGCGAAAATATCACCGCGGGCGCTGCCACGACCGATGACATAGGCGATTCCACCCTCGGAAGGCCTCGAATAATTCGGGAAAACCGCACCGCCAGAGCCGAAAAAGCGGTCATACAGGGAATATTCCTGAAGCGAGGGCGGGCTCTGCGCCGCAGCGCCGCCAAGACCAGCCGCGAAAAGAGCGGCAGTCGCCAGAGGAAAGAGGGTCGCGCGTACAACAGCCCGCATGGTGCTCTCCTGTGGCATGCGCGTTCTCTCGCGCAGCCGTCTCGCTCGAATGGCCCGGAACCCGCCAGACCGCCCGGCCCTCACGCACCGGGCGGGCCGCTAGCCCGCTCGGGTTGTCGCTTGTCGTCAGTCACGCACCAGCGCGAGATCAGGCGCATCCGGATGCTTCATGCCGACAATATGATATCCGGCATCCACATGATGCACCTCACCGGTCACACCGCGCGACAGTTCGGAAATGAGATAGACCGAGGTATCGCCCACTTCATCGGTGGTGACGGTGCGGCGCAGCGGTGAATTCAGCTCGTTCCACTTCAGAATATAGCGGAAATCGCCGATACCGGAGGCAGCCAGGGTCTTGATGGGGCCGGCCGACACCGCATTCACGCGAATCGCCTTGGGGCCGAGATCTGCCGCCAGATAGCGCACGGAAGCTTCCAGCGCCGCCTTGGCCACACCCATCACATTATAATGGGGCATCCACTTCTCCGCCCCGTAATAGGTGAGGGTGAGCAGCGCGCCGCCATTGGGCATCAGCTTCTCGGCCCTCTGGGCAATGGCGGTGAACGAATAGCAGGAGATGAACAGGCTCTTGGAGAAATTCTCCGCCGTGGTGTCCACATAACGGCCGTCCAGCTCATCCTTGTCGGAGAAGGCGATGCAATGGACAACGAAATCGATGGTGCCGAAAATCTTTTCCGCCTCGGCAAAAACGGCGTCGATGGTGGCCGGCTCGGTCACATCACAGTGGCCGATAACATGCGCACCCAGTTCCGCGGCCAGTGGCTCCACCCGCTTCTTCAGCGCATCGCCCTGATAGGTCAGGCCAATCTCGGCGCCGGCGGCGCGCGCAGATTTGGCGATGCCATAAGCAATGGAACGATTATTGGCGACGCCGAGAACCAGCCCGCGCTTGCCTTTCAGCAGACCGTTCGCGAAACCGTCTGTCGCCATGTGTGACACTCCACATTATCAACTTGTTGAATCCACCGCACACGATTGCTCCGGCACGATAGGACGCCGGCATCCTATGGCATGGGGCCATCAACCGTTCAAGCGACGAGACGCATCATTCCCGCTTGCAATTCGCGGAGAGCGCGTGCTAAGGCAGCGCCTCTGGTCGCGGAGTATAGCGCAGCCTGGTAGCGCACCACGTTCGGGACGTGGGGGTCGCAGGTTCAAATCCTGCTACTCCGACCAGATATTTCAAAGGGTTACCCGCACCCTTGACCATACTCCAACACCAGTTTCACATATTCGGAATTCAAATGCGCGGTTCGTGAGCCGTGTGATTTTTATCGGCAGGGCAGCCCCTTTTCTCGGCAACCGAGCGTCCCCCTCCGCGCCCGAACGAATCATCGCCATCAGAATGCACTTCCAAAGCAAACAGGCTGGCGACGAAACCAGCCCATGCGCGATGGATGTGTCACGCCCCAGCGGAATGAGGCCTGCTCCACCCCATTCCGCACCCGAATCCGTTTCATGCATAAAGAAGGGCCGCCCTAAGCGGACGGCCCTGCAATTCACGCCAGTTCAGATTACTGCTTGGGTTCAGTGTATTCCGGCAGGGCGTTCAACTGGTCCTTGGTGGCCGTCACATAGGCCCGCATCTTCCCATCTGCATTCTTGTAGATGATGAGCTGCTCAGGGGTCAGCGCGACCCGCTTGGCACCGATGCCAAGAAAACCACCCACATCCGTGATGATGGCCGTGACAGCGCCACCGGCACCGAGTTCCACATCCGAGATTTCAGCAACGTTCGCACCTGTGGTGTCATAGATATTGACGCCCTTCATCTGGTCGCCCGTCACGGCACCCGGTGCAGCCACAGTGTATCCATCAGGTACTTTCATCGAAGGCGCTGCCGTCTGAGCAGATGCGATTCCAATGCCGGAGGTCATAAGACCCGCAGTCACAGCGGCGATTGCGATCATACGCATTTTTACGTCTCCATTTTATTTACCCTACATGGAGAACAACGCACGGATGGACATTTGGTTCATTTTTAAGCGCAAAAAACTGCCTTCATATGAAAGGAAATCTGAAAAGTTCTGCCGAAACAAGACATAACAGGCGTCGGGAATTTCAGATTTTCAGGGTCATTCTCGTCGTGCAGAAGATGGGAGACGGCTACCAAAAGCATCCGCGGGGCGCATAATCTGGCGCTCGAATCACATGCCATCCCATGGATGGTGCAGAGGAAATGGCCTGTTCATGGACCCGCTTGTTCTGACAATCGCCCTCGGGGCTGTCGTGGCGGGATTTGTGCAGGGCCTTTCCGGTTTCGGATTTGGTCTTGTCGCCATGTCCTTCTGGGCCTGGACGCTGGAGCCTCAGCTGGCTGCGGTTCTGACCGTATTTGGTGCCCTCACCGGGCAACTCCTGGCCACCTTTTCCGTGCGCCGCGGTTTTGACCTGAAGCTGCTCCTGCCCTTTCTGGTTGGCGGGGTCGTGGGCATCCCCATCGGTGTGGGCCTGCTGCCACTGCTGGATGCGCACATGTTCAAGGCCATGCTGGGCCTGCTGCTGGCCATATGGTGCCCGCTGATGCTGTTCTCGAAAGATCTGCCCGCGATCCGGGCGGGCGGGCGGCTGGCCGATGGCGCCATTGGGTTGCTCGGCGGCATCATGGGGGGCATCGGTGGTTTCACCGGCGTTCTGCCCACCCTGTGGTGCACCCTGCGGCGGCTGGACAAGCATACGCAGCGCGCCATCATCCAGAACTTCAATCTGGCGACCATCGCCTTCACCATGGCAGCCTATGTCGCCTCGGGCATGGTCACACGGGCCATGCTGCCCATGTTCGCCGTGGTGGCGCCCGCAATGCTGGTGCCAACCTATCTCGGCACACGTCTTTATATCGGCATCAGCGAGGTGGTCTTCCGGCGGATCGTACTCTCCCTGCTCACCGCATCCGGCATCGCCCTGCTGGCTTCATCTGCGCACCATTTTCTGACCCTGAACTAAGATGATCGGCCCCGGTCCACGACCGGTGCCAAGAGGGTTCGCTCAAGCGCTGCGCAAGCTGAACCGAAGCCCTGTTTGTCAGGCCCAAGGGCTTCCAGATGAAAAACAACTTTGGTGGGCGGAGCGGAACAGAGCCGCGCCCCGCTCCGCCACGCAGCCTCCCTGCGGAGACCGCGCCCGGCAGCATCACCCCCCGGTGGAAGCCGCCAGCACCTTTCCGGGGTTCATGAGACAGTGAGGATCCAGCGCCATTTTCAGCGCGCGCATCATGTCCAGCTCCACGGCCGGCTTGTAATGCGCCGCCTCCGCCACGCGCAGCTGGCCAAGGCCATGCTCCGCGCTGATGGAGCCGCCCAGATCCACCACCACATCATGAACGATCCGGTTGATCTCGTCCCGCCATGTCGGCATCACGCCCGGCGGCCAGCCCTCCGGGGCGATCGGGTTGTAGTGGATGTTGCCATCCCCCACATGGCCGAAGGCGAAAGGGCGTATGCCGGGAATGGCCGCCTCCAGTGCCGCATCCGCCCGCGCGATGAAGGCGGGAATGGCGGAAACCGGCACGGATATATCGTGCTTCACCCCCTCCCCGCACAGCTTCTGCGCCTCGGCCTGCGCCTCTCGCAGCGCCCACAGGCGCCGGCGCTGCTCCTGCGAGGTGGCGACCACCGCATCCGCGATCACCTCCTGCTCCAGCGCCGTTTCTAGCACGGCCTCCATGCCGCTGCGCAGGGCCTCCCCATCTCCCTGCCCGCTGGCCTCAACCAGCAGATACCAGTTCGCCTTCTCCGCGAAGGGAGAGGACGCACCGGGCAAGGCCTGCACCGCGTAATCGAGGCTGAAACCACGGATCAGCTCGAAGGCAGAGAGGCTGTCTCCCAGTCGTGCACGGGCAATTTCCAGCAGTTTCAGCGCACTCGGCACATCCGGCAGCGCCGCCATGGCGGTTTCAACGGCGCTGGGCCGGGGGAACAGGCGCAGCACCGCCGCCGTGATGAACCCCAGCGTGCCTTCTGAACCGATGAAGACCTGCTTCATGTCATAGCCCGCGCAATCCTTGCGCAAAGCCCGCAGGCCGTTCCAGATCCGTCCGTCCGGCAACACCACTTCCAGCCCCAGCACCAGATTGCGCGTGGTGCCATAGCGCAGCACCTGCGTGCCGCCGGCATTGGTGGCGATATTGCCGCCAATCCGGCAGGAGCCTTCCGCCGCGAGGCTGAGCGGAAACAGCCGGCCCATGGCCTCCGCCTCGGCCTGCACCTCCGCCAGCGTTACACCGGCTTCCACTGTGAGGGTGTCATTCAGCGGATCACGCGCGCGCACCTGCCGCATCCGGTCGAGGCAGATCACCACCGCACGGCCGCTATCATCGGGCTGTGCGCCACCGGCAAGGCCGGTATTTCCGCCCTGAGGCACCATCGGCACGCGCGCCTCGGCACACAGGCGCACCACCTCGGCCACCTCCTGCGTAGAAGACGGGCGCAACACCAGCGCGGCCCGGCCATGGAAGGTGTCCCCGAAACTGGTGAGATAGGGCACGCTGTCCGCGCCCTGATTGCACGATACCAGCCGGCCCCACCACAGCTTCCAGTGCAGCCAGCAATGCCGGAGTGAAGCCCTCGCCGGTGGCCGTGGTGTCGTGTTGCCGTGTCGTGTTCATCTTGTCGCCCCCTCGGGGAAGGAAAAGGCTGCCAGATGCCTGTGCTCGACCCGGTGCAGCGCCTCCAGATCCGACACACCAAGCTGGCCCATCGCCACCTGCAACTCTTCGGTCAGCAGGCTCGCCACATAGTCCGCGCCTTCATCTCCCAGCCCCGCCAGGCCGATGAGAAAAGCCCGACCACAGAATGTGCCCTGCGCCCCCAGCGCCACCGCCCGCGCCACATCGAGGCCGGAACGGATGCCGCTATCGAACAGGATGGTGGCCTTGCCGCCCACCGCCGCAACAATCGCCGGCAGCACATCAATGGAGGCTGGAGCAGCATCGAACTGTCGCCCGCCATGGTTCGAGACCATGATCCCGTCCACGCCGATGGACACCGCCATCTCCGCATCGGCAGGGTGCAAAATGCCCTTCATCACCAGCGCACGCGGCCAGGCATCGCGCAGACGCTTCACCGCCTCCCATGAAAAAGTGCCCTTGATTTCGGCCTGCACGAAACCGGCCGTCTTGGGCAGGGTGGCGGGGGCCTCCACATAGGCCTCCATATTGGCGAAAGCCGGTGTTCCGGCACGCGCCAGCGCCAGTGCCCATGGCAGGGAGGTCATGACCTCATAAATGGTCCGCGCATTTGGCCGGAAGGGCACCACAAGACCGTTGTTCAGATCCTTCGGCCGTTTGGCGCGCACAGGGGCATCCAGCGTCGCGACAATGGCCTGCGCACCGGCTGCTTCCGCCCTGCGTACCAGATCAAAGGTGACGAGATGATCGCGCCCCGGCAGACCATAGAGCTGAAACCAGGTGCAATCCCCGGCAATGCGCCCCACTTCCTCAATGGATGCGCCAGCCAGTGTGCCGACAATATACGGAATGCGCGCCTTCGCGGCCGTCTGCGCAAGCAGCTTCGTGGCACCCGGCCACACCAGCCCATCCACCCCCACGGGCGAGATGCCGATGGGTGCGCTGTAATCCACGCCGAACAGGTTCACTCCGGTCTGGGGCGGGGCGGATGCGCCGAAACGCGACACCAGTTCCACCCCATCCAGCGCCGAACGGTTGCGCCTCACACCAAGATCAGTGCCGGTGCCCCCTTCCAGAAAATCATAGGCGAAACCGGGGATGCGCCGGCGAGCCGCGCGATCCAGATATTCCAGCGTTGGCATCTTCTGCTTGCGGCGCGCCGCAGCGCTGGTGCCGGAACCTGCGCCCCATGACTGAGCCGCGGGCGGCGCGACAGATGATGCCGCACTCCGCCCTGAACGGGATTCTCCCGTCATCTTGGTATTTCCTCACATGTTCTGTTTTGTGTGAGGCTATGACCAGACGTATCATCACTTCAAATAATTACGCCTTATCGTCAACATCACATCTTCTGATCGGATACAGTCTGCACTTCTGAAGATCGAGAACCGGCACTGCGGCGCACCCGGGGACGGGCCACCCCTTCCGAGGCAGGACGCACGAAACGGGCGGCGGAGGTGGAAGCCGCCACCAGATCCTCGCAGATCACATCCACCACCGCCTGTGCGGCCGGTGAAACCGCACGGCGCGGATGGTGGACGCAGGCAATGGCGCGCACCAGCCGAGGCGTGGAGAAATGATGCGCCCGCACCCGCCCCGCCGCCAGCGCCTGATGCAGCGCGATGGTGGGCAAAACCGTGACAAGATCCGTGGTCGCTACCACCTCGCAGATCGCGGAAAGCGTGTCGATTTCCAGACGCGGTTTCAGCTCTATCCCCGCTTCTGCCGCCTGTTCTTCCAAAATCATGCGCAGGCCGTGACGCTTGGAGGGCATGATGAGATCAAACCGCGCCAGATCCGCGAAGGACAGATCGGCCGGCACCTGAAGCGCGGCTTCCTGACGGCAGGCGAACACCATTTCCTCATCCAGAATATGCTGGGTGTTCAGCGCCGGCTTGCGGCGCGGCACATTGATGATGGCGAGGTCCAACTGGCCGGAAATGGTCCAGTCGATCATGGTTTCCGTATAGCCCTCGCAGGCGGAAAGCTCGACATCCGGATAGCGCGCCGCCACCGTGGCGGATGAGCTGGCGAGCGTGCTCTGCGCCACCGAGGTGATGAGCCCAACCACCACCCGGCCGGAAATACGCCCGTTCAACTGCGCCATTTCCTGCTTGGCATGTTCCACATCTCGCGCGATGGGAACGAGAAGTCGCATCAGCGCATCACCCGCAAATGTGGTGGTGACGCCATGGGCGTTGCGATCAAACAGTTTCTGCCCGAACTCGGCTTCCAGCTTGGCGATCTGCATCGAGAGCGCGGGCTGCACGATATTCAGCTGGCGAGCCGCACGGGTCATGTGTCCCGTCTCGGCCAGGCAGAGGAAATACTGCATCTGCCGGAAATCCATGGCGCGCCTCCGATCAGTCTGAGTGATTTTGTCTATAATCATTCATTATTTGCACTGATGATTGGATATGTCTATCGATTGATATACCGGCTTACTCGGCGCGGTCGGTGCGCAAGATCGGGACAACCCGGCAGCGCGGGAGGATGCCAGGAAGATAAGGGCAGATAACGCCTTTGCCTGTTGTAACCGCATGCGCCGTCTTCCCCAGTCCCTCGCGTTTCAAGGCGGGAGGGCATGCAATGCAGGTGTCGTCATGTTGGATCAGCAACGCCTCATTGTCGGCATTTCCGGTGCCTCCGGTGTCACCTATGGCGTGCGCATGCTGCAGCTTCTGCGCAATGCCGGTGTCGAAACCCATCTCGTCATGTCGAAGACGGCGGAGATCACCTTCGCCTATGAAAGCGACATGAAAATCGCTGAGGTGAAGGCTCTGGCCAGCGTGTGCCACTCCATCGACGATATGGCCTCCGCCATCTCCAGCGGGTCGTTCCGCACGATGGGTATGGTGGTTGCGCCCTGCTCCATGCGCTCCATGTCCGAGATCGCCTCCGGCGTCACAACCACATTACTGACCCGCGCCGCCGATGTAGTGCTGAAAGAGCGTCGCAAGCTGGTGCTGATGGTGCGCGAGACTCCGCTGCACACCGGCCATTTGCGTACCATGACCACGCTTTCCGAAATCGGCGCAATCATCGCCCCGCCCGTGCCGGCCTTCTACGCCAAGCCCGACAGCCTCGATGACATGGTGGACCACACGGTGGGCCGCGTGCTCGACCTGTTCGATATTGATCTCGGTGTGGTGCGCCGCTGGGGTGAAGACCCCGACCTGAAGCGCCGCTCGCCGCGCCTGCGCCCTGTCACGGGCTGAACCGGCCTGAAGAAGGCGCCAGATGCCGACATCACAGCGCGAGACCTGAACGCGCCACGGATTTTTCTTTGCCGCGCCGACGGCAACGTCGACGGAGATATTCCAGATGCCGACCAATCCTCTCGCCAAGCCTGCGCCACACGCCAAAGCACCCGACCTGCGGACCTGGCTGGCTGAACTATGCGCGCGGGGCGACCTTGCCGTAGCGCACGAGAACATCTCGCTGATCGACGAACTGGCTGCCGTCGCCAAACGCACGGACCGCGACAAGGCAGTGCTGTTTCCGCGCCCGTCCGGCCATGACATTCCGGTGGTGGTGAACCTGTTCACCCAGCGCAAATGGGTGGCGGACTCCCTCGGTGTTGCGGAAGAAGATCTACTGGAGCATTTTCTGAATGCAGCCAACAATCCCCTGCCCTGCACCGAAGTCACCCACGCGCCTGCGCAGGATGTCGTGCATATGGACGTGGATCTGCTGAAGCAGCTTCCCATTCCCAAGCACAATGAACTCGACAGTGGCCCTTATATTTCCGCCGGCCTGATGATTGCTCGCAATCCGGTCACCGGCATCCAGAATGTCTCCATCCACCGGTGCCAGATCAGCGGCCCCAACCGCATCGGCGTGCTTCTGCTGCCGCGCCACACCATGGCCTATTATCGCATGGCGGAAGAGGCCGGACAGGCGCTGGAAATCGCACTGGTCATCGGCTCCCATCCGGCCTGCCTGCTGGCCTCGCAGGCGATTGCCGCGCTGGATGAGGACGAGATGGAAATCGCCGGCGCGTTGCTTGGCCGCTCACTGGATGTGGTGAAGTGCAAGACAAATAATGTGCGCGTGCCGGCCCATGCCGAAATCGTGATTGAAGGACGCATCCTGCCCAAGGTGCGCGAACTGGAAGGGCCGTTCGGCGAGTTTCCGCAATATTACGGCATCCGCGCCGAGCGTGAGGTGATCGAGGTGGATGCCATCACGCATCGCCGGGATGCCATCTTCCACACCATTGTCGGCGGCAGCTTCGAGCATCTGGTGATGGGCGGCGTGCCGCGTGAGGCAACCTTGCTGGAACATCTGCGCCGCAGCTTCCCCAATGTGCTGGATGTACGCCTCACCCGCGGCGGCACCTGCCGCTATCACCTGGTCGTGAAAATCGACAAGGTGAATGATGGTGAGCCGAAGAATATCATCATGGGCGCATTCGGTGGCCATTACGACATCAAGCAGGTCGTGGTGGTGGACAAGGATGTCGATATTTCGAGCGCCGACGAGATTGAATGGGCCGTCGCGACCCGCTTTCAGGCGGACAAGGATCTGGTTCTGGTGTCCGGCGCGCTTGGCTCCAAGCTGGACCCGTCCACCCATGACGGCATCAGCGCCAAGCTGGGTTTTGACGCCACCGTGCCACTCAAGCGCCGGCCAGATGAGTATCTGCGCATCCATGTGAAGGGCGAGGAAGATGTGAACCTCACAAACGCACTGGTGCAGGACCCCAAGGCTGCCTTCGCCAGCCTCATCACGCGCGAGGTCGACTGACCTCGCGCACATCATACGAACCACGTCTCAAACAACTGTAACAGAAGCCGAAGGCGACACGCTGAACGGACAGTCTACAGGGAGGAAAAGATGACGTTTCACCGCCCCCGCGCGCTCCTTGCCGCGGCAACACTTGCCATAAGCCTCACCGCTGGCGGTGCGGCCCATGCGCTCGACCAGGTCAAGGTCGGCGTCAACAATGTGATTTCGGATGTTGTCTTCCATCTGGCGAAGGAAAAAGGCCTGTTCAAGGAACAGGGGCTGGATGTCGAGCTGATCGCGTTCGACTCCGGGCCAAAGATGATTGCGCCTCTTGGTGCGGGGCAGATCGATATTGGCGCGGGCGCGTCTTCCGCTGGCCTTTATAATGCCGCCGCACGCGGGATCGATATCAAGGTTGTGGCCGACAAGGGCTCCACGCCTGTGAATTTCGACTATATGCCGCTGATGGTCCGCAAGGAACTGATCGACAGCGGCAAGGTGAAGACTGTGGCCGATCTCAAGGGCCTGAAGGTTGGATCCGTGGGACCGGGCGCTGCCACCAACTCGAAGCTGGCGCATATTCTGGCGGCTCAGGGCCTCAAATATAATGATGTGAACCATAACTATATTGGTTACCCGCAGCAGATCGCAGCCTTCACCACGGGCGCGATTGACGCCGCCATCACCACCGAACCCTCGGCCGCGCAGGCGGTGCAGAAGGGTGTGGCGGAGCGCTTCGTGGTGGATGGCTTCCCCGACCAACAGGTGGCCGTGCTGCTCTATAATGGCGACTTCATCAAGAAGCGTCGCGATGTCGGCGAGCGTTTCATGCTGGCTTACCTGAAAGCCGCCCGCCTCTTCAATGATGCCACCGCAGGCGGCAAGTTCGGCGGCAAGGGGTCGGATGAGGTCGTCCAGACCATCATGCGCACCACCGGACTCAAAGATCCTGAACTGTTCAAGACCATTATTCCGCCGGGCATCAACCCGGATGGCAAGGTGAATACGGACAGCCTGGCGCAGGACCTGAAGTTCTTCGGCGACAATAGCTATCTGGAACGCCCCGGCAAGGTCGAGGACGTGGTTGACTCCTCTTTCGCAGTGCATGCCGTGAAAGTGCTCGGCCCCTATACGCCCGCCGCGAACTGAATGACGCCAACCGGGCGATGGCATTCCGTCATCGCCCGGACAAGGGACAAGAACGGACCTAGATCCGCGAAGGACGACAGCCCCGTTCGACCGGAGGACTCAAGGAAATGGCCGTGGTCAACATGATAAGCCCACAGCAGAAGACGATGCCGGTGAAAGCACCGGTTCAGATCTCACTGAAGGGTGTACGCAAATATTTCGGTTCATCCGGCTTTGTGGCCGTGGATGGGATCGATCTTGAAATCCCTCAGGGACAATTCTTCGTCATCGTCGGTCCTTCCGGCTGCGGCAAGACCACGCTTCTGCGCATGCTTGCCGGGCTGGAAAGCGTCAGCGAAGGCGAGATGAAGATCAACCGGCTGAACCCCAATCACCCGGAAAACTCGATGGTGTTTCAGGGTGACAGCCTGTTCCCCTGGATGACGGTGTATGACAACGCCTCCTATGGCCTGCGCATGCGCGGCGTACCCGAGAAGGAAGTCTCCGAGCAGGTACAGCACTGGCTGGAGCGCATTGGTCTGTGGCGGTTCCGCGATCGCTATCCGAACCAGCTTTCGGGCGGCATGCGCCAGCGCGTCTCCATCGTGCGTGCTTTTGCCAATGACCCTGAAGTTCTGCTGATGGATGAGCCCTTCTCTGCGCTCGATGAACAGAACAAAATGGTTCTTCACGAAGAATTGCTGCGCATCTGGGAAGCCACCAAGAAAACCGTGGTTTTCATCACCCACTCGGTGGACGAGGCCGTGACGCTGGGAGACCGCATCATGATCATGACCGCCAATCCCGGGCGTGAAAAGGCAATCATCGACGTGCCCTTCGAGCGCCCGCGCAACGTGCTCGAACTGCGCCATAATCCAGCTTATGGCGATCTCGTTTTCCATATCTGGGAACAGCTGCGTGATGAAGTGCAGCGCGCCCGTATGAGCGCCGAGGGAGGCAAGTGATGTCCACCAAATCTTCCTTGAAATTCGCAGAACGGTTCATCGGCTTTCTCACTCCTCTCGTGCTGCTGGGCCTGTGGGAAGGTGCCGCGCGCGTCGGCATGATTGATGCCCGCTTCTTTCCGCCGCCCTCCAGCATCATCCACCAATTTGGCGTGCTGGTCGCCAATGGCGAACTGGCGGATAATCTCCTCGCCAGCCTGCGCCGTCTGTTCCTGGGCATGCTGCTGGGTGGCGTGCCGGCCCTGTTCCTGGGCCTTGCCATGGGCATTTCGCGCCCGTTGCGCGCGGCGATCGATCCACTCATCTCCGCCACCTATCCGGTGCCGAAAAGCGCCATCCTGCCACTGGTCCTGCTCATCTTTGGTCTGGGTGAGTTGTCAAAGGTCGTGATGGTGGCACTGGGTGCATTTTACCCCATCCTCATCAATACAGTGATGGGCGTGGCAAATATCGACAAGATTTACCTCGATGTCGGCCACAATTTCCGCGCCAGCCGGTGGCAGGTGTTCCGCACCATTGCGCTACCTGGTGCGCTGCCATCCATCATGGCCGGCATCAAGCTCGCCATGGGCATGGGCCTGATCCTGATCGCCATCTCCGAGATGGTCGCCGCCCCCAACGGCATCGGCTATATGATCTGGAACGCGTGGCAGGTATTGACAGTGGACACCATGTATGTCGGACTACTTGTCATCGCCCTGCTTGGCTTCATCTTCTCGACTATTCTTGATGAAGTGGAACGCTGGCTGATCCCCTGGAAAGGGAAGTCCTGATCCAAGCAAAAGGCAAATGGACGGAATGTCGGACGCACTGCGTATTGCCTGTGGCACCTTTGGACGCGTGGCTCTGCTCAATATGGACCATTCACTGGTCCGCCACGCGCATCCCCATTGCCATGTGCTGTTGAAAGTGGAAGGCGCGGACACCACCTTCGCCGTTGGCGATACGGTGGTGCCGCTTTCCGACCGCACGGCCGTTCTGGTGAACGGATGGGAGCCGCATGCCTATGTGCATAATCCGCTCGCGCCCAAGACCATCATTCTCGCGCTCTATATCGAGCCGGAATGGCTGCGCATGTTCCGTCCGGCCTGGGGTGCATCCGGCGTACCGGGTTTCTTCGAACAGCCGTGCGGGGAAATTTCCCCGCGCATTCATCGCCTTGCCCATCGCCTGTCGGCAGAGATGATGGCCCGGCCGGATGCCGGAAAGGACCATGAGGAACTGCTGGCAGATCTCATGATCGCCGTGGTCGAGCGCTTCACGCCCTGGCGCAGCCTGCCATCCATCACCACTCTGGACAGCCACAGACGCATGGACTGGCGCATCCGCCGTGTCATCACCAACATGCGCGAGAACATGAATCAAGACCTCGACATGACCACCCTTGCGCGCGACGCCGGCCTTTCGCGCGCACATTTTTTCCGGCTGTTCGAGGCGTCCACCAATGTCTCTCCGCGCATCTATATGAATGTGATGCGCGTGGAAGCTGCGGTTTCGGCCGTGGTGAAGGCCAATGATAATCTCACCGATATTTCCGAGCGGCTCGGCTTCTCAGCGCCCTCACATTTTTCGCGCTTCTTCCGCGAGCATACGGGCGTGACGCCTAGCGCTTTTCGCACCATCTCACGCATGGCGATGTGATGCGTTTTGATAGGGGGGCTTTGTGCGGCCTCCTTTGAACGATCGACATGACAGCAGAAACCGGCGTTCGAGGCAGGCCGAAAATCCGCCTTACCCATTGCGATACATATAAGAATTGGCTGTATGAGCGGACATCCGTTCGACGCAGCAGAACTGACATTCGCCAATCTCACGGCTTCAAGCAACAAGGCACACATGCGCCGGAAGCGAGACATGCTGTTAGAGAATGCCACCAGCGCCACGAAGCCCACATTCTGAGAAAGGCAGAAGCATTTCTGCCAATTCACCAACTCACCTTGATGGCTTGCGCGAGCGGCCCGGTGCTGCCTTCCATTCCAAATTGACTAATTCTCATCAGGAAAAATAATCAACATCATCAGAAATATGATCGGGCTTCGTCCCATCCTATATATTGACAAATATATCATAGCCTCCATAGTTTCCCAGAACAGCGTGGAGATTTCCGCTGAATTCATGGTCTGTATATATAAATGTATTGATGAAAGTGGACCCATCTCAAGCTGAAAACTGTCCTTTTTCATGCTGTGCAGCATAGGAAATGAGACTGTACGGTAAGTGATGAGACTGGGCGGCATGGTTCGTCCCTCCCTCCACGGGCACCTTCCCGGGTAATGAAGCGCGACCGAAAAGGACACGCGCGCAACCCAGGGAAGCGCCAGAGATGCTTGACCTCCCCCGTCAGCAGGGATGGATCGGCCGTGACATCGAGCGGGTGGAAGACGCTGCGCTTCTCACCGGTCGCGGGCGCTATCTCGATGATCTGGGCGTCAAGCCGGGCACCCTGCATATGGCGATCCTGCGGTCGCCCCATGCCCATGCCGATATTCTTTCTGTCGATACATCAACTGCCATGGCCCTGCCCGGTGTTGCCGCCGTGCTCACCGGTGAGGATGTCAAACGGCTGACCACCAGCCTTGTGGTGGGCGTGAAGGCACCTGTCGAGTGCTGGCCTGTCGCTGTGGACCGGGTGCGCTATGTGGGCGAACCGGTTGCGCTGGTGGTGGCGAAAGACCGCTATGTGGCTGAAGATGCACTCGATCTCATCGAGGTGCGCTATGACACACGTGCCGCCATTGTCGACCCTGTCGCGGCACTAGAAGATGACGCGCCGCTGCTCCATGACGGCTTTCCGCATAATCTGGCATCAGAGCGCCACTTCACCTATGGCGAGCCGGATAAAGCCTTCGCCGAGGCGGCGCACACCATCTCCATCTCCGTGCGCTACCCGCGCAACAGCTGCACGCCGATGGAAACCTACGGCCTCATCGCCGAATATGATCCCGGCGAGGATGCCTATGATGTTCTTGCCAATTTTCAGGGCCCGTTCTCCATTCATGCGGTGATTTCGCGCGCGCTGAAAGTGCCGGGAAACCGGTTGCGGCTGCGGACACCACCGGACAGTGGCGGCTCGTTCGGTATCAAGCAGGGCATCTTTCCCTATATCGTGCTGGGTGCGGTTGCCGCGCGCGTTGCGGGCCGCCCGGTGAAATGGGTGGAAGACCGGCTTGAGCATCTCATGGCCTCGGTCTCGGCCACCAATCGCGCCACCACTATCCGTGCTGCCGTAAGCGCAGACGGGCGCATCACCGCGCTGGATTACGATCAGGTCGAGGATTGCGGTGCACATCTGCGCGCGCCAGAGCCGGCAACGCTTTATCGCATGCATGGCAACCTCACCGGTGCCTATGACATTCCCCATCTCAAGGTGCGCAACCGCGTTGTTGTCACCAACAAATGCCCGACAGGTTTGAATCGGGGCTTCGGCGGTCCGCAGGTCTATTTTGCCCTCGAACGGCTGATGCAGCGGATTGCGGTGGAACTCCACCTCGATCCGCTGGAGGTAATCCGTCGTAACCTCATCCCGGCGGATGCCTTCCCCTATCGTACAGCGCCCGGCGCGCTTCTGGACTCCGGAGATTATGCCTCGACATTGGAGAAGGGCGTTGTGAAGGGCGGCCTTGCCGAACTCCTCGCGCGCCGGGATGCCGCGCGTGCCGAGGGCCGGCTCTATGGCATCGGCTATGCCGCCGTGGTGGAGCCATCCGTCTCCAATATGGGCTATATCGCCACCGTCCTCACACCCGCCGAGCGGCGCAAGGCCGGCCCGAAGAATGGTGCGCAGGCCACCGCCACCATCGCCATAGATCCGGTGGGTTCGGTCAGCGTGCATGTCTCATCCGTGCCGCAGGGACAGGGACATCGCACCGTGCTCTCGCAGGTGGTGGCGGATGTCTTCGGGCTGACGCCAGCCGAAATTCGCGTGAATACGGAGATGGATACGGCAAAGGACGCATGGTCCATCGCCTCCGGCAACTATGCCAGCCGGTTTGCGGCGGCGGTCGCGGGTGCGGCGCGCATTGCAGCGGACCGCATGGCCAAGCGCCTCGCACGCATTGCAGCCGCCCAGCTCAATGTGCCGGTGAATGAGGTGGAGTTTTCCGGCGGCAAACTGCATGCGCGCGGAAATGTGGCCAATGCCGTGTCCTTCTCGCGCGCGGCGGCGCTCTCGCACTGGTCTCCGGGCCAACTGCCGGAAGACACCGGCCCCACCATTCGCGAAACAGCCTTCTGGACCCCGCCGGAACTCACCGCAGCGGATGATGAAGACCACATCAATTCTTCACTCTGCCACGGCTTCATCTTCGATTACTGCGGTATCGAGATTGATCGCACCACCGGCGAGATCCATATCGACCGGTATGTCACGGCGCATGATTGCGGCACCATCCTGCACCCCGGCATGGTGGACGGACAGATCCGCGGCGGCTTCACCCATGCGCTGGGCGCGGCCCTGCTGGAGGAATATGCCTATGGGCCCGATGGCAGCTTCCTGACAGGTACATTCGCCGATTATCTGGTGCCCACCGCCACCGAGGTGCCGGACCCCATCATCGTCCATACAGAGACGCCATCGCCCTTCACGCCGCTGGGTGCAAAGGGCGTGGGCGAGGGCAACTGCATGTCCACCCCGGCCTGCCTCGCCAATGCGGTGGCGGATGCGCTCGGTGTATCGGACATTACCCTGCCGCTGGTGCCCTCCACCATCACCGCCTTCTTCCATGAAGAGGAAGCACCGGCCCCCGCGAACATCGCCGCTGCCAAGGCTGCCGCAGCCCCTAAAACAGCCGGTGCAAAGGGCGAGAAGCTCATGCGCGGCGAGGGCAAGGCGCAGGTCAATGCC
The DNA here is from genome assembly GCA_034676685.1 of Xanthobacter sp. GTDB lineage: Bacteria > Pseudomonadota > Alphaproteobacteria > Rhizobiales > Xanthobacteraceae > Xanthobacter. The sequence continues at coordinate 23,031 of JAUCBT010000018.1, read as the reverse complement.
ACGCCCCAAGCCATCTGGGACATGCTGCTCGACCCCAAAACGCTGGAATCCATCATTCCCGGCGCGCATGGGGTGGAGAAGGTTTCCGATACCCATTTCCGCGCCGATGTCACGCTCGGCATCGGCCCGGTGAAGGGGCGGTATCGCGCGGAAGTCACGCTGTCGGATCTCGACCCGCCCAAGGGCGTGACGCTCGGCGGCAAGGTGGAAGGCAATCTCGGCTTTGGCGGCGGCGCGGGGCGCATCCTGCTGGTGCCAAACGAGAAGGGCGGTACCGATCTCGAATACACCTATGAGGCGTTCGTGGGCGGCAAGGTGGCCAGCATCGGCGGTCGCCTGCTCGATGGCGCATCCAAGGTCATCATCGGCCAGTTCTTCGCGGCACTGGCGCGCAAGGCTGGCGGCGGAAGTAGCCCCAGCGTGGGTTTCTTCGCCCGCATCATGGCCTTCTTCTCACGCAAATCGTCCGGGGGGGATGCCGCATGAAGCCCGCCAAATTCGATTTCGTGCGTGCAGACAGCCTTGATGAAGCCCTTGGCGTGCTGGCGAACGAGGGGACGGATGCCCGCATCATCGCCGGCGGCATGTCCTTCATGGCGATGCTGAACATGCGCCTCGCCCGCCCCAAGGTGCTGGTGGACATCATGCGCCTGAAGGATCTGGCGCGGATCAATATCGGCAAGGACATCACCATCTCCGCCGGCATCCGGCAGGCGCAATTGCTGGCGCACCCGGAATTGCCCCGCGTGTTGCCGCTGGTGTCGAAGGGACTGCCCTTCACCGGCCATGTGCAGACCCGTGCGCGCGGCACGGTGTGCGGCTCCATCGCCCATGCGGACCCGAGCGCGGAACTGCCGCTCTGCCTCATCGCCTTGAAGGGACAGGTGCATCTGCGCACCGCCCGCAAGACGCGCAAGGTGGCAGCGGAAGAATTCTTCACCGGCATGATGGCCACCGCCAAGGCCGATGACGAGATGATCGAGGCCATCTCCTTTCCCGCCGCAAAAGGGGAAGGCACCGCCTTCAGCGAGATCGCCCGCCGCCATGGCGATTTCGCCATTGTCGCCTGTGCGGCGGTGACGACGGAAAAGTCCATCCGCTTCGCCGTTGGCGGTGTGGCGGATGTGCCGACCGCGCGCGACTTCCCGCTGCTTGAAGGCTCCGCGCTGGATGATGCGCTCAACACCCTCGCCTGGGAACTGGATGCGCGCGATGACGTGCACGCCAGTGCCCGCTACCGCCGCGAACTGGTGCGCCGCATCGGCCGCTCCACCATCGAGGAGGCCCTGCGATGCCGCGCCTGAGCGCTGATGCACGCCACACCGTGCGCTTCACCCTGAATGGCCGCGTGGTGGAAGGCGAAGCCGAACCGCGCATGCAGCTTTCAGATTTCCTGCGCCATGTCATCGGTGCCACCGGCACCCATGTCGGCTGCGAGCATGGCGTGTGCGGGGCCTGCACGGTGGAGGTGGACGGCATGCTGACCCGCTCCTGCCTCACCCTCGCGCTGCAGGTGGAAGGTGCCTCAATCCGCACCGTGGAAGGGCTGGCACCCGCGCCAGACCGCCTCTCTGTGCTTCAGGCGGCCTTCCGCCGTCACCATGCCCTGCAATGCGGCTTCTGCACCGCAGGCATTCTCATGTCCCTCGACGCCTTCCTGAAGACAACACCGGACCCGGACGAGGACGCCGTACGCGACCTCATCTCCGGCCATGTGTGCCGCTGCACAGGCTACACACCCATCGTGCAGGCGGCACTCGAAGCGGCAGCAGAACTCAAAGCAATACAAGAGGAAACCGCTCATGCTTGACCTCGGCACCAGCTTTCTCGCCAGCGTGGCACGGGACCCCCATGCCATCGCCCTGGTGGATGGCGACCTGAGGCTGACCTACCGCCAGTGGTATGGCCGCATCTCGGCGCTTGTCGCCGCGTTCGATCGGGCGGATCTGCGTCCCGGCGACCATCTGGTCAGCATTCTCCAGAACCGCTGGGAAGCTGCGACCCTGCACTGGGCCTGCCAGTTCGCCGGGCTTGTCATCACGCCCATCAACTGGCGCTCCAAGGCGGATGAGCTGGATTTTTGCCTTGAAAACTCCGAGGCCCGCGCGCTGGTCTATGAAGACATTGCGACCGATGCGGTGCGCGACAGCACGCTGGCTGGCGGCCTGCTGCGCATTTCCTGTGACAGCGTTGTGCCCGAAGGCGTCGTGCGGTTTGAGGATCTGGTAGCCAATGATGCACCAGACGCACCGGCCCGCGTGGGTGCGGATGCATGGTCAATCATGCTCTATACGTCCGGCACCACCTCCAAGCCCAAGGGTGTGCCGCGCCGCCACCGGGCCGAGCGGGCCGCCGGCATCGCCCATGTGGCGCAGAACATGTATGGCCGGGGCGAGGTGACGCTCGGCGTCATGCCGCTCTATCACACCATGGGTGTGCGCTCACTGCTCGCCATGTCGCTCATCGGTGGCGCGTTTGTCTGCCTCCCGCGCTATGACACCCGCAAGGCGCTGGCGCTGATCGAGAGCGAGAAGGTCACCAATCTCTATCTGGTGCCCACCCTCTATCATGACCTTGTTCATGATGCCGCCTTCGCCGGCACAGATGTCTCCAGCGTGCGCAAGCTCGGCTTTGCCGGGGCCTCAATGACCGATGGCCTGTTGCAGAAGCTGGATGAGGCATTCCAGCCGGAACTGTTCGTAAACCATTACGGTTCCTCGGAAATATATACTTTCACCATCGACCAGAACGCCATCGTCAAGCCCGGTTCCGCAGGCCGAGCCGGCATCAACCAGATGGTGCGCGTGGTGCGGCTGAATGCGCAGACGCCGGATGACACCGCCCCCATCGGCGAGGAAGGCGAGATCATCGCCCTGATGTCCGGCGACGAGGCCTTCGAAGGCTACTGGCGGCGGCCCGAAGCTGATGCCAAGTCCCTGCGGCAGGGCTGGTACTTCACCGGCGATACCGGTTTCATCGACCAGAATGGCGATCTGTTCGTCACCGGCCGTGTCGATGACATGATTATCACCGGCGGCGAGAATGTCTCCCCGGTCGAGATCGAGAGCTGTCTGTCCCTGCATCCCGGTGTGCTGGAAGTGGCCGTGGTGGGCCTGCCCGATGAAAAGTGGGGCAAGGTCGTCACCGCCTTCATCAAGCGCAAGGACGGCGTGGATGAAGCCGAGCTGGACCGCCACTGCCGCGACTCCGGCCTCGCCAATTTCAAGCGCCCGCGTCGCTTCATCTTCGTGCAGGACATCCCGAAATCCCCGGTCGGCAAGCTGCTGCGGCGCTTCCTCGTCTCCGGCGATTACGCCCCTGAGCACGCCCCCAAACAAGGCGCAGCCTGAAGCGCCCTCTCAAGCCTTTCACGTTTTACCCAAGGAGCCACAGATGCCCACCCCCCTGACCTTTGAAGACCCCCGTCTCAAGTCCCTCGACGGCTTCCGCGTCGAGATCGACGAGGCCAATGAACGCGCGGATATCATCCTCGACCGACCACCCTACAACATCGTCGAAATGGGCGAGCGCGACCAGCTGCGTCTTGTCTTCGAGACACTGGATGAAGATGACCGCGTGCGTGTCATCGTGGTGCGCGCTGTGGGCGAGCATTTCTCTTCCGGCGGAAACATCAAGGGCTTCCTCGAAGCCAGCCCCGAGCATGTCTCCAAGCTCGCCTGGAACATTGCCGCTGCCGCCCGCGCCTCCAAGCCGGTGATTGCCGCCAATCGCGGCTATTGCTTCGGCGTCGGCTTCGAGCTGTCGCTCGCCTGCGACTTCCGCATTGTCACCGACACCACCCAGTACGCCCTGCCCGAGCAGAAGCTGGGCCAGATCCCCGGTTCCGGCGGTTCCGCGCGCCTTCAGGGCATGGTCGGCATCACCCGCACCAAGGATATCGTGATGCGCTCCAAGCGCATTTCCGCCCAGCAGGCGCTGGACTGGGGCATCGCCACCGAGAAGGTCGCCGATGCAGACCTGGAAAAGGCTACCGATGCACTGGTGGCGGAACTGCGCACGTTCTCGCCCATGGCCCAGCGTACCGCCAAGAAGCTGCTGAACGATTCCGAAGACTCCACCCTCTCGATCGCCATCGAGCTTGAAGGTCACTGCTACTCGCGCCTGCGCCAGTCGCACGACTTCAAGGAAGGCGTCGAGGCGTTCCACGCAAAGCGCAAGCCCGAATTCACGGGCTCCTGAGCCAAACGGTCTGAACAACCGCCCTTGCCCCCCGGGGAGGAAACATAAAAATGTCAAACACAGACGCCCCTGCCGCCCCCACCACAATCGTGGTGGGGACCAAGCAGAGAAACACAGCGATCATCGCCTCAGTTCTTGGCTGGGCACTTGATCTGTTCGATCTCTTCATCCTGCTTTACGTTGCGCCCGTCATCGGGCAGCTGTTCTTTCCATCCACGCATCCCACATGGTCTCTGGCGGCGGTCTACGCCTCCTTCGCCGTGACCCTGCTGATGCGGCCCATCGGCTCCGCCATTTTCGGTCATTATGCGGATGCGCATGGCCGCAAGGGCGCGATGCTGGTGGCGATTGTCGGCGTGGGCGTCTCCACCGCCGCCTTCGGCCTGCTGCCCACCATTCATCAGGTCGGCATCATCGCCCCTGTCATCTTCCTGGCGCTGCGCCTGGTGCAGGGCATTTTCGTCGGCGGCGTGGTGGCATCCACCCACACGGTGGGCACGGAGTCGGTGCCGGCCAGCTGGCGCGGCTTCATGTCCGGCCTTGTCGGCGGTGGCGGCGCGGCCATCGGTGCGCTGCTGGCGTCCTTCGTGTTCCTCATCACCTCCATCCTCTTCCCCGGCGAACTGTTCGCCGAATGGGGCTGGCGCGTGATGTTCTTCTCCGGCCTCATCTCCTCTTTCCTCGGTTGGTATATCTTCCGCAATCTGGAAGAATCCCCCTACTGGAAGGAAGCGCAGAAGCAGAAGGCGGAGAAGAAAAAGCAGAAGACCCCGCTGAAGGAGCTTTTCGCCAGCAAGTATCGCAAAGTTCTGCTCATCAATCTGCTGATCACCACGGGCGGCGGCGCGGGCTACTACCTCACCTCCGGCTACATGCCGACCCTGCTGAAGGTGGTGAACGGGCTGCCGAACCAGACCTCGTCCTTTATCCTGATGGCCTGCTCCATTGCCGCTTTCTTTGCGGCGATCATGGTCGGTTCTCTCAGTGACTTCATCGGCCGCAAGAAGACCTTCATGCTGGTGGGTGTGGTTGCCATCATCCTGCTGCCGGTCTTCTATCTGGGTATGGCGGGTGCAACGAGCCTGACCACCATCGTGCTCTATGCGCTGGGCATTTCCTTCATCGGCAATGCCGGTTACGCGCCGGTGCTGATCTTCCTCAATGAGCGGTTCCCCACCTCCATGCGGGCGTCGGGCACCGGGCTGTCGTGGAATCTGGGCTTTGCGATTGGCGGCATCCTGCCGACCTTCGTGTCGCTCGCCAGCGCCACCACGGCGGACATTCCCATGTCCCTCTCCATTTTCGCGGTGGCCGTGTTCGTGCTCTATCTCATCGGCTCTCTGGTGATCCCGGAGACGAAGGGCGAATTCCGCTAAACATCACGCTTTCGCGCCCGCCCAACCGGGCGGGCGCGAAAACACTCCCTTTCTGGCAGGCAGGACAATGACCAAGACTTCCCACGCGCGCACCGGCGGACAAATCCTTGTGGATGCCCTGCGGATTCACGGAACTGATACCGTCTTCTGCCTGCCCGGCGAGAGCTTCCTTGCCGCCATTGATGCGCTTGCCGGCGCCAGCGACACCATCCGCACCATTGTCACCCGCCATGAGGCGGCTGCCGCCAACATGGCCGAAGCCTATGGCAAGATGACCGGAAGGCCCGGCATCTGTTTTGTCACGCGCGGGCCGGGCGCAAGCCATGCTGCCATTGGCGTGCATACGGCCTCACAGGATTCAACCCCACTCATCCTGTTCATCGGCCAGGTGGCGCGCGACATGCGCGGCCGCGAGGCGTGGCAGGAGGTGGACTACCCGCAGATGTTCGGCGGCATGGCGAAATGGGTGGTCGAGATAGACCGCACCGAACGCATCCCCGAACTGGTCTCGCGCGCCTTTCATGTGGCCACCTCCGGCCGCCCCGGCCCGGTTGTCATCTCCCTGCCGGAAGACATGCTGGCCGAAGACGCAATCACCCCGGATGCGCTGGCGTACCACCGCACCTCCGCCTTCCCTGCCCCCCATGACATGACCCGCCTGCGCGACATGCTGGAAGCGGCCGAGAACCCGCTTGTGATTGTTGGCGGCGGCGGATGGGATGCCCGCGCCGCGAAAGACTTCCAGCATTTCATGGAAGCGTTTGATCTGCCCGTGGCTGCGGGCTTCCGCCGGCAGGATATCTTCGACAATAACCACCCGAACTATATCGGTCATGTGGGGCTTGGCCCCAGCCCGAAGCTGATCGCACGGGTGAAGGCTGCCGATCTCATTCTCGCCGTGGGTGGCCGGCTGGGGGAGACCACTACCGGTGGCTACACCCTGTTCGAGGTGCCCCGCCCCCACCAGCGTTTCATCCATGTGCATGCGGATGCGCTGGAGATTGGCCGGGTCTACCAGTCCGATCTCGGCATCACGGCCGGCATGCGCGAATTTGCATCCGCTGCCGCAAAACTGCGCCCGCATGGGCCTTCCAACTGGAAGACACCCCAGCGCTGGAGCGCCACTGTGAAGGCCGCCCGCACCGAATATCTGGCCGACCAGACCCCCGGCCCCATGCCAGGACCGATCGACCTTGGCGCGGTGATGCTGCATCTGCGCGAGGCGCTGCCGAAGGATGCCATCATCACCAATGGTGCGGGCAATTATGCCATCTGGGTGCACAAGTTCCATCGCTATGGCGGCTTCCGCACCCAGCTTGCCCCGACTTCCGGCGCGATGGGATATGGTCTGCCCGCAGCGATCTCCGCCAAGCTGCAGGCTCCCGCGCGCGAGGTGGTGTGCTTTGCCGGCGACGGCTGCTTTTTGATGAGCGGTCAGGAACTGGCAACTGCCTGCCAGTATGGCGCGGGCGTCATCGTCATCGTGGTGGACAATGCCATGTATGGCTCCATCCGCATGCATCAGGAAAAGGAGTATCCGGGTCGGGTCTATGCCACCGACCTCGCGAACCCGGACTTCTCGGCCTATGCCCGCGCCTTCGGAACGTTCGGCGAGCGGGTGGAGACCACCGCCGATTTCGCCCCGGCGCTGGAGCGCGCCCGCGCCTTTGCCGCCACCCACAACAAGCCGGCGCTTCTGGAACTGAAGATCGACCCGGAAGCCATCACGCCTAGCGCCACGCTCACCGGCCTGCGCACTGCCGCGCTGAAGGCCGGACACGGCGCATGAGAGGTCCCCGGCGCGGGGAAACTTCGCCGGGGCGAGCACAACATCATCATCCGGGGCATGCATCATGCTCCGGCGGACACCAAAAACACCCCGGAGCAACAGGCCGCCCCCATAAGGCCTGAGCAGGAGGAACGCCCGATGACCGCCTCTTTCAAAGCCCTCAACCTGATCGATGGCGCATGGCAGCCTGCCATCAGCGGCGAGACCGGAGTGAGTATCAACCCTGCCGATGGTTCAGCGCTCGGCACCTATGCGGCCAGTGGAACCGCCGATGCGGTGGCCGCGATTGATGCCGCACGCCGCGCCTTCGAGCGGCCGGACTGGGCACAGGCCCCGCGCCTGCGCCAGATGGTGATGCTGCGCTGGGCCGATGCGATGGAGCGCAAGGCCGAAGACCTCGCCCGCCTGCTCACCGCCGAGAATGGCAAGCCGCTCGCCCAGTCACGCGGCGAGATTGGCGGCGCGATTTCCGAGATCCGCTATTATGGCGGCCTCACCCGCTACATTCCCGGCCATGTGTTCGAGGTGGAGCCGGGTGCGTTCTCCACCCTCATCAAGGAACCCGCCGGCGTTTGCGGCCTCATCATTCCGTGGAATGCACCTGCCGTTCTGCTCATCCGCGCGCTCACCCCGGCGCTTGCCGCCGGTTGCACCACCGTGGTGAAACCCGCCCCGCAGACCGCTCTCGTCACTGCCGAGATCCTGCGCATCCTGCATGAGGTGGAAGGGCTGCCCAAGGGCGTGCTGAACCTTGTCAGCGAAAGCGGGCATAAGGTGGCGCAGGAACTGGTGACCTCGCGCGAGGTGGACGTCATCTCCTTCACCGGTTCCAATGCCACCGGCGCGCGCATCATGGCCGCTGCCGCGCCCACCATGAAGAAGCTCTCGCTCGAACTGGGGGGCAAGTCCTGCTGTCTGGTGTTCGAGGATGCAGATATTGCCTCGGTTGCGCCGAAGCTGGCAAATGCGGCCACCATCATCTCCGGCCAGCAATGCACGGCCGCCCGCCGCGTGCTGGTGCATGAAAGCCGTTATGAGGAAATGAGGGCCGCCCTCAAGGCTGCACTGTCCGCTCTGGTGGTTGCCCCCGGCGATGCCTCCGGCGCACAGATCGGTCCGCTGATCGACTCTGCCTCCCGCGAGCAGGTGAGTGCGCGCATCGAGGAAACCATGGCAGCCGCCGATGAGGTGGTTCTGGCCGGCTCACGCCCCGGTGGCGCGCTGGAAAAGGGCTTCTTCCTCACCCCCACCTTGGTCGCGCATGCTGATACGGGGGCTTTCTTCGTACAGGAGGAAATCTTCGGCCCGCTGCTGGTGCTGGAGCGCTTCAGCGATGAGAAGGATGCGGTGCGCCGCGCCAACCATACCGAATTCGGCCTCTCCGCCAGCGTCTGGACCAAAGACGGCGCGCGGGCCATGCGCGTCGCCCGCGCCCTGCGCAACGGCACGGTGTGGATCAACGACCACAACAAGCTGTTCGCGGAAGCAGAGACCGGCGGCTACCGGCGCAGCGGCCTTGGTCGTCTGCATGGCTATGACGCGCTGATCGACTTCATGGAGATCAAGCACATCTATCAGGATGCCGGCGTGGTCTGAACCTCGGCACCATTGCGGAAGAATTCGCATGGGCCGCCACATGATGCCGCCCTGCGCAGAAATGGATCCATCCGGTTCGAGGTTCCCTCCCGAGACTCAACCCGGCCAGATCCGCGCCCGGAGCTGAAACATGCCCCGGGTACTTCAGGCGGAGACAGGTTTCACACAGCACCTGTCTCCGCCCCTTTTCAGTTTCCGCACAAGAGCGCCTGCAAAATGTGGCGCATTGTGTCCGCCCCGCCCATCAGACGATGCACATAAAGCACGATAAATCAGAAGATTAGAGCACCCTCGTTTTCACCGAACAGGGAGACGCTCTGAACGGAGGCCTCGCCCATGCCCCTCACCGCCCCCTCTTCCGCAGCTGATGCCAGCGGCCCGCAAGCCGCATTTGACTATGTCATCATTGGCGGCGGTTCGGCAGGTTGCGTGCTGGCCAATCGCCTTTCGGCAGACCCGCACATCCGTGTGCTGCTGGTGGAAGCTGGCATCGACACCCCGCCCGATGCCGTGCCCGCCCCCATCGCCGACAGCTACCCGATGGGCCTGTTTTATGGCGACCGCTTCATCTGGCCCGGCCTTGCCGCTCTCACCGGCACGAAGGCGGATGGACGGCGCGGCACCCGGGCCTATGAGCAGGGGCGGCTGATGGGGGGCGGCTCATCGGTGAATGTGCAGTCCGCCAATCGGGGCATGCCGCGTGATTATGATGAATGGGCGGATCTGGGCGCGACCGGCTGGGGCTGGGATGAGGTGCTCCCCTTCTTCATCAAGCTGGAACGCGATCTCGACTTTTCCGGCCCGCTGCATGGCAAGGATGGCCCCATCCCCATCCGCCACATTCTGCCACCCAACTGGCCGCCCTTCGCGGAAGCCGCCACCAGCGCCTTCGCCGCCAGCGGCCTGCCCCGGAAAGCCGACCAGAACGGCGAGTTCGAGGACGGCATCTATCCGCCCGCCTTCAATAATGAGAATAACCAGCGCGTCTCCACCGCTGTCGCCTATCTCGATGCAGCGACCCGCGCACGCACCAACCTTGCCATCTGGCCCCAGACCCGCGTTCTGCGCCTGCTGATGGAAGGCCCGCGCGCCAGTGGCGTGGAGCTGGAACGCGATGGTGTGCGCCGCATCGTGCAGGCCGGACGCATCATCGTCACGGCCGGGGCATTGCAGAGCCCGGCCCTTCTGCTGCGCGCTGGTATCGGCCCGGGAGCGGAGCTTGCAGCTCTTGGCATTCCCGTACAGGTGGCGCGCGAGGGGGTGGGCCGCAATCTGCGCGACCATCCCACCCTCACCTTCTGCCAGTATCTGCCCTCTCGCCTGCGGCTGGAAGAGAGCTATCGCCGCGCCGGTTTCGCAGCCCTGCGCTTTTCATCCGGCATGGCGGAAGCCTCTGATATGTATGCCACGGCTTCGGCCCGCGCGGGCTGGCATGCGCTGGGGCGGCGGCTGGGGCTCTATTTCCTGTGGTGCAACCGCCCGCGCTCCAGCGGCCATCTGCGCCTCACCTCGCCGGACCCGCTCACCTACCCGCATGTGGACCTCAACCTGCTGTCCGACCCGCTGGACCTGCACCGCATGATGGCCGGCGTGCGGCTTCTGGCGCGCCTGCTCATCTGCGATGCGTTGAATCCCAATCCGGGAGATCTGTTCCCCGCCGCCTTCTCGCCCTTCATCAAGAAGCTCAGCGCCGTTTCTTCCGCCAATGCCGCCACCACCGCACTTTTAGGGGCGATGCTGGATGTACCTGCCCCCCTGCGCGCGCTGATGCTGCGCCACTTCATGTCAGGCGGCACCAGCGTGGCCGAGATCGTGGAAGATGATGCGCGCCTTGAAACCTTTGTGCGGGCCAATGTATTCGGCGTCTGGCATGCCAGCGGCACCTGCCGCATGGGGGCACAGGATGACCCGATGGCGGTCACGGCACCGGATGGACGGGTGATCGGCACCGAGAATCTCTATGTCGCGGATGCCTCGGTGATGCCACGCCTGCCCACCGCCAATACCAATATTCCCGTCATTATGATCGCGGAGAAGATCGCGGCGGGCCTGCGCGCAGGGCATTGAACGCGCAGAAACCGGTAAAAATGCAAAAGGCCGGAGACACCATCTCCGGCCTTTTCAATTATCTCATAATAGAGCTCACCACACGCCGGTATTCGGCATGGAGACCCAAGGTTCCGCCGGCTCCAGCGCCTTGCCCTTCTGCAGCAGCTCCACCGAAATCAGGTCCGGCGAGCGCACAAAGGCCATGCGGCCATCGCGCGGCGGACGGTTGATGGTGATGCCCGCGGCCTGAAGCTTCGCGCAGGTGGCGTAGATGTCATCCACCTCAAACGCCAAGTGACCGAAATTGCGGGCGGAGCCGTAATCTTCCTCGGAACCCCAGTTATAGGTCAGCTCGATCAGCGGCGCGTCTGTCTCGGGCAGAGGTCACATCGGCCGGCGCGCCGAGAAAAATGAGGGTGAACTTCCCCTGCTCCGATTCCACGCGCCGCACCTCTTTCAGGCCGAGATGGGTGCAGAAGAAGGTGAGGGCGGCATCCACGTCGCGGACGCGGATCATGGTGTGCAGATAGCGCATGTGTCTTTCCGATGATGTGGTTGGCCTGCCTCTTCATATAGGGTGCCAAAGCCTATTCTGAACCCACAGGCGGCTGTAAAGGCGCAAGGCCGGAAACAGCCGGGTGCGATCAGGCACTCACCTGCGCAATCCAGTCATTGAGATTATAGGTGTTGGTGATGCGCACGACCTTGCCGTTGCGAATCTCGAAGAAAGCGCCGGCGGGCAGCACATAGGTCTGGCCTTTTGCCTCGGGCAGGCCCTCATCAGTCTTCAGATAGGTGCCGTTCACCACAAACTCCGCCGCCCCGCGCGTGCCATCTTCATTTTCCAGAATGACGATATCAGTCAGCTTTTCACGGTAACAATGGTTCATGTGGGTGAGGAACTCACGGAAGGCGGCCTTGCCGGCGCGGCGCTCGCCCTGGTTCACATCATGCGCCACATCATCGGCCAGCAATGCGAGAAAACCTTCCACATCCTGCCGGTTGAAGGCTTCATAATAGGCGCGGATCACATCTTTGGCGCTCATGGCCTGTCCCTCTTTTTCAGGCGGCCATGGATCAATGCCGCACCTCCTCTTAATACAGGGGGGGGAGTATATGGGAAGTCGAAAGGAAGCAGATGGAGGATATCCAGATTCTGGTGCGGCAGGGTGAAGAGGCTGCGCCCTTCATTGGAGACCTCGCACGCCTACGCATTTCCGTTTTCCGCGCATTTCCCTATCTCTATGAAGGTGACCCGACCTACGAGCACACCTATCTTGCCGACTATGCCCGCACCCCGGACAGCGTGTTCGTGCTGGCGCTGGATGGAGAGGATGTGGTGGGCGTCTCTACCGGCCTGCCGATGCGCGCCGAAAACGACGCATTCAAGGCCCCCTTCCTGAATGCGGGCCAGAATCCGGACCGCATTTTCTATTTCGGCGAATCCGTGCTGCTGCCCCATTATCGCGGACAAGGCATCGGCGTGCGCTTCTTCGAGGAACGCGAGGCCCATGCCCGCCGCCTCAATGCGTTCGACATCTGCTGCTTCTGCGCCGTGGAGCGGCCCGAAAACCATCCGCTGCGCCCGGCAGACCATGAACCGCTTGACGCCTTCTGGGCCCATCGCGGCTATATCCACCACCCAGAACTGCGGACAAAGTTCACCTGGCGCGATGTGGGCGAGAGCGAGCAGACCGCAAAGCCCATGTCGTTCTGGCTCAAGGACATAAGCTGATGCTGCGTTTCGCCGCCTGCCAGTATGCCATTCCCCTGTGCGAGAGCTGGGATGACTATGCCGCCAGCCTGAGGGCGCTGACAGGTGAAGCCGTGGATGCGGGCGCACAACTGCTGCTGCTGCCTGAATATGCGGCCATGGCCCTCACCGGCCTGCTGCCGGCTGACGAGCGCGAAGACCTGCATCGTTCCATCGCCGGCATCCAGCCTTTTATTCCCCACTGGCTCAGCTTGTGGGAGGCGATTGCATGCGAGCATAAAGTGCATATCTGCCCCGGCTCAGCCCCGGTGCTGGATGCAGATGGCATCTATCGCAACCGCGCCTTCCTGTTCGGGCCAGAAGGGTCTGCTGGGCCATCAGGACAAGCTGATCATGACCCGCTTCGAGCGGGAGCAGTGGTTCATCGGCGCGAGCACACAGGGGCTTCGGGTATTTGAAACCCCGCTCGGGCGGCTCGGCATTCTCATCTGCTATGATAATGAGTTCCCAATGCTGGCGCGCCGGCTGGCAGAACAGGGCGTGGACCTCGTGCTCGCACCAAGCTGCACGGATACGCAGGCTGGTGCCCACCGCGTGCGTATTGGCGCGCAGGCGCGGGCGCTGGAGAACCAGTTCGCCGTGCTGGTTTCACCCACGGCGGGCCTTGCACCATGGTCCCCGGCGGTGGATGAAAATTTCGGCCGCGCAGGACTATATGTCCCCCCGGATTATGGCATGCCGCCGGACGGAGTCTTCGCCCAGAGCGAGGATATCTTCACCCCGGAAAGCCGATGGCTGCACGGCGAGATCGACCTGCCCCATGTCGCCGCCTTGCGCACGCAGGGGCAGGTGGCGCTGTTCCGGGACTGGCCGGAGCAGTTCGAGGCGTAAAGGCACGGCCTTGCCGGTACTGTCAGCCGCCTCATTTACGGAAAACAGCTGGGCGGTGGTTCAGGGGTATGATCACGTCCAGCATAGAGAAGGCTGTATCTGAAGGATGAGGTCTGAGTTGGCAGGTGGAGCAACCGTATCCGGGAGACAGCCCATATCGTCTCTCAGTGCCCCCTCTTAACCAACACCGATGAATTCAGCGTGGCGGACTCCCCGTAGGCCCCCTTGCGGAGCTTGATGAGCCGGATCCCATCGCCTGAACACCACCCCGCCACGCACGCGAAATGAGCTGCCGCATCTGCCTCATACGTTTACCCGCAACCTGAAGGGCATATCCCCCTTTTCGAAAAACACATGACGCCAGCCTATTTTTCGGGTATGGAGCCGCGTCCCCTTAACTTACAACGACACGATGGGACGCCGGGTAGGCTCGGACAGCCTGCATCATCCGGCGCTCATGAAGGTTGGCGACAATGAACATCATCCAGACCCTTGAGGCCGAACAGGCCGCCAAGCTGGCCGAACAGCGTGCTATTCCCGAGTTCCAGCCCGGTGACACCGTCATCGTGAACGTGAAGGTTCGCGAAGGCGACCGTTCGCGCGTGCAGGCTTATGAAGGCGTCGTGATCGCCCGCTCCGGCGGCGGCATCAACGAGAGCTTCACCGTTCGCAAGATTTCCTATGGCGAGGGCGTCGAGCGCGTGTTCCCGGTTTACGGGCCGCTGATCGATTCCATCAAGGTGATCCGTCGCGGCAAGGTGCGTCGCGCCAAGCTGTATTACCTGCGTGACCGTCGCGGCAAGTCCGCCCGTATCGCAGAGCGCACCGACATCACGCTCGATGGCAAGAAGCGCGTCAAGCCTGCTGCCAAGTGATCCCGTTTGTGTGAGATGCCTTCGCTGATCTGACGATAAGACGGACGCATTTTTGCACCCGTGATTTTCGGACCAGACAGGCTGTTACATCCAGCTTTGAACGCCGCCAGCTTTGGCGGCGTTTTTTATTGGCTTTCAGGTTGCGGAGAGAGCGAGAGCAAAGAAGCAGATGGCCGGACATCAGCCGTATCGGGTTGCTATTGGTCTCGGTGACGGCGTGAAGCTTGGCTTTTATGCCACATTTCGTACGCTCGTTTAGCCTGACGACAATCCCCGCAAGCTCAATACGAGCACCAGCGGGAGCTTTCATCATTAGGCAAAATGCTCATCGTGCCCCAGCATTTTCACCGGCTATACAGTGTCTTGTGCAGATTTTATCTTTCGGCGCATCGCGCCAGCACAGCCTGTCAAGCTGGAGGTCAAGCCATGAAGGAAGAAGTAGCAGGATTTTGCCCCGCGGATTGCAACTGGGAGCAGCGCCAGAAGCACGCATCATTCTTCCAAACTCAAATTGGATCCGTCCAGCAAGCCGCGTTGGCGGCAACAGCATTCTCTACAATTTTATTGACAGCGACGTTTGCATTTAAAGATTTTTCTGACCTATCCCCGGATGAATACTGGATTATAGTCATATTCGGGGTGTTTTTGTGGTTCCTGTCGGGTGGCCTGACTGTGTATAGTTTCGGTCGCTCAGCACGCCGTATTCGTAATACCTATTTATCCGAACATGCCATGCTATTCCCCGGATCCACCCCGTATTCACTGGAAAGCTACCTGCTTAACTTTGCCGAAAAAACTCCTTGCAAGCACTAAGAAAAACCAAGCGACCACGTTCAGCACCAGACAAATGCGGGAACTGAACACCTAGCAAAATCCATTTCCCCAACACTAACCAGAACGGCCTGAGACAACACTCTCAGGCCACACCCGCTCACACCTCAACACCCGCCTTCGCCACATCCACCAATGCCGCCAGCAGCCCTTCAGGGTCCGCATCATAGGCCGCGCGCATGTCAGCCAGTGCAGCCTCACCACCGCGATAGCTGGCGCCGCCCACATGCAGCCAGCCATCCACCAGCATCTTTGGCTCACTGAAGCTGGCCCCGCGCTGGGGCACCCGCACGGTACGCACTTTCGGCCACGACAGATCCTTGCGGTTCATCCGCCGATACAGTGCATACCAATTGCGCCCGCCGGTATCGGTACCCAGCAGCCGGTCCGGCCCGAAATCCAGCGATGCATCCACCAGCACGCCATCAAACACTGCGAAGCCCGGCCATAGATACCAGGCATCGGTGCGTTCGCCGGGGCGGTACAAACCATAGGCCGGCTGGCGTGCCACGAGAGACGGGAAATCCACCGGCGCGAGCGGGATCAGGTCATGATCCAGATATGCGAACACGCGCGGACGCACCGGGCGGATGATGTTGTGAAACACCCAGTTCGCTGCGGCTGCATGGGAACGGGCCGTGCGTATCCGCACAAAAGGGGCCTGCGGCAGCGAGAGATAGAGCAGCCCGCGATCCGCAGCGATCCGCGCCAGCGCCTGCCGGGCTTCCGGTTCACTGGAATTGTCGCACACCACCAGCTGCGTATCGGGTGCAAAGCGGGCCATGGCGTCGGCCAGCAACTCAACAGCCTCGGGCACATTATAGGCGATGGTGATCGCCAGCGGACGGTCTCGCTGCGCAGACAGGCGCGCCACCAGTTGCTCCTGCCCGGGCGCACGCACGCGCCAGTAGAGCCGGTCCAGCACCATGTAACGGCTGTGATTCACCCAGTGCAGCCCTGGCACCGAAGCGGCAAGTCCACCCATACTCATGCTGCGTTTCCCGTTCGCCATTGCGGCTTTCCTTCCCGCCCGCCTGTCGGCCAGACGCCCCAGACAGTACGTACATACACTGCAACGAAGTGGCAGGAGCACCTCCGGCCGGGACACCTGAAAATGTGCACACTCACCAGCAGACAGCAGACGCCGAATGCCTTCGGTTGCCACACATCCATCGGGCCCCGCCAGATCATAGCCGCTCCGCACTGAACTGATGCGCGGCCTGCTGCTCCTTTACCCGCGCGTTATGGCTTTTTCACTCAGTGAAGAGCCTGCCTTCTGCCCACCCGTCGCACCATCTAAAGATTCCGTTCGCTTCCGGCCTTTTCCACGTGGGGGCGGAATCGGCACCAATGCGGCCAGAAGCCCTTCCGGGTCCGCCTCATAAGCCCGGCGTACGGCAGCAAAGGCACCTGCACCTCCATGCCCGGCACCGCCCGCATGCAGCCAGCCATCCACCAGGAGATGGTGATCCTGCGAATTATCTCGCGGATCAATCACATACATGGGTTTCATCGGCGCCGTGCAGGCAGCCCGGCCCAGCCTGTTGTAGAGCACGCTCCAGTTTTGCCCGCCGGTATCAAGGCCCAGCGGCGTATCCGTGCCGAAATCCAGAGGCAGATGTCCCACCTCGCTGAAATTGAAAACACTGTAGCCCGGCCACAGATACCATGCCCCTTCCGCCTCGCGCACCATGCCGTAACAGGGCACGTCATCAACACGGGAGCCCAGGTCCATGCGTTGCAGGGGCAGCAAATCGTGATCCAGCAGCGCGAACACGCGGGGCGCAGCCGGGCGGATGAGATTGTGAAAAATCCAGTTCAGCGCCACCGCATGTGAACGTGAGCCATTGCGCCCGCCCTTGATGGGCACTGGCGGCATGTCGCAATAGAAGACGGCCGGCGCACCCACATGAGCGGCACAGATGGCCGCATTGCGAAGACGCGCCTCCGGGTCGCTGGAATTGTCGCAGACCACCAGCGGCGTATCCGGCACAAAGCGCGCCATGGCGGCCAGAAGCAGTTCTATAGCCTCCGGCATGTTGAAGGCGACCGTGAAGGCCATCGCGCCGTCATGGCCAGACAGGCGCTGCACCAGCTCGGTCTGCCCCGGTGCGCTTCGCCGGCGATAGATACGGTCCACCACCACATTGCGTGCACGCCGCAGGCGCTGGGCAAACGGCACCCCTCTGAGCCATTCATGCGGGGCATAATGCTTGAGCTGTCGCATGAAGGAGCCTACCTCAGGGCCGGGGCACGGGTGCTTGCGGCACCGGTGCGGGGGGTGCGTCCTGAGAACCGGCACCATCTTCCTGCTCTGGCGCAGGAATTGAAGGGCTCGGAGGCAGAGCTTCGGCGGCAGGGGCAGCCGCAGGCTTCAGCACATACAGCCATGCCTCGCCCTGCCCATCCCCGCGTGGATAGGTGCCCACACGCTCGAACCGTTCGGGAAAAGCATCCAGCGCCTTCATCACCACTGCATGCACCGCGCCCTGCCGGGACGCCGCCCCGGTATCAAGAGCGATGAAGCTCGGGGACAGGCGGTCAAGCCCCGCCATCAGGTCCGGGGCATCAGGATACAGCACTGCACCAGCAGCAGGCCCGCGCCCTGCAACGGCCAGAACCGTGCTTCCAGGCATCACGAAGGTGCGCAGCATCCGGTCCTGCTGGGCCATGGCGGTCACCATCGCCGCCTCAGCCTGCGCATCTCCCACCACCAGCACTGAGAAGGGACCGTTCTGACGGGCCAGCATCGCCTCGCTCGCCTCATCCATCGCATTACCGCGTTTATTCATCTGGTCAATGATACCCGGCATCGCGCCCAGCAGCAGCGCCAGTGTCACCACAAGGCCGGCAATGGTGGGCCAGCCTGAAACGAGCAGACCCACAAGGCGCATCAGCCCGTAGGCCGCAAGCATGACGGCCGGGGCCAGCAGAGGGAGAAGCGCGCCGGGCTCGAGCGACAGCGGCACAAGGCACAGCACCAGGGCGCAGGCGATAAAGGCCGCAGCCATCGCGCCCATGATTTCGGTTCTCGGCTTGCGCTGCCAGCATTCCTTGGCCGCGAAGATGATGCCGATCAGCGCCAGCACCACCAGCGTAATGCCAAGGCCAGAGACCAGATCCGCACCATAGGTTTGCGCGGCTGTGGTGATGAAAGGCGCGCCGAAACTGTTCGGGAAAGCCGCGAGAACCAGCGGAAAGGTGCCGATGGTCCACGGGCCGGCCAGAATGAGAATGATGAGATAGGCCAGCCAGAACCCGCCCCGCCGGAACAGGGACAGCCGGCCGCAAAGCAGCAGTGCCAGCGGCGGCAGAAGCAGCAGCGCAACGCCGGTGCCCTTGGTGAGAATGGCGGCGCTGGCAAGCAGGGCGAACGGCACCGCGCCGCGTGCGCCATCGCTGGCGAGAAATCGGGAAAAGGCCAGAGCGGCAAGAAGAACGAAGACCGCCAGCGGCAGGTCCAGCCCGACCACGATGGTGGCCTCCCGCAAAAGCGGCACGGCCAGCAGCGCGACGCTGACTGCGGCGCCCGGCAGCGGGCCCAGAACACGACCCGCAGCCCAGCCGGCGCTCACCATCAGCAGGGCGGCCAGCATGGCAGGCAGCAGCAGCAGGGCTGGCGTGGTGGGGCCAAGAGCAGAAACCCATGCCCCTTCCATCACATAATACAGCGGCGGCCACACCCCGAGCACAACAGCGGGGAAATGCAGCGCGTAATCGGAGATGAAGGCGAGTGGCGGAAGCGGCGGAAAGCCCTTGGTGAAATACTCCGCCATCATCAGGCCGGTCACCACATGGCCGGCCTCGGAGGCGCGGGTGGCGGCGAACTCGGCCACATAAGCCCCCGAAGCCCGCTGCAGCGCCACCACGATGGAGGTCATCAACGCACCGAGAATCAGGAATGCCAGCGCTCTCAACGACTTTGTCCCGACCCCTGAACCGTCTTCCTGCTGCACCAAAGCGTGCCTCCGCCTCAAACCTTGACCGCACCTGGCCCAATCACACCTTGCCCGAGGGCTTTTGCAAAGCCATGACGCAAGCTGGCGCGGATGATGACATGCCATCGCGCCTTCCTGACGTTCTAGAAGGAGAGCGGGTCAACGTCCATGCCCGCCTGTGCAGGATGCCTCGTGCGTTGCCACGTCTGCCCGGCCCACTCTCATCGCCTTGTGCAGGTCAGACATGCCCCGTATTGCCGGTGAAATCTCCAACTCATTGCGGGAGCGTATTTATTTCATGCAAAAATGCCCTAGACTGAAATCGCGCCCGATGCCCCGCACCCATAGGGCAGGCTGGCGGGTTTCTCAGCGAAGGTGACACAGAAACGATGCCCTATCCTGCATTTTCGCCCCGCCTGCGCACTCAGACCCACATCTGCGCCCTGGCCACTGGCCTCAGCCTGCTCTCCTCCGCGCTTTATGCGGAACAGGTACAGACGCCCGTTGCAGCCCCACCTTCAGTGATGACCCCGGGTATCAAGAATGCGGAACAGGAAAACCCAAGTAAGGCGAACCCGGACAAACCCGCAGGGTATCTGAAGAAAAACGAACTGCCGAATAGCCTCACCATTCTGCCGCCTCCGCCACAGCCGGGCACCCCGGCCTTCGCCCTGAATGAAGATGTGCACAGAAGCGCGGCCGAACTGCGTGGCACGCCACGCTGGAATCTGGCCATTCAGGATGCCGACCTGCGCGAGGGCGGGGCCATCACCGCCTTCAGTTGCGCACTTGGCGTGAATGTCAGCCCCCAGACCACGCCGCATCTATACACCATGCTGCTGCGAGCCATGCGCGACACCGCCCGCTCCACCAATGCGGCCAAGAACCACTATCAGTTCACCCGCCCCTTCGCCGCACGCGGGGAGACCACCTGCACGCCGGAGAAGGAACAATCCCTTCTCACCAATGGGTCCTACCCCTCTGCCCACTCTGCGCGCGGCTGGGCGCTGTCGCTGATCCTGACCGAGCTGGCACCCGACAGGGTCAATGAATTGATGTCGCGGGCCCGCGCTTATGGGCAGAGCCGTCTGATCTGCAACGCCCACTGGCAAAGTGATGTGCTGCAAGGCCGCGTGATGGCAGATGCCACTGTGGCGCGCCTGCATGCGGTGCCAGATTTCATGCAGGACATGGCTGCCGGCCGTACCGAACTGGCTGCCGCACGCGCGGCTGGCGATCTGCCGAAACGCGACTGCACCGCAGAGGCGGAAGCCTTGAAAACAAGCATTCCGGACGCCTACTGAAGCACGGGAAGAAAAAGTCGCATGTGAAATGAGGGGGACTATGGCCCTAACAACAGACCAGCTCCCAGTATCACTCTGAAGCGTCTACGGACGCACAGGATGATACGCACTTCAGGGTGAAGATATCTCAGCTGTCAGAGAGTCCGCCTCATAAGCTGGGCATGGATTTCAATATCTTGGAAGCAGCGAGGTTACCGGGGATGAGAAGGCGGTCGAGCGCCTTCCGGTCAGACCATCATGGATTGCCCCAAATGTGCTCATAGGGCATGGCGTAAACCGCCGAAATCGCTCAATTTATTTCGAGTAGAGCTCTGAGTGCTCGTCTGGAAAGATGTCGCCCACGAGCCGTGCCTCGTGCGGGCGAAACCGGAAAGTCGGATACACACCCCGCACTTCGGCATCGACCCATTGAAGGGCCGTCAAATCGAGGCCGCAGGCCGGGGAGGGAGTGCGCGCGACCAAAACCTGGAGCTGTCAACGCGCAATCGGAATCATTGGGCCAGCACCACTTTAATGGATGGCGCATCACGACATATATGCCGTTGCCCAGCACGATCATCTCCTGATCCCATATCCTGAACCATAGGCTCACATCGCCCAAACCTATTGGACAAGCCTGAAAACAGAACGACCCGCGCGTCATACGAAGCGCAGGTCGCCATATCCGGAACAAAGATGCTCACCACCTCGCCCGATAACCAGAAAAAGCAAGTTCAGGCGGCGTCCACCAAGACCAGTTCGCTGTCCTCAATCGCGGTGACACGCACACGCTGGGCCTTCGAGATTGCGACACCATCGCGCGCGTTGGCGCGCACCGCGTCCTTGCCGTCGTCGATCTCAACTGCGCCGGTCGCAGGCACGAGATAAGCCTGACGCTCCTCACCCAGCTCATATTCCGCGCTTTCACCGACCTTGAGAGTTGCGCCCAGAACCCGCGCCTCGGTGCGGATGGGTAGGGCATCCTTATCCTCGCGATAGCCGGAAGCCAGCGCCACAAACTGGCCACCACGCTCGCCCTTGGGGAAAGGCTTGGTGCCCCAGGAAGGCTCTTCGCCATTCCGGGTCGGGATGATCCAGATCTGGAAGATCCGGGTCGCCACATCCTCCTTGTTATATTCGGAATGCACAATGCCCGTGCCCGCCGACATCACCTGCACATCACCCGCAACGGTGCGGCCCTTGTTGCCGAGATTATCCTCATGGCTGATCGCGCCTTCGCGGACATAGGTGATGATTTCCATGTCACGGTGCGGATGGGGCGGAAAGCCGGTGCCGGGCGCGATCCAGTCATCATTCCATACCCGCAGATTGCCCCAGTGCATGCGGGCGGGGTCATAATAATTGGCGAAGCTGAAATGGTGCTTGGCATCAAGCCAGCCATGGTTCGCACCGCCAAGACCGCTGAAAGGGCGCAACTCGATCATCACCTGATCTCCTGTCTGCTCGCGCTCATGGGCGCTTCTTCTGACCGGAAGATGCTCCTTGCGCGCTTGAGACGGAAGCTGGATAATTCAGGAGATTTTATTCAGGAAACTTGAAAAGATGGACGCGCCTGGAACGCCCACCTTTGACCAGTTGCGCATTTTCCTTGCGGTGGCGGAAGCCGGTAGCTTCGCCGGGGCGGCACGTCGGCTGAACCGGGCTGTCTCGGTCATCAGCTATGCGGTCGACAATCTGGAAAATCAGCTTGGCCTTCAACTATTTGAGCGTGAGGGCACCCGCAAACCGCGCCTCACCCCAGCCGGGCGCGCCGTTCTGGCAGAGGCGCGCACCGTCACGCTGGGGGTCGAGGGGCTGCGGGCACGGGTGAAGGGCCTGCTGGACGGCATGGAGGCGGAGGTGGACCTCGCCGTAGACGTGATGCTGCCGGCGGACCGGCTGGGTCGGGTGCTACGCGCTTTCGCCCATGCCTGCCCCACGGTCTCACTGCGCCTGCATGTGGAAGCGCTGGGCGCGGTGACCGCCATGGTGCTGGATGGCAAGGCCTCCATCGGCATTTCCGGCCCTCTCGCCCTGGGGGTGGAGGAACTGGAACGGGCGGCAGCCGGGTCCGTCGTCATGACGCCGGTGGCGGCTCCAGATCACCCGCTTTCCCGCATGGACGTCATCCCGCCAGGGGCCGCGCGCAACCATGTGCAACTGGTGCTCACAGACCGCTCCCGCTTTACGGCCGGCCGCGATTTCTCCGTTCTCAGCCCACGCACATGGCGGCTGGCCGATCTCGGCGCAAAACATGCCCTGCTGCGCGAAGGGATCGGCTGGGGCAACATGCCCTTACCTCTGGTGCAACCCGATCTGATGAATGGCACCCTGCACCTGCTCCAGATGCCGGATCAACCTGCTGGATCCTATCGTTTTTTCGGCATCTGGCGGCGTGATACCCCACCCGGACCGGGGGCTGCATGGTTGCTGGAACAATTCACGGCGTTGGGTGGGCTGGATGAGGACGCGCTTGCCATGCCAGATAT
>JAUCBT010000017.1:0-63355 GCA_034676685.1 Xanthobacter sp. | reverse complement strand
GCTCAAGCCGCAGCACTTGATTGCCATGAGAGATCAGAAGGTAAGCACTCCAGGTGCAGCCAATTCCATGCTGAAGGCGTTGAGAAGGCTTTTCGCCTTCGCAATCTCGTATGGCCATTTAGATGGGAATCCGGCGCGTGACGTGCCTTACTTTCCTCCTGTACGGGCTGATGGCATTCCAGCCTGGCCCCAGGAGGCTGTGGACCAGTTTGCAGCGTATCATCCCGCAGGCACAATGGCGCGACTCGCTCTATTGTTGTTTTGTGACTTTGGCCAACGAATATCAGACATTCATCGGCTAGGGCCGGGAATGGTGCGAGATGGGGAGGTGCATTTTACACAGTGGAAAAATCGCAATCGTAAGCCTGTGACTTTGAGGCTGCCGATTAGCGATGAGATGAATCTCGTGCTCAGCAATTTGCCGGCTGATCGGAAAACGTTCCTCGTGACCGATTATGGTCGCCCCTTCGCTTCGGTGAATGCCTTCGGTAACAAGTTCCGCGACTGGTGTCAGCAGGCCGGACTTGAGGGGCTTTCATCGCATGGGCTGCGGAAATATTTTTCAGCCAAAATGGCGGAGAATGAGGCGACCGACCGTCAGATCATGGCCTTCACAGGTCATAGAACCTCAAAGGAGATTGATCGCTACACCAAATCGGCAGAACAAGCGCGCCTTGCGAGGGGTGCTCAGAACAAGCGTTCAAGACCATTCACTGTCCCACCTTCTTGCGCGAACGGCAAAAGTGGGACGTAGTCATTAATAACCGCTTGAAAAGAAACACAGAACCCAACCATCTTGATATGATTGGTGCCCAGGAGAGGACTCGAACCTCCACGGCCGTTAAGCCACTGGCACCTGAAGCCAGCGCGTCTACCAATTCCGCCACCTGGGCCCCTGCGGCCGCTAGAGCCGCTTGGAGGAGGTGATGTTTATGAGGGTGAGCCGGCTTTGTCAATTCAGGCAGCCCACTTTCTGCATAAAGCAGATAAGGGGCTGTGAATAACTCTTTGTGCAACGCTGCTTTCATTGAATCTGGTAGGCCGGAGTGGGTCCATCTTATTGTTATAAAATGACAATCTGCACCAATCTGAGGTGCCTTTCACTTCAGCGCTGACAGCTTGCACAGAAAAAAGTGGAACGCCCCCCCTGCACGATGCGCTGCACTTTCCCCTTGCAACCCGGAGTGACGCAAGGGGCACCTTCTCGGTCATAGACGCGGAAGGTGTGCTGGAAATAACCCAGTTGCCCATTCACCTGCCGATGATCGCGCAGGGAGGACCCGCCGGCCAGAATGGCATCGCGCAGCACATCCCGGATTGAGCTCACCAGCACTTCGGCACGGCGCGTGGGTTCTCCGGTCTTGGTTGCAAGTGTGTGGGCTGCGCGGCGTGGGGAGAGCCCGGCCCGATGCAGGGCTTCGCAGACATAGATGTTGCCCAGCCCGGCCACCATTTTTTGGTCCAGCAGTGCGGTTTTCAGGGAAGTGGTGCGCCGCGCGCAGGCTTGCGCCAGATAGGTGGCATGGAAACTGTTTCCCAGCGGCTCAGGACCCAGATTCTGAAGCATGGGCAGCGAGTCGAGCCTGTCATAGGGCACAAGTAGAATGGCGCCGAAGCGACGCGGGTCATTGAAAGTGACGGTCGCGCCATTCGAAAGCTGAAGCACCACATGGTCATGGGGCATGCTGTCTCGGCGCGGATGGTGAAACAGGTTGGGGCGCGCCATGTTTGGCTGCGTGTTGGCGGGAGCCCCCTCCACACGGATGGAGCCGGACATGCCCAGATGGAGGATCATCACCTCCCCATCGCTGAGATCCATCAGCAGATATTTCGCACGCCGTCCCAGAGCCTCGATCCGGCGTCCGACAAGACGTTCGCTGAAATGATCGGGCAAGGGCCAACGCAAGGCAGGGCAGCGCGCCTCCGCACTTTCAATGACGGCACCTTGCAGAGCAGGCATGAGGCCGCGGCGGACAGTTTCCACCTCTGGCAGTTCGGGCATGGTCTTGGGATCTTCAGCTTGGCCGGGGGACTGGGGGCGCGAATATCTCGCGGGTCATATGAATTTAGGCCGGTTATGCTGCCATGCAAGATGCCTCTGCCCTGCTTATGGCTTTAGCAGAGGCACATCAGCTTTTTCTTGGCATGGAAATCTTATATTTTTCAAGACTTAGGCGATGCCCGAGCTTGCGAATTTCTCGCCATGCCCTTCAGGCAAAATACGAAAGTTTCTAAGGCGATTGCACGTCTCCGGGAGTTGCCCCAGTGCGTGTATCTTCGAACTCGAGTTGCTGGAGCCGCGCACCGCGGCGGGCAATCTTGTCTGCGGAAATGGTGAGTTTGGCAAGGTCGTCACCAGCCTGGCCGAAATGGCGACCCAGATCGACCACCCGCTCACGCAGACGGCTGACATCCTCTACCAGTGCGCCCACTTCGGTGCGGATGCGATGCGCCTCCTCCTGCATCCGGGCGTCGCGCGCAATGGCCTGGGCAAGCTGCACCGCCAGCATCAGCAGGCTGGGAGAGACCAGCACGATGCGGGCGCGAAAAGCCGCCTGAATCACAGAGTCCATATGCTCGTGGATTTCCGCATGAACGGATTCGGAGGGAATGAAGATCAGCGCGATATCCTGCGTTTCTCCCGCGAGCAGATAGCGGCTGGCCACATCATTCACATGCTTCATCAGGTCTGCGCGCAGGCGGGTGGCACCGGCCTTGCGAGCTTCGGGGGTTCGCGCTTCTCGAAAGAGTGTGACCGATTCCAGTGGAAACTTGGCATCGACGATCAGCGGACGTGGGTCGCCCGGCAGGAAGATGGCGCAATCGGGCCTCTTGCCATTGGAAAGGGTATGCTGAAACGCGTAGCCGCCCTTGGGCAAGGCATCGGCGATGATGGCTTCCATCCGCGCCTGCCCGAAAGCCCCGCGCGCCTGTTTGTTGGAAAGCGTTTCGCGCAAGCTCAGCACCTGAGCGGAGAGGTCCGAGAGGCTGCGCTCCGCCGCTTCAACCATGACGAGTCGTTCGGCGATACGGGTCAGGCTCTCATGCGTTGCATTTGAGGCGCTGGCCATGGTCTGGCCAAGACGATGGGAGGTGGCATCCAGCCGTTCAGCCACCACGCGCGCCAGTTCACTTTGCCGCTGGGAGAGCACTTCCGCCATGCTCTGCACCCGGCCTGCCGTTTCATGCTGGATGCGGGCGAGATCACGCATGCGCTGGTCTGCCTCCTGCGCGCGCAGGGCCTGTTCCATGGCTGCATCATCGCGCGCGCGTCCCTGCCGCCACAAAACAAGAGCAAGAATGCCAAGCGCAACCGCCACGACGAGCAGAAGCGCCTCGCCCAGCGCGAAGGGGTAACCGCCAATGGTGAAGAGCTCATCCGACATCATTCCTGTTTGCACGATTCGCTTTCGCGAACAAAGTGCGAACATGTTGACCGGCGGCGCGGCTTCACATAAATCGTTGCCTCATGAGCACCCGACCCATTCTCATCATTCCCGAACCGAAGCTGCGGACCATCTCCGCGCCGGTTGGCAAGATCGATTCCGAAACCCGCAAGCTGGTGGAGGATATGTTCGATACCATGTATGACGCGCCGGGCGTCGGCCTTGCCGCCATTCAGGTGGGCGTGCAGAAGCGGGTCGTCACCATTGATACTGCGCGTGAGGGCGAGGACAAGAAGCCCGTCGCGCTGATCAATCCCGAGATTATCTCGGTCTCGGAAGACATCTCGGTCTATAATGAGGGGTGCCTGTCCATTCCCGAATTTTATGGCGAAGTGGAACGGCCTGCCCGTGTTGTCGTCCGGTTCCAGGATCTGGATGGAGCGGTGCGCGAGATGGAGGCCGATGGCCTCTTCGCGACCTGCGTGCAGCATGAGATCGATCACCTGAACGGCGTGCTTTTCATTGATCATATCTCGAAGCTGAAGCGCGACCGGGTTGTGAAGAAGTTCTCCAAGCTTGCCCGACGCGAGGGCGCGATCTAGCGGCCTGAGGTTTTCGGGCTGAACAGGTTTCGATTTTAATATAGGCACGTCCGGTTCAAGGGGGCTTTCAGCTTTCGTTTCCGGACCGCGCGGGGCAGGCATATGCGGATCGTTTTCATGGGCACACCGGATTTCGCGGTGCCCACCCTCACCGAAATTCTCGGACAGGGCCATGAGGTCGTGGCGGTCTATACGCGCGCGCCTGCACCTGCCGGCCGGCGTGGGCTGGAACTGGTCCCCTCTCCCGTGCATCAGGTGGCGGAGCGATTCGCAATTCCGGTGCTGACGCCGCGGACTCTGCGCACGCAAGAGGCGAGCGAAGAGTTCTACGCCCATGATGCGGATGCGGCGGTGGTGGTAGCCTATGGCATGATCCTGCCGACAGATATTTTGCAAGCCCCACGGCGGGGCTGTCTTAATCTGCATGGCTCGCTGCTGCCGCGCTGGCGCGGGGCGGCTCCGATCCAGCGCGCCATCATGGCCGGAGATGCCGAGACAGGTGTTGCCGTGATGCGGATGGAAGAGGGGCTGGATACCGGCCCGGTCGGTCTGGTCGAGCGCATCGCCATCACGCCGGATATGACTGCCGGTGACCTGCATGACCGCATGATGCTGCTGGGCGCAGACCTGATGGTGCGGGCACTGGGCGCGCTGGAGCGGGGCGGCCTGGCCCTGACCCCGCAACCTGCGGAAGGCGTGGCTTATGCGGCCAAGATCGAGAAGGGTGAGGCGCGGATCGACTGGTCGCGTCCGGCGCAGGAGGTGCACAACCGCATCCGTGGTCTGTCTCCTTTTCCGGGAGCATGGTTCCCGCTGGGCGAGCAGGAAACGCGGGTGAAAGTCCTGCGCTCCACCCGTGTGGATGGGGCTGGCACGCCGGGCGAAGCGCTGGATGACGGCCTCACCATTGCCTGCGGTGATGGTGCTGTCCGGCTGCTGGAATTGCAGATGGCCGGCAAGCAGCCCATGGCCGCAGATGTTTTCCTGCGCGGCCATGGCGTGCCTGCGGGCACCCGGCTCATTTGAGCTTTGGCCCTGTCCGGTTTGCAGGTCATGCATCGTTACAAGCTCACCATAGAATATGATGGCACCGCCTTTGCGGGCTGGCAGATTCAAGCAGACCAACCGACCGTGCAGGGAGAGTTGGCTGACGCTTTTGCGCGCTTCTGCGGGCATAAGGTCTATGTCGCTGGTGCAGGGCGCACGGATTCTGGGGTGCATGCCACCGGGCAGGTGGCTCATGTGGACCTTCAAAAGGAATGGCGCACGGATACGGTGCGTGATGCCATGACCGCCCAGCTTCGCCCGCACCGGGTCGCAGTGTTGCGGGTGGAGAAGGTCTCCTCCGAATTTGAGGCGCGCTTTTCAGCAGTGCGGCGGCATTACCTCTATCGCATCGTCAACCGGCGGCCGGATCTGGCACTGGAACGTGATCGGGCTTGGCGTATTCCGCAGAAACTCGATGCGCAGGCCATGCATGAAGCCGCGCAACGTCTGGTCGGCACGTATGACTTCACCACGTTCCGGGCGGCGGAATGCCAGGCTCTTTCTCCGGTGAAGACGCTGGAGCAACTGGATGTGACGCGCGAGGGTGATGATATTCGTGTCATCACATCCGCCCGTTCATTCCTGCACCATCAGGTGCGCTCCATGGTGGGCTCTTTGATGCGGGCAGGAGAGGGGCGCTGGAGTGCGGATGACATGGAAGCGGCTCTTAAGGCCGCAGACAGAACCCGCTGTGGCCCCATGGCACCGGCCTATGGGCTCTACCTCACACAGGTGGACTACTGAGCGGCACCGGAAACCGGCTTCTCACGGTTTCAAAGCCGAGTGAGATCTGGCGGCGCCTTTGGTTGTATCCATTGTGATACGCTGTGCGTGCGCGAAGATGGTTCCGCATCTATCGGCGTATTTGGTCTCTGGACGGTGGTGGTCTTCAAGATCTGCCCGGAACAGTAGAACTGTCTTTTGATGGATCTCATAGTGCTTCGCCGGAGCACTCAGGCTCTCTTGGCTATATTGGGATCGACGCGCTGTTTCTGTCTTGTGGTCGCTCCCATGTAAAATCAGGCCTATAGCGCATCATTCCAAGCCTGGCTAAGTAATGCGTTATTAAATGCCTGGATTGAACACTTGGCCGATGGTGGCCCGGGCACATGTACCCGCCCACAAGCCGTTAGGCATCAGGTGTCCTTGCCACCACAACTCAGACCCGGTCATGACGATAAGCCAGAGCAACCCATGCCGGGATATGCCCGTCTTCAGGCCCGGCTCTTTGTCTTAGCCATTGCTCTTGGTCTTCAGCGGAATGGGCTGGGCCTCTCCTGCCTCATCGTGGATTGCGAAGCTGTAGCGCCCCTGCGCATCACGCGTCACCGCGTATGAGAGGCGGCCGGTTACCCGGTTTTCCCGGTCAAATGTCAGCACTTTTGGGCGGATATCGGGAATTTCGTTTTCGTGCACATAGACGGAATTGCAGATGATAACCTCATCGCCCGGCTGGCAGGTGCGCGCAGCCGCGCCGTTCAGCACGCAACAGCGCGAGCCCCGCTCCCCCAAAATGACATATGTGGAGATGCGCGCGCCGGAATTGCGGTTCCAGATTTCCACAAACTCCATCGGCAGAATGCCGGCTTCCTCGCAATGGTCTGGGTCCAGGGTGATAGAGCCGTGATAATTCAGGTCCGCGCCCGTCACGGTGATGCCATGGAGCTTGCCGGCGACAATCTTGCGCATGGGAGAACCTGTCTTTCTGAATTCAGGAGCCTGTATCTGGCCCGGCATGGGGCCATCACGCCGCAGCACATGCTGTCGAGGCTCTTCCGGCGGGCATTTCGCAGGCATGCTTAATCCCCCGCGTGCTTGGGGATCAAGGCTTTTACGGTGGTCGCGCAGCAGTATGTGCGCTCTCAAGCCGGGTGGTCGGTAACATGGGGATGTAATTCTTGAACGGGGACGAGGGCTGAGAAGCCGTGAGTTGCCTCGCTTCCTCCTTCTTTCTCGTGCTACAGCACGGTCCGAAAACCAAAGACAAGAGGGTTGAGATGACTCACCCGGCTGCGCCGCACGAAGCGCATCCCCTACGCGTCGGTATTATCGGCGTTGGTATCATGGGTTCAAACCATGCCCGTGTTCTGTCCGGCTTGCCCGAAGCAGAGCTGGTTGCGGTTGCAGACCCGGATCATGCTCAGGCCGAGCGTGTGGCCCAGTTTCTGGGCTGCCAGGCGGTGGCAGATCACCATGCGCTTCTGGCTCTGGGGCTGGATGCGGTGGTGATTGCAGCTCCCACCCATCTGCACCATGCCATGGCGCTGGATGTGATCGCGGCTGGCACCTCCGTGCTGGTGGAAAAGCCTATTGCCTCCACAGCCGACGAGGGGCGCGAGATTGTCGCCGCCGCCCGCGCCAAGGGCGTGACCCTCATGGTCGGCCATGTGGAGCGTTTCAATCCCGCCGTGCGCGCGGTGAAGGACGCCATCAAGGGCGAGCAACTGCTCTCCGTCGCCATCACCCGCGTGGGCCCGTTCCCGCCGCGCATGTCGAATGTGGGTGTGGTGGTTGATCTTGCGGTGCATGACATCGACCTGATCCGCTGGCTCACGGATTCCGACATCGTCGAGGTGCAGCCGCAGACCTCGGCGGCGATTGCAGAGCGTGAGGATATCGCGCTGCTTCAGTTCCGCACGGCATCCGGCGTGCTGGCGCATATTAACACCAACTGGCTCACGCCCTTCAAGGCGCGCACGGTGCATGTGGCAACTGCCCGCAAATATGTCATCGGCGATCTCATCACCCGTCAGGTGACCGAGCATTTCGATTATCGACCGGATGGTTCCTATTCAACCCGGCACATGCCGGTGGCCTATGCCGAGCCGTTGCGTTCCGAACTTCAGAATTTCCTTGCCGCCGTGCGTTCCGGGACTGCCCCGGAAGTGACCGGCGAACAGGGGGTTGCCAGTATCGACATCGCCATGTCCTGCCTGCCGGGCCATGGCGCGGCGGCCAGCCGCAAGGTCAACGTCTGATCCTGTTTCCATCGCCGGGTGTTGGCACGGGTGCGCGCCAGCCGGTTGGCTGGTTGCTGCCCGTTGGGGCGGCTGCACCGGCATGGTCCATCATGTTTCTTTTCCGGGGATGACCCTCTCATGTCCACGTCTTCTGCCCCCATTCCGTTCATCGACCTTGCCGCCCAGCGTGCCCGCCTTGGTCCGCGCGTGGATGAGGTGGTGATGGAGGTGCTTCAGTCCTGCCGTTTCATTCAGGGTCCGCAGGTGGTGGAACTGGAAGAGAAACTGGCGGCTTTCGCAGGTTCGCGCTTCGCCCTTGGCTGCTCCAGCGGCACTGATGCGCTTGCTCTGCTGCTGATGGCATGGGGCGTAAAGGCGGGAGATGCCGTGTTCTGCCCGGCCTTCACCTTCTGCGCCACGGCCGAGGTGGTGCCATGGGTGGGTGCAACCCCGGTGTTTGTCGATGTGAAAGCGGACAGCTTCAACATGGACCCGGCCAGCCTTGAAGCCGCCATCGCCACGGCGGTGGAGCAGGGGCTGAACCCGAAGGTGGTCATTCCGGTCGATCTGTTCGGCCAGCCGGCGGATTATGACGCCATTCTGCCGATCGCTGAAAAGCATGGCCTGAAAGTGCTGTGCGACACCGCGCAGGGCTTTGGCGGCACCTGGAACAACCGTCGCACCGGCTCCATCGGCGATGCCACCGCCACCTCATTCTTCCCGGCCAAGCCGCTGGGCGCCTATGGAGATGGCGGCGCCATCTTCACCGATGATGAAGAGCTGGTGGCCGTGCTCAAAAGCCTGCGCGAGCATGGGCAGGGCGTGGATCGCTACCAGAATGTGCGCATCGGCATGACCGCACGCCTCGACACCATTCAGGCGGCCGTACTGCTGGAAAAGCTGGCCATCTTCGAGGAAGAGATTGCGGCCCGCGAGAACATCGCCCGGCGCTACAATGCCGCGCTGGCCGATGTGGCTGAGGTGCCGTTCGTGGATGCGCGCGCCACGTCCGTCTGGGCGCAATATACCATCAAGCTGCCTGCCGGCGTGCGCGATGATCTGGCCAAGGCGCTGACGGCAGAGGGCGTCCCCACGGCGGTTTATTACCGCCAGCCCATGCATCACCAGCCTGCATATGCGCAATATCCAGTGGCATCTGCCGGCCTGCCGGTGGCCGAGGCGCTGTGCGCGCAGGTCATCTCCCTGCCCATGCATGCGTATCTGGACGAGCCGACGCAGGACCGCGTCATCGCGGCCGTGCGCAAGGCACTTGGGAAATAATTCGGCGAAAGGGCGGGGCGGATTTTCGCTGCCCGGTTCTCTTGAAGCGGATGAGCGCAAGGCGGAGATGTCGCCCCGGTTTCTGTTGAGGGCTGAAAGTGTTTTGCCGTTTCTTTATGGCAGGCTTTGAGGCAACAAACAGAACCGGCGTCTGCCATCGCAGCCGGCATCGCACGCCAGTCTAACCCGGATGCAGAAAGGCAGGCCTAGGCCTGCCTTTTCTCGTTTTCGTCAATGGGGCCTGATAGCTGGTCTTGGTCTCATCGCCACTTGCGGAAGGGTGAGCAACTCACCTGTCCGAACGGGTAACATTTCGCATGAGAAGGAAGCCGCCACACCGTTCGTTTAGAGGCCGACTTATAAGCCGGGCAGCGATTTCAAAGTCTTGGAACAAGAAATTTCCAAGGATGAGGGGGGCGGCAGAGCAGAGCCCGGACAGACAAAGGCCTCTTCCCAAATGCACTCATAGGGCATAGCGCAACCCACCGGGATCACTCAATTCATCTTAGAGTCTGTTTGGAAAGTCGGTTTGGAGCCTTTTGGATTGGCGCTACTTCCTCCGCCATGTCCCGTCTTGAACCAAATCTCCGTGAGACAGAGCAGCTAAGGCATTGCAAAAACCGCCTGTCTGCTTTGTCTAGATGGCCAGAACAAGCCAGCCCTGATGGTGAAGAGAATGTCGCGGATAGTCGAGAGCCTCCGCAGAGGACTTTCCAAACACGCTCTTGAGGTTGAGCGCTTACTGCTGCGGCGATTCAATGAATCGTATGCGCACCGGCCCACCACTCAAGGAGAGTGCGGGGGGCAATCTCTTGATGATGGTCTTCATGTGAAATCAGAGCATCGATCCGCGCGATGCTCTTCGCGTGGCGTCTGTCATCATCAGTCCTCAAGTGCCTTTAGGATGCCGAAGTCTCAAAGGCCGGTGAGGCCATTTCGCTGACTTTTAGCCTTGGGCATGGCACTTTTGCTCTCACCTCTGTCATTACCCGCTGGTTTCGGCGCATCTGGCGCAGGGGCGGGCATGCCCGGCTGCTTGTTCATCTGCACGCGCAAGGGTACATCACAGGGAAACGTGTTTTCGTCTGATTATCCCGCGCGCCTGCGGGTCTGCGTCACCATCTGGCCCGTCACAGGAGGCCGCCATGCCTTTGAGCCACGCCACCGTCGATCCCGAGGAAGTTGCGCGCTTTGATGCGCTGGGCAAGCAATGGTGGGATGAGAAGGGCAAGATGGCCCCGCTCCATGCCATGAACCCGGCGCGCCTCACCTTTGTGCGTGATGCATTGGTACGCCATTTCGGCCGCGATGCCCGTGCCCTTCGACCGTTCGGCGGCCTGTCGGTGCTGGATGTCGGCTGTGGCGGCGGGTTGCTCAGTGAGCCGATGGCCCGGATGGGTGCGACAGTCACCGGAATCGATCCAGCTCCCAACAATATTGAAGTGGCGCGGACCCATGCTGAAGGGCAGGGGCTGGGCATCACCTATCTTCCGGTCACGGCCGAGGAGTTGCAGGCCCGTGGCGCGCGCTTCAATGCTGTGGTGGCGCTGGAAGTGGTGGAACATGTGGCCGATGTGGGCCTGTTCGTGCGCACCGTGGGGCAGCTTGTGGATGAGGGCGGGGTGCTGATCCTCTCCACCCTGAACCGCACCGCAAAGAGCTTCGCGCTGGCAATCGTGGGGGCGGAATATATCCTGCGCTGGTTGCCACCCGGTACCCATAGCTGGGAGAAGTTCATCACTCCGGAAGAGCTGGAAGCCAGCCTTGCCGCTGCCGGCTATGAAGCCACCGAGCGCACTGGCATGGTCTATGACCCGATCTCCAGCAGCTTCAGCCTCTCCGATGATTTGGGTGTGAACTATTTCATGGTCTCAAAACGCATCTGAGGTGTGGTTAAAGACGCCGGTCATCTCAGGGCCTGTTTGGCAAATGGGTTTGTGGTTTTGCTAAGGGGGATGACCTCCTGCACCTCAAGTCGGGGCTTTCGCCTGCGGCCCATGCGGTGGTCATATAAGATATTGATTTGATTAAGAATTTACTCTGAATGGACCAGCCTTCAAGCTTGGTGGCAAGAGGCCTGCGCCCAGCCCCAAGATGTCCAAAAGGGGAAATTCCAAACAGGCTCTCAGGGCCTGAAGTTGATGGCTCAGGTTCACAACCAGAACCGCTCGCCCAGTGCCTCTTCCATCCCGGTTCTGGCTTTTCAGCCATTGCGGGATGGAAGACGGGGACTCGGCGCAGGATTTTCAGGTGAACGGCGAGAACAGGCGGGTGTTGGTTTGCCCTCGCCTGTATCCATTCAAGACGGGCGGGGGCCGGTATTGGAGCCGCGCCCGTTCACACCTGCTCCGCCCATACTCCGCTGTGGGCGTGCGGCATGGAGCATCATCAGTTCGCCCACATTCTCCGGGGTCAGCAGCCCCACAAGGCGCCCCCCTGCATCGCTCACGCCCACGGCCGGCACCTGTGCGGTGGTGAGGAGCTTCAAGGCCGTATCCAGCCGTGCCCGCGCCGAAACAACCGGCACATCCTTCTGCATCACCTCGATCACGGGCGTTTGCGGCCCCTGATCCTTCAGGGCATGGATCATCGCATCGCGGGTCAGTACACCGCGCAGATGGCCGGCCCCGTCTACAACGGGAAACTCTTTCTGGGTGGAGCGGATGAGCGCCTCTGCCGCATCATCCACGGTGGATTGCGGGGTCAGGCTCTCGAAATGGGTGATCATGGCATCGGCCACCAGAAGCCCGCGTGAGGCTTCCTTCAGCTGCGCCTGCCCCGCCTCGCCGGAAGCCGCCAGAAACACGAACACACCGATGACGATCAGCATGGGGCTGTAGAAAATCCCGGCCAGCCCCATCGCAACAGCAAAGCCCTGACCAATGCTGGCGGCAGTGGAGGTGGCGGCCGCATGGCCCATCCGCATCGCCAGCAAGGCGCGCAGAATCCGCCCGCCATCCATTGGAAAAGCGGGAATGAGATTGAAGATCACCAGAAACACATTCGCGCCAGCCAGCTTCACCAGCATGGAGGTGCCGGGGTCTTCGATCTTCGCCATCTCGTCCACGTTTACCGTGGCGCCAAGATAGAGAAACAGCAGCACGGCGATGGCCACATTCACCGCCGGCCCGGCCAGTGCCACCACCAGTTCTTCCGATGGTTTTTCGGGAATGCGCTCCAGGCTGGCGATGCCACCAAAGGGCCAGAGGGTGATATCCGGCGTCTTCACCCCGTAGCGATGCGCCGCAAAAGCGTGACCCAGTTCGTGCAGCATGACGCAGGCGAACAGCAGGGCGACGAACAGTACGCCTTCCCATGCGGCTTGCGCCCCGCCGGACTGGTAATAGGCTGCCCAGATCCAGATCAGGAACAGCAGAAAGGTCACATGAATCCGGATGGCGGTTTCGCCGATCCGTCCGATGGTGAGCGACCAGGTCATGGTTTTCTCCCGCACAGCTTCCTTTCACATAGAGCAGATTAGGGGCGGTGGACAACTGGCCGGAAGAGGCAGATGGCAGGCAGGTGCTCATTCTGGTCACCATATGAGGCTTGTTAGTAAGGCTAGCTTATAATAATGTTGACTTTGAAATGAGCCAGAACACATCTTCCCCCGCACATGACACGCCTCTCGGCTTCCTGCTGGTTGAGGTGGCGCGGCTTTATCGCGCCCGTATGGACAAGGCATTTGAGGCCGCAGGGCTGGGGCTGACTGCGGGTGAGGCCCGCACGCTGGCTTATGTCGATCGCCATCCCGGCCTGCGCCAGCGTGCGCTGGCCGTGAAGATGAATGTGGAGCCGATGACGTTGGTGGGCTTTCTGGATCGGCTGGAAGCGCAGGAACTGGTGATCCGCCGCGCCGACCCAACCGACCGGCGTGCCAAGACTGTTCATCTTACCCCTAAAGCCCCGCCACTTGTGGCCCGCATTCTGGATGCCGGAAAGCAGATGCGGCTGGAAATTCTTGCCGGGATTGGCCCGCAGGAGCAGGCAGTTTTCTTCGATTGTCTCGGCCAGATGAGCGCGAACCTTTCAACTTGCGGGCGCGAGCAGGAGAGCTAGGCCATGAAGGCGCCGGAGGATCCATTGCCGGGCGGCATGCCGGTGCGTGTTGCAGCCGCTCCCGTGCCGCTGATGTCTGAGATGCGAGTGGCGGTGATCGCGGCTGTTCTGGTCACGATTGGGCCGGTTTCGCTGGCCATGTATACGCCCGCCATGCCGGCACTGGTGGAGGCTTTCGGCACCACGGAGACCCTGGTGAAGGCCACCATCACGGTGTTCTTTTTCGGCTTTGCCTTCTCCCAGCTCATCTGCGGCCCGCTTTCGGATGCTTATGGACGCCGGCCGGTGGCGATCGGTTTCTTTGCCGCCTATCTGGCCGGCAGCCTCGTGGCTGTGACCTCGACCTCAATGGAATGGCTTATCGCGGGCCGGCTTCTGCAAGGCATCGGCTGCGCATCCGGCATCGCCATCTCTCGCGCTATTGTGCGGGACCAATATGTGGGGCAGGCCTCGGCGCGGATTATGAATCTGGTCGGCACCATGCTGGCCATAGCGCCTGCGATTTCGCCCACCCTTGGCGGAATGGTACTGAGCATCGTGGACTGGCGCGGCATCTTCGCCATCATGTGTGTCTATGGCGTTGTACTGATGGGCATGCTGGCCTTCTTCGTACCAGAGACGAACCGCAGCAAGGACCCCTCCCGGGTGCGCCTATCCGGCATGATGCGCAGCTATGGCGAATTGCTTTCCTCCCGCAGCTTCATGCGCGCCGGGCTTGTGATTGGCGGTGTTCTGGGCGGCATCTATACGTTGGCGGCGCTGGCCCCCTTTGTGCTCATTGATACGGTGGGGCTGAGCCCGGTGCAGTTCGGCCTTGCGATGCTGATGCAGACGGGCGCCTTCATGGCCGGCACGCTGGTGGCCGGGCGGCTGCTGAAGCGGATGAACGCCATGCGGCTTATTTTCCCCGGCCTGCTGCTGGTGCTGTGTGGAGCGGCCGGGCTGGGGTTTGGTCTGCGCATGTTTCAGCCCTCGGTGGTCACTGTCATGGGGCCGGTTGCGCTCTGGGCGCTGGGCGTGGCGCTGGTGATGCCCGGTTGCACCACATCTGCCTTGTCCGGCTTTCCGCATATTGCGGGGGCAGCCTCCGCGCTCACCGGGTTCATGCAGATCGGGGGCGGCATGTGCGGCACCTTCATGGCGCTGATGTTTCCATCGCCGCTGTCTGCATTGATGAGCCTGCTCCCGCTGATGGGACTGGCAGCTGTGGCCGCTCATATTCTGCTGCGTCCGAAGACAGCTGCGCTTGAAGCGCGGACCGTGGCGAACACAGCCATTGACCCGACAGATATCGAACTGGCGGCAGATCCTTTGGGCATCGTGGGCGCTGCGGGTGATGAAATCGAGGCAAAGACCTTCAACCAGAAGGGGTAAGCAGGTTTTGTGACTGTCATCGCGGCGTTGGCATCCAGAACTATGGTGCGGCCAACTGAAGAGGCGCATGATTCGAGCGCCTTTAAGAGGCTCAGTGCGATGATCGGAAAACCCTCCATCCTGTTCCTGTGCCGTGACAACTCCGGCATCAGCCTGATGGCGGAGGCGATTGCCATGCATTTTCAAAATCGCCTCCACAAACATGTGCGTGCTTTCAGCGCTGCCGTGGGCCCGACCGCGCCGGTGGATATGGTCGCCCTTGAATGCCTGCATGAAGCTGGATTGCCGGCGGATGGCTTATCCTCCAAGCCCATAGAGCTCTTTGCCCTTTCCGGTGCGCCGCGTGTGGATGTGGTGGTGCCACTTCAGGCCGATGTGCACCACGCCGTCGCGGCCATGCCTTGGCTGCATGTGCTGCCGGTGCGTGTGCGGGTGTTCGAGGATATCGCCCGGATGGCGGATTCTCACGAACGCCGGCAGGCCTATCGTCGGTTGCTGCCCGCTTTGCGGCAGGCCGTTCTCGATATCGTGGAAATGGAAGCTCCCGGCGCGGTGCGCGCGGCCGCCTGATGTCTGTGCTTCTGGGTGTGTTGAAGTGCTCAGCGCTTGCAGTCATAACCGCATGAGATTGCTGCATTGTCTGGGGCAGGCCGTTTGTGTCTGAATGAAAAGGGCCTCGGGCTTCTCCGCATTTTCCGAAGCTGATGGAACCAGAAACCGGGCCGTCCAGATCGAAGAAGCGGAATAAAATACCACTCCTGCTTGTGTTGTGGGCGGGGGTGCGGTTTCATGGGCAGTGTTGTGCGATCATGAAAAGGGGTGCTGCATGTCCTCCGATGAGGAGAAGACCTCCACCGCCACGCCGGAACCGGAGCAGGGTAATGCCACTCCGGAGGCGCACGTCGCCAGCCCGCCAGCCGTGACTGGTCCGCTGGCACAGGCACTGCAACAGGCCTTGTCTCGGGTCGAAAGTGCTGCTGCGGATACCGACACCACGGAGATGGTGCACGATGCCCGCAAGGCGCTGAAGGAATATCGCGCTTTGCTGCGTCTGGTTGGCGGTGATCTTGCCGCGACTGCGCGCCTCGAGACCGCGGCAACCGCGCGGGAACTGGCGCACGCCCGTGAC
The DNA here is from genome assembly GCA_034676685.1 of Xanthobacter sp. GTDB lineage: Bacteria > Pseudomonadota > Alphaproteobacteria > Rhizobiales > Xanthobacteraceae > Xanthobacter. Next base: position 47,517 of record JAUCBT010000017.1, on the reverse strand, counting down.
CGGGCAACCGCGCTCGAAGCGCTGGAGATGCTGCGGCAGGCTGGCTTTGCGCGGGAGGATGACCTCAGCGCGGCAGGCGAGGCTATTGGCGCGGATCAGGCGGATGAGCGGGAGCATGAGAGCATGCGCCGCCTGTTGCATCAATTCATTACCGATGCCCGTCAGGCTCTGGCCTCGGGGCTGGAGGCACAGGCCAGCGCAACCAATCTGGTCGAAGAACTCCGGCATGGCTACCGCGCTGCCCGCAAGGCAGAACTCACCACCCCGGAAGCGATGCATGAGGTGCGCAAACGGGTTGTGACCCATCGCTATCAGATGAGTTTTGTGGCGGACTGGTTCAGCGGCAAGGGCACAAAGCGGGCTGCGCGGGCACAGCGTCTGCGCGATGTTCTGGGCGCATATCAGGATATTGAAACCCTGCGCCCACTGCTCCATGCCGTTGGAGGAGAACTTCAGGACGGGGTGATTGCGCGGCTTGAACGTGCGATGACGCGGCTCCAGAAACGGCTTTGCAAGCAGGCGCATAAGCGACACGCCGCATTGTTCCGCCGCTCATCTCGGTCTTTTGCCCGCCGTCTCGGCCCGCTGGATGCTCCGGTGCCGCCCATGTCCGTCCGCACGGCGCAGACTTGGAAGGTTTTGCCGCTGGAGGAAAACGGAGAATAGGCCATTGCGCGGTGGTGGATGGGGCAATCTCTGCTTTTGCCGAACGCTACCGCGCATTTTGCCTGCACATGCTCTTTCTGGTGATGCGGGGCGTCGCCCCGCCAGCCTCAGTTTAGTCTGCGGGCTTTCCTTGGGAACAGCTGTGCACGTGCTGGCTTCAGAAAGTGAATTGGCTTATACGAGCCTGTTCGGAAAGTCCCCTGCGGATGATCTCAACTATCCGCGACATTCTCTTCACTATCATGGCCGTCTTGTTCCGGCCATCTAGTTAAAACAGAAAATCATTTTAGAAATACTTAGCCGCTTTAGCTCGCGTATATCTGGTTTAAGGCCAGACACGGTGAATGATATGGTGCGCCGCCACAACGCTCCAAATCGAATTTCCAAACAGACTCTCAGCTATTCCCTTGATCTGTCTTCATGGCCGGCTTCATCTGACGTTAGAACATACTATTCAGAGCACAAGCCGTCATTTTCATGAAGCTTAAGCGTCTCCGCCTTCTTCGGGAGGGTCGGTGCTCTGTTAGGCTCTTGTCGACAGAAGGTTAAAACTACCCAGAAGTCAGTCCTTTTCGAAAGGTGCGCGGAAAGAGAATTTCTTCCCGCGCAGTGTTTCTCACTTCAGGCGTGTGCGGTCGACCCAGTTCGCGAAGCTGTCTGCGATGGTCTTCAGGAAGCCGAGAACGTGCTGGTCTGTCACCTTGCCATTGGCATCCAGTGCATCAGCAACCTTGGAAATATAGGCTTCCGGCTGCTGCATCACCGGCATGTTGAGGAAGACCAGTGACTGGCGCAGATGGTGATTGGCACCGAAAGCGCCCATTCCACCCGGCGAGATGCTGACAACGGCAGTCGGCTTTTCATTCCAAGCACTATGACCATAAGGGCGAGAACCCACATCAATCGCATTCTTCAGTGCGCCCGGAACGGAACGATTATATTCCGGCGTCACGAACAGAACAGCATCAGCCTTCGAGACGTCATCTCGAAAACTCTGCCATGCGGCTGGCGGCGTGCCTTCGTCCAGATCCTGATTATAAAGCGGCAGGTCGCCGATCTCGACGATTTCGAGATCCAGACGCGGGGCGGCAAGTTCTTTCAGGGCAAGCGCGATAGAGCGGCTGTATGCCCCCTTGCGGAGACTGCCGACGATGACGGCAACGCGAATGGACATGCTGTTTCCTTATCTGGAGCCGGTCTGGCCCCGCTGCTGACGAGCCGTAGATAACGCGCGCACCATCCGCCGATCCCAAGGCGCCTTCGTGGCATGAACCGCGATGGCATCGAAAATGTTCTGTGCCTTCAGAGGCTGTCCACCACGCCGCCATCCACCCGCAGTGCTGCGCCGGTTGTGGCGGAGGACTGCGGCGAACAAGCATAAACCACCATGCTGGCAACTTCTTCCACCCGCGCCGCACGGCGGATGATGGAGGAGGGGCGGTTGGCGAGTACGAAGTCGGCGGCCAGTTCCTCGATGGACTTCCCGGTCTTTTCTGCTTCAGGGGCTAGCATCTGTTCAAGGCCGTCCGAAAGGGTCGGGCCGGGCAGCACGGCGTTTACGGTGACGCCCGTGCCCGCCATGCGCTTGGCCAGCCCGCGGGAGATGGAGAGCAGGGCGGTTTTGGTGAAGCCGTAATGGATCATGTCCGCGGGAATATTGAGCGCGGATTCGGAAGAGATGAACACCACCCGTCCCCAGCCTTCCTGCGCCATGCCGGGCAGATAGGCACGCGAAAGGCGCACGCCAGACATCACATTCACCTCGAAGAAGTTTTCCCACACCTCATCCGGTGTTTCGAAAAAGTCCTGCGGGCCATAAATGCCGAGATTATTCACCAGAATATCGCAGGAAGGGTGAGCCGCCAGCAGTGCGGCGCAGCCATCTGCACTACCTAGATCGGCAGCCACACCGCTGATGCGCGACCCCGGAACGGCGGCACTCACACGTGCGCATGCATGCGTGACAGCCTCTTCCGTGCGGCCGTTCAGCACCACAGTGGCTCCGCTCGCCGCCAGTGCCTTCACACAAGCAAGACCGATCCCGGCCGTGGAGCCGGTGACAATTGCGAGCTTGCCGGAGAGGTCGATTTTCATGCGTGCAGCCCCTGCTTGTTCTTGGCAAGGGCGACTATTCTTATGCGCCCTGGCCGGAAGTACCCGAGAGCCGGACTATGTTTCCGGTCCCGCGCCTGGTCCCCTCAGCATCCCGATGTCTCATGACATCCCGGCCCCGTCCAATCGGAGATTTGGGGAACCTCAGATGGCGTGGCGGTTCGCAGCAGACCCGAAATGCTCGACGTAACGAGAACTCAGCGCCGTGACCGGAAGCATGACGAGCACATCTGTCGTGCCAAATTGATAGTCCACCACTGCACCTTCACCAACGAACCCGCCAAGACGCAGATAGCCCTTCACCATGGGCGGCAATGCCTGGAATGCCGCCTTGAGGGAGATCTGGTCCTTCGCCATGAGGTCCATGCTCACATAGCGGCTGTCCAGCGCCCGTGCGCGCCACTCTTCCGGCGCAAGAGCATTATGGTGCAGGAAGGAGAGGGGCAGGGCCAGCGCCTGCGGGTCGGTTCCCTCCAGGCTGGCGCAGCCGAACATGGCGTCGATCTTGTTGCGCAGCACATAGGTCCATACCCCGTGCCACAGCAGTTCCACCGTTCGCTTGTTGCGATAGGACTTCAGCACGCAGGAGCGACCGAGTTCCAGAAAGCGCATATGGGGATGGGCATCGATGACGCTGTTCACGTCAAATTCGCTCTGGGTGTAGAAGCCGCCATGACGCACCGCGACTTCCTGTCGAAGCAGGCGATAGGTGCCCACGACCTTCGGCTTGCGCCGCCCCAGAACCACCTTGCCGGCATCATGGTCGAGCACGAGAATGTGGTCACAGATGGTGTCGAAGGCGTCCATGTCTCGTCGCGCCAGCCGGGTGCCGGCATCGGGAATGGCGGACATTTCTTCGTAAAAGACCTGATAACGCAGCCGCTGCGCTTTGCGCACCTCTCGGGCGGAACGTGCAAGACGCACTTCCAGCGGGCCGAGACGCCCCAGAACCAAAGGTTCATAATGAGGCGGAAGGGCCTCGCGGTGGCGAATGCCGGAATAGGTGCGCAGGTCCTGCACGAGATTGCGCGGTGCTGCTACTCCGGTAGAGAGGCCGGGCATCATGCCGCCACGGGCAAATCCGCCGCGCATCACATCCAGCCCGCGCTCCATGAGGCCGGGAAAGTCAAAGGCGGACTGTGTCGTATTCAATCGCTTCATGAACGATACCCCCCCCCAGGCCGCCACGGATGATGTTCTTGTCATCATAGGCCGCCCGTTCCATGCTCAGCACTCGCCTCAGGCTCCTTCCGGGAGCCTTGCTGGCGTGTGATGCACATGGGCGAGACCGCCATCCGTCCCGACATGAACGTGACATTCAGCATAGATTTCATACGCCCTTGTGACAATGCCTCCCGCAGCATGCATTGAAACAGAGGCCTTTCATGCAGGAAATGGTGCATGGGCGCGCATAAGTGATTGTCGCAATGAACGGGTAGATGCAGATTCTTCAACAGAGCAGCCGTGGGGTTTGCTCCCAGCTTATGGAGATCAAGAATGATCAGGACACGCTTGCTTGCAACTGCAGCACTGGCCTCTCTGCTGCTGGGGACAGTCCCGCTCGCGGCTCAACCTGCCGTGCAGCCTGCCGAGACGGATGTGGTGGTCTTCTCCAATCTTGGCACGGTTGAGGTTCTTGATTACCCGGCGGAATTTGTCTCGGCGGATCTGAACACCCGCAAGGCGGTCTTCGAGAGTGCGAACGGCAAGCGCTGGGAGGTCGTGATTCCCCCAGGCGTTGCGGACCTGGCGGCATTGCAGAACAGCCAGAAGGTGACCGTGCGGGTGATGCCGACGGTGCTGACGGCTCTTGGCAAGGCGACACAGGGCACGCCCGGCGAAGTTATTGAGCAGGTCGCTGTCACGGATGGTCTGCCGGGTCTGCCGGAAGGCTTCGGCGTGAATGCCGTGACCATGACGACCATTTTCGTTGGTCTCGACAAGGCTGCCGGAACGGTGACCTTCGAAGGGCTCGGCGGCAAGGTACACACCGTGCGCGCCTTTGATCAGAAGGTGCTGGCCGACCTGCAAAAGGTGGAGCCCGGTGATCTAGCGAAAATCACCTATCTTCAGGCGATTGCCCTGACCACGCCGTAAGTTGTTGTTTCAGCTGTGGGACTGTTCCTGCACAAAGGCAGGGCAGTCCCATCGCCTGTTTTCAGGCGGCTGCGCGGGTGCGCTCGGCTGCCGCACGATAGGCAAGGGCTTCGGCCAGATGCTCCCGGTTCACGGCTTCAGCACCGGCGAGGTCTGCCAGTGTGCGCGCCACCTTCAAAACACGATGATATCCGCGTGCAGTCAGATGCATGGCATTTGCCGCATCGCGCAGCAGAGTTGCGCCACCAGCATCTGGGCGCGCGACCTGCTCCAGCAGCGGGCCGGAGGCTTCCGCATTGGTGTGGATATCCGGACGGCCCAGTGCTGCATAACGGGCTTGCTGAAGCGCCCGGGCGGCAGCCACTCGCGCCGCTACTTCTCGGGATCCTTCGGCAGGGGCAGGTAAAACAAGGTCTGCTGCACTCACCGCCGGTACAGTCAGGTGCATGTCGATCCGGTCAAGGAAGGGGCCGGACAGGCGCGCCTGATACTCGTCCGCGCAGCGCGGCCCTCGTTTGCAGGTGAAGCCGGGTTCGCCTGCCCGCCCGCAGCGGCAGGGGTTCATGGCGGCCACAAGCTGGAAGCGTGCGGGGTAGGTAACCCGGTGGTTTGCGCGGGCAATCAGCACTTCGCCTGTTTCCAGCGGCTGGCGCAGGGAATCCAGAACTTGGGGTGAGAACTCGGGCAGTTCATCCAGAAACAGAATGCCATGGTGTGCCAGTGAAACCTCACCCGGTTTTGCCCGCGCGCCGCCCCCCACCATAGCCGCCATGCTGGCCGAGTGATGCGGGGCGCGAAAAGGGCGCTGGCTGATGAGCGCACCACCCTCGATCGCTCCCGCGACAGAGGTGACCATGGAAACAGCCAGCATCTCGGGCGGGGTCAGCGATGGCAGGATGGAGGGCATGCGCTGCGCCAGCATGGACTTGCCAGAGCCGGGCGGGCCAACAAACAAAAGATTGTGGCCACCAGCGGCCGCCACTTCCAGCGCACGTTTCGCTGTTTCCTGCCCTTTTACATCTCTGAGGTCGAGCAGCATCGGTGCTTGCGGGCGCACGCGCGGTTCTGGGCGCGGCAAAGGTTGGCGTCCCGTGAGATGGTTGACCAGTTCCAGAAGTGTGGCCGGGGCGAGAATTTCCATGTCCGGGCTGGCCCAGGCCGCTTCCGCGCCGCAGCCTTCCGGGCAGATGAGCCCGTGGCCGCGCGCATTGGCACCGATCGCGGCCGGCAGTGCGCCGGAAACAGAGGCAATGGTGCCATCCAAGGCCAGTTCGCCCACAACGGTGAAACCATTCAGCGCACCACCGGGAATGGCCTCAATGGCAGCCATCAGCCCAAGAGCTATGGGCAGGTCATAGTGCGAGCCCTCTTTCGGCAGGTCTGCCGGGGCAAGGTTGATGGTGATGCGGCGGGCCGGCAAAGCGAGGCCGGATGCCGTAAGCGCCGCGCGCACGCGCTCCTTCGCTTCGGTCACGGCCTTGTCTGGCAGGCCGACAATGGTGAAGGCCGGCAGGCCTGACGCCACATGCACCTGCACATCCACAGGGCGCGCCTCTACCCCTTCGAATGCTACAGTCGCCACCCGCTGGATCACCGTCAGCCCCGATAATTTGAGAAGACATCCGAAACTAGCGCATGGGTTGCAAATGTTCAAGAACGAAATAAGAACAGATTGGATTGCGAATGCTGCTCTGACCGCGTAAACATGACATCCAGCTTGCCAGAAATCCCGAGGCTTTGTCGTGAGTAATGCACCAGATTCCGCGAATGGCGAAAGTTTCCAGAGGCTTGTGGCGCAGCAGTTTGGGCCCCAGGCGAAAGCCTATGTGGTCAGTGCGGTCCATGCGCAGGGAGATGATCTGAAGGACCTAACCGCCTTGGCGGCGAACGCGCGCCCGGCCCGGGTTCTGGATCTGGGATGTGGGGGAGGGCATGTGAGCTTCACGGTTGCGCCCTTTTCCGGGGCCGTCGTGGCTTATGATCTCTCGCAAGAAATGTTGGCTGCGGTGGCGGATGAGAGCACGCGGCGGGAGTTGACCAATATTTCGACCCGGCAGGGTAAGGCAGAGGCATTGCCCTTTGAAGATGAAACCTTTGACTGGGTGGTGTCGCGATACAGCGCCCATCATTGGCAAGATCTTGCCGCGGGCCTGCGTGAGGCGCGCCGGGTGCTGAAACCGGGTGGGACTGCGGTGTTCATGGATGTGGTCGCACCCGGATGGGCTGCGGCGGATACATTTCTTCAGGCTGTGGAACTGCTGCGCGATCCTTCTCACGGGCGCGATTACAGCCATTCGGAATGGTTGGCCCATGCTCATGCCGCCGGGTTGGTGGTGGAGCAGGAAACGCCCCGCCGCTTGCGGCTGGAGTTTGCATCATGGGTGGCTCGTATCCGTACGCCGGAGCTGCATATCAGTGCTATCCGTGCGCTGGAGCAGGCCGCAAGCATGGAAGTGGCCCGTCACTTTGAAATCGAGCCGGACGGAACCTTTACATTGGATACCCTGACCCTGCTTCTGCGTGCCGGATGAAGAGGGCCTGCATCTGGGTATCGTAAGATGCCGCCTATTTCTTCTCCAGTAGCAACTGTCCTTCCTTCTCAATCCGGGCTGTCGCCTTGCGTGCCAGCAGGTTGAGAAAGAGTGGCAGTTCCACAGAGAGGGTTATCCGGTCTTCGCTCACATCCAGTGTGCCTGTGGCACTCTTGCCCAGTGCATTGATCCGGAATTCGAGATGTGAATCCGTCCACTGCTCCTCGGCCACAGTGATGTGGCCTGAAAAGCGGCTGCGCACTGTGGAGAGACCAGACTGGATGCGCCGTGTCGCCTCGTCTTTTCCGAGACGATGGGACAAGGAGACGGTAAAGGGCTTGGCCATGATACGCCTCGCAAAGTCTTGCCCGGCGCAACGTGTGACGGGCGGCCAGTTTCTGATTATGCGAGCAAAGGCTCGCCCAAGGACAGGTATCTAAATTTGCAACCTATCACACGGGCGGCCAGTTCCGAGCGGGGAACCATGCCGACCGTGTAACTGGATACATGTATTCAAATGGAAAAACCCATGAGAGAACACTGCGCGCGGCATGGATAGAGCTCGCGCCATGGGTCACCCACATGAGAGTTTGCACCGTTGCACATTTTTTTCTTCAGCTCGAGACAGGATGCGCTGTCATCAGTCCCGTTCGGATGAGATGATCTCGCCGGTTTTCGGGTCGATACGTGCCTCAAGCCGCTGACCATCCTGGCTGGTCAACTCAGCCTCGAAACCATCATGCTCGGTTTCCAGCTTGCGGACCAGATAGCCTTTGGCCTCAAGCTGGCTCGCGACCTGGGGCAGCGTCTTCCACTGCGGGTCGTTGGCAACCGTAGAGCGGCCTCGGTTGCGGATGTGCTGAAGTGCGCCGGAAACAGGGTTGATATCGGCCTTTACCAGATTGCCGTCGCGGTCGATCAATTCTGCCTCAAAGCCATCGCGTTCCAGCTCCAATTCCAGCACGCGATAGCCATTTTCGGCGAGAGATGTGGCGATGGTCGCGAGTGATTTCCAGTTGGCGCGATCGCTGTTCTGGGTCGTGGGCTGAGCCAGTGCATGGCTGGGCAGGGTGAGAGCACCAGCCGCCAGGGGAAGGACAAGCGCCAGGGGAAGAGCGAGCGAACGGGTAAAACGCGATGCCATGGAGGCTTTCTCCCTTTTATGTGGTGCGCCGAAACGGCCCGGCGCATCTCACTTGCCTTAGTGATTATCCAAACTATGCTCTCCCTTAATAACGAACGCGGACAGTCTGGCTCGGATTGGTTGTCATGGGCCGGAATGGGGCCAGCTCATGGTGTGTGCTTCAGCTGCGACGCTTTTCTTCGATCTTGTCCCAGATCTGTGCGGCGATATCGGGGCCGCCAAGGCGCTTGATGGCGCGCAGGCCAGTGGGGGAGGTGACATTGATTTCAGTAAGATAGCCATCAATGACATCGATTCCGACGAAGATCTGCCCCATCTCGCGCAGGGCCGGCCCAATGCGGGCGCAGATTTCCTTTTCGCGCTCGGTCAGGTCCGTGGGGTGGGCCGCACCGCCGCGCACCATGTTGGAGCGCAGGTCGCCTTCGCCGGGCACACGGTTGACCGCACCGGCGGCCTCTCCATCCACGAGGATGATGCGCTTGTCGCCATGCTTCACCTGCGGCAGGAAGCGCTGCACAACCCACTGTTCGCGGAAGGTGGCGGCGAACAGGTCGTAAAGCGAGCCAAAGTTCAGATCATCCGCCGCGAGGCGGAACACGGCCGCGCCGCCATTGCCATAAAGCGGCTTCATCACCACATCGCCGAACTCGGCGCGGAAGGCCTTGATTTCATCGAGGTCACGGGTAATCAGCGTCGGTGGCATCAGGTCTGGGAATTCGGTGACGAAGATCTTCTCAGGCGCGTTGCGCACATGGGCCGGGTCATTCACCACCAGTGTTTCAGGGTGGATGCGCTCCAGCAGATGGGTTGCCGTGATATAGGCGAGATCGAAGGGCGGGTCCTGACGCATCAGCACCACATCCATCTCGTTCATGGGCAGGCGACGCTTCTCACCCAGTGTGAAATGGTTGCCGGGCTCGTCGCGCACATCGAGCAGTTCGAGGGACGAGAACAGTTCGCCATCGCGCAGGGCCAGCCGGTCCGGCGTGTAGTGATAAAGCGTGTGGCCGCGCGCCTGCGCTTCAAGCAGCAGCGCGAAGGTGGAGTCGCCGGCAATATTGATGGCGGCGATATGGTCCATCTGGACCGCGACCTGAAGGCTCATGGGGCTGTCTCCGGTGCCCGCTTCGCGGGTGTCTTGGTTCGCCCGTGAAGGCGCGTGATGAACAGGACTGTGTGAAAAAGTGGCTGACTATCCGTCACATTCAAATGCGCCGGGCAGATGATCCACCCCGCCGTCACGCGCGATCAATATGGCATCGAAGCGCATGTTGAGTGTGGCGTGTTCGGGGTGTTCCGCCAGATAGCATTCTGCCGCAGCCACAATGCGTCGGCGCTGGCGATGCGAAAGAGACTCGGCAGCAGCAAGCAGAGTGTCGCGCAACTTCACCTCGCAAAAGATGAGCAGACCCGCATGGGAGGCGATGAGATCGATCTCACCGGCCTTGGTGCGCAGACGCTGCGCCAGAATGGTGAAGCCCTGTGCTTCCAGCAATTGAGCGGCGCGTGCCTCTCCAGCCATGCCGCGCGCATGGGCGGCGCGTCGCTTCAGCGTGGCGGTGGATGGAGCGGGCGCGCTGTGCACGGGGGCTTCAGGCATCCTCACCCTCTGCCTGAGTGGTGCTTTCTTTGGTTGTGTTGCCGCGCCCCTCATTCAGGGCCAGTGCGCGGGCATAAACCTCACGCTTGGTGCGCCCTGTGAGGGCCGTCACCGCAGCTACCGCATCCTTGAGGGAAGACTGGGCGAGGGCGCGGGTCAGAGCCGCATCGACATCGGCATCGCCGGCGGCTTCTTCCAGTGGTGGGCCAACCACAAGAACGATTTCGCCCTTGGGCGGTTCGGCGCTTGCATAGCTGGCGGCAAGCTGGTCCAGCGGGCCGCGGCGCACTTCCTCGAAGGTCTTGGTGAGTTCCCGGCAGACGGCAGCCTTACGGGGACCGAGAGTGTGCGCCAGATCCGCAAGGCTCTCGGCAAGGCGGGGGCCGGATTCGTAGAACACCAGTGTTGCCGGAATATTGGCCAGCGCGGCTAGCCGGTTGCGGCGCTGACCGGATTTGGGTGGCAGGAAGCCATCGAACATGAAGCAGTCTGTTGGCAAGCCTGCCGCGACTAGTGCTGCCAGCAATGCGGATGCGCCGGGCAGGGGGTGAACCTTGTGGCCGGCCTCTGCCGCTTCCACCACAAGCTTGTAGCCGGGGTCCGAGACCAGCGGTGTGCCGGCATCCGAGATCAGGACAATTCGATCACCCGCCGCCAGCCGGGCCAGAAGGCGCGGACGGGCGCTGGCACCGTTATGGTCATGATAGGGCACAAGCGGGGTGGAAATGCCATAGCGCTCCAGCAGCCGGCGCGAGATGCGGGTATCCTCGCAGGCGATAACATCCGCCCCCGCCAGGGTTTCCAGCGCGCGGATGGTGATATCACCCAGATTGCCGATGGGTGTGGCGACCACATGCAGACCGGGCGTCAGCGCGCGGGCATTCACCCGTGTGCCAGCCAGAAGATAGCTGTGGTGCTGTTCGCCAGCAGGCTCGGGCGGTGAAACGGGGGAGGGCGCGGACGTGCTCATGTGTGCAGCATAATCCCGCACGGGGGCGGATGGAACGTCTTTGCGCGCATGGCTGGGGATAGTGGCTTCTTGATGTGGTCAAGCCGGTGCTGCGTGACGTGTGTGCTGGCTGGGGTCTTCACTGTTTCAGTGGGTCAGTGAAAGGGCCCGGCTTTTTGAGATGTTGCATTGTTTCATGTGAGCCGGTGTTCACATCACTCGAGAATGTTCCAACAAGAGGCAGTGCGCGCATCCACGCGCGAACAGATGTAGGCACCCTGAGATATGGTGTCGGCGGATCATTTCAAGCAAGTGAAGAGGTCTGGTTCTGGAGGCATGTCATCTGGGGTTCACCCTAATGGCATGTGGCGCAGAGCGGGCCCAAAGGGATCGAGCTTGAATGAATTGTATCTTCAAACGAAGACGGCCCGCTTTGGTGGCGGGCCGTCTGAATTTTGCGGGTTGCAGCCGTTTATTCGGTGGCTGCGCCGATCGCCTTCAGGCCGGCTGTGGCACAGGTGGCGTCAATGTCGCCCGAGGGTGCGCCACCCACACCGATGCCACCGACCAGTGCGCCGCCAATCCTCACCGGTAGACCGCCGCCCTGAATAACCATGCGCGTGTCCATGTCGCGCAGACCATCATTGGCGGGCTTGGACGCGATGAATTCAGAAAGACCGGCCGTGTCGCGCCCCATTGCGGCTGAGGTGAAGGCCTTGCCCGTGGCGCTCGCTCCGGTGTGCGGGCCGGAATTGTCGGCCTTCAGCAGCACTTTGGTCGCACCATCGCGCGCAACAATGGCGACGCTCACATTGTGACCTTCGGTGGCACATGCCTTCAGGGCTGCGTCTGCTGCCTTGGTCGCGAGATCGAGGGGAAGGAAAGGAGCGGTCGGCAGATCCTGCGCGTGAACTGCCATCGGAGCGAGAAGTGCGGTTGCAAGAATTGTGCTGCGGATCATCTGGTTTCCTTTCAAGGACAATGAGGAAACTAGTCGAATCTCTGCACTTTGAAAACCGTTATGGGATTGCGCTCCGTTGAGTGAACTATCTCGGGTTGATTTAAACTTCTGCCTGTCATTTTTTGAATGGTGTCATCCAGATTTCATCTGGAAATCGACAAGGGTGGTTTAAGAGCAAGCCTGTTTAATTCTGATCATTGATTGTGCAATGCAGTATAGCCGTGCGGCATGAGGCTTCCGGCTTTTCATTCAAGCTGAACAAAAAAGCCATCACGCCGCAGCGGTGTTTTGCTGGCACTGCGTCCTCAGCGTCCGTCCACGCCATCACGAATGGCGCGCAGGCGGGGATAGAGGTCGGGGAACACGTCCGCCTTGGTGATGGCGACCATGCGCACATGGCCGGTCTGGCCAAAGCGCATCCACTGCACCACCTTCACGGGTTCGCCGGTCTTGGCATCGACCGCATTGGCCATCACCTCGAACCCGTTCACCTGACCAATGCGCAGCGGTTCGGCCCGCTCCAGCTTGATGTCGCGCAGGCCATTGAGGCTGGCCATGGCGCGAATGGCGAACTGCCGCCGGTCATCCTCGCGCGGGGCACCGGGCGCAACGGTGATGACCATGTAGGGCTGTTCCGCGCCCTTGATGACGTTCTTCGGGCCATCGGTGAGAATGGCGGTATTGCCCGCCAGCGTGCGCACCACACGGAAGCCGGCAAGATCATTCAGCGCGAAGGGAAGGGCCGCAACCTGGTCCTGCGGCGAGCGGAAGGTGAGGGATTTGAGCGCATCCTTCACTTCCTGATCTGTGAGTTGGGTCTCCGCATTTTCCGCAGCCTGCACTGTCACCAGAGAGGTGAGGGTCTCTGCGCCGACCAGCAGCACCCACTTGCGTACCGTGATCGGCCCGGCAGTCTGCGTGCCGGTGACGAGGAAGGCTTTCGCGTCCTTGATATCAAATGGTTCACGCGTCACAACCTTGATGCCCTTGGAGGCGAGGGCTTCATCGGTGAAGCCTTCCTCTATCTGCGGAAAGGCTTCCGGCGGCAGGTCCACGATGAGGATGGAGGCCTTGCGCTTTTCATCCTCGAAGCCGCTGAACTGGGTGCTCTCCACCATGCCATCCGGCGGGGTGAGGCCGATGACCGAGCCCCGGGGGAACTTCACCTCTTCGGCCCGTGAGAGGGAGGGGGAGGACAGGAGCGCGACGCCAAGAACAAGCGCGGCGAACATGCGGCCAGCACCACAACGCACAAAACCTGAAGGCATGGACAACTCCGGCTGAACACGTGAAACCGGGCGGATCATAGGCAGGCCCGGCAAGGTTGCATATCTATACGGTAGACTGCACTGCGATGGCTTCGGTTGGCCCACCCTTGACCCAAACATAACCCGGATCGCCTCAGGCGCTGTGAAAACACATCGGGCAAGAGTGTGGCCTGTTCATGGTCAGAACACATGTGCACATCTGCTGAGTTGCACCTGTCAGGCCACGTTGACCCGGCGCAAGGTGAGGTTGAAGCGTCCGCCCTCCCGCAGCAGGGTGGACGAGCCGGGGATAATGCGATCAACCCCATGGAAGGCAAGGCGACTTTCTCCACCCAGAACGAAGATATCTCCGGATTCGAGTCGGAAACTCTGGCTGGGTGCGCCCCGCTCCAGTCCGCCAAGGCGGAACAGGGCGATGTCGCCGAGCGAGATGGACAGGACCGGAGCGGTGAGGTCTGCCTCATCGCGATCCTGATGCAGACTCATGCGGGCGTCCGCGCCATAGTAATTGATGAGGCAGGCCTCCGGCAGGATAGCCTCAGGCTCCCGGATCCCGCTGAAGCGGGACCAGATATCGAGAACCTGCTGCGGCATGGCGGGCCAGGGCTGGCGCGTATCGGGATGAAAGCTCTGATAGCGATAGCCCTCGCTATCCGAAACCCAGCCCAGCGGCCCGCAATTGCTCATGCGCACGGAAAGAGGCTTGCCCGTGCGCGGCATGGTGGGGGCGAAAAGTGGGGCCTGAACCAGGATGTGCCGCACAGCTGAGAGCAGATCCTCCTGCGCCATGCGGTCTAGAGCGCCGGGAAACCAGTGCGCACCGGGGGCGGGTTTCAGGCCAGCTGTTGAGGGCGGGCAGGTGCTCATGCCATGCTCCTGTGCGCGCATTGCAGTTGTCTGTCGCGCATTTTTGAAACCGTGCGAAACGCTGGTTCGCGAAGCATAAGGACAAGACAGGGAAACGGAAAGATGCTCTAACCTTCCTTTGAGGCAAGCAAGACATGCGGGAGAGCGCATCATGGCCCAGCACGGCAAATTCTACTGGAACGAACTTCTCACGGACGACGTGGAAAAGGCTCTGGCCTTTTATGGCGAGACCTTGGGATGGTCTTTTCAGGAAATGCCCATGGAGGGTGAAGAAGGCTCTTATTTCGTCGCAATGGTGGATGATGAGCCGGTAGCTGGCCTGATGGACAAGACCGGCATGGTGCCACCCACCGTGCCGCCGCACTGGTTCGCTTATGTCAATGTCGATTCTCTCGATGAGCGCCTTGCGAAGCTAGAGGCTGCGGGCGGCCAGATTCTGCGTGAGCCGTTTGATGTGCCCGGCATCGGCCGCATCGCTATCGTGGCCGATGTGACCGGTGCACCGATGGGCTGGATGACTGCCGAGGAAGTCTGATCTTTCGCCGCGTTCACCACTGTGTGGCTGTGCTCCACAGTGGTGTTGCCTCTCCCTGTGCACGGGGAGAGCGGCGGCCCATTTTCCCGCGTTGTCAGCTTTACGCCTCCTGTGGACGCGCCGTCAGGTGGTGAGGCCCGCTCAGCCGGGCAGGTTATCGCTGCGGATGCGCTTCACGCCAGCCCGGGCCATCTGTTCCCATGCCCGCGCCAAAGAGCCATTGATGTCGAGGCCCTGACAGCCATCCTCGATGACATGGGTGGTGAAGCCGTGGACGGCCGCATCTTCCGCTGACCAGCAGACACAGAAATCGGTGGCAAGACCCGCGATATAAACCGTGTCGATCAGGCGCTCGCGCAGGTAGCCGGCAAGGCCGGTCGGGGTGATGCGGTCTGCCTCGAAGAAGGCCGAATAGCTGTCAATGTCGTGGTGGTGGCCCTTGCGCAGGATGAGCTGGGCATGGGGAATTTCCAGCCGGGAGGCGAGGCGCGCACCGGTTGAATCCTGCACGCAATGGTCGGGCCACAAAATCTGTTCACCATAGGGCATGGTGATGGTGTCATAAGGCGCCTTGCCGGGGTGACTGGACGCAAATGAGGCATGGCCCGCAGGATGCCAGTCCTGTGTCAGCACCACATGGTCGAAGCGGGTCGCCATATGGTTGGCAAGGCCGATGACATGGTCGCCTCCCGGCACGGCCAGCGCGCCGCCGGGCAGAAAATCCACCTGAAGATCCACCACAAGCAGCACGGACCGCGTGCGATCCAGCTTGTGCCGTGCCGCGCCGGAGGGGGTGGAAAAGACCATGGCAAACACCTCCGCACGGTTTTCACAAGGAAACGAGCGGGTTTTATAGGAAAACAGCGATGCGGCAACCCGGTATGTCTTGCAGCGCCAGATTGCCCCTCCTATATGCGCCTCGATCGCTGTTGAGGCAGCGAACCCCAATTTTTGACAAGGGGGCCGACAGACTGTGACAGGTGGGGCCTGGAGCAGTCTTTCAGACGGGTGCTGTATGGCCCGGTCGGTCTGCCGGCAAGGAGAAGCAAATGGCCAAGATCATCGGTATCGACCTCGGCACCACCAATAGCTGCGTTGCGGTGATGGAGGGGACATCCCCGAAAGTCATCGAGAATTCCGAAGGCGCGCGCACCACGCCCTCCATCGTCGCCTTCACGGAAGACGGTGAGCGGCTTGTGGGCCAGCCCGCCAAGCGCCAGAGCGTGACCAATCCCGAGCGCACCATCTTCGCGGTGAAGCGCCTGATCGGTCGTCGCTTTGATGACCCGACGGTCGCGAAGGACAAGGATCTTGTGCCCTACCACATCGCGCGCGCCGACAATGGCGATGCATGGGTGGAAGCTGACGGCAAGAAGTATTCGCCCTCGCAGATTTCCGCCTTCACCCTTCAGAAGATGAAGGAGACCGCTGAGTCCTTCCTCGGCGAGAAGGTCGAGAAGGCTGTCATCACGGTTCCCGCTTACTTCAACGACGCCCAGCGTCAGGCCACCAAGGATGCCGGCCGCATCGCCGGCCTTGAAGTGCTGCGCATCATCAATGAGCCGACCGCGGCCGCGCTCGCTTATGGCCTCGACAAGAAGTCTGCCGGCACCATTGCCGTGTATGACCTTGGCGGTGGCACCTTCGACGTCTCCGTGCTCGAGATCGGCGATGGCGTGTTCGAGGTGAAGTCCACCAATGGTGACACCTTCCTCGGCGGTGAAGACTTCGACATGCGCCTCGTCTCCTATCTGGCGGACGAGTTCAAGAAGGAGCAGGGCATTGACCTGCGCGGCGACAAGCTGGCCCTTCAGCGCCTGAAGGAAGCGGCGGAAAAGGCCAAGATCGAGCTGTCTTCCGCAGCCCAGACCGAGATCAACCTGCCCTTCATCACGGCAGATGCGTCCGGTCCCAAGCACCTGACCATGAAGCTGACCCGCGCCAAGTTCGAGGCGCTGGTGGATGATCTCATCCAGCGCACCGTTGAGCCCTGCCGCAAGGCGCTCAAGGATGCCGGCCTCACCGCCGGGCAGATCGACGAGGTTGTCCTCGTCGGCGGCATGACCCGCATGCCCAAGGTGCAGGAAGTGGTGAAGCAGTTCTTCGGCAAGGAGCCCCACAAGGGCGTCAACCCGGATGAAGTGGTTGCCATCGGTGCGGCGGTTCAGGCCGGCGTGCTTCAGGGCGACGTGAAGGACGTTCTGCTGCTCGACGTGACCCCGCTGTCGCTGGGCATCGAGACGCTGGGCGGCGTGTTCACCCGCCTGATCGACCGCAACACCACCATCCCCACCAAGAAGAGCCAGGTGTTCTCCACGGCGGAAGATGGGCAGACGGCGGTCACCATCCGCGTCTTCCAGGGTGAGCGCGAAATGGCGCAGGACAACAAGATCCTCGGCCAGTTCGATCTCGTCGGCCTGCCCCCGGCTCCGCGCGGCGTGCCGCAGGTGGAAGTGACCTTCGACATCGATGCCAACGGCATCGTGCAGGTTTCCGCCAAGGACAAGGGCACGGGCAAGGAACAGCAGATCCGCATTCAGGCCTCGGGTGGCCTGTCCGACAATGACATCGAAAAGATGGTGAAGGACGCGGAAGCTCACGCCGACGAGGACAAGAAGCGCAAGGCGGCTGTGGAAGCCAAAAACCACGCCGAGGCGCTTATCCACTCCACCGAGAAGGCTCTGTCCGAGCACGGTGACAAGGTGGGTGCAACCGAGAAGGGCGCGATCGAGGCTGCTCTGGCGGATCTCAAGTCCGCGCTTGAGGGCTCGGACGCCGAGGCCATCGAGGCCAAGACGCAGACCCTGGCGCAGGCGTCGCTCAAGCTGGGTGAAGCCATGTATGCCTCCCAGCAGGGTGGCGATGCACCTGAGGCTTCCGACGCCGGCAAGAAGGCCGATGACGATGTGGTGGACGCGGAGTTCACCGAGGTGGACGACGACAAGAAGAAGTCCGCCTGAGACATCAGGGCCGCCTCCGGCGGTTCATGACGATACCGCCTCTCCGGGTTTTGGCCCGGAGAGGCTCATGCGTTCGAGTGCCGCCGTGACAGATCGTGCGGTTGTGCGTACAAGGCACGCAGGATGGCGGCTCCACAAAGGCGCGTCTCTTGAATTATGGCAGAGGGCGATCGACCCGCCGGATACCCGCCATGCGGGGCTTGTGGGCTCGCTCCAGAAAACCACCGTCGGGCCCAGCACTGTGACGACGCCTTCTGGCGCAGCGAACCTGGTGCGGGTGGGCGGCATTGCCCGGAACGGGCATTGGTGGCGACGGATGAAGACCGACCATGTCCAAGCGTGATTATTACGAAGTTCTCGACTGCGACCGCGGTGCAGATGAGGTTGTGCTGAAGGCCTCCTATCGCAAGCTCGCGATGAAGTGGCATCCGGACAGGAATCAGGACAACCCGGAAGCGGAAGTGCGCTTCAAGGAAGTCAGTGAGGCCTATGAGGTGCTCAAGGACCCCCAGAAGCGCGGAGCCTATGACCGCTTCGGCCATGCGGCATTCGAGAATGGCGGCGGGGCCCCGGGTGGCCCTGGCTTCGGCAATGATTTCGCCTCATCCTTCGCGGACATCTTTGATGATCTGTTCGGTGGGAACATGGGGCGCGGGCGCGGCGGTGGAGGAAATGCCAGCGGCGGTCGCGGGCGGGGCTCGGACCTGCGCTATAATATGGACATCACGCTGGAAGAGGCATTTGCGGGCAAGGCCGCGCAGATCAAGATTCCAGCCTCCATGCAGTGCGAAGCCTGCAATGGCTCCGGGGCGAAAGCCGGCACCCAGCCCAAGGCCTGCCGCACCTGCGGTGGTGCGGGCAAAATCCGCCATGCGCAGGGCTTTTTCACGCTTGAACGCACTTGCCCCACTTGTCAGGGGCGTGGCAGCGTGATCGAGGATCCATGCGGGGCCTGCGGTGGCGCGGGACGGGTGACCAAGGAGCGCACGCTCTCGGTGCAGATTCCGCCCGGCGTCGAAGACGGCACCCGTATCCGTCTGGGTGGTGAGGGCGAGGCCGGCCTGCGTGGCGGCCCGGCGGGCGACCTCTACATCTTCCTCACCATTGAGCCGCATGCCTTCTTCCAGCGCGAAGGCGCAGACCTCTATTGCCGGGTGCCGATCTCTATGTGTACGGCCGCATTGGGTGGCACGGTGGAAGTGCCGACCATCAACGGCGAGAAGTCTAATGTGAAGATCCCCGAGGGGACCCAGTCGCAGAAGCGCTTCCGCCTTGCCGGCAAGGGCATGCCCATTCTGCGCAGCCATTCGCGCGGCGACATGTATGTGCAGGTGGTGGTGGAAACCCCGCAGAAGCTCACCAAGCGCCAGAAGGAACTGCTGACCGAGTTTGATAAGGAATGCTCTGGCGAGACGCATCCTGAATCGAGCGGCTTTTTCGGGCGGGTGAAGGAGTTCTTCCAGGGGGCGAACGAGGGCGCTTAAGCGCCCTGTAAACTCTCGGGTCTTGCGCCAAAAGCGGGGCTGCCATGCAGTGCACAACCAGCATGGCAGCGCGCCATATGAGACGCTCACCTTAAGGCCTGTCGGCTTGGGTGGTGATCTTGGGAATGTCTTGACCCTGTCAATTTTCCCGTCTAATCGCCACTCGTCCGGCGATGACCGGGCGTTTGAGGTGCTGTTGATGTTGCATTCCCAGGAGTCGCGCAGGTCTACCCCGAAGCCGCGTCTCAATGACCAGATGCGCTTCCTCCAGTCCTGGTTCAAGAACCCGCTGAAGACCGGGGCGGTGTCTCCTTCCAGCCCTGGCCTTGCCAGGATGATGGCCAGCTATATCGACCCGCGCTCCGACGGGCCCGTGGTTGAATTGGGGCCGGGCACAGGGCCTGTCACCAAGGCGCTGCTGGCGCGCGGTTTCGCGCCCGAGCGGCTCTTTCTCATCGAATATAACCCCGAATTCTGCACCATGCTGCGCCAGCGCTATCCCGGCGTCACGGTCATTCAGGGTGATGCCTATGCGATGGACAAGACGCTGAATGGACGCCTGCCGGGCAAGGCAGCGGGCATTATTTCGTCCCTGCCGCTTTTCACCATGCCTCCGGAAGAGCGTCACCGCATGGTGAATGAGGCTTTCGATCTCGCCAATCCGGGCGCGCCCTTCATTCAGTTCACCTATGCGGTCGTGACGCCGGTGCCATTGAAGCCCGGGCATATCGAAGGCAAGGTTTCGCCGCGCGTGTGGATGAATATTCCGCCAGCGCGGGTATGGGTCTATCACCGTCCGTGAGGCACGGATGATGTCGATTACGAGCGGGTGCGGGCAGTCGCGCCCGCTTTTTCTTGCCTGCTACCGCAGGTGCATTGCCGGGTGATGAAAAGACCAGTGCGGGTACATCATCTCACCGGTCACAGGATAAGTGCCTTTCTTCGTGTCATGGAACCGGAGAAATGCTCCAACATATTGATTGGCTGCATTTTCTTGATGTGAACGGGTGTCCATTTCACTCGAAAATGCTCTGAGCAGCGACAGGAGAAGCGTGATGGGTGAGCGGCAGAACAGGCTGGCGGCGCGTGATCGTGTTATCGTCGCACTCGATTTTCCTCATCTCGATCAGGCCCGCGCCATGGTGCGCACGCTGGGTGACAGTGTGGGCTACTACAAGGTTGGGCTGGAACTCACAGTGGCTGGCGGGCTGGATCTGGTGAGTGAGCTGATCGATGCCGGTCACAAGGTTTTTCTCGACCTGAAATTGCACGATATCGGCAATACGGTGGAGAAGGCGACGGCCGCTGCCGCAGCGCGGGGCGTGAGCCTGCTGACCGTGCATGCCTATCCGCAGACCATGGCTGCCGCCGCGCGCGGGGCGGAAGGGTCGGCACTGAAGGTGCTCGGCGTCACTGTTCTCACCTCTTATGATGATACGGATCTGGCCGCTGCCGGCTATGTGGGCGGGGTGACAGAGATGGTGCGTCGCCGGGCAGCGGATGCGCGTGCGGCTGGCATTGCCGGCGTTATCTGCGCGCCAACCGATGCCACCATGGTGCGCACCATTCTGGGGCCGAACGGGCTGGTGGTGACCCCCGGCGTGCGCCCGGCAGGCTCCGATGTGGGCGATCAGAAGCGCATCGCAACGCCTGCTTCAGCGCTGAAATCGGGTGCGGATATGATCGTTGTCGGCCGTCCTATCATCGCTGCGGAAGACCCGCGCGCGGCCGCCGAGCGCATCGTGGCCGAGCTGTCTGGCGGCTGAAAACGCGGCAGGCTTGGCAGGTGAATGGATCTTGCCCACAGGGCAGGGACCTATCTGTCGCTCCTGTACCGTTCTTTATCACATTGAAATATATGAACTTATATCTTTCTGTCATGCTCCCTTTGTCTGAAGTCAGGCCGGGGGTGGGGTCTTGCGCGTGGTCATGCTATCGCTTTCACCGAAAATTGGCCGCTCGCGAATCACTGATGGCGTGGCCAACGGGCAAGGCAGCCAGAACAGCTTCCGGCTTTGACCGGACAGCAGGGAGCAGGACGCGTGTCTGATCTGCGCATCGTTATTGCCGGGGCTGGTGGCCGCATGGGCCGCACTCTCATTCGTGCCGTGCATGAGGGTGAGGACCTGATCCTTGCCGGAGCTCTGGAGCACGGGGGCAGCAGCCATCTGGGTGCCGATGCGGGCGTACTGGCGGGCCTCGGGCCACTTGGCATCGTGGTTGAGGCCGATGATGCCGCCGTGCTGGATGGCGTGGATGCGGTGATCGACTTCACGTCACCTGCGGCGACGGTGCGTCTGGCCCAGCGTCTGGCCGGTATGAAGGTGGCTCATATTATCGGCACCACCGGCTTTGCCGCCGAGGAAAATGCCGCTATCGCACAGGCTGCGGACAAGGCGATCATCGTCAAGTCCGGGAATATGAGCCTCGGCGTCAATCTGGTGGCCGCGCTCACCCGTCGTGTGGCGGCGACGCTGGGTGAGGATTTTGATATCGAAATCGTCGAGATGCATCATAACCGCAAGGTTGATGCCCCTTCAGGCACGGCTCTGCTTCTGGGTGAAGCGGCAGCAGCGGGCCGTGGCCGGGTGCTGGACGAGGTCTCCGACCGGGGCCGCGACGGACTGACCGGTGCGCGCAAGCGCGGCGATATCGGTTTTGCAGCACTGCGTGGCGGCACGGTGGTGGGAGACCACACTGTGATGTTCGCTGGCCCTGCCGAGCGGATCGAACTGACCCACAAGGCCGAGGATCGGATGATCTTCGCCCGCGGCGCACTTGCCGCCGCACGTTGGGCTCAAGGCCATGGGCCGGGCCTCTACAGCATGGCCGATGTTCTCGGCCTTGCCGATTTCTGATCAGACGCGGGAGTTATCAATGTCCGAACGCATTCTCGTGCTCGTCCGTCATGGCCAGAGCGAGTGGAATTTGCAGAATCTGTTCACGGGCTGGCGTGACCCGGACCTGACCGAGCAGGGCGTGGCGGAAGCCAAGCGCGCCGGTGAGAAGCTGAAGGCTGAGGGCCTGCACTTTGATTCCGCCTTCACCTCCGGTCTGGGGCGGGCGCAGCGTACATGCGGCCTTATTCTGGATGCCATGGGCCAGGCCGATCTTGTGCCCCAGCAGAGCGTTGCACTGAACGAGCGTGACTATGGCGACCTTTCCGGCCTGAACAAGAATGACGCCCGCGCCAAGTGGGGAGAGGATCAGGTGCATATCTGGCGCCGGTCCTATGACATCCCCCCGCCCGGCGGCGAAAGCCTGCGCGATACGGTTGCGCGCACGCTGCCCTATTATGTGCAGGAAATCCTGCCCTGCGTGCTGCGCGGCCGCCGCACACTGGTGGCGGCGCATGGAAACTCCCTGCGGGCGCTCATCATGGTGCTGGAGAAGCACACGCCAGAGAGCATCCTGAAGCGGGAACTGGGAACCGGCGCTCCCATCATCTACCGATTGGGCTCAGACTCTACCGTGCAGGAAAAGCGTGATCTGGCTGAATGCAAATGAATGAAGCGGGGCCAGGTGCCCCGCTTTTTTTATGTGTTGAGTGCGTCCGCATGGGTCATCAAGCCATGATGCATCTGTGCCGCTAGTCCGGATGCTATCTGCAACCATCTTGTCTCGCCTGTTGTCACACGGGCCGGCTTCCTCTTCATCGCCGCACTTCAGACTGCGCCATTATGCGCACCCGCTTGGAATGTCCCTATCCTCAGGCCAGACTGAGGTATGCCCCCGGATCATATCCTTGGGGCATGTCGTCGGATGGTTGAGAGACCGACAAGAGAACGGTCTCCCCATAACCGCCATTTCAGGCCTATTCTGTCCGGCGTCTCAAGACTGGCCTCTGATGCCTCTGTGGCCCAACTTGCTCTGGCGCAGTTTTTTCGCTCAAGTGGAGCTGTGGCAACTTCAGCCAGTTGAGGAATCGCGCCGCTCATCCGTGCTGTCAGTATTGGGCATGGGCCTTTCGCATGGGCTGTTCCGTGCTTCAGCATCACCTCCTGCCCATACGGGAAGGCGGCGGCGGATGGGTGCCATGATGCGTTTGACCCATTCTTTCAGGCCGCTCAGGCTGGTCGGGGGCCTTCCGCTTCCAGCCCGAAAGGGCCGCAGATAACCTTGCCTCCACCCGTCCGGATCGTGCGGTTGGCATCGTGTCGTTCAATGCGCACGACAGGAAGAATGACCACGCGCGCCCCCGCAGAATCCGTCTGCCATCTCCTGCGTGAGGGGGTATTTGAGATGCTGCGTCCGGCGGCGGTCCGGGACAGCGGAAAATGGATAATCGTGCTCATGCCTGTGCTCCTCCCGAAGGGGCGCATCTGGCTGTGCTCCGCTGCCGCTGCTGAAGTGCGGATGGGGGCACATATGTGCGCTTCCCTGTGGTGTGCGCGTCCTTGCCCGGCCAGTTAAAGCCGTCTGATAGGATGATAACGCCGCAGGGTCGGAAATGGTTTCACGGGTCGTGAAACAAAGTGGGCAGTGGCTCAGCCTGAAAGGTGTTCCCGTTGGTTCGGTGCACGCGCGCTTCTCGGCGTTGCTCCAGGATGCAGGAGCTCAATCTGCCGCGATATCCAGAAAATGACGCGCCTGACGATCCTCGATCTCTACGATATGGATATCGGAGTCGAACCGTATTTCCTTGGCGAGGCGGGCATCGGCATCAGATTCCGGGCGGCCAGGCGGGATGATGATACTGAATTTGCGGTCTGCCGGGCTTTCGTCGTCAAAGGCGGTTTGTGGCGCTGGGCCATAAAGGGCGGCCGTGCCATCCAGCGCCGAAACCTTCACGAAGATTGCGCCCGCCTCTTCCGCCCCACGGCGGACCACCAGGCCATAAGCTCCCTCCACCTGCGCGCGGCGCAGCAGGGCGGAAACGAAGATCGCGCTTTTCAGCCGCATGAAGCCCTCGGTAGATGTTGCAGGTTTCGATCCCCACGCTGGAGGATATTAGGGTGTGTGGCTGCATGTCTCCAGCCCTTGCGTAGCCTGAGGGCCATGCCTGCCCATTGGCACCCGCGTAGCTTACTGCAATTTCATGCCGGAGACGGCGGAGAGTTCTCGCAGCAGACGGTCATTGATCTGCCCGGTGACGGGCATTTTGCGGTCCTGCTGGAAGCGCTGAATGGCCTGGTTGGTCTGGGTGCTGTCCACCCCGTCCACCTTCAGCGGGCCATAGCCCAGCTTGGCCAGCGCCTTTTGCACGGCGCGGGTGCGGGTGGAGGTCGGCAGGCCCTGAGGCGGACGGATCACCTCGGCGGTCGCACTTGGGGCGGCGATATCAGCCGAGGGACGCACGTTCGACATCCGCTTGGGGGCGGTTAGCCCCTTCACATCGGTCTCATTCGGGCGCACCGGCACCATCGCCGAAGCCATGCCGGTCACAGAGGTCTTGGAGGCCAGATAGCCAAGATTGCCATCTGCCGGCGCAGGCGTGGTGCGCGCGGATGTGGCGGCCGGCACGGAAATGGATGTGAACTGCGGCGCGGGGGGCATGCTGCCCTCTGTTCCGCCTGCCACGCTCTTCGTGCTGCCCGCCTCACCGGTCATGGCCTCAACCAGCGCTGCCATGCCCGAAAGAGGCCCGCCCGCATGGGTGCCGGGGTGGGCGCGGCCTGGCTGAAACAGGAGCGCATTCGCCAGAACCGCCAATGCGGAGGCCGCCAGAAAAGCACCGGCGCAGAAATCCAGAACGCGCAGGCTGCGTCCGCCATGCGGGCGCTGTGGGGCGAAGCCATCATGCGGGTGAAGGTCTGGCGACATCATGCCAGAGGTCTGGTCAAGGCTCATGCCATCCTCCTTGTCCGGTTTTCACCTGTGCCGCGCGGGGTGGGAAAGGGGGCCACAACGCTTGCAGCTTCCGGCCTGCCGAGGTCTGTGCTGTCGCTATCATTCCGGCCCGTATGCTGGGGCACGATGGTGGCGGCGGAAGCTGCGGCGGACAGGGTTACAGAAGGCTCTACAGCGCCGGGCGGCGGCAGAAGAATGGTGACGCTGGTACCCTTGCCGGGGGTGCTTTCCACGCGGAAGGTGCCGCCATGCAGGTGAACCAGACTGCGCACCACGGCCAGCCCAAGCCCGCTGCCACGTGCCTGCTGAATGCGGTCCCCCGCCTGAAAGAAAGGCTCACCCAGCCGCGCCACATCCTCCGGCTTCATGCCGGGGCCGGTATCGCGCACATGCAGCAGCAGCGCCTCGCCCTGCTTGCGGATGCCGACACGCACCCGCCCGCCAGCCGGGGTGAACTTCACGGCATTGGACATGAGGTTGAGCATGATCTGTCGCAGCGCCCGCTGGTCCGCCATCATGGCGGGCACGTGCCGGCCGGTGGAAACCTGAAGATGAACGCCGGCCCGTGCGGCATCCATGGCCAGCATGCTTGCGCAGCCCGAAACCAGCGTGCCGACATCCACCGGCTCTGCTTCCAACACATAAGCGCCGGCCTCGACGCGGGAGAGGTCGAGAATATCGTTCACAAGGCAGAGCAGATGCTGGCCGCTCTCATGGATGATGCGGGCATATTCAGCCTTGCGGGCATCATCCAGCGGTGCACCGGTTTCGGTGGAGAGCAACTCCGAGAAACCAAGAATGGCATTGAGCGGGGTGCGCAACTCGTGGCTCATGGCGGCGAGGAAGCGGCTCTTGGCGGCATTGGCCTCTTCTGCATCCGCCCGTGCACGGGCATCCGCCTCGGCCTGATGGCGGGCGACGATGGCCTCGCGCCACACCACGCGCACCATGCCATCTGCCTGTGGCAAGGGCACGGATTTCGAGCGGGAGAAAGCCGACAATCCCTGTCTCGCCAGCTTCTGCCCGCAGACGCACCTCACAGTTCACAGGTTCGCAGATGGCGCTGCGGATGGCGGCGAGGAAGGCGGGGCGATCTGTCACCAGAACCCGTTCGAACAGGGCTGAGCCGAGAAGGCTTTCCGTCGTGCTGCGGGCAAAGGTCCCGTCTTTCATTTCCACCCGGCAGGCATTGCCCAGCGCGTCATGGCGGGTAATCAGCACGGCTCCGGCGCACTGTTGCGCCTCGCTGGCCCCGCGCGCGGCACGGCTTAGCCCGGTGGAAAGCACCGCGAGCGCGCCGCACAGCAGGCCGACACCGAGCAGGAAAAAGGAATCAACCGGATCTCCCACCAGCAGGCCGGAAGCCTGCCCCAGAAGCACCACCCCCGCGCTGGCCAGAGCCATAAGCCCCAGCCCGCCAAGCGTGATCGCCATCAGCCGGCCAAGCGTTGCCAGACGTGGAAAGCCTTCCCGTCCTCCATCCGCATGCGGATTGGCTGAGGGTGCCGTTCCTTCCAGACCATCGATGCCGAACTGAGCCACTACGCCCCCTTTGGGAGAACCATTCCGGCGGCAAGGCCGCCTGTGTTCCTGATATTGCCGCAAGGGTGGCACGGGCCGTTTAAGCGATTGCTAAACGGGGACGTGGAGATAGCTGCCAGTGTTAACGATGTCTTGAAATGCCACTCACATGCCCCGTTTCCGGCGCGATGCATTTGCTATGGTGGGTGTGTCGCGGGGCGTCCGCGAAGAGCCATTCAAGAGGGCGTGATGTTTTTCCTGTTGCGCATGACCTTCTGGATTGCCCTGCTGCTGCTGCTGTTGCCGCTGGGCCTGAAGGGGACCACGGGCAGTGATGTCAGCATGTTCGATGCTTTCGGGGCCGTGCAGGCTGTGGTTTCCGATGCCGGAAGCTTCTGCCAGCGCCAGCCCGATGCCTGCGCCGTAGGTGGACAGATGGTGTCGCACCTCACGGAAAAAGCGCAGGCAGGTGCACAGTGGCTGGCCGAAACGCTCAACAGCAGCGCCAGCAATGCTTCCGCCCCGGTGCATGACAGCCCGGAGAGTTTCGGCCTGAAAGCCGATGACCTCTCACCTGAATGGGGTGGGGGAGACAAGGCAAAGCCAGTGGGGCCTGCACCCCATGCCAGCCCCGAAACCAGCCAGCGCCCCAGCTGAACACCATTTTTTTGAAGAGAATCCGCGACTTGATCCCGGTATATCGTCCTCTGCCAAGAGAGCGATTGCCGGGTTTCTTTTGTTTGTGGTGCTCTGGCGCAGAGCATTTCAATGAACCAGTGAAACGCTCTAATGGATTGAGTGGTCGCATTTTCTTCACGCGAACCGGTGCCCACTCCGCCCGAAAATGCTCTATAGGGCAGGAACAGATCGCACGCAGAACCCAGCTTTGCGCCGGCCCTCAGGCCGACGGATGGCCGAAAGGGCCCGCTTCATGGATATCGACGAACTGGTCGCGGATTTCGAGTTTCTGGACGATTGGGAAGACCGCTACCGCTATGTGATCGAACTCGGAAAGGGGCTTGCACCCTTCCCGGATGATGCCCGCACGGATGCAAACAAGGTTCAGGGCTGCACCAGTCAGGTGTGGCTCATCTGCGAGCGGCAAGAGACGCCGGATGGCCCGGTACTGGTCTTCTTTGGCGATTCCGATGCGCATATCGTGCGCGGGCTGGTGGGAGTGCTGTTGATGCTCGTCTCCGGCCGGAGCCCGCAGGCGATTCTGGATATGGATGTGTTGGGCATCTTCCGGAAGATCGGGCTGGAAGGGCATCTGACGCCGCAGCGTTCGAATGGTCTGCGCTCGATGGTGGAACGCATCCGCGCTTATGCCCGCGCGGTTTCCTGAGATTTCCAGCCCCTGCCCAGGGGGCAGAATGGACGAGCCGGCATATGCATCAGCAGAGTTTCCGCTGCATTGATTCGAAACCGGGAGCGTGGTCACGCGGATGGTTGAAGTCCGTGGTGCGCGCAGGCAGTGTGAGACCCTTGCCTTGTGTTCATCCCCTGCAATCCCTGCCGAAGAGCGTGCCGTGATACTCAAGCAGGCCAGAACACATACACTGAAGGGGCTGAAGGGCTCGGTTCTGTCTGGCCGCCGCCAATCCTGGCCGGAGTTTCGTGTGGCCGGGGCCATGGGGGCGGTTCTGGTCATATTGGCGATGAGCATGGCTGGTGTGATGCCCGCCATCGCGCAGGAGAACACGGGTACGCCGGCCGGGGCGGGGCCCCCGCAAAAAAATCAGGGGCGGGTTGAAGTCATCTGGCCCGCTGGGAAGACGGATGGCGCGGCATCGCAGACCTCTGGTTCTGAGGATCCGGCGGTCGCATCTGGTGTTCCGGCGCGTTCTGCGCGGGAGGCAGGGCAGGGCACCTCCGGGCCGGGAGGCCGAACAGGCGAGGACGGCCCGGCGGCTTCCTCCGTGCCAGACGGTCAAATGGTGGGGAGCGCGCAAGAGCCACATGCCAGCCCTTCCCCACAATCCGTGGCTCCGCCTGCCGCCGATATGATGGTGGAGGAGCCTTGGGAGGAAGAGCCGATTTGCCCACGAGATCAGGTTGCGCCGCGCGAGTATAACCGTTGTCTGTTTGATGCCACGCGCGCCAGCGAGCAGGCGCTGGAGGCTGCACTGGGGCGGGCGCTTGCCGTGATCTCCGGTCGGGCTGATCTGGCCCCGGCCCAGCGCGCGGCATGGCGCAATTTGCTGGAGGAAGCGCAATATCGCTTCCTAATCTTCCGGAACTTTGATTGCCAGAGCGTGGCCCCGTTCGAAGGGCCGCGCGGGATCGGGAATTTCGAACAGCGCTCACTCTGCCTCATCAGCGTGAACCGGGCACGGGCGGATGCTCTTGAACAGCGCTACGCGAACAAGCCCCGACCTGTTGCTGCCGTGCGCCAGCCGGCCCGTAGTGCTGCTCCACAGATGACACGCCCCGCAGCTTTGGAGCGCCCGGCCGCAACAGCACCTTCTGCACCCGCAGTACCTGTCGGACCTGAACCACAGCTTGGCGTGTGGACCCACCCGACACGGCCAGTGGTGGATTAGGGCGCGAGTTTATAAGTGCGAATGGCTGGGATGTGGGTGGTGAGCGGACTGGCAGATTTTGGCGTGCGAACACGCTGAAGCAGCCAATGCGGACTGCTTAACGTTGCTCCCACTCACGCCGCAGGGTCGCGTACTGTATTGTGTTTTCGTAAACTGGATTTCCGGCGCTGTCGTTTTGGAACGTCACATAGTCCAGGAACAACCACCCTCTTCCCGCATGCCAAGCTTTTTGCACAGCCGCCGGGACGAGGCGTTGTGCTCCTCCACATACGCATAGATGCGCCTTGTATTCTGGTGAGCGAATAAATCGGAACAGAAAGCTTCAGCCGCCTCGAAAGCATACCCCATTCCACCGAAGAGTGGATTGAAGTTCCATCCGACTGAGGCCGTATCGGGTTGCTGAAGATTTTCTTGGTCACCCGGCCATGCTGGATCGAAATGAAGAAAAATATCACCTATGAGCTGACCATTTTCTTTAAGGCAAACTGCAAAATATTTATCTTCGTCGACACGCTTTAGAACCTCGGCTTCAGCCGCTTTCAGATCTGCGAGCATTAGCGAAAAGAAGCAGCTTGCAGATGGCTTCTGCAGGTAAGCAAACAAAGCCTCCGCATCACCCACGCGAAAATTCCTGATAGTCAGGCGGTCGGTTTGGATCGTTTTCAACGGAGCAGTTTCCTAAAATCAAACTTCAGAACAAAGCGCTGCGGCGCATTGTTGCCTATGTGACACGTTCGAAGCGACCGCTTTATGCCAATAGTTCAGTGCATTCTAAAGACTGACATGGGGTCGTCTGCCGACTAACCGCTTTCACATCACGTCGGCGTCTGGTTCATGGGGCAGCAGGAGCCGATTTGCCCTGCAGACACTCAGTACACCGCCACCACCCGCCATTCAGTACACGGAGAAGCGTCCCGCGCGTCGGTGCTCGTCACGTACGCCATGCATTTCTGGTCAGCTCATCCGGCACCTGAGGCCGGATGACGCCCTAATGTGCGCGGGAGAGGCAGAAGTCCACGGCTTCAGCCAGTGCTGCCCTTGCGGCATTGTCCGGGAAAATCTCCAGAGCAGCCTTGGCTTTCGCGCCATAGTCGTGCGCCTTCACCACCGTGTCAGTGATGGCGTCGCGGGCGTGCAGTAACTCGATTGCACGGGCAAGGTCGGAAGCATCCGCTTCACCCCGCTCCAGGCATTTGCGCCAGAAGTCCTGCTCTTCCGCACTGCCGCGCTGAAAGGCCAGCAGCACCGGCATGGTGATCTTGCCTTCGCGGAAATCATCGCCCAGATTCTTGCCGAGCTTGTCGGCGCTGCCGCCATAATCCAGAGCGTCATCCACCAGCTGGAAGGCGATGCCCAGATCCATGCCGTAATCGCGACAGGCAGCCTGTTCGGCTTCCGGGCGGGCGGCGAGCACGGCGCTCACCTCGCATGCGGCGGCGAAGAGTTCGGCCGTCTTGCCACGGATAATGGCGAGATAGTTCTCTTCCGTCGTGCCCATGTTCTTGGCGGCGGCAAGCTGCATCACCTCGCCCTCGGCGATCACGCAGGCGGCACGGGAGAGGATATCGAGGCAGGTGAGGGAGCCCACCTCCACCATCATCCGGAAGGCCTGTCCGAGCAGGAAGTCGCCCACCAGAACGCTGGCCTCATTGCCCCAGAGCTTGCGTGCGGCCAGCTTGCCGCGGCGCATGTCGCTCTCATCCACCACATCGTCATGCAGCAGGGTGGCGGTGTGCATGAACTCCACCGAGGCGGCGAGGGTGATGTGCCCATCGCCCGCATAGCCGCACAGACTCGCGCTGGCGAGAGTCAGCATCGGCCGCAGCCGTTTGCCGCCGGAGGAGATGAGGTGGTTGGCCACCTCGGGAATCATGGCCACATCAGACCCTGTACGGGCGATGATGGCCGCGTTGACACGTGCCATGTCCGCTTGCACGAGGCGCACCAGCGTCTCGATCGACGGATCCTTGGACTCAGACGGAAGGACGAGGGACAAGAAACGCTCCCGCTTGTCATTCTTCGGGCCGCACCATAGGGATGCGGATAGGGTTCGCGCAAGGGCTGCATCTGCGGCGTGAGCAAATTTGCCCCTTTTGGGCTGGAAATCGGAGTGCCGGGATGCGCGAGTTGCTGCGAACCAATGATGTGGTGCTGCTGGGCGCCATTGAGGCATTCCTGGCCTCGGCGGAGGTCGATTATCTGCTGGCGGATGTGCATATCAGCGCTGTGGAAGGTTCCATCGGCATCTTGCCGCGTCGCCTGATGGTGCTGGATGAGGATCTGGTGGAAGCCCGTCGTCTGCTGATCGGCGCGGGGCTGGGAGAAGCCTTGCCGCCAATGCCGGAGGGTGGTGGCTTCTGGTCTGGCCGACCATGAGCAGGCACGTGAATCATGATGCGCCGTCCGGGCAAGGGGAATGCGAGGCCGGAGGCGCGTTATCTGAAACCACGCTGGACCATGTGCTGGGAGGGCGCCTTGCCCTGCGCCAGTCTGCCCATGGGCACCGGGTGGGGCATGACGCCGTTCTGCTCGCGGCTTTTGGTCCGCAGCAGTGCCGCCATATGGTGGATCTGGGTTCTGGCGTGGGCAGCGCGGGTCTGGCCTTTCTCACCCGCTGCCTGGATGCGCGGGGCACGCTGGTGGAACTGGAACCGGCCATGGCGGAACTGGCCCGCGGGAATATCTCGCTGAATGGGCTTTCCGACCGCTGTGAGATGGTGTGCGCGGATGTAGCCACCATCGCCCACCCCAAAGGACCGGGGGTGCCGGAAGCCGGCAGTGCGGATCTGGTGCTGATGAACCCGCCTTATAATCTGGAGGCCGCGCACCGCACCTCTCCCCATGCCGGGCGGGCATTGGCGCATGCCGCCTCCCACGGCCTGCTGCGGGAGTGGGTGGTGGCCGCCAGCCGCTGTCTCGGGCCTCAGGGCACATTATGTCTCATTCACCGGCCCACGGATCTCGCCGCGATTCTGGAGGTTCTGTCGGGTCGCTTCGGGGCGGTGGAACTGATGCCTGTGCATGCACGCCCGAATCTGCCCGCCATGCGGTTGCTGGTGCGCGCCATCAAGGAGCGGCGTACGGCTCCTGTTATCCTTCCCGGTCTTGTGCTGGCAGATGAAAGCGGCATGCCCAGCCCTGCAGCGGAAGCGCTGTTGCGGGGGGCGGAGGCGCTTTCGCCGCGCGGTTAAGGCGGCGCGCATCTCTGGGCGCTTGACGCTGCTTCATGTCAGCTGGCTGTAAGCCGGTTTCATTATGCTCTGTTCATCAAAGGTTTTCTGACAAGCCAAGACAGAGAGGTTGCATCATGAACAAGCAGAACGATCAGTCCCACCCTCTGAGTGAAGCAGAAGCGGAACAGGCTTCCGGCGGCCATGTGAACTGGACCGGGCTGGATATCTTCAATGACCGTGCGAACAAGGAGCATGCTGACCGGATCGCACGCGGCGAGCCGGGTCTGCCCTCGGTTGCTCGGGGCGGTACGGGCAAGGGTCTGTGGGACACGATCAAGGACTGGATTGGCTGAGAGGTTGTTTGGAGGTCCTGAAAGCTCCAGTCTGTTCAGGGTGGGGCGCTCGATTGATCAGCGTCCCGGCAATCTCTCTTGTTCCATGATGTTGAAACCCTCGCCTGAATTATGAGGCGGGTTCATAGAGCCTTCCGCCATGAGGTCCTCTGGCGGATGTGACGCGTGTTTCCAAACATGTGCGGGGAGCAATTCACATGGGGTCGTTACGCCCTGTGATCCTGATTCTGGCCCGGGTGCCTGAGTGAACGTGGCGCGGATACATCAAACTGTGCAGGACGCTCTTTTTCGCCGTGCTTTGATGTTAGCGTCTGGCCATGTCTGGATTTATCTCTTCCCTCATGCGGCCGGTGCGCCGCTTCCTGCCCCGTAGCCTGCAAGGTGAGCGGGTGGTTGTGCCGGTGGTGCGCCTCTCCGGCGTCATCGGGGCAGGGCTGCCGTTCAGCCAGAGCTTGACGCTCGCCGGGGTGGCGAAGACGCTGGATAAAGCCTTCGCGATGAAGGATGCGGCAGCGGTTGCCCTGCTCATCAATTCACCGGGTGGCGCGCCGGTGCAATCTCATCTCATCCACAAACGTATCTGCGCGCTGGCGCTGGAAAAGAACCGGCATGTCTTCGCCTTTGTGGAAGATGCGGCAGCATCCGGCGGATACATGATCGCCTGTGCGGCAGATGAGATCATCGCAGACCCGATGTCGATTGTCGGCTCCATCGGCGTGGTGAGCGCCAGCTTCGGTTTTGACAAGGCCATGGCGCGGCTGGGGGTGGAGCGGCGTGTCTATACCGCCGGCACCCGCAAGGTGACACTCGACCCCTTCCGCCCCGAACAGCCGGAAGATGTGGAACGTTTTGATGCGTTGCTGCGCGAAACCCACACCGTGTTCGCCGATCTGGTGCGTGCCCGTCGCGGTGATGCGCTTGAGGGAGATGACGCGCAGCTTTTCTCCGGTGAGTTCTGGCTGGGCGGTCAGGCGCTTGCGCTGGGGCTTGTCGATGGGTTGGGCGATGTGCGCTCCGTGCTGCGCGCCCGCTATGGTGAAAAGGTGGAAATGCCCCTGATTCAGGCCGGCTCTTCTCTGCCCTGGCGTCGATCTGGCGGGCTGTCATCCATGCTGGCGCGGCGTGGGGCCGAAGGTGCGCTTGCCGCGGCCGAGGAACGCGCCATGTGGGCCCGTTTTGGTCTATAAGCTGGCAAAACATATCTTTCCAAAAAGCTTCGTAGAGGAAATAATACAAGTCTGTTTTCCCACCTGTGAATTCAATTCACAGGGCTAATTCATTGCATTTCCAATTTCGGTTTGGGATTTTCCAATGGATTGGTCTGGTCGGTTGCAGTGTTTTGCCGGGTTGAATCATTTGCTTTGCCAGCAATTGACCTTCTGGCTCTAGATCCACAATGCAGAAAACATTGGGGTCTGTCTGGACGACTCGGTGCTGGACGGGTTCTAAAGCACTGCAGCAACAAGCAGGCGTGTCAGGATCATGGCTCTCGAAGTCGAACGGAAGTTTCTTGTCGTCTCAGATGGATGGCGTGAAGGCGCGAAGGCCTGCCCCATTCGGCAGGGCTATTTGTGTCTGGAGGCTGATGCCACGGTGCGGGTGCGGGTGGCGGGTGAAAATGCCTTCATCACGGTGAAGGGCAAGACCGCTGGCATGTCGCGTTCCGAGTTCGAATATGCTGTGCCGCTTGCCGATGCGCAGGCGATGCTGGATGAACTGTGCATTCGCCCGCTGATCGAGAAGGTGCGCTACAGCGTGACCTATGCGGGCAAGGTCTGGACCGTGGATGTGTTTGAGGCCGCCAATGCCGGGCTCATCATGGCCGAGGTGGAGCTGAAAAGCCCGGATGAGGTGGTCGATATACCCTCATGGGTGGGCGAGGAAGTGACCTACGACCCGCGTTATCGCAATTCCTCGCTGGTGTCTGAGCCGCAGGGAGAGTGACGGTCACGTCCATGGATGACGAGATGCCGGGCCTTGTCTTCATGCCCGGGGCTCCTGCTCAGGAAGTCGATCTTATCCGGGACTGATGGCCAGATGCTGGAGAGCCGCGTGGTATGCGCGCGGCAATATGCCTGCGCCGCACGGATGCTTATCTGACATGCGGATTGCGGGGCAGAACCGCATTCCAGCCCAATTCTGCCTGCTGGCCTCCGGTGAATGCCAGAGGAATTTAGAGCATTTTCGACAGACGCAGGCGCGGGTTCACGACACTAAAACACGATGGCGCAATATCCTGGATCAGTGCCCGTACACGCCGCGTCCACCAGTGGATATGAGGTCTCGCCGTCGCCGTAGCCGATATGTGGCGCTCTCAATCCACCTTGGTCTTCAGGGCCGTTTCAATCGCCAGCAGATCGCGCCAGACATGGCGCTTGCCGATGGGCGTGCGCAGCAGATAGGCCGGGTGGAAGGTGGCGATGGCGCGAATGGTGCGCGTGCCGGTGTCATAATCCATGAACCGGCCCCGCAGGCGTGTGATGCCTTCCTTTGAAGACAGTAGCGCCTGCGCTGACTGCACGCCAAGGCACACCAGCAGATCCGGGTTCACCAGTTCGATCTGCCTGCGGATGAACGGCAGGCAGATGGTGGTTTCCTGTGGAGAAGGCGTGCGGTTTCCGGGCGGCCGCCAGGGAACGACATTGGCAATATAAGCGCTGGTGCGGTCCAGGCCGATATTGGCCATCATCAGGTCCAGAAGACGGCCGGCGCGACCGACAAAGGGCAGGCCCTGCTGGTCCTCGTCTCGTCCCGGTGCTTCTCCCACAAACATGATGCGGGCTTGAGGGTTGCCATCGGCGAACACCAGCCGGCTGGCGGTCCGCTTCAGGGCGCAGCCGTCAAAGGCTTCCATGATGGCGCGCAAGGTCTCAAGACTGTTTGCGCCCTGCACCGCTTCCCGCGCCGCGAGTTCGGCTTCATCCGGTGCGCTGGTGGTAATGGCCGGGTTGACGGGGCGGGCAGGCTGTGGTGCCGCTTTCGCGGTTTCCTGTATGACGTGCTGCGCGGAAGCACCCGCCGTGGAAACCGGCGCGGGGGTGGACGCGACGGCCCTGTTCATGCTCGCTTGCGCGCGTCGCGGTTCTGCCGCGCTCTGGGCGAAGCGATCCACCGGCGCATCATCCAGCGCGACATCCACTCCGGCTTCCTGATGGAAGGCGAGAATGTCGAACCAGTCGTCGGGAGAAAGCTGCGTCATCGTAAACCGGATTGG
Organism: Xanthobacter sp.; assembly: GCA_034676685.1. Lineage (GTDB taxonomy): Bacteria > Pseudomonadota > Alphaproteobacteria > Rhizobiales > Xanthobacteraceae > Xanthobacter. Next base: position 11,749 of record JAUCBT010000017.1, on the reverse strand, counting down.
AAGATGTGACGGGCGATAAGGAAAAACCAATGGCGTGTGCGCCAAATCTCCCCAGCTATCGCATGTTAGATGACCGGGGGAAAGCGAACGCGTCGTCTACGCCATATTGCGGTCGGATTGGGGCGATACCGCCACATGAGTGGCTGTGTTTGCTGGCGGTTGGATAAGACGCCGATATGGCGTCTTGATGGACCCATGGGCAAGCGCGGGAAAGCTGGATTGGAACGGGATGAGGTTTCCTTGTCTGCGATCCTGCATTAGAACAGCATCGCCATCGGCGTGGGACTGAACCTGGACGGTATGCGATTCATGAACAAGGCTGAGCGCTTGCGCGCGATCCTCACGGGCCGGAACCACGCAAACACGGCCGGCAGAAGCCGCCGGGCAGGCCTGATGGCCGCTCTGCTGGCGGGCAGCATGGCTCTGGCCGGCTGCGCCAGCACCGACAAGGATGACGTTCTTATCCCCGATGAGCCGGCGGAGAAGATCTATAATGAGGGGCTGACCCTTCTTCAGAAGAGCGATCCGGTCGCCGCCGCCAAGCGCTTCGGGGATATTGATCGTCTCCATCCTTATTCGGAATGGGCCCGCAAGGCGCTTCTGATGAACACCTTCGCCAATTTCGAGGCGGGGAACTATGATGAGGCCATCTCATCCGGCAAGCGCTATCTGGCGATGTATCCCGGCTCTGCCGATGCCGCCTATGCGCAGTATCTTGTGGCCTCTTCGCTCTACGAGAATATTCCGGACATCACCCGTGACCAGCGCAAGACCCGTCAGGCTCTGGATGCGCTTCAGGACGTGGTGAACCGCTATCCGAACAGCGAATATGCCGCCACCGCCCGTCGGAAGATCGAGGTCGCCCGCGACCAGCTCGCCGGCAAGGAAATGATGGTTGGCCGCTATTATCTGAAGCAGAACAACTATACCGGGGCCATCAACCGCTTCAAGACGGTGGTGACCCAATACCAGACCACCCGCCAGACCGAAGAGGCGCTGATGCGCCTGACCGAGGCCTATATGGCGCTTGGCGTGGTGAACGAGGCCCAGACCTCGGCTGCCGTTCTCGGCTATAACTATCCGGACAGCACCTGGTACAAGCAGGCGCACAAGCTGGTGCAGTCCCGCGGGGTTGAGCCGCAGGAGAACAAGTCTTCCTGGATCAGCCGGGCGTTCACCGGGGGGCGGAGCTGAGTCTGAATGCTCACATCGCTCTCGATCCGCGACATTGTCCTTATCGAGAAACTCGATCTTGCGCTGTCTGATGGCCTGACGGTCCTGACGGGTGAGACGGGTGCCGGCAAGTCTATTCTGCTGGATGCCGTGTCCCTTGCCCTTGGCGGGCGGGGGGATGGTTCCCTCGTGCGCCATGGCGCGCCGCGCGGGCAGGTGACTCTCGCCTTCGATCTGGCGCTGGACCACCCCGTTCATGCCATTCTGGCGGAAGCCGAATTGCCGGATGAGGGCGAACTGATCGTGCGCCGGGTGCAGATGGCCGATGGCCGCACCCGTGCCAGCATCAACGATCAGGCCGTGAGCGTGCAGACCCTGCGCCGCATCGGGGCCAGTCTCATCGAACTCCATGGCCAGCATGCCGACCGCGCACTGGTGGACCCGGCGACGCATCGTGCCGTGCTGGACGCTTTTGCCGTGTTGGGGCCGGATCTGGACGCGCTTGGAGGCTTGTGGCGTGCCTGGCGCAGCGCGCATGGCACGGCCCGCTCCGAACGCAAGCGGCTGGAAGAGGCGGCAAAGGAAGCAGATTTCATTCGTCATGCGGTTGAAGAGCTGACAGCGCTTGGTGCCGAAAAGGGCGAGGAAGAGACCCTTTCCACCCGCCGCACCGCCATGATGCATGCGGAAAAAATCGCGGGTGATCTTTCCGAGGCGCTGGATTCGGTGGGCGGCGGTTCTTCGCCCATTCCCTCTCTTTCGGCGGCCGTGCGCCGGCTGGAGCGCCGCGCTGGAGATGAGGGGCAGAACATGATTCGCCCGGCGGTGGAGGCGATCGACCGGGCGCTGGACGCGCTCGAAACCGCCCGTGCCCATCTGGAAGCAGCGCTGGATGAAGCTGCTTTTGAGCCACGTGAACTGGAGCAGATCGAGGAGCGCCTGTTCGCTCTGCGCGCGGCGGGCCGTAAATATGCGGTGCCGGTGGATGATCTGGCCAAGGTGACCACGCGTTTTTGCGCCCAGCTTGAGCAACTCGACCAGAGTGAAAACCTGTTGGCGAAACTCGATAACGCTGCGGCTGAGGCGGAGGCCGCCTATCGCACGGCGGCGGCGCAGATATCCGCCGCGCGGCGCACGGCTGCTGCGGCGCTGGATGCGGCGGTGGCGGCAGAGCTTGGGCCTTTGAAGTTGGGCACCGCCACCTTCATCACGCAGGTGACAACCGATGCGGCTGCAGCCGGCGCGGATGGTTGCGATGGTGTGGAATTCTGGGTGCAGACCAATCCCGGAACTCGTCCCGGGCCTATGATGAAAGTGGCCTCAGGCGGCGAGCTTTCCCGCTTCCTGCTGGCGCTGAAGGTGGTGCTGGCGGACAAGGGATCGGCCCCCACGCTGATTTTCGATGAGATCGACACCGGGGTTGGCGGTGCAGTGGCGGATGCCATCGGCCAGCGCCTTGCCCGGCTCTCACACACGGTGCAGGTGCTGTGCGTGACCCATGCCCCGCAGGTGGCGGCGCGGGCGCTGCATCATCTGCTCATCGCCAAGGAAAGCTCAGGCAGTGCCGGGGTGCGGGTCGAGGATATGGATGCGCCTCGCACCGTGACCCGTGTGGCACCGCTCACGCAGGAACATCGCCGCGAAGAAATCGCCCGCATGCTGGCCGGCGCGACCGTGACGGATGAGGCCCGCGCGGCCGCCGAACGCCTTTTAAGCGCGGAACACTGAGGCTGAAGACAGGCTTGGGCATGAAGCAGTAAGGCCGAGTGCACTCCAGCACTGGGTTCGCCGGACTTTGTGAAAGAACGGCGCTTTATCGGCACGGCTTTTCGCAGGTCTGTGGAGAGTAAATGTGGGTAGAGCGCCCCTCAGTGCGCTACGGATCTGATGCTATGGCAGAGAGCCAACTTCGCCATGAATTGAGCGATTTTTGTGGGTTTCGCCACGTGCTGTGAGGGCCTTTGGGACGAGATCATTATGGTCTGTCTGGGCTGCCTGTTGCTGGACTCTCATCTTCGGCAACCGCGTATATTCCAAGCCATTGAAATCCCCGCCTGATACAGGAAGTGGTTTCAAAGGTGCGTAAAACTGCTCATCTGGCGGTAAGCCCATATGCGGATGCAAGTGTGGCCGCTAGTCATGCCCTCTCCACCCCGTGCCTGTCTCAGGTCCGCCCGAAAGAAACACGCGCTCGGTCTGCATCATTGATCTCGCGCAGCACTCGGGCTGGGTTTCCTGCACAGAGCGTGCGCGCGGGAACATCCCGTGTCACGACTGCCCCGCCGCCGATAACGGCACCATCAGCAATGGTCACGCCCGGCATGATGGAGACGCCTGCACCAATCCAGACATCATGTCCGATGGTCACGGGCAGGGCAAATTCCAGCCCGGCATTCCTGCGTTCTGCATCCAGAGGGTGGCCTGCGGTGTAAATGCCGACATTGGGGCCAATAAAAACATTGTTACCGATGCAGACCTTCGCGCAGTCCAGAATAACAAGGTTCACATTGGCGTAGAAGTTCTCACCGATCTCGATGTTGAACCCATAGTCGCAGTGAAAAGGGCCTTCGAGAACGAAACTCTCGCCAATACCGCCGAGCAATATTCGGATCAGTGCGGCTTGCTCTGCCACATCATCTGGATGCAAGTGGTTCAGCTGATGAAGAACCCGCTTGGCCGCCTTGCGTCTGGCGAGGAGTTCCGGGTCATGATTGGCATCATACAGCTCACTGCGGGCTGCTTTTTCCAGCTCATGCATCATTCATGTCCGGCGGTGATGGGTGCTGCGGCCCGTGGCATTTGATGAGCATTGCTCAGTCTGCGGAAGGTTTGTTCTGGCGCAGGTTCTTCACCTCGCCGCGCCGGCTTTTGGCGGCAAGGCGGCGTTCTTTTGAGCCGAGGGTTGGACGCGTGGGGCGGCGCGGCGGGTTCACCACTGTGGCTTCACGAATAAGGTCCACCAGCCGTTCAATGGCATCTTCCCTGTTCCGCTCCTGGCTGCGGAAGCGCTGGGCCTGAATGATGATTTCTCCCGCCCGTGTGAGACGCTGACCAGCAAGGCGGGCAAGGCGCAACTTCACCCCCTCCGGCAGGTTGGGGGATGCGGACATGTTGAAGCGCAACTGCACGGCGCTGGAAACCTTGTTCACATTCTGCCCGCCGGGACCGGCAGCGCGGATGTATGCGAACTCAAGTTCCTGCTCGGCGATGGCGATGCGGGGCGTAATCTCGATCATGGGCCGTGGACCATAGAACGTCGCGGTGCACCCGTGAATGGGGGCATGAGCATTTTCAAGCAGGCACGCATCAGCCGTGAGATGAGCTGCGGCTGTCACCATGCTGAAGCGGCCTGTGTGACATGCGTCTCTCCATGAAATGGCCGGCCCACCCGCGTTCTTCCTGCCCAAACAGGTCGCATGGGGTTTTGCACCGGGCCTCGCGCGGATATGAACGGAAGCGGGAAAAGCGTTCTTGCTCTTCTCTTCTTGCGCCAGCCTGTCGCCAGCGCATGCCTTCAGACAGCTCCGGAACAAGGAAAATACCGATGCGCAGGACACTGGCGCAGAGCTTATGCCTTTCGGGGGCACGTTCTGTTTTCTTGAGGATGCTTATGGCCGGGGGCATGTTTGCCGGAATGGGAATAGCCTCTTCGTTTGTCATGGCGGATGAGGTTCAGATTCCCGGTCCCGCTGGTCCGCTTTCCGCAGAAGCTCTGGCTGTTCCCGGTGCGGCCCATGCGGTTGTCATCATCCCCGGTTCCGGTCCCATTGATCGTGATGGGAATGCACCCACCATGGGGCTGAAATCGGATGTGTATCGCCAGTTGGCGGAACAGCTTGGCGCGGCGGGTATCGCCTCTCTGCGTGTGGACAAGCGGGGTTTCTTCGGCAGTGAAAAGGCGATCTCGGACCCCAATCAGGTGACCATCGCCGAATATGCCGCTGATGCGCGCGGCTGGGTTGCGAAGGCGCGCACGCTTGCGCCGTGTGTGTGGCTTGCCGGCCATTCGGAAGGTGGGCTGGTGGCACTGGTTGCGGCAACTCAGGCCCCGGATGAGATTTGCGGCATCATCCTCATGGCCGCTCCTGGCCGCCCGGTGGGAAAACTGCTGGTGGAGCAGATGGAAGCCAACCCCGCCACAGCCGCGCTTGCCCCCCAGATCCATGAGATCGTCACCGATCTTGAGGCCGGGAAGCCGCGCGATCCGCAGACCATTCCCGCCGCTTTGCAGCCGATGTTCACGCCCGGGCTGCAACGCTTCATGATGGATCTGTTCAGCTATGATCCGGCGGTGGTTGCCGGCAAGTGGAAGGGGCCGGCGCTGATCCTTCAGGGCGACCACGATATCCAGGTGAAGCCGCAGGATGCAGACCTTCTGGCTGCCGCCATGCCGCAGGCGCAAAAGCAGATGCTGCCGGGCGCGACCCACATGCTGAAGCCGGACCAGCCGGGCCAGCCTTTCGCCACCTATGTGAATCCCGCTCTGCCTCTCGATGCGTCGGTGGTGTCGACCATTTCCGGTTTCGTGATGGCAAAAAAGCCTTAGGCATTTTCGTGTGAATGCGATGCGCTGCTCCAGCAGGTGGGAGCGTTTCTCTGCTTCAAGGGAACGGAGAAACGCTCCAGAGGCCTTTTCGGGAATGACGAACTGGTCATCCTCTCCGGTCTGGCTTTTTCATGTCGGGATCGAATTTCAGGAGACGCGGATCAGGTTCATCGCCAATTTATGAGCGGTGCATCTGTCCATGGGTACATGCCTTGTGGCATATCCCCATCGGTCGCATTTTACCGGCGGCAAGAGATAGCGAGTGAGGGTATGGGTGTGACGACAGACCGCAAAGCACGGTCATGGTGGGCAAGGGTGGTTTCGGCGGCCTGTGTCGGTGGTCTTGCAGGGCTGCTTCTGGTTTTGCCGACAGTGCAGGCGATCGCAATGCCTTCACGCGTCATTCTGCTGCGTCATGGCGAGAAGGCCGGGCCTTATGAATTGTGCAAGGTGGGGCAAAGGCGGGCGCAGGCACTGGCGGAGCAATATCTGGGCAAGGATGCGACGCAAGCCCTGTTCCGGTCGGAAGAGAAGCCCGCCGCTATTCTGACGATTACCCCACACACGGACGAAACCGCTTCTCCCATCGCGCTGACCTGGCCCATGATTGTGCGTGGATACAGCGTTGTTCAGGGCCATGGGCTCAAGGACTGGTACAGCGCATTCGGCCCCCGCACGCGTCAGGCGGTGCAGGACATGGGGGACCTTCCGGAGTGGGAAGGCAAAACCATTGTCGTGATATGGGACAACACCCGGATCGTTCAGGAAAAGCACCCCCGCTACCGGACCGATGACATCTCCGTCACCCTCTATAATCTGCTTGGGCTGGATGCACTTGAAGGTGTGCCGGATGAGTGGGCGGATGAGAACTACAACTATTTCTGGATTATTGATTTCGATCCGAAGACCGGAAAGCCGGTGAAGTTCGAGATGAAGAAGCAGGAATTCACCGGTAAATATGCCGATCTCCCCCAGAATGACTGGGGCAAACCCAGCGGTCTGAAGAAGAAGTCCGGCTGTGCGCTCGGGCGCGGGAGCCTGAAGGCAAAGCCCTGATCTTTTGCATTACAGAGGCTGGAGCGGCTTATCGATTCATTGGAGCAGAAAGCCGCTTCAATTTCTTGAATGGTCTCATCATTCTCAATGAGAAGCCGAACTCGCGGCACCCGAAAATGTCCCGTGGGGGAGGTCTCTGTGGATCTCTGGAAAATGAAGCTCAGAGGCGCGGAATAGTTCTTTCCCGCGCTAGGTCGCTTCTATCTGCGAAATCAGGCCTCACTCCGGTTTGCACGCCGGCGTGAGGCCTTGTTGTATCCGTTACTTGTTCCGGCTGCTGGCCGGGTCAATTGAACTGACCCGGCTCGTCCGGTTTCCGCGGATGCGTTGTGCAGGGTTCGATCTCAGCCTTCGCGGCTGGGATTATAAGCCAGCAGGCGCAGGGCGTTCAGTGTCACCAGCACGGTTGCGCCCGTGTCGGCCAGAATGGCGATCCACAGGCCGGTGATGCCGAGGATGGAGGTGACAAGAAACACCGCCTTCAGCCCCAGCGCGATGGCCACATTCTCATGAATGTTGCGCATGGCCTGGCGGGCAAGACGGATCTTGGCGGGCACATCCAGCACCCGGTTGCGCAGAATGGCGGCATCTGCGGTTTCCAGCGCCACATCGGTGCCCGAGCCCATGGCGACGCCGACGGAAGCCTGACGCAGGGCCGGGGCATCATTGATGCCGTCACCCACCATCATCACATGCTCGCTGCCCAGTTCACGGATGGCGGTGAGCTTTTCCTCCGGCATCATCTGCGCGCGGAAGGCCATGCCCAGCTTGTCGGCGATGGCCGCGGCGGTACGCGGGTTGTCGCCAGTGAGCATGGTGGCGCTCACGCCCAGTTCCTTCAGCTGGCGCACAGCCTCGGCCGCATCCGCGCGTGGTTCGTCGCGCATCGCCAGAAGGCCGAGCGCACGACCGGGGCGGAACACCACGACGGTCGTCTTGCCTTCGGCTTCCAGCGCTTCCGCGCGGGCCAGCGCCTCGGCGCTCAACACGCCGCTTTCTGCTGCAAAACCGGGGCTGCCGACCCAAACCGGCACATCATCCAGCAGGGCTTCCACGCCCTGTCCGGGCAAGGCACGCGCACCTTTCACCGGCAGCGGAGAAGCCCCTGCCTCGGCCGCCCGGCGCAAGATGGCCTGCGCCAGCGGATGGCGTGATCCATCCTCAACACCTGCCGCCACCGAAAGCAACTCGGTCTCATTGGCCTCAAGTGTTACCACATCGGTCACTTCCGGGCGGCCCTGCGTGAGGGTGCCTGTCTTGTCGAAGGCGACATGCTTCACCTTGGCGGCGGCTTCCACCACCGCGCCGCCCTTCAACAGCAGGCCATGACGCGCGCCGGTGGAGAGGGCCGAGGCGATGGAGGCGGGCACCGAGATGACCAGTGCGCACGGGCAGCCGATCAGCAGCAGGGCAAGGCCGCGATACACCCATGTGTCCCAATCCGCCCCAAAGGCGAGCGGCGGAATGAGGATGGTGAGGATCGCAACACCCACAACAGCCGGCATGTAATAACGGCTGAAACGGTCAATGAAGCGCTCCGTGGGCGCACGGGCGCTCTCGGCCTCTTCCACAAGGCGGATAATGCGGGAAATCGTGTTGTCCGAGGCCGCTTTGTTCACGCGCACGCGCAGAACGGCCTCGGTGTTGATGGCACCGGCGAAGACGGTGTCTCCGCTCTTTTTGAGGGCCGGCACGCTCTCCCCCGTCACCGGGCTTTCATCGACCCCGGATGTGCCTTCCACCACGATGCCATCGGCGGGGATGCGCTCGCCGGGGGCGACCTGAACGATCTGGTTGATCTCAAGCGTTTCGGCCGGCACCTCGCGGTTGCCTTGCGGGGTTTCCAGCCGCGCCGTCTTGGGCACAAGGGTTGCGAGCGCGCGGATGCCATCACGCGCCTTGTTGGCGGCAACCCCTTCCAGCACCTCGCCCACGGCGAACAGGAACACCACCAGCGCCGCCTCTTCCGCTGCGCCGATCCAGAGCGCGCCGATGGCGGCAATGGTCATCAGGCTTTCGATGGAAAAGGGCTGGCCGGTGCGCACAAGGGCGAAGGCGCGGCGGGCCACGGGAGCAACACCGACAAGGCAGGCCACAACAAACGGCCACAGGCCCATGACCGGCCAGAGAATTTCAAGTGCCCACGCCACCACCAGCAACGCGCCGGTGAGCAGGACAAGATGACCCTTGCGGGTCTGATACCAGCGTTTGCCGCGATCCGCCGGGTCATCATGGTCATGCCCACCATCGCTTTCGTCGGCTTCCGCACCGTGACTGTGGCCGGAATGATCGTGACCCGCATGATCATGACCCGTGTGATCATGGCCTTCATGGTCGTGACCGGCGTGGTCGTGGCCACTGTGATCGTGGCTCGCGCGGGCCGTGCCGGAGACCGCCGCCTGCCCGGATGTGCGCGGGGCAATATCGTAGCCCAGCTTGCGCACGGTCGATTCAATGGTGCTGTTTTCGGTGGTGCCGTCTTCCACCGTGGCACGCAGGCGCTCGGTCATCAGCGCCACTTCGACACCCGAAACCCCCGGAAGGCGTTCGACAGCGGTGCGGATCTTGTCCGCGCACGAGCCGCAATCCATGCCCGTCACGGTCCACTCGCATGTTTTGACAGGCTTGTTCATCGGGTCCTCCGGCTTGCCTGATCCATCCGCTGTCCTATCTAAAGGCTCTAGTCACTAGAGCATCAAGAGGGCATTTCATGTTTTCGATCGGGAAGCTGGCGGGGGCCACCGGGGTGAAGGTGCCCACCATCCGCTATTATGAGCAGATTGGCCTGCTCGCCGCGCCGGACCGTAACAGCGGCAACCAGCGTCTGTATGACGATGCGGCCCGCGCCCGTCTGGCTTTCATTCGCCATGCCCGAGAACTCGGCTTCCCCCTGGAGGCGATCCGTGAACTGCTGGGCCTCTCGGATGATCCGGCCCGCTCCTGCAAACAGGCTGATGCCATTGCCCAGCGCCAGCTTGTGCAGGTGGAAGCGCGTATCGCCCGTCTCAATGCCCTGCGCGCGGAACTGGAGCGCATGGTGCACCAGTGCGCACACGGCACCATTGCCGAGTGCCGGGTGATCGAGGTTCTGGGCAACCACGCCTTGTGTACGCATGAGCATGCCGAGCCATCTCTCGTTCAGGAAGAGGCATAGCGCTGAATTCATGACAGGCCTATCATGATGCGGCGAATAAATGCCTGAATACAGAAAGTTGGAGGTGTTCTATTTGTCAGCGAGCAGACGGAGTGAATTGAGGCGCATGATCTGGAATGCATGACATCATGCCAATACTTCTTTTCTGGTCCGTTGCGGCTCTCCATGGCCTGCTGATGCGCTATGGTGCTGCGGCTATGCTCGATATGGTGTGGACCGACCGGGCGCGCCATAACGCGGGCTGATGGCCGGTGAGGTGGCGGCGTCATCCATGCTTCCGCTTTGTTTGCCACCTTGGCGGTGGGGTACGCGGGTATCTGTGACGCATGTGCATGTATCAGCCTGTCTCGTAGCTTGAATGTTGTGATGCAGCCCTGTTCTGTTATCGTTCATAATCTGTCATGACCGGAACATTATTCTGGTGTCTGACAGTCGGCATGCCGTAACGTCTCGCCTTATCCATGCGGGAGTTTTGATGTCTGCGCCGAAAGCTGCAACCAGTTCCCCCAATATCCGTCGTAACCGGCAGGCACGTCCGCTGGCGGACTTTGTCACGCCCGGAATTGCCGAGGTATGCGGGCGGGTCGGGTTTTCGGTGGTGGAGGTGGTGACCCACTGGGATGAGATTGTAGGGCCGGACCTTGCCCCCCATTCCCAGCCTCTGAAGCTCCAATGGCCGCGACAGGAAGATGGCGGCCCTGCAACGCTCGTGGTGCGGGTGACCGGGGCTTATGCCATTGAAATGCAATATGCAGCGCCCATCGTGCTGGAGCGCATCAATACCTATTTCGGCTGGCGCTGTGTGGGGCGGCTGATGTTGCGGCAGGGGCCGGTTCCGGCCCGCTATGCCCGCCCTCCGGCCCCTGTCGAGCCTGCGAAGCAGGAGATAGAGGCCGTGCGCCGCGAGATTGGCGCGTTCGAGGATGAGGAACTGGCCGCGTCTTTGGCCCGTCTCGGTGCGCTGGTGCGGCGTGAACGCGGTGGAACGATGTGAGGGTGGGTTTTCCCATCCGTTGAAATGCCATAATGCTCCAGCTTGTTGCCATGGCGCATATGCCTCATGGGAAGGCCGACGCCGCGTTTGATATGCATCTGTGTGTCACCCGTGCCGCAATTCTGCTTCAGGACCATTCGGAGAAAAGCATGTCTCTCGCTCGCCGCCACGTTCGCATTGGAACAAGTCTGCTCGCTCTTCTGGCGGTGACGGCCGCTTCCGGCTTTGCAGTTCAGCCCGCCATGGCGCAGGCTGCTGCCGAAACCGTCTCCGTGACCAAGCTGATGGCGCCCGCCGCGACCCCGCTGACGGTGAAGGCTGTTGGTAATCCGCAGGCTGCGGTCACCGTGGTGGAGTATGCCTCCATGACATGCAGCCACTGCGCCGATTTCCACACCAAGACCTTCCCCGAACTGAAGACCAAATATATCGACACCGGCAAGGTCTATTTCATCCTGCGCGAAATGCCGTTTGATCCGGTTGCGACCGCTGGCTTCATGCTGGCCCGCTGCATGCCGGAGCAGGCCTATTTCCCCACCATCAGCGCGCTGTTTGAAACCCAGAAGAGCTGGGCTTTCTCGAATGATCCGGCGGCAGGTCTGCGCACCATCGCCAAGCAGGCCGGCATGACCGATGCGGCCTTCGAGAAGTGCCTCTCTGACAATGATCTGGCCGCCAAGGTTCAGGCCAGCGCCAGCTATGCCAATGAGCAGCTGGGCGTGAATGCCACTCCCACCTTCTTCATCAATGGCAAGAAGATCAGCGGTGCGATCGGTATCGCCGGATGGGACAAGGAACTGGAGCCGCTTCTGGCTGGCAAGGATGC
>JAUCBT010000016.1:0-168990 GCA_034676685.1 Xanthobacter sp. | reverse complement strand
TAGGCACCCTTTTTCCGACAGATGTCATTGCGTGATCAGAGGCGCCGCTCAACCATCATCTTTTTCACCTCGGCAATGGCCTTGGCGGGGTTCAGGCTCTTGGGGCATGCTTGCGCGCAGTTCATGATGGTGTGGCAGCGGTACAGCCGGAAGGGGTCTTCCAGATTGTCGAGCCGGTCACCAGTGCGCTCATCGCGGCTGTCTTTCAGCCAACGAGTGGCCTGAAGCAGGGCGGCGGGGCCGAGGTAACGGTCGCCATTCCACCAGTAGCTGGGGCAGGAGGTGGAGCAGCAGGCGCACAGAATGCACTCATAAAGACCATCGAGCTTTTCGCGGTCTTCCTTGGACTGACGCCATTCCTTCTCGGGCGCTGCGCTGTCCGTCTGGAGCCATGGCTCGATGGAAGCGTGCTGCGCATAGAAGCGGGTGAGATCAGGTACAAGGTCCTTCACCACCGGCATGTGCGGCAGCGGGTAGACATTGACTGAACCCTTCACCAGCACCTCATCCATGCCCTTGGTGCAGGCGAGGGTGTTGGTGCCACCAATATTCATGGCGCACGAACCGCACACGCCTTCGCGGCAGGAGCGGCGGAAGGTGAGGGTCGGGTCGATATGGTTCTTGATCCAGATCAGACCATCAAGAACCATTGGGCCGCAGTCTTCGCGGTCGACAAAATAGGTATCAACCCGTGGATTGCGCCCATCATCCGGGTTCCAGCGATAAATGCGGAACTGCGTCAGCTTGGTGGCATTGGCGGGCTTGGGCCACGTCTTGCCGGCGGTCATCTGGGAGTTTTTCGGAAGAGAGAACTCAGCCATGGGAGGTCCTGGATCGCTGGAGCGGCGGCCGCCCGCAGGAATTCTGGCCCTGGCCGCGCGCACCCTTGCGGGGCGCGCGGTCGATGGGAATGGTCAGTACACGCGCTTGCGGGGCTCGATATACTGGATGTCGTCCGACAAGGTGTAAGTATGGACAGGGCGATCTTCGAGCCGCACCGTGCCCTTCTCGTTGTCAAGATAAGCGAGCGTGTGCTTCATGCAGTTCACGTCATCGCGATCGGGATAATCCTCACGCGCATGAGCGCCACGGCTTTCCTTGCGGTTTGCCGCGCTTTCCATGGTCACGACGGCCTGGCCGATGAGGTTGTCGAACTCCATGGTCTCCATGAGATCGGAGTTCCAGATCAGCCCGCGATCGCTCACGCCCACGTCAGACGCGCTGGTGAACACATCGTGGATGAGCTTGCGGCCTTCTTCCAGCACCTCACCGGTGCGGAACACGGCGCAGTTGCTCTGCATCACCTTCTGCATGTTCAGGCGCAGCGCAGCGGTGGGGGTGCCACCCTTCGCATAGCGGAACTTGTCGAGGCGGGAGAGCGCCAGTTCTGCGCTGTTTTCCGGCAGGGGTTGATGCTTGGTGTCGGGCTTCACCAACTCGGCAGCACGCAGGCCAGCCGCGCGGCCGAACACCACGAGATCGATCAGCGAGTTCGAGCCAAGACGGTTCGCGCCATGCACGGAAACGCAGGCCGCTTCGCCAATAGCCATCAAGCCGGGCACAACGGTGTCCGGGTTGCCGGCGCGCTTGTCCAGCACCTCACCGAAATAGTTGGTGGGAATGCCGCCCATATTATAGTGCACGGTCGGGATGACCGGGATGGGCTCACGCGTCAGGTCCACGCCCGCGAAAATCTTCGCGCTCTCCGAGATGCCGGGCAGGCGTTCGTGGAGAATGGCAGGGTCCAGATGGTCGAGATGCAGGAAGATGTGGTCCTTGTTTTTGCCCACGCCACGGCCTTCGCGGATTTCCATGGTCATGGAACGCGATACAACGTCACGGGAAGCAAGGTCCTTGGCCGAGGGGGCATAGCGCTCCATGAAGCGCTCACCCTCGGAGTTGGTCAGGTAACCACCCTCACCGCGTGCACCCTCGGTGATGAGGCAGCCTGAGCCATAAATACCGGTGGGGTGGAACTGCACGAACTCCATGTCCTGCAAAGGCAGGCCGGCACGCAGCACCATGCCGCCACCATCACCCGTGCAGGTGTGGGCGGAGGTGGCAGAGAAGTAAGCGCGGCCATAACCACCGGTGGCGAGCATGGTGAGATGCGCGCGGAAACGGTGCAGCGTACCATCATCAAGCTTCAGGGCGATAACGCCACGGCACTTGCCCTCATCATCCATGATGAGGTCGATGGCAAAATATTCGACGAAGAATTCGGCCTTGTGCTTCAGCGCCGCGCCATAAAGCGTGTGCAGCATGGCGTGGCCGGTACGGTCCGCCGCCGCACAGGTGCGCTGGGCAGTGCCCTTGCCGAAGTGAGTCGTCATGCCGCCGAAGGGGCGCTGATAAATCTTGCCATCCTCCGTGCGGGAGAAGGGCACGCCCCAATGCTCCAGCTCATAGACGGCGGCCGGTGCATTCCGCACCAGATATTCGATGGCGTCCTGATCGCCCAGCCAGTCCGACCCCTTCACGGTGTCGTACATGTGCCATTCCCACTTGTCGTCGCCCATATTACCGAGCGAGGCGGCAACACCGCCTTGCGCTGCGACAGTGTGGGAGCGGGTGGGGAAAACCTTGGTGATACAGGCGGTGCGCAGGCCCGCCTCCGAGCAGCCCACCACGGCGCGCAGACCCGCGCCACCAGCACCAACGACGAGCACATCATAGGTGTGGTCTTCGATGGGATAGGCCGCGCCGAGCTTGGAGGGAGCAGCGGTTGCGTTTGCGGTATCGGCCATATCATCAGCCTCCCAGGCTGATCTTGAGCACGGCGAAGGCGCCGGCAAGGGCAATGATGGTGGTGAAGAAGGTGTTCAGGATGATGAACAGGACCTTCAACCCTTCCGTGTGCACATAGTCCTCAATCACCACCTGCATGCCGAGACGCATGTGGGTGCAGACGGAGAGCAGAGTGAGCAGAAGGATGATCGCCACCAGTGGCTGGCCGATGAATTCACGCGTCTCTGCATAGCCAGCACCGGCAAGGCGGATGACGATGAAAATGAAGGCCACCATCAGCAGCAGGTTGCCGAAGCCGGTTGCCCGCTGCAGGAAGAAATGTTCGGTGCCGGAACCCGACGAGCCAAGGCCACGAACGCGGCCGAGAGGGGTCCGCATGGGCGTGTGGGTGGGATTGCTCATGGCGATCTCCTCAACCCTTCAGTGCAAGGCCAATGGCCCAGAGCACGACAGTCAGAATGATGGAACCGGCCAGGGTGAGCTTGGCGAGAAGAATGCGCTCATTGGGCCCGAAGCCGCGGAGGAAATCCCACATGAAATGACGAATGCCGCCGAGTGCGTGGTGCAGCATGGCCCAGGTGAAGCCAATGAGAACCAGCATGCCGATAATGGAGCCAGCGACGGCATTGAAAGTATCGAAGGCAGATACGGTGGAAGCTGCGGCAAGCAGCCACCACACGAACAGAACCATACCAAAGTATAGTCCGACGCCCGTGATGCGGTGCACGATGGACATGACCATCGTGAAGAGCGGACGATAGATCTGCAGATGAGGCGAAAGGGGGCGCGAGACGCGCGAAGGGCTGTCGGCCATGGGCCTCCTCCAGTAATTGACCGATCAGGTATCCCAACCGTAGTCAGTTCGCAACGATTCCAAAGGAGAAAACTGCGCTTTCTGGCGTAAAATGTAACAAATTCGCAATTGGCCCGTTGCTGGGGCGTCGCGCTGCAGCATTTTTATGCTTTGCCACCGCGCCTTCGGATCTTCGTAACCGCCCGGGAACATGCGCCCCGCAGGCGTTTCCCGCAAGTCTCATGCGATTTTTGATGACGTAGCGGAAAGTAGTCGCCGTACCGAAATCTGCATACAGGCATAAAAAAACAGCGCCGGAGAGCCGGCGCTGTTCCATCTGAATTCTGATGTTATGGATCAGAAGCGATAGGTGACACCGCCACCGATCAGCCAGGGGTTCAGGTCCGCACGGCCGCTGGCCGCACCAACGCCCGACACAACGACATCAAACTTCGGCTCCAGGAAGAGCTTCTTCACGTCGAAGTTGATACCCCAGTGCTTGTCGATCATGTAGTCGAAACCGGCCTGCAGAGCGAAGCCCCAAGTGTTCTTGATCTTGAGGTCAAGCGTGGGGAAGGAGGAGCTCTGGCTGTAGAAAATGGTGTAGTTCACGCCGGCGCCGACATAGGGCTTGAACGCGCCGAAGTTCGTGAAGTGATACTGCAGCGTCAGGGTGGGGGGCAGGATCCAGGTCTTGCCGATCTGGCCCAGGCTGTTGATCGCGTCCGCGCCATTCACATTCGCGCGGGTGGTGCCGAGGATGAGTTCGGCCGCGAAATTGTTGGTGAAGTAGTAGGTGATGTCCAGCTCAGGGATGAGCGAGTCGGTGTAATTCAGGTTCGAACCGGGGATGCCATTCACATGGCCTTTGTCCTCGACGATGACGCCCAGCGCGCGCACGCGGATCTGCCAGGGGCTCTGCGCCTCGGCTACCACAGGAGCCTTGTAGGCCGGCGCAGCGGAAATATCCGCAGCAACAGCACTACCCGCCACAAACATACCAAGGCCTGCTGCTACCACTGTGCTAATGCCGAACGTCTTCATGCCCCGAACTCCAGAACGATTATGAATCTGACCATAACGCTGGTGTCGCGCCCCGCTTCAAAGTTGAGGTTGATCTGAATCAAATCTTAACTTGAACGTGCCATCTCTGTTGCTGCGATGCCACAGTGATGCCGTGGGTCTGCCTTAATCCCTCCATGCGGAGGCCTCAGGTCGTGTGCGGTGATTTCAGGGTTTTGAGCGGGATTGGGCGGGCATGTCAGGAATGGTTGGGAGCGGTGTGCTGAGCGAGTCTGTTTTGTCCGCCATGAGATGGATGAAGGGATGGAAGGCATGCGCATGCGGGCTTTTTCTTTTTTTCCTGCTTGGTTCTTTCGGCTCTCCCGCTGCGGCTCAAAGTGTTACCGAGCACGTGCTGAAGGTGGGGCGGGATGAGCGTTCCTATCTGATGATGACCCCGGAGGGGCCGCCCGGTCCGCGTCCCGTTGTGATCGCCCTGCATGGTGCGGGCCAGAATGCCGAGGGGTTTCGCGGATATTTCGGCCTGGATGCGACCGCACGCGCCAAGGGCTTCATTGCGGTTTACCCGCAGGGTGAGGGGCGGGTCTGGAATGATGGCCGCCCGCCGGCCATGCGTCTGACCGGCGTGCTCCGGCCCGGGGATGATGTGCCGTTTCTGGTGTCGCTGGCTCACAAGCTGGTCAGCGAGGGTATCGCAGACCCGCGTCGTATCTATCTGGTGGGCATTTCAAACGGCGGTTTCATGGTAGAGCGCATGGCGTGCGAGTTTCCGCATGTCTTCGCTGCATTCACGGCCATCATGGCGACCGCGCCTGCTAATTATCGCGAGGAGTGCACGCCGTCTCGTCCGGTGCCGATCATGTTCATCCACGGCACGGCAGACTCCGTGATCGCCTATGACGGCTTCTGGACCCCGATGGGTGCAACCCTTTCGGCCCCCGACAGCGCCGGTCTTTTCGCCCGGTTGAACGGGTGCGGGGATGCCACAACGCAAAAACTGCCGGACCTTGACCGTTGGGATGGCACCTCCGTGACAGAGCAGCGCTGGGATTCGTGCGACAATGGCAGCGTTGTCCGCCTTCTTTCCATTGAGCGCGGCGGCCATCAGTCTCCCGCGCGGGTGGACACAGATGTCTCCCTCGGCTCGACATTTCTGGGCCTGCGCAACCGCGATATTGATGCAGGGGAAGAAGCATGGCGCTTCATGTCGGCGTTTTCTCTGCCCGCTGCAAAGGTGGCCGAGGAAAAGCCGAAGCCCGCAGCCCGTGATCGGCGTGCGCCTGTTGTGCGCCCGGATGCAGGCGCGTCCATGCCGGCAGGCTCATCTGCATATGCACCAGCGGAAGGCAGCCCAAAGCCCCGCAGCCCGGCTGAGGCAGACAAGGCCGGTGGCACATCACTCTGGTGAACTGAAACGGCTGGGAGTGAAAGGCGGCCCGCATGGAGTGCCCACTTGGGGCCGCCTTTGCGTCCTCAGCGGGGAATGAGCACCCAGTAGTCGAGATCGAGCAGCACGCTCGGGTCATATTCCTCGCCGATCTTGCCGGGGAAGTTCTCCGTCGGCTGATCCTTGGTGGCGATGGTGCGCACGCGCAATGCACCCACATCCTCACGGCCCGGAATGGGCTGGGCGTCGAGAATTTCACTCCATGCGAAAATGGTGGCACCGGCAAAAAGCGGCGACACATGCCGCCCGCCATTGATGGCGGCCACATGGAAGGCATTGCCCAGACCATTATAGGAGAGGGCCCGCGCCAGCGAGATAACGTGCCCGCCATAGACCAGCCGCCGCCCGAAACGGCCCTGACCCTCGGTGAACTGGTTGAAGTGCACCTTCGCCGTGTTCTGGTAGAGGCGGGTGGCAAGCATGTGCTCGGCTTCTTCCACGGTGATGCCGTCCACATGGTCGATGCGTTCGCCAATCTGGTAATCGTCGAAGCGGGCGGTGGAGCCGGAGAGGTCGCTGCGCCAGCCTTCCAGATTCAACACCGGCACCGCATTGCCCAGAGCATCAGGAGCCAGAGCGGCGGGCAGGGTGGGCACCACGGGCTCGGGCGCGGGGGCGTTCACATTGCCCTTGCGCACCATCACCCAGCGCACATAGTCCAGCACTTCCGTGCCATCCTGATTGAAGCCGGTGGAGCGGACATAGACCACGCCGCTGGTGCCGTTCGAATTCTCGCGCAGGCCGATGACCTCGGAGACGGCGGTGAGCGAATCGCCCGGATAGACGGGGGCCAGGAAGCGCCCGCCCGCATAGCCCAGGTTCGCGACCGCATTCAGGGAGATATCAGGCACGGTCTTGCCGAACACGATGTGGAAGACCAGCAGGTCATCCACCGGCGCGCGGGGGTAATCGATGGCCTGTGCGAAGCTGTCCGCCGACTGCACGGCAAAGCGCATGCCGTAAAGGGCGCTGTAGAGGCTGACGTCCCCAACCGTCACGGTGCGCGGCGTGGCGTGGCGGATCACCTGGCCAACGGTGAAATCTTCGAAGAAGTTGCCCTTGTTGGTCTTGCTCATGTTTCTCCCCGAATGCCTGATGCCGGCGCGGTCCTGTTTCGCGTCATTCCGGCGATGCCGCGCGCTTTGGCTGCGTCATGTTGGCAGACAGGCCGTGGGCAGTGCAACATAGCCAATGGCCGAGTTTCCTTTCTCTTCACGGCAGGTGAGGGGATAGGCCGGTGGAGAGAGGCGCGTGGGTGGCTGACAAGGGCTGGCATCAAGTGGGGCATGACGGGGCTGAGCCTCCGGAGGAAATGTCCTTTCCCATGGGGCCGCGGGCTTCCGCGCGGTTGGCTGATGCCTTGTCTGTTTCAGGGCGGATGATGCGCGCCTTTGGCCGGGGTGTTCTAGGATTTGCCTTGCCTTCGACCTGTGCTGCCTGTGGATGCGTGATGGGCGATGATGGCGGCCTGTGTCCTGTATGCTGGCAGAAACTGCGTTTCATCACCCCGCCTGTGTGCGAGCGCACAGGCATACCCATGCCCCCGCTGAAAGGAGGCATGCCATCCCCTGTCTTTTCGGCGCGCGCACTGGCAGAGCCGCCGGCTTTTGAGCGGGCACGTTCAGTGGTGCTGTTCAACGATGTCGCGCGGTTGCTTGTGCATGGCCTGAAATATTCGGATCGCCTTGAGCACGCCCGGCCCATGGCAAGGCTGATGGCGCAGTCCGGTCGTCAGCTTCTGGATGAGGCGGATATGCTGGTGCCGGTGCCTCTGCATCCGCTGCGCCTGTGGCGGCGGCGGTTCAACCAGTCCGCTCTGCTGGCGCGGCATCTTCAGGCCTCACGCGCGCTGATAGGGCCTGCCCCGCCAGTCCGCGTGGATATTCTTGTCCGCCGCCGTCGCACGATTTCCCAGACGAATCTGGATCGTGACCAGCGCCGGGACAATGTGGCCGGAGCCTTCGCTGTTTCACGCACGGGTGAGATGGACCTGCGCGGCCGGAATGTGCTGCTGGTGGATGATGTTTACACCACAGGCGCGACGCTGGATGCCTGCGCCCGAACGCTGCATCAGGCCGGGGCCGCACAGGTGAATGTGCTGACTTTTGCCCGGGTGGAGGATATTCCCAGCTATGAAGCGGATATGACGGATTTCACGTGACTGTCGATTTTCGGGCGCTTCTTGTGTTACGTCACTTTCATGACGGCATCCCGGCCGTCCCACACAGCGGTGCGCTCCGGTTCCATGAAACCTATCGTCATTTATACCAAGAACTTCTGCCCCTATTGCCACTCCGCCAAGGAACTGCTCCGCCGTAAAGGGTGGACCTTCACTGAAATTGACGTGACCATGGATTCGGAAGGCCAGAAGGAGATGGTGCGTCTTTCTGGTGGCAAGAAAACTGTCCCTCAGGTTTTCATTGGCGATACCCATGTGGGTGGCTGTGATGACCTCTACGCCCTGGATCAGGCCGGGCGGCTGGATGCGCTGGTGACGGGCTGAAGCCACAGACCGTCTGCTGTCTTGTCCAAGACGGTTCCGCGCTGCCGGTGTTCACGCCCCATGTTCATCCGCCGGCGGGTGAGGCACAATGCATCAATGGGCCGGGCGGATCGGCAACGGCCCTGACAGATAGACAGGGCGCGGCGGCCTTGCCGCCAGCTCGCCCGCCTGAAGCGAGAGCAAGCTGATGACGTCTTCCGACACTGCCGCAACCGCTACACCCCTGCGCGTGGGCCTCGTGCAGATGCGCTCCGGGCGCGATGTCTCCGCCAATCTGGATGCCGCGCGCGCGCTTATCCGAGAGGCGGCGCAGGCCGGGGCGCGTTATGTGCAGACGCCGGAGATGACCAATATCATTGAGCAGGAGCGTGTTGCCCTGTTCGCGGCTCTTGCGCCTGAAGAGCAGGACAAGACCCTTGCCGCGCTGCGTGAGCTGGCGCGGGAGCTCAAGATTCACCTCCATATCGGTTCACTCGCCCTGAGGGTCAGCGACAATCGCGCCGTCAACCGCGCGTTTGTAATTGACCCGGAGGGGGAGATTTCTGCCCGCTATGACAAGATCCACATGTTCAATGTCGATCTCGGCAATGGCGAGGCGTACAACGAATCAGCCTCCTTCTCGCCGGGTGAGCGAGCGGTTCTGGCGGATGTGGATGGGGTCAGTTTTGGCCTCAGCATTTGTTATGATCTGCGTTTCCCGGCCCTGTTCCGTGCGCTGGCCGAGGCCGGTGCACAGGTGCTGACCGTGCCGGCGGCTTTCACCCGCCCAACCGGTGAGGCGCATTGGCATGTGCTGCTGCGGGCCCGTGCGATCGAGAACGGGTCTTTCGTGCTGGCCGCGACACAGGGCGGGCGGCATGAGAGCGGACGCGAGACCTACGGCCATTCGCTGGTGGTGGATCCGTGGGGCCGCGTACTGGCAGAAGGTGGAACCGAGCCCGGCGTGGTGTTTGCCGAGCTTGATCTGGGTGCCGTGGATGCTGCGCGCCGCCGCATTCCCTCCCTCTCCCATGGCCGTCGTTTCGAGATGGCGGGGCGAGAGACGGAGGGCCATCTGCATCTCGTGGAGGAGGGCACGTGATCCTCTACACGCTGCGCTGTGTGGCCGGTCATACCTTCGAAAGCTGGTTTGCATCCTCATCCAGCTATGAAGAGCAGCGTGCGCGCGGCTTCGTGTCTTGCCCGCATTGTGGTTCAGAGCAGGTGGAAAAGGCGATCATGGCCCCTGCCGTTGCGCGGACGGATGGGCCTGCGCGCCTGCAACCAGATGGTGCGGAACCCGTTGAAGCCCCGGCACCACCAGCCCCCACACAGCTTGCGACCGGGCCAGCGCAGGAGTTGCGGGAGCTGATGCGCCGTGTGCGCGCACATGTGGTTCAGAACGCGGATTATGTGGGCGATGACTTCGCCACGCTTGCCCGCCGCATGCATGAGGGCGAGGAAGAGCAGCGCAACATCTATGGCGAGGCGACGCCTGAAGATGTGAAAGCGCTGCAAGAGGATGAGATCGACATCATTCCCCTTCCGACCTTGCCGGAAGAACGCAATTAGAGGGTGCTCCGGGCGTGGGGGCTGTGCCATTTTGAATGCCCGATGCCCATCACAGAACGTTCTGGTTCCTTAGCCTGTGAGATGCGCGGAATTGTTGTGGCTGGCCCTTCATCGGGCTGTCGCAGTTATAGAGCTGCGGTTCTGTGGAGATATGCAGATAGACTGCGCATTCCCACTGACAGGCTTCACCATGCTTATTCAGCACGGTCCTGTCGCCATGGCCCGTAAGGATGGCTTAAAGCCCCGTGAAACAATTCTTTGGGTACCGTTGAGGTGAGGCATTGAGCAGCTTGCGGGAAACCCCGCAACATTTCCCGCTCTGTCGTCCAGAAATGATCAGAACATGGCTGGCCGCCGTACTGCGTACCTGATCCGAAGCGGAACCGTACGCCCATCAGAGCTCACGCCTTAAAATCTGATGCCGGTGCACCCGCCCATGCATCACACCGCAGCGGCTTCACGCGGGCGGGTTTCCACTTCGTGCAGGCGCTCTACAACGGCCTTCTGAACTTTTTCGAACGCACGCACCTCAATCTGACGTACCCGTTCGCGCGAAACACCGAATTCACCGGCCAGCTCTTCCAGGGTGACAGGATCGTCACTCAGGCGGCGAGCCTCAAAGATGCGGCGCTCGCGCTCGTTCAACACGCCAAGGGCTCCGGCCAGCGCGGCGCGGCGGTTGTCCAGCTCTTCATTCTCAGCGAACTGCTCTTCCTGGCCGATCTGATTATCCACCAGCCAGTCCTGCCACTCACCGCCACCTTCAGAGTCATCCCGGATGGGGGCATTGAGGGAGGCGTCGCCGGAGAGGCGGCGGTTCATGTCCACCACATCCTGCTCGGAAACGCCGAGCTTGGTGGCGATCTGCTGCACATGCTCAGGCCGCAGGTCGCCTTCCTCCAGCGCGGAGATCTGGCTCTTGGCCTTGCGCAGGTTGAAGAACAGCTTCTTCTGGGCTGCGGTAGTGCCCATCTTCACCAGGCTCCACGAGCGCAGGATATATTCCTGGATCGAGGCGCGGATCCACCACATGGCATAGGTGGCGAGGCGGAAGCCCTTTTCGGGCTCGAATCGCTTCACCGCCTGCATCAGGCCCACATTGCCCTCGGAAATCACTTCCGAGATGGGCAGGCCATAGCCACGATACCCCATGGCGATTTTCGCCACGAGACGCAGATGGCTGGTCACCAGCCTGTGGGCGGCGTCGCGGTCTCCATGCTCGCGCCAGCTCTTGGCGAGCATGTATTCCTCGTCCGGCGCCAGCATCGGAAATTTGCGGATCTCTTCGAGATACCGCGTCAATCCACCTTCTGGTGAGGGAACGGGCACGCTCTTGGCCTGCGCCATGGATGGCCTCCTGTTATCCCGGCCCCCGCCATGGGCTGCCGGTCATGCGGCCGCAAATCGCCAGCCGTCTGAGTAAGCATATAGGAGAAGAGGAAAAGGGCACAGATATGACTGCACCCCATGCGTGTGGCGTTTTATCCGCCTTCAGCCCTCTTCTTCCCCTGAAAGAACGGCGCGCAGGGATTCGAGTTCCGGCGGCAGTTCGCTTTCGAAGGAGAG
Organism: Xanthobacter sp.; assembly: GCA_034676685.1. Classification (GTDB taxonomy): domain Bacteria; phylum Pseudomonadota; class Alphaproteobacteria; order Rhizobiales; family Xanthobacteraceae; genus Xanthobacter. Next base: position 157,359 of record JAUCBT010000016.1, on the reverse strand, counting down.
ATGTTCTTTGCTCAGCGGATGGGAAAAGCCGAGCCGAGCCGCATGCAGCGCCTGCCGTTTCAACCCCTCCAGCTCGGTGCGGGCGAACTCTGGTAGGCGACTCGCCTTGGTGCGGAAGCCCTGCCCATAGACCTCATCGCCCAGAAGCGGATGGCCGATATGAGCCATATGCACGCGGATCTGATGGGTGCGACCGGTCTCAAGCCGGCATTCCACGAGGCTGGCCAGCGGCAAGCCATCTTCTCCGGCATAGGTTTCCAGCAACTGCCAGTGGGTGATGGCCTCGCGTCCGCCCTTGCGCACCGCCATTTTCTGTCGATAGGCGGGGTGGCGGTCGATGGGGGCATTCACGGTCCCGCGCGGCTTCGGCACACCCCAGACAAAGGCGATATAGGCCCGTTCCAGTGGTCCGGTACGGCCATGGTCGGCGAACTGGGCGGAGAGGCCCCTGTGCGCCCTGTCATTCTTCGCCACCACCAGCAGGCCGGAGGTGTCCTTGTCGATACGATGGACGATGCCCGGTCGCCGCACGCCGCCAATGCCGGAGAGCGTATCTCCGCAATGATGCAGCAGTGCGTTCACCAGCGTGCCGCTGGAATGGCCGGGAGCCGGATGCACCACCATGCCCGCCGGCTTGTCGATGACGATGAGGTCGTCATCCTCATGGGCGATGATGAGGGGAATATCCTCAGCCACCGGTTCTGCAGCCTCTGGCTCGGGCAAAGCTATGATGTAGACATCCCCGGCATTGACCCGCCCGGCTGCGTCCACTACCACACGCCCGCCGAGCTGAACCTGCCCCTCCGCCACCAGGCGCTGGATGCGGGTGCGGCTGAGGTCTGGCGCATGCCGGGTGAGGACACGGTCCAGTCGTTGGCTGGCATCCTCCTCATCTGCTGTTACGGTGAGGTGGGAGGACGGTGCGGATAGCGTGTCTGCACCACCCTCAGGCCAGTCCTCGAAGGTGTCTTCGCTGGTGCCTGCGGTCATCATTGTCTTCCGTCCGTTTGAGCATTTTCGAGCGAAGCGGATCGTGGTTCGCGTCCAGAAAATGCGGCCATTCAATTCATTTGAGCGTTTGCCTGATCTTTCGAAACAGGAAAACGCACTGCTTCACCGGAGCCCCGGCCCGTTCATGATCATGCGCCCCAACCCTGCCGATGAGGCCTCTGAGGCCCCGCTGACTCCGGATCAGGAACGTGTCATCGCCAAGTTCCGCCGTTTTTCTTCCGTGTCCATGCTTGTCATGTTCGTGGGGGTGATCGCGGTTCTGGGTGTCATCAGCTATCGCATGCTGCGCACCCAGCCGATCGGCACAGGTCAGGTCACGGCGATGTTGCCGGCGGGGGCGAAGGTGCTGTCCACCGCCGTTTCCGGCGATGTGGTGGTGGTGACGCTGGATGTGGCGGGTTCGCTTGAAATCCGCACCTTCGATGTGCGCACCCTTGCTCCCGGCGCCACCCTGCGCTTCGCCACCCAGCCTGCGGGCGCCCCCTGAGAGGCGCTTCCGCTTCCGCCGCAAGCCTTATTGCAGGGAACCCTCCCCATCGCCGGGCATGCGGGCCAGCATCATCTGGGTGATGGCCACCAGCATGTCGGCGCGGGCTTTCAGGCTTTCGGCTTCCAGCAGCGCCTGCTTTTCCAGGGTGCCATAGGGCGACATCACGGAGAGCGCGTTCACAAGCGTTTCCGTGCCCGCCTGCTGGATGCCATCCCAGTCCGCCTCAAGCTGGTTGGCTTCAAGGAAGGCCGCCAGAGCATCAAGAAGGGCGGTGCGGTCCACCACCGCTTCATCGGCCGCACCGGGCATGAAGTCAAATTCATATGGCGTGGTGTCGACCCGGAACTGGCGATAGGGCGTGCCGCCATCCACTTCCTCCAGCACCCGAAATCGGCAGAGGCCGGTGAGGTGGATGTGGTAGTGCCCGTCATCCGTTTCGCTGAACTGGGTGAGGCGGCCAAGACAGCCCACCTTGAACACGCCGGGGCCTTCCGGCACCTCCGGGGCATTGGTATCCGGCTGCACCATGCCGATCAGGCGTGCGCCACCGAGAATATCGTCCACCATCGCCATGTAGCGCGGTTCGAAGATATTCAGCGGCAGTTCCGCGCGCGGCAGCAGCAGCGCGCCGGCGAGTGGGAAGACTGGAACCACCGACGGAATGTCCGTCGGTGAATGATAGGTACGGTTGGATGCCACGAAATTTGGTCCTCAGGCGAACAGCATCGCCGAAAGCTTGCGTCGGCCGGATTGGGTGAGCGGATCGGCTGACCCCCAGGCCTCGAAAAACTGGATGATTTGTTTGCGCGCTGCATCTTCATTCCAGCTGCGATCACGCTTCACAATATCCAGAAGGTGGTTCAGTGCATCTTCACGACGCCCATGGGCGTTGAGTGCGATGGCGAGTTCATAGCGCGCCTGATGGTCTTCCGGGTTGAGGTCCACCTTCGCGGCGAGAGGGGCGACATCGCCCAGGCTCTCGGCCTGTTCTGCCAGTTCAAGAGCGGCGCGGGCGGCAGTGATGGCGCTATCGGCCTGCTTGTCAGCCGGCACGCTGCCCAAAATGGCCCGCGCCTCTTCGAACGCACCCGCCTTGATCTGCGTGCGCACAAGACCGGAGATGGCGGTCAGGTTATCCGGCTCCACTTCCAGAACCGCAGCAAATACCTCGGCGGCACCGGCGAGGTCGCCCTCCGCCAGCGCGGCTTCGCCGGAGGCCAGAACCTCGGCCATATCACCTTCGCCACCATCGCCAATCAGGCGTTCCACGAAGGACTTGATCTGTCCTTCCGGCAGTGCGCCCATGAAGCCATCCACCGGCTGGCCGTTGACGAAGGCATAGACGGTGGGGATGGACTTGATGCCGAGCTGGCCGGCAATGGCCGGTTGCTCGTCAATGTTCATCTTCACCATCCGCACCTGGCCCTTGGTGGATGCGACCACCTTCTCCAGCACCGGGCCGAGGGTTTTGCATGGGCCGCACCAGGGAGCCCAGAAGTCCACCAGCACCGGACGGGTGCGTGATTCTTCCAGAACCTCCTTCATGAAGTTCTCGGTGGTCACATCAATGATCGCGTCAGCACCCGCACCATTGTGTCCCGCGCCATTGGCGCCCGGCTGGTTGAACAGCATGTGTTCTGGTCCTCTGGAGTGGTCTGTGACGCCGCAGATAGGCATGCGCGGCGAAATTGCGAGAGTTCTGGCGCAACATAGTCGCGTTTGCGCGAAACGCGAACAGGCAGAAGACCCGCCGGGCCGCTTATATCAACGGTCCGTGCGTTTTGCGCGTCGGGCTTTGCTCAATCCCATGGCGTGCCGGAGTAAAGTTCGTCCGGCATCGGTCAAGGTCCCGGGTCGACGGTCTTCTCTCGTCATGGGCGCACCGCCCGTGCCGTGCCGGGCAGAGCTGTGCGTAGGCGCGTGGCTGTTGGGAGACTTATATGATTAGCCGGCCCGCTGGCAGCAGCCGGAAAGCACAGTGCCATCCGGCTTCACCAGCACGCCCTCATAGGGAAAGGCGGTGTCGCTCATGCCATCGGAGCAGGCGGGAGAGGCCCGCAGGACGGTCAACTGGCCGGATGCCTCGCCCATTTTCAGCCGCACGATGAAATGGCGGAGCGAGCCGCGCGCCCATTCCATGGGGCTGGCGGTGAAGGCTTCAGAACTCTCCGGCGTGGAGAAGCTGGCCTTGCCGTCCGCTATGTTCACGCCCCAGAAGGGTTCTGTGCCGGAACAACGCAGGGGAAAAGCCGTCTCGCGGGTGGTGTTATCACCAGAAGGGGCGAGATAGCTGGCATTGACCCAGCCCGTGCCCTTCGGCGTCACCACCTGCCACCAAGTCTGTGAGCCTGATTCGTGGCTTGTGCCGGCCACGATGATGTCTTTGGCATCCGGGGGTAGGGACGTGAGAATCTCGGCGGTTGCATCCGGCTGGGTGCGGATGTTCAGGACATCGCTGCTGGCCACATTGGTCACGACGTAGCGCTGTTCTGGTACCGGCTGGCGATCCTGTCCGGCATGCGCAGGGGTTGAGAGCAGGAGTGGAAGCGCAAGCGTCGCGGCCATGACGCCCGTGAAAAGACAGTGCCTTTTGGTATCAGCGATGGTCATATGCCCCTCTCCCTGCGCCGGCGGTTCAACCGGTGATGGCGCAGGGGAAGCGGATGAATGCAGCCAATATGGGGCGGCTGTTGAAAGGCGCCCCCATTCTGTCTCAGGGGTCGATATCGTCGAGGCTCTGCCCTGTCGTCTCCACCCGGAACCAGTAGGTGACAAGCGCGCCGAGGATAGAGGTGCCGATGAGCACATAGAGCAGCGCCTGTGTGCCGATCTCGCTCAGCAGAATGGGGAAGAAAAAGGCAGTCAGTACAGCACCGATCTTGGCGAAGCCGGCCGCAAAGCCTGCCCCGCGCGCCCGGATATGCACCGGGAACACCTCGCCCGCGAGCAGGTAGGTCTGCGCATTCGGGCCCATATTGGTCATGAAGTTGAACAACATGAAGCCGATGAAGATCAGGGTGATCTGGGTGCTGCCGGTGGTGTAGCCGGAAAAGGCGCTGATGAGCAGGCCCGCCGCACAGCCGATGAAACCCACGATCTGGAGCGGAATGCGCCCCACCTTATCGGTGAGCATCACGGCCGCGATGACGCCGGCCACCAGCAACAGGTCAATCAGCGCTGCACCCTTCGCTGCCAGAATGTCATCCGAGATGAGGCTGGTGAGGGAGGTGTCATGGGTGGCCGCATGGCCCAGCGCCGCCGCCAGAATGGTGGGGGTGAAGATGCCGATGCCATAGGTGCTCAGATCCTGAAGGAACCACGGCACACTCGCCAGAATGGTGGCGCGTCGGTTGCGCTTGTTGAACAGAGCCAGCGGGTGACGGTCCGCCTTGGTGAGCTTCTTCTGTCGCCGCTTGAGCTTGACCTCCTTGGGGTAGACTGGCTTGCGGTCCAGCAGACGGCCAACCTCACGCACCGCATCTTCTTCCCGGCCATGGGACAGCAGCCAGGAGGGGCTCTCCGTCACACCGAAACGTCCGATGGCGACAATCAGTGCCGGAAGGATGACCGCAGCATACATATAGCGCCAGGCCGTCACATCCGGGAATGAGACGAGGATGATGTAGCCCAGAACGGTGCCGGCGATCGCGCCGACCGCCTGAAAGCCGAAGGCGGACAGCACCAGCCGTCCGCGCGTGGAGGAGGGGATGCTCTCCGATATCACCAGATGAGCTGTGGGATAATCACACCCCAGCGCCACACCGACGCCGAACAGGAAGATGACCAGCCAGAGATAGGAGGGGCTGACAGCCAGGAGCATCAGGAAGATGATGAAAATCACCATCTCCAGAATGAACATGGTCTTTCGGCCGAATGTATCTGCCAGCGTGCCCAGGAAGAAGGCGCCGACAAGAATGCCCGCCAGGCTGGCAGCACCCACCATGCCGTGCTGCACGGCGTTCAGGTCAAACTCACGCGAGATGAGGGGGAGCGCCACGCCGGTGATGAACACCACCAGCCCTTCGAAGAACTTTCCGGCGGCAGCCAGCCCCCATATCCGCCATTGCATGCGCGTCATGGGCACGAAAGGCACGGTTGTGCCGTCCCGCCAGACCGGGGTTTCGTCGATATAGTCCTGAACCGACCGGCCCAGTTCCGTGTCCTGCGCCACGCTCTTGTCCATGTTGCCTCGCAGCATTGCTCTTGGCGTTACAGAGCACCTGCGTGTGAAGCAAGGGTGACGGTTCCATGGGCCTTGCGCGACAAGGCCATTTGACGGAACCCGCAGCGGCTGGCACATGCTTGTTCATGATCCGTGCCAACACCACCCGCGACCTGTCGCCCGGCTTTGCCGGGGCCGTCAGCGTGCGCCGCGCATCGGGATGGAAACAGGTGCGGCAGGCATGAAGTTCGATCGCCTGCGGCTGATGGGCTTCAAGACCTTTGTTGAGCCTTCGGACCTGTTCATCGAGCCCGGCCTGACCGGGGTGGTGGGGCCGAACGGGTGTGGCAAATCCAATCTGGTGGAAGCGCTGCGCTGGGTCATGGGCGAAAGCTCCTTCAAGGCCTTCCGCGCGCAGGACATGGATTCGGTGATTTTCGCCGGAACCACGGGCCGCCCCGCCCGCAATGTGGCAGAGGTGACGCTCCAGCTCGACAATCGCGCCCGCACGGCTCCGGCTGCGTTCAATGAGTGGGACCAGCTGGAGGTGGTGCGCCGCATCGAGCGCGGGCGTGGTTCTGCCTATAAGGTGAACGGCAAGGATGTGCGGGCGCGCGATGTGCACCTGCTGTTTGCCGATGCATCCACGGGTTCGCGCTCGCCGGCTCTGGTGCGACAGGGGCAGATTGGGGAGATCGTCGGGGCCAAGCCTGCCGCGCGTCGTCGCATTCTGGAGGAGGCAGCCGGCGTCGCCGGGCTTCACGCCCGCCGCCATGAGGCCGAAACCCGCCTGCGCGGTGCAGAACAGAATCTGGCGCGGCTTGAGGATGTCATCGTCCAGATGTCGACGCAGACCGAGAGCCTGCGGCGTCAGTCCCGTCAGACCCAGCGTTACAAGGCGCTGGCGGCGGAGATTCGCAGATGTGAGGCGACCCTGCTGTGGTTGCGCTGGCTGGAGGTGAGTGCTGCATTGGCGGAATCCGAGCAGGCGCTGGCGGCCACCCAGCGCGATGGCACGGATCTGACCCGTATGCAGGCCGAAACTGCGCGCCTTCAGGCTCTCGCCGCTCATGCCTTGCCTCCCATGCGGGCGGCCGAGGCTGAGGCCGCCGCAGCCCTCCAGCGCCTGACCCACGCCCGTTCAGAGCTGGACAAGGAAGAAGCGCGCCTCGCCACCCGCAAGCAGGAACTGGAGCGCCGCATCATCCAGGTCGAACAGGATCTGGAGCGCGAGCAGGCCCTGTCCGTGGATGCGGAAGGGGTGCTGGAAGGGCTGGTGGCGGAAGCCGAAGACCTGCATGCCGCGCAGGAAGATGCCGCCGAAACGCAGGCTATGGCCGATGACCGGCGCGAAGAGGCGCAAGTCCTGCTGGAAGAGGCCGAACAGGCTCTGGATGAAAAGACCACCCATTTCGCCGATCTTGGCGCGCGCCGTACCACACTGGAGCAGGCCCAGCGGGAGATTCGCGACCGGCTGGTGCGCATTGCCGCCGAGCGCGCCTCTGTGGATGCAGAAGAGACGCGCCTGAAGCGCGATGCCGGCACGGATAATCTCGAAACCATTCGGGCCGAGGCGGAATTTGCCCGGGAATCTCTGGCCGAGTCGGAAGAGGCGACTGCCGAAGCTGAAGCAGCCCATTCCGCTGCGCGCCGTGCGCTGGAGGATTTGCGGCCAGCCCTGAATGAGGCCGAAAAGCAATTTGGGCGAATGGATGCTGAGGCCCGCACACTCACCAAACTGCTGCAATCTGCGGATCGCCGCTTTCCTCCGGTGATGGACCTGTTGCGGGTCGAGAAGGGCTATGAGGTCGCCCTTGGTGCGGCGCTGGGCGATGATCTCGATTTGCCCGTGGCTCAGGGTGCACCGGCCCGCTGGGCCGGATCCCATGTGAATGAAGCCGATCCGAAATTGCCGGCTGGCGCGGTGCCTCTTTCCCGATTTGTGACTGGTGCGCAGGCTCTGGCGCGGCGGCTCGCCCAGGTGGGAATCATCGCGCAGGCAGAGGGTGCCCGGCTTGCCGGCGAGCTCCACCCCGGCCAGCGTCTGGTGACGCGGGAGGGCGATCTGTGGCGTTGGGATGGGGTGATGGCGGCGGCGGATGCTCCCACGGCGGCTGCCCGTCGTCTCGCTGAACGCAATCGTCTCGCAGATATCGAAGCGGAAACCGATGAAGCTCGTGCCGCCATGGAGGCGCTGCGCGAGACGATGGAAGATCGTGATTCGGAGTTGCGCGTGGCCTCAGCGGCCGAATCACAGGCGCGTGAGGCGCGCCGCACGGCCCAGCGCAGGGCGGAGATCACACGGGCCGCGCTGGAGGCGGCAGAGCGACGCGCAGCACAGCATCTTGCGCGATTTTCAGCTTTGGCAGAGGCGCGCAGCCGCATTCAAAATGCGCGGGAGGAGGGCGAGGGCAGCCTTGAAGAGGTGTCCGAATCCCTTGCAGCGCTTGATACGCCTCAGATTCTGGAAATGGAACTGGCCCGCGCACGGGCGGAGGCCAGCGAACGCCGTGCCGCACTGGCAGAGGCGCGCGCGGCTGGAGAGGCTTTGCGACGCGATGGCGCTGCCCGCATGCGTCGACTGGAAGCCATTGCTGCGGAAGAGCGATCCTGGCGTCAGCGTGCCGGTGGGGCAGGGGAGCGACTCGCTGCTGTGACGGCACGCGGTGAGGAGGCGAGGGCCGAACTGGCCGAGATTGAAGATGCCCCCAACACCCTGTTTCACCAGCGACGCAGCCTGCTCTCTGCTCTTGAAAAGGCTGAGCAGGCGCGCCGGGATGCCGCTGATCGCCTTGCGGAAGGCGAAGCCGCCCTTGCCAGTGCGGACAAGGCGGCGCGAGATGCGATGGAAGCCATGGCCTCCGCGCGCGCCGACCATGCACGGGCGGAGGCGCGCCTTGATGCTGCCCGCCAGCGCCGTGACGATGTGTTGCGAGAAATTGCCGAAACCCTTGATGGATCACCAGATGTTGCCCGAACAGCAGCAGGCCTGCATGCTGATTCTCTCCACCCTAAAATCGAAGACATAGAAGCGATTTTGGAGAAGGCGCGCCGTGACCGTGACCGACTCGGCGCGGTAAATCTGCGCGCGGACATCGAGCTGGAAGAGGCTGATGCGCGTCTTCAGGAGTTGACCGGCGAAAGGGACGATCTGGTGGAGGCGATCCGCCGTCTGCGTGGGGCGATATCCAGCCTGAATCGCGAGGCGCGAGAACGGCTTCAGGCGTCATTCGTGGTTGTGGATGCCCATTTCCGCAAACTGTTCGATACCCTCTTTGGCGGTGGTGAAGCGCAGCTTGTGTTGACGGATGCGGAAGACCCGCTGGAATCCGGGCTCGACATCATCGCCAAGCCGCCGGGCAAGAAGCCGCAGAGCCTTTCCCTGCTTTCAGGCGGGGAGCAGGCATTGACAGCCATGGCCTTGATTTTCGCGGTATTCCTGACGAACCCAGCACCTATATGTGTGCTGGATGAGGTGGATGCACCGCTGGATGATGCCAATGTGGAGCGCTTCTGCACCTTGCTGGAAGAAATGACCCGGCTGACCGAAACGCGCTTTCTCACCATCACGCACAACCCTATCACCATGGCGCGGATGGACCGTCTGTTCGGTGTGACCATGGCCGAACGGGGGGTCTCGCGCTTGGTATCAGTGGACCTTAAGGCAGCTGAGCAGCTTCGTGAGGTGGTCTAGCCTGGGTACAAGATTGGTGTGCCACAATTTTCTTCATTTATTTCATATGGATAAGTAATTTACGCTTTGCCTTGACACCCAATTTTGACGCAACTATGGTGCGCCCGGTTTCAGAGGAAAGGGCTTCTGCCTTTCTCTGAGCCGGGGTCAGAACTATGTCAGAGCCTGAATCTTCTCCGAATGGAGAGCGTCGCGTGGCCGCGCATGGTGAAGAGGCCCGCCCAAGTGATGCCGAGCTTTCTGAACGGTTGGGTCGTCTCGACGTTTCGTTGAGCAAGATTCAAGCGCAGAAAGCGAAGGTTGAACCAAGCGGAGCCAAGCGTGACACCTCGGCTCAATCGGGCGCCGCACTCGCTTTTCGGCTAGGGGCGGAGTTCGTGTCTGGCACGCTGGTGGGTGCGCTCATCGGTTATGGCTTGGACAGGTTTTTCTCGATCAGCCCTTGGGGTCTGATCATCTTCACGCTGGTGGGTTTTGCTGCTGGCGTGCTGAACATGATGCGGGCGGCGGGCGAAGGTCCGTCGCGGGGGCGGCCGGGATCATGATGGCGCAGACCAAGTGTTGCAGCCTTCACGGTTCATATTTGCAGGTCGGAGTATCCGGTTTGCAGGGGAAGCCCCGTAGAAATCTCGCGGCGTCAGCCGTTCGGATAATTGCGCGGCTTGTGCCGCAGTTTACTTCTCGCGGCGCAAGTCGCATGGCAGGGGGCGCGCTCGGATGATCGTTGATCCGATCCACCAGTTTGAGATCAAGCCGCTCGTAGATCTTTTCAATATCGGCGGGGCGCAGTTCTCCTTCACCAACTCCGCGCTGTTCATGTGCGTGGTGGTGGCCGTTATTTTCTTCTATCTCACCTATGCTACCCGTGGCCGCACGCTCGTTCCGAGTCGCGCCCAGTCTGTGGCGGAGATGAGTTACGAGTTCATCGCCAAGATGGTGCGTGACTCGGCCGGCACGGAAGGCATGGCGTTCTTCCCGCTGGTGTTCTCCATCTTCATGTTCATTCTGTTCGGGAACCTTGTTGGTCTTGTTCCGTACAGCTTCACCATCACCTCCCATCTGGTGGTGACCGCAGCGCTCTCGCTGCTGGTGATCTTCACCGTGATCATTTACGGCCTCATCCGCCATGGCACTCACTTCCTTGGCCTCTTTGTGCCATCGGGCGTGCCGGCTTTCCTGCTGCCAATTCTGGTGGTGATCGAGGTTGTGTCCTTCCTTTCTCGTCCGATCAGCCTTTCGCTGCGTCTGTTTGCCAATATGCTGGCAGGTCATATCGCGCTCAAGGTGTTTGCCTACTTCGTCGTGGGTCTGACGTCGGCGGGTGTTGCCGGTGTCTTCGGCGCGGTGCTGCCCTTCTTTATGATCGTGGCGCTTACCGCTTTCGAGTTGATGGTCGCAGTTCTGCAAGCTTACGTGTTCGCGGTTCTCACCTCGATCTACCTGAATGATGCAATCCATCCTGGTCACTGACAGGTCTGTGGAAGCATCAGTCCGAGTTTGAGCAAGTTATCTTAAATCCAAAGTTTTTCTAAGGAGCAGTCCAATGGAAATGGAAGCTGGTAAGTTCATCGGCGCCGGTCTCGCTTGCCTCGGCATGGGTCTCGCCGCTGTTGGCGTGGGTAACATCTTCGGCAACTTCCTCTCGGGCGCTCTGCGCAATCCGTCTGCTGCCGATGGCCAGTTTGCTCGTGCGTTCATCGGTGCGGCTCTTGCTGAAGGCCTCGGCATCTTCTCGCTGGTCGTCGCGCTCATCCTGCTCTTCGTGGCCTGATCAGGTTCGCGCATCGGGCCCTGGGTCTTTTAAAGACACAGGGCTGTCCGGCCGGAAGGTCGAGTTCAAGTCAAGCGGGCGTGCCATGAAGAATCCATGGAAAATGACTGTCGCGCTGGCGATTGCAGGTATTGGCTTTGGGGCCACCTCTCTCGTCGCTGCTCCTCTCGTGGTGGCCCAGTCCACTGTCGAGACAGCAACCCCCTCGCCAATGGCGGACGTCTCGTCCCGTGCGATGATCCGGGTTGCGCAGGCGGCGCCCGTTCAGGCTGAAACCAATTCGCCGGCCGCGGCTCCGGCCGCACCGGCGGATCAGCATCATACGGCACCTCAGGCAGCGCAGGGCGAAGCCCAGCCGGCTGCAAACGAAGCTACGCCTGCAGTTGCAGTGGAGGCCGTTGAGGTCGAAGTTGAGACCATTGTTCCGGTGCAGCAGGTTCCTGCTCAGGCTGCCGGGCATGGTGAAAATGTCGTTGACGAGCATGCGGCTCACTTCCCGCCGTTCGACGTATCGACCTTCCCTTCCCAGCTCCTGTGGCTGGCCATTACATTCATTCTGCTCTATCTGCTGATGAGCCGGGTCACGCTGCCCCGCATTGGGCGGATCCTCGAGGAACGCCGTGACCGTATTGCGGATGACCTTGAAGAAGGTGTGAAGCTTAAGGCGGAGAGTGAAGCGGCTCAGGTTGCTTATGAAAAAGCTCTGAGTGAAGCGCGTGCCCGCGCGAATGCCATTGCAGGCGAGACGCGTGCAAAGCTGTCTGCTGAGTCCGATGCCAATCGCAAGGCACTGGAAGCCGATCTCAACAGCAAGCTCGATGCTGCGGAACAGCGTATCGCTGCTACCAAGGTCGAGGCCCTGAGCCATGTGCGCGGTATAGCTGTCGATACCGCCCAAGCCATCGTTTCTGCCTTGGTGGGGACAAACCTTGCCAGCTCTCAGGTTGAGCAGGCTGTGGATACGACTCTGGCTCGCAAGGATGCTGCCTGATCCGGCAGACTAGAATTCGGAGTGGGAGGCCTTGCTTCAATCAAGCTGGGTCTCCTGTCCATGAGACACCACGCCCATCACGCCCACACGGGTTGCCATGTTGGGCCCGGACGGATCTGAGGACCGGACATGAACGAATCGAGTTGGGCTAATATCTGGGTCTTGGTTGCCTTCGTGGTGTTTGTTGGTGGCATGCTTTATCTGGGCGTGCACCGCATGCTGGCATCCGCTCTTGATGCGCGTAGCGCGCGGATTGCCAACGAGCTGGAAGAGGCGCGTCGGTTCAAGGAAGAGGCCCAAAAGCTGGTTGCGGAGTTCAAGCGCAAGCAGCGTGAGGCTGAGGCTGAGGCCGAGTCCATCGTTACCGCTGCCAAAGCCGAAGCCGAGCGGCTTGCTGCTGAAGCAAAAGTGAAGCTGGACGATTTCGTCGCACGTCGCACCAAGCTTGCTGAAGATAAGATTTCTCAGGCCGAGAAACAGGCGCTTGATGATGTGAAGGCTGCTGCGGCTGATGCAGCAACCCGTGCTGCCAGTGTCCTGCTTGCAGATGCTGCCCAGGGGGCCGTTGCTGATAGATTGATTGCAGGTGCAATCTCTGAGGTTCAGTCTAAACTCAATTGATCTGAATGAAGAGCTAGACGTTTTTGTCTCTAGTTTTTATGTCAGATGGTTTTTGAAAAGCGATCACGGTTTTCCGTGGTCGCTTTTATTTTGTGCATCGGCATGTTTGGAGTGTTCAAAGGGGGCATTCAGCCGATTATTGGCCAGGAGTTGATCTTGTAACGCTGTGGGTAAAAACCATAGATTGCAACATTCTGAGTGTAGATGCACATGATCGGTATGTGTGGCGGGCCCCTTCAAGATATGCCGCTGGCCAGCTCGATACTCTGCATCATTTCTGCTCAATCACTGTCGGTTCTATCCGGCTCTCAACTGTGATGAGCCCTCTTCTCGTTGTGACATCCACGTTCTAAAGTCTTGCGCCTTTTCCTTCAGGGAGCCTGTTCATGGATATTCGCCCGCGCCGCAGCGTCCTCTACATGCCTGGCTCCAATGAGCGTGCACTGGAGAAGGCGCGTACTTTGCCCGCCGATGGGGTGATTCTGGATCTTGAGGATTCCGTGGCTCCTGATGGCAAGGTCGAGGCACGCACGCGTGTGGTCGATGCCGTGAAAACGGGTGGCTTTGGGCAGCGCGAAGTCATCATCCGCATCAATGGGCTGGAAACTCCATGGGGGATGGAGGACCTTGATGCTGCGGCGTCGGCAAAGCCGGATGCGATTCTGGTCCCTAAGGTTCAAAGTGTGGAACAGCTTGAAACGGTTGGCCGCCGTCTGGAAGAGCTCGGCACTGGGCCAGATACACGCGTGTGGGCGATGATCGAGACGCCATTGGCGATTCTTGATATTCGCGCCATTGCTGCTGCGGCGCAAAATCCGCGGACCCGCCTGTCCGTGTTTGTGCTCGGTACCAATGATCTGGCCAAGGATACGCGCGCGGCCCTTGTGCCGGGACGTGCGCCGATGCTCGGCTGGCTCAGCCTGTGTGTCGCCGCTGCTCGTGTCTATGGAATTGATGTGCTGGATGGGGTCTGGAACCAGTTCAAGGATCTTGAAGGTTTTCAGGACGAATGCGCTCAGGGTGTCGCGTTTGGTATGGATGGAAAGACCTTGATCCATCCCAGCCAGATTGATCCAAGCAATGAAGCCTTCTCTCCGCGCCCAGCGGAAGTGGAGCGGGCACGTCAGATCATCTCTGCCTTTGAGCTGCCTGAAAATGCGGGCAAGGGTGTCATCACGATTGATGGCCGCATGGTTGAACTGCTGCATGCGGAAATGGCCAAGCGGACAGTTGCACTCGCGGACGCGATTGCTGCGCGCATCTGAACCCATGTCTTGAGGCGCGGCCGTCGACCGTGTCGTTATGCATCCGAGGATCTTGCCATGAAGCTCTATCGCTACCTGACCGGACCCGATGATTCGTCTTTCTGCAAACGCGTCACGACAGCCCTGAACAAGGGGTGGCAGCTTTATGGCGCACCGACACTGACGTTTGATGTGACGGAAGGGCGTGTCATATGCGGACAGGTAATTGTGAAGGATGTGCCGGGCGATTGGTCCGAAGATATGAAGCTCTCTGATTATTAGGGCAGAGACTGTGGGATGGCTTCAATCCGGTATGACTGTCATCCTGACATTCCATTATGCGCATTGAAAAAGGGCCCAGTCTGGGCCCTTTTTTGCTTCTTTAGAACGCCCGGATTGGCTCAGTTTTGAGCGACCAACTCCAGTATAATCAACTCGCTCGTGTCGTAAGAGCGGCGTTCAAGTTCGTGAAAACCGTCCGGTGCCACGAATGCACCTGTCTGTTCTTCCACCACCAACAGGCAGTTTTCCGCCAGCCAGCCCCCGGCTTGTGCAGAGATCAGCGCAGCCTCTGCGAGGCCCTTGCCATAAGGGGGATCGCAAAAAACGAGATTGTAAGGCGTTCCACTCAAGGTGCCGAGGCGCGTGGCGTCGCGGCGAAAAATGCGGGTGGAACCCGTGAGGCCCAGTGCCTCGATATTGTCACGGATCGTGGCGCGAGCAGCAGCGTCCTCCTCCACGAACAGGGCGAAACGAGCCCCGCGCGATATGGCCTCCAGACCGAGTGCACCAGTCCCGGCGAACAGGTCTAGAACCTGAGCATCAGAGCAGGGGTCTTCATAGCCATGAGCCAGAACATTGAACAGGCTTTCACGAAGCCTGTCCGATGTCGGGCGGGTCGCATTGGAAGAGGGGCCCTTTAACGAGCGCCCCTTCTTCTCTCCACCAACGATACGCATGAGGTCGGATCAGTCCTTGCGGCGCGGGCCGCCAGGACCACGTCCTGCTCCGCCCTTGGGGCCGCCGCTCCTGTTTCCACTAGGACCACCGGAAGGTCGGGGGCCAAACCCCTTTCCAGTTCCGCCACCAGAGCGGGAACCACCTGGACGGCCTGCCCCCTGACCGGGTTTAGCGCCGAACTTTTGGCCTACTGGCCGTTCGCTCCTGCTTCCTCCGGCAAAAGGCTTTTCCCCGAAATTACGGCTCTCTGAACGTTCACCACGTGGCCGCTCCCCACCGGTAGGACGGTCATTGAAACTGCGACCTTCGGGTCGTCCACCGCCAAAGCTTTTACCACCTCTGTTCGCCGGTCCCCGCTTCTCGAATTCGCCCGTATCCGAGCGCTTCCGATTAAAGTCTTCGCGAGGGGCATGGCTGGAACGGTCGGTCCGCTCTCCCTCAGGACGATAGCCGCGTGGACCGGCAAAGCCGGGCTTGCGGGGCCTGTCCTCGCGTGGCCGATCCTGACGGAAGCCGTCGCGTGCAGGGCGGTCCTCACGTGGTCCGTCGAAGCGGCGTGGCCCACGATCTGCGCCGCGATCCTCGCGCGGCCGGTCTTGGCGGAAGCCGTCGCGTGCAGGGCGGTCCTCACGCTGTCCGTCGAAGCGGCGTGGCCCACGATCTGCGCCGCGATCCTCGCGCGGCCGGTCCTGGCGGAAGCCGTCACGGGCGGGACGGTCTTCACGCTGTCCATCGAAGCGGCGTGGCCCACGATCTGCGCCGCGATCCTCGCGCGGGCGATCCTGACGGAAGCCGTCGCGTGCAGGGCGGTCCTCACGCTGTCCGTCGAAGCGGCGTGGTCCACGATCTGCTCCGCGCTGATCGCGCGGGCGTCCCTGCCGGAAGTCCTCACGCGCTGGGCGGTCCTCACGCTGTCCATCGAAGCGGCGTGGTCCACGATCCGGGCCGCGATCTTCCCGTGGTCGATCCTGGCGGAAGCCACCGCGCGTGGGGCGGTCTTCACGAGGGCCGCCAAAACTGCGGCTCGGGCCACGGCGCGGGCCGTCATCCCGGCTTCCAAAGCCAGAGCCGCTGCGCTCAGGCCGGGCATTGCGGAAAGATTCCCCGCGACCGGAACGGCTGTCCCGTGGGGGTTCATTCTGGCCAGGAACCACACGCTCCACCTTCACGGTGCGGCCCTTGCGGTCGGCTACAGTGCCACGGCTTTCCAGCTCATTCGTCTCGGAAATGCGGCGTCGCTCACGCGGCCCGAAGGGGCGATCCCCGCCATCACGGGGCTGCGCAGCATCTTCATACCCGCGCGAAGGGCGACCCGAGCGGGTGGGGCGTGCTGCTGTCCGCAGTGCAGGACGCGGAGGGGCCGTTTCCCGTTCACGCTCCACCAGTGGGCCGGCATAGTCGGCACCAGCAGCTGCCGAGAGCTCCTCGCCGATCTGATCGCGCAGAATGCGGGTGCTGACTTCCTCGATCTCGCCCTCCGGCAGGTCGCCGAGCTGGAACGGACCGTAAGAAATACGGATGAGGCGGTTCACCACCAGCCCGAGCGCGCCGAGTACATTGCGCACTTCGCGATTCTTGCCTTCACGCAGTGAAACAGTGATCCAGGCATTTGAGCCCTGCACCCGCTCCAATTCGGCCTCGATGGGGCCGTAGTCCACGCCGTTCACGTTGATACCCTTGATCAGGGTATCGAGCCGGGCCTGGTCAATATCGCCATGGGCGCGCACGCGGTAACGGCGCAGCCAGCCGGTTTCCGGCAGTTCCAGCACGCGGGAGAGGCCGCCATCATTGGTGAGAAGCAGAAGGCCTTCTGAATTCAGATCCAGCCGGCCCACGCTCACAAGGCGCGGCAGTCCGCCGGGCAGAAGCTCGAACAGGGTGGTGCGCCCTTCGGGGTCCCGGTTGGTAGTCACCACGCCGCGGGGCTTATGGTAGAAGAACAGGCGGGTGCGCTCACGTTCCGGCAGGGGCTCGCCATCCACGGTGATGACATCGGCCGCAGTGACGGTGACGGCAGGGCTTTCCAGCACCACGCCATTCACGGAAACACGGCCTTCCGTAATCCATTCCTCGATCTCACGACGCGAGGCGAGGCCGGCGCGGGCGACGACCTTGGCGATGCGCTCTGCCTCCTTCTTGGGGGCGACGGGGAGTTCACGCTTCTGGCGCGGAACCCGGTTCTTGTCCTTACGGGGCGGTAAATTGCTCGACATTCAAAGGTTTCGGCGAAGGGCAGACGGCTTCGCGGCAAGAGGGTAAACCGAAGGCCCGGTACACCGACTTGATTCTGCAAAGGGCAAGGCGACCGGGAGAGTTGGAAAGGCAGTAGCACACAAGCCCCGCTATCGCGAGCACGCAGATGGTGGGGTGAGGCCAGCTTAAGCGGGAGCCTTCATGTCGGGAACCTTCATGCAGATGGCGCTGAATGAGGCGCGGGCGGCGGCGGAGCGGGGCGAAGTGCCGGTGGGAGCCGTTCTTGTGCGCGGCAGTGAGGTGCTGGCCCGTGCCGGGAACCGTACGCGCGAGCTGAATGACACTACGGCCCATGCCGAAGTGCTGGTGCTGCGCGCCGGTGGGCAGATGCTGCGGTCTGAACGACTCATTGGCTGTGATCTGTATGTGACGCTGGAGCCGTGCGGCATGTGTGCGGCGGCGATCTCGTTCGCGCGCATCCGGCGGGTTTATTATGGCGCGGCAGACCCCAAGAGTGGCGGGGTGGACCATGGCCCGCGCTTCTTCTGCCAGCCCACATGCCACCATTCGCCGGAGGTTTATGGCGGCATTGCCGAGCGTCAGGCCGCCGATATTCTGCGCCGTTTTTTTCATGAGCGCCGTTAAACGCGCCTCGCTTTCATGTGCGCGTGTTAAACAAACAGTAAATCAGTTTCCTCAAGAGCTTGACCCATAAGGTGCACATGCGCAGAAACTTATGTGTCAGAACTGGTTCTGTCTGGGCTTGTGGGAGTTGGTGGGAATGACGCGTTGGACCCATGGGCTCATCAATCGTCTCGTCGTTCTCTGCGATGTGATGATGGCGATCTGCGCGGCTGTCATCGCGAAGCTGGAATGGGAGTTTTTGGCCTGGAGCCAGATCACCATCTTGTGGGCGATCGGTACGGTGATCTTCACTCAGGTTCTGTCTCTGGGCGGGGCTTACCGGGTGGAGCATTATGGCCATTTCAGCCGGCAGTTCCTGCATCTGCTGGTGGGTGGCATTCCGGCCGTTCTGGTCGTGGGGCTTTGCTATTACGCGCTCATTCCGACAGAGCAACTGGACTGGTTCGGATTCGCTGGCTGGGCCGCTCTGGCTGCGCTGGCCTTCCTCATTGGTCGCTATGGGCCAGTGAGTTTCGGTATGAAGCAGGTGTGGCGTCATGATGTGCTGCGCCGCCGGGCTGTGCTGCTGGGCGACCCTGCACGGTCGCGTGAGTTCATCGACCGTTATCGCGAGAGCACCAGCCACAAGAAGGGCCTGTATTCCTTTCTCGCGATCTTCAGCGATGAGGAGATGTCGCCTCCTGATGCGGCGCGACCAGGCTCCATGTCTGCTGAGGGCGAAGGCCGCTATCCGTTCGTGAGTGGCGGGCTGCCTGAACTCCTGAACTATGTGCAGGACAACCCGATTGACACGGTGATCGTCACCATGAACTGGGACAACCCGGCCGCCATCAGCGCGCGCGTGGAGGAGTTGTATCAGGTCGCGGCGGATGTGATCGTGGAGATGGACCCGAAGGGTTTCTCGCTGAACTATGCTCACCACACGGTATTGGCCGGGGAGCCGGCCCTGCTGGTGCAGCAGCAGCCTATGAAGGGGTCTCTCGGCCTGCTGAAATGGCTGGAAGATTACGCAGTTGCGAGCCTCGCGCTTGTTCTGGTGTCGCCCATCCTGCTGG
Source organism: Xanthobacter sp. (assembly GCA_034676685.1). Classification (GTDB taxonomy): domain Bacteria; phylum Pseudomonadota; class Alphaproteobacteria; order Rhizobiales; family Xanthobacteraceae; genus Xanthobacter. The sequence continues at coordinate 138,522 of JAUCBT010000016.1, read as the reverse complement.
CGGCGGCAATTGCTATCAAGCTGGAATCGCCCGGCCCGGTGTTGTTCCGCCAGCCTCGGGCGGGGCGCAACAACAAGCCGTTCATGGTCTACAAACTGCGCACCATGACCGTGGACAACAGCGATGATGGGTCACGCGGTACCACGCGCGATAACCCGCGCATCACCCGTATCGGGCGTCTTCTACGGTCCACTTCAATTGATGAGCTGCCGCAGCTTCTCAACGTGCTGAAGGGCGACATGTCGATTGTCGGTCCGCGCCCGCATGTGCCCAACATGATTGTCGGCCCGAATGTGCATTATGAGGCGATCCAGCGTTATATCGCCCGTTATCGGGTGAAACCGGGCATTACCGGATGGGCGCAGATCAATGGCTCACGCGGCCCCGTGGAGACCCTGGAGAAGGCAGAGCGTCGCTTGTCTCTCGATCTTTATTACATCGAGAACTGGTCGATCTGGATGGATTTCCGCATCATGTTGCTCACCATCACGAAGGGCATGGCGGGGCCACAGGCGTTCTGAGAGTGCAGGTGCCACACTAAAAAAGGGGAAGAGCGCAGGCTCTTCCCCTTTTGCTTTTTGCGATGGCAACCGGGCTGTCAGCCCCGCCGACCCTCAACCGTATCCAGCAATTCCGCCATCGCGCAGGTGATGTGATAGAGCGAACTGCCGGGCGCGGGCTGGGGCACAAAGCTGCCATCCGGGTTCAGCACATCGCGCCACGTGCCGGGCACGGGCATGTCGAAATAGAGCTGAAGGCCACGGAAGGCGCGGCGCGCCTCCTGCGCCTCTTCCTGCGTGCCAAGACGGCGCAGACGGGCCAGCGCAACTTTCAGCCGTTCGGTCTGCGGCCAGAGGCGGGCGGTGGATTTGTGCACCGCGCCGTCCAGCGTCACTTCATTGATCGCGACATCATGGGTGGCGCTGATGCCGTGGGTTCTGCCAAAAGCGGTGAGCCGGTCTGAAATCGTGATGGCATCCGCCCAGCCCCAGAGGGCCAGCTTCTCGAACAGCCAGGCCCATTCGAAGCAATGGCCGGGTTCCACGATTCTGCCTTCAATGCCGGGGGCAGGGGTAAGATCCTCGGTGAAATATTCCAGCAACGCGCCGGTGTCAGGGTCGATGAAACGGTCCCGGCACAGGAGGGCCATCTCTTCCGCGCGCGCCTTCCATTCCGGCCGCCCGCTTATGTCATAGAGGGCGGAGAAGGCCTCGAAGAAATGCATGTGCGGGTTCTGGTGGCGGAGCGGACGGGGAATGTCCTTCTCGATGAAGCCGCCGGCTGGATGACGCCAACCTTCATCCAGCGCGGCCATCAGGGCATCGGCTGCCTTCAGAAGGCCAGGCCTGCCCAGCGCCCTTGAAGCGTGGCCGAGGCAGAACAGCATGAAGGCCTGATCGTAGAGGTCTGCCCGCCCATCATGCACCGCGCCATCGGTGGTGAAGCTATGAATGAACAGGCCATCGGCCCGTCGCCCATGGGCCAGCAGATAATCTACCGTGCTGTTGCACAGCGTCCGCCATGGCCCGTTCCAACCCAACCGCCCAATCTCGCCGAAGGAATAGACATCGCGCGCCTGCACGAACAGACGGTGTGGAGCATCATCTCCCTTGCCCTCCAGCGTCAGGCGCTCGACGAACAACCCCTTGTCCAGACGCCCGGTGCCGGACCAAAGCGGGGCGGCGACATCCAGAAGCCAGGAGCGGGCTTCGGATGCGATATCGGCAAGGCCGGAAATGGCAGGCGAGGGGAAGAGAGCAGGCGAAAGCTTATCAGGCATGTTGGCATGCTTTCAGGCTAAATCTTTGCCCCGGTTCATTGAATTGAGGCAAAATCCAACGTGTTGAGTGGTCGCATTTTATTCGCGTGAACCAGTGCCCACTTCATTCGATATTGCTTTGAAGCAGGATCGTGTGAAGTGGGCACTGGCGAAATCAGAGAGTGAGAGACGCGCTCTTGAAGCATGTGGCGGCCCCTCCAGATTCCATCTGAGACTTGGCGGGCAACGATCAGGGCGTTCTGCTCACGAGGTTTTTCCGGGCAGCGGCAGGGTACTGATGAAGGCCAGCAGGTCTGGCCCCGTAAAGAGATAGGCGGCGGGAAGGCCAGCAGCCTCGGCCGCGCCGATGTCCGTTTCACGATCCCCGATAAGCAGGCTCTGTGCCTTGTCCACCGGCCAATGGTCCATCAGGTCCAGCAGCATGCCGGGGCCGGGTTTGCGCCAGTCATGCGCGGCCGTGTAGGCCTCAACCTTGCCATTGGGATGGAAGGGGCAATAGCGCCAGTCATCCACCGATGCGCCCTCGGCACGCAGTTCCTGCGCCATCCACTCATGGAGATGAAGAATGGTGTCTTCGTCATACAGCCCATGGGCGACACCGGCCTGATTGGTGACCACGAAGACATAGAGCCCCAAATCATTGAAGCGCTTCACGGCTTCCTTTGCGCCCGCCTTCCAGATGATGTCTTCCGGCTTGTGGGCGTAATTGGTGTCTTCGTTCAGCACGCCGTCGCGATCCAGAAAAATGGCCGGGCGACGGCGATGCGCGGGCACGGAGGTTTGCGCATCGTCATAGGTTTCGGGAATGCCGATATCGATGAAGAAGCCATCGTAGCCCACACCTGCCAGCCGGCCTTCCTGCGCCAGACGCGGCAGCAGTGCGCCTTCCAGCGAGAAGGGGGCCTGCATGCCTTCAAGGCAGGCGCGCTTCATGACATAGACGCCGCCATTGATGAGCGCGCGCTCCAGCCCCGCCTGACGGGCGCGGAACTCGGTGATGCGTGTGCCATCAAGCGCGATGGTCTCATAGCGGTCGGGCTTGTCCACCAGTCGCAGGGCCATGCCGCAATCGGCCCCGGTCTTCAGCGTGGTGGTCACCAGATCCAGCCAGTTGAAGTCGAACCAGGTGTCGCCATTCAGCAGAAGGAAGGTTTCATCCAGCTGGGGCATAGCATTCACCAGTGCGCCACCCGTGCCCAGCGGTTCCGGCTCGACACAGATTTCAACAGTGGCCTTGAACCGGCCGGGCACATCCGTGCCCTCGATATAGTCGCGCACCACCTCGGACTTGTAACCGGCAAGCAGCAAAAAGCGATCAAACCCGCGCCGGCGTGCCTCGCCGATCAGCACTTCCAGAAAAGGCGCGTCCGCGACGGGAAGCAGGGGCTTGGGTGTATCCGCCGTGAGTGCGCCAAGGCGCGTCCCCAGTCCACCGAGAAGAATGACACACTGCTTCACCACCGCTTTTTCTCCCTCATCTGGCTGCTGTCTCACCGTGGCCCGGTTGTTCATCCGCGAATGGGCCAGCCTTCTGCGCCCTCGAATGTGAACTTCACGGTGCTCGCCTGCCCTCCGGCCTCGTTCAGCGCCCGAATGAGGTGGTAGCTGTTTTCGGGATCGTTGAGGAACATGAGGAACCCACCGCCACCCGCGCCAGAAACCTTGCCGGCCCATGCGCCAGCCGCCATGGCTGCGTCATAGAGCTTGTCCACTTGCTCGGTCGCGACGCCAGCCGCAGTGGCCTTCTTGGCCGCCCAGCTGTGGCCCAGAATATCGGCCGTGCGCCGGATGTCACCGCGCAGCAGCGCCAGCTTCATCTCGATCGCGTCTTTGCGCAGTTCATGCATGTGCGCGATGGTCTGGGAATCCAGCTGCTTCAGGCCAGCGACCTGCTGCTTGATGATGGATTCAGATTGGCGCGACTGGCCCGTGAAGCAGATGACCAGCGAGGCTTCGAACTCATTCAGATGCTCACGGCGGATGCGCAGCGGGTTCACGATCACCCGTTCATCCGGCAGGAACTCAAGGAAGTTCACACCACCGAATGCGGCCGAGTACTGGTCTTGCCGTCCGCCCGCGAGGCCGAGATGCACACGCTCGATCTCAAAGGCGAGGCGCGCCACGTCATAAGGGCCAAGCGGCAGATGCAGGGCGTAGCGGAAGGCCTCAATCAGCGCCACCACCAGCGCGGAGGAGGCCCCAAGGCCGGAGCCCGCCGGCACATCAATGGTGGTGGACATGGTGAGCGGTATAGCCACGCCATCGCAATAGGTGCGCATCATGTGGGTGTAGACCGCCCGATGCAGCATCAGGCCTTCCTTGATGGGATGGTCGAGGCTGGGTTCCAGCACCTCTTCTTGCCCGACATCGCGCGCGCGCAGCACAAGTGCACCGATGCGGTTGGCGCGCAGATGGGCATAGGCGAAGCGATCAATGGTGGCATTCAGCACATTGCCGCCAAACTCGTCGCAATAGGGCGAGAGATCCGTGCCGCCGCCGGCAAGACCGAGACGCAGGGGTGCCCGCGCGCGAACATTCAGCGCATCTCCGATGCCCATGAAGAAGTGTCCTTCCTGTCATCCCGCCATGAGGCTGGGTGTTTTGTTCTGAAGCGTGCCCGGATGCCGTGTTGTGAGGGCGCGCGCATGTGTCGATTGCCGAACCCGCGTTTTGGTGCGCCGGGGGTGCGACCTGAGATGGTGAGGTTCGGTGGGCATATGAATGCGTGTGGTCAGTCCGGTTTGGTCAGGAAGGGGAGCACGGCATCCACCAGTGCATCCGGCGCTTCCTCGCACAGGAAATGGCCGGCACCGGGCAGCGCCATGCCGGTGATGTCCGGAGCCAGAACCTTCCATGCATCCAGCGGGCTGGCACCGCGCACGGGAATGCCTCGCTCGCCCCAAATGGCGAGGGTGGGGCACAGCAGCGTGCGGGCAGAGGCGACATCAGCCTCATCATGCGCGAGATCAACCGTCGCCCCGGCGCGATAATCCTCGCACATGGCATGTAGCCGGTCTGGAGAGGAGAAGGCAGCGCGATAATAGGCGAGGGCGCGCGGGTCAAAGGCGTCCAGCGTCTTGTCCGCCGCCCAGCTGGCGAGGGTCCAGTCGAGGAACCAGTCTGGATGGCTGCCGATCAGCTTTTCCGGCAGCGGGTGGGGCTGGGCGAGGAAAGACCAGTGATAGACCTGAAGCGCCCGCGCCCGGTCCATCCGGTGCCACATCACATAGGTGGGCAGGATATCCAGCAGCACAAGCCGCGAGACACGCCCGGGATGATCCAGCGCAAGGCGATAGCCGGCACGGGCGCCACGGTCATGTCCCATCAGGGCGAACCGCGCGAAGCCCAGCTTTTCCATGACCTCGACCATGGCGGCGGCCATGGCGCGCTTGGAATAGGGAGCATGGTCCGGCCCGCTCTCGGGTGCGGCGCTCCAGCCATAGCCGGGCAGGTCGGGAATGATGAGGGTGTGTGTCTCGGCAAGGCGCGGGGCCACTTCGTGCCACATCACATGGCTTTGCGGGAAGCCATGAAGCAGGAGCAGCGGCGTGCCTGTGCCGCCCTGACGCACAAATATGCGTCCAATCTGCGTATCCAGATGATGGGCGGCGAAACCGGGAAAAAGGTCGGCGAGATCGGGCATGGCGGCTCTCTCCGCAAACAGGGTCGAGGCATATTAGAGTGTTTTTGCCGCCCTTAGAATGACGGGATGCGCCTAACGCGTTGCTTGTGCGCTTTTTCTTCACAGCTGCGTGCGCTCTGGCGCTGTGCCTCTTCCTCTTTCAGCTCTTTTGACGAGCCGGTGGCAGTCCGTGACAGCTTATGTCCAAACCTCTGGGGGCTCTGGCACGGGAACCCATCCCGTGCCTCGGTTCGGTATCGAGGCGGATGCAGCTCCAGCCGACCTCTCTGGCCTCAGGGGGCTTGCAGAACCTGCGTGCAGGCGGGCGGCAGATCAGCGAGAGTCAGTTGGGGCTTGGGTTTCGGTGGTGTCTTGGGGGGCGGTTGTGGTTTGGGGTTCAGAACCTCATCAGAGAACCACCATGCGAGTTCCTCACCGCACCCGTCGCCAGCCGGCGGTGGATCCTGCGGGCGGCAGTTCGGGCTGCCGATGGGGCAGGAGATGCGCACATGCATGTGGTAATCATGCCCCCAATAGGGTCGCACCTTGGAGAGCCACTTGCGGTCGCCCTTGGTATCCCGACACAGGGCTTTCTTGATGGCGGCGTTCACCAGAACCCGTTCCACGCGCGGGTCTTGTGCCGCCGCGCGCACCACCTGCCAATGATCCGGACGCCAGTTGGCGGAGTCGATGTCGCGCCGGTCCTTGCGGACCATCATGGTGGCGGAAATCTTTTCACGCTCCTGCCGGTCCAGAACACGGCCCGGACCGGGGGTGAGCCAGATATCGGCATCCAATCCCATCTGGTGTGAGGCATGGCCGGTGAGCATGGGGCCGCCGCGGGGCTGGGACATATCTCCCACCAGAATGCCAGACCAGCCGGAGATCTTCGGCACACGCACCGCAAAGTCCTCAAGGAAGGAAACCAGTTCGGGATGACCGAAATTGCGATGCCGCGAGAGGCGCATGGCCTGCCACAAAGGTCCGCCGCCATTCGCCGCGCCTTCCGGCCCTGTCACGGGCAGCGCAATGGCCCCGGCGATGCAGCCCTTCGAATAGAAGCCGATCGCCTGAGGGGAGAAGGCTGCTGGCTGTTGCACCTTGCCAAACAGATCACGCGCGGCGGGCTGGCTTTGGGCCATAGCCGGGGATGAGAGCAAAGCGGGCAACGCCAGCATCATGGTGCTGATGCCCATGAGAACGACGAAGGCTCGATGTTTCAGGATGCGGTGTAAATCAACCATCAGCTTTCACCCCGGTGGGAGAGCACCACGAAATTACCGGCATTGCGTGTGCCCGGATGTGCGGGCAGATCCGTGACCAGAAGTGTCGCGCCGGGGCGCACCAGACCAGCCACGCGCTGGTTGATGGATGGGTCCACGATGATGCGGGACAGGGTTTCGCTGGCGATGATTTTCGGCTGGGCGCGGGTGGTTGGGCCTTCATAGGAATAGGCAGTCCAGCGCGGTGCGCCATCCGACACAGTGAAAAGATAGACGATATTGCCCAAAGGGGTTTCAGGATCACGCACCTGCATCCGCCCGCGCAACACTTCCTGTGCGCCGCGCAGAACGGTGAGCGTTCTATCGGCACCACTCGCCACCATGGAAATCACATCGCCGCCAGTCTGCTGCGTGCCCGCCTCCTGCGCGCCTGTTGCCAGCATGTTTGCCAGCGCCTGCGGCATCACAAGGCCGGGATGCAGCACCTCCTGCGGGGCGTGATGGCTATCGGTGATGATGACCGGCGTGCCGACATGTGTAACGGCGAACAGCTTCTGCGCGAAGGCGATGGGCAGATGCACGCAGCCGTGGGAAGAAGGATAGCCCGGCAACCCGCCCGCATGCAGCGCCACGCCAGACCATGTCAGTCGCTCGGAATAGGGCATGGGCGCGTTGTTATAGACGGATGAATGGTGGTTCACGTCCTTATCGAGAATGGTGAACACCCCGATGGGCGTGTCATAGCCCGTGCGACCGGACGAGACGGTGGAGATACCGATTCGCACCCCGTTGCGGTACACATGAGCGCGTTGATCGGTGAGGTTTACAACGACCGCAACAAGGCCATCCGTCGCGCGTTCAGGATACCAGACATAGCTGCCCGGCTTCATGGCCGCGATGGTTGAAATCTCCGCATTATTGGCGGCGGTGGCGGGCATGAGGGCATCCAGCAGCACCCCACCGGCCAGCGCGCCGGTGAACCGCAGCAGGTTGCGCCGGCTCCAGTGCGATGCGCCCGCCGGGCAGGGGGCGGAGGATGGAGCGGGGATGGTGGACATGGCATGTTCCGCGCGAAGAAGGTCGCGCCGAGTGTGACAGCGGAACCTTAATCCAAAATGTGCGCGGCAGGTTTCAGGCCAATCTGCTGGGCTAGTGGGGCCGCAGGTCGCTACCTCCGGAGGGTGCAGCGGCTGAAAGCCCCAGCCGCGCCCGGAGGGGATCACATGGTCCAGCAACTTTGGGGCATGGCAAGATCAGGCCGCTTCCACTTTCAGGGTTGCGCCTTCGGCCGACACCACGCGGACGTCATGTCCCGCTTCAAGTTCCGGTCCTTCCACCCGCCAGACCGTATCGGCGATGCGGATGCGCCCCGTTCCATCGCGGATCGGCTCATCCAGCCGGAAGACGCGGCCGACATAACCTTGAGCGCGCTGGTTCAGGAACGGTCGGTCGGAGGCTTTCTCGGCACGCGGGGTGACCCTGCGCCCGACAACAACCGAAACCACGGCGATGATGGCGAAGATGATGAGCGTGACCTGAATGGGAGGCGCCAGAAACGAGGCAATAACACCGGTGATGAGCGCCGCAATGCCCAGCCAGAGCAGGAAGGTGCCGGGAGCAAAGATTTCCGCCACCAGCAGTACGCCGCCAACGACAAACCATGTCCACGGGCTGAGTTCGACAAAAGGCATGATTCAGCTCGCGGCCGGCGGGGTGGCGGGGCCGGTGGGGCGGCGCATGGTGGTGGCGACAGGCCGGGTTGGGCGCGGAGCATCGCCGCTGAAAGCATCCCGCGCGATTTCGCCGATGCCGGCCAGCGTCGAGAGCAGGGCCGTGCCTTCATAAGGCATCAGAATGACTTTCTGGTTGGGCGCTGCCCCCAGCACCTCGAAGGCCTTCACATATTTTTCGGCGATATAATAGTTCAGTGCAGCCGGGTCGCCGTTTGTGATGGCGACCGAGAGCATCTGCGTGGCACGGGCATCGGCCTCGGCCAGCCGCTCGCGCGCCTCCGCATCGCGGAAGGCGGCTTCACGGCGGCCCTCGGCTTCCAGAATCTGGCTTTGCTTCTGGCCTTCCGCCTTCAGAATTTCAGACTGACGCATGCCTTCGGCTTCAAGAATGGCGGCGCGCTTCTCGCGCTCTGCTTTCATCTGCCGTCCCATGGCATTCACGAGATCAGCCGGCGGCACGATGTCCTTGATCTCGATGCGGTTGATCTTCACGCCCCAAGGCTCGGCCGCAGCATCCACGACGCGCAGCAGACGAACATTGATTTCATCGCGGTGGGAAAGAAGCTCATCAAGATCCATCGACCCCATGACGGTGCGGATGTTGGTCATGGTCAGGGCCATGATGGCTGCATCCAGATGCGTCACCTCATAGGAGGCGCGGGCCGCGTCATAGACCTGGAAGAAGGCCACGCCATCCACCGAAACGGTTGCGTTGTCCTTGGTGATGACCTCCTGGGTCGGCACATCCAGCACCTGCTCCATCACATTCACCCGGTTTCCGATCCGGTCGATGAAGGGCACGATGATGTTGAGGCCCGGCAGCAGGGTCTTGGTATAGCGGCGGAACCGCTCCACCGTGTACTGGTAGCCCTGAGGCACCGTCTTGACCCCCGCGAACACAATGGCGATGGCCAGAATGACAAGGATGAGGACGAAGAGATTCGGGCCGGTGGGCAGCATGGGGAACCTTGTGCATGGGCGTCTGCCGGGGTGCAGCGCGTGGATTGCCTGCACATCATAGCAAGGGATGACGGCAGTTTCTGCACTGTTCCGCCGATGAAGCAAGATACGGGAACAGTTCCAGACAGGATACCCACCGGGCGGCAGTGCCCGATTTCATCCGTTCAGATGCACGGCCAACTCAGATGTAAGACATCTGCCGGTTGGAATGGCGCGCCATTCTTTCACGGCACCATAGGGTCGATCTTTTTTCCAGGAAGCCGAAATCTACGGTGGTCAGCTGTTAGATGCTCTGCGACATTTGGTTTGCAGTCGTGGGCCACTCGTCTGCGGCTGCCAATCTGGAAAGCGCGAACAAGGGGATAGAGATGCGGACAATCATGCTGACTCTGGCGGCTTGCGCCGTCGTGCTTTCTGCCGGTGCGGTGCAGGCCCAGCAGAACGATGTGGCCAAATATTGCAAGGCGGATGTGGAGCGTCTGTGTAAGGGCGTTTCGCCCGGTGGCGGCCGCATTCTGAAATGCCTCAAGGCCAACCCCAATGAATTGACGGTGGGCTGCGCCAAGGCGCTCCAGAAGCTGAAAGGCTGATTTTGTTAAACTGATCTGCCCCGGCTGATAGGGCGGCAGGATACCTTTAACGGGGGTGCGAACCGCCGAGATAGGCCGGTCTGGAACTGGCACTGTATTGCCTTTGGTTCGGACCGTCGCAGAGTGATGATTATGGTTCGGTTTATGTCAGAGGGCAGCCGGGTTCATTTTCTTCGGCTGCCCTTTGCATGTGATTTTGCGCGTCATCTCTGCGCATGGGCATGAGGGCTTCATTCAGGCTGTCTTGCTGTTGTTATCCGAGCCGGAGAACAGGTCGCCGAGGCCCCAGCCGGTCATCACGCCTTTGCCATATGGGCTTTTCGCAACAGTCTTCACCGTGTTGTAGGCAATCTTCGCGCCCCGCATGATGGCGCCGATATATGCGCCGTTGACCTCTTCCAGAGCTTCATCACTCAGGGCGATGGTTTCGATCTTGGTGTTCATGTCCGTCTTCCTTCTCAAGTGGGCTAGGGCCCGTATTCCGATGAGAAGAGGATAGGCGGAGGCCGCTGACACCAACCTTACAGATATGGTCTCAGCGGCGACGTGCATCTTGAACGTGAAATGAATCGTTCTTGGCCCCAAGATATTCGGTGCGAGCCGGAGCGAAGCTATGCAAGTTTCGGGACTTCTTCGGGACTTTCTGCAACGAAACTCCCGAATTGGCCCTGTTTGTTCCTATTTCAGCGACTTTACATCTCTTGCTGTAAGAGCAGTAATGTTCTGTTTTATAAGGAAAAATATGGTGCCGCGTGTCCGAATCGAACGGACGACCTACCGCTTACAAGGCGGTTGCTCTACCATCTGAGCTAACGCGGCACACAGGCACCTGATTGAGGATGCCTGAATCATATGGCGGCTGGATACAGCCATATACGTGATTGCTCTAGCAGCGTCATAGGCCGGGAATCAAGCGGGTCGCTTCAAGTCCGGCAGGAAGCTGTGGAGGCCGTAGCCGGTCAGGTGTTGCCCTGACGCTTGATGGCACGGCGCGCCATGCCCAGAGAGAGGGCTGCCGCGTTCGAGACATTCAGGCTTTTGATGACGCCGGGAAGATCGATTCGCGCCAGCACATCGCAGGTTTCGCGGGTCAACTGACGCAGGCCCTTGCCCTCGGCACCCAGCACAAGAGCCATGGGCGCGCGCAGCTGCGTGTCTTCAAGGTCGGCCGAACCTTCACTGTCGAGGCCCACGACCAGCATGCCGCCTTCCTTCAGTTCGGTCAGGGCGCGAGCCAGATTCGTCACCCGGCAGAAAGGCACATGCTCCAGCCCGCCCGATGCGCTCTTGGCCAGAACGCCTGTGGCGGCCGGGCTGTGGCGAGCGGTGGTGACAATCGCGCCAACACCGAAAGCGCATGCCGAGCGTACGATTGCCCCCACATTGTGCGGGTCTGTGATTTGATCGAGAACCAGAACCAGATCGTGCTTCGCCGCCTCGCGTAGATAAGGCGAGGGCAGGGGATCGGTTTCAGCCAGTAGGCCCTGATGCACGGCATCCGGTCCCACCAGCTTGTCGATATCGGAAGGGCGAACCATTTCCGGCGCGATGGGTGGGGTGAGGCCTTCTTCCTCCATCCGGCGCAGGGCGTTCTCGGTCGCCAGAAACTTGCGGAAGCGCCGCTTGGGATTTGCGATCGCCTCAACCACCGTGTGCCAGCCATAGAGCAGCACGATATCCTCGTCGCCCTCCCAACGCGGTGGTGGACCGCCCTTGCCACGGCGTGGAGGAAATGAACCGCCTTTGCCACCGGACTTCGGCCCGAACGGGCGGTGGGAGCCGGGACGTGCAGACGGACGGCGCGGATTATCGCTGGAATGGTCAGACATGGGGTTGCCTTTGTCAGAGCCTCCGCTCTCGTGCAAGCAAAAGCATGGCTGGAGGATGAGGAGCAATGTCTCTTTCGCGGAAATCATCCACAGGATGAAAAAGGCGACGTATTTGCAGTTGACTTGTCGGCGCATGACGAAGATAAAACGGCCCTCGATCGAAGTTCGGACTTGGGCCGGACGAGAACGAGTGACAAAACGACGGGCGTCGTATGGAGGAGTGCCCGAGTGGTTAAAGGGGACGGACTGTAAATCCGTTGGCTCAGCCTACGTTGGTTCAAATCCAACCTCCTCCACCACCCGTCGTTTTCGTGGTAGAAGCCAGTGCGGCGCGCCGGTTTCACACCCGTCGCGTGATGCGGGTGTAGCTCAATGGTAGAGCAGCAGCCTTCCAAGCTGAATACGAGGGTTCGATTCCCTTCACCCGCTCCAGCTTCCATTTCCAGAGAATTTTGCTAAAATACACAGTGGCGTGATAGACGGTTTCCCTGAGCAGCAGTCGGCTGGTTTGGTCGCCACATGAACAAGAGCCCCGCGCGCGGCCCTTGCATCATGGCGCGAAACCCCCTATCCCACATCAGCTTTTTTGCGGCCCGTGCGGGCGCCTGATCGATTGAGAGAAAACGATGGCCAAAGAGAAGTTTAACCGTTCGAAGCCGCATTGCAACATCGGCACCATTGGTCACGTTGACCATGGCAAGACGTCGCTGACGGCTGCGATCACGAAGGTTCTTGCCGAGACCGGCGGTGCGTCGTTCACGGCCTATGACCAGATCGACAAGGCGCCTGAAGAGAAGGCCCGTGGCATCACCATTTCCACGTCTCACGTGGAATACGAGACCGCGAACCGCCACTATGCGCACGTGGACTGCCCCGGTCACGCCGATTATGTGAAGAACATGATCACCGGCGCGGCGCAGATGGACGGCGCGATCCTGGTGGTTTCGGCCGCTGACGGCCCGATGCCCCAGACCCGTGAGCACATCCTGCTCGCCCGTCAGGTTGGCGTGCCGGCTCTGGTGGTGTTCCTGAACAAGTGCGACATGGTGGATGATCCTGAACTGCTCGAGCTGGTTGAGCTCGAGGTTCGTGAGCTTCTGTCCAAGTACGACTTCCCCGGCGACGACATTCCGATCGTCCGTGGTTCGGCGCTCGTTGCGCTTGAGAATGGCGATGCGGTCCTTGGCCACGATGCGGTTCTTGAGCTGATGACCCAGGTCGATGCTTACATTCCGCAGCCCGAGCGTCCGGTTGACCTGACGTTCCTGATGCCGATCGAAGACGTGTTCTCGATCTCCGGCCGTGGCACGGTGGTGACCGGTCGCGTTGAGCGCGGCATCGTGAAGGTTGGTGAGGAAGTCGAGATCATCGGCATCCGTCCGACCCAGAAGTCGACCGTGACCGGCGTTGAAATGTTCCGCAAGCTGCTCGATCAGGGTCAGGCTGGCGATAACGTTGGCGTGCTGCTGCGTGGCACGAAGCGTGAAGACGTTGAGCGTGGACAGGTTGTGTGCAAGCCGGGTACGGTGAAGCCACACACGAAGTTCAAGGCTGAGGCGTACATTCTGACGAAGGAAGAAGGCGGTCGTCATACGCCGTTCTTCAACAACTATCGTCCGCAGTTCTACTTCCGCACGACGGACGTGACCGGCGTTTGCACGCTGCCGGAAGGCACCGAAATGGTGATGCCTGGCGATAACGTCTCCATGGAAGTTCTGCTGATCGTGCCGATCGCCATGGAAGAAAAGCTGCGCTTCGCTATCCGCGAAGGCGGTCGCACCGTTGGCGCCGGCGTCGTTGCCGCCATCATCGAGTGATTTGACTGCCCGTGCTTGGCGCGGGCATGCTCAAGATTGAGACGGGCGCCCAGGTGGCGCCCGTTTTATTTTGTCTGTTCCCTCTCTCAGCGGAGAAGGAAGCAGCCAACCTTGACGTGAGGCACGGCCGTACAGGCTGGGAGATATCCATGCATGCGGATCCGCGCAGCTTCTTCGTGATTACAGGTGGCCCGAGTTCTGGCAAGAGCAGCCTGATCGCGGAGCTGGCGGCCAAAGGTCATGTCTGTGCACCGGAAGCGGGGCGCGCCATCATTCGCACGCATATGGCTCTGGACGGGCCGGCCTTGCCCTGGCGACATCCGGTCCTGTTCGCAGAGTTGATGCTGATGTGGGATGTGCGATCGCATGATGCGCAGCCAGCAGGGCAGGGGCCGGTATTCTTCGATCGTGGTGTGCCGGATATCGTGGGTTATCTCACTCTCGGTGGGTTTGAGGTCGGTCTGCACTTACGACGCGCTTGCGATCTCTATCGCTATAATCCCTGTGTTTTTATTGCCCCGCCGTGGCGTGAAATATTCCAGGGTGATTCCGAGCGCAGGCAGGGCTGGGCAGAGGCGGAGCGCACTCACGATGTCATGCGCGCGACATATGAAGCTTGTGGATATAATCTTCTGACCCTGCCAAAAGCACCCGTGGAAACACGTGCAACCTTTGTTCTTGAACAGGTTGAACGCTGTTTGCAGGTCTGAGAGGTGATGTTCCGGGGTGGAAGTCCACAGATGCCCTTTACAGAACACGCGCTTCCCACTACACACACCCAGCCGATGCGTTGGGGCTTCCCGGCGCGGCAAAGTCTACCCTTGAACATGACCGCTTACGCAATGCCGTAAGATTCAAGTTGAGTTCAGGGAGCCGACTTTAGGAGTGTAGCTCAATTTGGTTAGAGCACCGGTCTCCAAAACCGGGGGTTGGGGGTTCGAGTCCCTCCACTCCTGCCAGCGGCAGGATAGGCTTTTGCCTCGCCAAGGCAGGTTAGCGCGGCAAGAGTTCGAGCAGGAACGGCGCTGGCATCTGTCTGTAGAACGTTCCAACTCGGTGAGCGTGCCTTTCAGTTCTCCTTCAGGATGAGCTGAGGCTGCGGAATTCCAGGGTCTTACCCTTACGCCATGTGGCGTCATGGGCGACCCGCAGAAGAGGTGGCGACCACCGGGCCATGCCCAAGGGGTTGTCGTGGTGCAAATGGCGAAGAACGGTCCCGTCGAGTTCTTTCAGCAGGTCCGCGCGGAAACGGCGAAGGTCACCTGGCCCAGCCGTCGCGAGACGCTGATTACCACGGCTATGGTCTTCGTGATGGTCTTCCTCGCATCCATATTCTTCCTTGTCGTCGATCAGGTTATCCGGTTCGGCGTGTCCACTCTCCTCACCCTCGGTCAGTGAGGCGGTCATGGCAAAGCGCTGGTACATCGTTCACGCTTATTCGAACTTCGAGAAGAAGGTTGCCGACTCCATCACGGAGCAGGCCGAGCAGCGTGGTTTGACGGATCTGTTCGAGCAGATTCTGGTCCCGACTGAAAAGGTCGTGGAAGTGCGTCGCGGCCGCAAGGTTGATACGGAGCGCAAGTTTTTCCCGGGCTATGTTCTGGTGAAGATGGAGCTGACGGACGATGCTTTTCATCTGATCAAGAATACACCCAAGGTGACCGGTTTCCTTGGGGCTGATAATAAGCCCATGCCGATTCCCGAGTCCGAGGCCATGCGCATCCTGCATCAGGTGCAGGAAGGCATCGATCGTCCGAAGCCATCGATCACTTTCGAGGTTGGCGAGACGGTCAAGGTTTCGGATGGTCCCTTCGCAAGCTTCAACGGCATTGTCGAGGAAGTGGACGACGCCAAGTCCCGGCTCAAGGTGGCTGTATCCATTTTCGGGCGTGCGACGCCTGTGGAACTCGAATTCGGTCAGGTCGAAAAGATCTGATCGTGATCCCTGCCTTGAATGGGGCAGGTGGGTGGCTTCGGCTGCCAAGTGTAGTGTGGGAGGGAAGACGGCGTCTCGCCAAGCGCCTTCAGTACCGGACCACGCATCCCGGCCGTAACGGCAGATATTCTCTTTCGGGAGAGCCGACGGCTATTTTGGGGAGTTTTTCGAATGGCGAAGAAAATTACAGGTTACGTCAAGCTGCAGGTTCCTGCCGGCAGCGCCAACCCTGCCCCGCCGATTGGCCCTGCGCTCGGTCAGCGTGGTCTGAACATCATGGAATTCTGCAAGGCGTTCAACGCGCAGACTGCCCAGATGGAAAAGGGTATGCCGATTCCGGTGGTGATTACCGCCTATCAGGATCGGTCCTTCACCTTTGTGATGAAGACCCCGCCGATTTCTTACTTCCTCAAGAAGGCCGCTGGCCTCGAGACGAAGAAGAAGCCGGGCTCGGGCTCCAAGTCCCCAGGCAAGGGCGCATTCGTTGGCAAGGTCACCCGTGGCCAGCTCGCGGAAATCGCTGAGAAGAAGATGAAGGATCTGAACTGCGACACTGTTGATGCCGCATTGCAGATGATCGAAGGTTCCGCCCGTTCCATGGGCATCGAGGTTCAGGGGTAATCGCCATGGCAAAGCACGGAAAGCGTATCCGCGCGGCGCGCGAAGGCATTGACCGCGATCAGCTGTACGGCCTCGATGAGGCTCTAAATCTGCTGAAAGAGCGGACCACTGCAAAGTTCGATGAAACCATCGAAGTGGCGATCAATCTCGGCGTAGATCCGCGTCATGCCGATCAGATGGTGCGTGGCGTCTGCCTGCTGCCGAACGGTTCTGGCCGTACGGTGCGCGTGGCGGTGTTCGCTCGTGGTGCCAAGGCCGATGAGGCCAAGGCTGCCGGTGCCGACATCGTTGGCGCGGAAGATCTGCTCGAGACCATCCAGGGCGGCACGATCGAGTTCGATCGCTGCATCGCCACCCCGGATCTCATGCCGCTGGTCGGTCGTCTCGGTAAGGTGCTTGGCCCGCGTGGCCTGATGCCGAACCCGAAGGTCGGTACCGTGACCATGGACGTGAAGGGCGCTGTCGAAGCCGCCAAGGGCGGTGCGGTGGAGTTCCGCGTCGAGAAGGCGGGTATCATTCACGCCGGTATTGGCAAGGCCTCCTTCGAGACCGATAAGCTCGCGGAGAACATCCGCGCGTTCGCTGATGCGGTGGTCAAGGCAAAGCCGACGGGCGCCAAGGGCACCTATGTTCAGCGTGTTGCCATTTCTTCCACGATGGGTCCTGGCCTGAAGGTTGAGACCTCTTCGGTTGTGACGGCCTGATTTAGCGCCTTCACTGGTGGATGAGTTTTGCGGGTCGCTGCGTTCGCGCAGCGACCCGTTCGCATTTCAGAAATGGCATAAAAAATGCCTGAGGGGGCGTGACAACGTTCCGCAATGTCTATATATGCACTGGTTCCCAAAAGGGCACTTGATGCTTTTTTAGGGAATCAGACTTTCACTCCTGACCGGGTGAAGGGGGTCGGAAGGTTCGCCTCCCGGCCTTATCGTCTATCTCCTCCACTATCTGGTGGATTCGTGAGGTGGACGATCGTCCTGTCCGAGACTGCAGGTGTTCTGGCCTATGTCAGAACTTAATTCTCTCAAGCCATCCTGCGGGGTGGTATCTGGAGAGCCGGCATAGACGGGGAAAACCGAATTCATTGCGAGGCTTTGCCTCGTATAAGGTTGAGATCGGTTCGAACCAGCGCCTTGTGTTCCGTCCCGGACGTGTCCGTGTCGGGTTCCGAGGGGACAGGGCATGTGAGCGTCGCGCGGCGCGGCTGGCATGTCGTCATATGGCGAATCCGGCCTTGTCGGGCGGCAAGGCGCAACCGGTGAAATCATTTTGGTTTCACCACAGGCTAAAGAGAGCCAGACGTGGATCGAGCGCAAAAGCAAGAGCTCGTCACGACGCTTTCGGATGTGTTCAAGAACACTTCCGTCGTCGTGGTCGCCCACTATTCCGGCCTCACCGTGGCTCAGATGTCGACCCTTCGTCGGCAGATGAAGGCCAGCGGTGCGTCCGTGAAGGTGGCAAAGAACCGCCTCGTCAAGATTGCTCTGGAAGGCTCCGACGTTGCCCACATGGGGGACCTTTTCAAGGGCCCCACGCTGATCGCCTATTCTGACGATCCTGTGGCTGCGCCGAAGGTGGCTGTCGAGTTTGCCAAGGCGAACGACAAGTTCGTGATCCTTGGCGGCGCGATGGGTACGACGTCCCTGAATGAAGGCGCTGTGAGGGCTTTGGCCACACTGCCGTCTCTGGACGAACTGCGCGCGAAGATCGTTGGCCTGGTTCAGGCTCCGGCGACCAAGCTGGCGCAGCTCTCCACGGCACCCGCGGCGAAGCTCGCCCGCGTGTTCGGGGCGTATGCCAAGAAGGACGAGGCCGCCTGAGGCGGTCAAATCTTAACGTTTTCTATTTCGAACCTATCTCCAGGAAGAAAAACAATGGCTGATCTGAACAAGATCGTTGACGATCTGTCCGCCCTCACCGTCCTCGAAGCTGCCGAACTGGCCAAGCTGCTCGAAGAGAAGTGGGGCGTTTCCGCTGCTGCTGCTGTTGCAGTTGCTGCTGCTCCGGCTGGTGCTGCTGCTGCCGCTGTTGAAGAGCAGACCGAGTTCACGGTCGTTCTGACCGCCGCTGGCGACAAGAAGATCGAAGTCATCAAGGAAGTTCGTGCCATCACCGGCCTGGGCCTCAAGGAAGCCAAGGATCTGGTCGAAGGCGCGCCGAAGCCCGTCAAGGAAGGCGTGGACAAGGCTGAGGCCGAGAAGCTTAAGGCTCAGCTCGAAAAGGCCGGCGCCAAGGTCGAGCTTAAGTGATCTTTTGAAAAATGGCGCTCCGGGGAAACCCGGAGCGCCTTCTCGCAAGGGGCGCAAGCCCTGTGTTGGGCGGTTCTCCCGGCAGTCTGGTTGGCAGGCTGCCGGGAGAGCCGTCATGGTGCTGATAAGGGGTGTCCCGGGCGGGTCCCTTCAGCATGACGGCGGGTGGTTCCAGTGTCGGCAAGGCCTACCCTAGCGGGTGCCGACGGAGGGGACCTGCACGGACGAGGATCGAGATGGCGCAAACGTTCACCGGTCGTAAGCGGATCCGCAAGTTCTTCGGCAAGATCAAGGAAGTGGCTGAGATGCCGAACCTCATTGAGGTTCAAAAGGCATCCTATGACCAGTTTCTTCAGATCGCAGAGCCGGTAGGCGGGCGCAACGATGACGGTCTGCAGGCGGTATTCAAGTCGGTTTTTCCGATTTCCGACTTTGCTGGCGCCTCCATGCTGGAGTTCGTGCGCTATGAATTCGAGCTGCCAAAATATGATGTCGACGAGTGCCGCCAGCGCGGCATGACCTTTGCTGCGCCACTGAAGGTGACGCTGCGTCTTATCGTGTTTGATGTGGATCCGGATACCGGCGCCAAGTCGGTGAAGGATATCAAGGAACAGGACGTTTATACGGGCGACATCCCGCTGATGACGATGAACGGCACGTTCATCGTGAACGGGACTGAGCGCGTAATCGTCTCGCAGATGCATCGCTCGCCGGGCGTGTTCTTCGATCACGACAAGGGCAAGACCCACTCTTCGGGCAAGCTGCTCTTTGCGGCGCGCATCATTCCTTATCGTGGTTCATGGCTCGATATCGAATTTGACGCCAAGGACATTGTCTTTGCCCGTATCGATCGGCGTCGCAAGATTCCGGTGACCAGCCTGCTTTATGCGCTGGGCCTTGATGCCGAGGAAATTCTCGATACCTTTTACGAGAAGATCCAGTTCGAGCGCGCGACGAATGGCTGGCGCATGCCGTTCGATCCCAAGCGGATGAAGGGCTACAAGTCTGTCTCCGATCTGATCGATGCGGATACCGGCGAAGTTGTGCTGGAAGCCGGCAAGAAGTTGACTGTGCGCGCCGCACGTCAGCTTGTCGAGAAGGGTTTGAAGGCGCTTCAGATCTCTGATGAAGAGATGATCGGCCAGTATATCGCCGAAGATCTCGTGGATCTCCATACCGGTGAGATTCACGCTGAAGCGGGTGAGGAAATCACCGACAAGACGCTTAAGATGTTTGAGGAGGCCGGCTATAATGAAGTGCCGATCCTCGATATCGACCATGTCAACACTGGTGCCTATATCCGCAATACGCTCGCTGCGGACAAGAATTCCACACGCGAAGATGCGCTGTTCGATATCTATCGTGTGATGCGCCCCGGTGAGCCGCCGACTGTGGACTCGGCACAGGCCATGTTCCATTCGCTGTTCTTTGATCCTGAGCGCTATGACCTTTCTGCGGTTGGTCGCGTGAAGATGAACATGCGTCTGGACCTGGACTGCCCGGATACGGTGCGCGTACTGCGTCGTGCTGACATTCTGTCTGTCATCAAGACGCTGGTGGAACTGCGTGACGGCAAGGGTGAGATCGATGATATCGATCACCTTGGCAATCGTCGTGTGCGTTCTGTCGGTGAGTTGATGGAGAACCAGTACCGCGTTGGCCTGCTGCGGATGGAGCGCGCCATCAAGGAGCGCATGTCCTCCGTCGATGTCGATACGGTGATGCCGCAGGACCTCATCAATGCCAAGCCGGTTGCGGCGGCAGTGCGTGAGTTCTTTGGTTCGTCCCAGCTCTCGCAGTTCATGGACCAGACCAATCCGCTCTCTGAGATCACCCATAAGCGTCGTCTTTCGGCGCTTGGACCGGGCGGTCTGACGCGTGAGCGCGCCGGCTTTGAAGTGCGCGACGTGCATCCGACCCATTATGGTCGCATCTGCCCGATCGAGACGCCTGAAGGTCCGAATATCGGCCTCATCAACTCGCTGGCGACCTTCGCCCGTGTGAACAAGTATGGCTTCATTGAAGCCCCCTACCGCCGGGTTGTGGAAAGCCGGGTCACTGACGAAGTGATCTATCTCTCTGCCATGGAGGAGGGTAAGTATCACGTCGCGCAGGCCAATGTACCGCTGGATGCTGAAGGACGCTTCGAGGAAGATCTGGTTGTCTGCCGTCACTCCGGTGATGTGTTGATGGTCACCCCGGACCGTGTCGACCTGATGGACGTGTCGCCGAAGCAGCTTGTTTCGGTCGCCGCGGCGCTGATCCCGTTCCTTGAGAACGATGACGCCAACCGCGCGCTTATGGGCTCGAACATGCAGCGTCAGGCTGTGCCACTGGTGCGCTCGCAGGCGCCATTGGTTGGTACGGGCATGGAAGCCATTGTTGCACGCGATTCTGGTGCCGCTATTGCGGCGCGCCGGACGGGCGTGATCGACCAGGTGGATGCCACGCGTATCGTTATCCGCGCGACTGAAGAGGCCGATGCCTCGAAGTCTGGCGTTGATATTTATCGTCTGATGAAGTTCCAGCGTTCCAACCAGTCCACCTGCATCAACCAGCGTCCGCTGGTGCGCGTGGGTGACCAGGTGCGCAAGGGCGACATCATTGCGGATGGCCCGTCTACGGAACTGGGTGATCTGGCTCTCGGCCGGAACGTGCTCGTCGCGTTCATGCCGTGGAATGGCTACAACTACGAAGACTCCATCCTGCTCTCCGAGAATATCGTCAAAGACGACGTGTTCACCTCGATTCATCTCGAGGAATTCGAGTGCATGGCCCGCGATACCAAGCTGGGCCCGGAGGAAATCACCCGCGACATTCCCAACGTTTCTGAAGAGGCGCTGAAGAATCTCGATGAGGCCGGCATCGTCTATATCGGTGCCGAAGTGAATGCCGGTGACATTCTCGTCGGCAAGATCACGCCGAAGGGTGAGAGCCCGATGACGCCGGAAGAAAAGCTTCTGCGCGCCATCTTCGGTGAGAAGGCCGCTGACGTGCGCGATACCTCGCTGCGTCTGCCGCCCGGCACCAAGGGCACGATCGTTGAAGTGCGTGTGTTCAACCGCCACGGTGTGGACAAGGATGAGCGCGCGCTGGCGATCGAGCGGGAGGAAATCGAGCGTCTCGCCAAGGACCGTGACGACGAGCAGGCCATTCTGGACCGCAACGTCTATGGGCGTCTTTCCGATACGTTGGCGGGCAAAGAGGCAATCGCTGGCCCGAAGAACTTTAAGAAGGATAGCGAAGTCACGCGCGAGATTCTCGGTGGCTATCCTCGGTCGCAGTGGTGGTTGTTCGCCGTGGCGGACGATGCCGTCATGGGCGAACTGGAAGCCATGCGCGCCCAGTATGATGACTCCAAGAAGCGTCTTGAGCAGCGGTTCCTCGATAAGGTCGAGAAGCTGCAGCGTGGTGATGAACTGCCTCCGGGCGTGATGAAGATGGTGAAGGTCTTCGTCGCGGTGAAGCGCAAGATTCAGCCGGGCGACAAGATGGCCGGCCGTCATGGTAACAAGGGCGTTGTCTCTCGTATCGTGCCGGTTGAAGACATGCCGTTCCTTGAGGATGGCACGAATGTGGACATCGTGCTCAACCCGCTGGGTGTGCCGAGCCGCATGAATGTCGGCCAGATTCTCGAGACCCATCTGGGTTGGGCCTGTGCAGGCTTGGGTAAGCAGGTGGCTGCAGCGGCAGATGCCTATTATGCCTCGCAGGATATTTCGCCTCTGCGTGATCGGCTCGAAATCATCTACGGCAAGGAAGAAATCCAGTCGTTGAAGGATGAAGAGCTGCCCGAACTGGCGGAGAATCTGCGCAAGGGCGTGCCGATGGCGACGCCGGTGTTCGATGGTGCCCATGAGGATGACATCGAAACCCAGCTGGAATTGGCAGGTCTGGATCGTTCCGCGCAGTCCACCCTTTATGATGGACGTACGGGCGAGCCCTTCGACCGTAAGGTGACTGTCGGCTACATCTATATGCTGAAGCTGCACCACCTTGTGGATGACAAGATCCATGCACGTTCCATCGGACCTTACTCGCTCGTGACCCAGCAGCCGCTGGGCGGCAAGGCGCAGTTTGGTGGTCAGCGCTTCGGCGAAATGGAAGTGTGGGCACTTGAGGCATATGGTGCGGCTTACACCTTGCAGGAAATGCTGACGGTGAAGTCGGATGACGTGGCCGGGCGCACCAAGGTCTATGAAGCCATTGTGCGCGGTGAGGATACGTTTGAGAGTGGCATTCCGGAGAGCTTCAACGTTCTCGTGAAGGAAATGCGCTCGCTCGGCCTCAATGTGGACCTTGAGAACAGCTAAGTTCTGAGCGAAAGCTCGAATGACATTTGCCGCTTTTAGCGGTCTCCCGCTCCGGCAACCGGCCGGAGCGGCGAATGAATGAAAGCCGCCCACCTCGTTTGGGAGCACCAGATGAATCAGGAAGTCCAGAACGTCTTCAACCCGACGGTTCCGGCCCCGACCTTCAATCAGATCCGCATCACGATCGCGAGCCCAGAGAAGATCAAGTCTTGGTCTTATGGCGAGATCAAGAAGCCGGAGACGATCAACTACCGCACCTTTAAGCCGGAGCGGGATGGCCTGTTCTGTGCGCGCATCTTCGGTCCGATCAAGGACTATGAGTGCTTGTGCGGCAAGTACAAGCGCATGAAGTACAAGGGCATCATCTGCGAGAAGTGCGGCGTTGAGGTCACCCTCTCACGCGTGCGCCGCGAGCGGATGGGGCATATTGAACTTGCAGCGCCCGTTGCTCACATCTGGTTCCTGAAGTCGCTGCCGAGCCGCATCGGCCTTCTGCTCGATATGACGCTGAAGGATCTGGAGCGGATTCTGTACTTCGAATATTTCGTTGTGATCGAGCCCGGCACAACGAAGCTGAAGTACCGTCAGCTTCTCTCGGAAGAAGAGTATCTGCGTGCGCAGGACGAGTTCGGCGAGACCAACTTCACTGCGATGATCGGCGCTGAGGCGATCCGCGAACTTCTTCAGACCATGGATCTGGATAAGATTGCGATCAACCTGCGTCAGGAGATCGCGGAAGCGACCACCGAGCTGAAGCCCAAGAAGCTGGCAAAGCGTCTCAAGATCGTTGAGGCCTTCCAGCTGTCCGGCAACAAGCCGGAATGGATGATCCTGACCCATGTACCGGTCATTCCGCCGGATCTGCGTCCGCTGGTGCCGCTGGATGGCGGTCGCTTCGCGACCTCGGATCTGAATGACCTGTACCGCCGCGTCATTAATCGTAACAACCGTCTGAAGCGGTTGATCGAACTGCGTGCACCGGACATCATCATCCGTAACGAGAAGCGTATGCTTCAGGAAGCGGTTGATGCCCTGTTCGATAACGGTCGCCGTGGCCGCGTTATCACGGGTGCCAACAAGCGCCCGCTGAAGTCGCTTGCGGATATGCTGAAGGGCAAGCAGGGCCGGTTCCGTCAGAACCTGCTCGGCAAGCGCGTGGACTATTCCGGTCGTTCGGTGATCGTGGTGGGTCCCGAGCTCAAGCTACATCAGTGCGGCCTGCCCAAGAAGATGGCGCTGGAGCTGTTCAAGCCCTTCATCTATTCGCGTCTTGATGCGAAGGGGCATTCTTCCACAGTGAAGCAGGCGAAGAAGCTGGTCGAGAAGGAGCGTCCCGAGGTTTGGGATATCCTCGACGAGGTGATCCGCGAACATCCGGTGATGCTGAACCGCGCACCGACCTTGCATCGTCTTGGCATTCAGGCGTTCGAGCCTGTGCTGATCGAAGGCAAGGCCATCCAGCTTCATCCGCTGGTGTGCTCGGCCTTTAACGCCGACTTCGACGGCGACCAGATGGCCGTCCACGTTCCGCTTTCGCTGGAAGCCCAGCTGGAAGCACGCGTGCTGATGATGTCCACGAACAACGTTCTGCATCCGGCCAACGGGCAGCCGATCATCGTGCCGTCTCAGGATATCGTGCTGGGGCTCTATTATCTCTCGATCATGCGGGAGAATGAGCCGGGTGAAGGCATGGCTTTTGCTGCCATGTCCGAGATTGATCTTGCGCTGAATGCCAAGGCGATCACCCTGCACACCAAGATCAAGGGCCGTTACGTTGGTCTGGACGCCAATGGCAACGAATATTCAAAGATCTATGAGACCACGCCTGGTCGCATGAAGATCGGCGAACTGCTGCCCAAGGACCCGAAGCTTTCCTACGACGTCGTCAACAAGCTGATGACGAAGAAGGAAATCTCCAACATGATTGACTCCGTCTACCGCCATTGCGGCCAGAAGGAGAGCGTGATCTTCTGCGATCGCATCATGACCCTTGGTTTCTACAATGCCTTCCGCGCCGGTATTTCGTTCGGCAAGGACGACATGGTGGTGCCTGCCAAGAAGTGGGAGCTGGTTGAAGAGACCCGCACGCTCACCAAGGAATATGAGCAGCAGTACAATGATGGCCTGATCACTCAGGGCGAAAAGTACAACAAGGTCGTAGATGCGTGGGGCAAGTGCACCGATCGCATCGCCGAGGAGATGATGAAGGAAATCTCCTCGGTCAAGAAGGACCCCGAGACCGGGCGGGACAAGCAGATCAACTCGATCTACATGATGTCTCACTCTGGTGCGCGTGGTTCGCCGGCACAGATGAAGCAGCTCGCAGGTATGCGCGGGCTGATGGCTAAGCCCTCCGGTGAGATCATCGAGACCCCGATCATCTCGAACTTCAAGGAAGGCCTGACCGTGATGGAGTACTTCAACTCCACCCACGGTGCGCGTAAGGGCCTTGCTGATACAGCGTTGAAGACCGCGAACTCGGGTTACCTCACCCGTCGTCTCGTGGACGTGGCACAGGATTCCATCATCACGGAGCGCGATTGCGGTTCGGATAAGGGTATCCACATGCGTGCTATCGTCGATGCGGGGCAGATTGTCGCCTCCCTGTCGTCGCGCGTTCTTGGCCGTACCACTCTTGAGGATGTGATCAACCCTGCTACTGGCGAAGTCATTGTTCCAAAAGGACGAACGATTGAGGAGCCGGATGTCGAGCGGATCAGCAAGTCTTCGATTCAGGAAATCAAGATTCGTTCGGTCCTGACCTGCGAGACGCGCAATGGTGTGTGCGGCACATGCTATGGCCGCGATCTTGCGCGTGGTACGCCGGTAAACATGGGCGAGGCCGTGGGTGTCATCGCGGCGCAGTCCATCGGTGAGCCCGGCACGCAGCTGACCATGCGTACCTTCCATATTGGTGGTGCGGCGACGCTGGCGGACTCCTCCTTCGTTGAGTCCAACTTCGAGGGCAAGGTGCGGATGCGCAACCGCAACGTTGCGCGCAACTCTGATGGCGATCTCATCGTCATGGGGCGTAACGTTGCTGTGATCATCGTCGACCAGGATGGCACCGAGCTCGCGGTGAACCGCGTCCAGTATGGTGCCCGTCTGAAGGTGGACGAGGGCGACACCATCAAGCGTGGTCAGCGTATTGCGGAATGGGACCCCTACACCCGTCCTATCCTGACCGAGGTGGATGGTATCATTGCGTTTGAGGACCTTGTTGAAGGGGCCTCGATGAACGAGACTGTCGACGAAGCGACCGGTATCGCCAAGCGCGTGGTGACCAATCCGCGCAGTGGTCGTGGACCAGAACTGCGTCCTGCCATCCTTATCAAGGACGGTGATGGTAAGGTTGCGAAGCTGTTGCGTGGCGGTGATGCCCGTTATGCACTGCCGGTGGAGGCCATCATCTCGGTGGATCCCAGCGGGCGTGTGCAGGCTGGTGACGCTGTGGCCCGCGTGCCGATGGAAGGGGCGAAGACCCGTGACATCACCGGCGGTCTGCCGCGCGTCGCGGAACTGTTCGAGGCCCGTCGTCCGAAGGATGCGGCGATTATCGCTGAAATCACCGGTACGATCCGCTTTGGGCGCGATTACAAGAACAAGCGTCGGGTCTCGATTGAGCCGACGGACGGTGGGGATACCGTTGAGTATCTGATCCCCAAGGGCAAGCATATCCATCTGCAGGATGGCGACCTCATCGAGAAGGGCGACTTCATCGTTGATGGCAATCCTGCGCCGCATGACATTCTGGCGATCAAGGGCGTGGAAGAGCTTGCAGCCTTCCTTGTCAATGAAATTCAGGAAGTTTACCGGCTTCAGGGCGTGCACATCAATGACAAGCACATTGAGGTGATTGTCCGGAATATGCTTCAGAAGATCGAAGTTGAGGATTCCGGTGATACGGACTTCCTCGACAATGAGCAGGTCGATCGCATCGAGTTTATCGAGGCGAACGAGAAGGCACTGGAAGAGGGTCTGAAGCCCGCGACAGGCCATCCTGTGCTGCTGGGCATTACCAAGGCCAGCTTGCAGACCCGCTCCTTCTTCTCCGCGGCCTCCTTCCAGGAGACCACGCGCGTGCTCACCGAAGCTGCTGTGAATGGCAAGGTGGACCCGCTTGAAGGCCTGAAGGAAAACGTGATCGTTGGCCGCCTGATCCCTGCGGGTACAGGCGCGCAGATGAGCAAGCTGCGTGTTGTTGCTGACTCCCGTGACGACCTGATTGTCGCGACCCGGGATGAACGGGCTGATCCAAAGGTTCCGCAGCTTTCTGGGCCGGTTGATCCGGCTGAATGATAAAAAGGGCCGGTGAGAGGCTCTCATCGGTCCTTTTTCTTTATCGGAGAGATGTTCTCACCGGCCCTTTTTCTTTGATATATGTGCGTTCATATGTGCAGCAGCATGAAAGACACCCATCGATAGGTGCCTTTTTATATTTGGCTGCATGTCTGTGTGAATTCTGGCATCAGAACAGATGTCGCGCTTATGCGCGCCTGTTGCGGGCAGGGCCAAGACCGTACTCTCTGAACTTGAAGTTAGTTCTGGTTCGGTTCAGAGAATGGGCAGGGCTGCGGTATTCTAACAAACGCATCAGCTGGTGCGTTTGGGGCCGTGCATCACACATACAGGAAAAGAGAGCTTTCCTGTTCCCAAGCCGCCGCGACTCTTGCCGGGTACTCGGGAACAGGACCTGTACGGTGCTTTAACCGTTGGATACCCGCTTTGCAGGGGCAACGGTATCGTTACTGGCGGGCATCAGCAGGCTGAAAAACCTGCCGGCCGCGAGTTTTTGGGCATGAAGGGCCATGCCCGCCATGCCCTGTAAATCGGTTGCCGCTTCCCGCGCCAGAGACATGGCCGTGGGAAAGGGCGCTTTCAGTTGCGCAACGACCTCATCCGTGTCGAAGCTGAGATCCGCATCATATTTGCGTGCGATCTGTTGCATACGCCGATTGTGAAGCAGGCAGTTCATGCAGAGGGAGCGCACGCCACGATTGCGCGCGATCAGGATCACCTGTTCCACCAACAGTGTTCCGAGCCCATGATTCTGAAACTCATGCTCGACACTGAATGCGGCTTCCGCCTCACCCGGCAAGACATCGCCGAGAGGATAGAGTTCTGCGGCACCGCGTAAAACGCCATCCACAAAATAACCTTGTATGATCGCGCCATTACGAAACGCTCGTGATGCGTAGCGATCAATAAACTCGGTAGATACCGCTGAGCCGAATCTGAACCGCCGGCTTTCCATATCGAGCCTGAGAAGGTGGTCGCGAAGAATTGCTGACTCACCAGCCCACAGCTTGCGGATCATCCCGGGTGTGACCTGTTCGGTCATTTTGGCCTCCAGACCTGGCGTCGTGAAAGCCCCCTGGGTCCTCCAAGGTTGCAATTTATGTGCAGTGCAGCGTAGGTCAAGCCCTTATTGGCCTGGCCTTCAGTGCTGATGGGTCGGGTTGAGATGGAAGGGCAGCCTAAGTCACGGAAAAATTGAAACTTCCATGACGATATGCATGTAACGCAATTCTGTTGCGCTGCAAACAAGGTTGCGGATCGCAGAGCCGCCATAATTTAGCGCAGAGATAGATGAGGCTACATTATTGCCGGTTTCATAGGAGGGCACATTGATGCTGCGCAATTCATGTGCATGTCCTTCAGGTACTGCACCCTCTATCGCAGGTGGGTGCATCCGGGCCATGATCGGTCTATATGCCTGCCATGAGAGATAGCATGGACGCGCTCCCCCTGGTTTTTGATCGTGCTCTGGTTCGCCGCCGTCTTGCGCGCGCTTTTACGCTTGGCCCTGAACCGTTTCTTCTGGAGCGCGTGGCGGACGATATGTTCGATCGCCTTGGCACTGTGAAACGGCAATTCGATCTGGCACTGGATCTCGCGACCCCTACTGATGTGGTATCCAGGTCACTGGCTACCCATCCTTCAGTTGGGAATATGTTCTCGGTGCGGTCTCTTCCGCTTGGTGGTGGGGTGAGCATTGTTGCGGATGAGGAGATGCTGCCCATTGGGGGGCAGACGCTTGATCTCGTGGTTTCCGCTCTTGCGCTACAAAGCGTGAATGATCTGCCCGGTGTTCTTGCACAAATTCGTCGGGTCTTGCGACCAGATGGGCTGTTTCTCTCGGCACTGATCGGGGGGGGCAGTTTGACAGAACTACGCCAGAGCTTTGCCATTGCGGAATCTGAAATCACGGGCGGTCTTTCTCCGCGTGTTTCGCCTTTTGTGGATGTGCGCGATCTTGGCAGCCTCTTGCAGCGCGCCGGGTTTGCTCTGCCGGTGACAGATGTTGACCGGGTAATTGTGCGGTACGCCACGCCTTTCGCGCTGTTCGCTGAACTCCGGCGCATGGGTGCAACCAATACACTCACGGAACGGCGGAAGGTTCCGCTTCAACGTGCGGTGCTCATGCGCGCAGCCGAGATTTATGCCGAGCGGTTTTCCGATCCGGATGGGCGTGTGCGTGCAACATTTGATATTGTCTGGCTTTCTGGCTGGGCCCCGCATGAAAGCCAGCAAAAGCCGTTGCGACCGGGTTCCGCCCGTATGCGTCTTGCCGATGCATTGGGCGCCAAAGAAGTGCAGTTGCCGGTTCTCGAGGGGAAGGATGCTCCTCAATAAGGGCGCACTTTTAGGCCCGGCGCATGAGGGGCACGGGTCATCAGTCCCATCCTCATCTGTGTGCTCTAATAACCCATGGGAAAGACGTCTATATTTATGGTCGCGTCAATAATGTGGGCTATTTTTCTACTTAGCTACGGCTTTGAATGCCCACCGCATCGGCATGTGGTTCGGGACCGACAGGCCAGCCCGCAGTGATTGCGGTGGCGGGGGAAACGCGTCGCTTCTACTTCCGCAGTCTCACATTTCCCGCTTCTGTACGGGTAGCGCTGCACGTGGCGCATATTGGCTCCTCCTCCGTGCATTATGGAATCGGGGTGTTTCAAGGGGGAGGATGAATGCGCCACAGCGCATGGGCCTTTTGTTCATCTCTATGCCAACCGGGCAGATCAGCTTCCGACACCCATACCGGAACATGTGCGCGCGGGGTTGGAGCAACTTCAGCGCTGAACAGGTCGAGCGGGGGAGGGTAGAACTGAAGGGCGCTCTTGGCGGCGATGGAATGGTGGACTTTCTGGCGCACGGCGATGAGCTGCTTCGCGCTTCTGCTTGAGTAGGCCGAACCGCACCCGAAGCCCTCCGTCTTGGCGCAACAGGCTTTGGCTTCATTCAGCACTTATGTCATGGCCATGAAAAAAGGCCGGCGCGGGCAAAGCCGGCCGGCCTTCGAACTGAAACTGCGAGGCAGATGCTCAGGTGATATACTGGGCACCATTGATGGTCAGGGTCGAGCCGGTGACGAAGGATGCTTCGTCAGAGGCGAGGAACACCACGCCACGGGCGATGTCTTCTGGCTCGCCGAGGCGGCCAACGGGAATGCTGGAGACGATCTTCGCCAGAATATCGGCCGGAACCGCGCGAACCATTTCTGTGCCGATATAGCCGGGTGCGATGGCGTTGACGGTGATGCCGTACTTCGCCGTTTCCTGCGCCAGCGCCTTCACGAAGCCGATCTCGCCAGCCTTGGCAGCGGAGTAGTTCGTCTGACCAAACTGACCCTTCTGGCCGTTGATCGAGGAAATGCAGACAATGCGTCCGAAACCACGCGCGCGCATGCCTTCAATCACATTGCGGGAGGTATTGAACGCGCTGGACAGATTGGTGTTGATCACCGCATTCCACTGTTCCAGCGTCATCTTGTGCAGGGGGGCGTCACGGGTGATGCCGGCATTGTTGACCAGAACATCAATCGGACCGACTTCCGCCTCAACTTTCGCGATGCCTTCCTTGCAGGCTTCGAAATTGGAGACGTCCCATTTGAACGAGGGAATGCCGGTCTTTTCGGTGAAAGCCTTTGCGGCTTCATCATTGCCAGCATAGTTCGCCGCCACGGTAAAGCCGGCCGCCTTCAGTGCCACTGAAATGGCTTCTCCAATACCGCGGGTGCCCCCGGTGACCAATGCGACACGTGCCATAGTTTCCTCCATCATCTCTTGGCCCGGCTAAAGACACGTGCTGTCCGATCCGTGGCCGCTCGGGCCTCACCAGAATCGCGCTCCTGACAGTCGTGCAGAGGAGCTGTAGGCCGCGATCATCTCGCGGCCTGATGCTTTCGTGCGGAAGGAGCAATCCTCCCGAAGCCTCTCATAATCTCCGGCCCAATCTTGTGTCGGGTCCGTTGGTGCATGATCAGATCTCAGGCACACCTTGCCGAAGGCCTCCGGTTGTAGCCGGAGGCCAGTACGGCATCAGTCACGTGCAACGCAAACAGCAACGCCCATGCCGCCACCAATGCAAAGCGTGGCAAGGCCCTTCTTCGCATCCCGCTTCACCATTTCATTGAGCAGGGTGACGAAGATGCGCGCGCCAGAGGCACCGATGGGGTGGCCGATGGCAATAGCACCACCGTTCACATTCACCTTCGAGGTATCCCAGCCCAGGCTCTTATTGACCGCGATGGCCTGAGCGGCGAAGGCTTCGTTGGCCTCGATCAGGTCGAGGTCATCAACCGTCCAGCCAGCGCGCTCCAGCGCGAGACGGGACGCTGGGATGGGGCCGGTGCCCATGATGGTGGGATCGACGCCGGCCTCAGCCCAGGAGACGATGCGGGCCAGAGGAGTGAGGCCTTCGGCCTTGGCACGGGCGGCGCTCATCAGGACCACAGCGGCAGCACCGTCATTGATGCCGGAAGCGTTGCCAGCAGTCACGCTGCCGTCCTTGGCAAAGGCGGGCTTCAGCTTGGCCATGGCATCCACGGTCGCGCCATGGCGGATATATTCGTCGCTGTCCACCACGACATCGCCCTTGCGGGTCTGGATGGTGACGGGAACGATCTCATCCTTGAACTTGCCGGCGGTCTGGGCAGCTTCGGCCTTGTTCTGCGAAGCGACGGCGAACTCGTCCTGCTCCTGCCGGGTGATCTGGTACTGCTTGGCTACGTTCTCAGCGGTGACGCCCATGTGGTAGTCGTTGAACGCATCCCACAGACCATCCTTGATCATGGTATCCGTGAAGCTGGCATTGCCCATGCGCACGCCATTGCGCAGATGCGCGGCGTGGGCCGAAAGGCTCATGGATTCCTGGCCGCCAGCAATGACAACCTCGCTGTCACCGGCAGCGATGGCGCGCGCGCCCAGCGCAATTGTGCGCAGGCCCGAGCCGCAAACCATGTTGATGGTCCAAGCCGGTGTGGTGACGGGAAGGCCAGCCTTGATGGAGGCCTGGCGGGCGGGGTTCTGCCCCTGAGCTGCTGTGAGCACCTGTCCGAAAATCACCTCGCTCACGGCTTCGGGAGCCAGGCCGGTGCGCTCCAGCAGAGACTTGATGACAGTAGCGCCAAGCTCGTGGGCGGGCACAGTAGACAGCGAACCATTGAACGAACCAACGGGGGTGCGCCCGGCACCGACGATGACGACCTCATCCTTCATGATCTTCTCCTGGAACTGGCAGGCGGCCTGTAAGGCACAGGCGGGTGGAACTGAAAGGTAGGTACGGTTTAAAGCACCGTTATTCGTTGTCGCTATTATATCTCAATTTCAAACATTCATGTGTCAATGATCTGAATCAGTATTCAACGACCCTTTTTCTCAGGGCAGATCTGAAGCCATGAATTTCGGCATGAGAAAACACGCGTGCGGTGTTCAGGTAGGGGTGGCTATGGTGGGCAAAACACCCTAACGTGAGCCAGCGCCAAGGATGATGGATGACTGGATAATGGGTAAATCACAAGAGCCTGTCACCATAAAGAAGTACGCCAACCGACGTCTCTACAATACAGGCACGAGCACTTACGTCACTCTCGAAGATCTCGCCACCATGGTGAAAGTTGGAGAGGACTTTGTCGTTTATGATGCCAAGAGCGGCGACGACATCACGCACTCGGTTCTGACGCAGATTATCTTTGAGCAGGAGAATAAGGGGCAGAATTTGCTGCCAGTCGCCTTCCTGCGCCAGGTCATCCGCTTCTACGGTGACAGTATGCAGATGCTGGTTCCCAGGTATCTGGAAGCCTCCATCAGCAGCTTCACCAAGGACCAGGAAAAATTTCGCTCGCAGATGACGAATACATTTCCGGGAAACAGTTTCCCCGGATTTGAAGATCATGTGCGACGTAATATGGAAATGTTTGAACGCGCCTTCCAGATATTCACCCCTTTTCCCAAAGGAGATGAATCTGGTGCTTCTACTGAGATTCAGGCGCAACCCGCAGGTGCGGGTGCACGTGAGAAAACCGAGCTGAGTCAGCTCAAGCAGCAGATGGCGGAGATGCAGGTGTTGTTGAACAAGCTTGCATCCGGATCAGAAGCGCCACCCCCTTCACGGGCTGTGGGTGACAAGACCTCCGATTGATACAACAAGAAAAGGCGCGCTTTTATGAAGCGCGCCTTTTCTGTATCAGGCCTTCGGCTCTTCCTTTGGGGGCGCTGAGGGCTCTGGCTCTGCTGCGGCGGTTGATGCCTTCTCTATCACCACGGCGCTTTCGGTCGTTGCCACGACAGGCTTCGTCGCTGGAGTCTGCGCATTGAGTGGTGGAGATGCGAGTGGAGCCGGAGCCACAGGAGTGGGATCTGCGGGGGGAGGGGCCTTCGCAGGCGTGGGGGCGGGTTTTGCCACCTTGACGCGACGTGGTGCACGCATGGAAGCCGTGATTCCGGCCACCACATCCAGCAGCATGATGCACAGCATCAAGGCGAAGGTGGATGTCGCGGCTTGCTGCACCATCAGAAATTCAGCCAGCGCAACCAGCATGATCAGGGCCGAGAGGCTGTGATCAATGAAGGAGCGCGAATTGACCCGCGCAGATTTCAAAATCTCGAACAGCAGAAACAGCAGGGTAAAGGCGAGGAATGCCTCGGCTGCGGTGATCTGCCAGAGCGCCCCCGAATGCAGGGTGACCTGCCAGAGAACGGATGTCCATTCCAGGCCCGGCGTGAGGAAGACGATAATATTGTAGAGGGCAAAGGGAATTATCAGCAGCGGGACTGGCGTCAGCATGGGGGCTCCTCAGACTGATCCGGGCCGAGTGCATCGCGGGATGCGGCAGATGGGTCGCATATTGCCCGGTGAATGTCACTGTTCTGTTGCATCATATGCAAAGGCTTCGCAGGAGAAGTCTGGTGCCGTGCGCCATCATATTTAGGTCGGCACTGAGTGTGTTCGCTTGTATCGTATTGAAAATATTAAAGAAATACAGACGAGGGAGATGCGGGATGGTCCCCATGAAGCTGCGTTAACCCTGCGCGCGGGTCGTCTCATGTGAGATGGGGTGAGTAACTGATGCTGCGCAACAAAAAGAAGTGGCGGCGAACATATTGTTCGCCGCCACTTCTGAAACGGTTCGTAGCTATTTCTGCCTGATCACATCAGGTCGCAGTGCGTCCTGATTATTGCACCGGAAGAATCAGCCTGCCATTCACTCGCCCGTCAGGGCTTGTTCTGGCTCAGGCTTCTGCCTTGGGGGTCAGAATCTGGCGACCCTTGTACATCCCGGTCTTCAGATCGAGATGATGTGGGCGGCGCAGTTCGCCGGAATCCTTGTCTTCCACATAAGTGGGCTTCTTCAGCGCATCGGCCGAACGGCGCATGCCGCGACGCGACGGTGAGGTCTTTCTCTTCGGGACTGCCATTGTCCAAACTCCTGATGGCGTAACGCCCGAGGGGGGCATCGTGCCCGCCACGTCTCTACCGCCATGATTTCTTACGCTGGCTTTCCTTCGCCGATTCCGTTTTTCGGTTCGGACAGGGTAAACCAGATTCCGTGATTGAAGGCGCGCCTTATACAGGCTCTTGCGACGAAGCGGAAGCCCTGTGCCGTGAAATGTGCATCGGCTTGCCTCAACAATGCCCGCTTGCCACGAGAAGAGACTTGAGCAAGGGTGCCAGTCATATCCGACATGCGCCACCCGTGCGCGCGCCATATCGGGGCGTTCTGAATATCACGCGAGGAAACCGGACCTATGAAGCGTTCCGCCCACACTGCCGTTTTCGCGGCTGCACTTGCCTCGTCTGTTGCGTTTGCCGCCCTTGCTGTTCCCGCGCTGGCGCAGCCCGCCCCGGCATCCGGGCAGGTGATGGAAGACGTGGTTGTGGCCACCGTCAACGGCACGCCGATTCGCGCCAGCGATGTGGCAATCGCGCTTGAAGATATTGGCCCCGGCCTGCCGCCGCAGTTGCAGGGACCGGAGCGCGAGGCCTATGTGCTCTCCTTCCTCACCGATATGACGCTGCTGTCGCAGGCGGCAGAAGCGCAGGGGCTGGCGAATACGGATGCCTTCAAGCAGCGCCTCGCCTATGCCCGCAACAAGGTTCTGATGGAAGCGCTGCTGACACAGACCGCCGAGAAGGCCGTGACCGAAGACGCCAAGCGCAAGACCTATGAGGAGTTCGTCAAGTCTTCTGGCGAGGAGCAGGAAGTCCACGCCCGCCACATTCTGGTGGAAGACGAGGCCAAGGCGAAGGAATTGGCCAAGCAGGCCAAGGGTGGCGCTGATTTCGCCAAGCTCGCCACCGAGAATTCTCGCGATGGCGCGGGTGATGGCGGCGACCTTGGTTATTTCACCAAGGACCAGATGGTGCCGGAATTCGCCGAAGCTGCCTTCAAGCTGGACAAGGGGCAGGTCTCCGATCCGGTGAAGACGCAGTTTGGCTGGCACGTCATCAAGGTTGAGGACAAGCGCACCAAGCCGGTGCCTGCTTTCGATCAGGTTCAGGATCAGGTGAGCCAGTATCTTGTGCGCAAGTCGCAGGCTGATCTGGTCACCAAGCTGCGCGCCGATGCCAAGATCGACGACAAGAGCGCGGCCAAGCCGGGTGAAGAGGCTGCACCCGCAGGCAAGTGAGGCCCCGAGTTCGGGAGCTTTCTGGCCTTTGAGGTTGGCGCTGTGAGCAGTATCAGCCAGAGGTCGTGATACATTGCGAAAAAGGGGTGCGTTTGGGCGCGCCCCTTTTTCATTGGGTCTGATCTAGTGCTCCTCGCTGTTTGTGCCGGGTGAGTGGGAAAAGCAGGGCAGGCATCCGGCCTCAGCCCTTGCCAGTCCTCTCAAGGTGCGGCAGAGGAAGGAGCCTCATAGCTTTGGGTGTTTCCATGTCCGCCACCATTTCTCCCCTTGCGCCCAAGACCGTGCCAGACGTGCCGCCGGTTCCCGGAGTGCGATTTGCGACCGCAGAGGCGGGCATTCGCTACAAGGGCCGCACGGATGTGTTGCTGATGGCGCTGGATGCCGGCACCACGGTGGCGGGCGTGACGACCCGCTCCAAGTGCCCGTCTGCGCCCGTTGAATGGTGCCGAGATCTGCTCAAGAAGGGCAAGGCGCGCGGGTTGGTTGTGAATTCCGGTAATGCCAATGCCTTCACCGGAGAGAAGGGCCGCGTGTCGACCCGCC
This sequence comes from Xanthobacter sp., assembly GCA_034676685.1. Lineage (GTDB taxonomy): Bacteria > Pseudomonadota > Alphaproteobacteria > Rhizobiales > Xanthobacteraceae > Xanthobacter. The sequence continues at coordinate 102,392 of JAUCBT010000016.1, read as the reverse complement.
ATACGGTAGAGGTGGCTGCCGCTGCGCTGGGCTGCAAGCCAAATGAGGTCTTTCTCGCTTCCACCGGCGTGATCGGCGAGCCGCTCGATGCCACGAAATTCGAAGGGGTTCTGGAAGACTGCAAGGCGCGCCTTGCAAGCACACCCTGGCTGGATGCCGCCAGCGCGATCATGACCACGGACACCTTTCCCAAGCTTGCGACCGCACAGGTTCTGCTGGGCGATGTGCCGGTGACCATCGCGGGCATTGCCAAGGGCGCGGGCATGATCGCGCCGGACATGGCGACCATGCTGTCATTTGTCTTCACCGATGCCCCGATTGCCGCCGATGTGCTTCAGACTCTGCTCTCCAAGGGAGTGAAGCGCAGCTTCAATGCGGTGACGGTGGACAGCGACACCTCCACGTCTGACACTCTGCTGCTGTTCGCCACCGGCGCTGCGGAAGGGCGGGGTGCGCCGCGCATCAAGCAGATCAATGATCCACGTCTGAAGACCTTCCGTCGGGCGTTGAATGAATTGCTGGGCGATCTGGCCGAGCAGGTTGCACGTGATGGTGAAGGCGCGCGCAAGCTGGTGCGCGTGCATGTGCAGGGCGCGATGTCACGCAAATCGGCGCGCACCATTGCCATGTCCATCGCCAATTCGCCGCTGGTGAAGACCGCCGTGGCGGGTGAGGATGCGAACTGGGGCCGGGTGGTGATGGCGGTTGGCAAGGCGGGTGAGCCGGCCGAGCGCGACCTGCTCTCCATCTCCTTCGGCGATATCTGCGTGGCGCGGGAAGGCGCACGTGCACCGGAATATGATGAGACGGCGACCTCCGATTATATGAAAAATGATGTCATCGACATCACCGTCGATATCGGCCTTGGCGATGGTGCTGCACGGGTGCTGACCTGCGATCTCACCAAGGAATATATCGCCATTAACGGGGATTATCGCTCGTGAGGATCATCCTCGTCGCGGCCTGTGCGCTGGTGGATTCCGACAACCGGGTGCTGGTGGCCCAGCGCCCGCAGGGCAAGGCGCTGGCCGGGCTCTGGGAGTTTCCCGGTGGCAAGGTGGAAGCGGGCGAACGGCCTGAGGAATGCCTCATTCGTGAGCTGGATGAAGAACTGGGCATCACAGTGAAAGAGGCCTGTCTCGCACCGCTTACCTTCGCCAGCCATGGCTATGAGGACTTCCACCTGCTGATGCCGTTGTGGATCTGCCGGCGCTGGGAAGGCGCTGTGGTCCGCAAGGAGCATCAGGCCCTCAAATGGGTGCGGGCAGGGGCTCTGCGCGAGCTGGACATGCCACCTGCCGATGCGCCGCTCATTCCGCCGCTGGTGGATTTGCTTGGGGCGTAGGGGGCTCATCTGCGGGGAGGTACGGCCTCCAAGCTCATATGAAGCAGGTGAGGGGCCTCCTCTCTCTGGCGCCTGTGCGCTTGAAGTCCTGTTTCGATCCGGGTTCTGAGTTGGGTCGGGCGGTGGTTTGCCCTGTGCCCGGATGTGCGTTCTGCGACCTTAGTCTTGCGCCGGAACGAGTGAGGTCCTAGAGCATTCCCTGTTTCGTGCTCTGCGCGGATATGTTTTTCAGGTGCCTCTTTTTTCGGTTCCTGCCGGTCTTGCCTTCATCCCGCATGTTTTGGCATTCCAGTCCGGCAAAAAGCGAGTGCACTGATTTCCAGCCGGGCCTCGCCCGGGTCTTCGCCCCACCGTCAATTCTAAAGACGGCCTTCGGGCCGTATGCCGAGGACAAGTTTCATGGCCACCCACAAGCTGCTCCTTCTCGCCGGCGACGGCATTGGCCCCGAAGTTATGGCCGAGATGAAGCGTGTTATCTCCTGGATCGAGAAGGCGGGTCTTGCCTCCTTCGCCATCGAGGAAGATCTGGCGGGCGGCTGCGCCTATGATGCGCACAAGGTGGCCATTACCGATGCTGCCATGGACCGCGCACAGGCGGCTGATGCCGTGTTCCTCGCGGCTGTTGGTGGCCCCAAGTGGGCAGATGTACCTTATGAGGTACGCCCCGAGGCTGGCCTTCTGCGCCTGCGCAAGGATCTGGCTCTGTTTGCGAACCTGCGTCCGGCTATCTGCTATCCGGCACTGGCTGATGCCTCCTCGCTCAAGCGTGAGCTGGTGGAAGGCCTCGACATTCTCATCGTGCGTGAGCTGACCGGCGGCGTGTATTTCGGCGAGCCCAAGACCATCACCGATCTCGGAAACGGCCAGAAGCGCGCCATCGATACGCAGGTGTATGAGACCTACGAGATCGACCGCATCGCCCGCGTCGCGTTCGAGCTGGCGCGTACCCGCCGCAACAAGGTGACCTCTTCCGAGAAGCACAATGTAATGCGCTCCGGCGTGCTCTGGAAGGAAGTCGTCACCGAACTCCACGCCCGCGACTACAAGGACGTGGAGCTGGAGCACAATCTGGCCGACTCGCTGGCCATGCAGCTTGTGCGTCGCCCCAAGCAGTATGACGTGATCGTCACCGATAACCTGTTCGGCGACATTCTCTCCGATATTGCGGCCATGCTTACTGGTTCGCTCGGCATGCTGCCGTCCGCATCGCTGGGTGCAGCCGATGCCAATGGCAAGCGCAAGGCGATGTATGAGCCGGTGCACGGTTCCGCCCCGGATATCGCCGGGCAGGGCATCGCCAACCCCATCGCCATGATTGGCTCGCTGGCCATGGCCATGCGCTATTCCTTCAATCAGGGCGATGTGGCCGACCGGATTGAGAACGCCATCTCCGCGGTTCTGGCCGATGGCAAGCGCACGGGTGACATCCGCACCGAGGGCAGCGATGTCGTTTCCACGCAGGGCATGGGCGAGGCCATCATCGCCGCGCTGGACGCCGCGAAGAACTGACGCTCACATGACATGGCGGGCTTTGCCCGCATAGTGGAAAGGCCGGCCCAGCGCCGGCCTTTTTCTATTTCAGACAGGCTGTGGGCCGCGCTCAAGAAAGCTGGACAGAACGATATAGCTACGCAGGCCCCGAACGCCATTAAAGCGCTGAAGGTCCATCAGAAACTCTTCAAGAGATTCGGTATCCTTCGCCCGGATCTTGATCATCACGCAGCCGTCACCTGCCACGGTGTGGATTTCCTCCACTTCCGGCCGCTCTTTCAGCGTCAGCAGTTCGCGCGTCACGGCAAAGCCACCGGTCTCGACAAGCACGAAAGTCAGCAGGCTTTGCCCCATCTTGCAGCCATCGAGCTGGGCAACTGTGGCACGGATCACTCCATCGCGACGCAGCCGCTTGACGCGCTCATGCACCGCAGGGGCCGATAGATTCACCAATACCCCAAGCTGGGCATAGCTGCGCGTGGCGTCCTCGGCCAAGGCGCTTAATATTTTTCGGTCGGTCGCATCCAGTTCAACCGGACCATGCCGGTTTTGCCGAACCACATCTGTTTCTGCCATTCTCCACCCCATAAACGCTAGAGTTCTTAATTCTGTTCGGTGTAAATCGATTAACTCAAAATTTTATTCGAAACACAAGCGGACAGAACAAGGCTTCTCCATGCCAACTGCATTATGGGCGCTGGTCATCGGCGCATTCGGTATCGGTATGACCGAATTCACCATCGCCGGTATCCTGCCGGGTATTGCGACCGAATTTGGCACCTCCATTCCTCAGGCCGGACTCATGGTCACGGTTTATGCTCTTGGGGTGTTCGTGGGTGCCCCGCTGCTCACCATTCTGGGTGCGGGCATACCGCGCAAGGCCATGCTCATCGCACTGGCCTGCATTTTCACCATCGGCAATCTTGTCACGGCACTTTCGCCGAACCTGAGCATCGCGCTCATAGGGCGGGTCATCACCTCGTTCAATCATGGCGCTTTCTTCGGTATCGGCGCGCTGGTGGCCATGCTGCTTGTGCCGCCGCAGAAGCGGGCGCAGGCCATTGCCTTCATGTTCAGCGGCTTGACGGTGGCAAACCTTGTCGGGGTGCCGCTGGGCACATGGCTGGCGCATGAGACGAACTGGCGTGTGGTGTTCTTCGTCATCACCGCCATCGGTGTGGTGATGATTGTCAGTCTGGCTCTGCTGCTCCCGCATCTGGAGAAGGGTGCGCGGCCACGGCTCAGCACGGAACTGCGGGCATTTGCAGACCCGCAGGTGCTGCTGGCGATGGGGATCACAGTACTCGGCCCGGCTGGCTTCTTCACCGCCATTACCTATATCGCGCCGCTGGCGATCGAGATTGCCGGTTATTCTGATCAAGGTGTGGCGTGGCTCATGGTGCTGTTCGGGTTGGGTCTGGTCATCGGCAACTGGCTTGGCGGACGCTTCGCAGACCGCAGCCTGTATATGACCCTTTACGTCACGCTGGCCTTGCAGTCCGTGTCTCTGCTCATTCTCTGGCTGTTCGCGGATAACACCATCATTCTGGGACTAATGGTTTTCCTGATGGCGGCCTTCGGTTTTGCAACCGTCTCGCCCATCCAGAAACTGGTGATGGACCGGGCCAATGCCGCAGGGGCTTCGACGCTCGTGGCGTCGGTCAATATCGGCATGTTCAATCTGGGGAACGCGCTCGGGGCATGGCTGGGTGGTGTCACCATAACGGCCGGTTACGGGCTTGCCTCGCCGGGCTGGACGGGGGCTATCCTCTCGCTTGTGGCGCTTGGTCTGGCTTGTCTTTCGGCCCAGATGTCGAAAACAACAATGCCATGGCGCAGCGCTGATCCATCGGCATGCCGAGCGCAGCCTCATGGGCGAGAAGGGTTTTGAGGGCAGGCGGAGTTTCCTTCTCTTCCATGCCACGAAAACCGATCCGCTGATAAAATGGTGCGTTCCACGCCACATTCCGAAACGTGGTGAGACTCAGGCCGGCGAGGTTCATGGCCCGCGCGTGCTCAATGGCATGGAGCAGGAGAGCTGTTCCTGCTCCATGCCCCTGAAACGGGCGTGCCACTGCAATCTGCCAGATGTGAAGAGCTGGCCGTGGGAGAGGGGCATGGAGAGGTAATGTGCCCACCATGATCTCACCGCATACGAAACCGATGATCTCATCTGCTGTGTGTGCCACCCAGGATGTGCCCGCCACGATGAGGGGCACATGGGCGGCAGCAGGCATCACACCGTCATCGGCGATCCACGCCAGATCCATGACCGTGCGAAAGATTTGGCCGGATGAGTGCTCGATTCCGGGAAGAAGCGCTGCATCGCTGGGGGTGGTCGGCCGAATGGATAGCATGCGTTCTTATAAGCCTCTCATATCCCTTCATACAAAAGCATTGCGGTGAATAAAAAAAGCCGGTCAGCTGTGAAGCTGACCGGCTCAATTTTAATGCGGGGTTTGAAGAATCAGCGGGCGACGAAGAGAGATTCCAGCTTGCCGTCAGAGCCGAAATGCTCCTTCTGCACCTTCGGCCAACCGCCGAACACCTCTTCCACCTTCACAAGGCGGATCTCGGGGAACTGGTCCTTGTACTTGGCGGCGACTTCCGGGTTCACCACACGGTGGAAGGACTGTGCAGCCACTTCCTGACCGGCGGGGGAGTAGAGGAAGTCGAGATAGCCGGTGGCGACTTCGCGCGATCCGCGCTTGTCCACCACCTTGTCGACCACAGCCACCGGGAACTCGGCCAGCAGGCTCACCGAGGGGGTAATGGTCTCGAGCTTCTTGTCCTTGTACAGGTTCTTGATGGTCTGGGTCTCGGCCTCGAAGGTCACGAGCACATCGCCGGTATCGCGCTCCACGAAGGTGGTGGTGGCACCACGCCCTCCGGTGTCGAACACCGGCACATTGGCGAACAGCTTCTTCACGAACTCATCGGCCTTGGCGGTGTCGCCGTTGAACTTCTCAAGCGCATAGGCATAGGCGGCCAGATAGGTGTAGCGCGCATTGCCGGAGGTCTTGGGGTTCGGGAAGATGACCTTCACGTCCTCGCGTACGAGGTCGTCCCAGTCCTTGATGTTCTTCGGGTTGCCGTCACGTACCAGGAAGGACGGGAAGGAATAATAGGGCGAAGCGTTGTTGGGGAACTTCTTCTGCCATTCCGGGTCGACGAGACCCGCCTTCACCAGCACTTCGATATCGGGCACCTGATTGAAGGTCACCACATCGGCCTCAAGGCCCTCAATGATGGCGCGGGCCTGACGTGACGTACCGGCATGGCTCTGGTTGACGGTGATTTCCTGCCCGGTCTTGGTCTTCCACTCCGGGACGAACACCTTGTTCTCGGCGGCAAACAGCTCGCGGGCGATGTCATAAGAGACATTCAGGATGTCATTCGGGCCCTTGGCGGCGGTCTGTGCCAGAGCGGGGGTGGAGAGTACGCCGGCAGCAGAGCCGAACGCCCCGGCAAGGGCGCCAGCGACTACCGTGGCGATGACGGTGCGACGGGTGAACATGCGACGTCTCCTATTTCACAAATCACATTAGTTTATATGATTAACTCACGTTACATCCGTGTAGCATGTGGAAATAGGGCTGTGAACTCCCTTTCTTGGGCATCCGTGAAAAGAGCGCGCGGAATGCACATCAAAAGCCGGCCGTGGCAGGCCGGCGACCCTTATGCAGAATAGAGTTTGCGAGGGGGGAAGGGACGCGGTCTCACCGTCCGGTATCGCGGATGGTGAGACGCTCCCTTTCTCAAGGCTTGTGAAATCCTGATGTCATGTCACCAGCTCCGGTCAGTAGCCGGGCCGTATGGGGCGAGCCAGAACGCGGTGGCGTCACCTCACCGGTGCTCAGGTCAGTCCTGATTTTCCCGTGCCAGATGGCGGAAATGGCCCTTGAACTGAAGCCATGCCAGCAGCGCCAGCCCCGGCAGGCCGGCCAGAGACGTAATGATGAAGAAGAGGGGCCAGCCGGTTGCCTCAGCCACGAATCCACCGCCAGAGGCCAAAACCGTGCGGCCCACGGCGGTGAGGGCCGTGAGCAGCGCATATTGGGTGGCGGTGTGGGCGCGCACGCCGCACAAAGCGGAGAGATAGGCCACGAAGATTACTGTGCCGATTGCGCCCGTAAAATTCTCGATGACGATGGTGGCTGTGAGGGCCGCCGTGTTCACGCCAATCATCGCCTGTGCGGTGAAGGCGAAATTGGAGAGAATTTGCAGAATGCCACCCAGCCACAGGCACGCGGCCAACGGCATTGCACGCGCAATGAACCCTCCGGCAAAACCGCCAGCCAGCGCTGCAATCAGCCCCACCCCCTTCACGATGCCCGCATAAGTGGCCTTGTCGAACCCGATGGAGATGACGAAGGGAGCGGTGAGTACGCCGGCAAACGCATCGCAGAATTTGTAGAGCAGCACGAACAGCAGAATCGCGATGGCCTGCTGGCGGCCCAGAAATTCGGTGAAGGCCCCGACAGCGGTGGTGACGACACGCGTCATCGCGCCCACGCCTTCTTCCCGCACCGGCGCGGAGGGTTCGCGCGCCATGAAGGTGGCGGCCATGCCCACAAGCACGAAGGCGGCGGCGATGACATAACCCCAGAACCACACATGGGCCCGGTCCACGCCTGTGGTTTCCAGATAGGCCACCAGCGCAATCACGCCCGCGCCCGAAATCAGCATGCCGATGCGATAGGCCGCCACATAGCCAGCCATGCCGGCGGCCTGCTCGCTGGTGTCGAGCCGCTCCACGCGGAAAGCGTCGACCACGATGTCCTGTGTGGCGGAGAGGGTGGCGACAAGAAGCGCCCCAAGCGCCACCATGAAAGGCGAGAGCAGCGGGTCCTGCATGCCGAGAAACAGGATGCCGGCCATGAGAGTGATCTGCGAGGCCAGCAGCCACCCCCGCCGCCGCCCCAGCCAGCGTGAAAGCACAGGCACATCCAGCGCATCCACCAGCGGTGCCCAGAGAAACTTCAGCGTGTAAGGCAGGCCCACCAGTGAAAACAGGCCGATATTGGCAAGGCTCACACCGCTTTCCGTCATCCAGACCGAAAGGGTGGTGCCCGTGAGCGCGAGCGGCAGGCCGGAAGAAAAGCCCAGCAGGATCACCACCAGAACGCTCGGCCGGAAATAAACCGTGACGGCTTCCCACACGGAGGGGCGGGGCGTTTCGGGCCGGGTCATATCAGGCTGGGTGGTGTGCACACGGGGCTCCTGTCGCGCAGGGCCGGGCTGGCAGTGTTCTGCCGGCCGGCCGCTCGCGGCTGGTGAATCTCATTTCGGGGAGTATGGCGCGAGAGTCTTGACCGAGGGTTTCACTATCCGCGCCGCGATGCTGGCATCTCAGACTATTCGGCATGCAGATGCCCGCAGATCATCCGCCATTCGTACGCCTCGTGGGGCGAACTGGTGCAGGTGTTTCAGGGCCATTGCCATGCGTGGCACTTCACGCTGTGGATGGGGTCATCGAAGGCCGGGATCACACCGTGAGCGCATTTTCATCTGAGGTGGACACCGATTCACATGATGGATGTGAGACCGTTCAACATCTTCGGCATCTCGCCGATTCCGGGAGCTGGGGAAACTACAGCCCTGATGCAGCCCATGAAAAAGGGCACTGCCGCATCATTTGCACGACAGCGCCCTAATGTTTGGAATCGCCAACTCAGGCGGGTTGCTGATTCCACAAGGCGGTGTCCACCTTGGAAACCGCGATCACCGCCTGCGTGCGGCTTTCCACGCCAAGCTTCTGCAAAATGGCGGAAACATGCGCCTTCACAGTCGCTTCTGAGACGCTCAGTTCATAGGCGATCTGCTTGTTCAGCCGGCCTTCCGCCAGCATCATCAGCACGCGCACCTGCTGGGGCGTCAGCGTGCCGAGGCGGACGATGATGTCTTCGCTCTCCGCATCTCCGGGTGTGTCCAGATTGATGTCCGGCGGGGTGAATGTGTCCCCCTCCAGTACCTGTGCGATGGCCTCTCGCATATGCGACACATCCATGGTCTTGGGCATGAAGCCGGAGGCGCCCAGTTCCATGCAGCGCCGGATGACCATCGGCTCTTCATTGCCGGAAACCACAACCACCGGCAGCGCCGCATATTGCGCGCGCAGATAAACCAGACCCGAAAAGCCCCGTGCGCCCGGCATGGTGAGATCCAGCAGCACCAGGTCATATTCCGAATCGTCTGCCAGCTGGCGGGTCAGTTCATCAAACGTGCCGACCTCTTCGATAGCGGTGCTGGTATCATATCCAAGCACCGCTTCACGCAAGGCTCCGCGAAACAGCGGGTGATCGTCCGCGATAATCAGACGGTGTCCGTCTTTCGCGTCTTCTGCCATGCATTCCCCCCGGCCTTTGTGTTCGGCCTTCTGCGACCTGCAGAGGCAATTTGCCGCTCACTATACCATTATCCTATTCGGGCTGGCATTCATTGAGAAATGGCAAAGAAATGATCAAGCGATCAAGATAAATCGGTTGCTGCACCAATAAATGACAGCGCCAGCTCTCTGCGATGGGGGCTGTCACGGTGCTCCAGTAAGTAAAGCCCCTGCCAGGTCCCCAGCATCATGCGCCCGGCGCGGACGGGAATCGAGATGCTGGTGTCGCTCAAAAGGGTGCGGATATGGGCGGGCATGTCATCCGGCCCCTCGCTGTCATGGGTCCATGGAAAGGTGCGCGGGGCCAGTTGGTCCAGTGCTGTCAGCAGGTCATCCTGAACGGCAGGGTCTGCATTTTCCTGAATGACAAGCGAGGCGGAGGTATGCCGGCAGAACAGGGTGAGCACACCTTCCTGCGCGCCGCATTCCTTTAGGAAGGCCGCTGCTTCGCGCGTGAGGTCGGTGAAGCCTTGGCCACGTGTTTCGACATGCAGAGTGCATCCGGCATGGCAGGTGAGAGCGACACGGGCAGCAGAACTGCGGGTGAGACGCGTCATCTTTGCGTCCTCCATTCATGGAAATGATAGGGGTATTGCCTTGCACTGAACAAGCTGCAACCAACACGGAAACAAACAGTCGATCGTCCAGGTGTGGGAGCATTCTTGATGTCCAAGCTCGTCCTCGATCCCTCAGTGTTTGCCCCGGAAGCCGTGCCGACAGATGCGCGCATGGTCAATGATGCGGTGGTGAAGGCCCTGCAGGGGATACCGGACCTGTGGAAGACGCCCCTGCCGGTGATGCGCAAGGCGCGGCTGGACAACAAGGGGCTGTTTCCCTTGCCGCCGGAAAGTGCCCGCGCCCATGTGGAAATGATTCCGGGTCCGCGCGGCCCCATCTCGGTGCGAATTCTGATGCCAGACGGCGCGCCGAAGGGTGTGTATCTCCACATCCATGGCGGCGGCTGGACGCTTGGGTCCGCCCGTGAGAACGACATGCTGACCGACCGGATCGCTGATCGGTGTGGTCTGGCTGTCGTTTCTGTGGACTATGCCCTCGCGCCGGAAAACCCTTATCCGGCTGGCCCGGATGATTGCGAGGCGGCCGCGCTCTGGCTCGTCAAGGAGGGGCCTGCCCGGTTTGGCACCAGCCGTTTCGCCATCGGCGGCGAATCAGGCGGGGCGACACTGGTGGCTGTCACGCTCATGCGCCTGCGGGACCGTCACGGGATCATGCCCTTCTCGGCGGCGAGCCTGACCTCCGGTTGCTATGATCTGCGCCTGACCCCTTCCGTGCGCAATTGGGGGGATATGCCGCTGGTTCTGAACACAGCTGATGTGGAGCGTTTTGTCGGATTCTACCTGACAGGGGGCGGCTCTCCGGAAAGCGCGGATGTCTCGCCCCTGCTTGGCAAGACGCATGGCCTGCCCAAGGCGCTGTTCACTGTCGGCACGCAGGATCTGTTGCTGGATGATACCCTGTTCATGGCCCACGCCTGGGCTGCTGGTGGCAATGCCACTGAACTGGGCGTTTATCCCGGTGGCTGCCATGTGTTCACGGCATTTCCCGGCAGTCTGGCAGATGAAGCGCTGCGGGAAATTGATGCATTCCTGAATGCATTCTGAGGTTTGCAGATGAGAACTGGCGTGGGTGTTCACCTCCACGCCTTCTCCTGATGCAGGTTTCCGGGGCAGCTAACTTTGGTGCTTGAGCCGTTTACGCTTGAGTTTGGGGTGCGCAAACTTTGTGCTCTCCGGTGGCCTGCCCGAATTTCCCCTACAGGTTTTCTTCCGCAGGTTTTGAAGGTGCGCCGACTATGAGCCCGCGCAACCATTGCAGGGTCCGCTCGGCATAATCAAAGGCCGCATTGATATCGTCCGGGTTGGGCGGCTGGTCACCGGAAAGGTTGCCATCGGCCAGTTCCTGCTCTTCCTTCTCCGCAGCATCGGCATGTGACTGAACAGCCGCGAGTGCAGCACGCAACTGCGTGATCTGGTCCTCATAGGCTTTGCGGTCATCGGGCAGCAGAGTGCAGGCATAGCCCGTTGGGCTGTTCGCGCAGAGGGAGACCATGCCGGTCTGCGTATCCAGCCTTAATGCACCACCTTCTGCGGGTGAGAAGGAAAAGCGGGGGCCATCTGTCGGGGCGCTTTTATCTGGAGTGGCGGGGGCCTCGTTACGGCTATCAGTTCCGGCAGGGGGAGGCGTCTGTGCCATCGCCGATGGAGCCATGAAAGCCAGCGATGCAAGCAAAGCGCATGCGCCAGCGGATACGGCCCATGGCTGCTTTGCCGAAGGCGCGATCGCCCACGATTGTGTGGGGGAGACGGTTGGCGGTTTGGCCATGGGGGTCATCAGGTACCTCGTTCGCTCAGGCCCACCGGTGCAGCTTCAGGGCTGGGCACCGCTCAGGACAGCAGATTCATTCTTGCCCCAGATCAGGGCCGCAACGGGGCATGCGGTCAAGTGCATCCGGTCGCAGCGGAACCATCCGTCTGTGTGAAGGGTTGATAAGGAGGAGCCTGGGTCCTGTTGCTTCCCCAGAACAGGTCATCCCCTTGACTTGAGGGTACGCGAGAGGTCCAAGCTGATGATGTCTTATGGAGCGCCTGCTCTCGTGATAGCGGATGACGGGGTGCGAAATTGAGTGAGAGCGTCCTCCATTCATGAAATGGACGGGTGCTGTAGAGTATTTTCCAACGAGGCGATTTATGGCTCGCACGAGGAAAATACGACCATGCAATGCGTTGGGCATTTCTCTGGCTCCATGAGCCGGGCCATGCACCGGGGAGACGCGGATGAGCGATTTGGACACACTGGTGCGTAACCTGCGCATTCTTCTGCGTGCGGACCTCATTATTGCGGAACTTCATCTGCGACGGTTGATGAAGAAGTCCGTCTTGTGCGCGGTGGCGTTTGTTATCGGGGTGTTCGGCCTTGTCATGCTGGGCATTGCCGGCTTCATGGCGCTGGAAGATGTTTACGGGCGCGTGGCGGCAGCGGCCATCATGGGCGGTGTCGGCATTGTGCTGGCATTGTTGCTGTTGTGGCTGGCCAATCGCGTGCGCAGTGGCGAGGAGCTGAATCTCGCGCGCGAAGTCCATGCCACGGCTCTGGTTGCCGTGGGGCGGAACCTGAAGGATACGGGCGCGAATGTGAGCCAGTTTGCATCCTTCACCAACAATCCGTTGCAGGCTGCCTTGCCGGGGTTGGCGATGCAGCTTCTGGGCATTGTGCTCAAGCGGTTGCGCCGCCGCTGGCAAAACAGGAATGACGCGTAGAGCATTCTCACGCGAACCGATGCCGGTTCGCGTGCGTAACATGTGCTTGCTCGACATGATGGAGTGCATCTCCAATTGCGATGCAGCCAATCGCAGACATGCTCTCATAAAACAAAAGGCCCCGTTCAGAACGGGGCCTTTTTCATTCGGATGCGAGGGCTCGCGGCCTCATCCTCGCCTGCGTGCGGTGCGTGTGGGGATGACCTGTCGGGTCATCCAGTTCTTTAGTTCCAGTGCACGGATGGCCTTGCTGGTTACGCTGCCATCAATGCCAAAGCGCCAGGAGAGGGACTTGTTGCCCGGCTCGCGCTCCAGATGCTCCAGATCGGCGATGAAAAGAGCGCCTTCATCCTCATCCAGAAAGAAACCCTCGGCGATGAGCATGGGGCAATAGCGGCGGAAGATGGCGGCCATCTCACGGAAGGGATATTCCGGGTGGTATTGCACGGCCCAGCAGGTGCTGCGTCCGGCCTGAAACTCCACCGCCTGCACTTGTGAGTGGTCATTCGTCGCCAGCAGGCAAGCGCCGGGCGGCAGGGTTTCCACCTCGTCCTGATGCACGGTCATGGCCTCGAACACTTCAGGCTTGCCGGCATAAAGCGCATGGTTCTGGCCTTGCATGGTCTGGCGGATACGGCGGCCAAAGCCCACCTCGCGCCCACGCGGGTTCAGCCGCACGACACCGCCCGCCGCAACCGTGAGCAATTGCAGCCCCCAGCAACTCCCAAACAGCGGCACACCTGTCTCAAACGCCGCTCTGATCAGGGCGATTTGGCTCTCCACCGCTGGCCCACGGGCGTAGATGTTGAGCGATGAGCCGGTGATCGCGATGCCATCATAACCGGAAAGGCCATCCGTATCAGGCAGGTGTGCGCCGGGGTCCGCTGGATAGCAGATATCCGCGCTCGCCTCCGGCCAGAGTTCACGCAGAAGCTGGGCATAGCCCTCTCCCGCGGCTTGGCCGCCGGCGCGAATCTGCGCTGCACGATCCTTCGCGACATTGCCTTCAACAACAAGCAGACGGGGAGCGGACATGACACGGGGTCCGATGAAGAGGGAAGCGTGCAGAATAAAAACGAATATGACCAAAGCGAGATGAGAGCCAGCATCGGCTGGTGTGTAGCGGGGGCATCTCGTCTATTTCAGTCAGGATTGGTCTGGCGACGCGCGGTGCGCATATCTGGCACAGGCTGAACGGGCAGGGCATATTGGCCTGACAGACCATAGCTGCAAAAGCTTCCACGCCGGAGCATGCGCGGCCAGTTCAAGCGCATCGTATGTGGGTGTGGAAATAGGCGGGCATTGCTTTTGGGTGGGCGATGGCAGGAATTTGGCAGCCGGTGCGCCTGATGATATGGAGCGAATCAAAGCCTGAACCCGCGCCCTATGGACAGTGGGAAACAGTCTGGTCGCGGCCTGCATCCGATACGCTTTCGGATACAGGCCGGAGGATTTCAACTCACAGTCTTTGTGCGTTACGAACAGGGCCGGACAGGCTCGCATGCCGCATGTGCTGAATTAGCGGCAGAGAACAAAAGACGCTCCTGTCAGAGGTCGTCATCATCCTCATCAGGGCCATCTTCGTCTGTTCCTTCTTCGGTGGCATCGTGGGCGTCGGTATGGGTGCCGAGACGCAAAGCGAGATTTTTCTCCACCTTGCGCAGCAGCTTGCGCAGACGCTTGCGCTCCTTGCCATCCAGACCGGCGGTGATTTCCGTTTCCATCAATTCCCAGATGCCATCAATGGAACCGGCCCGCTCCGCACCCTGTTCTGTCAGGAAAACGCGGACGATGCGGCCGTCACCATCGCTGGTGCGCCGTTCCACCAACCCCTGAGTAGTGAGGCGGGCAACGGTCTTGGAGGCGGTGGGCGGACGCACGCGCAGGGCGGCGGCCAGATCACCCATGGTGCGACCATCTTCCTCCGACAGCAGCTTCAAAACGGATTCCTGCCCCGGAAACAGGCCGAGATCCGAAAGAAGGCGTGCTGAAAGAGCGCGCTGGAGGCGGGCCGTATGGTTGAGCCGGTAGCTGATGGTCTTCGCAAACGGGTCTTTCATCATGTCCCTCACAGCCCGCTGGTCTGTATCGAACCAGCCGGGCCCCGGCCGCATGGTAGAAAGGCAGGGCGGGCACGGCGTACCCATCCGCCGCGCGGAGTATCCACACGCCGGCTTACATTTTTGCGAAGGTGAGAACACTTTTAGCCTAGATCGACATTCTTTTTATGCCGGACCCTTATCGGCTATGGGTTTGTATGTGCCATCCGGCCAATATTCCAGCGCTCAGCATGAATGCAAAGAGACCTCTGGCGGGTATCTCCACCAGAGGTCCATGAGAATCGCGGATGCTTGAAAGACCTTGAGAGGAGGGCTCATTCCCGGCCATGTTCGACGAGTGCAGGCAGCAGGGGCACACCTTGAGCATTTCAGAGTTTCATTGAAACGGAGAAATGCTCAGGTTCTTTGAGCGATCATTTTTCCGCGCTTATGACGAAATCACTCAGAAATTACTCGCCGGCGAGGCCCAGCTCCGCCCGAAGGCGCGCGCGCAGTTCATCAATCGGGTGGCGTCGGCCTTCCTGCTCCACATGCCAGAAGGTCCAGCCATTGCAGGCTTGTGCTCCCTGTGCGAGGGCGCCGACGCGGTGGATGGAGCCCACCTTTTGCGGGCCGGGAGCCGGGGCCTCCTGCCCATGGGCGAGGGCGATGGTGCCATCCGCCCGCACCACTGCACGGAAGCGGCCCTTGGCATCGGTGAGTTCCGCGCCGGGGGAGACGAGCCCACGTTCCACGAGTGCGGAGAAGGCCACACGCGGGGCTTCACGGGCGCTGGGCGGGGCGATCAGCACATCTGCCGCAAGGGGCTCCACTGCGTCGATACGGGCGCGGGCGGCCTCGGCATAGGTCTCGTCGCGCTCAATGCCGATGAAGTCGCGGCGCAGGCGCTTGGCCACGGCTCCGGTGGTGCCGGAACCGAAGAAGGGGTCCAGCACCACATCGCCCGGCTTGGAGGCCGAGAGCAGCACGCGTGCCAGCAGGGTTTCCGGCTTCTGGGTGGGATGAACCTTCCGGCCCTTCTCATCCTTCAGCCGCTCATGCCCGGTGCACAGGGGAATGAGCCAGTCCGAACGGACCTGCACATCCTCATTGCCACCCTTCAAGGCTTCATAATTGAAGGTATAGCCCTTGGCGCTCGCATCCCGCGCAGCCCAGATCATGGTCTCGTGCGCATTGGTGAAGCGGCGGCCGCGGAAATTCGGCATGGGGTTGGACTTGCGCCAGATGATGTCGTTCAGAATCCAGAAGCCCAGATCCTGCATCAGCGCGCCAACGCGGAAAATGTTGTGATAGGAGCCGATGACGAAAATGGTCGCGTTCGGCTTCATCACGCGGCGCACGGCCAGCAGCCATGCGCGGGTGAAGGCATCATAGGCCTGGAAGCTCTCGAACTGGTCCCAGGCATCATCCACCGCATCCACGCGGCTTTCATCCGGGCGCATCAGGTCGCCGCCAAGCTGAAGATTATAGGGCGGATCGGCGAAGACCAGATCAATGCTCGCGGGCGGAAGAGCCGAGAGATGCTCGATATTGTCACCGACGAACACATGGTTCCGGTGCAAGGGGGCCGCCTGAGGCGCTTCCGCTTGTTTACTGTAACGGCCAGCCGTCTGAACCGCTGCACCCTTGGCCAAGCTACGCATGAGGCAACCCTAAGCAATGCTCTCTGATGCAGGCACTTTGGGTGTGATGCGGTTAATTGCAGGTAAAGTATCTACCTGAAATACAAGCGAAAACAGAGGGTTCTGGTAACTTGTGATTAACGAGACATGGTTAAGCGCGCGCCCGTCGCTTCACCGCTGTTGTTGCTTGTGGTGAGATGCGGCTTTTGATGAGCCCGCACGCTGGCCTTCAGCGGGTCGCGGCCCGCACGATGGCTTCTGCCATCAGTTCCGGCATGCAGCTGGAGCTGTTTTCCAGTTGTGTGCTCAGGCCCGTGATCGCGCCGATGGAGGAGGGCAGGGGACGGTTCAGCAGATAGCGGGTGGCATCGTACTGGCTCACCACATTCATCTTGTCGCGCAGGGAAATGGCATCAATGCGCTGAACCAGCTGAATATAGCGCCGCTCATACGGCACATTCGGTACGAAAGGCGGATCAATCACCACCAGATCCACATTGCGCCCCTCGATCCAGTCTGCGGCTTCCTCCAGCGTATCCGCGAAGTCATCCGGGTCCGTGGCCGCAAGGGCGTCGCCCGTGCCAAGCTGCCAGATCACGAGGTCAGGATCGACGATATCGAGAGTGGCTCGGATCTGTTCAAAATCATGCCGTGCACCGCCGGGTGGGGGGCGCGCCTCGATGATAGTGAAGATCACATCCGGCAGGCGGCGGGTCAGTTCTCGGTCCAGACTTGCCCGGTTGGCTGCTTCTGTGGCTGGCAGCTCCAGCGGTGGGCGGATACGAAGGATACGTACCGGCTGGGACCTGTCCACCAGATGCTCGACACGCTTGAGCTCGGAATCAAGGGTCAGCAATGCATCCGGCACCCGGCAGGCGAGGGAAACATCCGCCTGAGCCGGGGTTGCCATTATCGCCAGCATCAATGCACCGGCAGAAGCCAGCGCGCGAAGCCGCGTTACCGGGCGGGAGAGCCCGGCGTAACTGTTCCTGGGGACGCGACCGCAGGCGTCTGCACCACAGCGCTGTTCTTGCGACCGCTCCGCTGCCATTCCAGCGTCCATGCGACCAACCATTGGATGGTAAAACCGAGCCCTATGATTACCAGATCAAAAGCGAACGCGCCATCGAAACCGGGGCGCACCGCCTGTGCCGCGAGACTAAGAACCGTGCCCACGCAGAACACTGGCAGGGAATGGCGGCCCATCTGGATCAGCGGTATGGCGGCAACCATGTTGCGCAGCCATTTTTCCAGCGGCAGGCGGGAAATACAGTAGACCAGAGCAAGCACATGCAGCAGGCGCGGCAGCGGTAGGCTGGTCTTGTCAAACGACCAGATGAAGTCCGGGAGTGGCCAGATTTCCAGCGAAAACGGGAACCCCGCGAGCACCCAGCCCAGGCATGCCACCAGATAGAGCGGCGCAAGAATATCCAACACCCGGTTTGCAACCAGCGGCCGCCCGGCATCAATCGCCTTGCCGATGGCGAGGCCACAGGCGAACAGAAGCTGCCATGCAAAAGGATTGAAAAACCAGCGCCCGTCATTGGGCCAGACTGGTGGAGCCAGAGACCAAGTGTTCGCTGCCACATAAAGCGCGATGGATGCGCCCAGCCCCAGCACCACGCTGCGTCGCATCAGCAGGATCAGGGCCGGCGCCATCAGCAGGATCAGCACATAGAGTGGCAGGATGTTCAGATAGGCCGGCTGAAAGGTCAGAAGGACAATGCCCACCAGTGCTTCCAGCGGCATCCGCAACAGCAGGTCGAGATGGTAAAGTTCCAGCACGCGCGTATCGCCATTTATCACCGCGAACCCGCCAATGGTCGCGATAGCGATCAGCACCAGAGCCAGATGCGCCGCATACAAACTGAAGGCGCGCAGCCAGACCCGGCCTGTCACCAGCAGCCTGTCTCCAGGCCTGAAGCCACGCAGATAGGCGAAAGCCGCAGAGACGCCCGCGAGCAGAACAAACAGTTCCGCTGCGTCGGAAACACCGAAGTTCCGGTAGGTCAATGGCTCCAGAAACAGACCGGGCACATGATTGATGAAAATGGTGAGGAGTGCGAAGCCGCGCCAGAAATCAACGCTGACCAGCCGCTCTTGGCTCATCGCCACTATCTGGTCTCCATGTCTCGGCACTGCTGCGGTGCAGGCTTTTACGCACTTGCGAAGTCTTGATGTCGAATCCGGCACAAATGAGTCCATTCTCACGGAAGAGTGAGTTTCACCTTCTCATGCACAGACGTGCTTGGCCTTATCCACCCCATGCTGCATGGTCAACCTTAAGGCGAATTCTTCCCCGGATTGCTGGGTGCGGCATTCATTCTCAGGGGATGATACAATTTATGCGCGAATCATTTTAAGGGCTGGAAAAATACCCGGTCTGCATTTGTAATAACTTGATATTTTTCATTGTTTTCCTGATCGGCTCAACCGCCGCACAAGAAAAGGGGGCGTGAGAGCAGAGTTCGTATGCCAAGGGGCGGCCGGCATTTCGGGCTCTTAATTGATGAAACCCACATGGGGCACTCATGGACGATGCGCCAATCACACCTGTAGGTCGGGTCACGCTCCATGTGCTTGCGCAAGAGCTGGGGCTCTCTACTGCCACTGTGTCCCTGGCTCTGCGGGAAAGCCCTGTGGTTGCAGATGCAACCAGGACGAGAGTTCTCGAGGCCGCGCGGGAGCGTGGATATGTGGCGAACCGCAGTGCAGCATCCCTGCGCACCGCCCGCACAAATATTATTGGTGTGGGACTGCATGACATCCTCAACCCCGCTTATGCCGAATTCCTCGCATCGGTTGAAGAAACAGCTTCGGCCGCGGGTAAATCCATGCTGCTTGGGGTCAGCAATGAAAGCGTGGAGCGACAGGCCCGTGTGTTGAATACACTGGCTGAATATCGGCCAGACGCCCTGCTTGTCGGTCTGGCGGCCAATACGAAGGCTGAAGATCTGAAGTGGCTTTCTGCGACCGGCATTGTGATCGTCCAGGTCATCCGTGAGGTCGAGGGTGCGCCCTTCGATTTCGCCGGCTGTGATGATGCCGCCGGTACGCATCTGGCCACGCGCCATCTGCTGGAACTGGGACACCGGCGTATTGGAATGGTCAGCGGTGTTGCGGGAACGTCGACCAATACGCGTCGCAGCGCCGGTTACCATCGTGCCATGCGAGAGGCGGGCCTGACTGTCGATCCGGCTCTTCAGATATCGGGTATGGGGCGTCGTGATCGTGGGCGTCAGGCCATGGCCCACCTGCTGTCGCTGGATGAGCCGCCCACAGCCGCTATCAGCTTCAATGATGCAACCGCGTTCGGGATCATGATGGAACTCATGTCGCGCGGGCTCAGGCTGGGCGAGGATTTTTCACTGGTGGGCTTCGATAATGTGGAAGAGTCGGGTGTCTGGAGCCCGCCTCTCACGACAATTGATGCGCGCATTGCAGAATATGGCAGTGTGGCGGCCCGCCTTGCCCTTTCACGCATCGCCGACCCATCCCGGCCGGTGGAAAGGGTGGAACTGTCCCCCCGCCTTGTGGTGCGCGCCACTACAGGAGCGCCACGACCTGTGAAGCGTCAATGCCCCTGATCCTGCCCGTAACTGATGCCGATGATCCCCGGATTGCTGAATATCGTGATGTGCGAGAGCGCGATCTGGTTGGCCGTCAAGGGCGCTTCATCGCAGAAGGCGAAGTGGTCCTGCGTCTTCTTGCTTCCCGACAGGAGCCCGTCACAGGAGCAACGTCGGCACACCGTCTGTCATCGCTGCTGCTTCTGGAGGCTCAGGCCATACGGCTGGCGGATGTGCTGGAAACCCTCCCTCCTGAACTGCCGGTTTATGTTGCCGGGCAGGAGGTGATGGATGCAGTTGTGGGGTTTCATATCCATCGCGGCATATTGGGGGTGGGCATCGCTGCGGAGCCCCGGACGGCTCAGCAGATACTGAAATGTCTGGGGCCGAAAGCATTGGTGGTGGGGGTGGTTGGCCTCGCCAATCATGACAATATGGGCGGCATCTTTCGCAATGCCGCAGCTTTTGGCGCAGACATGGTGCTGCTGGATGCGTCCTGTTGTGATCCACTTTATCGCAAGGCCATCCGCGTCTCTGTCGGGGCCAGTCTTGTGGTGCCCTTCGCCCGGGTGGAGAATGGCGCGCAGATGGTTGCGATGATGGAGGCGGCGGGGCTGGATGTGATCGCCCTTTCCCCCTCGGGGCGTGAGCGTCTGTCAGAGCTTCCACGCCCGGCCCGCGCTGCCGCCCTGTTCGGCACCGAAGGCCCCGGCCTGCCGGCGGATGTCATGGCGCGGACCCGCACGGTCGCCATTCCCATGTCTGCGGGCTTTGACAGCCTGAATGTGGCGACCACCAGCGGAATTGTGCTGCACCATCTGGCAGGCTGAAGCTGTGGATGGACGGTGTAGGCGCGAGGGCCGCGCCTTGCCTGCTATATCCGTGCGGCCTGAAGTCTTGTAGGCCGGGGTCTGATTTCAGTCCTGCGTTGAGCTTTCCCAAGTCGCGTAGGTGACATCCTTCCGCTTCGACAGCTTGGCGATGACCGTATCCAATTCCTTCGGATCGACAGCGGTACTCACTAGCTTAGCGACCAGTTCTGCGGTGTTGTTGTGGTGTTCGATGATGACATCGCTCACCGGGTAATTCGCCGCTTCCAGCGCTTCGGTCAGGGTGTCACGCATCTGGGCCGCGGCATCGGAACCGCAGGTGATGCGCACCTCGAAGCTCATTTCAGATGCCATCTCGTTCAGCGGTATGCGATCTATGGCGGCGGCGATGGGGCGCAGAAGTGTGTTGCCGGCGATGATGATGAAGGTGATGAGCACCGCTTCGGCGATCATGTCGGTGCCCGCGCACGAGCCGACGGCCGCCGAGCACCAGAGCGTGGCGGCCGTGTTCAGGCCGCGCACATTCATGCCTTCCTTCATGATGACGCCAGCGCCGATAAAGCCGACGCCGGTGATGATGTTCGCCACCACACGCATCGCATCGCTCGGGAAACCAAGGCGCGAGGCCAGATCCGCGAAAGCCGCCGAGCCCACAGCCACCAGAACATTGGTGCGAAGACCTGCCGTACGCTGGCGATACTGGCGTTCCGCACCAATCAGCGTGCCCAGCACGAAGGCTGTGGCGAGGCTCATCACGGTATCGAGAAAGTGCACGGGGTCGAAGGTGGCGAGGAACTGCATGGGGCGGCGTTTCCTTGCAATGGAGGAGAGTTGCTCTCCCTGCCGTCTTGCGCATGGCGAGGCAAGCGCCATATCGGTCTCAGATGACGTTTTCATGAAGCTGGCGGCGAAGCTGTGAAGCCGATTGCCGCCGAAGCTTTGAACTGATAAAAAACAGCATGTTTTGTTCGTGCTCGCCCATTCCGCGCCTCGGAGCGATGGCCCACCGTGCCGTCGGGCCCTTCTATGCGCGCACGACCATGGAATTCGCAGCGGTGACAGACCATGTGCGCCTGCCAGGCCGCTTCTTCGGTCGACTTACCACCACAGCCTCCGCTGCGGTCGGCGGCTGAACCGCTCCATTTTCCAAGATTTCTGAATAATCGAAGGGTGGCGCTCGTGGCGCCGGCCCTGCTTGAGAACAGCCCCGGGAATAAAACGATGACTGAGACCGCCGGCCCCCGCACCCTGTATGACAAGATCTTCGACGAGCATGTGGTTGCGCGTCAGGAAGATGGCACCTGCCTGCTCTATATCGACCGGCATCTGGTGCATGAGGTCACCAGTCCGCAGGCATTTGAAGGCCTGCGCATGACCGGACGCAAGGTGCGCGCGCCGCACAAGACTCTGGCCGTTGTGGATCACAACGTGCCCACCACCGACCGCACCCTGCCGAACCCGGACCCGGAAAGCGTTGCCCAGATTGCCGCGCTGGCCGAGAACACCAAGGAATTCGGTGTCGAATACTATGACGGTTTCGACAAGCGCCAGGGTGTAGTGCATGTGGTGGGGCCTGAGCAGGGCTTCACGCTGCCCGGCACCACCATTGTGTGCGGCGACAGCCACACCTCCACCCATGGCGCATTCGGCGCGCTGGCCCATGGCATCGGCACGTCCGAGGTGGAGCATGTGCTCGCCACCCAGACGCTGATCCAGAAGAAGGGCAAGAACATGCTTGTCCGTGTCGATGGCAAGCTGCCCGAGGGCGTGGGCGCGAAGGATGTGGCGCTGGCCATCATCGGTACCATCGGCACGGCTGGCGGCACAGGCTATGTGATGGAATATGCTGGCGACGTGATCCGCGATCTCTCGATCGAAGGGCGCATGACGGTCTGCAACATGTCGATCGAGGGTGGCGCGCGCGCTGGTCTGGTTGCTCCCGACGAGAAGACCTATGACTATTTCAAGGGTCGTCCGAAGTCGCCCACAGGTGAGGCATGGGAAGCTGCCGTGCGCTACTGGGACACGCTGCGCACCGATGAGGGCGCGCATTTCGACGCAGAGGTGGTGCTTGATGGCGCGGCCCTGCCGCCGATCGTTTCCTGGGGTACCAGCCCGGAAGATGTGATCTCGGTTGAAGGCATTGTGCCGGACCCAGATCAGATCGTCGATGAAGTGAAGCGGGCCGCCAAGAAGCGCGCGCTGGCCTATATGGGCCTGACAGCCGGCACCAAGATCACCGATATCGGGATCGACCGTGTGTTCATCGGCTCATGCACCAATGGGCGGATCGAGGATCTGCGCGCTGCGGCAGCAATTGCGGCCGGTCACACCGTGAACCCGAATGTGTCCGCTATGGTCGTGCCGGGCTCCGGTCTGGTGAAGGAGCAGGCCGAGGCTGAGGGGCTGGACAAGATCTTCCTCGCGGCTGGCTTTGAATGGCGTGAGCCGGGTTGCTCCATGTGTTTGGCCATGAATGCGGACCGCCTCGCCCCCGAGGAGCGCTGCGCCTCGACCTCGAACCGCAATTTCGAGGGCCGTCAGGGCTTCAAGGGCCGCACCCATCTGGTGTCTCCCAGCATGGCGGCAGCCGCTGCAATTGCCGGGCGTTTTGTGGATGTACGCCAGTTTTTCCGTCAGGGGTGATGCGTTCCTGAAGAGGATGCCTGCGTGAGCGGGCTGGGATCGCTTCTCCGCTTCATGGAACCGGGGAAGCGATCCAACTCTTGGTGTGATCGTATTTTTTCATGCGAACCGATATCCGCTTCGTTCAGAAACGATCGAAATGAAAGAGGCCCGACCGCTTGAAGCTGTCGGGCCTCTTTCATTTCGGTCTGGCCTTGTTCGGCCACCTGATCGTGAAAACCCATGCCGGCAACCTCAGGGGAAAACGACGCCCCTGATCCGGCCTGTTTCCTGAAGACACTTCTCTCAGAAGGTCTCGCCGATCGTCACCGAACTGACTGTTGCTTCGGCCTCGTGAGGCGCGAAGAATGCCGCCATACCAAAAATCGCCACCAGTACACCGGTGACACACAGCTTCCGCGTCATGGTCACTCTCCATTATCTGGTTCTATGACTGGACAACGCAGCAGCGCGTTAAAAGTTCCGTAATTATTTTGGCGTTGTACGCGCGCAACAGCTTTTCGGTGATTCGAAATGGGTGCGGATATCGTTTCAATCCCGCTGAACCCTATCGTACATGCCGCTACACTGCTTACGGCGCCCCGGATTCTCGTCGGGGAGGTGAGGTAAGGAGAGGGCTGGCTGGATGTCACATGCGCAATGGGGTCCGCTGACTGCTCCCGCGATCGAGGATTTCGAGACGCTGGCTCAGGAGGCCTATGATGCCCTACCGGAAGAGTTTCGCGCTCTATGCGGCAATGTCCTGATTCAGATCGAGGATTTCCCCAGCGATGAGGTGCTGGAAAGTATGGGTCTTGAAAGCCCGTTCGATCTGCTTGGGCTGTTTCAGGGGGTAGGCCTCGCACAGGGCGGTGGTGAAACCCAGACGGGGCAGATGCCGAACATGGTGTTTCTCTATCGCCGCCCGATACTGGACTACTGGGCCGAGCATGAGGACACGCTGGGGGATGTCGTCAGCCACGTTCTGGTGCATGAGATCGGGCACCATTTTGGCTTGTCAGACGATGACATGGAGGCGCTGGAGCGAGAGGCGGGCTGAAAGCCGATGCCTTCGCTTTTTCACTTCAAAGGGGGAGGGGCTTGCCTGAGGGGAGCGCTATTCGCGCTCCACCATCACCACGCGTCCCTTTTCCACGGCCAATGCCAGACGACCGGCCTTCAGCGCCATCGCCCGCTCACCGAACAGGTCACGCCGCCAGCCCTTCAGTGCCGGTACATCGGCCTCGTCATCCACCGCGATCCGTTCCAGATCCTCGGTATTGGCGATGACCTTGGCAGCGACATCATCCTGCTCCGCTGTCATGCGCAGCAGCACTTTCAGCAGTTCCACCGTGGCGCTGGCTCCATTGGGCAGCGGCTTGCCACGCACGATTCGGGGCAGGGTCTTCGGGTCCCGTGCGAGGCCCTTCTTCACGGCTTCCAAAACCGCCTCTCCATATCGCGAGCGCTCGAACCCCTTGGGAAGGGAGCGCAATTCGGCCAGCTTTTCGGGGGTCTGGGGCTGCTGGGTCGCGATTTCGCCGATCACATCATCCTTGATGACGCGGCCACGGGGCAGATCGCGGCTCTGTGCTTCCTGCTCGCGCCATGCGGCGAGTTCGATCAGCACAGCCAGATCCTTCGGCTTGCGGGCACGGGACTTCAGCCGCTCCCACGCATTTTCCGGGCTCTGTTCGTAGGTGGCTGGGGAGGTGAGGATGTGCATTTCCTCGCCCAGCCATTCGCCGCGCCCGCGTGCATCGAGATCTTCGGTCAGCTTCACATAAATCTGGCGCAGATGGGTGACATCCGCCAACGCGTAATCGAGTTGGGCAGAAGAGAGAGGGCGGCGCGACCAGTCCGTGAAACGCGAGGACTTGTCGAGGCTCACCCCGCATACGCGCTGCACGAGTTGGTCATAGGAGATGCTCTCCCCATGCCCCAAAACCATGGCGGCGACCTGCGTATCGAACACCGGGCGGGGAATGAGACGCGCCTGATGCCAGATGATTTCGATGTCCTGCCGCCCAGCATGGAACACCTTCATCACCCGCTCATCGCCCATCAGCCGATAAAGCGGGTCCAGATCGATATCCGGCGCCAGCGCATCGACAAGAAAGGCCTCTTCCGGGGAAGCCAGTTGCACGAGGCAGAGCTTCGGCCAGAAGGTAGTTTCTCTCAGGAATTCGGTGTCGACGGTGACGAAGGGATGGCGGGCAAGGCGTTCGCAGGCGGTTGCGAGGTCTTCAGTCGTGGTGATCGGATCCATGCAGCAACCATAGTTTTGCCGGGCGGTCGGCGGAAGCAGGCATCATGCAATTGATGAGAGTTACTCGCAACCACAAGCATATTGATTCGAATAGCATGAGGTATCAGGATATTGCAGATGTGCCCGGCTTTTCTGTCATTCAATCTTAAATTGCGCTCGGGTTGCGAGCGGATGATTCCTTTAGGAAGTATGCCGGAGAAAGGCCACGCACAAGGGGCATATGCTTGACAAGGTTTGGTGGGCATGCACTTTCCGCCCCGTCTGGTGTGGTGTTTCACCCCGTGGCGCGCGTTCGTGTGCGCCGGGGGTAAGCGGGCCCGCAGTTGTTCCCGTCATGTGTCCGCGCGCTAAGCCGCGCGGGCTGGCAGGAGTGGCGCGAGCCGGGTTGCAAACTCCCGCGCCTCTTCTTTTTCAGCCTGGAAAGGGCGACCCTGATGCACCGCTACCGCTCCCACACCTGCGGCGCGCTTACCTCCAATGATATTGGCCAGGATGTGCGCCTCTCCGGCTGGTGCCATCGTATTCGCGACCATGGCGGCGTGCTGTTCATTGATCTGCGCGACCATTACGGCCTGACCCAGGTGGTGGTGGACCCGGACAGCCCGGCCTTCAGCGCGGCCGAGAAGGTGCGCTCCGAATGGGTCATCCGCATCGACGGCAAGGTGCGTCAGCGCCCTGAAGGCACCGATAATGCCGACCTGCCGACCGGCGCGGTGGAAATCTATGCGAAGGAACTGGAAGTTCTGGGCGCTTCGGCGGAGCTGCCGATGCCGGTGTTCGGTGATGTGGATTATCCCGAAGAGATCCGCCTGAAATACCGCTTCCTCGATCTGCGCCGTGAGAAGCTGCACAAGAACATCATGACCCGTGGTGCGGTGGTCGATTCCATGCGCCGCCGCATGAAGGATCAGGGCTTCTTCGAGTTCCAGACGCCCATTCTCACCGCGTCTTCACCGGAAGGCGCGCGTGACTTTCTGGTGCCGTCCCGCATTCACCCCGGCACCTTTTATGCGCTGCCGCAGGCTCCGCAGCAGTATAAGCAGCTTTTGATGATGAGCGGCTTCGACCGTTACTTCCAGATCGCGCCCTGCTTCCGCGATGAAGACCCGCGTGCCGACCGCCTGCCGGGCGAGTTCTACCAGCTCGATCTGGAAATGAGCTTCATCGAGCAGGAAGACGTGTTCGCTGCGATGGAGCCGGTCATCACCGGCATCTTCGAAGAGTTCGCGAACGGCAAGCCGGTGACACAGAACTGGCCGCGCATTCCTTATGCGGAGTCTCTGCGCAAGTATGGCACCGACAAGCCAGACCTGCGCAACCCGCTGGTGATGCAGGCTGTTTCCGAGCATTTCCGTGATTCCGGCTTCAAGGTGTTTGCGCGCCTGCTGGAAGTGGAAAAGAACGAGGTATGGGCCATTCCCGCGCCCAAGGGCGGCTCGCGTGCCTTCTGTGACCGCATGAACAATTGGGCGCAGGGCGAGGGCCAGCCGGGCCTTGGCTATATCATGTGGCGTGAAGGCAATGAGGGCGCTGGCCCGCTGGCCAAGAACATTGGTCCCGAGCGCACCGAGGCCATTCGTCTGCAACTGGGTCTTGGCCCGGATGATGCTGCCTTCTTCGTGGCGGGTGACCCGTCCAAGTTCGTGAAGTTCGCGGGCGCGGCGCGCACGAAGGTCGGCGAGGACCTGAACCTTGTGGACACCGAGCGCTTCGAGCTGGCGTGGATTGTGGACTTCCCCTTCTATGAGTGGTCGGAAGAAGAGAAGAAGATCGACTTCTCCCATAACCCGTTCTCCATGCCGCAGGGCGGGCTGGATGCGCTGAACGGGCAGGACCCGCTCACCATTAACGCCTTCCAGTATGACATCGCCTGCAATGGCTATGAGATCGCCTCCGGCGGTATCCGGAACCACAAGCCGGAAGCCATGGTGAAGGCGTTCGAGCTGGCGGGCTATGACGAGCAGACCGTGATCGACCGCTTCGGCGGCATGTATCGCGCCTTCCAGTATGGCGCACCGCCCCATGGCGGCATGGCCGCGGGTGTCGACCGCATCGTGATGCTGCTGTGCGGCGTGACGAACCTGCGTGAAATTTCGCTCTTCCCCATGAATCAGCAGGCGCAGGACCTGCTGATGGGGGCGCCGAGCCCGGCCACCCCGAAGCAGTTGCGCGAACTCAACATCCGCCTCGCGCCACAGCAAAAGGCGTGATGCAGCGCGGCGCCTGAGCCGTATGGGTTGAATATCAACGGCTCCGGTCTCAGACCGGAGCCGTTCTGCTTTCAGGAGAGGTTTGCCTGCTGCGCTAGAAGGCGGAGAGGCGGGATCGTTGATCCAGATCTCTTTTCCCACATGGACATGCTTTCCGGCGGTCCTGGAATGGCAGAGCAGGGGCTCTTGTGAGGGCACAAACGTTCGGTGGCCCACAGCTTGTACGGCAGCCTTTAGATGGTGAGAGAGCCCACCTGCTGCATCTGTGAGAGCAAGCCTCATAAGTCGAGCATGGATTCAATATCTTGGAAGAAGCGGGTCGCCGGCGATGAGGTGGCGGTCGAGCGCAGCCTATCCAGATCATAATGGCTTGCCCCAAATGCCCTCATAGGGCGTGGAATAACCCACTAAAATCGCTCAATTTATTTTGAGTTGGGCTCTGAAGACGGCGGGGCTCATCGCCATCCCGGAGTTTCATGCATATGGGCAGCCATTCACCCAAGCCTAGTGACATGCAGCGGCATGCCTGAGGCCAGCGTTACCCCGCATTTTCCTGCCCATGGATTGCGAGCGGCAGCAGATCGTCGGCAAAGCTGGCGGCCACGCTCTATCCGGCTCGTCATGGATGATCTCTTCCAGCAGCGCCGCTTCATCTCATATTGACCAGCGGCCGACTGGTGCATTTTAAACAAAAAGGCCGGTGCGGGGACCGCACCGGCCTTTTCAGTTCACGGCGCCGTGGTGGCGCTGATGGTGAAGGCCCGGGTGATGGCATCCGGATCTTCTGAATCCAGAAGCTCCTGAAGCGGCACGCGCCCCTTCGGGGTGGCGGTGATGGTCAGGGTCTTGGGATTGTTGATGAAGTCAACAATGGTCTTGGTCACCTGGGCAGCCTCAGGTCCCTCCGCATAGGAGCCAGCAAGGCCCGAGAAGAGAGCAAGCAATTGCTGGCGGTATTCATCGACGCTCACCCCAGCCTTCTCAGCCTGATTTTTCATCATCAGCTCGGCCAGGCCCAGATTGGTGAGGGAGAAGGTGATAGGACCCGCCGTCACATTCTGGAGGGCTTCCTCAACCGCACTTTCCTCGGTGAAGATTTCCTTCGCGACATTCTCTGCCCGGGCTTCCAGCCGCACCGTGAATGCATTCTGTAGGGTGCTTTCGGCGGGGGAGATGGAGAGGGTCTGCGCGGCCTGATCGTAAACCACATTCAGGGTCAGCCCCACGCTGGCGCGGGTCATGCCGGCGCTGGCCAGCAGGCTGAAGGGCAGTTCATCTTCATCCGAAATCGAGCCGGAGAGGTCGGTGGCCTTCAACTCCAGCCGGGTGGGTGCATCGCCCAGCAGGTCGCCCCATGCCAGCGAGAACTTGCCGATGCGGATCGGTTCGCTCTTGTCGGTACCAGAGACCGTATCCGGCACTTCGACATTCTCGATCTCGAAGCCGGCGATGATCCGGAACAGCAGCAGCGAGGCATCCGGCAGCGAGGCATTCACCGTTTCGCTGAAGCGGGTGAGAACCGGAATATCCAGCCGGTTCAGGGTGAAGCGGCCAAAGCGGGTGAGGCCATCGGCATCACGCACCTCGGCGTCATTCATCTCCAGCTTGCCCAAGATGCCGTTGGAAAGGTTGTCCAACACCAGCGCGCCGGTGCGGGTTGTGGCTTCCTTCTCTTTTGACACCATCTCCTTGAGCGTGACGTTGCGCAGGCTCACCGCTTCAATCAGGCCGGTGGTGAGAGCCAGCGCCTGCTGGGCCTCGTCCAGTGACAGATTGGAGCTGACGATATTGAGCGCATTGAGAGCTGCAATCCGCTCCGGGGAGAAGGCGCTTGGGCGGATGCCCAGCTCTTCGATGCGGGTGGAGGCGGCGGTGTTGGTGGAGGCTGGCAGGGTCACGCTGTGTGAGCCGGTCTCCAGCAGACGGAAGATGCGCTGATAGGGTTCATCAGCCTTGGGGGCTTCGCCCTTGGCGATATCGGCTTGTGGCTGGCCGGTGGGCTCAGTGGCGGCCAGCACAGGGTTGGTGTCGATCTCGTGGATCAGAATATTCTTGATCTCACCGGAATTCGGCACCGTGGCAACCTGCTCGAAGGCATTCACTTCGGTGTCGCCATCCGTATCCGTCGCCGCCACATCGGCATCAGCCGCGTCCGCCTCGGCTCCAGTGTCATTCTGGGCCGGAGCCGGGGTTGGTGCCGGCACGGGGACCGGTTCGGCTTTCTTCGGCTCGGTCAGATAATCGGCCTTGAAGCGAACATCGGCGATGGAGAGTTTCTGGACCTTGCCGGCATCGACCTTGTCGAGCGCAATGTCCTGATAGTTCATCTCGGTGCGCACCTGCCCGTTCTCGACGGAAGGAGCTGCGGTCATCACCACGTTTGCATTGGGAATGCGCAGCTCATCGGCGCGCAGGGTCGCGAACTGGCGCAGAACCAGACGCAGTGCGGCATAGGGCCCGCCATGCTGGTCGGAGGGCAGCAGCTTCATCGGGCCTTCATAGCCGCGCACATTCAAGGTGGGGATGGTGTAGACCACCTCGCCACCACTGGCGGGCTCGCCCTTCAGCGTCAGGCGCAGGCCGGTGAAGGCCATTTCATCCGCCTGCATGCGCTCATTGGTCGGGGCTCCAGTGATTCGCAGATCGAGATTATCCAGATCGAGAACCGAGTCGCCGTTCGTGGCGGCGATTCGCACGCCGGAGATGGTCACCTTGCGGTCCAGCAAGGCGACATTTGTGCCGGTAAAGCTTGCATTCACGCCACTGGCGCGCAGGCTGGCGAAGCTGTTCTCAACCTCGCTTTGCACCTTGTTTTTCAGCCAAGCCTGAAACCCAAAGCCGCCAATGACGGCCAGCACCGCCACAACGGCAATGCCAAGAACGATTTTTCTCATGGAAACAAGCCTCAACCCTGCTGTGGACGGCGCAATATGTGCCCTTTGCCTGCCATATAACTCAATGTTGATCCAAGGCGGTGACATAAAGGCTCGCGAGGGCTAGTTTCGAGCCAAAATAGCGTGGCCCCACCCACCCCCGCACTCAGGAGGTCACGCACATGATGGAAGGTTGGGAAGGGCATGGCGTCTAATATTTCCGATGATCTGCGTTCCGGGGCACTCCACTACCATCGCTATCCGCGTCCGGGTAAGCTGGAAATCCAGGCGACCAAGCCACTCGGGAACCAGCGCGATCTTGCTCTCGCATATTCTCCGGGCGTTGCCGCCGCGTGTGAGGCGATTGAGGCTGATCCGAAACAGGCTGCCGAGCTGACCGCGCGCGGCAATCTTGTGGGCGTTGTTTCCAACGGCACCGCTGTTCTGGGCCTGGGCAATATCGGCCCGCTCGCCGGCAAGCCGGTGATGGAAGGCAAGGCGGTTCTGTTCAAGAAGTTCGCCAATATCGACGTGTTCGACATCGAGATCGATGCCATGTCGGTGGAGCGGATGGTGGATGTCATCAGCGCTCTGGAGCCCACCTTCGGCGGCATCAATCTGGAAGACATCAAGGCTCCCGAGTGCTTCGAGGTGGAGCGCCAACTGCGTGAGCGCATGAAGATCCCGGTCTTCCATGACGATCAGCATGGCACAGCCATCATCGTGGGCGCGGCCGTGCGCAATGCGCTGGAGCTGGGCAACCGCAAGATCGACGAGGTGAAGATCGTCGCCTCTGGCGCTGGCGCGGCGGCTCTGGCCTGCCTCAACCTGCTGGTGACGCTGGGCGCGAAGAAAGAGAACATCTGGGTCAATGACATTGATGGGCTGGTCTATGATGGCCGCAACACCACCATGGACCCCTACAAGGAAAAATTCGCCCAGAAGACCGACAAGCGCACGCTTGATGACGTGATTGATGGGGCGCACATCTTCCTCGGTCTCTCCGCCGCCGGCGTGCTGAAGCCGGAGATGGTGAAGAAGATGGCGCCGAACCCGCTCATTCTGGCACTGGCGAACCCTTCGCCGGAAATCATGCCGGAAGATGCCCGCGCGGCCCGTCCTGATGCCATTATCTGCACCGGGCGCTCGGATTTTCCGAACCAGGTCAATAACGTCCTGTGCTTCCCATATATCTTCCGTGGGGCTCTGGATGTTGGCGCGACCGACATCAATTCCGAGATGAAGATGGCGGCGGTTGAGGCCATTGCGGCTCTTGCCCGTGAGACGCCTTCCGATGTCGTGGCCCGTGCCTATGGCGGTGAGGCTCGCAGCTTCGGTCCTGAATCGCTCATTCCCTCGCCGTTCGATCCGCGTCTCATCATGCGTATCGCTCCGGCCGTGGCGAAGGCGGCAATGGAGACCGGCGTCGCGACCCGTCCGATCACGGACATGGAAGCCTATATCGGCAAGCTCGATGACTTCATGTTCCGTTCCGGCTTCATCATGCGTCCCCTGTTCGCTCGCGCGAAGCAGGACAAGAAGCGCGTGATCTATGCCGAGGGCGAGGATGAGCGCGTGCTGCGCGCGGTGCAGGCTGTGGTGGAAGAGGGCATCGCCCATCCCATCATCGTGGCCCGCCCCAGCGTGGTGGAAAACCGCATCAAGCGCTTCGGCCTCTCCATCCGTCCGGGTCAGGACTTCGAGCTGATCAACCCCGAGGATGATCCGCGCTACCGCCACTATGTGCGCACCTATCTGGAAGTCGCCGGCCGCCGGGGCATCACGCCTGACGCCGCCCGCACGCTGGTGCGTACCAACACCACGGTCATTGCCGCGCTTGCCCTTCACCGGGGGGAGGCGGATGCGATGCTGTGCGGTATTGAAGGCCGCTTCACCCGTCATATGCGCCATGTGCGCGACATCATCGGCCGTGCGCCGGGGGTGAACCAGCTTGCGGCACTCTCGCTGCTCATCACCCAGAAGGGCAGCTTCTTCATCTGCGATACACAGATCCAGTCCGAGCCTTCGGCGGAAGATCTGGCGGAGATGACGATTCTGGCATCCACCCATGTGCGACGTCTGGGTCTTGAGCCGCGCGTGGCACTGCTGTCCCACTCCAATTTCGGCAGCCATGAGACGGCATCCGCCAAGCGCATGCGTGAAGCGCTGCGCATTGTGCGCAACCGTGCCCCGGGTCTGGAAGTGGATGGCGAAATGCAGGCGGATGCAGCGCTGGTTGAAGAAATCCGCAACCGCACCTTGCCAGGCTCCTACCTCACGGGCGCGGCCAATGTGCTGGTGATGCCGGATCTCGACTCGGCCGATATCGCCTACAACATGCTCAAGGTGCTGGGTGATGCGCTTCCGGTTGGCCCGATCCTGATGGGTACGGCCAAGCCCGCGCATATTCTCAGCCCTACCACCACCGCACGCGGCGTCGCCAATATGACAGCCGTTGCCGTGGTTGAGGCGCAGACCAGCGCATCCTGAGAGATTGAAACGGCCCGGTTCCGTTAGAAGGGGCGGGCAGGACATATAGAAAAGGCGGCAGAGCGATGGGCTCCGCCGCCTTTTTTGTTTCCACTACATGATTTTGGGAATGTCTGTTCAGCGGGAGAACAATCTGTTGGACCTGTTGTCAGGCTTCCAGTTGCCCATCCAGCATTGCCAGTTCCAGGCCATTTCCCTGTTTCACGAAATCGGGAAATGGTTTGGCATACTGAATGGCCGCATTTTCTTTTCGTGAACCGGTCCACTTCACTCGAGAATGCTACTGACCCGCGCTATTACCGGGGGTAAATCCGAGAAACGAACGATGCACGCCGACATTGTCCATCCCTTCCGGCCCGCTTCGGCCATTCGCGAGTAAACGCTTTTGGGCGCGCTTGAGACGGCAAGACGTTCGATGGCTGATGGAGTTGGTGACGTGTTCCACATAGCCAGAAAGGCCGTGGGCGAATAATGCGGGCTTTGGCTCTGCGAATCGGCGCTGCCATGCATACATTCAGATTCATGGCTCATCTCATGCGGGCGCATTTTGATTGGCATGATGATGAGGAGCCGCGATTTGTGCTCCGTAGATGCAATGGTGTGGCCTGTGAAACAGGTCTCGGCTGTAAGTCCCAGCCTCACCCATTCCAGTTGCGCGGGCGATAAAAAGTATGCACGCCGATGCGGTCCAGCATATGCATCTCGTTCACCCAACTCGGGTTTACCCATGAGGCGTGATAGTGGGTGGCGCGGCCGACGCTGCTGAGCCAGAGCTTGCCGTCCAGCATGTCCGCAGCGATGTCGTTCGCCTGTGTCCACATGGCGGGTTCGCGCACCACATCCTTCACATCATCGCAGGCAAAGGTGAACTGGCAGGCCAGTTTGCGATGCGCATTCTGATAGACCGCGCCGCAGATATTTGCCGGGTAGTAGCCGGAGAATACGCGGTTCACCACCACCTGTGCCACGGCCACCTGTCCGCATTTCGGCTCCCCCCGGCTTTCGAAATAGATCGCTTCCGCCAGACATTTGCGTGCCTTTGAAAGAGCTGCGCCCTTCAGGCCAAGACGTCGAGCAGGCGAAGGCCATATGCCTTCCGGGGCATCCGTGTGGGTGGAAGTGGCAGCAAGCTCCGGCATATCGGCAGGGCGAGGCAAGGGCAGGGGAACAAGACCCTGATCTGCCAACCCATCATAAGTGAAGGCGAGGGGCGGAAAGATATCGGGATGCGTGGAGAAAATGGCGACCGGGTCATGATGCAGGGGCGGGAGGGGTGCATCCGCCGTCTGCGCATGGGTGAGGCCGGAAGCACTCTCGCTTGAATCCGTAGTAGCCACAGGCAGGCTGTTCACCTGCTCCGGCATGAGGATGCTGGCATTCTCTTGCGTGGTCGTCGCGGATGTATCGGGCGCTTCATCCCATACGACCTCATCCTCCAGTTCCGGCATGTCCGGTGAGAGGCCCAGCGCATGGTGGTCATCTGCGGAAAAGAAGGCGGCGGAACCATAAGGCAGGGTGCCGCCCAGCCGGTCCGCCAGCGCGGCATAGGTGGCCGCAAGGTCTGCGCCATCTGCCGTGATGACCGGAAGTTCAAGCGCCAGATCGAAGGCCAGATCCATCAGGGCATTGGGTGCATCATCGGCCAGTGTGAGGCCGGGCGGCAGGGCCGGACGCGAGGCGACAAAAATGGATGGTGGCGGCAGAGCGGCAATGCCGCTGAGATCTTCCGCCGAGGCCAGCTTGTCGATGGCTGGCGTACCCGCGCCGGTGCCAACGGGGCGGGGCAGATCCAGCGTGGACAGACGCAGGCTGCGCATGGGGCCAGACAGAGGAGAGGCGAACAGAGCTGCGCCATTCGCGCCCATACTGGTGCCCGCCACCATGGGAGGCGCGGGCTGTTCCGTGCCTGCAAATACGGGCACGCCGCTATTGCTCACACATGGCACCGCCAGAACCGAGGCGGCCAGAAGCCCACGCACCCGCCGCCGCCATTCCTGCGATGCACCCATGATACCCACGCCTTTGCCAATTGCCCGGCAGGTTGTGGCCCGCCGGGTACAGGCAAGAGCATTGTCCAATCAGCCTTGATGGCTGGTTAACCGCGCGGCCAGTTCTGCTTCCCGCGTGAAGGGGCCACCCGGTGGGGTGGGCATATGACGCATGCGGGCGAGGCCATGGGTGCCGAACCGCACCTTGACGGCTTCTTCCACCCATTTGTCTTCCTGCTCGGCCCGCCGTCCGGCACGGGTGTCATTCACCTCCACATGGGTCCGATGGCTCTGTACGGCTTCATCGAAGGCGTCCAGTCCCTCACCCGTATTGGCGGAAAGGCGGATGACCGGCACTTTCCACCCGGTCTGCCCGCCATCACCGCCACCGGAAAGGGAAATGGCTCCCGCAACCTCAGAAGCGGCGCGGCGCGCCACGTCAGCCATGTCTGCCTTGGTGACGACGATGATATCGGGCAGTTCCATCACGCCAGCTTTCATGAACTGAAGGCTGTCTCCGGAGGCCGGCTGGATGCACAGCACCACCGTATCCGCCACCAGCGAGATATCGGCTTCGGACTGGCCGACGCCGACGGTTTCCACAATCACGAGATCATAGACCGCGCGCAGCAGCACGACCGCCGCAATCGCGTCATCGGAAAGGCCGCCGAGCCGGTCCCTCGCCGCCATGGAGCGCACGAAGACGCCGCGATCTTCCGGGTCGGTCTGGATACGGGCGCGGTCTCCCAGAAGCGCGCCGCCGGTGCGCCGGGATGAGGGGTCCACCGCCAGCACGGCCACCGTCTGCCCCGCCTTGCGCGCGCGCTGCACCAACGCATTGGTGAGGGTGGATTTGCCGACGCCGGGTGGTCCGGTGAGACCCAGCACATGAGCGCGCGCGGCGCGGGCTGCGGCATCCAGCAGGGCCACCATCGCGCAGGTTCCACGGGCGGTCTCGACCATGGCCAGAGCACGGGCCACGGCGCGCTTGCCGCCGGTGCGCAGGGTTTCCAGATCAAGAAGGGGAGGAGGAGAAGCGTGCGACATTATGAGAGGCAATCTAGAGCATTATCGTGTGAAGTGGATACCGGATGGCGCGAAGAAAATGCGACGGTGGGCTTATTGGGGGCATCACCTTGGGCATTCTTCCGGTTGCCATGAATGGGCGATATGCCATTGCACCTCTTCCGGCAGTGCCATCGCTGCCCATGCGCTGTCGCTGCTTGCCAGCACCTGTGTCATGCGCCACATGTCAACCGGCGGGTGGATATCTGCCGTGGTCTGGCGGGCGGGTGACATATGCCGGGGGAACAGGATTGTGTGCGGGAACAGGCTGGCACCGAGGGGACGACAGGCAGCCCGTTTGAGGTCTTCCTCGTTTTCCTGAAGCTGGGCTGCACCGCTTTCGGCGGACCAACGGCGCATCTCGGCTATTTCCGGGAAGAGCTGGTGAATCGGCGGCAATGGCTTTCCAATGCCGCTTATGCCGATGTGATTGCCCTGTGCCAGTTGCTGCCGGGGCCGACATCCAGCCAGGTTGGCATGGCGCTGGGGCTGGCGCGTGCGGGCGTGGCTGGCCTGCTTCTGGCCTTTCTGGGGTTCACGCTACCCTCGGCCGTGCTGATGGTTGGCTTTGCCTATGGTCTGGATGCATGGCGCGATGTACTGGCCGGGGGCTGGCTGGCCGGGTTCCGCGCCGCAGCCGTGGCTGTAGTGGCGCATGCGGTGGTGGGCATGGCCCGTGATTTATGTCCGGAGTGGCGTACGCGGCTGATTGCCCTTGGCGCGGCTGGTCTTGCCTTCATGCTGGGTGGGCTTGCTGGCCAGTTCGCCGCGCTCGCCATCGGTCTGTTCGCCAGTCGTCTTGTGCCAGTTTCATCCCCTGTTTCAACCCATGTCGTGCCGGGTGGGGGACATGATTTCCCTGTCGGTATTTCTCCTCGGCTGGGGACGGCTCTTCTGGGGCTTCTGGTGGGCTTGTTCCTGCTGTTGCCGCTTCTGGCGGGGCTAACGGACTCATCTGTACTGAAGCTGGCGAATGCTTTCTATCGCACCGGCGCGCTGGTGTTCGGTGGCGGCCATGTGGTGCTGCCTTTGCTGGATGCAGAAGTGGTGCAGACAGGCCTTGTGCCGCGTGAGAGCTTCGTGGCGGGCTATGCCGCCGTGCAGGCCATGCCTGGTCCGCTGTTCACCTTTGCTGGATTTCTTGGGGCGACCATGAATCTGCCGCCGAACGGAATGGCGGGCGCGACACTGGCACTGGGTTTCATCTTTCTGCCTTCCCTGCTGATGGTGCCAGCCATGCTGCCCTTCTGGGCTCGGGCCCGTGAACTGGGGGCTGTGCGGCGTGTGCTGGTCGGGGTCAATGCTGCCGTTGTCGGGCTGCTGGGGGCGGCATTGATTGATCCGGTGCTGCCGGAGGGGGTGACATCTCTGGCAAGTGGCGGGCTTGTACTTGCGGCTTATGTTGCGCTCGCGGGGCTGCGCTGGTCTCCGGTTCTGGTGGTCTGTGGGGCGGCTCTTGGCGGTGCTTTCCTGCTCTGAGTGCGCAGATATTCAAGCCATGAGAGATGGCAATGGCGGGTATGCAGTGGTGCCGTCACCTCTTGCGTCGCACCATGGGCTGATGCACATTTGCGACCGCCATTCCGGGGTAAACCCCGTGTCGTGAAAGTGAAGAAGATGAGCCAGCAGAACCCCTTCGGCGGAACCATCATTCATCTGACCCCCGCCGAGGTGCGTCAGGGCATGGCCGATGGCCAGATCGTTCTGGTGGATGTGCGTGAGCCGAATGAAATTCAGGCGGAGAGCATTCCCGGTGCCATCGCCATGCCGATCAGCGTGTTCGATCCGGCTGCGCTGCCGGATGCCGAGGGCAAGCGTCTGGTCTTTTCCTGCCGCTCGGGCCAGCGCTCGCAGAAAGCCGCCGCTGCCGCGCAGGCCCATGGTCTGGCACTGGAAGAGCATATGGCAGGCGGCATCATTGCATGGCGCGAAGCCGGCTTTCCGGTGGAGCGCGGCTAAAATTTCGCCAGTCCCTTGTCATCATTCCTCTGGAATAGAACGCCTATTTTCGACAGGAATAACGAGGCGCTGCGAGCGCTTCGTCATGCTGGTATCGGTCAAAAGCGGGGCGGCGCCCCGGCATCAGGCAAGGGAACAGAACAGATGCATCACAGGTTCATGACGCTTGCGCTGGGGCTGGGCCTTGGTGCCGTTCTTGGCGGGGCCACCCTTGCGCCTGCGGCCGCGCAGGAAAAAGTGGTGAATGTGTACAACTGGTCGGACTATATCGACAAAGAGGTGCTGGAAGCCTTCACGAAGGAAACCGGTATCAAGGTCCGCTACGACGTCTATGACAGTAATGAAGTGCTGGAAACCAAGCTGCTCGCTGGCAAGACCGGCTATGATGTGGTGGTGCCGACCGGCTCTTTCATGCAGCGTCAGATCACGGCCGGTGTCTTCCTTCCGCTGGACAAGGCCCTGCTTCCGAACCTTCAGTATAGCTGGCCGGAAATCAATGAGCGTCTTGCGGTCTATGATCCGGGCAACAAGTATTCTGTGAACTACATGTGGGGCACCACCGGCATCGGCTACAATGCAGCCATGGTGAAGGCCCGGCTGGGCGATATGCCCATGAACACATGGGATATCGTCTTCAAGCCGGAAATCCTCTCCAAGCTGGCGGATTGCGGCGTCTATGTGCTGGACAGCCCGGAAGAGGTTCTGCCCGCTGCCCTGAAATATCTGGGGTTTGAGCCGGATTCCAAGAACCCGGATGATATCCAGAAGGTCGGCGAACTGCTGATGCAGATCCGCCCCTTCATCAAGAAGTTCGACTCCTCCGGCTATATCAATGCACTTGCGCGCGGTGACATCTGTCTGGCCGTGGGCTGGTCGGGTGATGTGTTCCAGGCCAAGACCCGTGCTGAGGAAGCAGCAGAAAATACCAAGACCGATCTGGTGGAAGTGGACTATGTGATCCCCAAGCAAGGGGCGCTGATGTGGTTCGACAATTTCGCCATTCCCCATGATGCGGCTCATGTTGAAGAGGCGCATGCTTTCATCAACTACATGATGCGGCCTGAAGTGGCGGCGAAGAATGTCGACTATATTTCCTATGCCAGCGGTAATCTTGCGGCACAGAAGCTCATCGACAAGGATATTCTGGATAACCCTGCCATTTACCCGGACAAGGAAATCTTTGACAAGCTGTTCCTTGTGACCACCAATGACGCGAAGTTCCAGCGCGTTGTCACGCGCGTGTGGAGCACCTTCAAGCGCGGCAAG
Source organism: Xanthobacter sp. (assembly GCA_034676685.1). Taxonomy (GTDB): domain Bacteria; phylum Pseudomonadota; class Alphaproteobacteria; order Rhizobiales; family Xanthobacteraceae; genus Xanthobacter. The sequence continues at coordinate 63,064 of JAUCBT010000016.1, read as the reverse complement.
TGAGCGAAGAGCAAGTGAACGCGGCGCATGAGAAAGCCGACCAATAAAGTGAAGTTGCCCGAAGGTGGTCCGGCAGATGAGACCAGCCTTCGGGTCTCACTGCTGGATAGTTATCTCAAAGCGAACCGGTTTTGTTTCGCTTGAAAATGCGTTGGGGCAAAAAATTCAGGGCGGTGGAGAGATGGCTCCGCCGCCCTTATTCGTGTTGTGGAGGCTTTTAGGCAATGGCGGTGCGGCGCTGCTTGAAGGGGGCCATGCCTTCGCGGGCCAGTTCATCCGCGCGTTCATTCTCGGGGTGGCCGGCATGGCCCTTCACCCAGTGCCAACTGATATTGTGGCGCTGAATGGCGACATCCAGTGCTTCCCACAAATCCTGGTTTTTCACCGGCTTTTTGTCTGCCGTGCGCCAGCCATTGCGCTTCCAGCCGTGCATCCATTTGGTGACGCCGTTACGCAGATATTCGCTGTCCGTGTGCAAATCCACGGCGCAGGGCTCCTTCAGCGCTTCCAGCGCACGGATGGCGGCAGTGAGTTCCATGCGGTTATTGGTGGTCTCTGCCTCACCGCCCTGAAGGGGTTTCTCATGCGCGCCAAAGCGCATCAGCGCACCCCAGCCGCCGGGGCCGGGATTGCCAGAGCACGCGCCATCCGTGAAAATCTCTACGGCCTTCATGCTAAAAGTCCATAATCACGGGCATGGTCGGCAGCCTGATGGAAGCGCAGCTTGCGCAGATATTCCAGCGGATCTTTGGGGCGCACCAGTGCGCCGGGGGGCACATTCAGCCAGTCCACCAGCCGGGTCAGCAGGAAGCGCAGTGCCGCACCGCGCGCCAGCACCGGCAGATCCGCAGTTTCTTCTGCGGTGAAGGGGCGAAGCTCCTGATAAGCCGAGAGCAGGGCGCGACCCTTGGTGATGTTGAACGCGCCATCGGCCTCAAAACACCACGCATTCAGGCAGATCGCGATGTCATAGGCGAAGAAGTCGGTGCAGGCGAAGTAGAAGTCTATGATGCCGGAGAGGCGGTCATTCAGGAAAAATGCATTGTCCGGGAACAGATCCGCATGGATTACCCCCTGCGGCAAGGCTTTCGGCCATAGACCTTCCAGAAGCTGCACTTCCTGCGCCAGCGTCTCGGCAAGACCATGGGCGACATCATCGGCCTGCGCTTGGGTCGCCTCCATCAGCGGTCGCCAACCGGAGACCGAGAGAGCATTGGCCCGCTGCATGCCGAACTGCGCCCCCGCCAGATGCAGTTGCGCCAGACCGCGCCCCAATTCCGCACAATGGTGGGCGGTGGGGCGGCGCACCGAAAGGCCGGGCAGGAAGGTGACGATAGCGGCCGGTCGCCCACCCAGTTCGCCCAGAGTCGCTCCGCTGCTTGAAGCCACCGGCTGCGGGCAGGAAATGCCCTGCTGTGCTAAATGCTGCATCAGCCCGACAAAGAAGGGCAGATCATCCCGCTCCACCCGCTTCTCATAGAGTGTGAGGATGAAGGTGGCCTGCGTGGTCTGAATCAGGAAATTGGAGTTCTCCACGCCCTCGGCGATACCGTGGTAGGAGGTGAGGCTGCCAATGTCGTAATCGGCGATGAAATCGGCGATCTGTGCGGCCGAAAGGTCAGTATAAACGGCCAAGGTCTTACTCCGCCGCGTCGGAACGCAGCACGCGGGGCAGGGGGAAAAATACCTTTTCCTCAGCCGTGGTTGCGATTTCCACGGTTGCGTCGAAGCGCTCGGAAAAGGCGGTGACGATTTCGTCCACCAGAACTTCCGGCGCGGAAGCACCGGCGGTAATGCCCAGCGTGCGGATGCCGGAGAATACCGACCAGTCAATCTCACTGGCGCGTTGCACCAGAACGGCACGCGGGCAGCCGGCCCGTTCTGCTGCCTCTCTCAGGCGCTGAGAATTGGAGGAGTTGGGTGCGCCGACCACAATCATGGCATCCGCCAGCGGGGCCACCTGCTTCACGGCCTCCTGCCGGTTGGTGGTGGCGTAGCAGATGTCTTCCTTGTGCGGGGCGCTGAGCTTGGGGAAGCGTGAGCGCAGAATTGCCACCATCTCCGCCGTGTCATCCACGGAGAGGGTGGTCTGCGTCACATAAGCCAGATCATCGCAGTCCGGCGGGTTCACGGTGCGGGCATCCTCGGGCGTTTCCACCAGCGTGATGGTGCCGGGGGGCAACTGGCCCATGGTGCCCACCACTTCCGGGTGGCCATTATGGCCGATCAGCAGCAGATGCCGGCCCTTGCGGTGGTGAATCTCCGCCTCGCGATGGACCTTGGTGACAAGCGGGCAGGTGGCGTCGATGGCGAACATGCGGCGTTCGGCGGCATCATTGGGCACGGATTTCGGCACGCCATGGGCGGAAAAAATGACCGGCGCGTTGGTGTCCGGCACTTCGTCCAGCTCTTCGACGAAGATGGCACCCTTCTTCCTCAGGCTGTCCACCACGAATTTGTTATGGACGATCTCGTGTCGCACATAAACGGGCGCGCCATAGCGGCGCAGCGCTTCTTCCACCGCATCAATGGCGCGCACGACGCCGGCGCAGAAACCGCGCGGCGCGCACAGAAGAATGCGGAGAGATGGTTTTGCGGCGTCCATGACGAGAGGATCCGTTTGCGACATCGGGGCAGATGGGGCTGGCTGGCAGCGTGTGTCAAGCGATGCCGTTGGCATAATGGCTGCTCAAGCAGATCCATAAAAGGGCAAAGGGGATATTTGCATGTGAAGCCGAGGGTGATTATGCTGTGCGCATTCTGGACATCGCGATGATTTGCGCGGTCCGCCCTCCCTGGAGGGCGACGGCTGCAAACTCGCACCCTCCGCGACGCACTGCGTCTCCATACTTCATGCCCTACGAGGCTGACATGTCAAATACACCCCTGATGCCGAAGGCCACTGCTGTTTGGCTGGTGGACAATACGGCTCTCACATTCGAGCAGATCGGCGATTTCTGCAAGCTTCACCCGCTTGAGGTGAAGGGCATCGCCGACGGCGAGGTGGCGCAGGGAATCAAGGGGCTCGACCCCATCTCCTCCGGTCAGCTCACCCGCGATGAGATCGACCGCGCGGAGAAGGACGGCAATCGCCGGCTGAAGCTGCTGGAATCCAAGGTGCGCCTGCCGGAGCAGAAGAAGCGCCGCGGCCCGCGCTATACCCCGGTTTCACGCCGTCAGGACCGTCCGAATGCCATTCTCTGGCTTCTGCGCAGCCATCCCGAGCTGAAGGATGCACAGATTATCCGGCTGGTGGGCACCACCAAGAACACCATCCAGTCCATCCGGGACCGGAGCCATTGGAATTCGCCGCATCTCGTTCCCTCAGATCCGGTGACGCTGGGTCTGTGCAGCCAGATTGATCTGGATCTGGAAGTGCAGCGCGCAGCCAAGGATCGCCCGGCCGCTCTGGCTGCCGAAGATCGTGGCGCCACCCTGCTCGCGACCGATCTCACCACCACTGCCGATGAGGCTGATTATGAGCCGGCGCGCGGTCGCGGATCCCTCGATCTGGAAACCGTGTTCGCCAAGCTCGGTGGCTCGCGCAAGGGCGAGGAAGAAGAGGAAGATTGATCCTTTCCGGCTTTTGCCGAACAGGGATTTTGCATCAGGGAACGGGCGCCATTTGGGCGCCCGTTGTCGTTTCTGAGCCGGCTGCATTGGAGTCTTTCGGAAATTTGACCTCGCAATCTGGGGAATCATGGGCCATATATGGTGAGAAGTGCCGTAAGGTCAGGGTGTCACTCGCCCACCCGGCACAATGCGGAGGAGAGGCATGGGACGGAGCAAGTGGCTTTTGGCGGTGTTCGCCATCGTTAGCGCGGTGTGTCTGGTCGCTGTTGATCAGGCAGAGGCCCGCCGTGGCGGTTCATTCGGAAGCCGCGGCACGCGCACCTTCCAGGCTCCCCCTACCACGACGACGGCCCCGGCGCCGGCAGCGCCTATCCAGCGCTCCACCACGCCACAGGCACAGCCGGGCCAGCCGAACCGCGCTGCCCCCGGCGCGCAGCCGCAGGCGCGGCCTTCCATGTTCGGCGGCGGGCTCGCCGGTGGCCTCATGCGCGGCCTGATGATCGGCGGCCTTATCGGCCTGCTGATGGGCAGTGGTTTTGGCGGCATGGCCGGCCTTCTCGGTCTGCTGGTGCAAGGTGCACTGATCGCGCTGGTGGTGTTCCTGGTGATGCGCTTCTTCCGTCGCCCGCAGACGGCGGCGGCTGGTGGTCCCAATGGCATGGCCCGCATGGGCGGCTTTCCCGGCGCGGGTGGTTCCAATTCCGGCCCCGGCGCGGGTCTGGGCGGCATGATGGGTGGTGGCAATGCACCCGAGCGCCCCACTCAGGCTCCTGCCTATGCCGCGGCTCCTGCTGCCGCGCCCCGTCGCAATGGCAAGCCGGATGAAATCGGCCTTGCCGCTGAAGATTATGATGCTTTCGAGAGCCTGCTCTCTGGTGTTCTGACCGCATATGGGCGTGAAGATCAGGGTGAGCTGAAGCAGCGCACCACGGATGAGGTGTTCGCTTATTTCTCGGACGAACTGCGGGAAAATGCCGAGAACGGCGTGCGCACCGAAATTTCCGATATTCACATGCTTCAGGGCGATCTGGCCGAGGCGTGGCGCGAGGGCAATCGCGACTATGCAACCGTCGCGATCCGTTTCTCGAGCCTCAATCGTACGGTAGACCGCACCAGCGGGCAGTATGTCTCTGGTGACCAGCAGTCCGGTGAAAGCACTGAACTGTGGACCTTCATGCGGGATAATCGCGGTCCCTGGCGTTTGAGCGCCATTCAGAGCGTGTGACCGGCTGGCTGGCATGAAGGTGCTTGCAGAGATTGAGCGACCGCCGATTCCTTAAAACGGTGTCGCAACAGATCAACGAATATGAAAGCCCCTGCCCACGGCAGGGGCTTTTTTCATTCAGGAAAGGGCAGGTGTCGCGCACGGGAATGGGAGTGCAGGCAATGACTTGGCGTGGTTTTCCATGCTGTAGAAACGGGGAAATATGCCGGCTCCATTCCCCTGAGGCTGCGATGCGGCGCTTTTTCCGTACCGCAAAAGGCGATATGCCTCGCTCCATGACACATGCACCACTTTCGACGGAGGCCAGCATGCCCCCCGCTGCCACGCCGGACCCGTTGATCGGCACGCCGGCCGTGCTGTCCGTCCGCAATCTTTCCAAGACATACAAGACTGGCCACACTGCGCTGAAGGGCGTCTCGCTCGACATCCATAAGGGCGAGATTTTCGCCCTGCTCGGGCCAAATGGCGCGGGTAAGACCACGCTCATTTCCATCGTCTGCGGTCTGGTCAATGCCTCCAGCGGCACGGTGACCGTCGCCGGACATGATACGGTGGTGGATTATCGCGCCGCCCGCAGTCTCATTGGCCTTGTGCCGCAGGAACTGACGACGGACGCATTCGAGACGGTGTGGGCCACCACCAGCTTCTCTCGCGGCCTATTCGGCAAGTCGCCCAACCCGGCCCATATCGAGAAGGTGCTCCGCGCGCTCTCCTTGTGGGACAAGAAGGACGCGAAAATCCGCACGCTGTCCGGCGGCATGAAGCGGCGTGTGCTCATCGCCAAGGCGCTGGCCCATGAGCCGGAAGTGCTGTTCCTCGATGAACCCTCCGCCGGCGTAGATGTGGAACTGCGGCGCGACATGTGGGAACTGGTGCGCAAGCTGCGCGAGGCCGGCACCACCATCATCCTCACCACCCACTATATCGAAGAGGCCGAGGAGATGGCCGACCGGGTGGGGGTCATCACGCGCGGTGAACTCATCCTTGTGGAAGACAAGGTGGAGTTGATGCGCAAGCTCGGCCAGAAGCGCCTGACGGTAGATTTGCCGGCACCACTTGCCGAACTGCCGCAGACTCTGGCCGCCCATGGGGTGGTGCTGGAAGAGGGCGGGCGGGCGCTGACCTATGTCTATGAGACACGCATGGCCGAAAAGGCACCGGGTGCGGCCATCGCGGCCCTGCTGGCGACCCTTTCAGCCGAAGGCATCGCCTTTGACGACCTCCACACCGAGCAGAGTTCGCTCGAGGATATTTTCGTGAGTCTGGTGAGGCCTGCGTCGTGAACCTTCATGCCATTTATGCCATTTATCGCTTCGAGATGGCACGTGCGATGCGCACGCTCGGCCAGAGCATCGTCTCGCCCGTCATCTCCACCGCGCTCTATTTCGTGGTCTTCGGCTCCGCCATTGGTGGGCGCATGCAGGATATCGAAGGGGTGCCCTTTGGATCGTTCATCGTTCCGGGCCTGATGATGATGACATTGCTCACGCAGTCCATCGCCAACGCCTCCTTCGCCATCTATTTCCCGCGCTTCAGCGGCACGATCTATGAGGTGCTTTCCGCACCGGTTTCGCCGTTCGAGATTGTGGCCGGCTATGTGGGGGCGTCCGCCACCAAATCGGTGGTGGTGGGGCTCATTATTCTGGCCACCGCGTCGCTGTTTGTACCGCTCCAGATTTTGCATCCGGTCTTCATGGTAGGCTTTCTGGTGCTGACAGCGGTCACATTCTCGCTGTTCGGCTTCATCATCGGCATCTGGGCAGATGGGTTCGAGCGGTTGCAGATCATCCCCATGCTGGTGGTGATGCCGCTGACCTTCCTCGGGGGCACCTTCTATTCCATCGATATGCTGCCGCCGGTGTGGCGCACCATCTCGCTGTTTAATCCGGTCGTCTATCTGGTCTCGGGCTTTCGCTGGAGCTTCTTCGGCACGTCTGACATCTCGATGGGGATCAGCTTTGGCATGACGATCCTGTTCCTTGTGCTCTGCCTCGCGGCAGTCGCATGGATTTTCCGCACGGGATACCGTCTGAAGAGCTGAGCAAGAACAGTCGGTCTGTCACATGCGTTTCTACGGGCCAATTTCGGCCGCAAGAGTGAGCAGGAGCCTGCCATGAGCGAGGAACTCTCCCGTCCCGATTACAAGACCTTCGTCGAGGGCGCGCCGGAGGTTTATGCAGCCCTCGCAGCCCTCACCAAGGCGGTTGATGCGTCAGGCCTCGACAAGGGCTTGACCGAACTGGTGAAACTGCGGGTCTCGCAGATCAATGCTTGTGCGTTCTGCCTGAAGTTCCATCTGGGGTTGGCCCGCAAGGCCGGCGTGCCCCAGGAAAAGCTGGACCTTCTGGCCGTGTGGCCGGATTCTGGCATCTTCACCGCCCGCGAAGAGGTCGCTCTGGCTTATGCCGAGGAACTGACCGCTCTGGATGGCGATGCCGTATCTGACGAATTGTGGGCGGTTTTGCGTGAGGAGTTCTCGCAGGAAGAGGCGGTGAACCTCACCGTCACTGTCGCCAGCATCAATGCCTGGAACCGTATCGGCATTGGATTGCGTTTCACGCCTCCGGTGTAAGGTCGGCGTCAGCAGGCAGCATATAGGATGACATTCGGTTCTGCGGAAACGCTTCAGGGTTTGCGCAGAACAGACGTTTTATCCGAAGGCTTTTCTGACCCGGTGCCGGGTCAGAAAAGCCAGTTGCAATATGCTGAACGGGAGGTCGCAGATGTCCAGAATCGATAACATCAAACTTGATGAATCCGAGTTGGAGAAAATATCCGGCGGAACGGATTGGAATGCCGATTATGTCGGTGGGGTAATGAATTACACGAAGCGCAAGGATTCCGGTTACTGGGGGAATAGTGATCCGGCATTTTGGCAGGGTGAGCTTCAGCACTGGCAATCTAAAAATGCCGGCAGCAAGGCCAATTCGAATACATTCTATCAGTCGAGCCAGATGGTTGGGCGGATCAAAAGTATCCTTGGCGTGTGATTGTTCTCACCAGATGTGAGGCTGGCCAGCCCTGAACGGAGGCACTTTTCAGCACCTGGTTGAGCGTGCTTCCGCCCTGCCTCAACCCGCATAAACCGCCCCGCGAACGCTCTGCGGGAAGGGGCCGCTCATGCCCGCGACAGCGGTGTTCGTCAGCACAACCACTGTCAGCTGATGCGCTGGATCGACCCAGAAATGGGTGCCGTAAATACCGGACCACATCCATGATCCGCGGGACATGGGAACGCCCGCCATCACCGGGTCCTTGACCATACACACGCCAAGGCCCCAGCCATAACCCGGACCGGCGGCGGTGATGGCGAGATGTCCGACCGCATTGGTTGTCATCGCTTGCGCGGTTTGCGGCGTGATAATGCCTGCTCCACCCATGCGAATGGCCTCGGCAAAGCGCACATAATCTTCGGCAGTGCCAACCATTCCCGCTCCGCCTGAGGGAAAAGCGTGGGGATCGAAGGCCCGCGCAGGCGAGTAAACGACAGCGCTTTGCGCAAAGGGCAGGGCGAATGGGTCGCTCATTGGCTCTGGCTGCGAGGCGGCATCATGATAGGGCGTGGCGAGGTGCTGGCCGGCGGGAGCAACAAAATATGTGCTTTCCATGCCCAGTGGCGCGGTGACAAGATCGCGAACAATCTGAGACAGCGGCTTGTCTGCCACCCGTTCGATCACGGCCCCCAGCACATCGGTCGCGAGCGAATAGTGCCATGCGCTTCCGGGCTTAAACAGCAGCGGTGCGGCGGCGATGCGCGCGATATTTTCATCCAGAGTCAGGCCAGAGGAATCCAGCCCATCGGAAACACCGAGCCGGTGATAGGGACCATCGGGTTTTTCGAGGAAACCGTAATTGAGCCCGGCCGTATGGGTCAGCAGATGCCGAATGGTGATGTCCGGCGTGCTGCCGTCAGCCAGCTTCGGGCGGAAATCCGGAAGCCAGCGGTGGACTGGATCATCAAGGCGCAGATGCCCCTTATCCGCCAATGCAAGGGCTGTCAGGCTCACGATAGGTTTGGTCATGGAGGCGAGGCGGCAGGCCTCATCCTGCTGCATGGCGCGTCCGGCTGCTCTGTCGGCAAAACCGGCGGCATGGCGATGCACGATCTTGCCATCCTGCGCCACGATGGCCGTGACGCCGACAATCTGCCCTTTGGCAACAGCATTATCGAGCGCGGCATTGAAGGGGGCGGAATTCTGCCATGCCGCAGCAGGAGAGGTTGTTGAAGCCAGATCTCTCGCCCAGACCGGGAAGGCCGCAGGAACAAGAGCGAGCCCCAGCGCACCGGCAGACATGCCTCGAAGCAGATCACGCCGGCTGAGGCCGCAGACAGAAGGGGAGGAGGTGCGCGTCATGTGCGGTGCATACCCGTCGTGAGTCTGGTGACAGGCGAGGCTACTGCCATTTCGAACATCTGATAATGACGCGCTTGAGCGTTTCACTCTCTTGTTGAACCAGAGAAACGATCCCAATTGTTGATGGGTCGCATTCTCTTCATGTGAACCGGCTTCCACTTCATTCAAAAAAGCGCTGGTCGAAATGGCTGTGCCGGGACCGGTACGGCACAGCCTGTTTCACCTGGTTGATGACATGGTGGATATTTTTGAGACATGCATTCTGGTGCTGCATTCGAGGCCATTTCTCTCGAAATGGCCTCGTTGCTTCATCTCAACGCATGTCGGATGAAACCTGAACCTTCAGATGCCGCCGAGGCAGGTATATTTGATGTTCAGATAATCATCGCAGCCATATTTGGAGCCTTCCCGGCCCACGCCGCTTTCCTTCACACCGCCGAAGGGGGCAACCTCGGTGGTGATGACGCCGGCATTCACGCCCACCTGCCCGTATTGCAGGGCCTCGGAAACGCGGAAGGTGCGGGAGAGGTCGCGGGTGAAGAAGTAGCAGGCCAGCCCGTACTCTGTGGCATTGGCATACTCCACCGCTTCTTCCTCGGTCTCGAAGCGGAACAGCGGAGCCACGGGTCCGAAGATTTCCTCGCGTGCGAAAGCCATCTCCTGGGTCGCGCCCTTCAGCACGGTGGGTTCAAAGAAGTTGCCGCCGCGCGCGGAAGGCTTGCCGCCACTGAGAACCTGCGCGCCCTTCTCCAGCGCATCCGCCAGCAGGCGTTCCACCTTGGCGAGGGCGCGGTCATCAATCAGCGGCCCCGCGGTCACGTCCGGCTCCAGCCCGTCGCCCACCTTCAGCTTGTTGGAAGCCTCGGCCAGCCGGGTGGCAAATTCCTCATACACGCCGGCCTGCACGTAGAAGCGGTTGGCGCACACGCAGGTCTGCCCGACATTGCGATATTTGGAGGCGATGGCCTGTTCCACCGCCAGATCCAGATCGGCATCATCGAACACGATGAAGGGGGCATTGCCGCCCAGTTCCATCGAGATTTTCTTCATGGTGGCGGCAGACTGCTGCACCAGCAGTTTGCCCACGGGCGTGGAGCCGGTGAAAGTGACCTTCTTCACTGTGGGATTGGAGGTCATCTCTCCGCCAATCGCCACCGCATCACCCAGCACGATATTGACGACACCGGCGGGAATGCCCGCCTGTTCGGCCAGCACACCCCAGGCGAGACCGGAATAGGGGGTCAGTTCCGAGGGCTTGCACACCACGGTGCAGCCCGCCGCCAATGCCGCGCCAATCTTGCGCGCGAGCATGGAGGAGGGGAAGTTCCACGGCGTGATGGCGGCGCAGACACCTACCGGCTCGCGCGTCACCAGAAGGCGACGGCCCGGCCAGGGAGAGGGGATGACATCGCCATAAAGCCGGCGGGCCTCTTCGGCGAACCAGCGCACATAGGCGGCGGAACCGCCAATCTCGCCCTTGGCTTCTGCCAGCGGCTTGCCCTGCTCGATGGTGAGCAGAAGGGCAAGCTCGTCGGCATTCTGGGTCAGCAGGTCTGCCAGCTTGAACAGTTTGGCCGCCCGTTCCGCCGCCGTGGTGGCGCGCCATGCCGGGAAGGCCTTGGCCGCTGCCGCAATGGCGCGGCGGGTTTCATCCGCACCAGCCTTGGGAATGGAGCCGATGACCTCGCCCGTGGCAGGGTTGTGAACGGGCAAGGTCTGGCCATCATCTGCCCCCAGCCATGCGCCATCGATGAATATTTTGTCGCGGAACAGAGAAAACTGGGCGCCTTGAAGCGGCAGGGCAGGCCGTTGGGTAACCATGGGGTTCTCCTGAAAACCGATAATGCGAACGCAGGCGGGGGAGACTGGCTGCCGGTTCAGGTTAGAGCATTTTCGACCAAAGTGGATACCGGTTCGCGTGAAGGACGTGCGACCAGTCAATACGTTGGGGCATTTCTCCGCTCCTGTGAGACTGAGACGTGCTCCACTGGCTTGTGGGCTACCAGATCAATAAGGGCAGAGATGCCCTTGTGCCCGGTGCCTTCATGCACCTCTGCCTCATAGCTATGCAGTTCGATGATGGTGAGATCTGCAAAGGCCGTGCGCAGCAGCGCCTCGGTATAGAGATTTTCCACCTGGGAAGGCCCGCCGGTGCCGAACTCAAGCTGGCGCGGTGTGTAGCCTTCCAGCAGAAGCAGGCCACCCGGTTTCAGCGCCTTGCGGATGCCAGCGAACATTGCGGCGCGCTCATCCGGGTTCATGAACTGGATGAAAATGCCGACAACGACATCATAGGTGGCCTCCGGCCACATCCACTCCAGCAGATTCGCCAGTTCATAATTGAGGGTGACGCCATGGGCGGAGGCCAGCCGGCGGGCTTTTTCCTGCGCCACGGCGGAACTATCCACAGCATGAACATCCAGCCCCTGCCGGGCCAGCCATACACCATTTCGCCCCTCTCCATCGGCGATGGAAAGGGCACGCCCGCCAGCCTTCAGCCTGTCCACCTGACGCGCGAGAAAGGCATTCGGTTCCTCGCCAAAGAGATAGTCCTCACCGGCGTAACGCGCATCCCAGAACTGCGACATGGCGACCTTCCCGCTCCTTGACCGTGGCGGTGCGCGCATGGTGCGTCACATCGCCTGTGGTGATGGCGGAACAAGGCTTGATCGAAGTCAAGCTTTGCGGCGAAGGCAGACGATATATAGAATGATATAAAACAGGAGACGGACCATCATGATGAAGATCGCGGTGCTCATTTGGAGCATATTGGCGGTCACGTTCGCGGGCATGCTGATTATGGTCGTGCTGCTTGCGCCCGGGCTGAATACGCTGGATTGGCGCGCCATTCCCATTGCCGCCGCGATTGGTGCCGTTCTGGCCATTCCCGCTGCGATTTTCATCGCCAAGCGCATCTATGCAATGACGGCGCCGCGCGAGATCAAGGAACCCTGAGATGAACCGCAGGCCCCTTATGGGCCAGCGGCTTATCCTCCGAACTGGTAGCGCAGGGTCAGGCGCAGTTCATGTGTGCCCAGCGTGTCCACCCGCGTGGTTTCGAAAAGGCCCGGATAATCGGGTGATCCAAGGCTGATATAGCGATAGCCGAAATCCACGGCCCAGCTTGCATCAATCGCATAGGACACACCCGTCGCCAGAGACCAGGCAAAGCGGGTGTCGTTCCGTTGTGCCGGGAGAAGCAGGCCCGCATCCAGCGCAGTCACTGCAAATCCAAGGCCGCCACCCACATAAGGGGTGAAGCCGGACCATGTGGGCAGGTCGAGATAAAGATTGGCCAGCGCCACGGTGGCGCTGGTGCTGAATGATGCAAAGGGGCGTCCTGTGCGGCCAAGCGACAGATAGTCGAGGCTGGCCTCAGCCCGCATCCAGTCCGTGAAGCGATAGCCCAAGCCGCCACCCACCGACCAGCCGGAAGAGGCAGCGCCGGGCGCAACCACGGTTCCATCCACAGTCAGCCGATTGGAATGCGGCATCAGATAGCCGCCGCCCGCCCTCAGATACCACCCCGTCTTCACATCATCCTCGCCCATCTCCGGCGGCGCGAGGGAGAAGTCGCCCTCCTCACCCAGAAGGGCAGGCACATCGTCTTCCTCCGCCAGAAGCGGGGAAGCGGGAAGGGTGAAGAAAGCGGCGGCAGCCAGAATGCTGGCCCCTTTACCGATCTTGCGCCACATCACGAACAACCCATGTCAGCATCACTCATTGGAGTGGAAGGTGGCACGGGAAGGTTTAAGGGGCACTTAACCCTGATGATGGGTTAAGCTTGGGCGCATCTCTTCAACTGTTGTGAACCCTCATGGCGAAAAGGTGCGCGGATTGAGGGGGGGGGACTCCATGCTGCCGTTCCGGTTAGGCGACATTTCACACGCCAATGTGCGTTGGCTGTGGATTGACGGGCCGTGATTCTCATGGCGTAGGAAGCACCCGTGAACACGCGGAGATGGGCCGAAGGGTGCCATTGGAGACGTCATGCTTTCGGACATATTCGCCCGCGTTGCTTTTTTGATCGTGATTTCGTGCACCGGCTATGTGATTGGCCGCGTGCTGCGTCTGGGCACAAAAGATCTCTCCGCACTTCTGATCTATGTGATTTCCCCGGTCGTCATCTTTGTGTCCATCCTCCAGTCGCCAGCGGACTGGTCCTATTTTGCCTATTCGCTTGGCAGCTATGTCACAGCCTCCACCGCCGGAATATTGGCATATGCCCTTGGGCGCAGGCTCTGGAGCGATGCGCGGGCGAACCTGTTCGGCTTCGCGGGTGGGGATGGGAATACAGGCTATTTCGGCCTGCCGATCGTGTTCGCCATTTTCAGTGCCGAGCAGGCGGCGGTGGCGGTGTTCATCGTGATCGGCGTGAATATCTACACCTTCACCGTGGGCTACTTCATCTCGGCGAAGGGGGTGATGGATACGCGGCAGAGCCTGCGCCGCATCGCCCGCATGCCATTGCTGTATGCCGCTTTTCTGGGCGTGATTTTCAAAACCTTCAATATCGTTGTGGACCCCACGCTTCTTTCCAGCCTCGATAATTTCAAGGGGGCTTACAGCGTTCTGGGTATGATGGTCATCGGCATCTCCCTGGCCACTTTTCCGAAGCTGGAAGCAGACTGGAAGTTCCTGCTCTGGACCCTGGGTTGGAAGCACATCATCTATCCCGCGCTGGGGATACTGGTCTTTGCATTCATATTTCCGATGCCGCCTGAGTTGCTGGTCATCATTGTGCTCATGCTGTCCACGCCGATGGCGAGCAACACGGTGGTGATCGCCAGCCATCTCGGTGTGCATCCGGAGCGCGCGGCGTTGGCCGTGATGACGAGTACGGTGACTGCTGCCATCACTGTGCCGCTCACGGTCATGTGGCTGGTGTGAGCACGCTTGGGCGGATGCTTGCGGGTGTTGTTCAGCGGTTCCGATATCGTCCCGGCATGGCGATCGGCCACTATCCCGGCTGGCGCAGAATGCGCGCATAAAAAAGCGCGGGGCAGTGCCCCGCGCTGAAGAGATGACTTGGAGAGTCTGATTACCATGCTCGCGGGAAAGTCTGGCGATGCTAAGGCCATACTATGGCGATGGTATTTTCCGGCAGGCGAGATGGCCTTTTTTGCCTCTTCGAACCATATGCCACCACATGGATAGGCTGGCTATCTCTCTCACCTGTTATCTCGCCGCCCTCAAGGCGCAACGCGCTGTAGGGCATCAATCACCTCATCTACGGCCGTTTCCACCTGATCGCGATCCTCGCCTTCGCCCATCACGCGAATGACGGGTTCAGTGCCGGAGCGACGGATGAGCAGGCGGCCCTGATTGGCGAGACGACGCTCCATCTCGGCGATGGTTTTTTGCACCTCGTCATCATCCAGCGGCATCACCGCGCCATAGCGCACATTCTTCAAAATCTGCGGCATGGGCTCGAAGCGATGGCACACTTCAGAAACCGGCTTGCCCAGGCGCTTGACCACGGCCAGCACCTGAAGCGCGGCCACGAGGCCATCACCCGTGGTGGAGAAATCTGAGAGAATGATGTGGCCGGACTGTTCGCCGCCGACATTATAGCCGCCGGATTTCATGCGTTCGAGCACATAGCGGTCGCCGACCGCAGTGCGCTCCAGATTGATGCCGATCCCGCCCAGATAGCGTTCCAGTCCCAGATTGGACATGACGGTGGCGACCACACCATCGCCTTTCAGCAGGCCACGGGCCTTGAAGCTCTCGGCCACAACGGCCATGAGCTGGTCGCCATCGACCACATGGCCCTTTTCATCGACCAGAATGACACGGTCCGCATCGCCATCCAGCGCGATGCCGATATCGGCCCGCACTTCGCGCACCTTGGCACACAGGGCCTCGGGAGAGGTGGAGCCCACCTTGTGGTTGATGTTGGTGCCATCGGGGTCAACGCCCATCGACACCACATCCGCACCCAGTTCCCACAGGGCGGCGGGGGCGACGCGATAGGCCGCGCCATGGGCGCAGTCTACCACCACCCGCATGCCCTCGAACGACTGGTCTCGCGGCAAGGTGCCCTTGGCATATTCGATATAGCGCGCATGCACGCCTTCAAGCCGCTTCACGCGGCCCATGTCTGCGGGGCTTGCAAGGCGGCGGGAGAGGTCCTCATCAATGAGCGCCTCAATTTCGCGCTCAACCTCGTCGGACAGCTTGAAGCCATCCGGGCCGAAGAGTTTGATGCCGTTATCAACATACGGATTGTGCGAGGCGGAGATCATCACGCCCAGATCCGCACGCATAGAACGGGTGAGCATGGCGACAGCCGGGGTGGGCATCGGGCCCAGCAGCAGCACATCAAGGCCCACAGATGTGAAGCCGGCCACCAGCGCGTTTTCGATCATGTACCCTGAAAGCCGCGTATCCTTGCCGATGACCACGCGATGGCGATGTTCGCCGCGCTGGAAGGCAACACCGGCAGCCATGCCGATACGCAGCGCAATGTCCGCAGTGAGCGTGGCATTGGCGCGTCCGCGCACGCCGTCGGTTCCGAAATATTTCCGCGTCATGCTTCCTCAGGTTTTGCGACTGTGCGTCTCGGGTCTGAAGCGCTCAAGGCCCGCATGCGTGCCTGCAAAGCGCTTCAGGTGATTGTATGGATGCACCTGTTTGCACGGGCTTTACAGCCACATGCATGCCTTTAGCATCCCTTGCACCGTCTGCGTCATCACATCCCGTGACGATCCCTCACAGATTGGTGCAGATGGATTGTCTTACTGGCCAAGTGCGATCGGAGCTTCCGGCTGATCGCTGGGGATGATGGCAATGGCCTTCGCGTCCAGATTCACCTTGTTGAGGTCCAGCACGCGCTTGGTGGGATTGGCATAAGTGGAGAAATAATAGCGGCCGTTTTTCGCGTCGCTATAGGAGGTCCACTCGGTGATCTCGAAGCCGGCCACGCCGCCACCAGCGGCAGAGCCCGCCTGCGTCACCACCGAACCGGGCGGAATGTCGAAGTTGTTCATGATGTGGGCGACAAGTGCGACGCCCTCCTCACTGGTCTTGGGCTGCGGCAGCGCGCGAGAGAAGACAAAAGCGCGCACGAAACGCGAGGTGGAGAGCGTGTCTCCCGGCAGGCCATGCAGCCCTGCGCCGGTGGAGGGGGGCGCAAAAGTCGCGCCGCCCATCTGGAGCGGAGCCGGTTCGGTGGGCTGGAGGTTGCCCCATTGACCCAGATTGGTCAGATGCCAGTCAAAGGCCGGCCCATTGGTGAGCACGCCGGTGGGGTTATCGTGCATCTGGAGCTTGCCGCCGATATACTCCACCACAAGGCTTGCACCCGTTGCGTCATGCAGGGTCATGTGCAGCGGTACGGCGGCCTTGAATGCCGCCTGCTCGGAACGGTTCACCTTGATCTTCGGCAGTGCTTCCTTCACTTCGGCCACGGTGGCGAAGGAGGTCAGCACATAGGTGAGCATTTCATAGGAGGCGATGGAGTTCTTCGCCTCTTCCGGGGACACCTCCTGGAATTCGGCGAGATTGGGAAGATAGAGCAGGCCGCCCACAAGGCCCTTTTCATTCATGCCATCGATGATGACTTCAAGGCCCACGCCATTCAGGCCCACCGCGCCATATTTGCCAGTCCAGTGCAGGCCGGTGCCGGGCTTGCCATCCGGTCCGGTGCCCTTCATGGCAATCTTGCGCGGCACCACAATGGCCTGGGAATTCAGAGGCATACCGAATTCCATTGTCCGGGCATAGATATAGCCGCCGTCCTTAGCCTTGACGTAAAGCGAGGTGCAGGCTGAGGCTGCAATGGGCTGCGCCAGAAGGGCGACGCCTGCAACCGTGGCGGCGAGCATATTCTTGAGCCGGGTCATGAAAACCTCCAGGAGGGTACGCGAGAGCGGTGGCGGAGCCCTTTCGGCCACGCGCCGGTCGGCGTCGTCGCGAAAGGCATCGGCCTCGAAACCCGGCCTGTGACAAAGAACCAGCGTCAGGCGGGGCGGCTTCCGGCCGGTTGGTGTGACCGGTGGTTGCGCCCCCTATTTATACGTGGCCTGCATCTCCGCGCCTTACAGCCGGGGGGCACGGATGCAAAAACTTTCCGAAGGGTTAAGGCCGCAGACATTGCATCGGGCCTTGTTGCAATGGTACCGCTCGCCCGACCTTATCTGGAGAATGCCTCGTGTCCGCACCCAAACTTGATGTTCTTGCCATCGGCAACGCCATTGTGGACGTGCTTGCACGCGCCGAAGACGATTTTCTCGCCACCCATGGCATGAACAAGGGCGGCATGGCCCTGATTGATGAGGTGCGGGCGGAAGAGGTCTATGGGGCGATGGGCGCTGGCACCGAGGTTTCCGGTGGTTCCGCTGCCAACACAGCCGTGGGCGTCGCGGCGCTGGGCGCGCGTGCCGGCTTCATCGGCAAGGTGAAAGACGATGGGTTGGGCAAGGTGTTCGGCCATGACATCCGCGCCGCCGGCGTCGCCTTCTCCACCCCTGCCGCCGCCTCCGGCGCGGCCACGGCCCGCTGCCTCATTCTGGTGACGCCGGATGGCGAGCGCACCATGAATACCTTCCTAGGCGCGGCGCAGGACCTGACCGTGGCCGATATTGACGCCACCATCGTGGAAAGCGCGGCCGTCACATATCTGGAAGGCTATCTGTGGGATCCGCCGGCTGCCAAGGAAGCTTTCCTTGCCGCCGCCAAGATCGCCCACAAGGCGCACCGCAAGGTGGCGCTGACCCTGTCTGATTCCTTCTGTGTTGATCGTTACCGCGCTGAATTTCATGATCTCATCCGCTCGGGCACGGTCGATCTCGTTTTCTGTAACGAGGCGGAGCTGAAGTCTCTTTATGAGACCTCTGATTACGACACCGCTCTCGCCCAGCTGAAGCAGGATGCGCGCGAGGCGGTGGTGACCCGTTCCGAGCAGGGCGCGTCCTTCCTCTCCAATGAGGGCATCGTGCGCGTGCCGGCCTATCCGGTGGAGCGGGTGGTGGACACCACCGGCGCAGGTGACCTGTTCGCCGCCGGTTTCCTTGCCGGCTACACCACAGGGCTGGAGCGGGCTGAGTCGCTGCGTCTGGGTGCGCTGGCGGCCGGTGAGATCATTTCCCAGCTTGGCGCACGTCCGCAGCGCAATCTGCTGGATCTGGCCCGCGAAGGCGGTCTGCTCTCGTGAGCGTGGAAAAGCCGCCCGTCATCGTGGAGGAGGATGCGTCCGCCCGCGCCCTTGCGGCGATCAAGGCGCGCGCGCCCCTGCTCATGGTGCTGGGCGGTGCGGGTACGGGCAAGACCACCTTCCTGCAGAATCTGCGGCGTACGGGCGGGGGGCGGCAGGTCTTCCTCGCCCCCACCGGCGTCGCCGCCTTGCAGGTGGGTGGGCAAACCATCCATTCCTTCTTCGGCATTCCACCACGTCTGATGAACCCGGATGAGGTGCGTCCGCGGGTTCAGGTGCGCCGCCTGCTGAAGAAGCTCGACCGTGTGGTGATCGACGAGATCTCCATGGTGCGGGCGGATCTGCTGGATGCGGTGGATATTTCCCTGCGCATTGCCCGCGAAAACCCGGCTCCCTTTGGCGGGGTGCAGATGGTGCTGGTGGGAGACTTCATGCAGCTGCCCCCGGTGGTGCCGATGGCAGAGCAGGAGATGCTCTCCCGTATGGGCTATGAAGGCCCGTTCGCCTTCCATGCCAAGGTGTTGCGCAATGCGTTGCGCACAGCACTGGGCGAGGAGGCTGGCATTGGCGTGCAGGAGTGGGACGGCGAACAGGCCAACATGGACAGCCTGATGCCGCTCGACAACGTGCCGCTGACACAGGTGCCCTTCACCCATGTGCATCGCCAGACGGATAACGCCTTCATCTCCGCTCTGGGGGCGATCCGTCGCGGGCGCGGTGTGCGTGAAGCGGCGGAAATGCTGAACGAGGCCTGCGTGCGTCCGCACCGGCCGGGCGTTCTGCCGGTTTTGCTTACCCCCACCAATGCGCGCGCGGATGCCTATAATGCCCGTGGCATCGCCGCGCTTGAGGAAGGTGGCCGCGCGTTTGATGGGGATCTGAAGGGCGAATTCGGCCTTGAGGGCGATCGCCTGCCGGTGCCGGAGAAGCTGGTGCTGAAGCGCGGTGCGCGGGTGATGGCGTTGCGGAATGATCCGGCCCGGCGCTGGGTCAATGGCTCGGTGGGCACGGTGGTGGGCATGGATGCCGACAGTGCCCGAGTGAAGCTGGATGATGGCCCGACGGTGGATATGGAATCCTTCACCTGGGAGCGCGTGCGTTATGGCTGGGATGACAATACCGGCCGGATCGAGGCCAAGGTGGTGGGCACCTATACCCAGCTGCCACTGGCCTATGCCTGGGCGCTGACCATGCACAAGGCGCAGGGTCTGACGCTGGAAGATGTGCGCATTGATTTCGGCGAGGGGGCCTTTGCGGCTGGCCAGGCCTATGTGGCGCTCTCCCGCGCGCGTTCGCTGGAAGGGCTGTCTCTGGTTCGCGCCATCCGTTCGTCGGATATCCGGGTGGACCGTCGGGTGGCCATGTTCGTGAACGCGTTTGAGGCGGAGGGGTAAGGGCCGGCTTTGAGCTGTCCTGTCGCGCGTGTAACCGAAGCGTCGCATTGAAATGCCGGACTAAAACTCGCTCTGGGCGGGCCATCCGGCCATCGGAGGGCAAGACATGCTGATCCGCAACGAAGTGAGTAGTGACATTCCGGCGATCAGCCTGCTTGTTTCGGAAGCATTTATGGCGCTTGCGCAATCCACCGGTACCGAGGCCGGCATTGTTGAGAGGTTGCGGGCAGAAGATGGGCTCACTCTTGCACTTGTCGCCGAGGATGGGGGCGAGGTGATTGGCTTTCTGGCTGCCTCAGCCGCGCGGATCGGGGCACAGCAGGGCTGGGGTCTGATCGGCCCGCTCGGCGTCCTGCCATCCCGGCAGCATCAGGGCGTCGGCGCGGCCCTCATGGCAGAGGCTCTCCTGCGGCTGCGCACGACATGTCGTGGTGCGGCGCTGGTGGGTGATCCCGCCTATTATGGCCCGTTTGGGTTTCGGGCATTCCCTGGCCTTGGCGTCACGGGATGCCCACCCGAAGTGGTTCAGGCTCTACCATTCGAGGATAGTGAGCCGTGTGGGGAGCTCATTCATCATCCGGCATTCGGTTTGAACCAGAACGGGTAACGGGAAATCGCTCAAAGCCAGTCAGTATGCCCCAAGATATGACGCTGGTCGCCTGTCTTGATGGGGCGTCGGGCTGATCATCCTCAATATCCGCTGGCGGCATGTCAGTGCCCGGCATGGTCATTGCTCCGGAGACCATTGGGCACGCATGAAAAATGCCGGCCGGGACAAGCCCGGCCGGAATTGAATATCTCAGAAGTATCGGATTGGGAGGGACGCGCCTTACAGGTGCGCCCAGTGACCTCAGGCAGCCTTCTTCTTCGGCTGCACTTCCGTCGTGTAGGCATCCATCAACTTGTGGGTGATGGCACCGGGCGTGAAGTTCCAGTCCGCAATCGAACCCACCGGGGTCACTTCAGCAGCCGTGCCGGTGACGAAGCACTCGGTAAAGCCCGTGAGTTCTTCCGGCAGGATGTGGCGCTCGATCACTTCGATGCCCTGACGCTTGGCAAGCTCCACCACGGTCTGGCGGGTAATGCCATCCAGGAAGCAGTCTGGGGTCGGGGTGTGGATCGCGCCATCCTTCACGAAGAAGATGTTCGCACCCGTGCACTCGGCGACATAACCGCGATAATCCAGCATCATCGCATCGGCAAAGCCCTTGTTCTCGGCGCGATGCTTGGAGATGGTGCAGATCATGTACAGGCCGGCAGCCTTGGCCTTGCAAGGAATGGTGGCCGGATCGGGACGGCGGTATTCCGCCAGATCAAGGCGCAGACCCTTCAGGCGCTGCTCGGGGTCGAAATAGCTCGGCCACTGCCACACGGCGATGCCGAGATGAATGGTATTGCCCTGCGCCGCCACGCCCATGGCCTCGCTGCCACGCCACGCGATGGGGCGGACATAAGCATCCACCAGATTGTTCTTCTCAAGGGTCGCCTGCTTGGCGGCGACGATCTCTTCCACCGTGAAGGGAATCTTGAAATCAAGATATTCGGCGGATTTGTGCAGACGCTCGGCATGTTGCAGAGACTTGAAGATCTCGCCGCCATACGCGCGCTCACCCTCAAACACTGAACTGCCGTAATGCAGGCCATGAGAGAGCACGTGCAACTTGGCCTCCCGCCACGCCACGAACTCACCGTCATACCAGATCCAGCCGTCACGCTGATCGAAGGGAATAGCTGCTGCGCTCATAATTCCTTGCTCCATTACAGGACCGCGCATGAAGCGCGTCACCCTGTCGCCAGCGCTTTCCTCGCGGGCGGCATGAGGGTATCTTCATGCCAGAACTTCAGGCTGGCAACTCGGCGAAATGATGTGTCGTTCATTTTCTTCTTGGCGACAGATCGTTTCGCGAGCTTGCCTCTTTAGGTAACGTTCGCACTGAAAAAGTCAATATGGCTGACATAAATTCTGCCGTTACGACGGCGTTGACGGTTGATGACGAGGCTTTCGATGTGGAGCGCGATGGCGTTCCGCTGGTCGATCTCATCGAGCTTTTTTTCTTTGCTTACCGGGACTTCGTCGGAGACCCAGATGAAATTCTCGCGCCCATCGGGTTCGGGCGGGCGCATCACCGGGTCATCCATTTCGTCAATCGCCATCCCGGCATGCGGGTGGCGGACCTGCTGGAGATTCTGCAAATCACCAAGCAGAGTCTCGGCCGCGTGCTGCGCGAGCTGGTGAGTGAGGGGTTTGTGGAAAGCCGGGCTGGGGAGGCGGATCGTCGCCAGCGCCTGCTGTATCCCACACCCAAGGCAGAGCGGCTGGCGCGTGGTTTTGTGGGCATCCAGAGCCGGCGCATCGCCCGCGCGCTGGATGCCTGTGGGCCGGGTGCGCAGGAAACGGTGCAGCGCTTTCTTATCACCATGATTGATCCTGAAGATCGTGATGAAGTGGAGCGGCTGATTCAGAGGGCGGATCGTGCCCGCCGTGCGCGTGAGGGGACCGAGGAGACATCATGACCCTGTCGCAAGGCGTGCCCCCGCGGATAATGACGTGCGAAGAGAAGACACATGCCTGAATCCACGCTCCGACCGCCGATATTCCTGCCAGACGAAGCGCTCCATCTGCTGGTGGTGGATGATGACAACCGCATCCGCACCCTGCTGTCGCGCCTGCTGATCGAGAACGGATACCGTGTCACCACGGCGGCCTCGGCGGCGGAGGCGCGAGGGCGGCTGGAGGGCCTCACTTTCGACCTGCTGGTGCTGGATGTGATGATGCCGGGTGAAACGGGGCTGGAACTGGCCCGTTCCCTGCGCGAGACCTCGACAGTGCCGATCCTTATGCTCACGGCCCGCTCCGATATCGAAGACCGCATCGCCGGGCTGGAAGCAGGCGTGGATGATTATCTGGCCAAGCCGTTCGAGCCGCGCGAACTGTTGCTGCGCATCGGCTCAATTCTCAAGCGCGCGGCGGTGCCGCCGCAGAAGGCGATAGAAAGTGTGCGCTTTGGTGAGTTCACCTTCCATCTCGACCGGGGTGAACTCACCCAGGATGGTGAAATGGTGAGACTCACTGAGCGTGAGCGCGAAATGCTGCGCACGCTGTCTGAAGAGCCGGGTGGAACGGTGCCGCGTCTGGCTCTTGCCGGTGGCGGAGCCACAAGCGAGCGGGCCGTGGATGTGCAGGTGAACCGGCTGCGGCGCAAGCTGGAGCGGGATCCGGCCAACCCCGTTTATCTGCAAACCGTGCGTGGCATCGGCTACCGGCTGGTGGTGAGCCCTTGAGCGGCGCAGGTCATGCAGAGGCCGGTTTCAAGGCCCGTCTGAAGCGCTTTGGTGAGCGTCTGGCCATAGCCAACAGCCGGATGGGCGCATGGTTCAACCGGGTGACCCCAAAGGGGCTTTATCCGCGTTCCCTGCTCATCATCATCACGCCGATGGTGCTGTTGCAGTCTGTGGTGGCGTTCGTGTTCATGGAGCGGCACTACAATGTGGTGACGCACCGCCTCTCCGCCGCTGTGGGGCAGGATATTTCCGCGATCGTGGAACTGTTTCCGCTGCTGCCGAAGACATCGGACTATGCCGCCCTGCGCCGGATCGCGTGGCAGAATCTTCAGCTCAACGTCACTGTTCTGCCTGCTGGCCCCCTGCCGCCATCTGGCCCGCGCCCCTTCTTCTCTGTGCTGGATACCGCACTTTCGCGCGAGATCGGCAAGCGGGTGAGTGAGCCGTTCTGGGTCGATACGGTGGGGCGCTCGAACCTCATCGAGGTGCGTGTGAAGATGCCGGATGCGGAGTTGCGCATCTTCGCCCAGCGCAACATGGCCTATGCCTCCAACTCTCACATCTTCCTGCTTTGGATGGTGGGCACCTCACTGGTCCTGCTCACTGTTGCTATCCTGTTTCTGCGCAACCAGATTCGACCAATCGAGAATCTGGCCGATGCGGCGGAAGCCTTCGGCAAAGGGCGGGATGTCGAGAACTTCCGCCCACGGGGGGCGCGTGAGGTGCGCCGTGCCGCGGTCGCCTTTCTGGAGATGAAGCGTCGCATCGAGCGCCAGATGGAACAGCGCACTACCATGCTGGCCGGCGTATCGCATGACATGCGCACCATCCTCACGCGCTTCAAGTTGGAACTGGCCTTCCTGCCCGAGGGATCGGACACAGATGCACTCAAACGCGATGTGGACGAGCTTCAGGGCATGCTGGAGGCCTATCTGGCCTTCGCGCGCGGAGACACCGGCGAGCAGGTGGCTCTGACCGACATGGGGCAGGTGGTGGAAGAGTTGCGCCAGAATGCCGAGCGTGATGGCGCCATAGCCCAAGCTTCTTTCATGGGGCCGCCACTGGTGGAGGTGAAGGGGGAGCAGATCAAGCGCTGCCTCGCCAATCTCGTGAATAACGCCGTGCGCTATGCCCGCCGTGTGGATATTTCCGGCACGCGTGATGCGCGCTGGATCATCATTCATGTGGATGACGATGGGCCGGGTATTCCCGAAGACAAGCGTGATGATGTCTTCAGACCGTTCCTGCGCCTTGATGATGCGCGTAATCAGGACAAGGGCGGCTCTGGTCTTGGCCTTTCCATTGCGCGTGACATTGCCCGTACACATGGTGGAGATGTGGTGCTGGCAGACAGCCCGCTCGGCGGCCTGCGTGCGACAGTGCGCGTGCCGGTGTGACGGGCATTGCACGATGCAGGCCTGACCAGACCGAATGCGGCTTCATGTCAGGGCATGGGTTGGCGCAATGCTTTCGGAGGCTTCCGGGTTCACATGGAGCATGAGCGCTCCTGTGTTGTTTTCGACCGCGTATCGCAGGTGCGCTGACAGCCCCGCCGGGGCGGGCGCGAAGAGTTCAGGGGAGATGCACCATGGGCCTGAAGCCACTGGTTGCGATCATTGGGGACAGGACGGACAGCGGGGATTTGACGGAAGGCGGCGAACTGCCTGTCTTCGCGCTCGGCGAGAAATATGCGCAATCAGTGCATGATTATGCCGCCTGTCTGCCGGTGCTGGCCCTGCCGGTCATCCGTGCGGATGAGCTGGATGAACTGATTGAACGCATGGATGGCTTCGTCTTTTCCGGCAGTCCATCCAATGTGCATCCTCGCCACTGGAACGGGCCGGCGGATGCTCCCGGACCGTTTGATGAAAACCGCGATGATTTCTCCCTCGCTCTGATCCGCGCGGTGGTGGAGCGGAAGATACCCGCGCTCTTCATCTGCCGTGGGTTTCAGGAGATGAATGTGGCGCTGGGCGGCACGCTGCATCCTCGTCTGGCCGAAGTGGAGGGGCGTATGAAGCACCATTCGCCGGAAGATGCGCCCTATGAGCGGCGCTATGGGCCGGAGCATGAGGTGCATGTGCGCGAGGGTTCTCCGCTGGCAGAACTCTTTGGTGCGACTCAGTTTGAGGTCAACTCCCTCCATTATCAGGGGCTTGATGCCATTGCGCCGTCCCTTTCTGTGGAAGTCGATGCCCCGGACGGCACGCCGGAAGCGGTGATGCTGCGCGACCATCCGTTTGCTGTCGGTGTGCAGTGGCATCCCGAATACCGGCCAGACTTGTCCTCCCAGAGTGCCCGTTTGCTTGCGGCGTTTGGTGCTGCGGCGGCTCTGCGCGCGGCTTCACGCAAGGCAGGTTGAATACAGGTTGCTTTGGCGCGCACTTCCGTCAGAATTGACAGCAGTGCTTCTTGTTTTCAGCTGCATGCGGCCAGTTTCTGGCCGCGTGCATGCCGCGATTGACAGATATCGAATTGTGAATCGATTTCTTTGCTCGTGAGAGCCAGTGAAGTCCCCGGGTTTTCGGAGAAAATTATGGATGCGCCATTCAGGATGAAGAAGCGTTCTGCCGTTGGGGCAGGTGTGCTTTCTGGGCGTTTCCGCAATGGCTGGTCCAGCCTCGCGGTGATTGCAGTATTCGGATGGTCGGCGACTGTTGCGCCCGCCATGGCGCAGAGCAAGTCGTCTGCACCATCTGCCGGGGTTTCGACGACACCGCCACCACCTGTCGTGCCCGCACAACCCGCCGAAAGCGCTCCTGTCGCAACACCTGAGAGTGCGCCGCCAGCGGCACCTTCTGCGGTTCCTGCCGCTGCTACCGCTCCGGCCACATCGGCACCCGTAGCGCCACCCGCGGCGTATGCGGCACCTGTGGACGGACGTGCCGTGCCACAGGCCCCGCAGTCGCAAGCACCTGAAGTGCAACTCTTTACCCTGACAGAGTTGGAATATTTGCTGGGTCCGGTCTCGCTCTACCCGGATCCGTTGCTTGCCGTGATGTTTCCGGCAGCGGCTTTCCCGGACCAGATTGTTGAAGCCAACAAATGGGTTCAGGATAATCCGGCAGACGTGAAGAAGAAGGATTTCAAGGCGGTGGATTCCAAGCCATGGGATCCCTCCGTGCAGGCCCTGACGCGCTTTCCGGATGTGCTGAAGCTGTTGAGCGATAATCTGGAGTGGACCGAGGCGCTGGGGTTTGCCTTCATGGCTCAGCCGAATGATGTCTCAACAGCAATCCAGCTTCTGCGTGCAAAGGCGCAGAAGGTCGGCAATCTGAAGTCTACACCGCAGCAGGTGGTGACCACCCGCCCAAGCGAAGGGCGGGAAAACATCTATATCACGCCGGCCAATCCCGAGCGGATCTACGTGCCGACCTATGATTCCTCCACAGTGTTCACCACGCTTGCAGCCGGCGCTCTGGTGTTCGGCACCGCAGCCCTGGTGGGGTCAACGTGGAATAATCGCTGGGGTTGGAACAATCGTCCGTGGAACTCGATCTGGGTGGCTCCGCCTGCGTGGAACCGCCCTCCGGGCTGGGGCCCAGGTTGGGGAAATGGCTGGGGGCCGGGTCATGGGCCATGGCGTCCGGGTCATCCAGGTTGGGGGCCAGGACCGGGACCCGGCTGGGGGCCGGGACCTGGCCGTCCCGGTTGGGGGCATGGTCCTGGCCCTGGATGGGGTCCCGGACCGGGACAGCCGCGGCCGCCGAACTGGGGGCCGGGTGGTCCGGGCTATCCCGGTATCCGCCCTCCGGGTAGCGGACCGGTGCGTCCGTTGCCTCCGGGCGTTTTTCCTCCCGGAGGGCCAAATCGACCCGGGGTGAGGCCGCCGAATTGGGGACCAGGCGGTCCGGGTTATCCTGGTGTCCGCCCACCCGGTGTGCGACCTCCGGGGAGTGGGCCGGTGCGCCCACTGCCGCCGGGTGTTTTCCCGCCCGGAGGGCCAAATCGGCCGGGGATGAGGCCTCCGGGTGTTGGACCGGGCCCAGGCTACCCGAACCGTCCCGGTATCCTGCCTCCCGGTGGCAACCGACCTATTCCGGGTTTACCCAATCGTCCGGGTGGTCGTCCTCCGGGTGCGGAAGGTCGTCCTGATCTGCCCACTCGCCCGGGTGGCGTGCGCCCGCCGCAGGGAGGTCCGAACCGTCCGGGCATCGTTGCGCCCCCGGGTGGTGTGCGCCCGCCGCAGGGAGGTCCGAACCGTCCGGGCATCGTCGCGCCTCCGGGTGGTGTGCGCCCGCCGCAGGGAGGCCCGAACCGTCCGGGCATCGTCGCGCCTCCGGGTGGTGTGCGCCCGCCACAAGGTGGCCCGAACCGCCCGGGCGCAGGGCAGCCGAACCGGCCGGGGAGGCCACCCAGCGGCCCAATGCTGGGGCGCGGCCGAATGTCCAGCGGCCACCACAGGTTCGACCCGGTGGACAGCAGATGCGTCCGCCGCAAGTGAGGCCGGGGGGCGGGCAGCAGGGACGACCCCAGCAGTTCCGTCCGGGTGGCCAGCAGCAGCAGCTCCGTCAGCAACAGATGCGGCAGCAGCAGCAGTTCCGCCAACAGCAGAACCGGCCGAATATGCAGCAGATGCGCCAGCAGCAGTTTCGCCAGCCGCAGGCGCGTCCGGGTGGCCAGCGCATGCCGCCCCAGAACCGACCTGGCGGTGGTGGCAATCGCTTTAACAACAACCGGTGACAAAACAGGCGGGACATTGTTCCCGCCTGTTTTTTGGAGTGTTTTTCAGGAAGAGAGGATGGGTATTTTCCGGCTCAAGGTCTCTCGGGAAGCCGGGCGAACCCTTTCGCGCATGGTTGTTCTTTCGCCCTCATCATCTAGTCGAGGGTGAAAAGCCACTTCACTACAGCGCATCATCGATGTCAGGAAAGCGTATGGCCCGCCCTATTTGAGACGCCAGAAAAGTGGTTTCGAAGCTGCGGGATTTTTCTAATTTCTCTTTAAAATAATAGAGCCCATGCTTCCTCAATAGATTGGAGAAGCATGGGCTCTGGCGCTGCATAGCATTCAGATTACGAAGGTTTTACTGATCTGAAGACAGCGTAATGGCTGCGATCAGTCGGCCATAGTCCGGCTCGCCCAAATGCGTAGACCGGCGGTAAGAATAGAACATGTCGGGGTTTGCATAGGTATCAAGGCCTAGATCCTCGATCGCCCCAACAGCCGCCTGCTCCAGCCGCAGAGTAATGAAGCCGGGCAGGTCGAACTGTGCGTGCTCCGGTTTGCGCGAAGGGCTAAAAAAGCGAGCAAAGCCGGCATCTTCCGCAAGAAATAAATTCTGAAAGTCTGCACTGACCTCATAGCTGGGCTGGCGGATCAGTGGGCCAATCACAGCGCGGATATCCTGTCGCCGCGCACCCTGCTTTTCCATCAGTGAAACAGTGCTGGCAATTACTCCGCCAAAAGCGCCTTTCCAACCCGCATGGGCCGCACCGACCACCTGCGCATTCGGATCGGCAAACAATATGGGGCCGCAATCGGCCGTTGAGATCGCTGCTCCGAGGCCCGCAATGTCGCTTACGATCGCATCTGCCTTGGGTGCGGTTTCGCGGGTCCAGGGCGTGGTCGCCAGAACGGCATCAGAAGAATGAACCTGCCAGCAGGCCAGTAGCCGCTCGGCTTCAAGGCCAAGTGTTTCGGCCATGCGGGCTCTATTTTCACGCACTGCCTCTGGCGTATCACTGGAACCCATGCCGCCATTTAGGCTCCCGTAAATTCCGGTGGAGACACCACCATGTCGCGTGAAAAAAGCGTGGCGGATGCCCGGAAGGCCGGAGAGCGAGGGGGCTTCGATCTTCATCTGGGGCATCATGTCCGGCCTTTCACTGGCATGCAGGTCTGGAGCATTTTATCATTCCGTGAATAGAAAAAACGATCCAGCGATATGAGTTTGCGCAGAGCCCTCGAGCGAACCGCTATCCATTTCGCTCGAAAACGCTGTCAGCCACCACGAAACAACGCTGCCCGTGAAGAAAGCGTGACCTGCGAAAATGGCATATGGCCCTGACGACCGCAGGGTGAGCAATCAGGCCGGAATTCGCTCAGTTGTATCGAAAGCGGGAGGAGCGCCCAGAGCGGGATGAACCAGCGCCAGAACCTTGAACAAGCTTCCCATATGTTCTGGCCCGGTGCCCGCAAGACGCGTGGCTGCGGTGGCTATTGCCTCCTGTCCAGCCTCATCCTTGCCCTTCATCAGCGCCTGTGTGCGCTGGCCAAGGCCCAACCTAATGAGAAACTCACCTTGTCCCAGAAGGCCATAAGGGGTCACGCCTGCTGCCGCGCCAATACGGGCGAGCAGGGCAAAATCGACATGGGCTGTGAGGTCCAGAGCGCCGGGGCGGGCGAGTGGATCGGCGAACTTATGATTTTCAAGAGCCTGAAGCGTGTCGCCATATCCCCCGCCATGACCATAGTCGATAATCAGCGCCGCGCCGCCCTGCGCTACAATGCGGGTGGAAAGGGCGCGGGCAGGGCCGGGGTCCAGCCGCTCCAGAACAGCACCTTCATCGGGGGAGGGGAGATGAGCGGCAAAAGCAGTCGCGAGAGGTGAAGGGGGGGCATCGAGTCCGAAGGTCAGGTCGCCGCTCTCATCCAGCCCCACCCGGCGCTCATGCCATGCACCTTGGGTGAAAACATATTGATCCACCGGGAGTGCATCAAAGAATTCATTCGCGAAGATGATGGACGGGCCTGTAGGCACATCCTCAATGCGATCATGCCAGTTGATGTCAAGACCAGAGCTTGCCAGCGCCCGCTTCTGCGCGCTGCGCAGCACCGGGCTGGTCTCGACCATATGAACTTGGGCGGCAGAGATAAATGCGGGCAATAGCCGTGCCGCCCGCAAGGCATCCGCCATCAGCGTGCCGCGCCCAGGGCCAAGCTCGATCAAGCGGAAAGCATCAGGAGAACCCATTTGCTGCCATGTGGCAACTGCCCAAAGGCCGAGCAGTTCACCGTACATCTGGCTGATTTCCGGTGCGGTCGTGAAGTCTCCTTGCGCCCCAAGCGGATCTCGGGTGATGTAATAGCCATGGCGCGGATGGCCGAGGCACAAGGCCATGTAGCGGCTGACCGGCATGGGCCCCTCATTGAGGATGAGGGTGCGTATCTTTTTCAGAAGCGGAGTTTCGGAAGAGGGCAGCGGGTTGGCGGTCACGGTGCAATCTTTCCCTGAACTGGCGAGCGGCGAAGGGCGGCTGCGACAAAGGCGAGGCCTATCAGAACCAGAGGCACGGAGAGCCATTGCCCCATGGTGGTGCCGAAAATGAGATAGCCGAGTTGGGCATCCGGTTCGCGGTAGAATTCGGCAATGGTGCGCGCAAGGCCGTAGCCAATGGCGAAAATACCTGTGGCCAGACCCGGCCGTCGCAAGCCACCCAGGCGCACCAGCAGCATCATGATGATGAAAAGGAGAAGTCCTTCAAGCGCAGCTTCATAGAGTTGGCTGGGGTGACGGGGAATATTGCCGCCAGTCGGGAAGATCACCGCCCACGGCACATCGGTGGGACGGCCCCAGAGTTCGGAATTGATGAAATTGGCCAGGCGGCCGAAAAGAAGCCCCAGTGGCGCAACTGCGCCGGCCACATCCAGCATGGAGAGCACGGGAATACCGCGCGAACGTGCAAAGAACACCAACGCGATGATGGTTCCAGCCAGTCCGCCATGGAAAGACATGCCCCCCCTCCAGACCGCAATGATCTCTCCCGGGTTCTGGAGAAAGAACGGCAGGTTATAGAAGAGAACGTAGCCGATGCGCCCGCCCAGGATGACACCGAGCGTTGCCCAGAAGAGTGCATCATCCAGATCCTCTGGCTTCATGGGAGATTTGCCGCCCCATAGCGCGGCCCGTGCCACGAGCGCCCGCCCCAGCATCCAGCCCAGCACCAGCCCGGCAATATAGGCCAGGGCATACCAGCGGATGGCAAGGGGGCCGATCTGCACCAGAACCGGATCAATCATGGGAAAGGGCAGGGCAAGGACAGTCATGAGTTTCCCGGAATATGGCTGTGCGTGATGTCTGGAATATTTTTCCAGCGAAGTGGGTGTTGGTTCGTGTGAAGAGAATGCGAACCTGAGAACGCTCCAGGGCGATCATGGGGCGGATGATGTCTCAGAGCGGAGCGGAGGCGCTGTCCATAGATTATTTTCGAGTGAAGTGGACACAGATTTGCATCAAGAGAATATAACCAATAAATATATGCGAGCATTTCAATGGTTGCGCGACACGGGGGAAGGCTCTTTCTGTCTACTCGGCCAAGATTTTGATCTTCTCGCCATATTTGAGCTTG
Organism: Xanthobacter sp.; assembly: GCA_034676685.1. Taxonomy (GTDB): domain Bacteria; phylum Pseudomonadota; class Alphaproteobacteria; order Rhizobiales; family Xanthobacteraceae; genus Xanthobacter. Next base: position 31,787 of record JAUCBT010000016.1, on the reverse strand, counting down.
GCTCCAGGTTCCAGTCCATTCAGAATAAGGAACAGTTCCTGCTGCTTGTCCGGTACCATCATGCGCCCGACGAGCTTTTCTGTCGTATCACCGAACCCGACCTTCACCACACGCACGCGCAGGGGCTTCACGGTCTGTGCTTCATCGGATGAAACGCGCCGGAATGTGCTGGCAGCCTCGCGGAATTGCTGGTCCAGTTCAGGGGTGAGTTCGCGCGCCGCGAAAATCATGCGGTAGACATCAGAACCAAAGCGGATGGCAAACATACGGAAGGACCACTGCTCACCGCGTGCGACAGCCGTAGCTGCGGTGAAACCATTCACCGTGAGGGTCTCCACCGAATTGATTTCTACGCCCTCGATCCAGCCGGAGGATAGGTACTGCCCCAGTGACTGGTCTGCCGATACGCGTACGGCATCCAGCCGCATGGCTTCATTGCCGGACTGGCTGGCGCCAAGCACGGCCTGCGAGGTGTTCTCCAGCGAGAAGCCGGCCGGCGCTGTGAATGTGAAGCCCAGCTTGGGATGGAAGAACTTGCGCCCACGCACGAAGCCTTCCTTGGGGTCATCGCCATAAATCATGCCGTCAATGGCAGAGAGGTAAGCGTCACGATCCCGCTCGCCCTTTTCCGGCTCAGTATAATGGCGTGCATTGGCGGTGGCGATGGAAATGCGCTCAGGTGTAGCCGGATGAGATGAAAGCAGGTCCATTTCCGGTTTGGAGGCGTTTGAGCTGGTGATGGTGCTGGAACGCACTTCCGCATAGCGACCCATCTCGTTCAGGAAACGGGTTGCGCCATAGGGGTCAAAGCCAGCGCGAGCGGCAATACCCACGCCGATGGCATCGGCCTCCAGTTCCTGCCCACGTGAGAATGAGGCCAGCGTACGCTTGCTTTTCTGCATGGCCAGCGCACCCAGGTCGGGGTCGTTCACCACATCGGAGATGACCCTGCTCACGAGCACAGCCTGCTTTACCTGTCCCTCACGAATAGTGGCATGACTGGCAATAACGTGCGCCATCTCATGCGCCAGCACTGAAGACAGTTCTGATGTATCATTGGCCAGGGCAAGAAGGCCTCGGGTGACGTAAAGTGAACCATCCGGCAGGGCGAAGGCATTGATTGCCGGAGAATTCAGAACCGTGACGCGATATTTCAGGTCCGGCCGCTCGGATGCCGCAACCAGCCGTTCCACGACCTGCTGAATCAGCGCTTTGAGTTCCGGGTCATTGTATGCCCCCCCATAACTGGCGACGAGCTTCTCATGCTCACGCCTCTGGGTCGGGGTCATATCCGCATAATCGGAAGGGGGAGCAGGGGTGGTCAGGGGCACACTGGCCTGATCAATATCAAACCCGGCACACGCTCCCAGAAGCAAGGGCAGAACCAGTACAAGCGCACGGGCGCTAACGCTCGGACGCAGCATGCTGCACCAGCGTGTCCATATGCTATGGACCAGCCCGCTCACTTTCCGTTCCGCTCCTCGTTCGTCCGGTTCCACCATGTAACATCTTCTGCCGCACGCGCGAAGATGGCGGGGCCACCCTGCTCCCGGAGAACCCCGCGCACGCGCACCACAGTGCCGCGCAACATGGCAGGATCGAGACTATTTCCGAATATGAGTTTAAAATCGCGCAGTGCAACTATGATGGTGAAATCTTCTCTCCAGTGCCTGCCGAAATTCACATAGATCCGGTCCCGCGTTTCACCCGTTGCCGTCACCGTGCCCTCAACCAGCGCAAAAAGGCCGATGCGCGCGGCAAGGCCCGCTTCATCAGTGGCTTGGGTTGTCACTCCGGAAACCGACCATATTCCGCGCTGGCCTTTTCGAGCCTCATTCTCTGCTGAGATCAGAGCCCGGTTGCATCGGGATATTTCGGCTGCACGTGCACGCGTTCGTGGGGGAGCTGCAAGCAGGGGCTGCGCATAGCCAGCCCCTGCTTGCAGCAATGCGAAGGTGAGCGGTTCGCCGGTTTCAAGTGCGGCGGGACCTGTCAGCCGCCCGTGCCGGTCAGATGTGCCTTGCGTCAGTTGCAGAGCACGGCCGGCCAGTGCTGTCTCTCCCGCTGTCCGCGCTGCTCGAAGCAGGTTTTCATCCGGATGAAGGCGGGAAGGCATCGCGATGCCCGACGGCATGAAGAACTGCCCGTCTTCCAGTTTCAATGCGCCATCATCCGTGAGCCCGGTGATGCGAACCTTTATCATGTTCGCTGGCATTTCAGCACAGGCCGTCTCATGTGCGGGTGTCTCCGCCCGCAGGGGCATTGCAGTGCCCATCGTGCCCATGAGGAGGAGGGCGACCCGCCAGAATGCTGAAAATATGCTTGTTGCTGACATGAAGTCCCAGGGAGACTCGATCGATGGCGATATACGGTACTTGACCGTGATTTCAGCTTATGGAACAAATAAGGAACATAAGCAAGCTGGGAGCCATCCTTAATCACGCATTCTGTTCCATACGCACAGCCTCTCCTACCCGGCCCTGTGCCAGATTGAGCGTTAACCGCCGCATGAGCCATGAGGGGTGTTCCAGATTGTCCATGGTCGTCCAGAGTAGTGCTGATTGGCGGGGGCAAGGCCTAGCGACTCGATATGGCGTCACATCACTGCGGGCAGCGTGGGCACGGCTCTGGCGGCTTCTGGCTCGCTGTTAGAGTCGCCTGTGGTGGTGCTCTATCTTGTCTTCCACAATGTCCCGCAGGGCTCGATTGAGGGATCAACGAGGTGTGCTTGGGGCGAGGGCAGCGGCATGAGCCTGTGCAAGGTGGCGCTGCATTGGGTGAAGATCTAACGTGACGGGCCGATGCCCAAGCTGCCGCTGGCGTGGTGAGCCATGGCAGATGCACTAGAGAGCGGGCCGTGAGCCAGATTCATGATCGTAATGGAGGATGGTGGGGTTTTCTGGTCATCACTTACCCCAGCGAACGGTGGTGTGAGTGCCGCTGTCACAGCGGGACTTGATGTGGCTGGTGTGGGAGGCCGCACGGGTGATGGTAGTTAATGGGTAGGGGCGGGCGTTTCGGTGGTTGGTTTGGTGGTTTTATCGGGCAGGGTTATATTTAAAGCATCTAAGTTATTGAAATCAGTGGTAGGCCCGGAGGGACTCGAACCCCCAACCAGACCGTTATGAGCGGTCGGCTCTAACCGTTGAGCTACAGGCCCGTGGAAAGCGCATGCTGCGCGATTCCTCATTTCTCAGTGCTGTATCAACCTTGTGCCTGTGGAACAACCATTGATGCGCGGATGAGCACAGGGCAGGAGCATCTTTGCCCCATTCGCGCCGTGATCACAGGATGGTGTACCCATCCCCATTCTGAGGAGGCCTATATGCGTGCGTTTCCGGTTCCGATGTCATCAGCCCGCTTTCGTTCTCTGGCTCTTCTGGCCGGGCTTGGTCTTTTGACGGCGGGGTTCGCACCTGTCGCCGCGCAGGCCGCGACGGTGAAGGTGATCGGCTCGGCAACGTTGTCTGCGGTGCCGGATATGGCGTCCTTCTCAACCGGTGTGGTGAATACCGCCAAGACTGCCGCCGAGGCGATTCAGGGCAATAGTGAGGCCGTGGCATCTGTCATTGCAGCGGTGAAAGCTGCTGGTATTGAGGCGCGCGATATTTCTACCACGAACTTTTCGGTTCAGCCGCAATATGTATTCCCCAAGGCTGGATCCAATGAAAAGCCGCGCCTGACAGGTTTTGAGGTGCGCAACACTGTGCAGGTGCGTGTGCGTGACCTTTCCATTCTCGGGGCCTTGCTGGACAAGATGGTGGATGCTGGCGCGAATGAGGCATCCGGCTTGAATTTCACCCTCTCCGATATGGCTAAGCTGGAACAGGATGCCAGCGTGGCGGCAGTGGAGAATGCCGTGGCTCAGGCGAAGCGGATTGCCGAGGCTGCGGGGCTGCGTCTCACGCGGGTGATGTCTGTCGAGCCGCGTGCCGAAGCCCAGATGCAGCCCCGTCCGATGGTGATGATGGCGCGGGAGGATTCTTCCCGTAAATCCGTGCCCGTTGAGGCCGGGGAAATTGATGTGAGCGCCCAGGCGGTGCTGGTTTATGAGGCTGAGCCGCGCTGACCTGTTAACGTGGGTGCATGATGCGTGTGGTGCCTATTGCGCCGCACGCATCATGCTACACACTCTCAGATGAACGAATCGCCGCGCTGATCTGTCGCGCAGCAGGAGGTTCCAAACTTCAGCACGGAAGCAGGTGGCGGTTAGGTGTCCAGCTCCAGTACAACGCCCAAGGGGGGAGTGCCCACGCAGGATGAAGCAATGCGGATGAGCCGTCGGGTTCAGTATGCTGCTCTGCCTTATCGTGTGCGCCAGGATGGGGCGGTGCAGATTCGCCTCATCACCTCGCGCGAGACGCGGCGCTGGGTTATTCCCAAGGGCTGGCCGATGAAGGGCCTGTCTCCCTCAAAGGCTGCTGCGCGCGAAGCTTATGAAGAGGCTGGCCTGCTGGGCAGCATGTCACGCAAACCCGTTGGCATGTATAGCTACGAGAAACGCCTCAGCGTGCGTTCCGTGCTGTGCGATGTGATGGTGTTTCCTCTGAAGGTGAAGCGCAAGCTCCAGAACTGGCCAGAGCGTTCCCAGCGGGTTGGATTCTGGTTCACCATTGAAAGTGCGGCTTTTGCTGTCAATGAGGAAGAGCTCAAAATGCTGATCCTCGACTTCGGTGATCTCATGGCCCTTAAATGGGAAGAGAAAAAGAAGCCGAAGGCAAAATTAATAGAGAAAGAACAGCCATCTGATCTGCCCGCGGAAGGTGATGGAGAAGGTGCGTCCGCTGATCCTGGTCCGAAGAGCCGTGCAAAGCGGGGGGCTACTTCCCCAGCCGATGGCGATGTAAAGTTGGAGAAGAAGAAGCTTGCCCTGGGTATGAGCAAGAGAGCTGTATCCAAGGCGAGTAAGGATGCACAGGGTCCGGCGGACAAGCCTCAAACACCCCCGGAATCCGAGATTCAGGATGGGCAAGCCGAGGTGAAGCCTGTGAAAGCCAAGGTTTCGACAAAAGCATCCAAGATAGGCTCTAAGACTGACAGATGATCTGCGGGCAAGGGACGAGGTCGTCTGTTATTGCTCTGCCTATGTAAGCTGGGCGTAGCTTTCAGGTTGTCATGGTCCATAAGCCCGTTCTATGGCGGGGCTTGGCATGTAAATGCGTTGCAGTCCCTGAGGCAGGTACTGCCGAAGAACAAACTATATTCGGCCCCGATCAATGACCGAGGCCGATAACGTGTCCCTCCCACACCAACCATATTAAGGGGTGGGGTTGGGCGGAGGCCCCATTCTTCATGACCGGGAGTCTCTGGCCTTGAGCCCCCATTATTGTCTGAAGCATCCCGCCGGTAAGGGCTTATGCCTCAGCCGGAATGGTTCTCGTCTTTTGCAGGCTTTCCTGGGGCGTTCGCAAGCTGAGTGCCGGCAAGCAGCTTATTCTGAACCACTTCAGCCAGTTCCATCATCTCGGTATTCCAGGCCATGGAGGCCTGTTGCAGGAATGCGATTTCCTTGGTGATGAGATTGGCCGCGTTCTGCTCACGAGAGAGCTCGGAGAGACGCTGCATCTGCTCCTGTGCACGACGGCTCAGAAATGACTGGAAGTGGGCTGCGACAGCCACAGGGCAATCAAAATACAAACTCTTCCAGATGTTGACTGGCCAAGTGGGCTGAGCCGCAGGCATATTCCATAGCCGGGCATAATTTTGAGCAAACGGGTTTTCGTTCATTTTGGCATCTCCCTTTCGCCCCACCGCGCGCAGGCAGGGACGACCCTGACAGATTTTTTCTTTCTGTTCAAATATCGGCAAAGGTCGGTGGATGACTTTGCGGCATGTCAAATCCCCGTAATGCGCGCAGGATGATAATTGCAATCCACCCCATAGGTTCCATCGTGAGCTTATGACAGTATGGACAAGCGCTTGCGGTCGTCTGGCCGGCCTGCGGCGGGGATCATGGCAATGTTGTGCGGGCCGTTATTGTCGCCCGCTTTGTCTGGAGAAAGAGATGAACCAGCTTCCGCAAGGCTTCCACAAGGTGCGCATGGAGCTTGCACGCGAGAAGGATTATCCTGAGGGCTCCCGCGAGTTCGGCTACACTTTCGTTCTGCCCCTGCGGGATGACGGCAAGATTAATCCGGAGTTGTGGCACCAGCATCGCGATGCCTGCCGGGTGGTCAAGTTCCGCCCCGGAGAGCGGGAAGAGGTGGGGCATCTCATTCGTCGCCCCGGTGGCAGCTGGGCTTTCCGTTATGACGTGGCCGGCGATGACGATGATGAGCCGGGCTACCGTTTCGGCGACGAGTCCTTCTTGGTGGGTGAGTATATCTCTGTTCGCGAGGACGAGGAGATGCACACCTACAGGATTATCTCGGTCGAAGAGGGCTGAGGAGCGGCTGACCCAGTGAGGGCGGTCACATACAGGCCATGTAAAGGGCCTTGCTGCGGATAAAAAGAAGGGCGCTTTCTCGCGCCCTTCTTTCGTTTCAGGTGACTGAAATCAGCCTTCGTGGCTATCTGCCACGAACTGGTTCAGGAAGCGCACGCCCCAGCCTGAACCCCAGCTGCGATTGATCTCGCTGGCGGGAGAGGACATTGCCGTGCCGGCAATATCGACATGCGCCCACGGGGTCTCGCCCACATAGCGCTGGAGGAACTGGGCGGCGGTGATGGATCCGCCAAAGCGACCGCCGGTGTTCTTCATGTCCGCGAACTTGCTGTCGATCAGCTTGTCATATTCTGGCGCCAGCGGCATGCGCCACACCTTCTCGCCGCTTTCGGCTCCGGCCTTGGAGAGCGCATCGGCCAGCGCGTCATTGTTCGAGAACAGGCCGGCATATTCCTGACCCAGCGCCACAAGGATCGCACCGGTGAGGGTGGCGAAGTCCACCATCAGCTTGGGCTTGAAGGTTTCCTTCGCATACCAGAGCACATCGGCAAGCACGAGGCGGCCTTCCGCATCGGTATTGATGATTTCGATGGTCTGGCCGGACATGGAGGTGACGATATCGCCGGGGCGCTGGGCCGCGCCATCCGGCATGTTCTCCACGATGCCGATGACACCGACAGCATTCACTTTCGCCTTGCGGGCGGCCAGCGCATAGAGCGTGCCGGTGACGCAGGCTGCCCCGCCCATGTCACCCTTCATGTCTTCCATGCCCGCGGCTGGCTTGATCGAAATGCCGCCGGTATCGAAGGTGACGCCCTTGCCGATGAAGGCCACAGGCGCTTCACCCGCCTTGCCGCCATTCCAGCGCATCACCACCACGCGGCTTTCCTTGATGGAGCCTTGGCCAACGGCCAGCAGCGCGCGCATGCCCAGCTTGGCCAGCGCGTCCTCATCCAGAACCTCGATCTCGACGCCGACAGCGGAGAGGCGCTCCTGCGCGCGGCGGGCGAATTCCGGCGGGTCGAGCACATTCGGCGGCTCATTCACCAGATCGCGGGCGAGGATGACGCCTTCAGCCACCGCTTCGCGCGCGGCCCATGCCTTGCGGGCTGCGGGCTCATCATTGGTAAGCAGATGAATGTCGAGGCTTTCGCGCGCCGTTTCATCCTTCTTTTTGGTCTTGTAGCGGTCGAAAGCGTAACCGCGCAGTCGAATGCCCAGCGCCAACTCGGCGGATGCATCCGCCGCGAGGGGGCCACCCGGCAGTTCCAGCAGTACGCTGGCGGCCGATGCGCCAGTGGGAATGCGAGCCGCAATGATGCCGCCCAGCTTCACATAATCCACCGGCTTCAGATCAGCGCTCTTGCCCACGCTCACAACCACAAGGCGCTGGGCCTGAAGGCCGGCGGGAGCCAGCATATCCACACAGGTGAAGGCCTTGCCCTTGAAGCGTTCTGCATCAAACGCGCGGGTGAGGGCGGCATCAGTTGGCTTCAGCAGCTTCTGCGCCGCAGGGCCGAAGGCCAGTGTCTCGTCCGTGAGTACGATCAGCACCCCTTTGGGCGCGGCGGAAAGCTTGGCGAACGAGACGTTCACAGTTTCGGACATACGAGGCTCCAGAGCACTGAGAATGAGAAAGACCGGGTTGCTGTTCCCTGTTCAGGGCATATCGGATGAGACGGACTGAAGGATGCGGACAAGAAAGCATCTGGAATATGGCGGACATCATCCGGGCAGGGAGCCCGGGCTGCAAGATGATGCAAACATTCATGCACAGACAGCGGCGTGCACACGGTTCCGTCCGGCTTCCTTTGCTTTGTAGAGCTGACGATCAGCCTGCGCCATCATGTCCGGGAAAGAGAAGTGCGAGCTGTCTGTATAGGCGATTCCCATGCTCACCGTGACATGCACCTTTGTCTCTCCGACATGAATATATTCATTCTCAACTGCTTGCCGGATACGCTCCGCAATCTGCGCAGCCTCCTGAGATGAGGTGCGCGCGATGATGGCGAGAAACTCTTCTCCGCCGATGCGGGCCGCAAAATCCTGCTCGCGCAGTTTCCCGGTAATGATCTGTCCGCAGTGACGAATGACCCGGTCACCCGTGATATGGCCATAACTGTCATTGATTTTCTTGAAGTGATCAATATCGATAAGAAAGACGGCGCAGTCTGAGAGACCCGCCCTGAAGCTGTTCTTCAGCTTGTGCTCCAGCCCCAGCCGATTGGGCAGGCCAGTGAGCGCATCACGCTGGGCCACCTGCCGCAGTTCAATAGCCCCCTGTTCATAGGCCATGGAGAGCGAAAAGGCGCCGGAAGCAACGATGTGAATTGCAGCTGAAAACAGATGAATGTGAAGAAATGCGTCGGCTGGAAGCAGACTGTTCATGCCTTGCTCAAGCATTAGTCCCTGCGTCACGCGCAAAACGGATGACAGAAGGATAATGCTATAAGCGGCCACAAGCCCCCAGCGTGAGGGGAGTCGCTGTTTATGTTCTGAAACCAGCGTGTAAATGATGACGAGAATCTGTGCCGCAATAGCAATATTGACGCCACCAAAAACAAAGCTGGTGCCAATTTGCTTCTCCAGAGAGAGGAGAAAAAAGACCAGAACGGTCAAAATGGCGGGCAGAATGAACGATGGCGCATGGCCGAAAAAAGCGCGCATGGCTTGCCAGCGCAGACAAAGCCCAATGACAAGCAGGCAATTGGGAGCCAGAAGGTCTGTATTGCTGGCGTCAATCAAGCGCGAGAACATGATGAATGCGATGGCAAACAGCACGTTTGAGAGGGTGAGATTGGCCCAGTAAATCCGGTTGCTCTGGCCGGCCCAGGCAAAAATATAGGTCACCGCAAAGACAGACAGGGAAACCGCGTTCACCATGAAAAGCGTGGAAGCGTCCAGATGGGTGGTGATGTCCATTGGTGCTGTCCCTGCATTCTCTGTGATCAGGTGATGACTGCTCTGTCCGGGTCCTGAAGTGCGTCAAGGCTACAGAAGACAACTCATTCTGTGGCCATTTTGTATAGTGAGTGCTGGTTATGAAACAGCCGCGGTGCATAGGCAACCGCGGCTGTCTTTATTCCATCACCAGTCCGCACAGAGCGGGCCGGGCGGTCTCACTCGGCGGAAGCGTCTTCAGCCGGAGCAGCGGCGGCAGCGGCCTTCTCAGCCTTTTCCTTCGCGCGTTCCTTGGCCTTGTCGCCGGGCTCACCCTTGTTCGGGTTGTTGCGGGTATCGCGCTTCAGCAGGCCTGCAGCGTCGAGAAAACGAGCCACGCGGTCGGTGGGCTGGGCGCCCTTTTCGAGCCAGGACTTGGCCTTCTCGAGATCCAGAACCACGCGGTTTTCAGCATCCTTGGCCAGCAGCGGGTTGAAGGAGCCGATGCGGTCGATGAAACGGCCATCGCGGGGGGCGCGGGCGTCAGCCACAACGATACGGTAGTAAGGACGCTTCTTGGCGCCGCCGCGCGACAGACGGATCTTCAGGGACATATGATTTTCCTTTTATTCAATGTCTTGAATGAGTTGAATGAATGGGCCAGCAGAAAGCGCCAGCCTTATTTTTTCTTTCCGGGGCCACCCAGGCCGGGGAAGCCCTGGCATCGGAAGGCCACCCGGAAACTTTGAGGGAAGCCCGCCGCCGGGCAGGCCGGGGAAATTGGGGGGGAGCCCACCGCCTGCTGCGCCACCGGGGCCGCCCATTTTATCGGCCATGTCCTGCAACATTTCGGGCGAGGGCGCGCCGCCCTTGAAGCCCATCATGCCGGCAAGGCCCGCCAGCGGACCGCGCTTGCCCGCCTTGCCGCCCATTGCTTTCATGACATCGGCCATCTGGCGATGCATCTTCAGCAGGCGGTTGATCTCTTCCACCTTGGCACCGGCACCAGCAGCGATGCGGCGCTTTCGCGATGCATCCAGTAGCTTGGGGTTCGCACGCTCTTTCGGCGTCATCGAATTGATGACGGCGACCTGGCGCTTGAACACCTTGTCATCAAGATTGGCGGAGGCGATCTGGTTCTTCACCTTTGCCACGCCTGGCAGCATACCCATGAGGCCACCAAGGCCGCCCATCTTCTGCATCTGCTGAAGCTGGTCGCGCAGGTCTTCAAGATCGAATGCGCCCTTGCGCATCTTCTCTGCGGTACGCTTGGCCTTCTCGATGTCGAGATTTTCGGCGGCCTTTTCAACAAGGGCCACCACGTCGCCCATGCCGAGAATGCGGCCTGCCACGCGCTGGGGATCAAAATCCTCCAGCGCATCCATCTTTTCGCCGGTGCCCAGCAGCTTGATGGGCTTGCCGGTGACAGCGCGCATGGAAAGCGCCGCACCGCCGCGCCCGTCACCATCCGCACGGGTCAGCACGATGCCGGTGAGTCCTACCCGCTCATCGAACGCCTTGGCGGTGTTCACCGCATCCTGGCCGGTGAGGCTGTCGGCCACCAGCAGCACTTCGTGTGGGCCGGTAACGGCCTTGACCTCGGCCACCTCGGCCATCAGCGCTTCATCGAGCGTCACGCGGCCGGCGGTGTCCAGCATCACCACATCATAGCCGCCAAGGCGTGCTGCCTCGATCGCGCGCCGGGCGATCTGCACCGCAGACTGGCCGGTGATGATGGGCAGGGTGGCAACCTCCACCTGCTGCCCCAGCGTGGCCAGCTGCTCCATCGCCGCCGGGCGACGGGTATCGAGCGAGGCCATCAACACCTTGCGCTTGCCGCGCTCGGTCAGCCGCTTCGCAATCTTGGCCGTGGAGGTGGTTTTACCCGAACCTTGAAGGCCGACCATAAGAATGGGCAGCGGAGAAGGGGCGTTCAGGTCAATCGGCTGGGCATCTGAGCCGAGGGTGGTAACCAGTTCATCATGAACCAGCTTCACCACCATCTGGCCGGGGGTGACGGACTTGATGACCTCCACACCGACGGCGCGCTTGCGCAGCCGTTCGGTGAAGTCTCGCACCACGTCCAGCGCCACGTCGGCCTCGATGAGGGCCCGGCGCACCTCGCGCATGGCTTCGCCAACGTCAGCCTCAGTAAGAGCGCCGCGCCGCTTCAGCTTGTCGAGTATGCCGCCAAGGCGGTCAGAGAGGGTATCGAACATGGCTGCCCGTCTGTTGTCGGTTTCACTGGGAACGGCACCATAACGCTTCGCACCAGCCGAAAGGCAACGCAAAACGCGCCCGAGGGCGCATAGCGCTGTCGGGCGGGAACCTCCGGGCTCAAAGGCCCGGGCGGCGGAAACGGCATGACCGTCCTTGTGAAGGCGCGTTGCTTAACAGTTTTGTCCCGGCAACGCAAATCGGAGTGTATGTGCGTTCAGGCTGACACGCCGGAACTGACCAGCGCTATTGCAAGAATGCCCAGCCAGCAGGCCGCCGCGCGGCGCAGGACCGGAGGCAGTGCGGTGCTTTGGCCCCGGCGCATCATCGTCCCGGCGATGGACCAGATGGAAGCCACGACGATGATGGAACCGGCAAACAGCGCCACATGCAGGGCGAATCCGTCCATGTTCTCCTGCGGCAGCAAGGTGAGGCCGATAATCAGCGCCTTGGGGTTGAGCAGGGTGGTGATGAAGACACGGCGCGGCGTCACGCCTCCCGCTGCGGCCTCGGCGGTGTTCACCCGCCAGAGCTTCACGGCCAGAAAAGCAACCCATGCGGCCGCAGCGAACTTCACCAGTCGCGCCACTTCAGGCCATTGCGCCAGAAGTTCTGCCCCCACCATGGCCAGAGGTATGGTGACCAGCAGATAAGCTGCGACTTCCGCGGGAATCAGGGGGAGAGAGCGCCTGAAACCCACAGCCGCACCCGAAAGGGCGAGCAAGGTGTTCGTCGGCCCTGGGGTGAGCAGCAGCGCCAGGATGGCGAAGAGGAATTCGTATGCGCTCAAGCAGCACGTCCATATCTTGCCATGCGTTCGAGCCGGGGGGGCGTATCTTGCCGCCCGGCACAACGCGCAAACGCTATGTTCTGGATATGCTCTAGCGTGTCATAAGATGGTGGCCAAGGCGCTTCTGTGTCGCACGGTGTGGATGCAATATACGTAGCAGCAATGCATCACGTGGCTGCTTATCTGCTTTTGGCCTTTTGAGGCGGGATGACAAAGTTCCTCGGCCCATTCGGTTCGATGGTGAGGCGAGCGCTATATGTCTCGCCTTCATGCGGGCCAGTTGTGACAATCGCCGTCACATCATAAATTCCGGGTAGAAAATCACCGCTGACTGGCTCTACGCTGTCTTCGGGCAGGGCCCATGCTTCGGGTGGCAGATGCGGTTGTCCGGGGGCCGGTATGGCGGACCAGCCTAGAGGCTGGTTGTCTGCCTGAGCACTGAAGGTGACGGATATTTCTTCATCCGCCATGTCCTGTGTCTCGGGCGAACTCTGTTCCTCGGCGGCCACGGCGCGCGGTGCGGCAAGCCCTATGGCACAGGCTGCTGCCAGTGCCAGAAGCGCCGAACGATGAGAAGGCAGGGATGCGAGCGGGCCGCATGAAATGCGAAGGCACATGGCAAATCCCTCCCGAAACGGTTCTTATGGATGCGATGCCAGCAGATGTTCCGGGCAGTCACATGCCTTCTCTTGAAAACTATTAAGAAGCATATGCATCTGGAGTGGGCTTGTCGAGGGGGATAAAGCCCTCCGAACCTCATAAAACAGAATGAATCTGGGCTTTTTTAATACCCTCAGATACCTCTACCCACTCTGGGAAGGTGGAAAGAAAAACGGACCGGCATGCCTGCCTCCAATTTTACCGAAAAATGCTCTAGACCACCCCGGAAACAGGAGACGAGGCATGTCTGAAAACAATCAGCTCACCCGCTTTTTCGGCGGCTCGCCGGCATGGGTTCTGGTGCGCCTTGTCGTGCTTTCGGTAGTGGTCGGCGTTATTCTGGCGGCGCTGGGGCTGGACCCGATGAATATCTTCACCAGTCTGGAACGGCTGGTGCGCAACCTGTTCTCCTTCGGCTTCGATGCCTTCGAGCGGATGTGGGGCTATTTCCTGCTGGGGGCGGTGATTGTTATTCCGCTCTGGCTCATCATGCGCATTGCCAACGCCCGGCGCTGAGGCTTTTTTATGCATGCTCCGATGGGAGGCATAACCCACCGTCGGGTTCTGGCCATTGCGCTGCCGATGACGCTGGCGCATCTCACCACGCCGCTGCTGGGCATCGCCAATGCAGCCGTGGTGGGGCGCCTGGGCGATGCCGCCTTGCTGGGTGGCGTGGCGCTGGCGGCGGTCATTTTCGATCTGCTGTTCTGGGGTTTCGGCTTCCTGCGGATGGGTACGGTGGGGCTGGTGGCGCAAGCCATTGGGCGCGATGATAAGGTGGAGCAGCGCGCGGTACTGCTGCGCGCGCTCATCATCGCGGCTGGTTGCGGCCTTGCCATGGTGCTGTTGCAGGTGCCGATTCTGCTGCTGGCCCTGAAACTGGCCGGGGGCAGTGAGCAGGTGAATGCGGCGGTGGCGGACTATTACCATGTCCGAATCTTCGCCGCTCCGTTCAGCCTCGCCAATTATGCCATTCTGGGCTGGCTCACGGGGCTGGGGCGCACCGGCCGGGCGCTGGCCCTGCAGGCTGGCATGAATGCTCTGAGCATAGGGCTTTCTGCTTATCTGGTTCTGGGTGCGGGGTTCGGTGTGGCCGGTGCAGGGCTTGGCGCGTTGGTGGCTGAAGCCGCGGGTGCTGTCATTGGCCTGCTGCTCTGCGCCCAGCTTCTCGGCTTTTCTGTCTCCATACCCCGCGCGGTGTTGCTGGACCGCGCCCGTCTTGTCCAGACCGTGATGTTGAATGGCGATATTCTCATCCGCACCGCTGCGCTGATGTTCGCCTTCTTCTTCTTTGCCGCACAGGGTGCGCGGGCGGGAGATTCGACCCTTGCGGCCAACAGCCTGCTTCAGAATATGGGCCTGCTTGCGGTTTTCTTTCTGGATGGGTTTGCTACGGCCGCCGAACAGATTTGCGGTTCTGCCGTGGGCGCGCGGCGGCGGGCGGATTTCTTGGCAGGCTTTCGTCTGGTGCTGATCTGGGGCTTCGGCTGTGCGCTCGCGGCACTGGCGCTTTATCTCGCTATCGGGCCGATGGTGATTGACGCCATGACCACGAGTGCGGAGGTGCGGGAGATCGCGCGCATCTATCTCATCTATGCCGCCCTGTTGCCGCTGGCGGGCGTTGGGGCCTTTGTGTGTGATGGTGTCTTTATCGGCGCGCTCTGGTCCCGAGACATGCGCAACATGATGCTGCTGGCCGTGGGGCTTTATGTGGCCGCGTGGTGGCTGCTGCATCCGTTCGGGAACCACGGTCTGTGGCTGGCGCTGCTCATCCTGTTCTTTGCACGCGGGCTGCTTCTGGCCGTGCGGATGCCGGGGCTGATGCGGCGGACCTTCGCCGCCACATCCTGAAGTCCTGTCTTCTTTCTTGTTGGATGGTGCGGATATTCGCGCAAAGCTGCGCGGTCCTCACTCGGCTCTGGGGGAGGGCCGGTGGGGCGGCTTCAGTCCAGAGGCGGGAAAACATGTGCGCCATCTGTCCCCAGAGGCAGGTCTTGCACCCATGCCACGGCTGTCAGGGGCAGGGGGGCATAGAGGTGGGGGAACAGCGCCCCCCCGCGAGAGGGCTCCCACTTCAGCGCTGCCCCAAGTGCTGATGTTTCAATGGCGATCAGCTTGAGATCTGTCTGGCCCGCGAAATGCTTAGCTGCGGTGTCGTGCGCCTGAGTGGCTGTGGAAAAATGAATATATCCATCCGCATGGTCCACGGGAGCGCCGGTGAACGTACCCGCTGCTTCAGCCTCTACCCAGAGCGTGTGGGGGCAGATCTTGTAGATGAAGCGAGGTGAGTTCGTTTCGGATGCAGACATGGGAGGCCTTCATGAGCATGGAGCTTTCCATGTTTCATAATGCCCAAGACGGGTAAAATCCACGGGTTTGAACGGAATGAAGTCCTGTACAAATGCGGAATATATTCTTATAAGTCGCATATATCCCAACATCAGCGCGCAAAGGAGATGGCATGTCCACCCTGACCCACGGCCAGATCTGGCGCGCACTCGATCATCTGGCAGAGGTGAATGGCCTCTCGGTGTCCGCGCTTGCGCGGCAGGCGGGGCTGGACCCCACAACCTTCAACCGCTCCAAGCGTGTGATGGCTGATGGTCGGCTGCGTTGGCCATCTACAGAGAGCATCGCCAAGGTTCTGGCCGCCACACAGACCACGACAGAGCAGTTCTTCGGCCTGACACTGCGTGATGACAGGACATATGACCCGATAGCTGATTTCGTTGGCACCGAGCCTGCACGACATGAAAATATACCGGATGGCTTGGTGGCCCACGCCATGCAGCGCGCCATTCCGCAGATCGGGTTTGCGCAGGCCGGTAATGGTGGCTTCTTCGATGATGCCGGCTTTCCCGCGGGTACAGGCTGGGATGAGATCCACTTCCCCGAGGTTGAGGACGAGAACGCCTATGCCCTCGAAATCTCTGGAGATTCGATGCTGCCCGTGTTCCGCGATGGGGATGTGGTGGTGGTTTCGCCGGTGGCATCCATCCGGCGCGGGGATCGGGTGGTGGTGAAAACACGAGATGGCGAGGTGATGGCCAAGGAGCTGGCTCGCAAGACCGCCCGCCATGTGGAACTGCGTTCGCTTAACCCGGCTTATGAAGACAGGCAGATTCCGCTGGAGCGGCTGGAATGGATGGCGCGCATCATCTGGGCAAGCCAGTAGGTGTGTCTCTTTGTATTCGACTGTTGAAATGTTTTAATGCATTGATTTGTTTTGATTTCTGAAGTTTGTTCCACCCGTCGCATCAGATGGTGCGATGAAAATTCAATTTGACAGCAAGAAGCGGAGTGGCCGCCGGAATTGGGGCGGATATGTCATCGCCGGAAATAAAAAAAGGCAGTTTGGCATATGACTCTTCTCAAGGGAAAAGTGGCTCTCGTAACCGGAGCATCCAGCGGTATCGGACGGGCAATAGCGCTTCGGTTTTCAGCGGAGGGCGCAGCTGTCGTGCTTATCGCTCGTGGGGAGGCCGGGCTTCGGGAACTGGCCGGAGAGATTACGGCCCAGGGCGGCCGGGCTATCGCCTCGCCCGGTGATGTCAGCCTGCCAGAAACCCATGAACGGGCTGTGGCCGCCGCCCATAGGACATTCGGCGGGTTTGATATCGCCGTGAATAATGCCGGAACAGTGGGGCCGAACCTGCCTCTGGCCAAGATCGCGCCGGATGACTGGAACGGAACGTTGGCTGTCAATTTGACCGCCGCCTATCTGGGAGCCCGCAGCCAGATTCCGGTTATGCTTGAAAGAGGTGGCGGATCCCTCATTTTCACCTCCAGTTTTGTGGGTACCAGTGTGGGGCTGCCTGGAATGGCGGCCTATGGCGCCTCGAAAGCCGGGTTGATGGGATTGGTGAAAGGCATTGTCGCCGATTACGCCGCGCAGGGAATTCGGGCGAATGCCCTGTTACCGGGCGGGGTAGATACCGGAATGGCCGGCGATCAAAGCCAGAGGGAGTGGGCCGCCGGGCTGCATGCGATGAGGCGGATTGCGCAGCCGGATGAAATCGCATCCGCCGCCCTGTTCCTTGCAAGCTCCATGGCCAGCTTCGTGACCGGATCTGCTCTCTATGCCGATGGCGGAAATTCTGCGGTGAAATAGCCGGGCAGGGCTTCTCGGAGAGGAGGCCGCCTCTCAAGTTTTGCCTTTTTGGGGAACCAGAAGGCCCCTCCGGCGTTGCCACAAGAGAACTATGGCCAACGACATGATGGAGGGAAGCATGTCTCACTCACCGCGAAGTCACGCTGAAGCCGTGTCATCGTCAACCGAAGCCTCATCTGCTGCACCGCCGGAAAAAGGGCTGTCGACATGGGAGCGTGAGCGCATCCGCAGTCGCGCTTTTGCCATGTGGCGTGATGACGGATTCCCGAAGACCCGCCGTCGCGAGCATTGGGGCCTTGCTCAGTTGCAGATGCTGAAGGGCTACCCGGCAGGTTGATCCGAGCCCTGTCGGGAGCATGGGGCGGGCGGTGTGTCAGGATGCGAGATCTGAAAAACAACGGGGCCCATTTGGGCCCCGTTCTCATTCAGCTTGCTTCTGCCAGCAGTGAAAGCTGGTGCCCACCGGTCGCGCTGGCCTTGTCTGTCAGCGGCGTCGGGTAGTCGCCCGTGAAGCAGTGGTCAGTGAACTGCGGATGCACCGGGTCGCGGCCCTCATAGCCCATGGCGCGATAGACGCCCTCGACAGTGAGGAAGGCCAGTGAATCCGCGCCGATATAGCGCCGCATGCCTTCCAGATCATGGTTGGCCGCGAGCAGTTTGTCCCGGTCCGGCGTGTCGATGCCGTAATAATCCGGGTGCGTGATGGGCGGGGAGGCGATGCGGAAATGCACTTCCCGCGCGCCCGCCTCACGCATCATCTTCACGATCTTCACAGAAGTGGTGCCGCGCACAAGGCTGTCATCCACCAGCACGATGCTCTTGCCTTCCACCACCGAGCGATTGGCGGAATGCTTCATGCGCACGCCCTGATCACGAATGGACTGGGTGGGCTGAATGAAAGTGCGCCCCACATAGTGGTTACGGATGATGCCCAGTTCATAGGGAGTGCCCGAGTACTGGGAAAAGCCGATGGCCGCCGGCACGCCGGAATCCGGCACGGGCACGATGACATCGGCATTGGCCGGGGCTTCCTGCGCCAGCACTTCACCAAACTTCTTGCGCACCTGATAGACCGAGCGGCCACCCACCACGGAATCCGGCCGGGCGAAATAGATGTACTCGAAGATGCAGGGGCGCGGTGCCATTTCAGGGAAAGGCTTGAAGGAGTTCACGCCTTCCTCGTCGATGACCACCACTTCGCCATTCTCGATGTCGCGCACATAGCGTGCACCGATGATGTCGAGGGCGCAGGTCTCGGAGGCGAGAATGTAGGAATCATCCAGCATGCCCAGCACCAGCGGGCGGATGCCCAGGGGGTCCCGCGCGCCGATCAGCTTCTTGTTGGTGAGGGCAACCAGCGAATAGGCCCCTTCCAGCGAGCGGATGGCATCCACAAAGCGGTCAATGAAGCGGGGCTTCTTCGAGCGCGCGACGAGATGCAGGATCACCTCGGTATCGGTGGTGGACTGAGTGATCGCCCCATCGCGCACAAGCTGGCGGCGCAGGGAAAGACCGTTGGTGAGATTGCCATTATGGCCGACAGCAAATCCGCCGGCATCAAGCTCCGCGAACAGCGGCTGCACATTGCGCAGCAGTGTTTCGCCGGTGGTGGAGTAGCGCACATGGCCCACGGCTGCCTGACCGGGTAGGCGGTCGATCACCTGCCCGTCGGAGAAAGCATCCCCCACGAGGCCGAGACGACGCTCGGAGTGGAAGCGCTTGCCGTCAAAGCTGACGATGCCGGCTGCTTCCTGCCCGCGATGCTGGAGCGCATGCAGGCCAATGGCCGTGATGGCGGCAGCATGGGGATGATTGCAGATGCCGAAAACACCGCATTCCTCACGCAGGCGATCGCCATCGAGGTCCAGATCGAGACTCTTGGACATGTTGTTGCGCATCATCATGGCCTCGTCTGCACCGGGTTTGCCGCCATCGGGTTCATTACTCATCACGCACCTCCACACGGGCGGCCTACTGGCCGTTGCCGCGCGTACTTTCCATGAGTTGATCCAGACCACGCTGGTCGGACCCACGATAGCCACCGGGGGCGGTATCCGGCGCCGAACCAGCGGCTGCGCCAGTGGTGCTGGCACCTTGTCCGCCGGCCGGAATGGTCGGTACGCTCGCCTCATTGCCTTCCGAAGGGCTGGATGGCTTTTTTAACTTATTCAAGATGGTGTTTTCAGGGTCTTCCGGCAACTGGGCAATGAGCCAGTTTCCGACGCTTTGCAGCGTGGGGCGCGATTTTGCGTCCAGCACCCATGTCGGCTGCCCCTTTTCTGGCACCAGCCAGTTGAAGAAAAGGAACGCAACCACCATCAGCAGCAACCCGCGGGCGAGGCCGAAGGCAAAGCCGAGCGTGCGATCCAGCGCACCGATTCGACTATCCAGAACCAGATCCGAGATCCGGGCGGTGATGATGGAGGCGATCAGCAACGTGCCCAGGAACAGGACCGCGACAGTCGTCGCGGTCGCGGCCATCTCCTGAGAGATGTAGTGCTGCACCAAGGGCAGGGTCTGCTTGTAGAAAATGACGGTCACGGCAGCTGCGGCGACCCATGAAAGAATGCTGAGCACTTCCCTCAGGAAGCCTCGCACCATGGCGAGTATTCCGGAAATCAGCATCACTGAGATCACAATGATGTCGAGTAGCGTGACAGGCATCAGGTCTGGGTTCCGTGGTCTGTGCGACGCAGGTCGCCGGGCGTTTGGCAGGGCCGCAGAGTTCGCCTCAAGGCATGCCGCGCAGTCATATAGCTTGCTGGCCGGTTCCCGTCATCCTTCTGCAACGAAGGATATGGCGTTTGTGTGAATCGTGGGCATGACGCAGCGTGTCCGTTGCGGTCTGGATGATGTGCAATGCCTTGTTCTGCAAGGTGTCGTGCATACCGACAGACATTGGCAACCCTGCTATGCGTTTTCATCGTCGTCTGCGGGATATCCGGTGTCCGCTGCGGGCAGCCGACGCTCTTCACTCTCACGGGATTTTGAACGGCGCGGGGCGCGTGCGGCGATGGTCGCGACAAGTTCTGCAAGGGAAGAGACTGCATCCAGCGTCATCACGCCCTCAGCGCCATCGGCACTGCCAGAGGGAAGCACGGCGCGGACAAAGCCGAGTTTGGCGGATTCTTTCAGCCGGGCAGGGGTCTGGGAAACAGGTCGCACAGCACCTGTCAGGCTGGCCTCGCCGAAATAGACCGCATCTGCCGGCAGGGGCGCGCCGGTAAGCGAGGAGACGAGCGCCGCAGCCACCGCAAGGTCTGCCGCCGGTTCACCAATACGCAGGCCGCCGGCGACATTGAGATACACATCATGCCCGCCCAGACGCACGCCGCAGCGTGCATCCAGCACCGCCAGCACCATGGAGAGGCGGGCGGGGTCCCAGCCTACCACGGCCCGGCGCGGCGTACCGAGGGAGGAGGGCGCGACCAGTGCCTGAATTTCCACCAGCACCGGTCGTGTGCCTTCCATGCCGGCAAAAACGGCGGTTCCGGGTGCGCCCAGATCACGATTGGAGAGAAACAGCTCGGACGGATTGGCGACCTCGCGCAGCCCGCCGCCGGTCATCTCGAACACGCCGATTTCATCGGTGGGGCCAAAGCGGTTCTTCTGCGCGCGCAGAATGCGGAACTGGTGGCCGCCATCGCCTTCAAACGAGAAGACGGCATCCACCATATGCTCCACCACGCGCGGGCCAGCGATCTGCCCATCCTTGGTGACGTGGCCGACGAGGATGACGCACGCCCCGGCCTGTTTGGCGTAGCGCACCAGAAGCTGGGCCGAGGTGCGCACCTGCGTAACCGTGCCGGGAGCGGATTCCACGCTGTCAGACCACATGGTCTGGATGGAATCGATCACCACGAATTGCACCGGCGGGCCGGCGGCGAGGGTGGCCAGAATATTCTCGGCATTGGTTTCGGCGGCCAGCCCTACATCTGCCTGAGCAAGCCCGAGGCGCTGGGCGCGCATGCGCACCTGATCTACCGCTTCTTCGCCTGAGACATAGACCACACGCTGCCCACGCAACGCCAGTGCGGCGGAGGCCTGAACCAGCAGGGTGGATTTTCCGATGCCCGGATCACCGCCGATCAACAGGATAGAGCCGGGCACGAAGCCGCCGCCAGCCACCCGGTCCAGTTCACCAATGCCGGAGATGAGGCGCGGCGCGGCCTCGCCCGTCCCCTGAAGGCTTTGCAGGGCGACAGCGCGCCCCTTGCGGCTGGCGCGCTGGGCGGCGGGCACACTGGCCACCACCGCCGTTTCCTCGGAAATGGTGTTCCACTCGCCGCAGGCGTCGCATTTGCCTTGCCAGCGGGAATAGACCGCACCGCAGGTCTGGCAGATAAAAGAGGAGGTGCCGCGTTTGGCCATGAACCTGTCCATTTCGCCGGCAGGGCGAATCTTGTGCCGGCGGCGGGAGTTTAGCCCTGATTGGTGATGCGTGTGGGGACGGGGTGAATGAAACCGCTATGACCTATGGGAAGATATCTGTCCGCTTTTGTCATGTCTGACTTGCAGCCATGTTTCTTCTCAAAAGCTTGAACGGGCAGATATATTCGCGATGAACAATCGAGTCCGCATCGTTAGGATCCCTCCTTGCTGTTGGCATTTCGCCCTTGCTTTAGCCCTCATTGCCCGGCTTTTCGCCGGTTTGGCGCGCCACAGTTTCGCGCCGTGAAACAATCGAGGAACAGCATAGAAGTGGGCGCGCATGGCCGCCGACCGGTTGTTCCGGTGCATTGATCGCACCCCAATCATGAGGATGACATGTCGACTTCTTCGCTGCCCGAGACCGTTGCCGTCATTGGCACGGGTACGATCGGTTCAAGCTGGGCGAGTCTGTTTCTGGCATTCGGCCTGAAGGTGCGAGCCAGCGACCCGGCCCCCGGTGCGGAAGAGCGGCTGCGAGCATTCGTGAAGGATGCGTGGCCCGCGCTGGAAAGTCTGGGCCAGACTGACGGACGCACACTGGAGCAGGCGCAGGCCTCGCTGAGTTTCCATGAAGGCCCAGGCGCAGCCGCGCGTGGCGCCCAACTGGTGCAGGAAAATGCGCCCGAGCGGATCGACATCAAGCGTGAAACCTATGCTGCGCTTGAGGCGGAGCTTGCGCCGGAGGCGATCATCGCCTCATCTACCTCCGGCATCATGCCGAGTGAGCTTCAGGCCGAGATGAAGCACCCTGAACGTTTCGTGGTCGGCCATCCCTTCAATCCGCCCCATCTCATTCCGCTGGTGGAGGTGGTGCCCGGCAAGAAGACATCCGAAGCCTGTGTGGAGGCGGCGATCATGTTCTATCGCGCCATCGGCAAGACGCCGATCCGCCTGCGCAAGGAGGTGGTGGGGCATATCGCCAATCGGCTTCAGGGCGCGATCTGGCGCGAGGCGGTGTATCTGGCGGCGGAAGGTGTCGCCTCGGTTGAGGATATTGACCTTGCGGTGTCGGCCGGGCCGGGCCAGCGCTGGGCCATCATGGGACCGAGCAATATCTTCAATCTTGCCGGCGGGCGTGGTGGCATCGGCCATTTTCTGGATCATCTGGGCCCGGCGGTCGAAACCTGGTGGGCCGATCTTGGCGCGCCTCATCTTGATGAACAGACGCGCAAGCTGCTGGTTGATGCCTTTGGCGTGCCAGATGAAGAGAGTTTCAGAGCGGCGATTGAACGCCGCGATCAAGCGCTGTTGCGCCGGTTGCGTGCTCTGGCGGCAGATTCTGCGGACTGAGTGATCTGCCCCAGGCATCTTCGCGCAAAGGGGGGGCTGGTGCACGGGAGGGAAATGCGATCACTCAAAGTGTTCGAGCATTTCTTCTATCTGGCGAAACGTAAACTGTTCGGTGTCCGCCCACCGGAGCATGGTCCACAAAGAGTGTTCCACCGCACTGATCCAGATGCGGTGGAACACTCTCTAAAGTGATGTGCTATCATCGTGCACCGCTGCAAATGACCGGCATATTCCGTCAAGGATAGGCTGGCCGTCCCGGCTCAGTTGGCGCTCTGTCCGGGTGCGCCGGTGGAAAGCAGGCGCTCGATCTCGGATGAGGCTTCCTCAATGCTCACCCTGGAGAGAGGCTGAGGCAGAGGCATTTCCGCAGCCAGAACCGCGTGCAGGGCGCTCAGGCGCGCCGCGCGCTCCCGTTCCTTTTCCTGCAGCAGCTTCAGAGCGGCACTGATGACGGCATGGGAGCCATCATAACGGCCGGATTTGACGAAGCTTTCCACAAGGCTTTCATGCTCGGGCAAAAGCGCGGTCAGGTTCGACATGGGGCATCCTCTCGGCCAGAGGCAGAGGCCGTCCCGGAGGTCGCACAGACAGTGCCGGGGAACTCTGCGGTCAACGCAAATCAGGCCTCAGGCTGCACTTCTTTGGTTTACAAAGTGTTTACAAGCGAGCCCTTCCGCACGGTTCTGGCGGGAGCCGCCGATGTCATGCGCCTTGTGCGATGCGTGGGGGCTGGTGGGGCCATGCAGCCCGCATCACGCGCCAGTGGCACACATTGTCTGATAGAGACGGGGCCGCATCTTCCGGCACCGCATCAAAGATCAGGGCATTCAGTCCCCCAGATAACGCCGCTGATACCGCCCGCCGAGAGAGGTGAGCACCTCATAGCTGATGGTGCCCGCCTTTTCGGCCAGATCATCCACGCCGATGCTTGCGCCGAGGAACTCCGCCGTCATGCCCCGCGCCACCGCGTCTTCCGGCAGGTCGGTGATGTCGACTGTTGCGAGATCCATGGAAATGCGACCCACCAGCGGGCAAAGCGTGCCATCCAGCACCACTTGTGCGCCCTTGCGCGCGTCGCTTGAGCCCGCAGCCCGGAACAGGCCATCCGCATAGCCGATATGCACCACGGCAAGGCGGCTGTCGCGCTTCAGCCGTTCAGAAGCACCATAGCCGACGGTTTCCCCTGCGGCGGCGGTGCGGACCTGAATCACAGGTGCATTCAGCCGCACCACGGGATGAAGGGGCATCGTCTCATCAATCGCGCGCCCGCCATAAAGCAGGATGCCGGGGCGGACGAGGTCGAAGTGATAGCGCGCATCAAGTTGCGTGCCGGCCGAATTGGCCAGCGAGGCCCGAATGCCTGAGAACTGCTGCGCCACCTGTGCAAAGCGTTCCTGCTGAAGCGGGGTCAGCTTGTGGCCGGGGGTGTCGGCGCAGGCCAGATGGCTCATGACAAGGCTGGGGGTGAAGCGCAGCGCGGCCCGCTCCTGCGCAATGTGCGCGGCTTCCTCCAGCGAAAGGCCAAGCCGGTGCATGCCGGTGTCCACATGCAATGCGGCGGGCTGGTCCAGCCCGGTGGCGCGGCACTGGGCGCTCCATTCTCCTATTTCCGGCAGGGAGCCCAGAACCGGGCGCAGATCATGCGCGGAGAACTCAAAAGCGCTTCCGGGCAGCAGACCATTCAGAACATAAATGACAGCTTCCGGAAGCAGTGCCCGCAGCGTGATGGCTTCCTGAAGATGAGCCACGAAGAAGGTGCGTGCTCCAGCCTGCCACAGGGCGGGGGCCACATGGTCGATACCCAGCCCATAGGCATTGGCCTTCACAACAGCGGCACATTCGGCTGGCGCAACGCGGGCGGCAATCGTTTTCCAGTTTTCCGCGATGGCTGTCAGATCAACGGTGAGGATGGCACCAGCTCTGTTCACAGCGTGCGCCATCTGGTTCGGGCTTGTATGTGCCACCGTCATGATTGTCCCCGCAATGGAAGGCGGATTGTCGCCCGCCGCCCTGTCGGCGGCACGTTAAAAACATGCTGAACTTACACCAAAGGCCCTTGCGTATGATGAACAGGCCTTTGGTCAAATCTGGCGGTACCAGAGCAAATACCGCCAGACTCTGGCCAGGGAACGGGGCCAGTGGTCTTATCTGCGGTCGGGCATGCGCTCATCTTGTGCGAGGTTCGAGAAGCGCGTGAATTGCGGTTCGAAGTGCACCTTCACCGTGCCGGTGGGGCCGTGACGCTGCTTACCGACGATGATTTCAGCCGTATTCTCGGCGGCCTTCAGGTCGGTTTCCCACTGGAACCATTCCTCGGTGCCGGGCTTGGGTTCGCGGCCCTTGAGGTAATATTCCTCACGATACACGAACATCACCACGTCGGCGTCCTGCTCGATCGAGCCGGATTCACGCAGATCCGAGAGCTGGGGTCGTTTATCTTCGCGCGATTCCACCTGACGCGACAGCTGGGACAGGGCCATGATGGGCACCTGAAGCTCTTTCGCCAGCGCCTTGAGGCCGGTGGTGATCTCCGTGATTTCCTGCACGCGGTTCTGCGCGGAACTCTTGGATGAGCCGGACAGCAGCTGGAGATAATCCACCACCATGAAATCCAGCCCGCGCTGGCGCTTCAGCCGCCGCGCACGCGCCACCAGCTGGGCGATGGAGAGACCGCCCGTATCGTCGATATAGAGCGGAATGGTCTGCATGGTCTGGGCAGCAGCGGCGAGCTTGGAAAACTCTGACTCCGAGATGTCACCACGCCGGATCTTGTAGGAGGCGATTTCCGCCTGCTCGGCCAGAATACGTGTGGCCAGCTGTTCGGCGCTCATTTCCAGAGAGAAGAAGCCGACAATACCGCCTGAAACCGTTTCAGTGCTGCCATCAGCGCGGGTTTCCCCCCGATAGGCTGCGGCAATGTTGAAGGCGATGTTGGTGGCCAGCGAGGTTTTGCCCATCGCCGGACGGCCGGCAAGGATAATGAGATCGGAGGGCTGGAGGCCGCCCATCTGCTGGTCCAGATCATCCAGCGCGGTAGCGATGCCGGAGAGGTGCCCGTCACGCTGGAAGGCCTTGGAGGCCATGTCCACCGACTCACGCAGCGCCTCGCCGAAACGCTGGAAGCCGCCATCATAGCGCCCCGTCTCGGCAATCTCGTAAAGGCGCTTCTCCGCCTCCTCGATCTGCTGGTTGGGGGAACTGTCGATCTCTGCTTCATAGGCCTCGTTCACGATCTCCTCACCGATATTGATGAGATCGCGCCGCACCGAGAGATCATAGATGATGCGGCCGTAGTCCTTGGCGTTGATGATGGTGGTGGCTTCGGCCGCCAGACGCGCGAGATATTGGGGGCCGGTGAGGCCGGCCACGTCCAGCTCTGTCGGCAGGAAGGTCTTCAGCGTCACGGGGGTCGCAAGCTTGCCCGCACGCACCAGCGAACTCACCAGTTCAAACAGGCGGGCATGAAGCTGCTCATGAAAGTGGCGTGCCTCAAGGAAGTCCGAGACCCGGTAAAAGGCTTCATTGTTCACCAGAATGGCGCCAAGCAGGGCCTGCTCGGCCTCCATATTATGGGGGGCCTGGCGAAAATTCGGGGTAACTGCCCCTTTGTCGGGAATATCGAGCATCGTGCCGTGGGTCCATTGCCTTGAGGGTTTCCCCTAGCAAGGAGAACCTTAAAGCCCTCCTGACGCGCCCGCTCCTGATTCCATCAAAGGACCTGCTGAATCAGTCTTTGCAAGGCCCCGCAGGCTTTTCCACGTGCATGAAAGATGTGGATAGCGGCGAAAACCGGGCGGTCGGTCCCGGTTTTCGCCGAAACGCATGTTCAGCCGAGAGCTTCCAGAATCCGCACCCAGCTGCGGGTGCCCTTGTGGAAGCTGCTGAGCTCATATTTCTCATTGGGTGAATGCACGCGGTCATCATCCAGCCCGAAGCCGATCAGCAGCGTATCCACCCCCAGCAACGCCCGGAACTGGCCGACCACGGGAATCGAGCCACCCGAACCCACCTTGACCGGAGCCACGCCCCATTCCTGCGCCAGCGCATCGGAGGCGCGGGCAAGGTCCGGGCTATCAGGTGACACGAGGAAGGCGCGCGCGCCATCGCCCTGGGAGAGGGTGAAACTGCAATCTGCCGGAATACGCACCTTCACAAAGGCTTCGAACCCGCCCCGGATCTTCGCGGGGTCCTGATCTGCCACGAGGCGGAAAGACAGCTTGGCGGTGGCCGTGGATGGAATGACGGTCTTGGTGCCCTGTCCGATATAGCCGCCGAACATGCCGTTCACCTCAAAGGTGGGGCGGGACTGGATCAACTCGATCAACAGCCGGTCCTGTTCGCCGGAGGGAATGGAAAGCCCCACCGGCTTGAGGAACGTTTCAGCCGTCAATCCCAGCGCCTGCCACTGGGCAAGCTGCTCCTTCGGGGGCTCCACCACATCATCATAAAAGCCGGGAATGGTGACACGGCCATTGGCGTCATGCGCATCGGCGATGATTTTGCTCAGCACATGCAGCGGGTTGCGCGCCGCACCTCCAAACAAGCCGGAATGAAGGTCTCGATCTGCGGCGGTGATGACGAGTTCGGTGTGAAGAATGCCGCGCAGTGAGGTGGTGATGGCGGGGGTGTCCGCATCCCACATGCCGGTGTCGCATACCAGCGCCACATCGGCCTTCAACTCCTGCGCATGGGCGGCAAGGAAGGCGGGCAGGCTGGGAGAGCCGCACTCTTCCTCTCCCTCCAGAAGCACGGTGACATCTACGGGGAGGCGGCCCGTGGTGTCCTTGATGGCGCGCAGGGCCTCGATGAAGGTCATCACCTGCCCTTTGTCATCGGCGGCACCGCGTCCGACAATGATGGGCCGGCCCTTTGCGCTTTCACCAAGCCGAGGTTCAAAAGGCGGGGTCTGCCATAGTTCCAGAGGGTCCACCGGCTGGACATCATAATGGCCATAGAACAGCACGCGGCGGGCAGCGCCCGTATCTGTGCGGGCGACCACAACAGGGTGTCCCGGTGTGGTGTGGACTGTTGCCGTGAAGCCCAGTTCCTTCAGTGCCTGCGCCGCCCATGCAGCCGCCTGCCGGCAGGGCTCGGCAAATGCGGGGTCAGTTGAAATGGAGGGAATGCGGATAAATTCGAACAGTCGGGCCAGCGCGGCATCCTGTCCATTATCTACGGCCTGCAATGCAGCTTCGATGACTGACGGGGATGCGGGATCGCGAGCGGTCATGGACTGTGTCTCCGGTCTTCAGGCACACGGATGCGTGCCGACTCTGCCGGATGGTCGCGCCGTGTTACGCGGCAGGCAAGGGGGAAGGCGTTGGAGACAGATGAGGTGACACATTCCCCCGGTGCAGAGCGCCCGGAGGTGCAGCGCGCATCTCAGCTTAAATGAGGCGCGCCGCGCGGGCTCGTTCATCTGTCAGGGGGCGACTTCAGGCGGTCGGGAGGCCGGTGGTGTCAACCGCCATGGTGTTGATCTGTATCGGGGTCATCGCCCGGCTGGTTCGGCGCGCCTGCTGAAGCACAGACCCGATCCGGCGATACAGAATGCGTGGGGATACTGGCATGCCCAGAGCCGCTTCATAGCCGCCCTGCACACTGGCGCGTTCAAGCTCACGCAGGGGCAGGTCGACAATCAGAATGGCGGGTATGCCGCCGCCATCACGGTATGGATTTTCAGATATCAGGTCCGGATCATCAGCCTGCACGACAAGCAGGTTCGCGTTTTCAGGAATGGCAGACCCGGAAACGAGCTCTAGAGTCTCTGCTTCCAGCACGTCACCGAGGCCGAATTTCAGAAGTTCCAGCCGCAGGGCCTCACGGCGTGCCTTCTGGCTGTCCACCAGAAGAATGCGGGAAAGCGGCAACACCTTCATAAGGCGCTCCAACAAGGTCCATTCACGGCTCCCGAGGGGAAACGTGAATGCAGTGCAAGGTGCCAGCAGAACCCCGCAATTCCGCTGGTATGGAAGGGGAAAAATACATCTGGTCCGACCATATGGCAAGAAGACCAAGGTCGGATATGCTGCATATGCGAACTCTGGGCGAAAGTGTGGGCGGCGCACCGAATCTGAAGTTGCCGCCCTGTTTTCAGCGTCGGATATTGCCAAAGATCCCGCGGATAATGGCGCGGCTGATCTGTGTGCCCACCTGTGTGGCGACCGAGCGGGCGACCTGCCGCACCATCACCTCTGTCGTACTCATGCGGGTGGTTGTCCGGCCTTTCGTCGTGCTGCCTGAAGCGCCGCCAAGCACGGAACCCAGCACACTGTCCAGAAAACCGCCGCCGCCCTCCTGTTGCGGCTCTTCCTGCTGTGCCACCTGTTGTTGTGCGCGAGCCTGAAGCATCTCGAAGGCGGATTCCCGGTCTATCGACGTGTCATATTCATGGCCAACAGGGCTCTTGGCCATCACGGCTGCCCGTTCCTGCTCTGTCACGGGCCCGACACGGGCCGAAGGTGGGCGCACCAGCGTGCGTTCCACGATGGAGGGTGTGCCATTACCCTCCAGTGTGGAAATCAGCGCCTCGCCCTTGCCAAGCTCGGTGATGACCTGCGCCGTATTCAGCGCCGGATTGGGGCGGAACGTCTCGGCTGCCGCCCGCACGGCCTTCTGGTCGCGGGGGGTGAAGGCGCGCAAAGCGTGCTGCACCCGGTTTCCAAGCTGCGCCAGCACACTTTGCGGCACATCCAGCGGATTCTGCGTCACGAAATAGACGCCCACGCCCTTGGAGCGGATCAGGCGCACCACCTGCTCTACCTTGTCGAGCAGAACCTTGGGGGCGGAATCGAACAGCAGATGCGCTTCATCGAAGAAGAAGACCAGTTTAGGCTTTTCGATGTCTCCGACTTCGGGCAGATGCTCGAACATTTCAGAAAGCATCCACAGCAGCACGCATGCATAAAGCTGGGGCGAGCCCATCAGCTTGTCTGCGGCCAGAATGGAAACGGTGCCATAGCCTGAGCGGTCCACCCGCATCAGATCTTCGATTTTCAGCGCAGGCTCACCGAAGAACTTATCCGCACCCTGGTTTTCCAGAACTAACAGGCGGCGCTGTATGGCGCCCACGCTCTGGGCGGCCACATTGCCATATTGCGTGCCGAAGCTGGCGGCATTGTCCGCTACATAGGTCAGCATGGCGCGCAGGTCTTTCAGGTCCAGCAGCAGCAGGCCCTGTTCATCTGCCACGCGAAAAACGATGTTGAGCACACCTTCCTGCGTCTCATTCAGATCCAGCAGGCGGGAGAGCAGCAGTGGTCCCATCTCGGAGATGGTGGTGCGGATGGGGTGCCCCTGCTCGCCGAACACATCCCAGAAGATCACCGGGAAGCTGTCCGGCTGGTAGGTGATGCCAACATCCTGCGCCCGTTGCAGCAGGAATTCTTTCGGCTCTCCCTGCATGGCGATGCCGGAAAGGTCGC
Source organism: Xanthobacter sp. (assembly GCA_034676685.1). Lineage (GTDB taxonomy): Bacteria > Pseudomonadota > Alphaproteobacteria > Rhizobiales > Xanthobacteraceae > Xanthobacter. The sequence goes on along the minus strand of JAUCBT010000016.1, from coordinate 1,599 downwards.
CCTTGATATCGGCAGCGAAGACCGGGACACCGGCGCGCGAGAATCCTTCCGCCAGCGCCTGCAATGTCACGGTCTTCCCGGTTCCCGTGGCACCGGTGACCAGTCCGTGGCGGTTGGCGAGGCGCAGGGTCAGATATTCACCCTTTTCCCCGGCATCAGCCTCTCCCGCGCCAGCCACGCCCATGCGCTGACCAATAAAAATCCTGCCATCGGTATCGGGATCGACGAGGGGAACGGGAAGGGTCATCTCGGTGTCCTCGAAAGTGAAAGCAGCTTTGCAGCGAATCTGGTTTGCCCTGTTGTCGCGCGCTCCCCCTTTCCGGGCAAGGGGGGACAAGGGGACAGGGGCTGTTCCATTCCGGTCGTGTGCGTCGCGACCCGTCACAAGGGCTTGCGCTTGTGCGGCCACGGCGGCAAGCTGTGGTGCCTGCTCAAGGAGATGCGGCGCGCGGAGGCCCCATGGATGACCTGATCGCCCGTCTTGTGGCGCGACACAAGATAAGTGAAGACACGGCCCGAAATCTCGTTGTGATCGTGCTTCAGTATCTGGTGAAAGAGGCCCCGGCAGATAAGCTTGCGCCAATCATCGCGGCATATCCGTGGATTCCTGTGGTTCTGGCCGAGGCTGGTCCGGAACAGGCCGCCACGCCGGCGGATCATCACTTTGGCGGCATGGCTCGGCTGATGGAAGTCGCGGACCGGATGATGGCCCATGGCCTCACCATATCTGAAGTGCAGTCCACCATTCGGGATACAGTGGATTTCGCGCGCGAACATGCCGGAGATGAGGATGTGGATGCGCTTGTGCGCTCCATTCCCGGCCTGCGCCAGGTGGTGTGAAGACGGACTTTTGCGATCGCCGATGCATGTGGGGTTTGCATGCGACGGGAAGTATGGCCTCATCGGTCAGGTTCAATCATGAACTCGCCCACCCAAGGGGATGCCATGTCGTATCCGATCATCAAAATCGAGGGTATCGGTCCTGCTATGGCCGAGAAGTTGAAGGCAGCGAATCTTTCAACCACGGATGCTTTGCTCGAAGCCGCGAAGACCCCGAAGGGCCGTCGCGAACTGGCGGAGAAAACCGGCATTCCCGAGCGCAACATTCTCAAATGGGCCAATATGGCCGACCTGATGCGTATCAAAGGGGTGGGCGAGGAGTATTCCGAGCTTCTGGAAGCCGCCGGCGTGGACACGGTGAAAGAACTGAAGATGCGCAATGCCGCCAATCTCACTAAGGCCATGGCCGAGGTGAACGAGACCCGCAAGCTGGTGCGGGCCTTGCCGGCGGAAAGCGTGGTGGCGCGTTGGGTGGAAGAAGCCAAGACCCTGCCGCCCAAACTGACCTATTGATCACATTCGACTGAGAACGGCAGATTCAGCATATGCCGTTCTCAGCTGTCTGGTTTTTTCCGTGGTCATGGGCCGTATTCCGGGCCGCCCAATCGGTGCATCTCGGGCTCTTTCACAGGGAAAAGCATGTGAAGGGCACCGGAGCGCTTGAAAAGCCGCGCCACTCCCCTTATGAACAGCCGCGTGCCGCAGTAGCTCAGCTGGTAGAGCAACGCATTCGTAATGCGTAGGTCGGGGGTTCGAATC
>JAUCBT010000015.1:0-237915 GCA_034676685.1 Xanthobacter sp. | reverse complement strand
CTAAGCCCGAGATAGCTCATTGGTGGGCTCCCGAATGTTCGTTTGAACATGGTGGTGAAGGCCGCCGGGTTCTCGTAACCAAGATCAATCGCCACTCTTGTCACCCCTTCACCCCCCGCAAGACGGGATAGGGCGGATAAGAGGCATGCCTGCTGGCACCAGGCCCGGAAACTTATTCCGGTTTCGAGACGAAACAGGCGCGTAAATGAGCGCCGGCTCATGCCCAGCGTATCGCTCCAGTCATCAATGGTTTCGTGAATGTTGGGGGCCAGTATGAAGGCCCGGCACCGCTCCGCCAAAGCACCATGGCACGGGTATTGAAGTGACAGGGGAAGTATTGGCAATTGCCCGATTTCATCATGGAGCAGTTGCATCAAAATTCCGTCGCGTCCTTCCAGCTTATACTCCAGAGGAATCTCGACCGCTTGTCCGATCAGTTCGCGTACAAATGCAGAGATGCTGACGACCTGACAGTGAGATGGCATGTGGGTGGCAGCATCTGGCTCAAGATAGAGGCTCTGCATTTTTACTTCACCCACCATGCGTACATTGTGCGTTGTGGCCGGCGGAATCCACATGCCGCGCTGTGGGGGCATGACCCATGTGCCTGTTGGGGTGGTCAGGACGATCAACCCCGAGGTTGCGGACATGAGTTGTCCGCGACGGTGCAGGTGGGGTGCTATAGCGAAGCCGTCTGGAAAGACATGGCCAGTTGCGATGATGGGGCGGGTTATGTGGTCGACATTCTCGACCAGAACGTTATGCATCTCTTGGCCCACTCTGGTAAGAGAATGACCCATATTTGGTGGCGGGCCCAATCTTCCTTCTTTATCTTGATGAACCGAGCTTCCACAAGAGCATGCGTGTGTTCAGTTTAATCAGGTAGGGCCATGCCGTGAAACATACAGTCATCTCTGGTGATGCTGTCAGGTCAAATACTGCCTATACCATTCTCATCGGCACAAGTCTTGGGCATTTTTTAAATGATATGCTCCAGTCCACCCTGCCGGCGATGTATCCGGTATTGCAGGAGGGGTTCTCTCTGAGCTTTGCCCAGGTCGGTATTCTGACCTTTGTCTACCAGATGACGGCATCCATATTTCAGCCTTTCATTGGGCACTATACGGACCGGCAGCCCATGCCATATTCTCTGCCCTTCGGCATGGCGTCATCGATGGGCGGTCTGCTCGCTATTTCCTTTGCGCCCAGTTATGAATGGCTGCTGATTGGCTCCATTTTTCTGGGTTTGGGCTCATCCATTTTCCATCCAGAGGCCTCCCGCATCGCCAGGCTGGCCTCGGGCGGCGCGCATGGGCTCGCGCAATCGCTGTTTCAGGTCGGGGGCAATTTCGGCACGGCGATTGGCCCGCTGGCTGTGGCCTTCATCATTCTGCCGGGCGGGCAGGGTGGGCTTGCGTGGTTCGCCCTCGCGGCACTGGGCGGGATTGTCCTGCTGACAGCGCTCGGGCACTGGTATCATGTCAATGGCCATGCCCGAAAACCACCTCGTGGTGCGCCAGAGCATAATCCCTACCTGTCACGTCGTCAGGTTCATCTTGCAATGGGCGTTCTCATCGCGCTGCTGTTCTCGAAATATATCTATCTGGCGTGTTTCACGAGTTACTACACGTTTTATCTGATTGATCATTTCGGAGTGACAACACGAGATTCCCAGATCTTGCAGTTCGTATTTTTTGCTGCGGTTGCTGCCGGCACAATAGCGGGTGGTCCTATCGGCGACCGGATCGGGCGCAAGCCTGTGATCTGGGTTTCGATCCTGGGTGTTCTGCCATTCGCGCTGATCCTGCCGCATGTCGGGCTGACGGCCACGGTTGTCCTGTCCGTCATCATTGGCTTCGTAATTTCCTCCGCCTTTCCGGCCATCGTGGTCTATGGGCAGGAGTTGCTTCCGGGGCGTGTGGGTATGGTTTCAGGCCTTTTCTTTGGCTTCATTTTTGGCATTGGTGGTATCGCAGCTGCTTTGCTGGGGGTGCTGGCCGACTGGAAGGGGATTTACTTCGTCTTTCTCATCTGCTCATTCCTGCCGGCGATTGGGATATTGACGGCTCTGCTGCCAAATCCGCGCGGTCCTGAAAGAACGAAGGCTTGATGTTGAGATGCGCCAACAGCACCTTCTCAAGCTGGAAGATCTTCGGAAATTGACCTGAATACACAAAGCCATGTCGCATTTTGGTGCGACATGGCTTTGTTGTCATGGAAAATCAAATATCCCTATTCTGCGTTCTGTATTCATACCTGTTTCAAGAGATCTGGGCGCAAGCTATTTGACGTTCTGGCGTGAAGACGCGCCTGAAATAAAAACCCTTTCAGAAAATGATGCAGGGACGCATGACAGAAATCTTCTTTTTGCCCGGAGCAGGGGCAAGCGCATCTTTCTGGCAGCCGGTGGCGCAGAAGCTGGGGCGGCCGCACCGCCTGTTTTCATGGCCCGGTCTTGGTGCCGAACCGGCAGATCCAAAGGTGAAGGGGCTCGACGATCTGGTCACGCGCGTTCTGGCAGAGATCCAAGAGCCCGTGGATCTGGTCGCCCAGTCCATGGGCGGCCTTGTGGCATTGCGGGTCGCACTGGCTGCACCCGAGAAGGTGCGGCGGCTTGTGCTGGCGGTCACGTCCGGTGGGGTGCCGATGGATGACCTGCTGGCGGAGGACTGGCGCATAGACTATTTCACAACCTTCCCTCAGGCTGCCCGGTGGATTGGCAGCGTATATGAGGACCTCTCCGCACGGCTAGGGCAGGTCCGCATGCCCATTCTGCTTCTGTGGGGAGATGCAGATCCTGTCAGCCCTGTTGCTGTTGGCCAGAGGCTGTACAGCTTGCTGCCTGATGCACGGTTGGAGATCATTCCCGGAGGTGGGCATGATTTGGCGTGCACGCATGTGGCGGATGTCGCTGAGCATATACGCTGCCATCTGGTGGCCCCTGCATGACCGATCACGTTCAGTAGAAGTGAGTATGCATTGGGGATGTTATTTGCGGCTGATCTCGAATATCCGGAATATTCTCTTCATCAGCATGGGCAGGCTTGTCACTGCCATCTCAAAGCCGGACATCGCAAACAAAGTGTTGCGGCTTCTACAAGGCTCCAAACCAACTTTCTCAAAAGACACTGGGAGCCAGTATGCAGCCTGAAGGCTTTCAAACACAGACGCGGATTTTTGCCATGCTGTTGGGATATGCAACCGCTCTGGCGCGCCACAGGTGCTGACCTTCAGGACCGCTCGTGCGCCCGCATCAGCGGGGAAATGTGAGAGGGCGGGCGGCATTGCCAATCATTTCCGGGCTCAGCGGTATAGGGTTGTGGTTCGGCAAGGGCGTTTGTGCAAGCCCTTCCCCGTAAGTGCAGATCTGGCCGTGCTTGCCTGACGGACCGCGCCACCCCCTTGTTGCGGGTCTGCGCCACTCAATTTTCAGAGCGAAGCCATCATGCTCCGTTGAGCTGTTCTGCCTCTCCCAGAAGCTGCGTCTGGGCAATGGCGGGCAACACGTTCTGGCGCATGCTCTTGCCATAGAATAACGCAAAATGGCCGGCGCGTGGCACCAGCACATGGTGGTGCAGGCGGCGGGGAATATTGGGGCAGAGCCCATGCGCGGCCTCGGTTTGGGAGGGGGCGGAAATATCATCCTCTTCCCCTTCCACTGTCAGCAGCGCGGTGCGGCGCAGAAGCTGGGGGCGCACCCGGTGGCCATGGATGTCCAGAAGGCCCTGCGCCAGTGCATTGGCCCGGAAGATGGTGGTCACATTGCTGGAAAAGAACTCCGCCGGCACATCCATCAGGGTCCAGCACAGGCGTGAAAGAGGGTAGCGCCATGGGTCGTCGCCGTCATCGAAGGCGAGCTGGAACGGCAGGCGGCCACCATTCATTCCCTGCCGCCACAGATACAAGGCGAAGGTGTCGGTTTGCCGCCAGCTGGGAAACACCCTGCGCCCCGCTCCGGGAAAGGCGGAAGAGATGGTCTCCAGCACCTTTTCTTCCACGCCCTCCATCGCCCTGTTCTGGAGCATGTGCCACAGGCGGGTGGGGTTGCGGGCTGGGTTGATGGGGCCGCCAATGAGAGTGAGGCTGGCGGGCGTGGGGCCGGTCTCCGCCAGAAGGGCGGTGGCGGTAAGGGCGGGCACCGCGCCCTGGCAGATGCCAACCACATGGAGGGCGGCGTCCGGTTCTGTCGCATCCGCCTTTTCAGGAGCAAAGACCCCGGCCATGGCGCGGATCATCTGCGCGGTTTCGATGCAGTTGTCGGCAAGGGTAAAAGCGCCGGCGCTTTTGGGAACAAAGCGGGCATTCGGCCATTCGGTAATGCCCACCTCATCGGCGATGCCAAGCAGGGCGACCACCAGATCTCGCAGCAGGAATGGATAGCCGCCTGCGATGGGCGCAACCACCAGAACCTTGCGATGCGGATGCGTTCTTCTGCCGTCTTCCAGGTCGGCATCAGCCCGGGTGAAGGTGCGCAGCATACCGAAGGGCAGGGTGGCGGCAACAGCCTCGCGAATCTCAACGACACCATCGCCCGTTCGCACCTGGGAGATGCCGAACGGCCTGAAGGCATCCTCGCTCAGGCGCCGGCTGGCGCCGGGAGGGCCCAGGATCAGGGGACGAAGATCATCGAGCCACATGAGAAGAATCTTATGCTGGACTTAGCCATCGTGACAAGGTCGTCTGGTTGTGTGTCCAGTTTGAGACAGCTTTAGCTATTTCCATCATCACCGCGTTTATGGTGGTGTGATGGCCTTTGAGCCGCGCATTCAGATATCCGTAACCCATGGAAATAGTTTATCATCTTCTGGCTGCCGGATTCATCAGCAGAAGCAGGGTAGGGGGCGAGGGTGGCGGATAAGGCGCTGGTCCGCAAATGGGTGCTCAATGCCAATGATGGCATCATCTCCACCACCGGCATCATTCAGGGGTTTGCCGGGGCAGGCGCGCATGAAAACATGGTGCTGTTCGCCGCGCTTGCGGTGATGGTCACGGGCGGGCTGTCCCTGGGCGGTGCGGAGTTTGCCGAGACGGCACAGGACCGGGCAGCCGAGCTGGAAATCATTGCGGAAGAACGCCGCCAGCTGGCCCTCAGCCCCCAAGAGCAGCATGATGAACTGCGCCAGCATTATCTGGACCATGGTCTGGATGCAGATCTGGCGGACAAGGTGGCCAGCCAGCTCATGCAGCGTGATCCACTCGGCGCCCAGCTTGAAACCGAATATGGCATGGTGGATGGTCCCACCCCGGTGAGCGCGCCCTGGATCATGGCGCTGCGCGGGGTGTTCGGCTTCATCTCCGGCGCGCTGCCGCTCACGCTGGCGGTGGTGTTCTCACCGGATGAGTGGCGTCTGGCGATCTCTTTTGGTGTTGTGGTGCTCTCACTTGTTGCCACGGGCATCATGGCCGCTCAGGCTGGATCGGGAGATCCCTTTCGCGCGGTGGGCCGTTCGGTCGCCATCGGCCTGTTCATTGGCGTGCTGTCTTTCCTCGCCGGCAATGTTTTCGATGTGCTGGACCAGTTCATTCCGCAGCTGGAGATCGACCCCGAGGAAATGTTGGAGCAGGAAGCTGCGGAGGCCCGGGCTGCGGGAAGCGAAACCACAGGAAAGATACCGGCCGGGCAGGGGCAATAATATCATCGGCATAAGCCTTTGGCTGGCATCCGATATGTTCGCCCAAGGCGTGGGTGTGCTCAGAAAGCGGCTCGCAAAGGCCCATGCGTCGTCTGGTCTGAGCCCGTGCCTCAGGAGTTCTACCCGGCGGCGGTCAGGACCTGCGCCCGGTCTTCCGGGTCATCCGAATACAGCAGGCTGCCGGTGCCCGCGCGGGCCCAGATTTCATCGTCCGAGAGTGTGGTTTCAATGAGTTCGACAGCAATGCCCCCATCCACGATTGCGGCCACACGATAGCCCGGCACCGGTTCATAAGGCCCAAGAATGACCTCTTTTCCGGCAATGGCCCGGTCAAGATCATCCACCTTGAAGGCGGGATGCGGAGCTTGCTTCAGGAGCGGGTGCAGCGGGCTTTCGGAGGCAAAACGATGCCATTGCACGCGGACAAGGCGGCAGGGGTCATCGCTGGTATGCATGGCATAGATGTCGCTATAGCGCTCACCGGGCCGCTCCTCCACCGTGGGGATGCCCAGATGATGAAACTGGTATGTGACGCCATCGACCCTGAACATGTGCTGCCCTTTTGCTTCGGAGTCTGTTGCTCAATCTATGGTCTATCTCCGATTCATGAAAGCGGAGGCAGGCTCCAAAGCCTTGCGTGGTGGCATTTTGCCCGTATGCCAGCGTCCATTTTTGCCACAAGACTCTATGCCTTTACCGGCGTTGCGTCACGCGCGCTGAGATCTGAAGATGCCTTGCAGTCCGTTTCGGAGACGATGGCTGTCACGCCCGGTCCTCTGCGGGCGAAACGGCCCGCACCGACCACGCACACCACGACGCCCAGAGTGGTGGCCAGCATCGCCCAGCTCACCTCTTCATGCAGCAGCAGGGCTGCGAGGGCGAGGCCGAAAAAGGGCTGGAGCAGTTGCAGTTGCCCCACAGCCGCTATGCCGCCCTGCGCCAGCCCGCGATACCAGAACACGCAGCCGATCAGCATGCTGAACAGCGAGACATAACCAAGCCCAAGCCATGCGCCCGCACCTACGCCTGCAAAGGAAGCCGGCGCGCTGAGAAACGCCAGTGTGGCCATGATGGGCAGCGCCAGAACCAATGCCCAGCAGATCACCTGCCAGCCGCCCAGCCGTCGCGCCAGCCGGCCGCCCTCGGCATAGCTGAGCCCGCAGGTGACGATGGCGGCCAGCATCATCAGGTTGGCCCGCGGGGCGGCGGTCACACCCTGTGCGACGGCATAGGCCACCACCAGCGCACTGCCTAAACCGGAGAACAGCCAGAAGGCCGGGCGCGGTCTTTCCCCGCCACGCAGCACGCCAAAGACGGCGGTGGCCAGCGGCAGAAGTCCGATGAACACAAGGGATTGTGCCGAGGAAATCTCCTGCAAGGCATAGGCGGTAAACAGCGGAAACCCCACCACCAGCCCGCTGACCACCAGCACCAGTGAAAATACATCGCTCCAGCGCGGCGGAGGCTGGCGCAGCACCCCCAGCATGATGATGCTCAGCAGGGCCGCAATAGTGCCGCGCGCACCGGTGAGGAATATCGGGTCCAGTCCCACCACGGCGGCACGGGTTGCCGGCAGGGAGCCGGAGAAAATGAGCATGCCGATGAAACCGTTGAACCAGCCGCTGCTTGTTTTGTTCATCACTGCACGCCCTGTTCCATCCTGCTTGGCCCTTTGAATCCGGCATGCGCAGGTCGCCATCCTGCCTCTGCATCGCGCAGCCGAGCTCGACGGGCCAGAGACGGTGCAATACAATTCGCATGAACTGTTATGTATTGAGGGGCGGTACGGATGAACTTTCCCCCTGCGCCGGAGCACGCCGGCACGCGGATCGAGGCGGTAATGGAAGCTGTGCGCACCCGTATCGTGGCGCGCCATCTTCCGCCGGGTGCCCGGCTGCCTTCAGTGCGCCTACAGGCGCGGGCCATGAAAGTTTCCGTCTCCACCGTGGTGGAGGCTTATGAGCGGCTGGTGGCGGAAGGGCTTATCCAGGCCCGTCCGGGTTCCGGTTTTTATGTGTGTGGCCCGGCCGCGCCGCTGGCATTGTCCCGGATGGAGCCCCGGCTGGAACGGGAGGTGGACCCGCTCTGGATCTCCCGCCATGCGCTGGAGGTGGGAGAAGGCGCTCTGAAACCCGGCTGCGGCTGGCTGCCGGCATCATGGATGCACGAAGATGGCATGCGCCGCGCCATGCGCCTTCTGTCGCGGACCGAAGGCGTGGCTCTGACGGATTACGCCACCCCACAAGGCCTGCCGGGTCTGCGACAGGTGCTGGCCCGGCGCATGACCGCATATGGCATCGACGTCGCTCCGGACCAGATTCTGCTGACCGAGTCCGGCACCCATGCGATTGATCTGATCTGCCGCTTCCTGCTGGAGCCGGGAGATACGGTGCTGGTGGATGATCCCTGCTATTTCAATTTCCATGCCTTGCTGAAGGCACACCGGGTCCATGTGGTGGGCGTTCCCTATACGCCGCAGGGGCCGGATCTCGTGGCTTTTGAAGCCGCGCTCGCCGCCCACGCGCCCCGGCTCTACATCACCAATGCTGCCATCCATAACCCGACCGGCGCGGTGCTTTCCCCCGTGATCGCCCATCGCCTGCTGCAACTGGCGGAGCGGGCTGATCTCGCGATTGTGGAAGATGACATCTATGCCGATTTCGAGCACAGCCCCGCGCCCCGGCTCGCTGCTTTTGATGGGCTCTCCCGGGTCATCCATATCAGCAGCTTTTCCAAGACCCTCTCCGCCGCCGTGCGGTGTGGCTTCATTGCGGCCCGGCCGGAATGGGTGGAGAGCCTGACCGACCTGAAAATCGCCACCAGTTTTGCTGGAGGCGGGTTGGCGGCTGAACTTCTGCTCGCGGCGCTGACGGAGGGGGGATATCGCCGCCACATGGAACAGGTGCGCATCCGGCTGGCGGGAGCAATGGAGCAGACCATTGCCCGGCTCTCATCTCTGGGCATTACTCCATGGCAGGTACCATCCGCCGGCATGTTCCTGTGGGCCCGGCTCCCGGAAGGCATGGATGCGGCCGTGCTGGCGCGGACCTGCCTGAAGCATGGTGTGGTGCTGGCGCCCGGCAATGCTTTCAGCCAGTCCCGTACCGCGAGCGGCTTCCTGCGCTTCAATGCGGCGCAGTCTCTCGATGAGCGGATCTTCACTGTGCTGGCACGGGCCATGGGAGAGGCGCGGAATGAAGGGTGAGGATGTTCTGCTGACCTGCCTGTTACCTAAAGAAAAACCCCCGGCACAGAAGTGCCGGGGGTGAAAGCGGCGAGGGAAGAGCAGATCAACAACGAGATCCGCCCTTCGCGCTTGAAAACCTAGCGGCGCAGCTGCTTCAGCAGGGCCACATCCGGGTAGCCATCCGGCAACAGGCCAGCACGAGCCTGGAAGTCCTGAATGGCCGTGCGGCTCTTGGTGCCCAAAATGCCGTCCGGGGCGCCGATATCATAGCCGCGCTGGGTCAGGCGGCCCTGAATTTCCACACGTTCGGCGCGCGAGAGACCGCGCTCTTCCTTCGGCCAGCTCTGGACGAACGGACCACCACCCCGCAGCCGGTCGGACAGATGGCTGATGGCCAGCGCATAGGCATCAGCCGGATTATACTTCAGCACGGCATCGAAATTGCCGAGCATCAGGAAGGCGGGGCCCTTTGCGCCGGCTGGAATCAGCAGATAGGCCTCGTCATTGCCACGGGGAAAACCCTGACCATTCGGGCGGGTGACACCCAGCGAGGACCACTGGCCAATGGACTGCTTGAAGCTGCGATTGGCGTAGCGATAGTCGAAGTTCGAGGGCAGCTTCACCTCGTAGCCCCAGGTCTTGCCGAGGGTCCAGCCATCCAGCTTCAGATTGTTGGCGGTGGAGGCGATGATGTCGGGAATGGAGTTGACCACATCGCGCTTGCCGTCACCGTCGAAATCCACTGCGAACTGATGGAACGAGGTGGGCATGAACTGGGTAGGCCCGAACGCACCGGCCCATGAGCCCTTCAGGTCATCATAGGCGACGTCACCGCGCTGGAGAATCTGTAGCGTGGCGATGAACTCGGTGCGGAAATATTCCTGCCGCCGGCCGATGCAGGCCAGCGTGGCGGTGGAGGTCAGCACATGGCGATTGCCGATGCCGGAAGGGTGGCCATAGGAGGATTCAATGCCCCAGATGGCCGCCACGGCATAACGGTCCACGCCATATGCACGCTCGGCCGCGTCAAAGATGGGCTTGTACTGGGCGAGAATCTCCCGCCCCTTCCGCACCCGGTAATCGCTCACCAGCATGTTCACATAATCACCCACCGGCTTGGAAAATTCCGGCTGGCTTTCCATGAAGTCCATGATCTTCATGTCAGGCTGAATATTGCGGGTGAAGCGATCAAAAGTCTGGCGATTGACGCCATTGGCCTGCGCCATCGGCCACAGTGAGGCGATGCACTGCGGGAAATTGGCCTGTGCTTGCGCAATCGCCTGCGGGGTCATCAGCGGATGGCTGCCATTGGCCATGCGCGCATTGGCGGAAGGCAGGGAGCCTGTGGTCTGCGCCTGGGCATGGGCGGGGGCGATGAACGAAGCCGCGGTGAGCGCGAGGGCGGCACACCACGTGCCTCTGAACCATCCGCGCTTTGAAATCGTCTTTGTCATGGCAACAACCCCATGTCCTCAAATCAGCCTGTCATGGCCGGCGCACCGACCCTTCTCGTGCCCCCAATCAGACAGCCATATGGTTGCGCACGGGTTAACGTAAGGCAACCATTGTCATGTGCCGTCCGCTCTGGGATGGCGAAGTCCATACGTTTCAGTGTGATCGATCATGCGGCGTGGTCGTTTTCCCGCCGTTAGGCAGGTGTAAACCAAGATATGTCAGATTTCGGCCGGTATTTCATTCCAAGGCTGAATGCCGGCAGGGGCGGGTCGGGGGCGTTGCGATCTGGTTGTATCTGGCGGGTCATGTCTGCCAGATATCACCTCTCCGGCCGGATCTGCTCGTTCTTGATGCTCCCTCACGCGGGGGCTCCGGGCGGGTGTGGCGCAGTTTGAGTTTCACGCAGTTTGAAGCCTGCACAATCTTGCTGCAGAAGAGGACGGACATCTTTCATGCCTAAACCCATTCGCAAGGCAATCCTTCCCGTTGCGGGCCTTGGCACCCGGTTCCTGCCCGCCACCAAGGCGGTGCCCAAGGAAATGCTGCCGGTGGTGGATCGGCCTGTGGTGCAGCATGTGGTGGATGAGGCGCTGGCCGCCGGCATCGAGCACATCGTCTTCGTGACCGGCCGCAACAAGGCGGTGATCGAGGATCATTTCGACCGCCAGTTCGAGCTGGAGCGCACGCTTCAGGAGCGCGGCAAGCAGAAGCTGCTGGAAGAGCTGGGTGATGATACGCCCAAGCCCGGCACCACTTCCTTCACCCGCCAGCAGCTGCCACTCGGCCTTGGCCATGCGGTGTGGTGCGCGCGCGATATCATCGCAGATGAGCCCTTCGCACTGCTGCTGCCGGACATGCTGCACTTCACCGATGGCAACCAGAGCCAGGGCTGTCTTTCCTCAATGGTGCAAGCCTATGAAGAGACGGGCGGCAATGTGCTCTCCGTCTATGAGGTGCCGGACGACCAGACCAACCAGTATGGCATTGTTGGCGTTGATGACCGAGGCGGCAAGGCCCTGCCGATCACCTCCATGGTGGAAAAGCCGGCCCGCGGTCTGGCGCCTTCCAACCTCGCCATTTCCGGCCGCTACATCCTCCAGCCTTCCATCTTCGATCTGCTGGAAAAGCAGGACCCTGGCGCGGGCGGCGAGATCCAGCTCACCGATGCGATGCTGCGGCTGAACGAGCGCGAGCGCTTCTTCGCGGTCACCTTTGAGGGCTCGGTCTATGACTGCGGCTCGAAGATCGGCTTCCTCATGGCGAATGTGGCCTATGCCTTGTCGCGTCCCGACATCGAGCCCGCCTTCCGGGCCGAGCTTGAGGCCATGCTGGCGCGCGGCTGACACATCACGAAAATGGTCATATGGGTGGGCTATCATCCCATATGACCGGTTTCGGGTGGTGCATGCCCGCTTTCCGGCGCCGGTTTGCAAGCCGGTGCCGTTGATATGGAAAGGCGTGTCGGGGCGGTCCAGAAACCGCCGCAGTCTGCATCCATTCCCGGTGGACAGAGGTGGTGATGATGCGGGCTCGTTTTTCTGTCTTGGTGATGCTGCTGGGTCTGATGCTGCTCCTGCCCGGTGTGGCGCAGGCCCATCCGCATGTGTGGGTGGTGATGCGCAGTGCGCTGGTCTACGCGCCGGATGGCACCCTTACCGGCGTGCAGCAGGAATGGACTTTTGACGAAGCCTTCAGCGCCTTCGCCCTTCAGGGCATGGCGAAGCAGAAGGATGGCACCTATGGCGACGATGTTCTCAAGCCTCTGGCCGAGGTCAACATCACTTCGCTGAAGGAATACGATTATTTCGTCACCGCCAAGAGCGCGACTGCCCGTCTGCGCCTGAAAGACCCCGAAAACTATTATCTGACCTACAAGGACGATGCGCTGACGCTGCACTTCACCCTGCCGCTGGTTCGTCCCCAGCCGGCGCGGGATCAGGTTTCGATCGACATCTACGACCCGACCTATTTTGTCGCCTTCGAGTTCGCCCCCAAGGATGCAGTGAAGCTGGTGGATGCACCGGCTGGCTGCACCGAAAAGGTGGTATCGCCACCGCGCCCGCAGACCAGCACCCTCTCGGAGGATTTCTTCGAGAACCTCTCTCAGGCCAGCGAATTCAGCGCTCAGATCGCCGACAAAATTGTCGTGAGATGCCCGTGACGGTGGCGGTATTGTCATGCTGAAGGCGGGTGTCTTGCGCTCCACGAGCAGGCCGCGATCCGTATCGCCTGTGCTCTTGTCCATTCTGAATCCAGTCCGCTGGATCACGCCGCTACTGCTGGCGGTGGCGGGGCTCATGGCATTCGGCCTGCTGGTGGTCTTGCTGCTGTTTCCCGATGCCGCGCTTGCGCAGGGGCTGGGCCATATGGTGGGCCAACAGGGGCAGGGGGCGCGGCCAACGCCTTTCGGCCTGGAAGGCACCGGTGCGCCGGCTGGCGGTATCGGCGGTTACATCATGGCGAAGCAGGCGGAGTTCTATCGCGCGCTGGTCCGTTCCGTGCGTGCGGCGCGTGAAGATGGCCAGGCAGCATGGCTGCTGGTGAGCCTCTCCTTTGCCTATGGGGTATTCCATGCCGCAGGGCCCGGCCATGGCAAGGCGGTGATTTCCTCCTATCTGCTGGCAGATGGCGGCACATTGCGGCGCGGCGCGATGCTGGCGCTGGCATCGGGGCTGTTACAGGCGGTGGTGGCTGTGGTCTTCGTGGGGCTGCTGGCCGCTCTGCTGGGAGCCACCGCCGTTTCCATGGCGCGAGCCATGAATGTGATCGAGATCGCGGCCTATGGCGGCATTGCCCTGTTCGGCCTGTATCTGGTGTTCGTGAAGGGCAGGGCGCTGATCGCCGCCGTGCGGGGTGTGCCGGACCATGCCCATGGGGATGATTGCGGTTGCGGGGATGCCCACATGCCCAATCCCGCCATTCTCGATGGTGGCTGGAAGCGTGCCGCGATTGCGGTGGTCTCCGCCGGGGCGCGGCCCTGTTCCGGGGCTATTCTGGTGCTGACCTTCGCCTTGTCTCAGGGGGTGTTCTTCATTGGTGTGCTGGGGGCTCTGGCCATGGGTCTTGGCACGGCACTGACCGTGACGGCCATCGCTGCCCTCGCCGTCTATGGCAAGCGCCTCGCGGTGCGCCTTGCCGGGCAGGATGGGCGCTGGACGCGGGTGATCCTGCGGCTGGTGGAGGTTCTGGCTGCTGTTCTGGTGATGCTGTTCGGCCTTGCGCTTCTTACCGGCTATCTGGAAAGCGAGCGCCTGTTGCCGGGGTGAGGGCCAACCCTCTCCCCCACATCTGCGATGCTCCTTCGGCCCGCTCTGTCCTCTACCGGAGAGGATTTGAAACCGGAGCGGCGTCAAACTGCCTGATGCCATGGCCCGCATGTCTCATCGACCTTGAGCGAAAATCACGGTCTGGCACAGATCTCTCACGGTTCCTTTCCCAACCCGACAAGGCGGCGGAGATGGGCTGTTGAGTGCGGCGGTTCAAGCGGTTATGGTGCGTCCATCGCCCCGGATACTCCCAGTGGCCAATTGGTCATGGCATCCGTCTGCGCGCGGCCCCAATACCGCCACGGACATGGGCGAAATGCATATCAGGCACCCGCGCGGGTGCCTGTGTCATCCAGTTCCTGGCCGTGCTTCTGGCAGGGGTGTTTCGGTAGGGCTCATGCTCATCAGTCGTCATCGTCTCGGCTTCATCGCCATTCTCGTTCTGGCCTTTCTCGGCACAGGTTTTGCGGCTCATGCGCAGCAGGTTCTCGCCATGGTGAATGGCGATCCTGTTACCGCCTTCGATGTCTCCCAGCGCCAGCGCATGGCGCAGATGCTGGACCGCAAGACCCTGACCACCAAAGCGGCTCTGGAAGAGGTGATCGAGGAGCGGCTGAAGATTCAGGTGGCGCGCCGTTCCAAGAACGAGATGGACCAGGAAGATCTGGACCGGATCTACAATAACATCGCCCAGCGCTCGGGCCGCACTCCGGATCAGCTCTCTGCCTCGCTGAAGCAGGCTGGCCTGGAGCCGATCACCTTCAAGCGCAAGCTGGCGGCCGATTATGTCTGGAACTCCTATGTGCGCGCGCGTGCCGGCAATGTGAATATCCGTGATGCGGATGTGGTTGCGGCCCTTCAGCAGCGCGGCATCACCCAGCAGGTCGCGACCGAATATGTGCTGCGCCCCATCATTTTCGTGGTGCCGCGCAATGCCCGTAATCATGGCGCGCGCATGAGCGAGGCCAATTCCCTGCGCTCGCGTTTTCGTGGGTGTGAGAGCGGGCTGGAAATGGCCCGCAACCTGAAGGAAGTGGTGGTGCGCCCGCAGGCGCTGCGTCTGTCTTCAGATATGCCGCCGGAATTGCAGAAGCTGCTCGACAAGACGCCGGTGGGCCAGCTGACGCCGCCGGAAGTCACCCAGTCCGGCGTGGAAACCTTCGCCATCTGTGAAAAGCGGCAGGTGCGCGGTGAAAGCTCCGCCAAGCGCGAGGTGAAGGACGAATTGTCTGAAACGCAGTTCAAGAAGTCCTCGACCGAGCTCATGCAGGAACTGCGCAAGGGCGCATTGATCAAGTATAACTGATGGCTGATGTCGTCAGGCTTCCTCTTGTTCTCACCCAGGGCGAACCCGCAGGGGTGGGGCCAGAACTTGCCGTGCGCGCCTGGCTTGCGCGCGAAGGCATGCCCCATGCCGTGGGCGAGACGGAAAAGGGGCCGGTTGCAATACCGGCCTTTTTCGTCGCTGGAGACCCGGACCTGTTGGCTGCCCGTGCGCAAGGGCTGGTGCGTGATCTTGGGGTGAATGTTCCCATTCAGGCCTGCACGCCGGAAACGGCCGCCGGAATTTTCCCCCATGCCCTGCCGGTTCTGCCCTGCGGACCAAAATCCACGGCGGCCCCCGGCGTGCCGGATGAAAGCAGCGCGGCCTGCGTGCTGGCGTCGCTTGAAGCTGGCGTGGAACTGGTGAAGGCAGGGCGTGCGGCGGCTCTGGTCACCAATCCGCTGGCCAAGTCTGTCATGTATGCGGCCGGCTTTCGTTTTCCGGGCCATACCGAATATCTCGCCTCCCGTGCCGCCTTTCCGGATGGCACCCTGCCGCGTCCGGTAATGATGATCTGGTCGCCGCTTCTGGCGGTGGTGCCGGCCACCATCCATGTGCCTTACCGCGATGTGCCGGGCCTGCTGACCGCAGATCTGCTGGTGGAAACGGGCCGCATCATTGCGCAGGACATGGCGCGGCGCTTCGGCCTTGCCCGCCCGCGTCTCGCCTTTGCCGGCCTCAATCCCCATGCGGGGGAAGAGGGCACGCTGGGGCGCGAGGATGAGGATATTGTGCGCCCCGCCGTGGCGCTCCTGCGCGCCGCCGGAATTGACGCGCGCGGTCCGCTGCCGGCCGATACGCTGTTCCATCCGGACGCGCGGCAGAGCTATGATGTGGTTGTGGGCATGTATCACGATCAGGTGCTGATCCCGGCCAAGACTCTGGCCTTTCATGACGGGGTGAATGTGACGCTCGGCCTGCCTTTCATCCGCACCTCGCCAGACCATGGCACGGCGTTCGACATTGCCGGCACCGGCCGGGCCAATCCCTCCAGCCTCATTGCGGCCCTGCGCCTGGCGCGCCGTCTGGCCGATGAAGAGACCCGCATGGCGGGAGACGCGGCATGAGCGCGCTGGATGATCTGCCGCCCCTGCGGGACGTGATCCGCGAAAACGGACTTTCCGCGCAGAAAAGCCTTGGTCAGAACTTCCTGCTGGACCTGAACCTCACGGCCCGCATCGCCCGAGCTTCCGGCCCGCTGGAAGATGCGACCGTGATCGAGGTCGGTCCCGGTCCCGGCGGCCTCACCCGCGCATTGCTGGCGCTGGGCGCGAAGCGCGTCATCGCCATCGAGCGGGACCGCCGCTGTATGGATGCACTGGCGCAGATCGCCGGCCATTATCCGGGGCGGCTCGAGGTGATCGAGGGCGATGCGCTGAAGGTGGATGTGCGCCCGCTGCTGGGGGATGAACCCGCGCGGGTGGTGGCGAACCTGCCCTATAATGTGGCGACCGTACTGCTGGTGGGCTGGCTCTCTACAGACCCATGGCCGCCATGGTTCACCTCGCTCACCCTGATGTTCCAGAAGGAAGTGGCGGAGCGCATTGTCGCCACGGTGGGCAGCAAGGCTTATGGCCGGCTTGCGGTGCTGGCGGGCTGGCGCACCACCGGGCGCATCGCGTTCGATGTCGCGCCCTCCGCCTTCGTGCCGCCGCCGAAGGTCACATCCTCCGTGGTGCATCTTGTGCCGCGCACCTCCCCCGCGCCCTGCAAGTTGGCGCATCTGGAGCGGGTGACGGAAGCGGCCTTTGGCCAGCGCCGCAAGATGTTGCGCCAGAGTCTGAAATCGCTGGGCATGGACCCTATGCCGTTGCTGGAACAGACAGGGCTGGCGGAAACCGCGCGCGCGGAGGAAATCGACGTGCCGGGCTTCATCGCCCTCGCCAATGCCTATGGTGCCGCGCGCAGCCAAAAGACCTGAATTGACCGCAGGGCCGGAGCGCGGGAAGCGCACCGGCCCTGCGCACGATCAGGCATCTTTATGTCCCACATTCTGTGGTGTCTTGCGGATTGTGACCAGGATTGCGCTGGCCACCAGAGTGACAAGGCACATGATGAAGGGCGCGAAATAGCTGATGGCGCTCAGGACGCCATTGACCATCGAAGACAGCCCCCAGACCAGCGCGTTCACGGAAACCGAGATGCCCAGCACCCAGCCCTGACGCGCATCGCTGACCGAGCGTGAAAACAGCATGATGATGGCCCCGTAAGCCACCGAGACCGCAATCGCCACCGGCAATGCGATCAGCCACAGCACCAGCATGCTGTCAGCACCCAGCGCAATGGCGATGAGCGCGGCTGTGATCCACAGGCCCCATGCCGCAAGCGCACGCGGGCTCTGCCGTTTTTCAAGGAGCGGCAGAAACAGGCCATAGGCAAAGCAGAAGCCCACCCCCAGCAGCGCCATCATCAGCGAGACGGTGCCCGCATCCTCATTGAAGCGGTTGTGCAGCAGGCTGGGGAGAAACAGGAAGTAGGTGCCCCATGCAATCTGCATCAGGCCGAACACGATCATCAGATGGCGGATTTCCGGGTTGATCCAGGCGGCCCTGAAACCTTGTATGCCCATGAGAAAATTGATTTTCCCGGCGGCGTGCGGCCGGGTGCGCGGCTGTTCGCGAAAGCAGGTCAGAAGCAGCAAAATACCAGCCCCGGCAAGGCCGGCCATGAGGAAGATCGGGATGGTGTAATCGGTGATGGCCACATGTTCGTCATGGGCCATGAGACCGCCGATGAGCGGACCAAGAATGAAGCCGACCGAAGACGCGAACAGGCACATATTGAGGGTGAGGCTGCGCTCCCCGTCGCTGCGCCCATCTATGGCTGCGGCCTGAGCAACCGGCTGGCTGCCGGCCGTGGCACCTCCGATCAGCCGGGCGAACAGCAGCAGCAGCACGAGGTCATAGATGAGCGCCGCGCCGATCAGCAGGAAGCAGGCCATTGCGCCAAGCATGCACACCAGCAGCACGCGCCGTCTTCCGACCTGATCCGAGATTTCCCCTAGCACCGGGGCTGAATAAAGCATCGCCAGCTCGAAGATGCCGATGGCGATGCCATAGACCATGTAACGCATGCCGACATGTGCATCCCCCATCATCAATGGAGGTATATCAATAAGGGCGGCCGCCAGAACCGGCACCACAACTGTGTAACCGATGCTGTCTATCAAAATGACAAGGAGAAGAGGGCTGATGCCCAGCATGGTTCGTACTGCACTCATCATGCCATCTCTCTTCCGGGGGTGTCGTATTGCTCAAGGGAGCAAGTGCAGCATGCGACCATACAGAAAGCTATCATCATAATATTGCAAGTAGATATGAAATCGTGATTGCAGGGTCATGATTATTCGTGCAGTTTGAGAAAAGTCGTCCGGCAGAATGGAGGCGCGCCCTGCGGGCCGTCTGCGACAAGGAAGTGCCCATCGGAGCGCTTCCGCTTTCATCATGGCAGGTGAGCTGTCGGGCTCCCGATGATGATGTCCTCTGGGTGGTATCGGGCAACTATTTCGCGTCATCACAGCCGGGTGTCACAGGGGTGCAGGCGGGGGCGGGTAAGTGGAGCGGTCGGTCACCGCGCCTCTGGCGCAAGGCCGGGGCTGTGCGGCAGATTTCAGACAACGCGTCCGGCAGGGCCTGCGGGTTCATATCCGGCATCATCGGGTAGCGGCACGATCCATCAGGCCCATACCCATTCGGCTTTTGCCGGTGGATCTGTGACATGAGTTCGAGAGGAGAGGGGCAGATGCTGCTTCACGCGATTTTTGAGGAAACCGCGCAGCGCATGCCCCATGCCCTTGCCGTGAAAGCCGGCGGCAAGGCTGCGACCTATGCCGAACTCGACAATTGGGCGAACGAGATCGCTGCCGCCATCATGCGCACCGTTCCGGTTGATCCGCATGGCGGCACCATTATCGGCCTGTGCCTGTCTCGCGGTATTACCGCGGTTGCGGGCATGCTCGGCATTCTCAAGGCCGGCTGCGCATGGGTGGCGCTGGACCCGGCCTATCCGCAGGACCGGTTGCGATTCATGCTGGAAGATACCGGTGCGTTGCTGGTTCTCACCAGCACGGAGATGCAGGCCGCACACGACTTCCTGCGCGGTGTGGAGATCCAGACCCTCTGTCTTGATACGCCCTTGGCGCAAGTATCCGGATTCACCCCGCCCGCCATTCAGGGCGCGGATCGTCTGGCCTATGTGCTCTACACATCTGGCTCCACCGGCCGGCCCAAGGGCGTGCTGGGCACCCATGGTGCGATGCTCAGCCGGTTCGAGTGGATGTGGGAGACCTTCCCCTTCGCGCCCGATGAGGTGTGTTGCAGCAAGACGGCGCTGAACTTCGCCGATTCCATCTGGGAAACGCTGGGTGGTCTTCTCAAGGGCATTCCCAGTGTCGTGGCGGATGAGGCGACGGCGCATGATCCGTTCCGGCTGCTGGACCTGTTGGCGCAGGAGAAGGTCACGCGGCTGATCGTGGTGCCGTCTCTTCTCGCCGCACTGCTGGAGGCGGCGCGCACCACGAATATACGGCTGCCGCACCTGCGCTATCTCACTTCATCCGGGGAATTGCTGCCGAGTGAACTGGCCCGTCAGGTGGGTGAATTGGGCGAGAATATCACCCTGCTCAATCTCTATGGCTCATCTGAAATGGCAGCGGATGCGACCTGCTGCGTCATCACGCCCGAGCGGCTGGATGGCAAGATTGCGCCAATCGGCACCGCCATCGGCCAGATGCGCATTCATGTGCTGGATGAGGATCTCCAGCCCGTGGCGGCGGGTGTTCAGGGCGAGCTGTGCGTGTCCGGGCCGGGGCTGGCCCTCGGCTATCTGGGCCGTGCGGACCTGACGCAGGAAAAATTCATCGCGAACCCGTTTGCATCGCCGGATGATCCTTTGCACGCGCGCCTGTTCCGCTCAGGTGATGTGGTTTCCATCCGGCCGGATGGTCATCTGGATTATGTCGGGCGCAAGGATTTCCAGATCAAGGTGCGTGGTTTCCGCATCGAGCCGGGGGAGGTGGAGACCACGCTTGCCACCCACCCGGCCATGCGCGCCTGTGCCGTGGCCGCACTGGAAAACCGGGGGCTGAACCAGCTGGTGGCCTTTTGTGTCACCCCCGCGCTGGATGGAGCATTGGCCGGAGAGTTGCGGGAATATCTGCGCGCGCGCCTGCCGGATTACATGGTGCCCTCCCGCTATGTGCGGCTGGAGGCGCTGCCCTTGCTGCCCAATGGCAAACTGAACCGCAACGCGCTGCGCCTGCCCGATGATGCCGATGTGAGCGCCCCCGATATAGAGCAGGCAAGCGCGAACCAGCGGCTTTTGCTTGATATCTGGAGCCGGGTGCTGCGTCAGTCTGTCATTGGGCTGGATGATGATTTCTTCGCCATTGGCGGCGATTCCATACAGGCTTTTCGCGTGGCGGCGGAGGTGCGGACTAAGGGCTTTGCCCTGACCCCGTTCGAGGTGCATGAGCACCCCACCATCCGCGTTCTGGCCGGTCATCTTGAAAGCCGGAACGATCTGCAGGCCGACCCAAAGGCCAAGGGGTCGCAACCCGGCCTCACCACCCCGCTCAGCCCCATGCAGAGCTACTATTTCAGCTGGGCGAAACCCAATCCGCACAAGTTCAATGTGGGTTTTATCGCCCGCCTCGGCGCGCTGCTGGATGAGTCTGCTCTGGCCGCTGCTCTGGGCGAGGTGGTGCGGCACCATGATGCCCTGCGCTTGCGTTTTCGCTTTGAGCCGGATGGCTGCATCACGCAGCACCATATCCCGCTCGAACAAGCCGCCCATATTCCGCTGCACCATTTCATGCTGCCGGATGGCGCGCAGGAAGTTCAGCTTCAGGCCATTCGTGAAGAGGTGGCGCGGCTGCATGATACGCTGGACATCACACACGGCCCGGTGATGACGCTTGCCCAGTTCGAGGATCCGAACGGGCGCAACCATCATCTGTTCCTGACCATGCATGAGCTGGTCACCGATGCGCTCTCTCTTCAGGTCACGCTGGAAGATCTGCGCACCGCCTATCAGGCCATACGAAACGGCGGGAAGGTGCAGCTTCCGGCACAAACCACGCCCTATCATGAGTGGGTGGAGAAGGTGATGGCCTATGCGCGCAGCCCGCGTGCGCAGGGCCAGATCGAGTACTGGTTGGCGCAAGCCGAGGATGCGCACCCCTTCCCCGAGGATGCGATGGAGAATGGCGCGCTCCAGAGCGATATCGACAGTTATGGCTTTCAGGTGCTGGATGCCAGAGAGTTTGAGGCGCTGCGCCAACACCATGGCGGCGCGGCGCAGGCGACCCTCATCCATGCCATTGTCGGCGGTCTGGCCCTGACAGCGCATGGATTGTCCGGCCAGAAAAACCTGATTTTCCATAAGGTCGCGCATGGCCGCGAAACCTGCATTCCGGGCGCGGACCCCTCGCGTACCGTCGGCTGGTTCATCACCCACACGCCCATTACCGTGCGCCTGCCGGATGACGGGGCGCAAAATCTGGGCGCTGTGCTGGCGCATGTCGCGGCGCAGTATCGCGCGATCCCGGATAACGGCATCGGCCATAGCGCGCTGCGTTACTATTCGGATGATCCCCGTGCCGCTCTTCTTGCGCGGGAAGATCAGGTGCGCACGCTCTTCCAGTATATCGGTGATGTGTGGGCCGATAATTATGATGGCGATATCTTCCTGCCCACGGATCCATCACTGATGGATGTGCCGGATACAGTCGCCGCTGAAAATCTCGCGGACTATCATCTGCATGTCTATGCCTATCTCATGGATGGCTGTTTCCGGATGAAGTTCTTCTATACGCGCCAGAACTACAGGCCCGAAACCATTGTACGGATGGCCGGGCTCTTCACCGAAGCCGTCAAGGGCATGGTGTTCGCATCTTCAGAAAAGACATCATGAAGAGCAGGACTCTTCTGGGCAAAACATCGGGGCAAGGGGATTTGACATGAGCGGGGAAACGTCTTCCGAAGACCAAGCGCTTCATCTGTACGCCAATCGTCTGGCTCTGGACGGCGGCACGCCGGTGCGCACGTCTCCCCTTCCATGGGAACTGCCCGGCGCGCACTGGATCGGCGAGGAGGAGCGCGAGCTGGTGGATCGCGTGATCCGCGCGCGCAGTCCCTTCCGTTTTTATGGTCCAGACCCGCAGCACATGGTGGATACGCTGGAGAAGGAGTGGTGCGAGGCTTTTGGCCATCGCCATGCTCTGGGCGTGTCATCGGGCACGGCGGCCCTGTCGATCGCGGTATCCGCGCTGGGTATCGGGCCGGGTGATGAGGTGCTGGTGCCCGGCTATCTGTGGGTCAGCTGCGTTTCGGCGGTGGTGCGGGCCGGCGCCATTCCGCGCCTTGTTGATATCGACGAGACCTTCTGCATCGATCCCGAGGATCTGGCCCGCAAGATCGGGCCGCGCAGCCGCGCCGTGCTGTGCGTGCATATGAGTGGCGCGCCGGGGCGTATTGATGAGATTGCGGCCCTGTGCAAGGCGCGCGGGGTCCGTCTCATCGAGGATTGCGCGCAGGCCGCAGGAGCGAGTTTCAGGGGCACCGCCGTGGGCCGGTTCGGCGATATCGGCATTTTCAGCTTCCAGCTCAACAAGAACATGACCTCCGGTGATGGCGGCCTGATCGTGTGTGATGACGATGCCCTGTTCCAGCGGATCGTTGCCCTGCATGATCTCGGCTATCCGCGTACGCCGGCCGGACGGCTCGATACCACGCAGGAGGATTGCCAGCTCTGGGGCTATGGCGCGCGCATGTCTGAACTGGCCGGGGCGATGTCTCTGGCCCAGATGCGCAAGCTGCCGGCGATCACCGGGGCCATGCGCAGCGCCAAGTGGCGCATCCGTGAGGCGCTGGCGGATATTCCCGGCCTCACCTTCCGCACGGTGCCGGATGCCGGGGGCGATACCGGCCCCTTCCTCCTCATGCTCCTGAAGACCGAGGCGCTGGCCGATCATTTCGTGAAAGCCCTGCGTGCGGAAGGGCTTGTGGGGCCGACGGGCAGCCTGGCCTGTGTCTCTACCCGTGAATGGGGGATGCACTGGTATTCAAATATTCCAAGCCTGGTCCAGAAGCGCTCGAACTCCGCCGATGGCTTTCCCTGGACCCACCCGGCCAATGCCTTCGCGGCAGACTATAGCTATGCCGCCGGGGTGCTGCCGAACTGCGATGACCTGCATGCGCGCGGCGCGCTGCTCGCCATCGCATCGAAGCTTGAGGATGGGGATGTGGACGACATCGTGATGGCAATCCGCAAGGTTGCCGCCGCCCTGTTGACGGACTGAGAGCGGGCGATCCGGGTAAGGGGTTGGGACATGGCGTATCTTGTTGCCGCGATTGCGGGCATAGCGGGTTTTCTCTTCGGCTTCGATGAAGGGGTCATCGCCGGGGCGCTTCATCTGTTGCGGATGGAGTTCGCCATTTCCGCGGTCAATGAGGGGCTGATTACCGCCGCCGTTCCGCTGGGTGCGCTGTTTGGCGCAGTCGGGGCGGGCGTGACCGTGGATCGGTTCGGCCGTCGCCAGACCCTGCTGTTCGCTGCCCTGCTGTTCACGGTGGGGGCCCTGTTCTGTGGCCTTGCGGAGTCAGTGTGGGTTCTCACCGTCTCCCGGCTTGTTCTGGGCTTTGCTGTCGGCGTGGCCGCGCTGGTTGCGCCGCTCTACATCTCGGAAAGCGCCCCGCCTGCCAAACGCGGCATGCTGGTGTCCATCTATCAGCTTGCAATTACGCTCGGTATTCTGGGGGCTTATGTTGCGGGCTTTGCCTTTTCAGACAGCTGGCGCACCATGTTCATGGTGGGCATGCTGCCGGGCATCGCCCTGTTTATCGGCATCGTGGTTCTACCGGATACGCCCCGCTGGCTTGCGGCAAAGGGGCGGACGCAGGAGGCGCGCGCCGCGCTCGCGCGCATTCGCAACTGGGAGGCGACCAGCCCGCAGGCGGTGGCCGAATTCGCCGAGATCGAACAGACCGCCCGTGAGGATCGCACCGGCGGCGGCTGGGCCGATCTGTTCGGGCCGGTGGTCCGCCCCGCGCTGGTGGTGGGTGTCGGCCTGTTCCTGCTGCAACAGCTCAGCGGGATCAATGCGGTCATCTCCTATGCCCCGGCTGTCTTTCGGGAAGCGGGGCTGGGGGATCAGTCGACGCAGCTTCTCGCCACCATCGGGGTTGGTGTGGTCAATGTGCTGATGACCGTGGTGGGCATGGTGCTGATCGACCGGATCGGCCGGCGCAAATTGCTTGTCATCGGCTTCATCGGCACCGCGCTCAGCCTTGGCATGATCGCGCTGGGGGCGATTTCCGAGACCCAGTTCCTCGATATTCTCGCGCTGATCGGCCTGTTCATCTATATCGGCGCGTTCGCCGCCAGCCTTGGCGCACTGCCATGGGTGATGATTGCCGAAATCTTCCCGCAGAATGTGCGCGGCATCGGCATGAGTGTGGCGACACTCACCAATTGGGGCTTCAATTTCGTTGTCGTCTTTTCCTTCCCGGTGCTGGTGTCCGGCATCGGGCTGGGCGGGGTCTTCGCCATTTATGCGCTCTTCTGCGCGCTGGGCATTATCTTCACCCTGCGTGCCGTTCCGGAAACGAGCGGTGTGCCGCTGGAAGAGATCGAGGCGCATCTGAAGTCCGGGCGTCCGTTCCGGGAGTTGCGGGGTGGTGGCCATGGGTGAGACCGAGACGCAACAGATCGCCAGCCTGATGGCAGCCATCATCGCCTTCAGTCCCTACAGGAAGGCGCTTGCAAACATAGAACCGCAGATCGTGCGGATTGCTCTGGAGAACCGGCAGATTAGTGCGGCGCTTACCCGCCTTGCCGCCGCGCGCCAACAGCGGGACGTCAGCGCAGCTCCGCTGAAACGCGCGGAACTTGGAAGTGATATCCGGCTTTTCCTTGAGTTCCTCGAATATATCCACTTCGCATCCCCTGCCTTTCTTGCAACCGTTGGGGAATGGCCGATGGAGGGAAAGCGTGGCTGAACCCGCACATTGCGATGTCTGCATTGTCGGCACCGGCGCTGGCGGCGGCATACTGGCCTATCAACTGGCCAAGGCCGGCCTGAAGGTTATCTCCCTCGAACAGGGAGGCCGCTTGCCGGAGAATTATTTCCGCGATGTCGTCCCGCCCGGTGGCCGTCGTGACTTCGGCATCGGGCCCGCCACCACATGGCCGGCGGACCCGCATGACAGCCTCTTCATCCATCCGCTGTTCGCTGATGGGCAGGCCGGCTCAACCGCGCGCCCGAAGGATGGCTTTCGCCACTTTCAGGTGCTGGCCGTGAATGGCCTGCAAAATCTTTGGAATGGCGTCAGCGTCCGCTTTGGGCCGGGAGATTTCAAAGACTGGCCGATCAGCTATGCCGATCTGGAAGCCTCTTACCGTGCGGTTGAGGAACGGATCATCGTCTGCGGCACGGCGGAGAATATCCCCGAATTGCCGGATGGCGTGTATGTGCCGCCCAAGCCGCTTCGGCCCGCAGACCGTCTGGTGGTGGAAGCCGTGCGGTCTTTGCGCGAGCCGGACGCCCACGCCATTCCCAACCGCAAGGCCATTGATACCCGGCCGGGCGTGGAAGGCGCATGCGTTTCCACCGGCATCTGCACATCCGGCTGTCCGGTAGGTGCTGTCTACAAATTCTCCGAGCGGCTTTTACCGGAGATCGAGGGTCTGCCAAACTACGATCTGCGCACGGACGCCAAGGTGGTGCGCCTCATCCGGGCAGAGGGAAGCCAACGCCTTGAGGGGGTCGAATATATCGACATCCGAACCGGAGAGCGGCACATCCAGCGGGCGCATATTGTTGTGCTGGCGGCAGGCGCGGTGGAGACGCCGCGCATCCTGTTCAATTCGGCAGATGAAGCCAACCCGCAGGGTCTTTCCAACCGGTCCGGTCAGGTTGGCCTTTATATTCAGGACAACCCCAAGGCGGTGCTCTCCACCTCGCTCTGGCGGCTGTGGAACACGCGCCGCGATTATGACATCGGCTATGGTGACCTGCTGATCCTGATGGCGCGGGGCAAGATGAAGGATGGCTCGTCCTTCCCGTTCATCGGCCATGCCATTCATGGCATTCCGGATATTCCCCATTATCTGGCCGGCATGAACCGCATTCCGACAGTGATGAAGGAGCGGTTCGCGCGCATGATGTTCCATAGCTATGTCACGCTCGGCCTGTTCTGTGCCGGCGAGGCGCGGCCGGAGAACCGGGTGCGCCCGGCAACCAGCGTGGACCAGTATGGCGTGCGGCAGGTGGTGGTGGACTTCACCATTCCGCCCGCAGCCGCCGAGCAGATGGATGCCATGCTGGCATGGGGGCGCAAGGTGCTGCGCCGGGCCTCTTCCACCTCCATCATGAGCAGCACGGACAATTCCGGCACCGGCATCCATTATGCCGGCACCACCGCCATGTCCGCAGATCCGGCCCGTGGGGTGGTGGACGCGAACCTGCGCAGCCACGAGATCGACAATCTCTATATCTGTGACGGTGGCGCGCTGCCGCATTTGCCGGACAAGCACCTCACCCTCACCATCATGGCGCTGGCCCACCGGTTGGGCGTGCATCTTGAAGCGCGTGCACGGGCTGGTGCCCTCACGATGCCATGACCCCGGAGCATGGGCCGGATGCTCTTCTGCGTGCGGCCCATTGTGAGGTGCAGCCGACCTTTCCGGGGGCGCTTTATTGTCTGGTGCTGGAGCGGCTCAGTCTTGCGGCATGGGGCTGGCTTGAGCATTGCCTGAGTGCAGAAGAGCGCATGCGCGCCAATGGTTTGCGCTTTGAGGCGCAACGGCAGGCTTTTATCGCGGCGCATGGTCTGGTGCGGCTTGTTCTTGGTCAACGGCTTTCAGTACCGGCCGGGCAGGTGTGTCTTTCAACGGATGGCAAGCCCCGCATCCTGAATGCCGGTGGTGCGGAGCTTGATGTCTCTTTGGCCCATACGGAAGGCTGTGTGGCCTGTGTTGTCGGCTCGGGCATGCGTGTGGGGGTTGATGTCGAGAGAGCAGGGGCCGTGCCGCCACCTTTCGAAACCTGGCTGAGCATGGAGGAGCAGGACTGGCTTGCGGGGCTGCTGCCACATGCCAGGCCGGTGGCCTGTCTTGATTTATGGTGCCGGAAAGAAGCGCTGTCCAAGGCGTTGGGGTTGGGTTCAGCGGTGGACTTCTGCCAGCTCGCCGTACCGCTGGAGACGCAGATTATGGATATTAAGCTTCAGAGCGAAGCGGTTATTCGCAAGTCGCCAGCATCTGCCGGGCATGGGTTCCACATCGCTCTGGCCCTTCTGCCTTTTGCCAGCACAGAAATGGGGAGGGATATTTTCCCCCATGCATCCAATGCGGTCATTCAGGGATACAAGCTGGCCTGACTGCTGAAGCCGACGGATGTTCCGGCTGCCCCGCTTGAGGTGGAGATTCCAGATATTGAGTTTCGGAGCAAGGCGGGTATCCGCAAGTCACCAGCATCCGCCGGGCATGGGTTCCACATCGCTCTGGTTCTTCTGCCTTTTACCGCCACAGAAACGGTGAGTGGTATTTCCCCCGTGCCTCCAATGCGTTCATTCAAGGATGCAGGTTGGTCCGAATGCTGAAGCAGGAGGCTGCCCCCGGCTTTCCCGTTCTGTCTTTTGTCCCAATATCTTGCGTTTTGAAAACAGGGATAGCCGGGCCTCACCTCACCGAAAAGCGCACCGGCGTGGTGATGGTGCGCTGGACACCGGGCGGCGGTGCCGGCACGGGAGAGGCTTGGCGCACCATCACCAGCACAGCCTGGTCGAGATCTGGAAAGCCGGATGAACGGGCAAGCGAGACCGCGCCGACATGCCCGCCATCATCAATGGAAAAGCGCACATACACCGTGCCCCGCTCCCCCCGCGCCTTCGCGCCGGGCGGATAGGTTTTGCGCCGCTCCAGATGCGCCATCAGCCGGGCCTGCCATGTGGCGGGCGAGAGGGTGGAGGTGGAGCCGGACGCATTCTGCCGGGCGGCATTGCGGTTGGATGCATTGGCTTGTGCCTGAGCCTCGATCGCAGCGCGGGAGGCGGCCTGTGCCTGCTGGCGGGGCTTCTGCTCGCGCTTGCGTTCCGGCCTCGGTGGTTTCTGTGCTTGTGTCTCCACCTTGCGTTCTGGAGGCTTGGGGCGGGCCAGCGGCAGGGGCAGCGTCCACATTTTCCTGCGGCGGGGTCTGGATCTCTTCCGGCTCCGCTTCTGCCACCTGCTCCTCGGGCGGGGTGTCCGGAGGGGGGGGCTCGGCTGTCTCTTCTGGTGTTTCCTGCGTGGGTTGTTCTTGGGGGGCGTCGGAGGCTTGGGAGGGGGTGCTCTCCACGGCATCCTGCTGGTCGGGAGATATGTCGTTCTGTTCGGTCAATGTCGCTTCGGAGACATCCGCCACCTCAATCATGATGGCGGCCGGAAGTTCATCATTGGCGATGAGTGTTTCGGGGTCTTGCAGCAGCCACGCTGCCGCACCCACATGGACCGTCAGGGCAATCAACCCCGCACCCACCCATAGGCCCAGTTCCGCCAGCAGCGCCCCACGTGCAACCGCGCGTTCGCGGAGGGGAGAGGGGGAAGTGGAGCCAGGTGGAGGTGATTGGCTCCCGGCGAGCGGCGATGATCCGGCGGCATCAACCTGTGCCGCTGGCGGTTGCGCAAGGCCTTCAGTTGTTTTCGATGCGGGTGCGGAGAAAGTAAACTTGAGCCCATCTGCATCCTGTATCGCAGCCGATGAACAAGCATGCCGAGTGGTTGCAGCAGATGAGCGCGCGCCAATGCCTTCCGCTGTGGCGCACATGCCAGAGCGCGCAGCCGGATCATTGGTCTTTGTGTGGCTTGGAGGCTGGTTTTTACTCGGCGCAACTGTGTTTCCGGAATGGGCGATGCTTGGCATCGTCTGCTTCACGGGCTCGCTTTCATTTCCCGTGCCGGTGCTCATGGTCTGGCCGCCTCTGGCACCACGACCTTGGGCTCCGTATCAGCCCCGTCTGTGGCAACTGGTGTGGTTTCCAACGCCACCAGCGCAATGCGCAGATACCCGGCGGTACGCAGCAGGTTCATCACCTCCATGAGGTCGCCATATCCCACGCTTTTGTCCGCCCGCAGAAAAACGCGGGCCTCCCGATTGTTCTGGGTGGTGATATCGAGCGTCGCGGCCAGCCGTTCGCGTGCCACCGGGTCATTGCCCAGCGCGAGGGTCAGGTCTTCGCGCACCGAGAGATAGAGTGGCTTATCCGGGCGCTCCGCCGGCTTCGCGGTGGATGCAGGTAAGTCCACATTCACATCCACAGTGGCCAGGGGGGCAGCGACCATGAAGATGATGAGCAGCACCAGCATCACATCAATGAAGGGGGTGACGTTGATCTCGTGATTTTCGGGAAGATCATCGCCCGCGCGTTCGCGGATGCCGCCAGCCATGGCTCACTCCGCCGCCTGCCGCAAAGCGGCATCATCGTTCGCGGGAACCATGCGGAAATCGAGATCAAGGCTCACCAGCCGCTCGATCCCGGCTGCGGCATCCGCCAGTGCCTGCCTGTAGCCGGCAATGGAGCGGGCGAACAGATTATAGACGATCACCGCCGGAATGGCGGCCACAAGACCAATGGCGGTGGCAAGAAGGGCCTCGGCAATGCCGGGCGCGACAATCGCCAGATTTGTGGTCTGGGCCTGCGAGATGCCGATGAAGCTGTTCATGATGCCCCATACCGTGCCGAACAGGCCTACAAACGGGGCTGTCGCGCCGATGGTCGCCAGAACGCCGGTACCGCGCATGAGCTTGCGGCCGGCACCCACCTCAATCCGCAGCAGGCTGGAGGTCACCCGCTCCTTCACGCCTGCGCCGCCGGCATGGTCCAGCGCGGGGATGGAGCGGCGCATTTCCTCTTCCGCCGCGCGCACCATATGGGCCGCAGGACCGGACCGGCCAGTCAGAGCCTGTGCCGCCTGCGCAAGACTGCCGGCAGAACCGATCACACGCAGGGCGCGGCGCACCCGTGCACCGGCCCCTGCGATTTCCAGTGATTTCGCGAACCAGACCGTCCAGGTCACCACAGAGGCAAAGGCGAGACCGATCATCACCGCTTTCACCACCCAGTCTGCCGCCAGAAACATGCCCCAGGGTGAGAGATCATGCGGCAGATCGGCCCGGCGTTCCGATGTGGCCAGCATGCGTGAGAAGGCTTGTGCAGGGTCTTCGAGGAAGGAGGGGGCAGGGTCAATGGACTGCGCAGGAGCTTGTACGTGCGGTGGTACGGAGACGATCCCGACTGCTGTGTCCGGGGCGGGCGTGGTGTGTGACGTATCTTCTGAAACAGCCATGCCAGAGACCGGCGTTCCAGACTCAGGAAGCAGGGCTGCGGGAGGTTGGGGAGATAAGACCTCCTGTCCAACCTGACCCGGTGAGCTGGCTGTTGGCGTGCCCGGTGCAGGTGTAGGTGCAGTGAAGGTCGGTCCAGTTGAAAGGGTCTGGCTGGCGATGGGAGGCGCGGCTCCCGGCTGGCTGAACGCTGGAGATGACACGCAGATCAGTGCGAGCATGCATGCAAGGACACGCGCGGGCATTTGCCTGCGCATCGGGCTGCATGCCGGTCTGGCTTTTGCCCCTGCGCGGGTCTTGCCGGCTGGCGATGGGGCTGCCGCATGGGGCATCGCACGCTGTCGCGTCATCGGTTTATCCTTTTCATGAATGACAGGAAGAGTGCCGCTGGTTTCTGCCCCGCGCAGGCGGAGGAGACGGTGGGCTCAGTCCTGTGGCGTGTGCGGAAGGAAGCGGTTCACAAGGGCGCGCACCCTTGCAAAGGCCGCCTGTGCGCCGGTACTCACACGCGCCTCAGACGCCTCATCCATGTCCGGTGCATCGAGCGCGGCGGTGAAGCTGCGCCAGTGCAGGCCGCGCCCCGCCGGTGCTGCCCCCAGATGGCGTGCGCCGAGATGATCGCAGAGGCCAAGCCCCGTTGCTGCCTTCAGCAGGAAAGCCGCGCCAAGATTCGAACCTTCCGCCACATAGAGCCAGCCGAGTGCTGTCGGAAGGTCGATATTGTCCCGCGTAAAGACCGGGGCCTCGTCCACCACCGGCGCGGGGATGCCGAGATCCTCAAGGTCCAGTACGATCAGGGGAAAACGGCGGCGGTTTTCCAGATCGGGAAGCATCAGCTCCAGTTCGGGATTGTCGTAGAGCGCATCAATATCCCGGTGGAACAGATACTGCACCTGAAGGAGCAGCCCGTAACGTGCGAGGCTTTCGAATGGCCGCCGGGCCATGATCGTATCATCGAGCCGTGCATGGCTGCCCTGGGTCATGGTCTTGAGCGCCTGTGCCCGGTGCAGGACAGGCTTTTCAAGGGTATCGGTTGTCATGGAACGATCCTCATCATCACGGAGCCGGGATCAGAAACGGTAGTTCAGACCGATCTTGAGCGTGTTCAGGTCGATGGCGTTCGAAGCCTTGCGGCCAATGGCTTTGCCAGACATTCCGGGATGTTGGGTGTAGGTATATTCGTAAATCGGGAACAGGTATCCCGGGAGCCACTCATACTCCTCGTAGCCGATGATGGTGGAGGTGGTGGTGGTGTAGTCCCGCGATACGCCGGCCCGTGCGTTATTGAAGCGGAAGTCCTTTGCGGCATAGCGGGAGAAGGAATAGTCCGCCGAAAGCGACCAGTTGCTGGTGATGGCCCATTCCGCGCCCGCACCCAGGGTCCAGCCGGTGCGGTTGCTTTGCGCGCTCTCCACGAAGAAGGGATTGGTCTGGTAGCCATAGGGTGCCCAGCGGTCCGCCGAATCCGAGCGATACTGGTCGCGCATCTGCTTCTCGTTCAGCATGCTGAGGCCGCCGCTGGCATAGATGAGCAAATTGTCGAAGGCGTAGCCCACGCGCCCGCGCAGGGTGGCCATCCAGTCGAATTCGTAATGGGTCGCGGCCTGAAGATGGCCCTTGGTCCAGAGATTGCCCTCCATGGAGAGCGTATCCTGCGTGCCCTTGATCTGGGTGCGGCTGTAATCGGCCTGAACACCTAGAACGATGCGGTTATCGAACTGGTAATTATAGCCAATTTGCCCACCGAACAGCAGATCCCGGAAGCGCCGATCGACGGATTCGGAAGACGCGATATCGTTCGGCAGACCATTCAGGGCGGTGGTGGTGCCGTTCAGCTCAGCCACGGCGAAACCGCCATGCGCGCCCACATAGAGGCCGGTCCAGTCGGTGCCGGATGTGCCGGAGCCGGAGGCGGATGGCACCTTGCGCCCGAATGACGGCATGTTCCACGGCTCCTCGCTACCGAAGCGGCCGGTGAGGCTGGCATAGAAGGTGCG
This sequence comes from Xanthobacter sp., assembly GCA_034676685.1. Classification (GTDB taxonomy): domain Bacteria; phylum Pseudomonadota; class Alphaproteobacteria; order Rhizobiales; family Xanthobacteraceae; genus Xanthobacter. The sequence continues at coordinate 205,731 of JAUCBT010000015.1, read as the reverse complement.
GCCGGGTGAGGGCTGGTTCACAAGGCTCAGTGGATCGACATAGTAGGCGTCGGTAAGGTTTTCGACGCGCACCATCGCGGTCCAGCTGTCATTCAGCTTGTATTCGGCGAACACATCCACCAGCCAGAACGGGTCCCATTTGATCTGGTCGATGAACTGGCTCGCGCCCTGCGCCGTCACCGGACCATGGCCGATGGCGCGCGGCCCGGTATAGGAGATGCGCCCGCCCACGGTGAGGGCATCCTCGAACAGCTTCTGCGACAGCGTAAGGCTGACCGTATATTCTGGTGGAACATGGTTGGTGGCGTAGTCGCCATAGAGCGACTTGCTCTCGCAACTTGTAGCCGTGCGGCAGAACTCCACATCGAGATAGTAGTTCGCCGCCAGTTCCGCCGCAAACCCGTTCACTTCATAGCGGCCGGTAAACTCAAGGCCGGAGAAGCGGGCGCGGTCGATATTGTAGATCTGCATGCCGGTCCATGTGAAACCGCCCGGATCATCAAAGCTTCGGTATTCGCGTGCGATATAGTTCTCGATGTCCCAGTTGAAATAGCTGAACTTCATCATGCCGGTGTCGCCACCCGTGAACACATTGTTCTGGACGACGTTGACGCCCAGCTCCCATGTATTCGCCCGCTCCGGCTCCAGATCCTCGTTCACAATCAGGGTGAAGGCTGAAACCGCCTCCATCAGGCTGGGATAGCGCAGGGCGCTGGAATAGGTGGTGTAGAGCTGCACGCCGGTCCACGGCTCCACCGTGACGCCGATGGAGGGGCTGAGGCCGCCATCGCTCTTGGAGGGCTCGTTGCTGAGATAGTGTTCCGAATTGGCGACGGTGCGCCGGTCCTCGGACCAGAACTGGGTGTAGCGCAGCCCGGCATTCAGGGTAAGCCAGTCCACCGGCTTGTAGGCCAGCTTGCCATAGATGGCGGCTTCCTGACGCGCGCCGTCACGCATGTTCAGCCAGCCTTCCAGCATGTCTGTATAGGCGCTCGGTTCGGTGGATTCATTCAGGTAGGAGACGCCATAATTGAAGTCGAACGCCCCCAGCGAACTATCCCATTTCGAGGTGTTAGAGAGATCTCCGCCCCACATGCGGGAATCCACACCGGTGCGGAAATTCTCGCCAAGCCCCACATCGCCGGGACGGGGGATGCCGCCGCCCCGGATGGGGTTCAGCATCTCCAGCTGTGTCAGCCACAGATTGGCGGAGAGGTTCACATAGTCATTGTCCGCCGGGTTCCAGCGATAGCGGATGGTACCGGTGTGCAGATTGGTGCCTGCCGTCTGTGTCTGCTGGGTCGCCTGGCTGCGATCTCCAGTGAAGCGCGATGCCAGCCGGTCGCCCGCCTCACCGGCATAGCCGGTGTATCCGAATTGCAGGGTTTGGTCGTTTTCCAGCCGGATCAGGGCCTTGGCGATCCATGAATGGGTTTCGAGCTGGGTGTTGAGCACCTCTTCGCCAGCCCGGTAATTGGTGAGACCAGTGTTCACCAGATAATTGGGCCAGTTCTGGCACCATGTGGGGTTTCTGCATATGCTGCGCGGGCCAGTATTCACCGGATTGGCGGCGGGGCCATTGGTGCCCGCGAAGTAATTGCCCTGCTTGCGCACGGCATAGCCCCACAACAGGTCGTAATTCTCCGTGCGTGCCGCCGCGACAATGGAGCCGGAGCCGCTGGTGGGCACGAACAGGCCGGGCCGGTCCATGGTGTCGCTGGAGCCGGTGGCGAACGGTGGGGCGGACGGTGAAGACGGCCACTTGTAGCCTGCCACCTCACCGGGAACCGGGGTAGCGGTGTTGGTGCCAAAGCCCCCCTTCACCCGCACGCCCCATGTTTCACCCGGCTTGAGAATGTCCTCCGCGCCCAGCGTGCGCATGGAGACACTGCCGGCAATCCCGCGTGAGGCAACATCCGAGCCCTTGCGGATGTCGATATCTGCCAGCAGATCCGGGTCCACAAAGGTGCGGTTCGATGCGCCCTGATAGCCCTGATAGACGGAGACACCATTCTCCGCGCCATCCACCGTCACATTCACGCGGCCCATGCCCTGCATGCCGCGGATGTTCACATCGATACCGCCCGCGCCATTGCGCGATTCACCAGACATGACGCCCGGCGTGCCCCGGAAGATGTCAGCCGGGCTGCCGCCCCGGAAGCGTTCGATGGTCTGCTGGGAGATGTGCGCCACCGGGGCAGGGGTCTCGAACGGTCGCTCCGCCGCACCCACGCCGTTCACATTGATGGTGTCCAGAACCAGAGAGCCATCCGCGCCCATCGGTGCGCCGGGGTCCGTAGCGCCACCGGCCGAGACCGGGGTGCCGACGATGACCGTGCGATCTGCCGTGATGCGGAACGGAATGCCGGAGCCGCCCAGCATCTGGGCCAGAGCCTGCTGCGGCGTGTAGCTGCCGCGCACCGGCCGGGACGTGACCCCGCGTGAGGTGGAGGACGCCAGCGTGATCTGTAAACCGGACTGGCGACCGAATGCATTCAGCGCTGAAACAAGAGGTTGCGCGGGAATTTCGAAGGATCGCGCCGCACCTGCGGCCTGTGCAAATGCGCCGGGGCCTTGTGGCACCACCAGCGCCAAACCGGCCAGTGCCGTGCCCGCCAGAAGTCTGGCCGCGAGCGCCATGCCCAGATTTGCATTGCCGCGGGCTGTGTTTCTACGCGGTCGCTGCATCCACATTTGCTTGGTCCTGGAAATCCCGCTGCACATGCCTCCGCATGTGCTTCCAGACCTAAAACGAGTGGCCCGTCGCTTTTTTTCATCGCCACCGCATTTTTTGCGATTCATTTTCGGAATGAATGGCGATTTCGCGTGGCCACTGTCTATTCGCGGGTCAGCAGACGCAAATAGGGTGAGATGGTGCGCACCTGCCCGCCATGGGGCTGCACCAGAGCACGCAGGGCGCGGTCCGGGTCGCTGAGATCATAAAGGCCGGTGACCCGTTCAGTGGCGAGGCCGGAATCCATCACCCGGATCCAGGCCGGATGATACCGCTGGATCTGCTCCACCACGGCCCCGATGGGGGCATCATTCACAAACAGGCGACCCTCGCGCCATGTGGCGATATCCTGCGGGGAGATCTGTCCCATTTCCACCGCGCCGGTGCGCGGGTCCACCATGGCGGTTTCACCGGGCGTGAGGCGGGTATCGGCAGAGCCGGCATCAGAGGTGACACTGACCGCGCCGCGCGCCAGTTCCACCATGGTGCCGGTGGTGGAGAGGCGCACATCAAATACCGTGCCCAGCACCCGCACCGCGACCCCGCCGGCATCCACTTCAAACGGGCGGTTGGCATCGTGCGCCACATCAAACAGCGCTTCGCCGGAGAGCAGGGTGATGCGGCGCACCGGCCCTTCCATATGCGCGGCAATGGCGCTGTGTGCGCCAAGCGTGATGGTGGAGCCATCATCCAGCTGCACCACGCGGCTTTCGCCTGTCCGGGTCATGTGGTCTGCTTCAAGACGCACCAGTAGATCGGGGCCGGCCACAAGGGCGAACAGGCCGAGGGCGGCAATGGCGCACCCGCCGGCAAGGCGCTTTTGCCAGCTGCGGGTGGGTCGCATACCTTCGCGCCCGGTGCGCGCGACCTCTCGTGTGGAAGAGGGACGGCGCGGATGGGCGGTCGAGACCGGGGTCTGGGGGGCGGTTGAAGCTTCTGGCCCGGCCCAGACCTGCACATGAACGGGCGGCACTTCGCCCATCAGCCGCCAGACCTTGTCAGCCTTCTCCCATGCGCGGGCATGGGCGGGCGAGCACGTACGCCATGCGTCGAACTGCCGGCTGACCTCAGCGTCGCATGGGTCATCCTTCAGGCGCAGAAGCCAGTCTATGGCTTCCTCCACCAGTGGATCCGGCTGGTTGTCCTTGCTCGATTCCTGGCGCGATGTCATTCCTGCCGTGGCACCCTGATGCCCCATCGATACGGATATGTTCATCCTTTTATCCGTCCTGATGGGAAAGACGATCGGGGCGGACATTTTTTTCACGATGAATCAAATATTCAGCCACCGGCATCGTCCAGCCGCGCTGCGATCTTCATCATGGCCCCGCGCACATGGCGATGGACTGTAGTGACGGAAATGCCGAGATGCGCGGCCACCTGCTCCAGCGTGAAGCCACCAAACCGATGCATCTCGACTGCCACGCGCACATCCACTGGCAGGCTGTCCAGCACATCGGAGACCATCTGCACCTGATCGCACAGCAGCAGGGACTGTTCGGGCGTGGGTTCGGCGCGCGGGATACCCCAATAAGGCACGCCGGCGCTCGCCTCGCGGGTTTCCACCTTGCGGCGCTTGAGTACATCGAAAGAGAGGTTCCGCACGATGCGGTAGAGATAGGCCAGGGCCTGTTCCGGGCTCCCCACCTGGAGGCGCGCTGGCACGAAACGCAGGAAGGCATCCTGCACGATATCCTCGGCGGCTTCGCGTGAACCCAGAATGGGCGTGGCGTAATCGATCAGCGCAGAGCGGTGCGCCAGATACACGCCATGCCGGATGTCACCCTCCTCCATCAGAACGCATTCCTTGTGCGGGAAGGGAGGTGTGGCTTCTGGCTGCCTCCGGTTTCGCCGAAAGGCCCGCTCTCATGGTGCTGTCCATGCGCTGCTGCGGTGCGGGCCATCCCATCGGGGGATCATGGCCGGGGACATAGACGCGAAATGAATAATCCTGCAACATCAATGATTTATAGATGTTCCAAAATCTTTCATGAATATGCCGGGTGCTGTGGGACTTACTTCCCTTGATTTCGCGCAACTTTTTTAGGCTGACCAGAGCACGTTGAAATGACAAGCGCGTAAAGCAGTTTTATGGCGCTGTGACCGGTTTGGCACAGCTGTTGCAGCTTCAGATATGTTCGATGTCTAGACCTCAACCCTGTCGTGTTGGGCTCTCAATCAGAGATGCGAGGGTTATATCGGCATGATCCGCACCACTGGAGCATTTCTCCATCTCATGGGGCAGGAGCAGCATTCCAATATATTGTGTGGCCGGGATTTCTTTATCCGATTTCACTCATCATGACTCTGATAAGGCTGCCCTTCGCTCTGTCCTCTGTCGTGATGCCCGGATGTGAGCGGGAGTTGCTACGGCTCATGCCCGATGACTGGCGCATGAAGGGATGCGGATCCTCGCGCATGTTTTTTGTTCCCACAGCAGCCATGGCGATCTGAAGATGTCGGGTGAGATTGCTTCGGACGCGCATAACTGCCCCGCCACATAGGGCGGCCCCATCGCAATGGCGCGGACTGCGGGCATCGTGTGCCGGTGAACGACGTGGGTGTTCTCGCCCGGCTCAGCTCTGCGTGCGGGGGCCTGTCATGGCCGGGACATGCGGCAAGTCGGGGCATCATAGGTCATGCCACGGTAACTCATGGCGCGGAAGGCAGTGCCTGCTTCAGCACCACCTTCTGCAACATGACATTCATGGGTTTATGCTGTCTGGCCCTGTGTGCTTCACCCCAACTGTCTTACTCGGCGGCGGCCCGACGGTTGGGGTTATAGTTCAGGATGGGGGCCAGCCAGCGCTCGGCCTCTTCCACACTCCAGCCCTTGCGGGCGGCATAGTCTTCCACCTGATCGCGCTCGACCCGGCCCACGCCGAAATAGGCGCTCTCCGGGTGGGAGAAATAGAGGCCGGAAACCGCAGAACCCGGCCACATGGCAAAGCTCTCCGTCAGCTTCAGTGCAATGCGCGCCTCGGCATCCAGAAGTTCGAACAGGGTTGCCTTTTCCGTGTGGTCGGGCTGGGCCGGATAGCCGGGCGCGGGGCGAATGCCGCGATACTTTTCGGCGATCAGATCCTCATTGGAGAGATCTTCCTCCGTCTCATAACCCCAGAAACCGGTGCGCACACGGTGATGCATCTGTTCGGCGAAAGCTTCCGCCAGACGATCGCACAGTGCCTTGAACAGGATGGAGGAGTAATCGTCATGTGCGGCCTTGAACTCCGCGATCTTTTCATCCTCGCCAATGCCGGTCGTCACCGCGAAGCCGCCGACATAATCGGCGATGCCGCTTTCCATCGGGGCCACGAAATCCGAGAGCGCCAGATTGTAGCGCCCCTCGCGCTTGGCCAGTTGCTGACGCAGGGTGTGCAGTGTGGCCAGCGGATTGGCGCGGCTGTCATCGCGGAACAGCACGATGTCATCACCCACCGCGGCGGCGGGCCAGAAGCCGATGACGGCGCGGGCTGTCACCCACTTCTCCGTCACCATCTTCTCCAGCATGACCTGCGCATCATGGAAGAGGCTGCGCGCGGTCTCACCCACCACCTCATCCTGAAGAATAGCTGGATAACGACCGCGCAATTCCCAGGACTGGAAGAAAGGCGTCCAGTCGATGAAGGGCACAAGATCCGCGAGGTCGTAATCCTCGAACACCTGTGTGCCGAGGAAGCTCGGCTTTGGCGGTGTGTAGCTGGCAAAATCAAGCTTCAGTGCGTTGGCCCGTGCATGTTCCAGCTGCACGCGCTGCTTCTGCGCATCGGCACGCGCATGGGCTTCCGCCACCTTCTCATATTCCGCGCGAATATCAGCCACATAGGCCCCGCGCGTTTCGGTGTTGAGCAGGTTGGAGACAACGCCCACCGCACGGCTGGCATCGGTCACATACACCGCCTGTCCGCGCACATATTGGGGCGAGATCTTCACAGCCGTATGCACGCGCGAGGTCGTGGCACCGCCAATCAGCAGCGGCACCTCAAAGCCTTCGCGCTCCATCTCGGCGGCGACATTCACCATCTCGTCGAGTGAAGGGGTGATGAGGCCGGAGAGGCCGATGACATCGACCTTCTCCTGCTTGGCAATTTCGAGAATCTTCGCGGCCGGCACCATCACGCCGAGGTCTACAACCTCGTAATTGTTGCACTGGAGCACGACGCCCACGATGTTCTTGCCGATATCGTGCACATCGCCCTTCACGGTCGCCATCAAAATCTTGCCGGCGGCCTGAGAGCCGGTTTCCCCGCTCTCTTCCTTTTCCTTCTCCATGAAGGGCATGAGATAGGCCACGGCCTGCTTCATCACGCGGGCGGATTTCACCACCTGCGGCAGGAACATCTTGCCCGCGCCGAACAGGTCACCCACCACATTCATGCCGTTCATCAGCGGGCCTTCGATAACGTGCAGCGGACGCGCCACCTGCTGGCGGGCTTCCTCTGTATCGTCTTCCACATAGGTCGTGATGCCGTTCACCAGGGCATGAGCGATGCGCTTTTCCACCGGCCATGTGCGCCAGGTGAGGTCGGCTTCCTTCTTTTCCTTGCCCTGTCCGCGAAACTCTCCGGCGATCTCCAGCAGTCGCTCGGTGGAATCGGCGCGGCGGTTCAGCACCACATCCTCGCAGGCCTCGCGCAGGCGCGGCTCGATCTCATCATAAACGACAAGCTGGCCGGCATTCACGATGCCCATGTCCATGCCAACCTTGATGGCATGGTATAGGAATACTGAATGCATCGCCTCGCGCACCGGCTCGTTCCCTCGGAAGGAAAAGGAGAGGTTTGAGACACCGCCGGAAATATGGGCGTATGGCAGGTTCTTGCGGATCCACTCCGTGGCCTCGATGAAGTCCACGCCATAATTGGAATGCTCTTCAATGCCGGTGGCCACCGCGAACACGTTCGGGTCGAAGATGATGTCCTGAGGCGGGAAACCCATTTCGGTCAGGATGTTATAGGCGCGCGTGCAGATCTCGATCTTGCGCTGATAGGTGTCCGCCTGTCCGGTTTCGTCAAAGGCCATCACCACCACGGCCGCGCCATAGCGGCGCACCAGCTCGGCATGGTGGCGGAACTGCTCTTCGCCTTCCTTCAGCGAGATGGAGTTGACGATGCCCTTACCCTGAATGCACTTCAGGCCCTTCTCGATGACACTCCACTTGGAGGAGTCCACCATCACCGGGGCCTTGGCGATGTCCGGCTCGGAAGCAACAAGGTTCAGGAAGGTGACCATGGCGGCCTCGCTGTCCAGCAGGCCCTCGTCCATGTTCACGTCGATCACCTGCGCGCCGCTCTCTACTTGATCGCGCGCAACGGCCAGCGCCGCAGGATAATCCCCATTGGTGACCAGCTTGCGGAAGCGCGCCGAGCCGGTGACGTTGGTGCGCTCGCCGATATTCACGAACGGAATGGTGGAGGTCAGCTCAAACGGCTCAAGGCCGGAGAGGCGCAGCATGGGTGTGATTTCGGGAATGGGGCGCGGAGTCTTGCCGGCCACCACATCGGCAATGGCGCGGATATGGTCTGGCGTGGTGCCGCAGCAGCCGCCGACGACGTTCACAAGACCCGAGGTCGCGAATTCCTCGATCAGCGCGGCCATTGCTTCCGGGCTCTCATCATAGAGGCCGAATTCATTGGGCAGGCCGGCATTGGGATAGGCGCACACGAAGGTATCCGCCACCCGACCGATTTCGGCGATATGGGCGCGCATTTCCTTCGCACCCAGCGCGCAGTTCAGGCCGATGGAGAAAGGCTGCGCGTGGCTGACCGAATACCAGAAGGCAGCCGGTGTCTGGCCCGAAAGCGTGCGGCCGGAAAGATCGGTGATGGTACCCGAGATCATCACCGGCAGGCGCAGGCCGAGCTCGGCATAGACCTGCTCAATCGCGTAGATGGCGGCCTTGGCGTTCAGCGTGTCGAAGATGGTTTCGACCAGTATGATGTCTGCGCCGCCCGCAATCAGGCCGCGCACCTGTTCGGCATAGGCGGTGGCGAGATCATCGAAGCTCACGGCACGATAGCCGGGGTCGTTTACATCCGGCGAGATGGAGGCGGTGCGGTTGGTCGGGCCCAGCGCGCCAGCGACGAAGCGGCGACGGCCGTCCTTCGCCTCGGCAAGCTGTGCGGCTTCCTTGGCAAGGCGCGCGCTCTCCACGTTCAGCTCATAGGCGAGCGCCTCCATCGCATAATCGGCCTGTGCGATGGTTGTGGAGGAGAAGGTGTTGGTCTCAACGATATCCGCGCCCGCAAGGAAATATTGCAGGTGAATCTCGCGCACCGCATCCGGCTGGGTCAGGCTGAGAAGGTCGTTATTGCCCTTCACATCCTGCTTCCAGTCCGCAAAGCGTTCACCGCGATAGCCGGCCTCATCCAGTCTGAGGGCCTGGATCATGGTGCCCATGGCCCCGTCGAGCACCAGAATGCGCTCGCGGGCGGCGGCGTTGAGGGCGGTGAAGATATCGTTTGCGCTCATGGTTCTGGTCTCGGAGGCTCGGGGCATCGGCCATGGCTCATGATGGAGCCCATGGTCGCCTCTTGAAAGCGTTTTGCCGCAAGGCTGCTCCTCATATGGGGCGGTCTTGCGGTTCTTGACAGGTGTTTCGCTGCCGGGGTGTCCGGCGTTTTCCGTTTCAGCCCGCGGCCTGAACCGCCGGGGGTACAATCACCTTGGGGCGCAGGCCCAGCAGGTGGCAGATGGAGTAGACAAGATCTGCCCGGTTCAGGGTGTAGAAGTGGATTTCGGTCACGCCGCGATCCACCAGATCCATCACCTGCTCGGCGGCGACCGCTGCGGCGATGAGCTTGCGGGTTTCCGGGTCATCATCCAGCCCCTCAAAGCGCTTGAGCAGCCAGGCGGGAACAGTCGCGCCGGTGCGGGCGGCGAAGCTGGAAGCCTGCTTGAAATTGGTCACCGGCAAAATGCCCGGGACGATCGGGATTTCAATGCCATGTGCCCGCACCTTGTCGAGATAACGAAAATAGATGTCGTTCTCGAAGAAGAACTGGGTGATGGCGCGGGTGGCTCCGGCCTCCACCTTGGCTTTCAGGTGGCCAAGATCAGCCTCTATGCTCGGGCTTTCCGGGTGTTTTTCGGGGTAGGCCGAAACCGAAACCTCAAAATTGCCGATGCGCCGGATGCCTTTCACCAGATCATCCGCATAGGCATAGCCCTGCGGGTGCGGCACATAAGGGGTGCCGACGCCGGTGATAGGATCGCCGCGCAGCGCGACAATATGATTGATGCCGGCAGCCTTGTAGGCGCGGATCACCTCATCCACCTCATCGCGGCTGGCGGCCACGCAGGTGAGATGTGCGGCGGGCTTCAGATTCGTCTCGCTGGCGATGCGCGACACCGTGTTGTGGGTGCGCTCCCGCGTGGAACCGCCCGCACCATAGGTCACCGAAACGAATTCCGGCTGGAGCGGGGCGAGGCGGTCGATGGAGGCCCACAGGGTCTTTTCCATCTCTTCGGTCTTCGGGGGGAAGAACTCGAAGGAGACGGAAACGGGCGCGCGCTCCGTTTCGCGGCTGGCACGCACAGAACCACTCATCACGCCACCTCTCTGTTGCCCATGGGCAGGATTTCGGTCGGGCCGTCGGTATCGGCCATGAGCAGGCGCGGGTCCTGCGCCAGCCATAGCGAAACGGTTAGTGCATCACCCTCGCGCTGTTCAGGCACAAGGGTGCGGAAGCGCTCTGCCACAAGGCCGGCGCTGGCAAGCCAGCCTTCCATCGCTTCCCGGGCAAAGCCGAGCCGGCGATGGGCATGGCTCTCGCGCAGGAATTCGAGATCATGCGGGGCAAAGTCCACCACCAGCAGCCGGCCGCCGGGGCGCAGCACGCGGGCTGCCTCATGGATCGCGCGCCCGGCATCATCCAGAAAGTGCAGCACCTGATGGATGATGACCGCATCAAATGAATCGCGCGGTGCGGGAATGGCGTAGATGTCGCTCTGCCGCAACTGACAGTTGCGAATGCCGGCATGGTCGAGATGAGTGCGCGCCACCGCCAGCATGTCTGGTGAAAGGTCCAGCCCCAGCCCACGCTCGATCTCTGGCGCGAACACCTCCAGCACCCGGCCGGTACCAGTGCCAAGGTCCAGCAAAGAGCGAATGGGCTTGTCGGCCAGAATGTCCCGCATGGCGGCTTCCACCGCTTCTTCCGGCACATGCAGCTTGCGGATTTCATCCCATTCGCGGGCATGGGAGGAGAAATAGGCCTGCGCCGCCGAAGCCCGCGCCGCGCGCACGGCATCCAGCCGCTCGCGATCTCGCGCCAGAACCGGGTCGGTGCGGTCCAACACATCGAGCAGGCGGGAGATGACCTGACCGCCGGGGCCTTCACTGGCGCGGCGATAGAAAATCCAGCTTGCCTCGCGATGGCGTTCTACCAGCCCGGCTTCGGCCAGAAGTTTCAGGTGGCGCGAGATGCGCGGCTGGGACTGGCCCAGAATATCGGTGAGGTCCGAAACCGTCAGCTCTGCTTCCGCCAGCACGGCGATGAGACGTAGGCGTGTGTCCTCTCCTGCCGCCTTCAGGGCGTCGAGCAGGAGGGGGAAGGGCAGGGGGTGAGGATCGAACTCTGGAGACATAAAGATATGTTTATGTCTATTTTGATCAAAGTTCAAGACCGGATCGCATCAGGCCGCTCGGCCGCTTCGCGATGGCGGACAAGACCGTTTCCCCGTTTCACGGCAGCGGGAAACGGGGAAACGCATGGGGTGACGGCATTTCTTCACGGGAATGAGTGTCCACTTCCCTCAAGAATGCTCGGGTGAGCGCATTCGGGTCAGTATCTCCGGCCGTTCTGCTGCCAAAAGAAACGCCGCCATCTGAGGAGCCTCAGGTGGCGGCGCATCATTCAGATGTCCCGTCGCAATCAGGCGCGCGCTCAGGCGGCCTTCTTGTGGGTCTCGATCAGGTTCACGAAACGCTGGAACAGATAGTGGCTGTCCTGCGGGCCGGGGCTCGCCTCGGGGTGGTACTGCACCGAGAAGACCGGCTTGTCGGCCAGCGACAGCCCGGCATTGGAACCATCGAACAGCGAGACATGTGTCTCGATCACATTGGCCGGCAGGCTCTCCCGGGCCACGGCGAAGCCATGGTTCATGGAGGTGATCTCGACCTTGCCGGTGGAGAGGTCCTTCACCGGGTGATTCGCGCCATGATGACCCTGATGCATTTTCAGGGTCGTGCCACCAAGCGCGAGGCCCAGCATCTGGTGGCCAAGGCAGATGCCGAACACCGGCAGGCCGGTGTCGATCAGCGCACGAATGACGGGCACGGCATATTCACCGGTCGCCGCCGGGTCGCCCGGGCCGTTGGAGAGGAAGACGCCATCGGGGTTCAGCGCCAGAATCTCTTCTGCGCTGGCGGTGGCGGGAACCAGCGTGACTTTGCAGCCCGAATTGGCCAGCAGGCGCAGAATGGCGCGCTTCACGCCATAATCGATCGCCACCACATGGTGCTGCGGGGCATCCTGACGGCCATAGCCCTGCGGCCACTGCCACGGGGTCTCGTCCCACTCCACCCGCTGTGCGGTGGTGACAGCCGGGGCAAGGTCCATGCCTTCAAGGCCGGGCCATGCGCGGGCTTCGGCCAGAAGAGCGTCCACATCGAACTTGCCATCGGCCGCATGGGCGATGACCGCGTTCGGCATGCCCTTCTCACGGATGAGGGCGGTGAGGGCGCGGGTGTCGATGCCGGTAATGCCGGCAATGCCGCGCGCCTTCAGCCATTCATGCAGATGCTGGTTGGCACGGTAGTTGGAAGGGTCTGTCACCGCCGTGCGCAGCACCACGCCCCGCACGCCGGAGACGGCGGCGGCGGACACCGTTTCGATGTCCTCGTCATTGGTGCCCACATTCCCGATATGCGGGAAGGTGAAGGTGATGATCTGCCCGTTATAGGAGGGGTCGGTGAGAACCTCCTCATATCCGGTCATCGCCGTGTTGAAGCAGACCTCGCCGACATGGCGCCCTTCGGCGCCAATACCGAAGCCCTCGAGCACCGTGCCGTCCGTGAGCACGAGCAGGGCTGTGGGTGTGGGCTCGCTCCAGCCGTCCGTGGAGGGGGAGCCGTTCTTGGGCTGATCTTGTTCGTTTGTCATGATTGGCCTAGATAGAGCCTTGCGCGCCGCGTTTCCAGCGTCCGCGTGCGAAATTGTGCGCCGATACCCAGCGATCGGGTGCGCGTGACCGTCGCCATGCTGCGCCCTTGCCCGTAAAAGCCCAGAAAATGGCGCGCGGAGGGCGGATGGAGACGGAAACTGCACCCGGCCAGGCTTTTCGTTCTGGCTTCCTCAGGCGTGTTGCCTGTGGTCGCTTTATTCGGCCGGCATCCGCCAGCGCTCCGGGGGGGAGGCATGGCGTGAAAGCCACCAGCCCGGCGCAGGGTAGCGCCGGTTTCTGCTGACAGATTGTTTTGTGTAAGGAACGTGCCCCGTGCTTCGTGACGATATCAATGCCGCGCTGAAAGAAGCGCTGAAGGCCCAGGAAAAGCGTCGGACCTCGACCCTGCGGCTCATCAACGCGGCCATCAAGGACCGCGACATCGAGCACCGTGGGCAGGGCAAGGACCCGCTGGCCGATGACGAAGTGCTGGCCCTGCTCGCCAAGATGGTGAAGCAGCGCGAGGAAAGCGCCCGCATTTATGATGAGGGCGGACGCCCGGATCTGGCCGATCAGGAGCGTGAGGAAATCACCTATATCAAGGTGTTCATGCCCCAGCAGCTGGGTGAGGCGGAAACCCGCGCGGCCATTGACGCCATCATCACCGAGATTGGCGCGGCTGGCATCAAGGACATGGGCCGCACCATGGCCATCCTGAAAGAACGCCACGCTGGCGCGCTGGATTTCGGTAAGGCCTCGCAGTGGGTGAAGGAAGCCCTGACGGCCGGCTGAGAACAGATTTGGCGGGAAACAGCGGGGCGCGGTGATTCGCGTCCCGCTTTTTTATGACGTCTGTGCCACGATTGGTGAGCCTTCCCGGTCTTCACAGGCTGAAGGCTTGATATGCCGTGATGCCCTTTCGGTCTGGCCTCTGGCTCCCGATATGGTACACAACGACCACTCTTGAGCAGTTTCAGGGTAGATCACCTGCGGGTGACCACCATGCACTGCCCGACCTGACGACATTGGGCGTTTCGCGATTCTCTGGATTTGCGGCGTGCCCCGGGGACCAGACCTGAAGCCGATGGATGACATCACCCAATGGGCCGTCCTGCCCCGCACCATCCGTGCGCGAGGCGTGAGCGCGGTTCTTGGCCCCACCAATACCGGCAAGACCCATCTCGCCATCGAGCGCATGCTGGCGCATGAGAGCGGCCTTATCGGCCTGCCGCTGCGCCTGCTGGCGCGCGAGGTCTATCAGCGCGTGGTGGAGCGGGTGGGGGCAGACAAGGTCGCCCTTGTCACCGGTGAGGAAAAGATCAAACCCAAGCGTGCGCGCTACTGGATCTCCACCGTGGAGGCGATGCCGCGTGAGCTGGATGTCTCGTTCGTGGCGATTGACGAGGTGCAACTCGCCACCGATTTCGACCGCGGCCATGTGTTCACGAATCGCATCCTGAACCGGCGCGGGCGCAATGAGACCATGCTGCTGGGCTCCTCCACCATGCGTCCGCTGCTGGAACGGCTGATGCCCGGGCTGAAGGTGACGGAGAGGCCACGCCTGTCCACCCTCAGTTTTGCCGGTGAGCGCAAGATTTCCCGCCTGCCGCCGCGCAGCGCGATCGTCGCCTTTTCGGCGGATGAAGTTTACGCGATCGCGGAATTTATCCGCCGTCAGCGCGGCGGTGCTGCGGTGGTGATGGGCGCGCTCTCGCCCCGCACCCGCAATGCGCAGGTGGAACTCTACCAGAACGGGGATGTGGACTATCTGGTGGCCACCGACGCCATCGGCATGGGCCTCAATCTCGATGTGGACCATGTGGCCTTCGCCTCCGATCGCAAGTTCGATGGCTGGCAGTTCCGCCGTCTCAATCCCGGCGAGATGGCCCAGATCGCCGGCCGGGCGGGCCGCGCGATGCGCGATGGAACCTTCGGCACCACGGGGCGTTGTCCGCCTCTGGATGAAGAACTGGTGGTGCGGTTGGAGAACCATACGTTCGACAACGCAAAGGTGTTGCAATGGCGCAACGCCGTGCCAGACTTCAACTCTCTGCAAGCACTTCTAGCCGGGCTTTCACAGCCCCCGCGCGAGGAGGGGTTGACCCGCGCGCCCACCGCCGATGACGTGTCCGTTCTGGAATTCCTGAGCCGTGACACGGATATAGCGGAACGGGTAACAACTGCGGAACAGGTAGAACAACTATGGGATGTGTGTCAGGTTCCTGATTATAGAAAGGTGTCGCCGGGCGCTCACGCCGAGCTCGTCGCGCACCTCTTCGGCCACATTGAGGGGGGCGGATTTATCCCCGATGAGTGGTTTAAACGTCAAATCGCCTTGACCGATCGCGCGGAAGGCGACATCGACACCCTGTCGCGTCGGATTGCGCAGGTGAGAACTCTCACCTTCGTGGCCAACCGACCCGATTGGCTCAGGGATCCGGAGCACTGGCAAGGCGTCACGAGAGGGGTCGAAGACAAGCTGTCTGATGCGTTGCACGAAAGGCTGACACAGCGTTTCGTGGACCGGCGGACCAGCTTGCTCATGCGACGCCTGCGAGAGAACAAGATGCTCGAAACTGAAATCAGCAAGACCGGCGACGTTACCGTCGAAGGACATGTCATCGGCCAGATTCATGGCTTCCAGTTCGCCGCCGACCCGACAGCGGGCGGGGAGGAGGCCAAGGCCCTGCGCACTGCTGCGCAGAAGGCTTTGGCGGGAGAGATCGAATCACGCGCCCAGCGCCTCTCGCAGGCGGTGGACGAGGCCTTCGTGCTCACCTCGGATGGCACCATCCGCTGGACGGGCGAGGCCGTGGCCAAGCTTATCCCCGGTGATGAGGTCCTGAAGCCCCGCTTCAAGATCATCGCCGACGAGCATCTCTCCGGCCCTGCGCGTGAGCAGGTGGAGGCGCGCCTGACCCTGTGGGTGGCCGCTCATATCGAGAAGCTGCTGGGCGCTCTGAACAAGCTTACCGCCGCTGAGGATGTGACCGGCATTGCCCGTGGCATCGCCTTCCAGGTGGTCGAATCACTGGGTGTGCTGGAGCGTTCTCGCGTCGCCGAGGAGATGAAGGGCCTCGACCAGACCGCCCGCGCCACCCTGCGGGGATATGGCGTGCGATTCGGTGCGCATCACATCTATCTGCCGCTGCTGCTCAAGCCCGCGCCCCGCGCGCTGGCGCTGGAGCTTTATGCGCTCAAGCATGGCGGCCTTGCCCAGAAGGGGCTCGATGAACTGCCGCATCTGGCGGCGTCCGGGCGCACCTCCATTCCTGTGGATCACGAGATCCAGAAGGGCCTTTATCGCGCCGTCGGTTTCCGCGTCTGCGGCGAGCGGGCTGTGCGCGTGGACATTCTGGAGCGTCTCGCGGACCTGATCCGCCCGGCTCTGGACTGGCGCCCCCAGTCTCCCGGCCCCAAGCCTGTGGGTGCGGTGGACGGACGCGGCTTCACCGTGACCGTGGCGATGACCTCGCTGGCCGGTTGCGCGGGCGAGGATTTCGCCTCGATCCTGAAGTCGCTGGGTTATCGCATGGAGCGGCGTGCACCGCCTGCGCCTGAAGCCGCTGAGGTCGTAGCAGAAGCTGCTGCGCCAGTGGAACTTGCCCCCGTACCGGAAGGCGCGATCGAGGCGGACCTGCTGTTTGATGCGCCAACGGACGAGGCTGTTGTGGAAACAGAGTCAGCACCAGCTACCGCTGAGGAGCAGCCTGCCGAATCGGCTGAGCCGGTTGCCGAAGCTGTAGTAGAGGCGACTGAAACGGTTGTTTCTGAAGCGGTTGTCGCGCCTGAGGCCGATATTGCTGTGGCCGAGATCGAAGTTGCGGAAGAGGTTATCTCCACGGAGAGCGCCTCAACTGAAGCCGTTGCGGCCGAGGGTGATGCACCAGTTGAAGCCGGCACCGAAGAGGTCGCCAGCGCTGATGCCGATGCCGCTCCGGCGGAACCCGAGATGATCGAGGTCTGGCGTCCCGGTCGTCCTCCGGGCGCGCCGCGTCGGGATCGCAATGCACGTCCTGCCGGGCAGGGCGGTGAGCGTCGTGATGGCGCGCGTGAGGGTGCCAAGGACGGCGCACGCGAAGGCCGCCCCGGTGGCAAGGATGGCCAGCGTCGCAATGAAAAGCGCGGCGAAGGCGGGTTTGGCGGCGGGCAGCGTCGCCCGCGTCCTGAAGGTGGTGAAGGTGAGCGCGGTCCGCGCCCGCCGCGCCAGGATTATCGTGGCCCCAAGGGTGAGAACCGTGGTGAGCAGCGCGGTGAACACCGCAATGACAACCGTGGAAACCAGCATGCTGCGCCGCAGGATCGTCGCCGCGACAAGCCGGCCGACCCGGATAGCCCCTTCGCAGCTCTGGCCGCCCTCAAGGCGCGCATGGATACGGAGAAGAAGGGGAACTGATCGGTGGATATATCCACTGACAGGCAAAGGCTTGACCGCTGGATCTGGCACGCGCGGGTGGTTCGCACCCGCGCGGATGCTGCGGCCCTGATCCGCGCCGGGCATGTGCGACTGGATGGCGCACGGGTGAAAACCCCCGCCTACCCCGTGCACTTTGGGCATGTGCTCACTATATCGTTAGACAGCTCAACGCGGGTGCTGCGCATTGTCGGCTTTGCTGAACGGCGCGGAGATGCTACATCAGCATCTGTGCTTTTTGAAGAAGTCACAGATTAATCGAGTGAATAAGGAGAGCGCGCTTCCCGTCCCCTGTGTTGGGCGACCGGGCGAGGCGCGACAAGGAAGACTCCAATGGCCTACGTCGTCACCGAGAACTGTATCCTGTGCAAATACACGGACTGCGTTGCCGTGTGCCCGGTGGACTGTTTCTACGAGGGCGAAAATTTCCTGGTCATTCACCCGGATGAGTGCATCGACTGCGGCGTGTGCGAACCCGAATGCCCGGCCGAGGCGATCAAGCCTGATTCGGAACCGGGCACGGAAAAGTGGCTGGCCCTCAATGCCGAATACGCCAAGATCTGGCCCAATGTGACCATCAAGAAAGATGCCATGGCAGATGCCGAGGCATGGGATGGCAAGCCGGGCAAGGAAGGGCTGCTCTCTCCCAATCCCGGCGAGGGCGACTGAGCGCGCGCACATATGCCGCTCCTTCGGCATTGAAGCGTAGCAGGCATTTTTGGGTGTCGTGGAAGCGATGCATGTGACGAAAATGCACCTTGGGGCATATGGAGTGTTTCTCCGGTTCAATGAAACCGGGGAATACTTCGCGGCATTCCGCAGGGGGCCGATCTGTATTGGCTGGCCGGCTTCAGCTTTTGGGGCTCGTTCCCGCTTTTGATCTATGCCCGTGCCGGGCCTGTCGTGCTTCTGCGGTTCTTGAAATGCAAAAGAGCTGCAACCCATTGTAGGGTCTGTTTTTTCACGTAACGGCCACCTGCTTCACTTGAAAATACCGGGGTGATATGACCCACCCCAGCGCCGCCGGCTGGCGGGGTAGAGGCCGGCATTTTTCTGTCGCTGCGGCAGGCTTGCTCATCTTGTCATCCGGGTGTCGCCCTTTGTCGTTCCCCGGCGCGGCTTTTCAGTCTATATGGCCGCATGCTCGAACACACCGAAACCGGGTCTTCCGCCCTGCCGGACTATGCCCGCCGCCGCACCTTCGCCATTATCGCTCATCCGGATGCGGGTAAGACCACGCTGACGGAAAAGCTGCTGTTCGCCTCAGGCGCGATCCGCCTCGCCGGCCATGTGAAGGCACGCGGCGAGCGTCGGCGCACCCGTTCGGACTGGATGGAGATCGAGCAGCAGCGCGGTATCTCCGTCACCTCATCGGTGATGACGTTCGAGCAGGACGGTATCGTTTTCAACCTGCTCGATACGCCCGGGCACTCGGACTTTTCCGAAGACACCTATCGCACCCTTTCCGCCGTGGATGCGGCGGTGATGGTGATCGACGTGGCCAAGGGCATCGAAAGCCAGACCCGCAAGCTGTTCGAGGTCTGTCGCATGCGCGACATTCCGATCTTCACCTTCATCAACAAGGTGGACCGCGAAGGGCTGGACCCGCTGGAACTGATGGATGACATCTCAGCCAGCCTGGCTCTGGACCTCACGCCCCTGACCTGGCCGATTGGCCTCGGCGTGGATTTCCGCGGGCTGATCGATATCGTGAACAAGAAGGCCCTTCTGGCAACCACCCGCGGCGGTCCGCTGGTGCGTGAGGTGCCCTATGATGAACCGGAAGACCTTCTGGGGTTGGATGGCGTTGAAGAGCGTATCATGGCCGAGGCGGTGGAGGGGCTGACCCTCGCGCTCGGCGTGTTGCCGCCGTTCGATCTCACCTCATTCCGGGAAGGACACCTTTCGCCGGTCTATTTCGGCAGCGCGCTGAAGGAAACCGGCGTTGCGCCCCTGCTGGAGGGGCTGGGCCGGGTTGGGCCGTGCCCGGTGCCGCGCGCGGCGCAGGGCCGCGAGGTGGAGCCGGGCGAGAACATCGTCTCCGGCTTCGTGTTCAAGGTTCAGGCCAATATGGACCCGAACCACCGCGACCGCGTGGCGTTCGTGCGTCTGTGTTCCGGCAAGTTCAAGCGTGGCATGAAGCTGTTCAATCCGCGTGAGAAGCGGCAGATGGCCATCGCCAACCCCATCTTCTTCTTCGCGCAGGAGCGCGAGACGGTGGATGAGGCGGTCGCCGGCGACATTATTGGCATTCCGAACCATGGCATGCTGCGGGTGGGCGATACGCTCTCCGAAGGCGAGGCCATCCGGTTTGAGGGCCTGCCGGACTTTGCGCCGGAAATCCTGCGTCGGGTGCTGCTGTCCGACCCCATGAAGGCCAAGCAGCTTCAGAAGGCCTTGCAGGATATGGCCGAGGAAGGCGTCACGCAGGTCATCAAGCCGTTCTTTGACCCCTCGCCCATCGTGGGTGTGGTGGGCATGCTCCAGCTTGACGTGCTAGCCGCGCGGCTTGAAAAAGAATATGGCGTGCCTATCCGCTACGAAACCACCTCCTATGTCACCGCCCGCTGGATCACCGGCGACAAGGACGAGGTGGAGCGTTTCATGGAAGCCAACCGTTCCTCGACCGGGCGTGACCGGGATGAGGGCGCGGTATATCTCGCCCGCAGCCAGTGGGTGCTGGACCGAGCCATCGAGGAATGGCCAAAGCTGAAATTCGTGGCGGTGAAAGAGCGCGCCTGAGCGCTCGCCGTCCATCTCTCTTCCCCCTCCTCTCTTCCCCCCAATTGTCTCTGGCCGGGCGCTGCATGCGTTCCCCGCCGCCCCAACGGAGGAAAACATGTCCGATACCGCACAGCTTGCCACCATCATTGATGCCGCCTTCGAGAACCGCGCCGAGATCGGCTTCACCACGCAGGGCGAGGTGAGTGATGCGGTGAACACTGCGCTGAACCTGCTTGATTCCGGCAAGGCCCGTGTCGCCGAGAAGGGCGCGGATGGCAACTGGCAGGTGAACCAGTGGCTGAAGAAGGCGGTGCTGCTCTCCTTCCGCCTGAACGACATGGCGGTGATCCCCGGTGGTCCCGGCGGCGCGAACTGGTGGGACAAGGTGCCCTCCAAGTTCGAGGGCTGGGGTGAGGCTGAATTCCGCGCCGCGGGCTTCCGCGCCGTCCCCGGCTCGGTGGTGCGCCGCTCGGCTTATATTGCGCCGAATGTGGTGCTGATGCCGTCCTTCGTGAACCTTGGCGCGCATGTGGCCGAGGGCAGCATGGTGGATACCTGGGCAACGGTGGGCTCCTGCGCCCAGATCGGCAAGAATGTGCATCTTTCCGGCGGCGTCGGCATTGGCGGCGTGTTGGAACCGCTTCAGGCCGGTCCTGTCATCATCGAGGATAACTGCTTCATCGGCGCGCGTTCGGAAGTGGTGGAGGGCGTGATCGTGCGTGAGGGGGCCGTGCTCTCCATGGGCGTGTTCATTTCCGCCACCACCAAGATCATCGACCGCAACACCGGCGAGGTCTTCATCGGCGAAGTGCCGGCCTATTCGGTGGTGGTACCCGGCGCCATGCCCGGCAAGCCGCTGCCCGATGGTACGCCCGGCCCCTCGCTCTCCTGCGCGGTCATCGTGAAGCGGGTGGATGCCCAGACCCGCTCCAAGACCTCGATCAACGACCTGCTGCGCGACTGATCCTCGCCGCATACCCCTTTGATGGGATGGTGACATGAAAAAACCCCGCCACCTGAAGGTGCGCGGGGTTTTTTGTGGTCTGCCTGTTCTGGCGGTCTGGCTCAGGCGAGCACGGCCTTGGCGTTCGTATCCTTCTCCGAGCTGGAGCCGGAGAACAGGTCGCTCAGACCCCATCCGGTCATCACGCCCTTGCCATAGGGGCTTTTGGCCACCGTCTTCACGGCTTCATAAGCGAGTTTGGCGCCCCGAAGGGCCGGTCCGATCCAGGCCCCGTCAACCTGTTCCAGGGCTTCGTCATCCAGGGCGATGCTTTCGATCTTGGTGTTCATGTCCGTCTTCCTTCTCGGTTGGGCCGTGGCCCCTGTTCGTTGAGAAGAAGATAGGCTTGGATGGCTGACACCAACCTTACGGAAATGTAGGGCGTAGATGGGGGAGTGAAGGCCATTGGGCGGCCGGCCCTATGTGCGGATGATCAGCTGGAAGTTTGCGCGTCCCCCGCACAGCCCGCCATCTGGCGGCAGACGACCCTCAGAATAAATACAGGCAGCGGCTATCTGTTCCGGCCAGCCAGAATCTTCTCCACCCAGGTCGGCACGGCTTCGCTGGCCGGACCATAGTGGCGTTCCTCGAAGACGCGGGCATTGTCAGACGGTTCGAGATTGATCTCGCAGGTGCGGATACCCATCTGGCGCGCTGCTCCCACGAAGCCGGCAGCCGGATAAACTGCTCCCGAAGTGCCGATGGAGACGAACATATCCGAATCTTCCAGTGCATGCTGGATATCGTCCATATAGAGCGGTATTTCGCCAAACCAGACGATATGCGGACGCATCATGCCGGTGGTGCCGCAAGCCGGGCAGTCATCCAGCCCGCCCAGATCATCATCCCACCGGGTCACGGCATTGCATGCCATGCAGCGCGCCTTGCGCAGCTCGCCATGCATGTGCAGCACATGGCGTGAGCCGGCACGCTCATGCAGGTCATCGATGTTCTGTGTGCAAAGGAAAACTTCACCACCACGCGCGCCCAGCTCATCCTCCAGCCGCGCCAGCGCCGTATGGGCGGGATTGGGGGTGGCTGAAAGAAGATTGTGGCGGCGGGCATTGTAGAAGGACTGGACCAGATCGGGGTCTTGCGCAAAGCCCTGCGGGCTGCACAGCTTCATCGGATCAAAACGGGCCCATACGCCGTCTGTATCGCGAAAGGTGCCCATGCCGCTTTCGGCGGAAATGCCAGCGCCGGTGAGAACGAAAATCTTCATCGGTGGGGCCCTTCAACTCTTGGAAAATGCCGTGGCGAGCAGGTCGCCACGGCATTTGTCATGTGCGCGTGCAGATCACTCGGAGATCTTGCGGGCACGGCTGCCCAGCGTGCGCAGGCGCAGCGCGTTCAGCTTGATGAAGCCGGCGGCGTCGCGGTGGTCATAAGCCACGGCGCCTTCCTCGAAGGTCACCAAATCCTGATTATAGAGCGAATAGGGGCTGGTGCGGCCCACCACCGTGGCATTGCCCTTGTAGAGCTTCACGGTGACTTCGCCCGTCACATAGGTCTGTGAGTGATCGATGGCGGCCTGAAGCATCTCGCGCTCGGGCGAGAACCAGAAGCCATTATAGATCAGCTCCGCATAGCGGGGCATCAGCTCATCCTTCAGATGGGCCGCACCGCTATCCAGTGTGATGCTCTCAATGCCGCGATGGGCGGAGAGAAGAATCGTGCCGCCGGGGGTCTCATAGACGCCGCGGCTCTTCATGCCCACGAAGCGATTCTCGACCAGATCCAGCCGGCCGATGCCGTTGGCCTTGCCTAGCTCATTCAGCTTGGTGAGCAGGCTGGCGGGGGAAAGGGCCTCGCCATTGATGGCGACCGCGTCACCACGCTCGAAGGCGATGGTGATGAGGGTTGCCTCATCCGGGGCATCCTCGGGCGAGATAGTGCGCTGATAGACATATTCCGGCGCATCATCGGCCGGGTCTTCAAGAACCTTGCCCTCGGAGGAGGAGTGCAGGAGATTCGCATCCACCGAGAAAGGCGCTTCGCCACGCTTGTCCTTGGCGATCGGAATCTGGTGCTGTTCGGCGAATTCCAGCAGGCGGGTGCGAGAGGTCAGATCCCACTCGCGCCAAGGGGCGATGACGGTGATGTCCGGCTCGAGTGCATAATAGGCCAGCTCGAAGCGCACCTGATCGTTGCCCTTGCCGGTGGCGCCGTGGGAGACGGCGTCCGCGCCGACCTTGCGGGCGATCTCGATCTGCTTCTTGGAGATGAGCGGGCGAGCGATGGAGGTGCCCAGCAGATACTGGCCCTCATAGACCGCATTGGCGCGGAACATGGGGAACACATAGTCCCGCACGAATTCCTCACGCACATCTTCAATGAAGATGTTCTCGTCCTTGATGCCGAGCAGTTGCGCCTTCTTGCGCGCAGGCTCCAGCTCCTCACCCTGGCCGAGGTCGGCGGTGAAGGTGATGACCTCACAATTATAGGTCGTCTGGAGCCACTTCAGAATCACGGAGGTGTCGAGCCCGCCAGAATAGGCAAGCACCACCTTCTTCACGTCACGCGCCATCTGGTCTCTCGGATGCGTTCGGGGAAAGTTGCGCGGACTATAGGCGCGTGTGCCGCCGTGGCAAGCGGTTGTGGCGTGCCCAAGGTGCCGGTGGGGCATATTATCCGGTTGCCGGCTCCCGATGGCGGGTGGGCGACCTTGACGGCGGAGCATATGCCCCTTATACGAGCCGCTCCCAATATCGCAGCGTGAGTGCGACTGGGCCTATGCCTTGGCCTGCGCTCCCTGCTTCATCTGACGCAAAAAAGGACTTCTGCCATGTCCCGGCGGTGTGATCTGACTGGAAAAGGTGGCCTGAGCGGTCATCTGGTGAGCCATTCGAACCACAAGACCAAGCGCCGGTTCCTGCCGAACCTGTGCAACGTGACCCTCCAGAGCGATGTGCTCAAGCGCTCTGTGCGCCTGCGCATCAGCGCCAATGCTCTCAAGAGCGTTGACCACCGCGGCGGTCTGGATGCATTCCTGCGCAAGGCTCGCGACGAGGAACTGTCTCCCCGCGCGCTTGAGCTGAAGCGTCAGGTTGCCAAGGCTTCCGTGCCTGCTGAGGCCGTTGCCGCAGCCTGAGACGCAGACCGTCTGTACTGATCTGAAAAGCCACGGATGTTTGCATCCGTGGCTTTTTGCTGTTTGGGTTCTGGGTCGTCTGCTTCCGGATAGAAGGCACGCGGTCGAATCTGCTGCCGCGTGCCTTCGTTTGAGATGCACGCTCATCAGCTTTTGGAAGACTTCTCCGATTGGGTGAAACGGAGGCCTGCTCCAAAGGCTGATGAGAGGTCACGGGGTGAGTTTTTGCGGTGCAGGCTGCTCAAGCCGCCTGATTCTGTGCGCTCAGAGAAATTCCCGCACCGTTGTCGTCAGGCGCTCCAGATCTTCCGGGCGGGACAGCCGGTGATCGCCATCCTTGATGAGCGAGAACACCACATCATCTTCGGCAAGGCAGGTGACAAGGCGCAGCGCATGCTGCCACGGCACATCCTCATCCTGTGCGCCCTGAAGGATGCGCACCGGGCAGCCAACGGCCAGAGGTGCACCCAGCAGGCGATTCTTCCGGCCATCCTCAATCAGGTCGCGGGTGATGGTGTAGGGCGTGTCACCATAGGCGCTGGGCTTCAGGAAGCGGCCGGTGGTGGTGATCTCGGCCCGCACCTCTTCCGGGAACTGTGCCCACATCAGGTCTTCGGTGAAGTCGGGGGCGGGGGCAATCAGCACCAGCGCATGCAGACGGGCATCACCGCGGGTTTTCAAGGCGCGGGCCAGCAACAGCCCCAGCCATCCACCCATGGATGAGCCAATCACAATCTGCGGACCCGATGTCGTGGCCTCAAATACCGCGAGCGCTTCTTCCAGCCAGCGTGAGATGGTTCCGTCTTCGAACGCGCCACCGGATTCGCCATGGCCGGAATAGTCGAAGCGCACATTGGCCAGCCCGGCTTCTGCGGCCAGCAAGACCAGATGTTCCGCCTTGCTGCCCGCCATGTCCGACATGAAGCCGCCGAGCCAGAACAGGCCGGGGCCGGTGATGCCTGCCTGTGCCGGCAGGGTCTTCACCGCGATTCTGCGGCCCTGCACATCCAGATGAGACAGGCTTTCATGGGTGGGCATGGTGTGCTCCCTGTAACTTGCGATCAGGCGAAGTGGGCGAAATAGCGCGTGATGATGCGCTCATAAATGCGGGTGAGGTCCGTGATGTCCTGCACCGGGGTCGCTTCATCCACCTTGTGCATGGTCTGCCCCACGAGGCCGAACTCCACCACCGGGCACAAATCCTTGATGAAGCGCGCATCAGAGGTGCCGCCTGAGGTGGAGGCCTCGGGCCGGCGGCCGGTAACCTCTTTCACTGCATCCGCCACGATATCTACGAACGGGCCGGGGGCGGTGATGAAGCTCTGGCTGGCGCCGGGCACAAAATCCAGCACATAGGGTTCGCCGGTTTCATCGAGGCGGCGGTGGATTTCGGCTTGCAGGGTTTCCAGCGTGAACAGGTCATTGAAGCGCACATTGAAGCGCGCCTCGGCCTTGCCGGGGATGAGATTTGAGGTGGTGTTGCCCACATCCACCGAGATCACCTCCAGATTGGAGGGGGGGAAGAAAGGCGTACCTGCATCCAGCGGTTCGGCGATCAGCGCGGAGAGCAGCCGCACCATGTGGGGAATCGGGTTGTCTGCGAGATGGGGATAGGCCACATGCCCCTGCACCCCCTTCACCGTGATGATGCCCGAAAGACTGCCGCGCCGGCCGATCTTGAAGGCATCACCCATGAGGGCGGGATTTGTGGGCTCTCCCACCACGCAATGGTCGAGGGTCTCGCCCCTCTCGCGCAGCCATTCAACCACCTTCACCGTGCCATCCAGCGCCGGGCCTTCCTCATCGCCGGTGATGAGGAAGGAGATGGAGCCCTTCAGTGGTGGGCCGAGGCGCAGCGCCGCCGACATGAACGCCGCCACCGCGCCCTTCATGTCTACCGCGCCGCGTCCATAGAGCAGGCCGCCATCCACCATGCCGGAAAAAGGCGGATGCACCCATGCTGCGTCATCGCCCGCCGGCACCACATCCACATGGCCGGCAAAGCACAGATTGGGCGCGCCGGTGCCGATGCGGGCATAGAGATTGGGAATGGGAATGCCGCCGGTGTCGAAGGTCAGCCGTTCCACCGCATAGCCGGCCGCTTCCAGCGTGCGCGCCACCAGGTCCAGCGCAGCGGCGGAATTCGGTGTTACCGAGGGCGCTTGGATGAGGGCGGCGGCAAGGGCGATCGGGTCCGTCACGTCCGGGGCGGTCAATGCGGTCATCGGGCATCCTCAGGGATGTGGGCGGATGAGATGCCTGCCCGGCGCGCTGGCCGGGTGGTTGGCATCTTTGTCCTGCCATGAAACCTGTCCATGCTTTAGAGGGCTTTGCAGCCAAACGGAAACGCCTGATCGATCAGAATACGCTCAAAACAGAAGCCTGAAGCATTTCGGTGTGTGGTGGCCAAGGTCCGCATGGAGGCGGGGCCATCATGCAGTGGCCGGGATTTCTGCAAACAAATGTGTTTTCGCATGTGCATGGGTTGTGTCCCATCTGTTCGCCGGGGGCGTCTGACGTTATTTACCGTCAGTTGCCCGAACCGGCTGATACAGGATTTGTCTGTTGTTCATGAAACCTGCCATGTGGCGGTTCTGAAACGCAGGCTGTTGGTTTGAGCGCGAACGGAGTGGGAAAGAATGGGTGTTGGACAGCCGGGTTCCGCGCGTCGCATGGGCAAAGCAGGGCAGGGCGGCTGGACATGGCGCCAGCATGGTGTTGCACTGAGCACGGTTCTTGCCCTTCTGCTGCTGGGAATGACGGGCTTTGCGACCTCTGCCCGCTCGGAATCACCGCCGGTTCCCGCTGCCTCAGCGCCCGCCTCCTCGACACCATCTGCCGCACCACCCCCAGCTGCAAATGCAGATGGGGCTCCGCAGGCGGCTTCCTCTTCGGATGGCGCTGCTCCCGCTGCGCCTCAGGCCCCGGCACCCGCCACGCCACCGCCGGTCGTCCTGCCTCCTGATCCGCTGCTCGTGGCCGCGCGTGCCCAGATCGAGACCTCACGCGCAGCCCTGACCAGTCTTGAGAGCGCTCTGGCGGTCGAGGGCCTGCGGGCCAGTGATCTGGATGAGTTGCGGGCCAATATTGCCGCTATCCGCCAACCCCTGACCCAGCAATCGGATATTCTGTCCACCCGCCTGTCCGACCTGCACAGCCAGATTGCGTCCTTGCCTCCACTTCCGGCTGACGGTGTTGCCGAGGCTCCGCTGGTTGCATCTGACCGGGCCCGCCTGAAGTCTCTCTCTGCCGACTTCGAGGGTGTGCTGGCGCCCGTCCGCGTCCTGATCGAGCGCACCACGACCATTGACGAGCGCATCAGCGCCCGTCGCCGCGCCCTGTTCACGGAACAATTGTTCGAGCGTGGAGAATCGATCCTCTCTCCAAATCTGTGGGGTGAGGCGCTGGCCGGTGTGCAGCGCGAGACGCGCGCACTCCAACTGTTCTCATCAGACTGGACATCTTATGCGGAGCAGAAGCGGGGTACGGCCGGGGCGCTGGGCCTGCTGGTGCTGACGCTGGCAGTGGTTGGCGCCGTGGTGGTGGTGGGCCGCCTGGTGCGTCGGCGCCTGCGCACGCCGCAACCGGCTGAAGGAGTGATCTTCTCACGTTCTCGCTCGGCGTTGGAGGCGCTGAAAGTGCTGCTGATGGAGGCGATCGTCGCCCCACTGGCGGTTGCGGCCGGCCTGCTTGTTCTGCACGGCTTTGGACTGGTGCCGCCGCGCGCGGACCAAGTGACGGTGGCCTTTGCCTTTGCGGTCCTGCTTAAAGCGCTTGGTACCGCCATGGCCCGGGCTCTGCTGGCTCCGAACGAGCCCTGGCGCCGTTTGATGCCGATGTCGGATCACGATGCATCGGTGTCCTTCAAATACTTCTCCTGGGCGACATGGACCCTCGCGATCGCGCTGTTCCTGTTGTTCCTGCACCGCATCTTCTTTGTTCCGCTTGCGCTCACCGTGGTGACTAGCGCGGTCATGGCGCTGATGATCGCGGGCTTTCTGGCGCGCTTTCTCATTTATCTTTCCCGCAATGAGTCCGGCGATGACGATGAGGCGGATGCGAAGGGTGGCGCGGGTGAAAAGGATGATGATGAGTCCTCCGAAAAGCAGAGCCCGCGATGGATCCGCTTCCTGGTGTGGATTCTCGTTGCGCTGATGGTGGCGGCCCTTGTGGGTGGCTATGTCAGCTTCGCCGCACTGGTTGCACGCCGTCTTGTCATCGCCGGCATTATCGTGGGCGTGATCTACCTGCTCTATGTGCTTGTGGATTCCGTTTTCGACGAAAAGCAGATGCGCGGCTCGCCCCGTATCCGTTCGGCAGCAAGGCTGCTTGGCCTTTCGCCCATGAGCGTCGAACTGGTCAGCATCATCATCGCCGGCCTGCTCAAGGTGACATTGCTGGTGATGGCCTGCCTGCTGCTGGTGGAAAGCTGGGGCTCGGCGGCTGGCGACATGCTGGACCTGACGCGGGGCTTTTCTTTCGGTTTCCAGATCGGCAATGTCTCCATCAGCCCGTGGGGCGTGCTCTCCGCCATTGCGCTGCTGCTGATCGGCATCGCCATTGCGCGGGCCTTCCAGCGCTGGGTCACGGTCTCTCTTCTGCCCCGCACGCGGCTGGAGCCGTCGCTGCAATCCTCCATCTCCACCGTGGTGGGCTATATCGGCTTCATCACCGCGCTGATGGTGGCGATGAGTGAACTGGGCCTGAGCCTTGAGAATGTGGCGCTGGTTGCCGGTGCGCTCTCGGTGGGTATCGGTTTCGGCCTTCAGTCGATCGTGAACAATTTCGTGTCCGGCATCATTTTGCTGGCCGAACGTCCGATCCGTGTGGGCGACACCATCAATGTGAAGGGTGAGGAGGGGGCCGTCCGGCGCATCTCGGTGCGTTCGACCGAGATTGAGACGGCGGACAGGGCGAGCGTCATCGTCCCGAATTCCGATCTCATCACCGGCATGGTGAAGAATTTCACCCATGCCAACACCACGGGCCGCGTCATCGTGGCGGTCACCACGCCTTATGATGTGGATGCTGAACAGGTGCGCGATCTGCTGGTGGCCTGTGCCTATGACCATCCGCAGGTGCTGCGTACTCCGCCGCCGCGCGTGCTGTTGCAGAAGTTCGTGCAGCAGGGCATCGGGTTCGAACTGCGCTGCGTGGTGGCGAATGTGGACTATGGCGCGACCGTGCGGTCCGACCTCCACTTCAAGGTGCTGGAGCGCTTCCGCGAGGCCGGTATTTTCTTCGCCTGTGAGGCATGGGCCGCAACCGGGGCCCCGCCATCACAGGCTTCGGAAGAAGAAGATGCGGCCCCCGATGAGACGCAGGCCTTGCCAGAGCCGGGCACCGGTTCGGCTTCGCCCGGGGTTGCCCGGTCCGGCAAGGGCGGGGTCTGAGCGGGATTAACGCGTCCTCAACCGGGATGGGACACAATGGCTTGAAACGTTGCTGTCTCCCGTCCCGACCTGTCTGGACGAAGCGGGGAAGGGCGCGTCTGTTTTCACCGCTCTTCCGGAGCTGACATGCGCCTCTCTCTTTCGCGCCTTCCCGTTCATGGTCAGGCTGTTCGCTCGCTTCTTGGCCCGGCAGGTCTGGCCCTCGCCCTGTTTCTGGGGGCGTGCAGTTCCACCGAGAACCTTGGCGAGCAGCCGGCCTTCTATACCAATCTTGCCACTGCCGGCACGCCGGTGGATGCCGAGGCTGCGGCGAGCATGCTCTCCGACTATCGCACTGCCCGTGGCCTGCCTGCCGTGACGCTGGATCCACAGCTCACCCGGATGGCGCAGGATCAGGCCAATGCCATGGCAAAGGCCGACAAGCTGTCTCATGAGGTGGGTGGGCGCAATTTCATCACCCGCATGAAGGCCTCTGGCTACGATGCCAAGGCGGCGGTGGAGAATGTCGGCGCGGGCTATCATACGCTGGCCGAGGCTTTCTCGGGTTGGCGCGACTCTCCCTCTCACAACAAGAACATGCTGGCACCGGGCATGACCCGCATCGGCATCGCCACGGCCTTCGCGCCCCGTTCCAAATATAAGGTCTACTGGGCGCTGGTTCTGGCTGAGCCGGCCAACCCCCAGTAAGCGGGCAGAGCAGGGTTACAGAATATGACCCCCGGCAGAAATGCCGGGGGTTTTTTATTGAGAGAGAGGTCTTTGGGCGAAAGTTTTCAGGCTGTGCCCCGGTGTGGGGGATGCAATCCACAGTTTTGGCCTGCGTTTCTTGCGCGCCAGCCATGCGTCTGATGATGGCTGGCGGCTGGTTTCGCCGGGCCTGCTGAACATCGTTCATCTGGGCCATGAGAGTAGCTTGACCGTGTCTGAATACCGGCGAAAATGGCCGAAGAACGACACTTTCCGGCCGGAATCGTGGCGTCATGGCATTTCGAAGGGCTCGGGTAAAACAGGGTCAGGTTCAGATATGTTGTCGCCAAAGTATTTTAAATCATTGCCCGGAATGAGGCATGGTGCGGACCAGTTTCCTAGCTTGTTCTAATTTTAGACTATTGACGGCCCCAAAATATTACGCCCATTCTGCGGCCACGTTCCGCAAGCAGCGGAGGTTGTGCCATGCGCACTCCGCACCGAGGCCAGGACAGCATATGACGAGGGGGGTCTGAATATGGTGAATGATCTGGTTGTGGATCTGTCGCGATTTCAGTTCGCGGCCACAGCACTCTACCACTTCCTGTTCGTACCCTTGACGCTTGGCCTCACCGTGATGCTCGCGGTGATGGAAACCGTCTATGTCACGACAGGGCGCGAAATCTACAAGCAGATGGTCCAGTTCTGGGCCAAGCTGCTGCTCATCAATTTTGCGCTGGGCGTGGCCACCGGCCTCACCATGGAATTCCAGTTCGGAACCAACTGGTCTTTCTATTCCAGCTTTGTGGGCGACACCTTCGGCGCACCTCTGGCGATCGAAGGGCTGATGGCCTTCTTCATGGAGTCCACCTTCATCGGCCTGATGGTGTTCGGCTGGGACCGCCTGAGCAAGGGGCAGCATCTGGTCGTCACCTATCTGGTGGCGCTGGGCTCGAACTTCTCGGCCCTGTGGATTCTGGTGGCGAACAGCTTCATGCAGCATCCGGCCGGGGCGGAGTTCAACCCGGTGACCATGCGCATGGAACTGGAGAGCTTCGGCGCGCTGTTCTTCAATCCGGATGCACAGGCCAAGTTCGTGCACACCGTGCTGGCCGGTTATCTCACGGCTGCGATTTTCGTGTGCGGCATCAGCTCCTTCTATCTGCTGCGTGGCCGTCATCTGGAGTTCGCCAAGCGCTCCTTCCGCGTCGCGTCCGTGTTCGGCGTGCTTGGTTCGGGCGGCGTCATCACCCTTGGTGATGCGCTGGGTTATGTGGGCGCGCATGTGCAGCCCTCCAAGCTGGTGGCGATGGAAGCCTTGTGGGTTTCCGAACCCGCCCCGATGGCCTTCAACGCCATTGCGTTCCCCAATCAGGCGGAACAGCGCAACGACTTCGAAATCCAGATCCCGGCTATGCTTTCCATTCTGGTCACCCACTCGCTGAGTGGCACCCTTCCGGGCGCGGACAAGGTGCAGGCCGATGCGAAGGTGCGCATCCTCAATGGCATTCCCGCCGTGTTGGCGATGGAAAAGCTGAGCGCCAACCCCACAGATGCCGAGGCACTGGCCCAGTTCGCTGCCCATAAGGCAGATGTCGGCTACGGTCTTCTGGTGCAGCGTTATGTGGAAGATCTGACACAGGTGACCGACGAGCATGTGGCCAAGGCCGTGCGCGATACCATCCCCGAGGTCTGGGTCGTGTTCTGGGCGTTCCGCATCATGGTCGCATTGGGCCTTGCGATGCTGGCCTATATGGTGTTCGGCATGCTGGTTTCCCTCTCCAACCAGATCGAGCAGCGCCGCTGGTTCCTTTGGGTGGGTGTGCTGATGATCCCGGCACCCTTCCTCGCCTGCGAGATGGGCTGGCTGGTCGCGGAGGTGGGGCGCCAACCGTGGAGTGTCTATGAGGTGTTGCCAACATGGCTTTCCGCCTCGACACACAGCGAAACCTACATGATCTTCTCGATCACCGGCTTCATCCTGCTCTACACCATCTTCGCCATCATCGAGATGTTCCTGATGGTCCATTTCATCCGCAAGGGGCCTGATGAACCGGGCACCGAGCATGCGGGTGCCCATGGCGCGGCACAGCCGGCGGGAGGCTACTGATATGGAAGTCTTTGCTTTCGAGGCCTATGCCGTCCTCAAGGTGGTGTGGTGGGTGCTTCTGGGCGTGCTGCTGACCGGCATCGGCGTCATGGTGGGCATGGACATGGGCGTGGGCACCATGCTGCGTTATGTGGGCCGCACCGATGACGAGCGACGTGTCGCCATCAACGTCATCGGCCCGCACTGGGATGGAAACCAGGTGTGGTTCATCCTTGGCGGCGGCGCGATCTTCGCCGCCTGGCCACTGGTCTATGCCACCGCCTTTTCCGGCTTCTACATCGTGATGCTGGTGCTGTTGTGGAGCATGATCGTGCGTCCGCTCGGCTTCGAGTATCGCGGCAAGATGCCTTCGGAACGCTGGAAGGCGGGCTGGGATGCCACTCTGTTCATCAGCGGTTTCGTGCCGATGCTGGTGTTCGGTGCGGCCATCGGCAATGTGTTGCAGGGGGTGCCGTTCCACTTCGACTGGCGGCTGCGCTCTTTCTACACCGGCAGCTTCATCGAGCTGTTCAACCCCTTCGCCATTTTGTGCGGCCTGATGTCGGTTTCGCTGGCGCTCTATATGGGCGGCAGCACGCTGGCCCGTGCAGCGGGTGAACCGGTGGGGCAGCGCGCCCGCACGGCAGGTATTGCGGCAGCGATCGCGGCCCTTGTGCTCTTCACCATTGGCGGCTTCTGGGTGGCCAATCTCAGTGGGTTCCAGCTCATTTCCGGCCCGGGTCCCTCTGTAGACCAGACCCCCCTGCACCAGCAGGTGGCCTATGTGCCCGGTGCTCTGCTGGTGAACTATGCGCAGCATCCCATTTTGTGGGCGCTGCCGGGTTTGGCCTATGCCGGACTGTTGCTTGGCCTGATTTCGCTGCTCACCCGTCGTCCGCTGGTGGCCTGGTGGCTGGGCGTGCTGGTCTGGATCGGCGTGATCGGCACCGTGGGTGCGGCCATGTTCCCGTTCATGATGCCGTCCATCACCAATCCTTCGCACAGCCTCACGGTGTGGAACTCCGGTTCCAGCCTTGTCACCCTGCTATGGATGCTGGGCTTCACGCTCATCTTCATGCCGCTCATCGTGGCTTACACAAGCTGGGCCTTCTGGGTCATGCGCGGCAAGGTGGACGTGAAGAAAATCCAGTCATCTGATCACGCGCTCTGAGGAGGCACCACAATGTTCTGGCGCTATGTCATTGCGATGATTCTGGCGGTCATCATTATCCTCGTGGCCGTGATCCTGGGTGATTACGGGCCGTGGTACTTCTCCTGGTTCCTGGGCACGGGCTTCATGATGCTGCTGTCGGTTGCTGCCGGCGTGTTGTTCGAGCAGCAGGACGATGCGGCCAAGGGAGCAGAGCAGACTGTTCCGGTGGACGAGACCGAGGCCGTGACCGAGGTTTCAAAGGGCTGAGGAAACAGGGCGGCGGCATCGGTTGTGATGGATGCTGCAGGAATGTGACACGCCCGCGCGTGCTTCACATATCGTGTCCCAGTTCTGCGATACGCATGAGAAAGGCGGCCTCTGGCCGCCTTTTTTATTGCCCGTCGGCACATGTGCTGATGGGTCAAAATATGGAAGTGCAAGCATCCATGAATTGAAACGCGCTGCCTCCGGCGAAAGGCCGGTATGGGCAGGGTACGGATTTATGCATCAAGCAGCAGTGTATGCTGCCTTATGGGCGCGAAGGAGTGGCGGTGGTGCGGGCAGGGGCCATGAGTGCGCAGGGCGGCCAGATGCTGCGGCGTGCCATATCCCATATGGCATTCAAACCCGTAGACGGGAAAGGCCGCACCCAACTGGGTCATCAACCGGTCTCGCACCACCTTGGCGACGATGGATGCCGCGGCGATGGAGGCCACCAGCCCGTCTCCGCCAATGATGGTTTCAACCGTGCAGTCGGCATGCGGGGCATCATTGCCATCCACCAGCAGCAGACCGGGCGCGCGAGGCAGGGCACGGACGGCATGCGCCAGCGCCCACAGAGTCGCCTGCCGGATATTGTCGCGGTCGATCCGCGCGGGTGGGGCGAGGGCAATCCCAACCTCGGCACTGGCGCAGATTTCCGCGTAAAGCGCTTCTCGCCTCTTGGCGCTGAGCTTCTTGGAATCCGCCAGACCCTGCGGCACCCGTTCCGGGTTCAGAATAACGGCGGCAGCCACCACCGGCCCCGCCAGTGGCCCGCGCCCCACTTCATCGGCACCGGCAATGGGGTCAAGCGCATATTGGCAGGGGCCGGAGGCATAGAGTGACTGCTCCCGTGAGAAATCGAGCCCCAGCAGTCTGGTTCTGGTTTTGGGGCGTGAGGTCATGAGAGCATCCAGAGTGCTGAAAGCAGGGCATATCTGCCATGTGATGCCGATGGGATGCACTATTCAGAAGGAATGGCCAAGGGCGGATGCAGATCCACTCTCGGATCCGGTCACCTGCTTTTGTGTCTTGTGCTCTGTTCTGATCATAGCGCCACCAGATAATGGCGATGCAAACGCAGATGTCTGTCTGTAAGAGGCGCATCCTCATCTGTCGTTTTGTGCAAACCCATAATGTCGGGAATGCAGACTGATGCCTCTTTGACGATGGGCCAAGCACTCAGTGAGGTTCTGGTTGGCTTGAAACCATGCCGGGCGTTCAAGCTGTTTCTGGATACGGATCGTGTCTTTTCGGGCAACCGACTTCATCGGAAGATGGGCTGAGAAGGAAGAGCCGCCCTTTCACATCAGGCATTTCAAGGTGAATCTGGTCTGATGCTGCGGGTAGATCATGTCACTGACCTAAAAGGCTTCTGACACCAGCCTCATGCTTCCGCCCATGCAGATTCCATGTCCGGCGGCAGCAGCAGCGCCCGGCCTTTCTGCACCGCCTCTATGATGAAATCCGCTGTCATGCGGATGCGGGTCAGATCGCGTGTATCTGCGTGGGTGATGAGCCAGAAACTGCGGGTGAGGTTGACCTCATGTGCCAGCACGGGCACCAACGCATCATCCTGTCGGCCAGCAAACAGATCGCCCATGAAACAGGGCAGCACGCAGATGCCGGCTCCGCCGCGTGTGGCTGTGAGCTGGGCGACGAGGCTGGAGCTCTTGACCCGCACGCGCAGGTCTCTCGCCACCTGTGGGGCATAATCCAGTTCCGGCGTGTAGATCATGTCGTCCACATAGCCGATGAAGGGATGGCGCGGCAGCTGGGCGCGGCTGGTGATGTCTTCATGGCGTGCCAGATACCCGCGCGAGGCATACAGGCGCAGACGATAATCGGTGAGCTTGCGGGCATGCAGACGCCCGGTGGAGGGGCGATTGAGCGATATCGCGATATCAGCCTCGCGCCGGGAGAGCGAGAACAGGCGCGGCATGGCCAGAAGCTGGATGTCGAGATCCGGGTGCGCTTCCGCCAGCGCGGCGATGCGGGGGGCAAGGAACAGGGTGCCCAACCCATCCGGCACACCAATGCGCACGGTGCCTGAAGCACCAAGGTCCGCCCCGCCAATGCTGCCCTGCGCGGTCAGCGCCAGACTTTCCATGCCTTCGGCTGCGGTCAGCAGATGCTCACCCGCACGGGTGAGATCATAGCCACGCGGGCTGCGGTCAAACAGCTTTGCACCGAGGCGGGTTTCCAGCGTGGCGATGCGCCGGCTGACCGTTGAATGCTCCACACCCAGCCGGGCGGCGGCAACGGTGAGCCGGCCCGCCCGCGCCACGGCCAGAAAATAGCGCAGGTCTGACCAGTCAAAGTCTCCGGGAGAAAGGATGCCCGGAGCAGGCGGGGAGGTGGGGTGTTCCGGCACGGCGGCTCCGGTTTCGATCTGTCAGTTTTTGCACAGAGTGCGTGCGAAGATTGCTGTATCTGTGCGTGAAAAGATAGCGCATCTTCATCTCAAGGATCACCTCTGCTGCTCTATATCGAACGCGAGGCAAGATTCTGCACACAAGGCGGCCTGTGAAAAATGCCGCCGGGAAACGCAATTCTGGAGAGCACCATGCGCGAGATTGGTCATTTCATCGGCGGCAAGCATGTGAAGGGCACATCCGGCCACAAGGCGGATGTCTATGAGCCCATGACCGGCGAGGTCATCGCCACCGTCGATCTCGCCACCAAGGCGGAACTGCGTGCGGCCGTGGAAAACGCCAAGGCCGCACAGCCGGCATGGGCCGCCACCAACCCGCAGCGCCGCGCCCGCGTACTCATGAAATTCCTGGAACTGGTGCATCGCGAATATGATGCGCTGGCCGAACTGCTGGCCCGCGAGCATGGCAAGACCGTGCCGGATGCGAAGGGCGATATCCAGCGCGGGCTGGAGGTGATCGAGTTCGCCTGTGGTGTTCCGCATCTGATGAAGGGTGAGTTCACGGATGCCGCCGGCCCCGGCATCGACATCTATTCCATGCGCCAGCCGCTGGGCGTGGTGGCGGGCATCACCCCGTTCAACTTCCCGGCCATGATTCCCATGTGGAAGTTCGGTCCGGCCATCGCCTGCGGCAACGCCTTCATTCTCAAGCCCTCCGAGCGTGACCCCGGCGTGCCGATGCGTCTTGCCGAACTGATGATTGAGGCAGGTCTGCCGGCCGGCATTCTCAATGTGGTGAATGGCGGCAAGGACGTGGTGGACGCCATTCTGGATGACCCGGACGTGCGCGCCATCGGCTTTGTTGGCTCTTCGCCCATCGCCGAATATATCTATGCCCGTGGCTCGGCCAACGGAAAGCGTGTGCAGGCCTTTGGTGGCGCGAAGAACCACATGATCATCATGCCGGATGCGGACATGGATCAGGTGGTGGATGCCCTGATCGGCGCGGGCTATGGCTCGGCGGGTGAGCGTTGCATGGCCATTTCCGTGGCGGTGCCGGTGGGTGAGGACACTGCGAACCGGCTTATCGAAAAGCTGGTGCCACGTGTGGAATCCCTGAAGGTCGGCCCCTCGACTGATGCGGCTGCCGATTTCGGCCCGCTGGTGACCCGTGAGGCCCTGAACCGCGTGAAGTCCTATGTGGATGCGGGCGTGAAGGAAGGCGCGAAGCTGCTGGTGGATGGCCGCGACTTCAAGATGCAGGGCTATGAGAACGGCTTCTACATGGGCGGCTGCCTGTTCGACCATGTGACCACGGACATGAGCATCTACAAGGAAGAGATCTTCGGCCCGGTGCTCGCCATCCTGCGCGCCAAGGATTATCAGGAAGCCCTGCGCCTGCCGACCGAGCATGAATATGGCAATGGCGTCGCCATCTATACCCGTGACGGCGATGCGGCCCGCGACTTCGCGGCCAAGGTGGATGTCGGCATGGTCGGCATCAATGTGCCGATCCCTGTTCCGCTGGCTTACTACACCTTCGGCGGCTGGAAGCGATCGGGCTTCGGTGACCTGAACCAGCATGGCCCGGATGGCGTGCGCTTCTACACCAAGACCAAGACCGTCACCTCGCGCTGGCCCTCGGGCATCAAGGATGGTGCGGACTTCGTCATTCCCACCATGGGCTGACCCTGTGGAACATGAGGCAGGCGCATCCCGGCAGCCTCATGTTTCCTGTTCAGGCCTGTGATGAGCCTGAGCTGGGTTCTATCGGCATTGGTCTCAAGCTGTGCCGTTGGCATGATGCCCATGCCGGGGTCGGTCGCGCCCTGATTGGCCGACCCCGGACTATCTTGCCCCGATGATCGCTCCGGCAGCCGTGCATTGTATTATTCCGGCGGGAACACCGGGCGGGATGCGTGTGCACGGCTTGGAGATCTGGTGGCTGATCACGTCGAGAAAGCTGGATTCCCGAAGGTTCAGATGAGGGCGTGCGCCTCAACATTCCCCGCGCGATGATTGCAGGCAGATGAGGCTCGCTGTCTTGCGACTGGGCAGGATTTTTCGCCGCTTGATCGAAGCGGAAAACAGTTTGGGGCATGTGCGGGAAAGTTGCGACCCTGAACGGCGGCACATATCCAGTGAAGCGGCGCGAGACCGCTTGCTGCCATAGCGCTTCTGCGGGTCACACAAGCGGGGCGCGCTTTCCAGTATGCGCCGTCACACCTCATGCGGGCGAAGCCATATCTGCGCCGCTCGAGAATGGCGGGCGACAATAAAATCGTTTCTGGGAGGAAACATCATGACGCATATCGCTTTTATCGGTCTTGGCAATATGGGTGGCCCGATGGCTGGCAACCTTATCAAGGCCGGGCATGTGGTCTCGGGTTTTGATCTGTCTGCCGAGGCCATCGCAGCCGCTCAGGCGCGGGGCGTGGCGGTGGTGGCCAGTGCGGCGGAAGCCGTGGCGCAGGCCGATGTGGTGGTGACGATGCTGCCTTCCGGCCGGCATGTTCTGGGTGCGCTCACGGGGCCATCCGGCTTGCTGGCTCAGGCGCGGCCGGGCACGTTGTTTATTGAATCCTCAACCATTGATGTGGCTTCAGCGCGCGCCTTCCATGAGGCTGCAGCTGCAGCAGGCCAGAATAGCGTGGATGCACCGGTCTCCGGCGGTGTCGGTGGAGCAGAGGCCGCAACCCTGACCTTCATGGCTGGCGGTGCGGATGAGGCATTTGGGGCCGCAAAACCCTATCTGGAGGCCATGGGCCGCAAGATCGTCCACTGCGGCGGGGCCGGTGCCGGGCAGGCGGCGAAGATCTGCAACAACATGATCCTCGGTATTTCCATGATCGCGGTGTCTGAAGCCTTTGTGCTGGGAGAAAAACTGGGTCTCTCCCATCAGGCGCTGTTTGATGTGGCCTCGACCTCTTCCGGCCAGTGCTGGTCCTTGAACACCTATTGCCCGGTGCCGGGCCCGGTGCCCACCAGCCCGGCCAACCGAGATTATGCGCCCGGTTTTGCTGCTGCCCTGATGTTGAAGGATCTGCGTCTCTCGCAGGATGCCGCAGGTGAGGCCGGAGCCGACACCCCGCTGGGGGCCGCCGCAACGGCGCTGTATACGCGCTTTGCTGAATCCGGCCATGAAGGCACGGATTTCTCCGGCATCATCAATTGGTTGCGGGCTGGCGAGAGCGCCTGATCCCAAAGGCCCTCTCAAGCTCCGCCGATGCTTGAGCAAACTCACCTGAGAGAACTCACCGGCATCGGCTAAAACCGGGCCGGTGGCAGAGCCATGCGCTCTTCATGGCGCCTCAAAGCTGCTGGAACATCACCAGCCCATCCACATAACCCCTGACCGGGTGCATGAATGCGCCCGGCAGCCGGCCAATGGTTTTGAATCCGCAGGACTGCCAGAGCTTGACCGCCGGCTCATTGGTGCTGACCACCAGATTGAACTGCATCGCCTTGTAGCCGCGTGCACGCGCCTGATCGAGCGAGTGGTTG
Organism: Xanthobacter sp.; assembly: GCA_034676685.1. Lineage (GTDB taxonomy): Bacteria > Pseudomonadota > Alphaproteobacteria > Rhizobiales > Xanthobacteraceae > Xanthobacter. The sequence continues at coordinate 166,197 of JAUCBT010000015.1, read as the reverse complement.
CACATGCGGCGGCCAACGCCTTGCCCAGCCGCGCGTGCGCTGACGACGTAGCCGCAATTGCACACATGCCCGCCACCACTGCGGCGCGGCTGGTTTGCGCGCAGATAATAGGTGCCGAGAATCTGGCCATTCTCCTCGGCCACGAATACATCCTTCTCCGGGTCCACCCAGTAGGCCAGTGCTTCATCCCGCCCCATATCGCGCGCAAGTGCATAGGTTTCGCCGGCCCGGATCACGGGACCAAGAATGCTCCAGATGGCATCTGCATCTTCAGTGCGTGCGGGGCGGATCTGCATATCGGTTCCAGATGTGAAGAGGCGGGGAACTGGCCGGGAGAGTGCCGCCCCAGGCGGTAAAGCGCAATGGTGAAGCCATTCCACAAGATATGCCCGACAATGCGATGGAGAGCATGGGTGGCAGAAGTGCAGCTTGCGGGCAGATGCGGGATGAGAGGTCCTCAGAGCTCGCCTTGTAAGTTGGGTATGGATTTCAAATTCTTGGAGGAATCGAGCTCGCCGGGGATGAGAGGTTGCTCGAGCGCAGCCCGGCCAGAGCATAATAGCTCCCCCCAAAATGTTCTCATAGGGCGGGGCGTGACCCACCGAAATTGCTCAATTCATTTTGAGTTGGGTTCTCAGGCGCTGTTTCCACGCCAAGATATGTTTAAGCGCAAATCTGCATATGCCATCAATCTGCGCTCACAAAGATACGCTGATGGTCTGGTGCCAAATATATGCCGATCAGATACGAGGAGAGCTAGCCAGAGTTTGTCTGCCCCTTCTGGTTCTCGTCCGAATAATTCTGTTCGTCGATGTCGGTTTTGCCCGATTCAATTCACATCTGGTGCATGCCATTTGCATCGCAGACGATCGCCAACCATGGCTTTCATCCATTGTTTCGTGATTTCATCACGTCAATGATATGAATGATGGGTTCCGGCCCTTTGGATATTTCGCCCGTGAACTGTTGGTCCTGAATCAGCACGAACCCCAGAACTGCTCCAAGAGCGGCCATCTGCGCCACCAGATTTGTGGCGCGGAACCTCGACGGGGTCAGGGTGCTGCTGACAAACAGCAGCATGCAGACGGCGAACAGGATCGCGATCCAGTATGTATAGGGCAGTTGCAGCGGCACAGTGGAAAGACGCTCATCCCGCGCTTCCACAACATCATTGAGTGACCGGAGTAATTCGCCAAAAATGGCTTCTTCACGCGTGTTTGTCGGGTTCAGCGCCAGTACACCCCGTGAAACCTGCCCCCAGGCGTGGCGAGTTGTATCATTCGTTTCCCCCGTCATCATCGCGGGCCACTCATCCGTCACGATCGCTTGTGTGTAGGTGAGCAGGTTGGGCCGCACGGACATGGCCGGTTCAGAGCCATAGCGCGCGAGCAGGCGATCCATCCGGTTCAATACCGAAGCCTCGCTCGAGATGCTGCTGTTCGCCTGACGCTGATAATTCTGGGTCTGCACCAGCGTAAAGGCGAGAAGCAGGCCCACCAGAGTGAACAAGGTGCCCTGCATACGGATAACGAAATCCGTGTCGTCTTTCGTCGGCTTTATCCAGGGCAGACGTTTGACCAGATGCGGCAAGATAAGAATAAGCAGGCCCATAATGAGGGCGGAGAAGAAGATGGTGGTGACATCAGGAAAAAAAGAGATGTGACCCATCACGACGCCTCAGGGTCTGAGAGTGAGTTTCTGAGCCCGGGCAGGTCGGATGTCGGAACGTTGCATGTCGGGGTGACATGGATGGGCAAATTCCGGGGCGAAAAGTGTTTGTGAGTCGACACAGTCATCCAACTGCCTTTGCCACTGGAACAACTCCCCGCCCGCCGAAGCAGAACGGCGATTGGACAGGATAGCCGTCGATACACCACGCGAATTTCGATTGTGCGACACTGGGCCGGAATGAGCTCAGACGTTTGTCTAGCGCCCACGGGCAGGGTGCATGGAGTGACCGCTTCACGTCGTTCAGGGGGAGGCGTGTGAGGGCAGGGCTCACATCATTGCGCGCATGAAGCTGGCAGGGCTCACATGGCTGCATCCGTCCGGCAGTTTTGCCTACCCGGCATTATCGTTTGAGCACCAGCCCGCATGGGCTTACGCAAACGGCCGGGAAATCTGGAAGAGATTCCAGATGTATATCCGTAGCTTGCAGATTTTAGGAGAAACTCTGCGCGATGCGCTCTGATTGAAATGGTAGCAGCGGGCGGACTTGAACCGCCGACCTCCGGGTTATGAATCCGGCGCTCTTACCAGCTGAGCTACGCTGCCAAATCAAGACCGATGCATCATCGCGCATCAGCAGAGGCGCGCATATAGAGGCGTTCAAACGCTTCTGTCAAGAAAGGTCCGGCTTGTTCACACCGCCTTCTTGCGAATTCGCACCAGCTTGAAGAATCCCACGGGGAAAACCGGGGAAATCTCAATCACATTCATGTCGTCATACTTGGCGGCCCAGTTGCCCAGACGGCTCGCCTTGAAAGCGATGGACCAGCCCACCTTCTTCACCAATGGGGCCAGAGCCTGCTCGATATGCATGACCGGGCCTTCATCCGCGCCCAGCTTGGAGGCGACGATGATTTCGCCGCCCGGCTTCAGCACGCGGTGCATTTCATCCAACGCGCCTTCCGGGTCCGGCACCAGGGTGATGACGAAAGGCACGGTGACTGCATCGAAGCTGTTATCGGCGAAACCGAGATTGCAGGCATCCATGGCGGCAAGCAGGCCGACCTGATTGAGGTGCCGGTCCACTTTCTTGTCCACGGCCTTGCGCAGCATCTCGGCGGAAAGGTCGATGCCGGTCACGCGGCAGTGCTTGGGATAGTAAGGCAGGACCAGACCGGTGCCGACACCCACTTCCAGAATATTCGGGCCGCAGGCCGCAGCGGTGGTGGCGGCCTTGCGCTGTGCATCGGCGAGCAGCTTCACATAGACCTTGTCATAGATCGGGGCCCATTTCGCATAGGCGCGCTTCTGGCCTGCAAGATCGTACTGAACCGCCATCTTCGTTATTCTCCGCCCTGTCCTGCCGCCCCGGCGCCGATGCGTCGCGCGGGGCGTATCTGTTCTGGATTGGCCGATTGCAGGCCGCTCCCTATCTTGTCCGTGCGGGGTATGCCCCAGCTGTCGTCCGGATGCTCATTCCCGAGGAGAGACTGTTTCAGGCCACCTGCGCGATGGTGTGCAGCGCGCGCTGCGCCTTGAGAATGGAGCCACCGCCCAGCAGGCGTCCGCCCGCACCGGCGGTGTCATAGAACACGCAGGCCTGTCCAGGAGCTACGCCCTCCTCGCCATTGGCCAGATGCACCAGCGGCGTGCCATCTGCCGCCATGCCCAGCAGGGCCGGAACGGGCGGGCGGGTGGAACGGACCTTCACGAAAACCTCTTCACCGGCTGCGCAAGCATCCTCGAAGGGCACATCGCCCAGCCAGTTCACATCGGCGATGGTGATGGTGCGCACGGTAAGCGCCTCACGCGGACCAACGCGCACCTCGCGCCGGGCGGCATCAATGCCCACCACATAGAGCGGTTCAGGTGCGGCGATGCCCAGCCCCTTGCGCTGGCCGATGGTGTAATGCACCACACCGCGATGGCGGCCCAGCACACGCCCATCCATATGCACGATGTCGCCTGCCTCTACCGCTTCGGGGCGCAGGCGCTCCACCACCTCGGCATAATTTCCGCCGGGTACGAAGCAGATGTCCTGACTGTCCGGCTTGTCGGCCACCTCCAGCCCCATGTCGAGGGCGAGGGCGCGCACATCCGGCTTGCTCATATGGCCCAGAGGAAAGCGCACGCGTGCAAGCTGGGCCGGGGTGGTGGCATAAAGAAAATAGCTCTGGTCGCGGTTTTCATCCGCGCCGCGATAAATGGCGCGTCGTCCATCCGGCAAAGCGCGGGTGGAGACATAATGGCCGGTGGCCAATACCTGCGCGCCCAGCTCTTCGGCGGTCGCCAGCAGGTCGCGGAATTTCACCGTGCGGTTGCAGTCCACGCAGGGAATGGGTGTGATGCCAGAGGCGTAGCTGTCGGCGAAGCGGTTGATGACCTCTTCGCGAAAGCGACTTTCATAATCCAGCACATAATGGGGAATGCCCAGCGTGCGTGCGACCTCGGAGGCATCATAAATGTCCTGCCCCGCGCAGCAGGCTCCGCGCTTTTGCGCCATCTCGCCATGGTCATAGAGCTGGAGGGTGACGCCCACCACATCATAGCCGGCTTTCGCCAGCAGGCCCGCCACCACGGAGGAATCCACCCCGCCGGACATGGCGACGACCACGCGAATGGAGGCCGGGTCGCCTGCGATATCCAGCAGGCCATTGGCCGGCAGGCTTGAAACCGGGAGGTTGGGGTCCAGGGTCATGCTTGGTCTTCATGCGCCGGAAGCGGGCGCGTTTCCTGTTCTGGTTGCACCCTTCATGCTCGCCCGGCAAGGCGAAAATGAAGCTGGAGCGCTGTGTTGGAGCCTTCGCGCCGCATTTATAGCGCGCTGTGCCCTTTTTGTGGTCTCTCCAGTCTATAACAGGAACCGCGCCGGCTGAATGACGGAAATGACATGTATGTCATTCAGCAGTGCCATGACTCATCCTCGTGCTGCCGGGCGTGAGGTGTCATTCTCATCATCCGATCCCTCAAACACTGCCACCAGCGCCCTGCGGATAGCGGACTGGCGTGCCGCTGCCGTGATCTTCGCGCCCATGAGGTCGGTGACATAGAACACGTCCACCGCCCGTTCGCCGAAGGTGGCGACATGGGCGGAGGCGATGTTGAGGTTGAGCCTAGAGAGCCGGGTGGTGAGCTCGAACAGCAGGCCCGGCCGGTCAAGGCCGGTAACTTCCACCACCGTGTGGCGGTTCGACCATGCATTGTTGACCGTGACCTCCGGCTCCACCGAGAAGGTCTTGCGGGCCTTGGGCAGCTTGCGGGCGATCATTTCCGGCAGGCGTACCTGCCCGGTGAGAGCCTGTTCCACCGTCTCGCATACCTTGTGCGCCCGGCGCTGTTCGTCCTCATCCTGCTCGAAGGCGCGACGGATGGCGATGGTGTCGAGCGCAAAACCGCCGGTGGTGGTGGAGATATGCGCATCGACAATGTTCGCCCCTGCCATGGCGCAGGCCCCGGCAATGACGGACAGGAGCTTGGGATGGTCCGGCGCCAGCACGGTCAGGATGGTCACGCCCCGTTCGGGTTCCAGCGTCGCCTGGGTGGCGATGGTTTTCTGCGCGCTTTCGGCGGCATCAATGAAGCGGGCATGGCGTACGCGGGTGTCGAGATCGGTCCGCAGCCAGTAGGGCGGATAATGCTGGGCCATATAGGCGTCGAGCTTGGCCGCAGGCCACTCCTCACCCAGCGCATGGCGCAGTTGCCCCTGCGAGGCGGAAACGCGCTTGGCCCGGTCCACCTCCGAGAACCCGCCGGTGAGTACCGGCTCAGTTTCATAATAAAGAGTGCGGATGAGTTCGGCTTTCCAGCCATTCCATGTGCCGGGGCCAACCCCGCGGATGTCCGCCGTGGTGAGAATGGTCAGCAGCTTGAGCCGTTCCAGCGACTGCACGACCGCGGCGAAATTCTCGATGGTCTTGCGGTCTGAAAGGTCACGCGACTGGGCGACCGTGGACATCACCAGATGTTCCTGCACAAGCCACGAGACTGTCTCCGTCTCCGCCGCGCTCAGGCCAAGGCGCGGGCACAGGCGCTTGGCGATGCGGGCACCGGCGATGGAGTGATCCTCCGGCCGGCCCTTGGCGATATCATGCAGCAGCAGGGCCACATAAAGCAGGGTGCGGTTCTTCAGTGTGCCCATCAACTCATGGGCGAGTTCCGTTTCCGGGTTATCGCCCCGCTCGATTTCCGAGAGAATGCCGATGCAGCGCAGCAGATGCTCGTCCACCGTATAGTGGTGGTACATATTGAACTGCATCATCGCCACGACCTTGCCGAACTCGGGCACGAAGCGCCCCAGCACACCGGCCTCGTTCATGCGGCGCAGCACGGTTTCCGGCGCGTTCTTCGAGGCGAGTACCTCCACGAACAGCCGGTTGGCCTCCGGGTTCTCCCGCAGGCGCGCATCGATCAGCGAGAGCGAGCGTGCGGCAAGGCGCATCGCATCAGGATGCAGGGCCAGATTGCGCTTGTCGGCAATATGAAAGATGCGCAGCAGATTGACCGGATCGCGCTGGAAGGCGTCCTGATCGACCACATTGAGCCGGTCATGGTCGAGCACGAAATCCGGGCTGTCCTTCAGCACGGCGCGCCGGGAGCCGGGGCGCAGGCGCTGCACCAACCCGCGCAGGCCCGGCACCTGCTTGTCATGGCGCGCTTCCAGCGCGGCGGAGAGCAGGGCGGTGAGGTCGCCCACATCCTTCGCCACGAGGAAATAATGCTTCATGAAGCGTTCCACGTCGCGCTGGCCGGGATGCTCCGTATAGCCGAGGCGGCGGGCCATTTCCCGCTGCAGGTCGAAAGAGAGACGATCCTCCCCCCGGCCGGTGAGGAAATGCAGGTGGCAGCGCACGGACCACAAAAAGTCCTCACAGCGGGTGAAGAGGCGGGCCTCCTCGCGGGTGAAGACATCTTTCGCCACAAGCTGGCTGGTGGTCTGCACCCGGTAGACATATTTCGCGATCCAGAACAGCGTGTGCAGGTCGCGCAACCCGCCCTTGCCGTCCTTCACATTCGGCTCCACCCGGTAGCGGGACTGGCCGGCCCGGCGCAGGCGTTCCTCGCGCTCCGCCATCTTGGCGGCCACGAATTCGGCGGCGGTGCCGTCCACCAGTTCCTTGTCGAAGCGGGTTTCGAGTTCGTCAAACAGTGGGCGGTCACCCACAAGGAAACGGGCCTCAAGAATGGAGGTGCGGATGGTGAAATCTGCCCGCGCCTGCCGCAGGCATTCGTCCACCGAGCGGGTGGCGTGGCCGACCTTCAGGCCAAGATCCCACAGAATATAGAGAATGGCCTCGGTGACACTCTCGCCCCATGCGGTCTGCTTGTAGGGCAGCAGGAACAGGATATCGGTATCCGAACCCGGTGCCAGCATGCCGCGGCCATAACCGCCCACAGCCGCAATCGCCATGCGCTCGGAACGGGAGGGGTTATCGGCCGGATAGAGATAGGTGGTGGCGATCTCATACGCACCGGAGATCATCGCATCCTGAAAGGCGGACAGGCGCATGGAGCAGCAGCGCCCGCAGCCATCCTCGAACAGAAGACGCTCGGCCTCCGTCCGGGTGGCCTGCATGGCCCCTTTCAGATGCGCGACAATGGCATTGCGCAGGTCCAGCGGCCGGTCCTGATGCGCCTTTGCGATCGCATGCATATCAGCCTTGAGCTGAAGGCCGAGAAAGGGCTCGGTGATGGTGCGATTGGGCTTGCGCGAAACAGGCATAAGGATCGGTTCCGGCCGCTTGGGGAACAGGAAACCTGATGCATAGCGCAATCGTGCCTGTGCTGCGAGAGGCGGCAAAAGGCAGGATGGGCAAAAGGTGGGCAGGACTTGTTGAGAGATCGGGCAAGATGATGTGCTCTGCCTATGAAATAGGCGGCGTTGAGGTTGCTTGCATCATGAGCCCGGAGGTCAACTCTTCCACCAGCTTCTCATACCAATGGCCAATGCCAGTGGGAAAGCCGACCGCGCTTATGGGGCGGCTTTGCGAGAAGAGAATGCGTCGTTTCGATATGCCGATGCGCTTCTTCAATTTCGAGACATGAAGAAGCGCACCGGGGCTAAAACGATTTCGGCCCCGGTGATGAACCGGGGCCGAAGAGATCAATCGTCCAGATGGATCAGTTGTCGAGGAAGGAGCGCAGCTTGCGCGAGCGGCTCGGGTGCTTGAGCTTGCGCAGGGCCTTGGCCTCGATCTGGCGGATACGCTCACGCGTCACCGAGAACTGCTGGCCGACTTCTTCCAGCGTGTGATCGGTGTTCATGCCGATGCCGAAGCGCATGCGCAGCACGCGTTCCTCACGCGGGGTGAGGGAGGCCAGCACGCGGGTCGTGGTTTCGCGCAGATTGCTCTGGATGGCCGCATCGATGGGCAGAATCGCGTTCTTGTCCTCGATGAAGTCGCCCAGATGCGAATCTTCCTCGTCGCCGATCGGCGTTTCGAGGGAGATCGGCTCCTTGGCGATCTTGAGCACCTTGCGCACCTTCTCCAGCGGCATGCCGAGCTTTTCGGCCAGCTCTTCCGGGGTCGGCTCGCGGCCGATCTCGTGGAGCATCTGACGCGAGGTGCGCACGATCTTGTTGATCGTCTCGATCATGTGCACCGGGATACGGATGGTGCGGGCCTGATCCGCGATGGAGCGCGTGATGGCCTGCCGGATCCACCAGGTGGCATAGGTCGAGAACTTGTAGCCGCGCCGGTACTCGAACTTGTCGACCGCCTTCATCAGGCCGATATTGCCTTCCTGAATGAGATCCAGGAACTGAAGGCCGCGGTTCGTGTACTTCTTGGCGATGGAGATGACGAGGCGCAGATTGGCCTCCACCATTTCCTTCTTCGCCTGCCGGGCTTCCTTCTCGCCCTTCTGCACCATCTGGACGATCTTGCGGTACTCGGCGATTTCGAGGCCCGTTTCGGTCGCCAGCGCGTGGATGTCTCCGCGCAGATCCTTGATCGCGTCCTTCTCGTGCGCGACGAAATTCTTCCATCCGCGTGTGCCGAGCTTGGACACGCGCAGTAGCCACTTGGGGTCGAGTTCCGAACCCAGATAGTTCTTCAGGAAGTCATCGCGCGAGACGCCATAGCTGTCAGCCAACCGCAGCAGACGGCCTTCCAGCGAGACGAGGCGCTTGTTGATGTCGTAGAGGTGCTCCACCAGCGTATCGATGCGGGTCTGGTTGAGCGAGAGGCTCTTCATGTCGGCCACAAGCTCTTCCTTGAGCTTCTTGGCCTTGCGATCCTGCGCGGGGGAGAGCGTCTCGTTCTTCAGGCGCGATTCGACATTCTGGTCCTGAAGGCGGCGCAACTTGCTGTAGGAGGAGGCGATGCGGTCGAAGGTTTCCAGAACCTTCGGCTTGATCTCCGCTTCCATGGCCGCGAGCGACATGGAGTTTTCCATGTCGTCTTCGTCGCTGTCAGGATTGGCGCCATCACCCAGCAGGCCATCTTCGCCGGCTTCCGGGGCAAGGGCTGCTTCTTCGCCGATACCGGGTGCGGGCGCCTTCGCCTCGGGGCCCGCATAGGTGGCCTCAAGGTCGATGATGTCACGCAGCAGCATGCCACCTTCGGTCAGCGTATCACGCCAGATGATGATGGCCTGGAAGGTCAGCGGGCTTTCGCACAGACCGGCGATCATCGCCTCACGGCCGGCCTCGATGCGCTTGGCGATGGCGATTTCGCCCTCGCGCGAGAGCAGTTCCACCGAGCCCATCTCACGCAGATACATGCGCACCGGGTCGTCGGTGCGCTCTGAAGGCTCCGATTTGGTCTCCGCGCGCGTCACGGCGCGTGGAGCTGCCTCCGCGAGCTCGCCGCCCTCGGCCTCTTCCGCCTCTTCCGCGCCTTCGCCCTCTTCGCCGTTCTCCTCGGCTTCTTCGCCGTCGATGACATTGATGCCCATGTCATTGAACAGGGCAAGAATGTCTTCGATCTGCTCGGAGGAGTTCACATCGGAGGGCATGACCGCATTGAGCTGCTCATGGGTCACATAGCCACGGCGCTTGGCGCTCTTGATCATCTTCCGGACGGCCGCGTCCGAGAGGTCGAGCAACGGCCCGTCGGGGGCGTCGTTCTCCTTCTCAGGAGCCTCGGTCATCTCGGCAGATTGTTTCGCCATGGACTTCTCCTGCTCATCTCGCCGTCTTCCGGCGGCGCTTTGGCGGCGCGGTGCCGGGCCATCGCCGCCTGAATCATCCCGGGCCGGGCGTTATTTCGCCTCATGCCTTAAACGTTAAACGGTTAAGCCAGCCTGAACAGACCCGGCAAAACCGTGCATAACCTCACAGGGCGGTTGCGCCACAGGCACGCCGCCATATCTTCACGCCTACTGGTCCCCGCGCTTGTTCACCGCGCGATCAGATCGAATGCGCAACATCGCGTCCTGAGGATGCACCGAAACCCTCGACCAGAGCTTCGGTCCCCTCCAGTGTCGAGAGACGCCGTTGCACATCGCACAGCCATTCAAAATTGGCCTCGCTCGGGTCTTCCCCGAGGCTGCGCTCAGCATCCTTCAATTCCCTAGATAGCGCGTGAGCCTTGTGATGCAAGGCCAAGCGTTGCTGCCACCAGACCCGAGTGTCCTCCTGGGCGGTATCAGGATAGGCTGGCCAGTCCATTCTGGGGTTGGACAGCGTTTTTACCCGTTCGGCAAGGGCTCTCAACTCCGGGTCGGCATGCCACTCGGCTTCCGCTACCGGGCCGTCCATATGGCTTTCCAGATGCGCGGTCAGCAATGCCTGTCGCAGGCGCTCCGCTTCCGGATTGACGAAGGGTAGGCCCGCCACATCCTCGCTGAATTCCTCCAGCAGGAAAGGGTGGTTAATGAGACAGAGCAAAAGCAGCGCTTCATTGCGGGGCAGGGCAGCCATAGGGCCACGCACCAGCGCGCTTTTGCTGATTCCTTCCGTAACATTCGATAGATGGCGGGCATCGCCTTTCTGGCCCCCGCGCTTGTTGTTGTTACCGCCTGAGCGTCCGCTCCCTTGCCAACCGCCGCCCTGCCAGCCACCCCCTTGCCAGCTTCCCCGTCCGCTGTCTCTAGGGCCGGAGGGGGCAAGCAGGGCCTTCATCCGCCCCATCATGTCCTGCCGATAATGGCGGCGCACGGTTTCATCGGAGATGGCGTTCACCACCTCCTGAATGCGAGACTCAAAGCCGGCCCGGCGCTCGGGCGTATCCAGCGTGGCGCTTTCGCTTTCCCGGGTCCAGAGTTCCGCGGCCAGCGGGCGGGCCTGGGCCAGCACCTCTTCCATACCCTCACGCCCGGTGCGACGGATGAGATCATCCGGGTCCTGCCCATCCGGCAGGGTCGCGAAGGAGAGGCTGCGCCCGGCCTGAAGATGCGGAATCGCCAGATCAATCGCCCGATGGGCCGCCCGTCGCCCGGCCTTGTCGCCATCAAACAGCAGCAGGGGCTCATCACTCATCCGCCACAGAAGCTGGAGCTGTTCTTCTGTCAGCGCTGTGCCAAGCGGGGCGACAGTGGCGGCAAATCCGGCCTCCGCCATCGTGATCACATCAACATAACCTTCCACCACGATCACCCGCGCGCCATTGCGGGCGGCGGTGCGGGCCTCAAATCCATTGTAGAGCAGGGAGCCCTTGTGGAAGAGCGGGGTCTCCGGGGAATTGAGATATTTGGCCGAGACTTCTTTTTCCAGCGCTCGCCCGCCAAAGGCAACGACCCGCCCGCGCAGATCGGTGATGGGAAACATCACCCGGTCGCGGAAGCGGTCATAGGGCACGGGGATGTCGTCACCCGCGATCAGCAGGCCGCATTCCACCATATCGGATACAGGGATACCGGCCTTGCCCAGCGCTTCCTTCAGGTGGAAGCGCTCCCCCGCCGCGTAGCCCAGATGAAACCGTTGCTGGGTAGACGGCCCCAGCCCACGATCCTGAAGATAGCCGCGCGCCTTTGCACCAAGGCGCACCTGTAGCGTCTCTTCGAAATGGCGCATGGCTAGGGCCATCACCTCATGTAAGGTGCGCCGGTGCTGCTCCCGCACGGCGGCCTCAGGCGTCACCTCGGGCAGAGGCAGACCCGCCATTACCGCCAGTCGTTCCACCGCTTCGCCGAAGGGCAGACCTTCGGTTTCCATCAGGAAGGCGAACACGTCGCCGTGCTTGCCGGAAGAGAAACAGTGATAGAAGCCCTTCTGATCATTGACGAAGAAGGAGGGCGTCTTCTCCGCATTGAAGGGAGAGAGGCCCGCGAACTCACGACCCTGTTTCCGCAATTTCACACGCCGGCCCACGACTTCCGACACCGGAAGCCGGGCACGGATTTCATCGAGGAAGTCTGGCGGAAAGCGCATGGTGTCAGTGGGTCTGTTCAGTTCGGGGTTGAGTGTAGCATTCAGGCTTTAGAGTGGCAGCAGAACATGACCCGGCAAGGGCGATGCGGCCGCATATTCCAGCCTGATAGGATCGCAGCCCGCCACGTTGAGCGCAAAAGCTGAACTCTGCGGGGTTATGTGCATGAGCGGGGAAGTTGCCCCCACTATCCTGTTTATCCACAGGTGTGATGCGCAAAAGGGCGGCCGAGGCCACCCTTTGCACTCTTCCATCAGAACCCGCGATGGGCCGGCGACTCAGTCGCTGCCGCCGACCGAAGTGCTGAAGCCGGTTTCACCCAACGTCCGCAGGCCGATGCGGATCATCACCTTGTCGACCCGCTGCCCGTCCGGGCCATCCAGCGAGTAGTCAGAGATATAGTTCACCGCGAGCGTGAAGCAGTCGTCGATATAGCTCAGGCCAACCAGCGAATAATCGATGCCGGATTCGACCAGATCGTAACGTACCGCACCGCGCACGGACCATGTGTCGGTCAGCTTGTAGGTGGCGCTGGTGAACACACCTTCACGACGATCATAATAGCCGATGAGAGGCTGGGCATCGTAACGCCCGTATGTGGCGGTAAGGGTGAGTGGCCCCAACTTGCCACGACCCTGAACCTCAACCCGCTGAAGGTCGAAATTGTCCTGATCGAAGCGGAAACGTGTCACCAGATCGAGGTCTTTCGTCGGCGCGAAAGAGACGTTGGCGACATAGTCGGAGGCGTTGTTCTGCAGGCCGGATTCAAGGCCGGTATTGGTCATGTCGCCATAGGCGAAGGAGTTGCGGCCGAACAGGTGGTAGGACTGGCCCACCAGTGCGCTGAGCGAACCACCATTGTTGAAAGCCGCGTTATAGGTCAGGCCGACATTGGCGCGCCCACCGCCCTCAACCCGGTCATAGCCGGAATATTTGTTCACTTCGAACAGGTTGGTGTCATCGAACACCAAGCTCTGCGCGTCTTCGTTCGGGAAACGGCCGATATTGGTCTCATCCGGACGAACAATCACCTGCGCGCGCGGCTCGATGGTCTGCGTGCCCCAGTCCTGCACGGAGATGAAGGGGTAGCGATAATCGAGACCAATGGTCGGCATGAAGCGAACAAGGCTGTCGCTTCCCGACATCATCGGATTCTGATCCGCGAAAGAGGGGCCATACTGATAGCTCAGCGGCAGCGGGTCCACATTCACCGAAGCAACGTCAACGCGTGCCGACATGAACGGGGTCCACATCTGCCCGGCATCATCGATGACGGTCTTCTTCCAGCCGAGTTCGGCAGAAGCACGGCTGTAATCGCCGGGAATGCCGCCCAGAAGGCACTCTTCCGGGTTGGGGTTGGTGAGAAGGCACGAACCCGTCGGAATACCCGTTGAGCCACCGCGGCTGGTGCTCTCACACATCCCCACAAAGTTCGCCTTGTCCCGCGTCAGGCTGGTGACATTGACGTTCAGATTTGTGGAGCCGCCCCACAGCGAATTGCTGAAGACGCGATCATAATTCAGTGTCCCGACAAACGGCAGAAGCTTCTGGTTGTCAGTCACCGTCATGCCGAGGAAGTAGAGCGCGCGGATGTCGAAATACGACTGGTCGCCCTGCCCGGTCAGATAGACGGTGGAGGTTCGGGTGAGTTCACCCGTGGAAGAGAGGCTGTAGTCCCGCAGGAACGTGCGGTCCGAGAGCAGCGTCAGATCCCAGCCATAGTTCCAGAAGCGGTTCAGCTTGAACGAGCCGGAGGTCTCGATCGCACCGCGCTGGTCGCGATAGCCGGGCAGTTCGGTTGCACCGCTGAGGAAGGCATCCTTGTCCTGCTGGATGATGCCGGCGGCGCGAATGGAGTAGCTGCCATTGATGAGGCGCTGACGCCACTCGCCACGCATCAGGAAGCCCTGCTTCGAGACGTAGGACGGGGTCAGGGTAATGTCGCGGTCTGGCGCAATGTTCCAGAAGAACGGAATGCCCGCGCCGATACCGATCTGGCTCGACGAGAAGAATTCCGGCATCAGGAAGCCGGTCTTACGCTTCACGGTCGGGTCCGGAGAGGACATGAACGGGAAATAGGCGATCGGCAGGCCGAAGAATTCGAGCTTCGCGTGCTCGTAATAGATCATCCGTTCCTGTTGGTCGTGAATGATCCGTTTCGCCTTCACCTGCCACAAAGGCGGGCGCTCGGGCTGTTCCTTGCACGGCTCGCAGGCCGTGTAGACACCGTTCTGGAATACGGTGACGTTGCCTTCCGTGCGATCCGCGCGGGCAGCTGCAAAATGAGTGTTGTCCGGCGTATCAAGACGCAGGGAATCAATGAAGCCTTCGCGGAAGTCCTGGGTCAGCTCCATGCGTTCGGAGGTGACAATCTTCCCGTCCCGGTCCTTCAGGCGCACATCACCAATGGCGCGCAGCAGGTTGGCCTTGCGGTCGAGTTCGACCCTTTTGGCCTCCAGCGCAGCGCCATCATAATAGATTTGCACATTACCAACCGCCGCGACGGTTTCGTTCTTGTAGTCGTATTCCAGCTGATCTGCGGTCACCAGCATGCGCTGGTTCGGGTCCACCTGACGGGCACCGAATCCACCAACCCCAGCGCTGGCTGCGGGTGATGGGGCCTGCGCCATGGCAGTGCCCGTGCTGCCTGGAGCACACAGAAGGGTTGCCAGAGCAAGCGCGGCGGCTGGCGCGAGAGCCTTGTAAGATGCAGTAGCAGAACGGCGCACGAGGTCTCCCGCCGTGGACGGCATGGCCATGGCAACTCCATTCCCGCCAGCCCTAAGGCTTCGGGTCTGCTTCTTTGTCCCAGTGCTGGGGCGCAGCGCGGCCGTCATCCGTCCTCCCGGTTCAACAGAACGAGAACCCCCACGATAATCCCCACGGTTGCTGGAAACCATGCTGCCGCAACGGGATGAACAATACCAGCCTCGCCGAGGTCTTCAGCGAGCTTAGTGGCAACATAAAGCAGAAACCCCGCCAGCACGCCACCGAGAATCGTCTGACCCACACCACCAAAGCGGAAAACACGCAGGCCAACCACCGCCGCGATGAGCACCATGGCGACCAGAAGAAAGGGCCTCGCGAGCAGACTCTGGAGCTGAAGACGGTATCTGTCTGCTCCAAATCCAGCCTGCTCAGCGCTGTGGATAGCGGCGGGAAGCTGCCAGAAGGAGACGGTATCTGACGACACCAGGGCATCCTGAACCCGCGCGGGGTCGAGATTCGTGGCGATCAGATAGGTCTCGTGAGTCTGCAGGTCGAGGCCGGGAACAAGCACGCGGGCATCGGAAAGAACCCAGACGCCATCACCCAAGCGGGCGCTACGTGCATTGACGCGCTCCATCAACTTGTTAGTGTGGTCGAATTCGTAAACCACGACCGAGGATAGCTGTCGTCCACCATCACTGGAGGCTGCGGCCTGGATGATGGTTTGCCCGTCCAAGCTCTGCTGGCGAATCCAGAATTCCTTCCGCGAGGTGCTGAGGAAGTTGCCGGACGTACCGAACATCTCGCTTTCGAGCTGATTCGCCCGTTCCTTGAAGTCGGTCGAGATCGGATTGAACACCGTGGTTGCGAACACGCCGATGAGAAAGGCGACGATCAGCGCGGGCGCGATGAACTGCCAGACCGAGAGCCCGACCGCGCGCGCCACCACCAGCTCCAGATTACGGGAGAGGATGACGAAGGTCGCCATGGCGCCGAACAGCACGGCAAAAGGCAGGAGCTGCTCGGTGAAGGCTGGCGTGCGATACAGCGTGACGAGGGCGACCATGGTGGTCGTCACATGGTCTTTCTCTGCCGTGCGGCGGGCCATCTCCAGGAAGTCCACCAGCATGATGAGGCCGACACAGGAGAAAAAGATGAGCATGACGGCGGTGGTGAACCGTCGTGCAAAATAAAGGCCTAGGATGCGTCCGATCATGCGCTTCTCTGCGTTTCGCCGGGGGTCATGAGGGGCGCGCCGCAGGCGGGCGGGTGAAGCGCTGGCGCAGCGTTTCCAGAGCGGTGCTGAGCCATGCGGGTGTGGACAGGCGCAGCCAGCCCTGAAGGATGAATGCGCAGATGATGATGGTCACCACCGGCAGCAGGTAGATCAGCGGCGTGGCGATGGGGTGCGTGCGCAGCTGGCCGGCAATGGCGAAATTGCCAATCTGCACCACAGCCATGGCCGGGATGATGGCGACAAGTGCAAGGCCACGGCTCTGGCGCGTGGTGCGCGGGCGGGCGAGTGCCGCAGCTGCGATCGCGAAATAGGCCAGAGGATAAAGGCCGGTGGAGAAGCGCTTGTGTAATTCCTCGCGGTAGCGTTCCGGCTGCGCGAACTGGAAGAAATCGCCCTCGGGCGGGTTCAGCACATGGGAGAGGGGCTGTTCTGCCGGCAGTTGCAGCTCATTCTGATTTTCGGGGGTCAGGCTGCTGAGATCGAACGCATAGCGCTGGAATTCGACCACCGCTGTCCCGTTGTCCTTTTCACCGCCCTGACGATGGATGGAGCCATCTTCCAGAACCAGAAACGTACCGGCAGGGCTGTCCACGATATGGCCGCGGTCGGCGATATAGGTGGAGGCTTCCTTGTCCCTCGAGTCATTAATCAGGATGCCGCGCATGGTGCCGCTGGGGTCACGCTCGCGCACATGGAACACCATGCCCTGGGAGAGATTCACGAACCGGCCGGGCTGGGCGATGAAGGACACCACATCGGCGCGCACCTGCGTCACCTGCTCACGGAACATGCGCAGGGAAGCCGGCACCAGATCCACCGCCAGTGCGGTGCAGAAGAGAGACACCAGCACGGCCAGTACGGCCAATGATCGAATCAGCCGCCATGGGCTCATGCCGGCGGAGGCCATGACCACAATCTCGCTGTCGCCATTCAGCTTCATCAGAGTGTAGGCGGTGGCGATGAACAGCGCGGCGGGTGAGATCACCAGCACCAGTGTGGGCAAGGTGAGGCCAGTGATGGCCAGAAAGGCAATGATGGTCTGCCCCTGGCTGGTGACCAGATCAAGCTGGCGCAGCGCCTGGGTGGACCAGATCATGCCGGCAAGAACCACCACCACGCCGAGAAAGGCGATGGCGGCGGTGGAAAAGATGTAACGATCGAGACGACCCATCAATCCTCGGCAGATGCGGGCGGCGCCTATCATGCGCTACCCTGATTCACTGGCCCACTGGCAGATATTGCACAATCAGTGGTGCTGCGATGCACTCATCTTGTCCTGATCGAAGCCGGTCAGGTCAAGGTCTGGAACGCTGCTTCATACTCCGCAGTTTTGAATCCGACCAGAACATGCGCATCAATTTCCAGCACGGGACGCTTGATGAGCGAGGGGTGTGCCTGCATGAGCGCAATCGCCTTTGCCTCATCCAGGTCGGTCTTCTCACTCTCGTCCAGCTTGCGGAAGGTGGTGCCTGCGCGGTTCAGCAGAACCGTCCAGCCCACAAGGCCTGCCCAGCGTTCAAGCTGTTCGGTGCTGACACCTTCTGCCTTATAATCATGAAAGCTGTAGGTCACGTCATGTGCCTCCAGCCAGGCGCGCGCCTTTTTCATTGTGTCGCAGGCTTTGATGCCGTGGATAATGACCGCCATGATTTTCTCCCCAGGCCAAAATTGCAAATCCGCCGGGCAACCTGCCGGCGTGGGTCTGCATAGGCGCGCATGAAGGTGCGCACCGCGCCCTGAACAATCTTGTTGGCGTGGATCGAGTCCACGTCAGCTTCAGAGCCGAGAAGAATGGGGAGGGTCACGCCATCCTTGCACAGGGAGAGGAACTGGCTAGCCGCAAGCTCGACATCGTCGATATCCAGCGCGCCATGTTCCACCTTCACCTTCAGGTAATCCGCCAGCCGGCGCACGCCCAGACAGGGGCCGGCCTCAAAAAAGCGCATGCCGATCTCGGGAAAGCGTGAGCCGATGGCGATAACCGTGCGCAGGGTGGCGATATGTTCCGGTCGCACCATGGCGGCAATGAAGGACGTGCCGAGCTTGGTCAGCACTTTTTCGATGTCGGCCTCATTGGCGTCCAGCACGAACAGGAGTTCCGCCGTTTCGCTGCATTCGCTGGTTACCAGTGCGGCGAACAGGTCTTCCTTGTCCTGGAAGTAAACATAGAGCGTGCCCTTGGAGACGCCAGCAGCACGGGCGATATCGCCCATGCTGGCAGCGTCAAATCCGCGGTCCAGGAATACCTGCCGTGCGCCGGTCAGAATCTGTCGCCGCTTCTCCGGGTCCTGCCCGGCACCGGAAACGTGGGCGCTTGCCATCTGCGTCATCGGACCCTGTCTCTCCTCAAGCTCCCGGCATCTTTCCATGTCTTGCTTTCAGCGCGCTGTCTTGCGGGCCGCTTCTGGAACTGACGCTTTTTCTTCCTGAGCCATGCACCCCTGCACATGCAAGGGTCTTGTCTGGAACCGGAGGGTTTTTCGTCTGTTCCGCCATAGCCTATCAGTCGATCAGAAAATTGACCGAACCGTTTAGTTCCCTCTTGCCGTAACCGATCCCATGAGGTAAGTCAAAAGCACCGACCGAACCGTTCGGTCAAACCCATGGTCCGCAACCCGTGGGTTGGTCGGGTTTGAGGGAGGAGAGCATCGCCCCCGCTCTCCTCCCTCTTCATATCCAGTCTCGTGTGCCACATCTTCATCAGTCTCACCCAGAGGGGCGAGGCCGTGCGCAACAGACTCTTATTCTGCGTCAGCACCTCACAATATATCGTCGCATTATCTGCTTTTGCCTCGCAGAAGCATTTTGTGCGGTGTTTTCTCTGCCTTTCCCTTTTCTGGTGCGGCATCATGTCGCAGTCTTTCTGCCTTGGGTCTGCCGCGCTGCTCTCTATTTTAGGCGCACCGATCCGGGCCCCTCTGGCGCGACTAACGACGCGTGATGTCGGATCTTCTTGCGTCGTTGTTTCTTGCGTCGCGCACCTTGCCCGGCTCGTCCGCATGCCAGTCCTGAGAGGCTGGCCCAGCGGGTGTGCTTCCTGTGGCGAGACTGCGCCATTTGGGGTCGGGAGTTCATGTCTACGATAGAGCCGGCATTACGCCTCCGGCATGGTCTTGCGCGCGGCAGGTTTCTTCGCGCCAGCCATGTCCTATGCACGGCTGCCCAGTTGCTAGCCCACCTGCTACCCGCCCGTTTCAGGGCAGGACTTGGGCAAGCACGCATTCTGTCATCAGTTCTGTTTTATCCGGGACACCAGGAGCGCGGCCCGCCGGGACGGTGCGGTTCATGAGGTGCGGCGCGCATTGCGCTCCGGGCCGGTTCCAAATGGACGATGTTTCTCGCCTTTCCCTGTTCAGACCCGCTCTCTGAAAGTTCCAACCGATGACAGATTATCTGCTGCAACTTGCCGCTGATCCGGCCGCCTGGGTGGCCCTGATCACGCTGATCGCCATGGAAGTGGTGCTGGGTATCGACAATCTCATCTTTATCTCGATCCTCACCAACAAGTTGCCGGCGCAGTTCCGCGCCAAGGCGAGGCGCATCGGCATCGGGCTGGCGCTCATCATGCGTCTGGCGCTGCTGGGCACTGTCGCCATCATCGTCACCCTCACCACGCCTGTCATCACGCTGTTCGACCATGGCTTCTCCTGGCGCGACATCATCCTCATCGCCGGCGGCCTGTTCCTGGTGTGGAAGGCCACGAAGGAGATCCATCACAGTGTGGATCCGCAGCATGATGGTGACATTTTCGATGCCCCGGCCGCGATTACAGTCGGTTTTTCCGCGGCCATCGTGCAGATCATCCTGCTGGATCTGGTGTTCTCCATCGACAGCATCATCACGGCCGTGGGCATGACCGACCACATCCCGATCATGATTATCGCAGTGGTCGTGGCCGTGACCTGCATGCTGCTGGCAGCGGGCCCGCTGGCGCGGTTTATCGAATCCAACCCCACCGTGGTGATGCTTGCTCTGGGCTTCCTGATCATGATCGGCATGACGCTGATCGCAGAAGGCTTCGGTGCACATGTTCCCAAGGGCTATGTCTATGCTGCCATGGGCTTTTCTGCCGCCATTGAGGGGCTGAACATGGTGGCGCGCCGTCGCCATCAGAAGGCAGAGCGCAAATAGGGCTGCCGGGCTTCACGCGGTGGGTTTTTCTGCCGCGTGAAGTTGTCCGTTGTCGGCGGATCTTCGCGAGAGCCACGTGTGATGGCTCAAGCGTGGGCATGGCTTCAATTCAATGGAAGACCGGCGTGCTCCAGGGGCGTTGATGCGCTCTCTTCTCGGGACAGTGTACCCGGCAGGCATGAAGACCGGTGCCCGTGCCGGAGCCGGATATGTCTTGGCGGAGAGGTGCTCGGACTGCCTGTTTTGAGGCGGGTCTGTCTCTTCGGCGGATTGGCCAGCGCTTCCGGTTTTCCGGGTGCGAAACGTGTCGCCACCATGCCGAGCAAGAGACGCTTAAGCGCTTCAGACGGAGGCTTTGCAAAGCGCATGTGCAATGCGGCCCGGTTTCAGGCTCGCGCTGAGCGTCCATGCTGTTGGGTTCGGGCTGCCAATCCTGCACTTGAAAAAGAGAACGCCCGCGATGTGAGAACATCGCGGGCGTTTGTATCTGAGAGGCGAGAGATCAGCGGCGGCTGCCGACCACCTGGGGCACGATGCGCTCGCCGAGGGAAACCCAGCTTGCAGGGTCAAGGCGCGCCTGGCGCTTCACGAAGCGGTAGCCGGTTTCCTTCCAGGTCAGGATGCGGTCTTCCTGATTGTCGAGAATGAGGTCGCCCTGGTCGGTCACAACAGTGAGCACGGCATGGCCGTCGCCATTATGGTCGCGCACCACGGTGATGAGCAGCACGGAAGCCGGCCAGCCGATCTGGATCAGAGCCCGGCGCTTTTCCAGCACATAATCCTCGCAGTCGCCCTTGCTGCTATCGGCATAGGTCCAGCGGTCGCTCTCGCCATATTGCTCGAGATCGGTCACCGGCTCGATGGCGACATTATAGGCGTAATTGATGCGCTCAAGTTCGGCGCGGTGGGCCGGTTCCAGCTTGATGGCGGCAACGATGTCGCCGCTGGGCTGGCACTCGGCCGGATGCAGGCCGCAAAAGCGCACATGGCCCCGGGGGGCGACAGTGGCGGAGCCCTCCGGCAGATGACGGGGAGCAAATGCAGCTGTCAGGCTGGCAAAACGCAGGTCCTGCGCAACGGCGAAAGTGCTCGCCGTGAGAAGCAGGCTGGTCAGCAGGATCTGAAGGAAGCGTTTGGTCATTGCGATCACCGCACCTCGGTTAATGAAATGATAATGCCCGAGATCAGCCGCAATTGCGCTGTCAACCTTCTGTTAACCTTAACGCGGGAGCTCCTCACAGGGGTTCTTTTTCATATTCGCAGCAAGGAGTGTGCGTCGAAATATCATGACTTAACAGGTGGTTACATTTGCCTTTAACCTTGTTGAATCACGGATGGTCAGCTTGCGGCGCGTTAACGATTGGGGCGGTGGGACGTGCGTGCGTGGTCCGTCAGGTAACGCTCAGCTTTTCATGACTGGGCGTCAGAACGTCCGGAAGGAGACAGGGAGAGAGGCTGTAGGGGGACACCGGGTCGGCGCGAACAGAAGAGAAAACGCGACATCGTGAACACGCCCCGCAGGGTCCATGACGCGTTTCATGGAGGGGAGCCGGATAGTTCCCGCACACATGGCATTCCTTCTGCACCCGCGTGGATCCCGGCCTCCTGCCGGTTGATTGGGCTTCGCGCTTGAGCCGGTCGGTTTCCCCTCAAGTCAGCACGTCTTTTTCATTTGCCGCGTTTTCGGCTTTCTCATTCTCACCGCGTCTCATTTTCACTTGCCGCCTGAAGCCGGGCTGCCTATGCACGGAGCGTGTCGCACTTGCCCCCCTTTCCGCCCGCGCCCGCACGCGAACCCGTCTTCAACTTGCCCGCTTGCGTGGTCGTTGTTGGGGGCCTGCTCGTGCTCATCCAGTTCGTGCGCGGGCTGCTTTCGGTTGAGATGGATGTGGAGGTGCTCACCACCTTTGCCTTCATCCCGGTGCGCTACCATCTGCCGGATCTGGGCTTCTTCTCCGAGACGGGTCTTGGCCCGCGCCTGTGGACCCCGGTGACCTATGCCCTGCTGCATGCAGACTGGATGCATATGGGCATCAATCTGGTGTGGCTGGTGGCTTTCGGCACGCCTCTGGGGCGGCGTTTCGGCATGGTACGCTTCTGCCTGTTCTATGCGGTGACGGCCGCAGGCGGGGCGGGGATGCATTACCTCACCTATTCGGAAGGCCTTGTGCCGCTGGTGGGGGCGTCGGGTGCGGTGTCCGGCATCATGGCGGGTGCGGTGCGCTTCACTTTCGCGCCCGGCGGTCCGCTCTCGGGCCAGCGGAGTTTTGGCCGTGCGGAGCATCATCCCGCGCACAGTCTGCGTGAGGGGCTGGGCGACCGGCGTGTGCTGATGTTCGTACTGCTCTGGATGGGCCTGAACCTGCTGTTTGGCATTGGCATCGACATGCCCGGCATGGAAGGCGCGCAGATCGCGTGGCAGGCGCATATTGGCGGTTTTCTGGCCGGCCTTTTGCTGTTCGGCCTGTTTGACCCGGTGCCGCGCCGCCGCAGGGTGTGAGCGCGCGTTCGCACCTGCTCACTCTTTTGGCATCTGACCTACCGCCTTACTTCCCGCATATATTGTGATGCACAATCACAGGATGTGGCCTTGTGTGGCGCGTCATATCGGTGAATCCTGATAGCGTAGGCGGGCCGCACACATCGGGACAACCGGGGGGCTCGCGTCAGGCAAGGGAGCGATGCCATGACAGTCAATACGATACTGACTCACAAAGGCCGTGAGATAGTCACCATCCGCGCGGAGACCACGGTCGGCGAGGCTGTGACATGCATGGCTGAAAACCGCATTGGCGCGGTGGTGGTGGTGGATGATACGCAGGTTGTTGCGGGTATCATCTCCGAGCGCGATGTGGTGCGCCTGCTGGCAGAGCGCGGCACTGCGGCGCTGGATGTGAAGGTGGGAGAGGTGATGACCCGTGCGGTCGTGACATGCGCCCCGGATGAAAGCATCGCCACCATCATGGAACGCATGACGCGCGGACGTTTTCGCCATGTACCGGTTCTGGCTGGAGGCATGCTGATCGGCATCATTTCCATTGGCGACGTGGTGAAATACCGGGTCGAGGAAATGGAGCGCGAGCATGATGCGCTGCGCTCTTACATCATGACCGCCTGAACAAAAAAAGGCCGGCCGGCGGGAGGCCGGCCGGAAGTCTCAGGAGGAGAGAACATGGACATGGGGCCGGGCGCCTGCAACAGGCGTCCGGGGACAAGGCCGGGCGGCATGCCACCCGGTTCACCGGCGATGCACCGGATTCAGCGGCCCGGCTGGCGCACGACGCGCAGATAGGGCTTCACAGTCTTCCACCCTTCCGGGAATTTTTCCTTCGCCGCCTCATCAGAGAGCGAAGGCACGATGATGACATCGTCACCATCTTTCCAGTCCACCGGCGTTGCGACCGAATGCTTGGCAGTGAGCTGGAGCGAATCCACCACGCGCAGGATTTCCGCGAAATTGCGGCCGGTGGAGGCGGGGTAGGTCAGGGTCAGCTTCAGCTTCTTGTCCGGCCCAATGATGAACACCGCGCGCACGGTCAGCGTATCGTTCGCATTGGGGTGGATGAGGTCGTAGAGGTCTGAAACCTTGCGGTCTGCATCGGCAATCAGCGGGAAGTTGAGCTGCGCGCCCGTGGCATCCTTGATGTCGCCAACCCATGCCGGGTGGTTCTCGATGCTGTCCACCGAAAGCCCAATGACCTTCACGCCGCGCTTGTCGAATTCACCCTTCAGATGGGCAACCTGACCAAGTTCGGTGGTGCAGACCGGGGTGAAGTTCTTGGGGTGCGAAAACAGAATGCCCCAGTCATCTCCGAGCCACTCGTGAAAGCGTACGGGGCCTTCCGTGCTCTCAGCGGTGAAATCAGGAACGGTGTCTCCAAGACGCAGGGACATGATGGCCTCCAATCAACGAAACCAGACTGAATATATGGATATAGTACATTGAAATTGTCGGCTGTGAAGTCTGTAAATGTGATTTTTAATATTTAACATTATAAATACGTTTTATTGGGTGGTGTGATGGCCCTCCAAAACGAAAAAGCCCCGGCGCGAGCCGGGGCTTTTCCAAAGTGAAGGTGGGATGGCTCAGGCCGGATTAGCCAATGTGCCATCCAGCGCCCCGGCAATCAGCGCGCGGGTTTCAGGCACGCCATAGATCGCCACGAAGGACCCGAAGCGCGGCCCTTTCTCCAGCCCCAACAGCACCTGATAGAGCGTGTTAAACCACTGACCCGAAACGCCGGGGCGTTCTGGCGTCGCGCCCTTGGCCTTGAGGTCCTGATAGCGCTCGATGGAACGCGCCACGTCATAGATCACATTCTGGATGTCATCGGCGCTTGCATCTGCGGGAAGGGCAGCGAGGGCTGCATCCAGCTTCACCAGAGCGTCGTGCTCCACATCATCCGGCGCGCGGAACACCTTGCCCGGCTTCACGAAGTCCTGGAAATAGCGCACCGCATAGCCCACCAGCTCATCGAGCTTGGGGTGCGTTTCAGGCGAAATGCCCGGCACATGGCGGCGCAGGAAGCCCCACAGCGTCTCTTTCTCTTCCGTGTTTGAGGCGGAAGCCAGATTCAGCAGCATGGTGAAGGACACCGGCATGTCCAGCTTGGGCGGATTACCGGCATGGATATGCCACACCGGATTGTTGAGCCTCAGCTTCCAGTCCTGCGTTTCATAGCGGGCGAGGAAGTTGAAATACTCGTCCACCGCCTTCGGGATGACATCGAAGTGCAGCTTCTTGGCCGAGCGGGGCGACTGGAACATATAAAGCGCGAGACTCTCCGGGCTGGCATAGGTCAGCCATTCATCAATGGTCAGCCCATTGCCCTTGGACTTGGAGATCTTCTGCCCGTTCTGGTCCAGAAACAGCTCATAGACGAAATGCTCCGGCGCGATCCCGTCCAGCGTTTCGCAGATCCGGTCATAGATCGGCGCATTGGTCTGGTGGTCCTTGCCGAACATCTCGAAATCGACATCCAGCGCTGCCCAGCGCGCGCCAAAATCCGGCTTCCACTGCAGCTTCACATGGCCGCCAGTGACAGGAAGGGTCTTGTCCACCCCATCTTCATCGGTGAAGGTGATGGTGCCGGCTTTCGCATCCACGCCCTTCAACTGCACATAAAGAATGCGGCCGGTGGTGGGAGAAATGGGCAGGAAGGGGCTGTAGGTGGCCTGGCGCTCCTCGCCCAGCGTGGGCAGCATGATGGCCATGATGTCATCATACTTCTCGGCCGCCTTCAGCAGAATAGCGTCGAGCTTGCCGGAGTTGTAATAGTCGCTGGCGCTGGCGAACTCATATTCGAACCCGAAGGTGTCGAGGAAGCGACGCAGCATCGCGTTATTGTGGTGGCCAAAACTCTCATAATCCCCGCCAAAGGGGTTCGGCACCTTGGTCAGCGGCAGTTGGAGATAGGCCTTCAGCGCCTCCGGGTCCGGCACATTGTCCGGCACCTTGCGCATGCCATCCATATCATCGGAGAAGCACAGCAGGCGGGTGGGGGTCTTGTCTTCGGTGAGCACGCGGAAGGCGTGGCGCACCATGGTGGTGCGCGCCACTTCACCGAATGTGCCGATATGCGGCAGGCCCGAGGGGCCATAGCCGGTCTCGAACAGGACCTCGTCTTTCGGTTTCCGCTTCAGCCGATCGACAATCTTGCGCGCTTCCTCGAACGGCCATGCAGTCGCCGTTTCGGCATGCTGGCGCAGTTCGACGGCAAGTTCAGCCGGAACAGCAGAGGCGGACGAGGTCTCAGACATTTCATACTCCAAAAGTGGAGCGCGAATTTAGGAAGGTCCGGCGGGTGCGTCAACGCACCTGCTGCATTCCGTCATCGTGCTTTCGGACGGGCGACCGGCGTTACCACATGCACCATGCCCAGAACCATAGGCGGCACGGCAACAAGAGTGGAGAGCCAGACCGGCCAGCCATCCGTGACATGGGAGAGCGCGGCGAGGATGAGATTGATGAGCACATAGGCGCCAACCATCATGATGGCCAGAAAGCGCAGATGTGTACGGGAGGGCAGGCGGGAGAAAACGGGGCGAAGCATCGGCGTGTTCCATGATTAAACGAAACGATCCGTTTCTATGTGAATCTTGATATATACGGATCGTTTCGTTTATCAAGGGAATAATCAGGAGCATCCATTTGGCCCGCAAACCCGCCGTGCCCGAAACCACCCCAGCGCCCGAAGCTATACCCTCCTCGTCGAAGCCACGCCGGGCCTCCATTGGCGCGCGCCGTGATCCGCGCGCTGAGGCGGCGATTCTGGAGGCCGCCCGCACCCTTCTGGCCGAAAAGGGCTATTCTGGTTTCTCCATTGATGAGGTGGCCCGGCGTGCCGGAGCTGGAAAGCCGACCATCTATCGCTGGTGGCCCACGCGGGTTGATCTGTTCATTGATGTCTACAGCCAGGAAAAGATCGCAACGCTGGTGCCACCGAATACCGGCGCGCTGGCGGATGATCTTCAGGCCTATACCCATGCACTATGGGCTTTCTGGCGGGAGACCGCTTCAGGTCGCACCTTCCGCGCCCTTATCGCCGAATCCCAGACCAGCGCGCTTGCGTTGAGTGCCCTGCGTGACAAGTTTCTGCCCGAACGACTGAAGGATGTGCGGTTGATTTTTGACCGAGGGGCCGCGCGCGGCGAGATCTGGGCGGATGATGTCGAGGCGCTTCTTACCCTCTATATCGGCTTCAACTGGGTTCGCCTGCTCACGGATCGTATTGAGGATGATCCACAGGGCATTGCGGCCGTCGTGCGCCTTCTGGCGTGTGTGCGCTGAAGTTATACCGAGCTCTCGAGGCTGGCACATGGTGGCCTCATGGGCCTCCGGTTCAACTCGCGGGATGTTTGAGCGCGTTTACAGGGGGCAGTTCGAAGACCGGAGCCGATGGGGTTTTATGCGCAACGGGGCAGGTAAGGTCGCAACATTCTTCCTGTGTCTTGGCTATGCTGAACCTGTTGGTTGAGGCGTGCATTGGGTGCGGTATGGACAGGCCTCTTGTTGGTATGACTGTCCTTTCCGCTTCTTCATTTCTCCTGTCTGAGGGTCATTACGGATCGCACCCATAGCGTGTGCTGTTTATTCACTTCGTGTTTTAGGAGATGGTGCGTGTCTCCGAAGTTGTGCATCGTCTGTCCGGCAATCATTTTGATACGTCGGCATGATACGGGGCAGGGCAACAGGTGGGCATGTCGGCGTGGGCTGCTGGGCGCACCAGTGAGGAGCAACAGGCATTCGCGAGCCTGAAACAGGTTCCACATCTTGTTGCGGAGGGGGTCTCCGCGTCTTCCGAACTCTCCGCGCATCCCTCTGTTTCCACACTACCCGTTGAACTTGCGGCCTTTCGCGGACGCTTGCCTGAAGATGTGTTGGCATCCGCCGCCGCCCGTGCCCGGCGCATCGGCGTGGGGGGCGATCAGGTACTGGTGGCGCAGGGGTATGTCTCGCCCGCGGATGCGACCCAAGCCCTGGCGGATCATTTGGGTTTGCAGGTGGCACAGGCCAGCGAGATTCCCTTTCCCCGGACACTGGATCTGGCCAAGGCGGTTCTGCGTACGGGCGCTGTGCCGGAGCCATCCCGCCAGCCGGATGGGCGGTTACATGTCATTTTAGCGGTGAAGGGCCGTGAGACGCACAGACTGGCGCGCGCTGTGCAGCAGGACAGCACATTAGCCGGAAGGCTCCGTCTTCTGCCGCCGTCAGATTTGCGTCGCGGTGTTCTGGAGCATGCCGGCGAAGCGCTGACGAGAGAGGCCGCTTTCAGTGGCCTTGAAATCGCACCTCTCGCGTCTGCCGGTGCCCTTTCAAGACGGTGGGTGGCAGGGGTTATCACCGCTGTTTTTGGAGCGCCGCTTCTGCTGGTATTGCTGGGGCCTGTGCTGTTCGGGTTGCCATTTGCACATGGCGTACTGCTCTTGCAGTCTCTTCTCTCGCTGGTGTTCCTGTGCTGGATCGCCCTGCGGCTGGCAGGTTGTTTCTATGATGGCGGTGGCCTCGTGCATCCTGATGGCGGGCTGTCGGCTATAGAAGCCGCCTCTTTGCCGGATGATCGCGCTTTGCCGGTCTATTCCATTCTTGTCCCGCTCTATCGCGAGGCAGCGGTGGTGCCGCATCTGGTGGCAGCCCTTCAGGCGCTCGATTATCCTCCTGAAAAACTCGACATCAAGCTGGTGGTCGAGGTGGATGACATGCAGACGCGCACCGCTATCGCGCAGGCCACCCTACCACCTCATATGGAGGAAATCGCGGTGCCCGCCATCGGCCCGCGCACCAAGCCGAAGGCGCTGGATCTGGCGCTGGCCTTCACGCGCGGGTCCCATGTCTGCATCTTCGATGCCGAGGACCACCCGGAGCCGGACCAGCTGCGCCGCGCATTGGTGGCCTTCCGCAGCGGGCCGAAAGTGGGATGCGTGCAGGCACGCCTGCGTGCGGACAATGGTGCGGAAAGCTGGATCAGTGGGCAATTCGCTGCGGAATATGCCGCGCAGTTCGATGTCTTGCTTCCGGTTCTGAGCGCACTGGATCTTCCCATTCTGCTGGGTGGCACCTCGAACCATTTCAGGCGCGATGTGCTGGAAAGCGTGGGCGCATGGGATCCGTTCAATGTCACCGAGGATGCCGATCTGGGGATTCGTCTTGCGCGGGCGGGCTGGCGCACCCGCATCATCGCATCCAGTACCTTTGAGGAAGCGCCCATCAGCTGGCAGGCATGGCTCGGTCAGCGCACACGCTGGATGAAGGGCTGGATGCAGACGCTGCTGGTGCATGGCCGCACCCCGCGCACCCTGTTGCGGGAGCTTGGTTTACGTTCAACGCTTGCGCTGGGGCTGCTTACCATTGGGCCGTTCGCATCCGCCTTCACGCATCCCCTGTTTCTGGGGTTGCTGATGTATGACCTCTCACAAGGCGTTATCGGGCTGCCGCATGATACCCCACTGGCGGTGGCGGCTTCCGCCCTCTCCTACACCACGCTGCTGGCAGGGACGCTGGGGGCTGCGATGGCAATGGCCGAGGGCATGCGCCGGCGTGGGCAGAAGCTGGACTGGCGCATCATCGGCACCATCCCATTTTATTGGCTGTTTGTGACGCTCGCCACCTGCAATGCCCTTATGGACCTGCTCCGCCGGCCCTTCTACTGGGCGAAAACCGAGCATGGGGTCTCCCGCGCCCGCCACGGACGCCCAGCCGGGCCGAATCAGAAATAGCGCTTCAGTTCGCTGGCGGCAGCTTCCGGGGCCTGCTTGGAATTGAAGGGGGCAGCATAAGCCCCGGTCTTGTCCATGAGATAGACCACGGCGGTATGGTCCATGGTGTAGTCATCACCTTCCAGCGGCACCTTGCGGGAATAGACCCTGTAGGCCTTCTCCATCTGCTTCACCTGCTCGGGAGTACCGGTCAGGCCGCGCAGTTGGGGGGCAAAGCTGTCGAGGTAGGATTTCAGAATCTCGGGCGTGTCGCGCTCCGGGTCCACGCTCACAAACATGGCCTGCGCCTTGTCCGCATCCGGGCCGAGGGCGTTGAAGATCTCCGACATTTCGAACAGTGCCGTGGGGCAGATGTCCGGGCAATGGGTGAAGCCGAAGAAGATCAGGGTGGGTTTTCCGGCCAGATCCTTCTCACTCACCTGCGTGCCGTTCTGGTCCACCAGCGTGAAGGGGCCGCCAATGGCCGGAGCGATGCCCGGAAGTGGGGTTCTGGGCAGCAGCATTGTTACTGCAACCACCAGAAGCGCTGCGCCCGCCACGAAAGCCGCGAACAATGCGATGGTCTTGTTGCGTGCGGTGGTGCCGGCTGGCTTGGCGGGACGCTTGGACATGGACAGGACCTTCGTGCGACGCGTGCGGATTTTTGGGTGCGGAGCATTCCGCCATTTAAAGGGGGCGGTGCTGTGCTCCGGCCGGTGGCAAATATCGCGCCTTCTTCACGCGACCCGGATTTTTTGCGCGCCCCGATATCCACGTCCTGCGAGAGGTGTCTAGAGGCAGGTCGCAAGGCCCGCGCTCATCACATCGAAGAAGACGCCTGTTCCGTACCGGGCCCAGAGCAGGCCGGCAACGAGTAGCAATGCCACACCCAGTCCGGCACCGCCGGCAATCACGACAGATGTGAGCAGTGACACGCGGCGTGCAGGCACCGGGGCCGCGCCCTGTGATGTGGTTGGCGTGGACGTGGTGACGGATGTCATGTCAGGTCCTCCGCAGAAGAGAATGGCGCGATGGTCGGTCATCATGCCGTATCGTCAGCCTTCAACAATAGCCCTTACTGGCAGAACGCGCCAGCATCACCGGAAAACAGGGGCCAAAACGAATCACGCGCCGGCCCCTGCGGCAGGACCGACGCGTGATCGTGAACCCTAAATCCCCGGCCAGTTGGAGGGCCGGAGAAAAAATCAGGACACCTTCTTGCGGCGCAGGCGGACCACCACGTCGACGCGGGCGATCTCATAGCCTTCCGGGGGCTCGGGAAGCATATCGAGATGCACCTGCGCGGCCGGAATATCGACCAGATCATTCTGACCTTCGAGGTAGAAGTGATGATGGTCCGACGCATTGGTGTCGAAATAGGTTTTGGAGCCGTCAACCGCCACTTCGCGCAGCAGGTTCACTTCCGTGAACTGGTGCAGCGTATTGTAGACGGTGGCGAGCGAGACGGGGAAGCGCGCCTTGATGGCTTCCTCGTGCAGGATTTCGGCGGTCACGTGCCGGTCGCCCTTGGCGAACAGCAGCCAGCCGAGAGCCAGACGCTGGCGGGTGGGGCGCAGGCCGACTTCGCGGAGCATTTCGCGCACGTCGTGGAACGGACAGCCGGTCCGTCGGGCCACCGAAATATCGCGCAACTGCGCCACCGGCAGCACAAGATCCTCAGTGCCTTCAGAGCCCGCAGAGAAGGGGATGCCGAAGGTGGAGCGGAGTCGGGTCATATCGTTCATGTCGGGCCGCAATCCGATGAAGCTGTGTGAAACAATGTGCTGTTTAGGAGAGTTCCAGATGCGAATGCCTCCGAACACCACGAGCAACATATATCCGAAATGAGGGGATTGCGCCATATCCTCCGGGCTGAATCAGAAGGAGTCCAAAAAGACAGAATGATGTCAATTACGCCAAGGACATGCGGGATTTTCCGGCTCAATGGGCACCATAAAAATGAGCGAGTTCCGCATTCCGATCATGAAGCCGCCTCATGATTTTCAGGATGATGATCGAGATCTGAGGGACAGGTGGCCCTGATGCATGGACTTCCCGACCCTGGGCGAGGCATCATGCGGGCGGCCTCATCTGTGGCCGTGGAGGTTTCGCGTGGTATCAGGTTCCAGCCCGTCTCATTCCGTTTCCGTGCAGGCCCTGAGTGCACTGCTGGTCGCGCTTGGCTCCATCTTCGCGCTGGCTTCGGCATGGTATTTCCAGCTCGTGATCGGGCTCGCGCCCTGCCCGCTGTGCCTTGAACAGCGTATGGCCTATTATGTCGGTGTGCCCGTGGCGCTGCTGGCCCTTGTGCTGGCCTTGAACAGGCGCTGGGGATGGGCGCGTGTGCTGCTGGGGCTGCTTGCGCTGGCCATGGTGGCAAATGCGGCGCTGGCCGTCTTCCATGCTGGTGTGGAATGGCGCTTCTGGCCGGGTCCTATCACCTGCACCGGCGTGCCAACCGTGACGGAAAATGTCTTCGAGGCGCTGAAGGGCGCGCGCGTGCCGCGCTGCGATGAAGCGCCCTGGCGGCTGTTCGGCCTCTCCATGGCCGGATGGAATGTGCTGATCGCGGCCGGTCTGGCGGTGATTGCCGGCTGGGGCGCGGCGACATCCCGCAAAGCCTGAGGGTTTCTGGACCGGGGCTGGTTGCCGTCTCTCACGGCTCCAGTTCTGTGTCCCAGTACAGATAGTCCAGCCAGCTTTTATGCAGATAGTTCGGCGGAAACTGCCGTCCGTTCTGGTGCAGGTCCTGAACCGAAGGGGGATAAGGCATTTGCGCCGGCCACATGCCGATATCCCCCGGCATGGCACTGCCCTTGCGCAGATTGCAGGGCGAACAGGCGGCGACGACATTTTCCCAGGTGGTCTGTCCGCCCCGGGCGCGGGGGATGAGGTGATCGAAGGTCAGATCCTCGCGGGAGCCGCAATACTGGCAGGAGAATCGGTCGCGCAGGAACACATTGAAGCGGGTGAAAGCGGGCTGCCGGGTGGGCTTGATGAATGTTCTCAAGCTGACCACGCTGGGCAGGCGCACTTCCACGCCCGGACTTCGAACCGCCTTGTCGTAATATTCGACAATGTTCACCCGGTCGAGAAACACCGCCTTGATGGCGTCCTGCCACGACCAGATCGACAACGGATAATAGCTCAGCGGACGGTAGTCCGCATTGAGAACCAGTGCCGGCCAGGCACCTTGTGATACTGCAGAGGTCAAGGACAGAACTCCCCGCCATCTTCCATGGGTCCGCCATGGAGCGTCTCCGTCGCGCCGCAATAATCTATATGTCGCGTGTCATTCTTGTGAAGCCTTATCTTGCCGGCTTCTTATCCTGGTCTGTCGAATCCGGCTTCTGACCCAGACAATGGGCCAGAAATGCGCCGCCACGGGCGATACCATCTGTATCGATACCATGCGGCAGGTCTGGACTCAGGTGCCATTGCACCGGCACGCCGGCGCTGGTGAGCGCATTGGCGGAGGCGAACAGGGCATCGGAGGGAATCACTTCATCGCGCCCGCCATGCACCAGCAACACCGGGGGCGGGGCCTCGAAGGGCGCTGGCGGCGGGTGGGCCACACCACACCACAGGCTCGAATAGGCAATGATGCCGGCCGGCGGGATGGGGCTGTGCAGGCCCATTTGCAGCGCCATCATGCCGCCCTGGCTGAAGCCGACGAGCGCCAACCGTTCTGGCGGAAGCTCATGGCGCGCCAGTTCCACCTCCAGAAAACGGGCGAGAATCGGGGCCGCCCCATCCACGCCGCGCGCGAGCTCATGCGGGTCCAGCGCATGCAGCGGGAACCACTGGCGACCCACAGGCGCTTCGCTGCACGGGTCCGGGGCATGGGGTGAGACAAAGGCCGCACCGGGCAGGGCATTGCCCCACATGTCACCAAGATCGATGAGGTCACGGCCATCTGCGCCATAGCCATGGAGCAGCACCACAAGGCTGTCTGCCTTGCCGCCGCTGCGCGGGGGCAGGCGTGGCCCATCGAGAAGGGAGGTCGTGTCGCGAGAAAGCGGCATGGAAACAGGCTCCCTGTGGAAGAGGTGGCGTGCGTACCGTCCATTCTTAATTCTGCCCATTCTAGGCCGGTGGGGCGCAGCTCGCCAGCTTTCTTATCTTGATGCGGGACAGGCGCGGCGTGCGGGATTTACAGAGGCGGCTGTGCGCATGGGGGCAATGAGGTATCGTGGCTTCGCCATGCCACTGTCTTCTCTCTCCAATTCCGCACAGCCGGGACGGCGCATCTTTGAGGCGTACTGAAATGGATGCCTTCGTCTGCCGCTTTGCACCCAGCCCGAACGGACGGCTCCATCTGGGCCATGCCCTGTCTGCCCTTCTGAATGCCGATGCCGCGCGTGCGGCAGGCGGGCTTTTCCTGCTGCGAATCGAGGACATCGACACCGTTCGATGCCGGCCGGAATATGAGCAGGGGATGCTGGACGATCTGGCCTGGCTTGGCATTCTGCCGGACGCCCCGCCTCGACGGCAGTCTGAGCATTTTGCGCAATATGCGGCGGCACTGGCGCAACTTGAAATGCGGGGGCTGGTGTATCCCTGCTTCGAGAGCAGGGCCGACATTGCCCGGGCTGTGGCGCAGGCGGAGGAGGCCATCGGCCATCCCGCTGCGCGGGACCCGGATGGCGCACCGCTCTATCCCTTCAGCCGCCGGGCGCGTTCAGATGCCGAGCGCACCCGGCGGCGTGCTGCTGGTGAACCTTTCGTGCTGCGGCTGGATATGACGGCGGCTCTGGCCGAGACCGGGGCGGAGTTATACTGGCAGGAACTGGCGCAACTGCCCCCGGAAGCGGCCTCCTGCACTCGACTGCTGGCGGACCCTGCCACATGGGGCGATGTGGTTTTGGCACGGCGCGATACGCCCACCTCCTATCACCTGTCTGTGGTGATGGATGATGCATTGCAGGGCATCACCCATGTCATTCGCGGGGATGACCTGAAAGCGGCGACGTCCGTTCATGTGTTGTTGCAGCGCCTGCTGGGTTTGCCCACACCGATCTATCACCACCACCATCTGATGCTGGATGAGGCGGGGCACAAACTCTCCAAGAGCCGGGATTCCACCAGCCTTGCGGCTCTTCGCGCGCAGGGGATGATGCCGGAGGAGGTGCGCCGGCGACTCGGTCTGGCGACGGTGGGGCTTGAGAGCAAATGTCCCTCTGGAGCCATTTGGGGCGAAGAGGATGCCGGTTCGCGCAAAAAATAGAACAATAAATCAAAATGTTATGATGACTTTCCCGATGCCATGAAACGGGAGAGTGCTCTCGTGCAATTGTGGCTGGCGGCGTCTGAGCAGATACGAGTGGCTATGCCGGTTCGCATTCAGTGGGTGGGACCATCCAGCGTGGTCCTGAGTGGTCTGTCAGAGAGCCGCTTGCTTATCATCTACCGGGGGGTGTCACCCCGTCGTGCGCTTACCCCACCCCCAGCACATAAAGCCAGACAGCGACTGTGAACATGGACAGCCCGGTGGAGAGCGAAACCGCGCTGCTGGCGG
Organism: Xanthobacter sp.; assembly: GCA_034676685.1. Lineage (GTDB taxonomy): Bacteria > Pseudomonadota > Alphaproteobacteria > Rhizobiales > Xanthobacteraceae > Xanthobacter. The sequence goes on along the minus strand of JAUCBT010000015.1, from coordinate 131,429 downwards.
TATTGACGGCCAGCCCATGGCGGCGCGCCAGCAAGTAGCCATTGATACCGCAGGGCATGGCGGCGAACAGCACGGCCACCCCCGCCCATGCCGGTGGCATGATGAAGATGAAGGTGAGCAGGAACACCGCTGCCGGATGCACAATCAGCTTCAGCGCACTGATGAGCACAGGCTGGCGCAGGTCACCCGCAATGCCGTAATGGCGCAAGGAGAGGCCAAGCGAAATCAATGCGCAGGGCGTGGCTCCGGCGCTGAGCAGGTCCACCATCTTTCCGGCAAAACCGGTGGCCTGAACCCCGGTGATCTGCGCGATGCCACCGGCATAGATACCGATGAGAATGGGGTTGAGCGCCAGCGTCTTCAGCAGCCGCATCTGGGTGGTGCGACGGAACAGGCCGGCGCCGCCTTCCATGGTCAGAGTTGCTGCAATCATCATCACCGGCAGGTGGATGGCCAGCAGCAGGAACAGCGGCACGGCCCCCGCCTCGCCATAGGCATTCAGAATGAGGGGTAGACCCACAAAGACGGTATTGGATTGGCCCGCCGTGAAGCCATGGATAACCGCTTCCTCATGGCTGCGGCCAAACAGTTTGCGCGCGGCAAACATGGCGATGGCGAACACGAGAAACGCGCCGGCGAAATAGGAAATCCAGTAGCCCCAGGGCTGGGCATCCGGCAGCTTTGCCTCGCTCAGCGTCTTGAAGATGAGCACCGGCACCGAGAGGTTGAAGACGAACTCCGCCAGTCCATCGGTTGCCTTGTCGCTCAGCAGCCCGGTGCGTGCCGCGCCATAGCCGATGGCGATCATACCGAAGATCGGCATGATGATGACCGCGATGCCCATGAAAGACGAGAGCATGATGGATGGCTTTCGGGCTGCCGGTTCAGGTCCGTTCGGCTGAATCTGGTGCGGTGGTGCCCAGTGTAGCGTGGTGCACCATCACCATGGCCAGGATGCGCCGGTGCAGGTTCTCCGCAACCTCTGCCTGTGCCACGAATTCCAGATGCACCAGCAACATGTTGCCGTTCACCTCCCCATGAAAGGCGCGTGGGGTCACGCCCAGAACGGCGAACGGCTCCAGCACACGCAGCAGGGCATTGATGTCGGCATGTGCCTCCACCACCAGCTGGTGCGGCTGTTCACCTGGCAGCTCTTGCGCGGGTGAGGCATGTGGTTGGGGCAAAGGCGAGGTGGCAGACTGGGGCAGTGACGAAGACATGGCGGCTTTCAGCATATCAGTCCTGCGGCCCGGTGATGGACCGGTGGCAGGGGGCATTCCTCAAGCGTTATGCGGCTGAATGCACGGACCGTGAGGGCGCTCACGGTCCGTGCATTCAGCCGCAGTTTCTGGCCGTGATGAGCTGAACGGTCCATCCAGTTTCCAGAGGGCGGACAGGCGCTGCGCGATGAGCAGAGACCCAAAGGCCATATGCCGGAACCGCGCGGTGCGGGCTGTGGGTTTGTCCACCATCAGGCACGGCCTGCACAGGGCAGGACCATGCCACCGGCTGGCCATTCTGGCGCGCGGCCTGACGCGTCAGGAACAGGCATAAGCAAAACAGGGCTGGCCCCGCAGGAGGGTCAGCTGTGCGTCATGGTTAGGCACGAGGGGACGGCGCGTCAATGGGCAGGCGGTAGCCCGCTGCACTCTTGATCCCCGACTTTCGCTCTCTATCCATTCCGGCAGAGCAGGGCAAAAAGCCGGGTGAGAACAAAACAGCCTTCAAACAGCATGTCTCTGCCGTGTCCGGTGTGCTTGGTCACATACATTCCACGGCTTACGCGCCGTGTTTCATTTGGCGGTGGCGTCGCTGGCGGGCAGGGCCTTGCAGGTCAGGAGCGGAGGCGCTTCCGCACTGGTGGTGAGATTGCGCAGGGTGGCTTCCTCCCCCTTGCTCCACCACTCGAACGGGCCGGACACATAGCGCGCGCCCGAAGCGCTGAGCGTGGTGACGAACAGGCGGGTGTCATCTTCCACCGGAATGAGCGCGAGCGCGTTCGGCTCCACATTCACATAGGTGATTGCAAGGTTGCCGGATGGCCCGCAATCGTAGCGCACCACGCTGGTTTCAGCCGGGCCGGTGCCGAGAGAAAGGGTGGTGCGCACCTCAATTCCGGGGATCGCCTGTACCGGCGGGGCGAGGGGGGCGAGCGCGGCCAGAGGTGCGGCATTGTCCTGTGCGAGCACCGGGGACGGCATCAGGGCCGGTGCTGATGCCATGAGGGACAGGGCAAACAGGGTGGAAAAGGCAGTGCGGTTCTTCATCATGCGGTGTTCCTTTCGGTTCGTCGGTGATGAATGGAGAAAGGCCGGGATGCGTTTCCGGTTGCCTCAGGCGGAGCGATCCTCACCGCTTGTGACAATCAGATGTGGAAGCCGGGCGCGGTTCAGCGCCAGCCATTGCAGGGCGATGATAAGATAGCCATTCGAACAGCGCGGGTCGATGTCCGGCCCCTGTGTGACCAGCGCGATGGCTTCATCCACCGGCAGCAGGAAAGGCCGGGTCAACTCCATCTCGCCATCCACGCCGCTGCGTTCGGGCAGGTGGGTCGCATCCACCACGCCAAGGAAGAAGCTGGCATGTTCATCAATGATGCCGGGCGTGGGCAGGAAGCGCAGCATCGGGATCAGCGCGTCGGGCGTAAGGCCGGTTTCTTCCGCGCATTCACGCACCGCCGCGCGCGCGGCCTCTTCACCCGCCTCGATGCCACCGGCGACGATCTCAACCAGCTCGCCATGTTCCGGCCCCAGCATCAGCCATGCGGGCAGGCGAAACTGGCGTATGAGCACCACAGCATCGCGCACCGGATCATAAGGCAGTACGCCAACCGTGTGGCCGGCGCGCAGCACATCGCGCTGCTGGTGCAGGGGCGGACCGTCCGAGGGATGGAGGGTCAGGTGGAAGCGCTCATAACGCTTGTAGCCACCGCATAGCAATTCCGGCGCAGACACCTCCACCCGGGTGGCCGGGTCTTGGGTGGGCAAGTCTTCAACCGGCGGCGATGCGGGGGCATCCTCGCTCATTGGCGCACCACGCCGCTTTCCGCCGTTTCCAGCGAGAAGGCGGCCGCGAACAGGGCGCGGGTATAATCCTCGCGCGGATGCTCGAACACTTGCCGGGCCGGGCCATGCTCCACCGCCTGCCCGTTGCGCATCACCAGGATGTGGCTGGCCAGAGCCGAGACCACACGCAAATCATGGGTGATGAACAGGAACGCGAGATCGCGCTTGCGCTGGAGGGCGCGCAGCAACTCCACGATCTGCGCCTGCACGATCATGTCGAGCGCGCTGGTGGGTTCGTCCAACACCACGAAAGCAGGCTCCAGCGCCATGGCGCGGGCGATCGAGATGCGCTGGCGCTGGCCGCCGGAGAATTCATGCGGATAGCGATGACGGGCTTCCGGGTCGAGACCCACATCGCGCAAGGCGTCCACCACACGCTGTTCGCGGGCGTCGGCGGAAAGGTCGCGCTCATGCACGAGCAGTCCCTCGCCCACAATCTCACCCACCGACATGCGGGGGGAGAGCGCGCCATAGGGATCCTGAAACACCATCTGCATCTGCCGGCGCAGCGGGCGCATGGCCTTGAAGCCGAGGCCATCAATGCGTTGGCCCAGAAAGGCCACGGACCCCTTGCTGGAAATGAGCCGCAGCAGCGCCAGCCCCAGCGTGGTCTTGCCTGAACCGGATTCGCCCACTACGCCCAGCGTTTCCCCGCGACGGATGGAGAGACTGACCCCGTCCACCGCCTTCACATGGCCCACCGTCTTGCGGAAGAAGCCTTTTTTGATGGGGAAGTGGACCTTCACATCCTGCGCATCCAGAACCACGGCACCCTCAGATGCAGGGGCGGGGTCCGGCTTCGGTTCGGCCTTCAGCAAAGCCTGCGTGTATGGGTGCTGCGGGTTCCGGAAGGTTTCTTCCGCCCCGCCCTGTTCCACGATCTCGCCCTTCTGCATCACGCACACACGATCCGCGATCTTGCGAACGATGTTGAGATCATGGGTGATGAACAGCATGGCCATGCCGAGGCGGGCCTGCAGATCCTTCAGCAGTTTCAGGATCTGCGCCTGCACGGTCACGTCGAGCGCGGTGGTGGGTTCGTCTGCGATCAGCAGGTCGGGCGAATTGGCGAGCGCCATGGCGATCATCACACGCTGGCGCTGCCCGCCTGAAAGCTGGTGGGGGAAGGAGGAGAGGCGTTCCTCCGGGTTGGGAATGCCCACTTCATGCAGCAGTTCCAGCGTGCGCTTGCGCGCCGCCGAGACACTCATGCCACGATGGAGAATGAGCATCTCGCCCACCTGCCGCTCAATGGTGTGCAGCGGGTTCAGTGAACTCATCGGCTCCTGAAACACCATGGTGATGCGATTGCCCCGCACCCCGCGCAACTCCTGCTCCGGCAAGGTGAGCAGGTCGCGCCCCTCGAACAGGATCTGACCAGAGGGGTGGCTGGCGGAGGGGTAGGGCAGAAGCTTCAGCACCGAAAGCGCGGTGATGGACTTGCCGGAGCCGGATTCGCCCACCAGCGCCAGCGTTTCGCCCTTGCGGATGTCGAAGGAGACATTTTTCACCGCGACACTGTCTGCTCCATCGCGCCGGAAGGCGATGGAGAGGTCGCGCACACTGAGAAGCGGCGTGCTTGCCGTGGTGGTATTTGGGGACGTGGTTTTCGGGGAAGTCTCGGTCATGGTCTCCCCCTCACTCGAAGGTCTTGCGCGGGTCGAAGGCGTCACGCACCGCCTCGCCGATGAAGATGAGCAGGCTGAGCATCACGGCCAGGGTGAAGAAGGCCGTGAGGCCCAGCCATGGCGCCTGAATGTTGTTCTTGCCCTGCGAGAGCAACTCACCCAGCGAGGGAGAGCCCGGCGGCAGGCCGAAGCCGAGGAAGTCCAGCGCGGTCAAGGTCATGACCGAGGAGGACATGATGAAGGGCAGCATGGTGAGCGTTGCCACCATGGCATTTGGCAGCAGATGGCGGGTCATGAGGGTGAAATTGCCCACCCCCAGCGCACGGGCTGCCTGCACATATTCAAGGTTTCGTGCGCGCAGGAATTCCGCCCGCACCAGCCCCACCAGCGAGACCCATGAGAACAGCAGCAGGATGCCCAGCAGCACCCAGAAACCCGGCACCAGCACCGAAGAGATGATGAGCAGTAGATAGAGCGAGGGGATGGCGGTCCAGATCTCGATGAAGCGCTGGGACAGCAGATCCACCCAGCCGCCGAAATAGCCTTGCACCGCACCGGCCGCGATGCCGATGATGGAGGAGATGATGGTCAGCGTGAGCCCGAACAGCACCGAGATGCGGAAGCCATAGATCAGGCGTGCCAGCACATCGCGGCCCTGATCGTCCGTACCCAGCCAGTTGGTTTCCAGCCCCGCGCAGCCGGATAGGCCCTTGCGTTCGGCCACATCGCGGCATTGCTCCTCGCTCAGCATCCATGTGGGCGGGGAGGGGGCCGGGGTCGGCAGGTCGAGATTGTGGGTGGAATAGGAATAGCGGATGGGCGGCCAGATCATCCATCCGCCCTTCTCCTTGATGAGGTCCTGGAGATAGGGGTCGCGATAATCGGCATCAGTTTCAAAATCGCCGCCGAAATCAGTCTCGGGATAGGCCTTCAGCACCGGCACATAATAGTGCCCCTCATAGGAAACGAGCAGAGGCTTGTCATTGGCGATGAAGTTCACGCCGATAGAGAGCACGAACAGCACCGAGAAGATGATGAAAGACCAGTAACCGCGCCCATTGCGCCGGAAATTGGCGAGCCGCCGCCGGTTGAGGGGTGAGAACCAGTGGCGTTTCGCGGGCATGGCGGAAGGGGCTGTTTTGGGGGTGAGCGTGGCTGTGTTCATGGCCTCACACCTCCCGCGTTTCGAAGTCGATGCGCGGATCCACCAGCATGTAGGTGAGATCGGAGAGCAGGCCGACGATGAGCCCCACAAGCGAGAACATGTAGAGAGTGGCGAACACCACCGGATAATCCCGGTTCAGCACGCTCTCGAACGAGAGCAGGCCGAGGCCATCCAGCGAGAAGATGGTCTCGATCAGCAGCGAGCCAGTGAAAAAGGCGGCGATGAACGCTCCCGGAAAACCGGCGATGACGATGAGCATGGCATTGCGGAACACATGCCCATACAGCACCCGGCGTTCGGTCAGCCCTTTCATCCGTGCGGTGGTGACATACTGCTTGCGGATTTCCTCAAGGAACGAGTTTTTCGTCAGCAGCGTCATGGTGGCGAACGCGCCCAGCACCATGGAGGTGATGGGCAGCACCAGATGCCAGAAATAATCGAGAATCCGCTCCGGCCAACTCATCTGCCAAAAATTCTCCGAAACCAGCCCGCGCAAGGGGAACAGATCCCAGAACGAGCCGCCGGCGAACAGCACGATCAGCAGAATGGCGAACAGGAAGGAGGGAATGGCAAAGCCGATGATGACGATCGCCGAAGTCCATACATCAAAGCGCGACCCGTCCCGCATCGCCTTGGAAATGCCCAGCGGAATGGAAATCGCATAGGTGATCAGCGTCATCCAGAGGCCAAGCGAGATTGAAACCGGCAGCTTCTCGATGATGAGATCAATGACCGTGATGTCGCGGAAATAGGAGCGGCCGAAATCGAAGGTCGCGTAATCCTTGATCATCTTGAAGAAGCGCTCATGCGCCGGCTTGTCGAAGCCGAACTGCTTCTCAAGTTCCGCGATGAAGGCGGGGTCCAGCCCCTGCGCGCCGCGATATTTAGAGGACATGGCATCGGCTGCCCCTGCCGCCTGCGCGCCGGCAGCCCCGGAGAAGTCGCCTCCGCCGCCCGAGACACGGGCCGTGGCCGAGACATCATCGCCCGTGATCTGGGCGATGACCCGTTCCACCGGCCCGCCCGGCGCGAACTGCACGATGACGAAGGAAACCAGCATGATCCCCAAAATGGTGGGGATCATGAGAAGGATGCGGCGAAGGATATAGGCGAACATCACGTCTCCCGATCAGGCGTGACGGTGCGAATGGGCGAGATGGAACGAGGACGGGTAAAGAATGGCATGTCAGCCCTCATTCCGCGTGGGAGTGCCGGCGCTTGTGCTCCACCAGGTGTCGAGTGCGCCGATTTCATAGAACGGCTTTTCCGCCGGCCGGTCGAACTCGTTCCAGAAGGCGATGCGGTGGCTGTCCGCATACCACTGGGGAATCCAATAGAAATTCGCCCGCAGCACGCGGTCCAGCGCGCGGCAGATGATGGTGAGTTCTTCCGCCGTGGTGGCGGCAATGGCCTGGGTGATGAGGCTGTCCACCACCGGGTCCGAGATGCCGGCCACATTGTAGGAGCCGGGCGTGCGTGCGGCCTCGGTCGAGAAATAGGCGCGCAGTTCCTCTCCCGGATAGGGTGAGAAGCTGTAGCGCCGTGTCACCACATCAAAATCGAAATTCTGAAGTCGCATCTGGAACTGGGCCGGGTCCACCACACGATAGGTAGCGGTGATGCCCACTTTCTTGAGGTGCCCGATGAAGCGGGCATGGTGGCGCTCCATCGCGCCATCATGGTCGAGGAACTCGATGGTGAAGGGCTGGCCTTTGCCATCCACCAGCTTGCCATCGCGGAAGCGATAGCCGGCCGCCTTCAGCAGTTCCACCGCCTGCATGCGCAAGGCCCGGTCCTCGCCCGATCCATCCGAGACCGGGGGCACCCATGGCGGGCCGAACACCGCTTCCGGCATCTTGCTGCGGAATGGTACCAGCAGGCGCAGTTCCTCTGGCGAGGGGTCGCCCTGCGCCATCATGTCCGAGTTCTGGAAGAACGATGAGGTGCGCGCATAGGCGTCATACATCAGGTTCTTGCGCGTCCACTCGAAGTCGAACAGCAGGTTGATGGCCTCGCGAACCCGTCGGTCATAGAATTGCGGGCGACGGGTGTTGAGAAACCAGCCTTGCACGCCGGAAAAGGCATTGTTCGGCAGGGTTTCCAGCTTCACCCGTCCCTCGCGTACGGCCGGGAAATCATATTGGGTGGCCCATTCGCGCGCGGTGAATTCCTCGCGGAAGAGATAGGCGCGGGCCTTGAAGCCCTCGAGGCTGGCGATCCGGTCGCGGAAATACTCAAAGCGCACGGTGCCGAAATTGAAGCGGCCCTTCATGGTGGGCAGGTTTTGCCCCCAATAATCGGCCACGTGCTCATATTCGATGAACCGCCCCGCCTCAAACTTCGCCACCTTGTAAGGGCCGGAGCCAAGCGGCAGTTCCAGAGATGAGCGGTTGAAGGGGTGCTTTTCCAGAAAGGCGCTGGAGAAAATGGGCATGCCGGCAGCGGTGAGTGGCGCACTGCGCGAGCGGCCGGCCTCGAACGTCATCACCACGGCGTGGTCGCCATCAGCTTCCACGCTTTTCAGTGAACGCAGGGCCATGCGGATGGTTTCATAGCCATGGGCTTTGAGCGCCTCGAAGGTCGCGACCACATCGGCCGAGGTCAGTTTTGTGCCGTCATGGAAACGGGCTTCCGGCCGCAGCAGGAAACGATAGGTGAGGCCGTCCGGCGCCACCTCCACCGCACTGGCAAGGCGCGGATACATGGCGCTTTTCTCATCGCCTGCGGATTCCAGCAGCGTGTCATAGATCAGCTCGATGCCGAACGCCCCGTTGCCGCGCTGGTTATAGGGGTTCAGCGTGTCGAAGGTGTTGAAGGTCTGGTTGTAGAAGATGCTGGAGCCGACCTGGGAGAAAGGGCCGCCCTTGGGGGCATCCGGGCTCACATAGGCGAAGTGGGTGAAGTCCGCCGGGTATTTCAGATCACCGAAAAAGGAGAGGCCATGGCGCGGTTCCAGCGCCTGCACCGCGCCGCCCTCATTGGCCGCGGCTTCTGCGGCGGATGCGGCATCCCCTTCCTGCGCGCGGGCAAGGTGCGGCATGAACACGGCTCCCGCCAGCCCGCTCCCCACACCACACAAGAGCGTGCGGCGGCTGAGATGGCCATGCTGCGCCACGAATGAGGACGTGCCACCCGTCGCTTCACCCGGCTGCAATGGACCGGACGGATGTGGCGCGTGTTGGTCCGTCATCATGGCCGACGAAAGAAGGGGAGTATCTGGGGTGTTTCTGCTCACTGCGCCGAGCCCCCCGGAGCGGCATTGTTCTTCGGCGCATTCCTGATGGTGGCGGCTTTCGCAGCATCAAACCACCAGATATCCGGGAAGGCGAAGCTGTAGGCCGGCATTTTTTCCGGGTGGGCGAAGCGGTTCCAGCGCGCGGTGCGGGTGTAGTTCAAGGTCCATGCGGGAATGACGAATTCATTCCACATCAAGGCCCGGTCCAGCGCATGGGTGGAAGCCACGAGATCTTCGCGGCTCTTGGCGTAGATCACCCGGTCGATCAGTGCATCAATGGCGGGATTGGCGATACCTGCGAAATTGTATCCGCCCGGCTGCTCGGCCGAGGAGGAGCCGAAGAAGCCGCGCTGCTCATTGCCGGGGGAGAGGGACTGCGCCCAGCCGGAGACGATCATGTCGAAATCGCGTGAGCGCACACGGTTGGTATATTGCGAGGAATCCACCACCCGCACATTCACGGTGATGCCGAGCCGTTCCAGCGCCGGCTTGTAGAACACCGCCGCACGCTCCATGGCGGGGCTGGCGAGAAGGATCTCGATGGTGAAGGGCTCGCCCTTGGCGTTCACCAGCTTGCGGTTTTTGATCTCGTAGCCCGCATCCTTCAGAAGCTGGGCCGCATCGCGCAGATTGGTGCGGCGGGCTTTTTCATCCCTCGATGAAGGGTTGGCGAAAGCGGTGGTGAACACCTCTTCCGGCAGTCCGCCCGGCACGGCCTTGCGCACCTCTTCCAGAATTTCCAGCTCACGCCCTTCCGGCAGGCCGGAAGAGGCCAGTTCGGTGCCCGAGAAGAAGGAGTTCACCCGCACATACTGACCAAAGAACAGGGTGTGGTTCATGCCCTCGAAATCCAGCGCCAGGTTCAGGGCGCGGCGCACGCGGCGGTCCTGGAACTTCTCGCGGCGCAGATTGGGGATGAAGGCCTGCATCATGCCTGTGGCGCGGTTCTCGAACATCTCCAGCACCACATCGCCGGCCTTGCGGGCGGGGAAGTCATAGGCGGTGGCCCAGTTCTTGGCCGAGCTTTCGATGCGGAAATCATACTGGTCGGCCTTGAAGGCTTCCAGCATCACGGTTTCATCGCGGAAATACTCGTAGCGCATCTCGCCCAGATTGTTGCGGCCCACATTCACCGGCAGATCCTTGCCCCAGTAATCTGCCACCCGTTCATAGGTGACCGAGCGACCGGGGATGAAGCCCTTGATGCGGTATGGGCCGGAGCCCAGCGGCGGCTCCAGCGTGCCCTGTGCGATGTCGCGCACCTTGCCGCTGGCATCCTTGCCGGTCCACCAGTGCTTGGGCAGCACCATGATCTGGCCGACGATCTGTGGCAGCTCGCGGTTGCCCGCCTGATCGAAGGTGAAGGTCACGTCGCGATCGCCGGTCTTCTCGGCCTTCACCACATGACTGTAATAATAGCGCTGGTTCGGATTGTGCCTGGTCAGCATCTCGAACGACCAGACGACATCTTCCGGGGTCACCGGCTGGCCGTCATGCCATTTCGCCCCTTCGCGCAGGCGATAGGTGACGGAGGTATAATCATCCGGGAAACGCACGCCCTCGGCCAGCAGGCCATATTCGGAGGAGACCTCATCGTTCGACGCAATCATGAGCGTGTCATAGATGAGGGTGACGCCGGAGGCTGTCGCCCCGCGCGGTACCACGAAATTGAAGCTGTCGAACGTGCCGTCATCGGCCATGCGCAGCAGGCCACCCTTGGGGGCATCCGGGTTCACATAATCGAAATGGGGAAAGCCCGGGGGATATTTTGGCTCCCCCATCAGCGAGAGGCCGGTGCGGAAGGGCGCATCCTGTGTGCTGGCGGCCGGGGGCTGTGCCTGCGCATCGCTCTGTTGCGCCAGTGCGGGCACGGCCGGGCCGGCGACAGCGGCGAGGATGAAGGCAAGACGGGCAGCGCGCGCAAACATCGGCAACTCCGGTTCGAATCCTCGGACAGGATAACGGGATAGCTGAATATGACACCGCCCGGAACGGCGGAAACAAGGCGAAGGTGCGCGATCCTGCGCCGCCGCGCTACCCCGCTGTGCGGTTGTGAATTGGCCCAGCCTGTTCCGGTGGCGTATGCAGATGCGGCGCAGGCTGCCATCATCGGCTGGCAGTGACCCGCGAGATAAGGCAGGAGGCCGCTTTTCCATGCACAGTTTCACACCGGAAGAGCGGGCATCCATCTATCGCTGCATCATGTCGCGGCGCGATGTGCGGCGCAATTTCCTGCCCGATGCTGTGGACCGGGAGATGCTGGCACGGGTTCTGGCGGCCGGCCATGCCGCGCCCTCCGTGGGTTTTCTGCAACCCTGGAACTTCATCGTGATTCGCGAGGCCTCCACGAAACAGGCCCTGCACGCGGCCTTCACCCGCGCCAATGCCGAAGCCGCAACCCGATTTGAGGGCGAACGCGGCAATCTTTACCGCACTCTGAAACTGGAAGGCCTGCTGGAAGCGCCGGTTCTGCTGTGTGTCACCTGCGACCGGGATCGCGCCGGCCCGGTGGTTCTGGGGCGCACCCACCAGAGCGAGATGGACCTCTATTCCACCGTGTGTGCCGTGCAGAATATCTGGCTGGCTGCACGGGCCGAGGGGCTGGGGGTCGGCTGGGTGTCCATCATCGCGCTGGAGGAACTGCGCGCCATTCTGGCCATTCCCGAGAAGATCGTGCCGGTTGCGCTGTTGTGCATCGGCCATGTCTCGCATTTCGAGACGGTGCCGGATCTGGAGCAGGCCGGGTGGCGGGAACGGTTGCCGCTGGAGGAACTGGTCTTCGAGGAACGCTTCGGCCAGCCTGCTGTCGAGGACGCCTGAATGCACACCTCAAGTCCTGCGTTCCGGCTGAATCCGTAAAAAAGCGCGATTATGCGTGGCGAAGCCAACCAAACACTTATCATGTCTGGAAAGTTGTGGCAGAGAAACCGCAGAATTGCTGACGGGATTCTGCTTTCGTATCAGGGCGTGGATGTGCTTGTGCGCGATTGGAAGCGGGCGGCGGTGAACTGAAGGGCGGTGCATTGGGACGACATCTGCATATTGCCGGGACAGGGCGGGCTGGAACCACCTTTCTGGTGCGCTATCTGACGGCGCTGGGGCTCGATACGACCCTTTCGCGCAATCCGGATACGCCGATCGACGAGAATGCGAATGCCGGCCTGGAGGAGGCAATCCACCTCCTTGATGATGCTTCCGCGCCTTATGTCTGCAAGAATCCCTGGCTCTATCTGGTCATTGACGAAATGATCGAGAGCGGGCGCTTTCAGTCTGATGGCGTCATCATCCCCATCCGTGATCTTGGCCATGCGGCGCGCAGCCGGGTGGTGGTGGAACAGCAGGCCATGCTGAAATCCGCCCCATGGCTGGCAGACCTGAAAGCACCGTGGGATGTGTGGGGCACCGTGGCCGGTGGCCTGCTCTATTCGCTGGATGAGAAGGACGCCGAGCGCATTCTGGCGATCGGCTTCTATCATCTGGTGGAGCGCCTGACCCGCGCCGGTATCCCCTTCGTGCTGCTGCATTTCCCCCGTTTTGCGACGGATGGGGACTATCTGTTCGATACGCTCAAGCCCTTCCTGCCCGGCGTGGATGATGCGGCGGCGCGCGCGGCCTTCGCGCAGACGGCGGACCCTTCCAAGATCCGTATCGAGCAGTCGAGCGAAACCAATCCCGCGATTGTGCGCGAGCAGAATGCCGCCCTGAAGCGTGAGGTTCAGAACCTGCGCAAGCAGCTGGAGCAGAAGGATGAGGATTTGCGCGAAGCCCGCGCCAGTCCCCTGCGCCGCTTATTGCGCGGCAGCCGCAAAGGCTGAGCGCTGCCTTCTCCCGATTGGGCTCATGACACAAAAGAATGGCCGGCACCCTGTTTGGGCCGGCCATTCTTTTTGGGCTTTGGCATCCATGCGGCTGCCCTGTGGTGCATATGTGAAGAGCGAGGCGGCAGGATTTCCATCAGACCGCGCCTCTGCCTTTCAGCCCGGAGCGAAATCGCTCTGGAGCGTTGCGTGATCTCATTTTCTTCGCGCAAGCCGGGCTCACTCTGCGCAAGAGCACTTAGTGCCGTGTGAGGGCCTCGACCGGGTCCAGCATCGAGGCGCTGCGGGCCGGCAGGAAGCCGAACAGCATGCCGATGAGGCTTGAGGAGAGGAATGCCACGACGATTGAAGCCGGCGAATAGATCAGTTTGAAGTCCGAGCCCAGATATTCGAACACATAGCCGATGCTGAGCGCCAGCGAGATGCCCAGCACGCCACCCAGCAGACACACCAGCACGGCCTCGGTCAGGAATTGCTGGAGAATATCGCTGCGCCGCGCACCCACCGCCATACGCACCCCGATTTCCGAGATACGCTCCGACACCGACACCAGCATGATGTTCATCACCCCGATGCCGCCCACCAGCAGTGAGATGAGGGCGATGGCGGCAATCAGCAGGGTCAGGGTTTCCGTGGTGGCGGTGATGGTTTTGCGGATGTCATCGGTGTTGAGGATGAAGAAGTCCTTCACCCCATGGCGCTGGGTCAGGAAGCTGGTGACAGCCTGTTCCGCCAGCGCCGTATCGGTATCATCCTGCACGCGCACGGTGATGGAACGCAGCGTGTTCGTACCCAGAATACGGGACTGCACGGTGGTGTAAGGCAGGAAGATAGACAGGTTCTGGCTGCCTCCGAACCCGCCCTGCTGTGGCGCCGCAATGCCGATGATGCGGCAGGGCACTGAGCCGACCAAAATCACCTGTCCGATCGGGTCGCCATCAAAGTCCGCGAACAGGGTCTTGCGGGTGTTTTCATCAATCACCGCAACCTGTTCCAGATTGTGAACGGCCTCCGTACCAAACACATGGCCGGCGGTGAGCTTGGTGCCGCGTGCATTGAAATATTGCTCGCTGACCCCGTTCACCAGTGCTGTGGCCTCCTTCGGCCCAAAACGCACGGTCTTGGAGGTGGAGACGGTGGGCGTGACCGCGGCGACATAGGGCTGCCGCGCGAGCGCATGGGCATCCGAGATCACCAGCGTGGTGATTTTGCCGGAGCGGGCATCACCGAAATCCTTGCCAGGGAAAACCTCCAGCGTGTTGGTGCCGAGCGATGAGATATTGGCCAGAACCTTGCGCCGGGAACCTTCGCCCAGCGCCACCACAGCCACCACCGAGGCGATGCCGATGATGATGCCGAGCATGGTCAGGAAGGTGCGCAACTTGTGGGCTTGCATGGCCAGAAGCGCCATGCGGAAGGCTTCCTGAAACCGCATCAGCGCGGCGGACCAGGAGCGCGAGCGGGCGGAATCCGCGACCGTATGTGAAGACGCGGGGTGTTGTTTCGGCTCTGCGTCTCGTGCCCGTGCGGTGTCTTGCACCAGCATATCCGCATGGGTGCCTGTTGCTCCGGCGTGAGACAGTTCGTTTGCTGCCTGTGCTCCTGCATGGGCAAGGCCCGGTCCGGCTCCGTTCATGCCCGGCGAAGCATCCGCGCTGTCTTTGGGCATGTCCTGCGGCGGAGTGGTTTTCGCCGGGCGATGGTCGGAGATGATCTTCCCATCGCTGAACTCGATGATGCGTTCCGCGCGGGCGGCGACGTTCATGTCATGGGTGACGATGATGACCGTCTTGCCCTCGGCGTGCAGCTCTTCAAGAATGCGGAGCACTTCCTCGCCGCTGGCCTTGTCGAGCGCGCCGGTGGGTTCGTCGGCGAGGATGAGGTCCGCCCCGTTCATCAGGGCGCGGGCGATGGACACGCGCTGCTGCTGGCCACCGGAAAGCTGCCCCGGCCGATGATCGGTGCGGTCCGCCATGCCGAGGCGTGTCAGCAGTTCCAGCGCACGGGCGCGGCGCGCGCCTGCTTCCCAGCCGGCATAGATGGCGGGAATTTCGACATTGCCCAGCGCTGTCAGTTCGGAAAGCAGATGATAGCGCTGGAAGATGAAGCCGAAATGCTCGCGCCGCAGGGCGGCCAGTTCATCCGGATCGAGGCTCGCGGTTTCGCGCCCTCCGATGCGGTAGCTGCCGGAGGTCGCGCTGGCGAGGCAGCCCAGAATGTTCATGAGAGTGGACTTGCCAGAGCCGGACGCCCCGACAATGGCCACCATCTCACCTGCCTCGATGGTGAGGTCGATGTCATTGAGAACGGTGAGAACGCCTTCGCCGGCGGGAAACTCCCGCCGCAGCTTTTCCAGAACGATCAGCGGCTCGGCCATGCCTCACAGCCCCATGGGCGGCGGGCCACGCCGCGGCGTGCTCGTGGGCGCAGCGCCGGCCGCGATCTGGCCCATCACCACCCGGTCTCCCACGCTGAGACCTGAACGGATTTCCGCGAGTGTGCGATTGTTCAGCCCCACCTCCACCTGCCGGGGGGTGATCTGCCCGTCCGCGCCCAGCACCTGCACCGTGTACAGTCCATCCTTTCCGCGCAGCCCGAGGGCGGCGGAGGGAATGGTGAGCACATCTGCCGCCTTGCCCAGAATGACGGAGACCTGTGCCGTCATGTAGGTGCGCAGGCGCCCGTCCGGGTTCGGCACATGGAACAGGCCATTGTAATATATGGCCTCGGATGACGACGACGACGAGGAACTGGATGAACTGGAGGATGAAGCCGAGAAGCTGCTGTCGCTCTTGATGGATTCCGGCGCGGGCTCGATCGCCTCCAGCACCGATTGATAGCGCTGGTCCGGCTCGCCGATGATGTTGAAATCGACCTGCTGGCCCGCATGCACCTTCACCACGTCGGCTTCGGAAATTTCCGCCCGCACGGTCATGGTTTCCAGATCGCCCAGAATGATGATTGTGGGGGCGGACTGGGCGGCGTTTACCGTCTGCCCTTCCTGCGTGACAATGGACAGCACCGTGCCATTGATAGGCGCGGTGATGCGGGTGTAGCCGAGATTGGCCTCCGCGGTATTCACAGCAACCTCGGCCTCGATGATCTGCGCCTCAAGCGCCGCGATCTGTGCCCGGTTGGTGGCGACATCCGCCTGCGCGGTTTCAAAATCCGCGCGGGAAATGGCGGTCTGTGCCACGAGGCGGGACTGGCGGGCGAGGGTCTGTTCGGCCAGACGCAGGGTGGCTTCCTTCTCCTGCTTCTGTGCGCGCACATTGGCGAGCGCGGCCTTGGCCGTGCGCAGGGCATTGTCCTGGGTGATGGAGTCGATCTGTGCCACCAGATCGCCTTTGTTGATCTTCTGTCCCAGCTTCACTGCAATCTGCGTCACGCGACCGGAGGCCTGTGCACCCACCGCCACCAGACGCGCGGGCTTGAGAATGCCGGTGGCCAGAACCGTCTCTTCCACCGTGCCGATGGCGGCCGGCGCGCTCAGGATTTTTGGGGCCTCGGCCGGGAACATCCAGTCTCGCAGCAGCAGGAAGGCCAGCACCGCGATGATGACGAGCGCACCGATGGTGATGACCCGCCGCTTGCCGGCGCGCAGGGTGGCGGCATTCATCCCGCGTGTCATGGTTGGCTCCCGCTGGGATGGAACTGGGGCAAAGGGGCCGACCATGTGGTGGCCCGTGCGGTGGGGTGCTGCATCACAGGCGGCTCATTGCATTTGCCGGGCAAAATGAGGCCCAGTATTCTGGTCCACCACTGCGGGGGTGGTCACATTCACCTCGCCATCCCAGCCGCTGCCGAGCGCCTTGTTGAGGGCGATGTAGTCGGTGGCGATGGAGACGCGGCTCTGCAACAGCGCGTCTTCAGCGGAATAGAGCGAGCGCTCCGCATCCAGCACTTCCAGAAAGCTGGTGGAGCCATTCTGGTAGAGCGAGCGGGAGAGGGTGGCCGCCTGCCCATAGGCGGAGGTGGCGGCGGACAGCCGCTCAGCCTTGCGCCGTTCTTGCGCGAGGGAGACGATGGCGTTCTCCACATCCTCCAGCGCAGTGAGAATGGCGGCATGATAGGCCAGATAGGACTGGTCACGCTGGGCTTCCGTCACCTCCACCTGCGCCTTGAGCTGCCCGCCATGAAACACCGGCACTGTGAGGGTGGGGCCATAAGACCAGCTGATCGAGGAGCCGCGCGCCAGATCGCCCAGCTTGGTGCCCATGGTGTTGACATTTCCGGTGAGGCTGACGCTGGGATAGCGCGCCGCCTCCGCCTGCCCGATGAGGGCCGTGGTGCGCGCCAGTTCGCGCTCCGCCTGTCGCACATCCGGCCGGCTGCGCAGCACATCTGCCGGCACACCCTTGCGCACTGGTGCGCGCGGGGCGGGAATGCGTCCACCGCGATCCATCAGTTCCGCTAGAGCGGTGGGTGGCTGGCCGGTGAGCACACTCAGGCGATGCACACTTGCGGCATAGGCGGCCTGAAGATCCGGGATGACGGCCTCTGTGCTCGCGGCCTGCCCGGTGGCATTGGCAGCATCGACAGCACTGACTGCACCGGCCTCCATGCGGGTGCGGGTGAGGGTGGCGGTCTCGCGCTGGGTGGCGGCGGTGCGCTTGGCCAGCGCAATACGGGACTGATAGCCGCGCGCCTCCACATAATAGGAGGCGACATCGCCCACCAGTGTCAGCAGAGTGGCCTGCAATTCGTCTTCGGCGGCCTGCATGCCATATTTTGTGGCTTCCAGCCCGCGCCGGTTCGCGCCGAAAATATCGAGTTCCCAGCTCGCGTCGAAGCCGGCGCGATGCTGGGTATAGAGACCCGGCGCATCAACCGCGCCATCATTGCCGAGCACGGAGCCATTATCACCGCGTGTGATGGTGCCGCTGCCATCGGCGATGGGGAAGAGCGTGCCCATCTGCTTGCGATAACCCGCCCGCGCCTCACGCACGCGGGCCTTGGCCGTGGCGACATCCAGATTGCTGGCGACCGCGACGTCCATGATGCGGTTCAGGGTCGGATCACGCAGGGTTTTCCACCACGCGCCCAGCTGCGGCGGGGTGGGGGTCGTCTGCTCCGAGGCCGGGCGGGAGCGGCTGTCATTCCAGCTTTGCGGCAGGGGAAAACTGGGGGTGGCATATTCCGGCCCCACAGCGCAGGCCGACAGCAGAAACCCAAGGCCCAGTGCCGGCAGCAGGCGTATGTATGAGTCTGGCAGGCCTATGGAGATGAAGCGCCTGCGGCGGAGCCATATGGCGAGAGACTGCGCAGCGCTGTTGCGCGCATGTGGCGCCGCATCTGCTGTTGCGGATGCTTCGAGCCGCGTCCGTTGTGCCATCAGGAATCTTGAGTGAAGCGACTTCAATGGGTTCCCCTGCTGAGAGGCAGCCGGAGCCTTTGAAACGTCCGGTACCTTGGAGGAAATCATGAGGCCACTAAAGCTTGCATTTAAGAAACCGTGAATTACCCTTATTGTCAGCTCTGCCGGCTGTCAATCGAAAGCGAGGGCGCTGCGACATTGGGGGTGAGGGAGATGGGTGCGTCGCACCATGAGACCATGCAGGCCGGCCCGTGCCGGCGCGGACGGCCCAAGCTGGTGCCGGACGAACAACTGCGTGCGCGCGTGGTGGAAGAGGCGTTCCAGCTTTTCGTGGCGCATGGCTATGGCCGCACCACCATGGATGAGGTGGCCGCAACCTGTCGCATGTCCAAACGCACATTGTATCGTCTATTCCCCGGAAAGCTGGATCTGTTCGTCGCGGTGGTGGACGCGCACCGGCGCAGCATGCTGGCCCTGCCGGGCGATTATGAGGCGTTGCCCCTCGACAAGGCGCTTGAGCAGATTTTCCGGATTGATATCTCACCCGTTGAAGAACAGGCGCGCACAGCCCTGTTTCGGCTGGTGGCAGGTGAAGTGCGTCAGTTCCCCGAACTGGGAGAGGTGCTGCGTCGCCATGGCGGGGACCGTTCCCGCGCCGAACTGGCGGCATGGCTCACGGCCCGGCACGAGGCAGCACAGTTGGTGATTGACGATGCAAACGCCATGGCGCGGATGCTGATGGACATGATTTTCGGCGCAGTTCTTTCGAAGGCGACCGGTGATCTGGAATGGCCCGGCGGCGATGCGCGCCGCACCCATGTGCGCCGCTGCATCCGCGTGTTTCTGCATGGCTCCATGCCGGTGCGCGGGTTGGACCGGGCGGTGCCGCGAAAAGGGCGGCCTGATCCGGTTGAGTAGGGCGCTGGTCTGATGCACGCCAGCCAGCAACGCTCCGCACCGGCCCGGCGGTTGTGCGTGTTTCAGAGCCTTCCCCGGAATGAATGACGCGACTTCCGTGGGTTACGCTGCGCCCTATGAGGGCATTTGGGACATGCTCCTTATGGTTTGGCCGCGTTGGGCTCTACCATTCCACGCATCCCGCTAACCTCGCTCATTCCAAGATATCGAAATCCCGGCCCGACTTATGAGGCGGGCTCTCAGGGCCATGTTCGGGGCATTCAAAGCGCATGGCTGTGAGCTGCGCGTGCGCCCCGTATCTCTTCGTCCCAGCGTCTTGAATGCTCAATGCATGCAGGTCGCTCCATGCCATTCAAGATGTCAGTCCCTGTCACCCAACAGATCCAGATGTTCTGGTCCGGCTGCGGCTTCAGAACGGCAGGAGATGGCGGCATGATCCTTGCTTGAAATGGACTGGCGGCGGGGTCAGGAGGTTGAGCGGGTGACAGATATGCCGATCATTCGAGACACGGTGCGTCGCGCCGACTCAGCATGCGCCGCCAATGGATCGCCGCTGAAGAAATTTGGTGCCATGCTCATGGCGGATCAGGCTCTGCGTAAAAGCGGCCCGCCTTATCTTTTGGCGGATCTGACAGAGGCGCAGGTCGAGACTGTACGCGCGGCCGGGTGGCGTCAGGTGGTGCAGCGCGGTGTGCGCCTGTTCTCTCAGGGGGCGCGGCAGAACGGGATTTATCTGATCGAATCCGGGCGCATCAAGGTGTTCTACACGGCCCCCAGTGGTCGGCAGATCACGCTCGCCTATTGGCATCCCGGCAATTTTGTCGGTGGCCCGGAGGTGTTCCGGCGCGGTGTACATATGTGGTCCGGGGCGGCATCCGCCAACAGCACTGTGCTGCATCTGCCCGGCGATGATCTGCGCCGTCTGGTGACGGAAATTCCAGCCCTTGCGATGAATGTGATGGAAGGCCTCATCTTCAAGGGCAAATGCTATTCGGCCCTGGCGCAGATGCTGGGCACGCGCTCGGTGTCTGAAAAGCTGGCACATCTGCTGCTGCATCTGATGGACCTTTATGGTGTGGAGGAAGACGACGGCATCATGATTGCCGCGCCCTTCACCCATGCGGATCTGGCGCACATGACCGGTGTGACCCGGCAGGGGGTCTCGGCGACGCTGAAACAGCTTGTGGACCGTGGCACCATCGCCGTGCGCGACACCCATATCATTGTGTGCGATTCAAGTTCGCTGGTGTCCATGCGTGATGGCGCGCGCTCTGCCCCTGTGCCCTGAGGCTGTGTGGCGCGGCCCAGGGTCTATTTCTTTCATTGCGGGGATGCTGTGCCAGAGCGCATCCGGTCTGCGTGCGCTCTTCCAGAAGCTTTTCAGCGGCCGGCATTGGTGATGCTCATGCACCCGGCATAGCTGGTTTTGCCCAGAAAAATGGCAAATGCCTGCCCCTGGAACGACCAGAAACGGATGATCCGGGTTTCTTGGCAATCCGTTGCCTTCATCGCGATGCGATGCTTGGCCTAGACCGGAAGGGCTACATAATAGGTTCATACAGAACATCTCGCACCAGTTCGGTGCATTGTTCATGAGTATAGAAACAATAAAAATTGAATTTCAGGAAGTGGCGTCAACTGGAGATTTGTTTCATCCGCCAGAATGCGGCTTAACAGTGGAGAAGAACATGCGTTCCTTCAGTCAGGCTTGCAAATCTCTCAATCTGATGCCCCTCGCTCTGGGAGCGGGGCTGGTTTTTGCGCCCGGGCTTGCTTCGGCGGAAACGATTACAATCGGGCTTGGAACCCAGAACACCACGACGAATACCGCAACCGGCGGCATTGCCCTGAAGGAGCTCGGCCTGCTGGAAAAGCATCTGCCGAAGACCGGTAAGTACAAGGATGTCGACTACAAGTTGAACTGGCAGAATTTCACCTCTGGTCCGCCCATTACAAATGGCATGATGGCGGATACGATCCAGATCGGCATGATGGGTGACTATCCGCTGCTGGTGAATGGCGCGACCGGGCAGGCTTCGGGTAATGAGAGCCAGTTGGTGGCTGTTATCGCCTACAATGCGGTTGGCGGCGGCAATGGCATCGTCGTGCACAAGGACTCGCCCTATTTCGAACTGGGTGATCTGAAGGACAAGACGGTTTCCGTGCCGTTCGGCTCAGCCGCCCATGGCATGATGTTGCAGGCGCTGCAGGCGCGGGGCGAACCATCGAATTTCTGGAAGCTGGTGTCCCAGTCCCCGGAAGTGGGCACGACCAATCTTCAGGAAAAGCGCATTGATGCGCATGGCGACTTTGTGCCCTTCGCTGAACTGCTGCCGTACCGCGGTTTCGCCCGCAAGATCTTCGATGGCGCGCAGACCGGCGTACCCACCTTCCATGGTGTCGTGGTGCGCAAGGATTTCGGTGAGAAGTATCCGGAAATTGTCGTCGCCTACATCAATGCACTGATGGAAGCGAATGACTGGGTGCGGGAAAATCCGAAGCAAGCAGCTGAGAAGATCGAGGATTGGACAGGTGTCGAGAAAGAAGTTGCTTATGTCTTTCTTGGTCCGGGCGGCGTGCACACGCTGGACCCCACCATCAAGCCGCTTCAGGTCGATGGTCTGAAGACCGCATATGGAGTGCTGGACAACCTCAAGATGATCAAGCCGATGGATATCGGCAAGTGGGTCAATGACTCCTATGTACGCAAAGCCTTTGCGGAGAAGGGGTTGGACTATGACAAGCAGCGCGACGCCCTCGCTGGCTATCAGGTGAGCGGGCACGATCCGATCTGCGACAAGCCCGTTTCTGATCCGAAAAAGGCGGGTGAGATTTGGGTGGAAGATGGAGACATCATCCCGCTCAGTTCTCCCGAATGCACGGTGAAGGGCGTGAAGCAACTCACGGCAGAAAACAAGAAGATGTCGGCCGTCTACCTCGTGGATGACGCTCTGGGCATCAAGCTGTTTGCAGATGCTGCATTCTTTGCGGTGACTGACCAGAATGGCACGCAAGTTGTGACCCCGTTCCTCTTGAAGAAGGACGCGGAAGCCTATGCCAAAGCCCATGGCGGCAAGCTCGCCAGTTGGACCGAGGTGATCGCGACCAGCCCCTGAAGGCTGAGCGCGTGCCCTCCATCATCTTTCCGCTGTGAGCGACCGCCATGCAGACCATGACATCCTCCCCCATTGGTGACGCTTCTCCGGCAGACATGCCGGAGGGAGCGCCATCCTCCACCACGCTGGAGAGTTCCGCGCCTCAGGTTGTAACACCCGGCCTGCTCTGGAGCCTTGCTGAAGGTTTGGTAGATCTCGTTCGGCGCAATGCTCTCAAAGTTGTTCTGAGCGGGATATCGGTCGGGGGACTGTTTGCTGTCTGGTATCTGGGGACCCGGTACCAGGTCGATTTCTACATCCGCTTCCGCAATATACCCACGCCGTGGTCCGTATTCGAGGAGGCGCGGAATGTGCTTGGCGGAAATGCGTATTACGTCAATATTTTCTACAGCATCCGCCGTATTTTCATGGGCTTTTTCTTTGCCATACTGATCGGGACGCCGCTGGGGCTCCTAATTGGTCAGTATCGTCGGGTCAGTGAGTTGTTCATGCCGGCGATTGAAATCCTGCGACCCATTCCCGCGATCGCATGGGTGCCGATGTCTATCATGCTGTGGCCAACGAGTGAGGCCAGCATTGTCTTCATCACATTTCTTGGCGCGTTCTTTCCCGTTCTTCTGAATACTGTACATGGCGTGCGCAGCATGGATGGGGTTCTGCTGCGCGCCGGAAAATGCCTTGGGGCCAGTGAGCCCGCCTTGCTCTGGCATGTCATTTTGCCCGCCGCTTTGCCACAAATATTCACCGGCCTCACTGTCGGCATGGGTGTGGCGTGGGTTTCACTGATCGCCGCCGAGATGATCTCCGGTCAGTACGGCATCGGTTACTACACTTGGGAAGCTTATTCCCTTGTCAACTATCCCGCCATCGTCCTTGGAATGATCACCATCGGCTTTCTGGGCCTGCTGTGCAGCGGCGCGATCCGGTTGATCGGCGTGATGACGATGCCCTGGCTGGCGTTTGCGCCTGGAGGCAGAAAATGACCGAACCGGAAAAAGGCCTCATCGAAGCGCGTGATATTGGTGTCATCTTCAAATCCGGACGTACTGCGGTTGAGGCGGTTCAGAACGTCAACCTCACCGTCAATCCCGGCGAGTTTGTCTCTCTCATCGGTCCTTCCGGTTGCGGAAAGTCTTCGCTGCTGAATATTGCGGCCGGCTTTGTGAAGCCAACCTCCGGCAGTTTGCTGGTGGATGGTGCGCAGATCACCGGGCCGGGTTCGGACCGGGGAGTCGTATTCCAGCAATATTCGCTCTTCCCTTGGCTGAGCGTGCGAAAGAATGTGGAGTTCGGCCTGCATCGGGCCGGTGTGGATCGCCATAAATGCGAAACCACGGCCCGCACCTTGCTGGGGCTGTCCGGTCTGCTGGCCTTTGAAAACCATTATCCGGACCAGCTTTCCGGCGGCATGAAGCAGCGCATCGGCATTGTGCGGGCGCTGGCCACCAGCCCGCAGGTGCTGCTGATGGATGAGCCCTTCGGTGCGCTCGACACACAGACCCGCACGGTGATGCAGGAGATCCTGACCAACATGTGGCAGCGGTTCCGTATCTCCGTGCTTTTCATCACCCATGACATTGATGAATCAGTGTTTTTGTCTGATCGCATCTATGTCATGACCGCCCGCCCCGGCCGTATCAAGGCCGAGATCACCGTGCCGCTGCCGCGTCCGCGCACAGCGGCCATGACCCAGACCCCGGAATTCGTGGACCTCGTCAATCGCCTCAAGACCCTGATCCGGGAGGAGTCTCTCTCCGCCATGGGGTCTGAGCTGAAAACAGGTGGCGTCTCCGGTTTTGAAATGGAAGTCGGCCCCGAAGGCATCGGCAAGATCATGTGATCTGCCCATGCGGTGGCTGAAATGTACTTATTTTTGAGGAGAAGAAGAAATGAGCTCGAAAAAGCCAAATATTCTGTTCTTTCATGTCGACAATCTCGGCATGGGTGAGCTTGGCTGCTATGGCGGTGGCATTCTGCGCGGTGCGGATACCAAGCGCATGGACCAGTTCGCCACCGAAGGCGTGAAGCTGACCCATTATGTGGTGGAGCCCCAGTGCACGCCCACCCGCTCCGCCCTGATGACCGGCCGTTTTCCGATCCGCTCCGGCAACCACACCATCGCGCTTGGCGGCAATGGCGGCGGCATCGTGAGCTGGGAACGCACGGTGGCGGAGATCCTGTCCGAGGCCGGCTACACCTCGTCCATCTATGGCAAGTGGCACATCGGCGCGGAAGACGGCCGTTTCCCGACCGATCACGGGTTTGACGAGTGGTATGGCCCGCTGCGCACCTATGATGAGTGCATGTGGCTGGAAGACCCGCATTATGTGCCGGAGCGTGATGGCTTCTCGCACATGCATGAGGGCCGCAAGGGTGAGGGCGCATGGCCGTTGCTGGACGAGCAGCTGACCATGGAGACCAAGAAGACCTGCGATCTGGAATACCAGAAGCGCGCCCTGAAGTTCATGGAAAAGGCAGTGGCCGAGGACAAGCCCTTCTACTGCTACTTCAACCACTCGCTGATGCACTTCCCGATGAGCCCGCGCGACGAGTTCGTGGGTAAGAGCAACAATGGCGACTGGGGCGACTGCCTCATGATGCTGGACCATGACTTCGGTGTGCTGCTCGACAAGCTGGATGAGCTTGGCGTGCGCGACAACACGATCGTTGTCATGTGTGGTGATAATGGCGCCGAAGACCATCTGGCCGGCCGCGGCACGGGTGGCTTCTTCGATGGCTCCTATTTCAGCTCGGCGGAAGGTGGTATCCGCACCCCGCTGCTGATCCGCTGGCCGGACCACATTCCGGCAGGTGTTGAAAGCAACGAGATGGTGCATGTCACCGACATGTTCACCACCCTGCTGAAGTTCGCCGGTTGCGAAGCACCGAAGGACCGTCTCATCGATGGTGTCGACCAGACCCCGTTCTTTCTGGGCACGCAGGAAACCTCCAACCGTGAGTCCTGCATCGTCTGGCTTAAGGATGAATTGCACGCGGTGAAGTGGAAGGACTTCAAGATCAACTTCAAGCGGCAGCAGCATTTCCATGACCCGGAACTGCCGCTCGGCTTCGCCCGCATCACGCATCTGATGGAAGACCCCAAGGAGCGTGAGGCCGTGAACCAGCGTTATGTGCGCTGGTGGGTGATGCAGCATGCCCATCGCATCGTGCGCGACTTCGAGGACAGCGTGAAGAAAGAAGAGCTGATCCCGCCCGGCGCGCCGCTGGACTTCGTGCCGACCACATATGCCGAGGCGGCCGAGTAGCATCAAAACCGGGCGCGGTTATTCCTGAAAGGGTGAGGGCCGCGCCCATCTCCTTCCGGCATGCGGTTTCATAATGCCGGGGTGCCCTGTTTCTCCGTTTCATTCCTCCGCCCGTTGACCCGTTGAAAAGGATGCGCAGCCATGTCCGTGACCACCGAACAGGACACAGCCGGAGCCGTTTCCGCACCCACGGGCTGCTGCGGCGGATCTGCCCGACCTGCCCCGAGACACACAGCTTCTCCCAAGGAGACACCTGCGCCCACACCTGTGCCAGCCCGCGTCGACAGCACGAAAGTGCCGGAACCACGCCGGCCGGCCGATACCGATCCGGGCTATATGGTCTGGATACCGGGTGGCACCTTCAGCATGGGATCGGACCGTTTCTATCGGGAGGAACGCCCGGTGCGTTCCGCCACCGTTTCCGGTTTCTGGATTGATCCGTATCTGGTGACCAATGCAGACTTCGCCCGCTTCGTCGCGGCCACCGGCTATGTCACGGTGGCGGAACGCCAGCCGCAGGCGGAGATGTATCCCGATGCGGACCCGGAGCTTCTGGTTCCCGGCTCCCTCGTTTTCCGCAAGCCACCTGGCCCGGTGAGCCTGCGCAACAATCTGGCCTGGTGGGCCTATGTACCCGGAGCCTGCTGGCGTGCGCCGCAGGGGCCGGGTTCCAGCATCGAAGGGCTGGATGACCACCCGGTCGTGCAGGTGTGCTTTGAGGATGCCGCGGCATATGCCGCTTGGGCCTGCAAGGATCTGCCTACCGAGGCGGAATGGGAGTTTGCCGCGCGTGGTGGCCTTGAGGGTGCAATCTATCCCTGGGGGGACGATCCGGCACCAGAAGGCCGCATCATGACCAACACCTGGCAAGGGCAGTTTCCATGGGAGAACCTTGCCGAAGACGGCTATGAGGGTACGTCACCGGTCGGAATCTTTCCGCCGAACGGTTATGGGCTCTACGATGTGGTGGGCAATGTCTGGGAGTGGACGACAAGCATATATGGCCCCTCGCCAGATACGGGCGCTGATCGTGCCTGCTGCCACGCGCCAACCTTGAATGGCGCGATAGAGCAGCGGGTGGTGAAGGGCGGCTCGCATCTGTGCGCTCCTAATTTCTGCCTGCGTTATCGTCCATCAGCCCGGCAGGGCGAGGCGGTGGATAGCGCAACCACCCATATCGGCTTTCGCTGCGTTTTGCGGCCCTGACAGAACAACCGGGTGCTGACCCTCGCGTCGCCCCGCTACCGGATGTGAACATGACCACGACACCCACAGCCCCGGCTCAGGGAGATGAAAACGCCATCGGCACCGTGCTGCGCTCTCCGCGTCTGTTCACGCGGGAGGTGATGGCGGGTGTGGTGACGGCGCTGGCGCTGGTGCCGGAGGTGATCTCCTTCTCCTTCATCACCGGGGTCGATCCCAAAACCGCGCTGGTGTCCTCCATCGTGCTGTGTCTTGTCATGTCGGTGCTGGGTGGGCGTCCGGCCATGGTCACGGCGGCTGCCGGTTCCATCGCGCTGGTGGTGGGGCCGATGGTACAGGCCCATGGCACGGCCTATATCCTGCCCACCATATTGCTGGCGGGCATCATCCAGATCGTGTTCGGCGTCTCCGGCATGGCGCGCCTGGCCCGTTTCATCCCGCGCTCGGTTATGCTGGGTTTCGTGAATGCGCTGGGCGTGCTGATTTTCGCGGCTCAGGTGCCGCATGTGCTGCATGTGCCATGGGTGGTCTATCCGCTGTTTGCGCTCACCGTTGCACTGGTGCTGCTCACCCCGCGCATCACCACGCTCATTCCCGGCCCGCTGGTGGCGATCGTGGTGGTAACGGCCATCGCTATCTTCTGGCAGCTTCCGGTGCCCAGTGTCGGCAGCGAAGGGGATATGAGCCCCGGCCTTCCCGGCCTCACGCCTTTTCTTGCCCCTCTGGAATGGAACACGCTCGCTATTGTCTGGCCCAGTGCGCTTTCAGTGGCTTTTGTTGGTCTGCTGGAAACCCTGCTGACCGCCAAGCTGGTGGATGAGGTGACGGATACGCGCTCGCACAAGAGCAGGGAATCCTGGGCGTTGGGCGTCGCCAATATCTGTGCCGGTTTTTATGGCGGTGTCGCCGGCTGCGCGATGATTGGCCAGACCGTGGTGAATGTGAAGATCGGCCGGGCGCGCACCCGCATCTCCACCCTCGCTGCCGGCCTCACCTTGCTGCTGCTGGTGACGGTTCTGAGCGGGCTGATGGCGCAGATCCCTATGGCCTCGCTTGCCGCCGTAATGATGATTGTTGCAATCACGACCATTGACTGGCGCAGTGTCAGCCCGTCCACGCTGAAGCGCATGCCCTGGTCTGAAACCTCGGTGATGATGCTCACCATCATCGTCACCATCGGCACCGGGAATCTGGCGCTAGGCATCTGCTCGGGTGTTTTCCTTGCCTTCGCTTTGTTTGCGCGGCGTGTGGCCCATGTGGTGAGCGTGCAGCGTGTGGTGGCGGAGGATGGCGCATCCGTGCGCTATGAGGTGAGCGGCCCGCTCTTCTTCGGCAGCAGCAACGATCTGTTCGAGCGCTTTTCCTATGCAGCCGACCCACGGGTGGTGTGCGTGGATCTGAGCCGGGCTCAGATCTGGGATGCCTCCACCGTCGCCGTTCTGGATGCCATCACCAACCGGTATCGTGACCATGGGATAGAGGTGAGTTTCACCGGTCTTGACCAGCGCAGCTCAGCCTTCCATGCCCGGCTGAGCGGGCACCTATAGGCAAAGGAAAAGCCCCGGCACCATGGATGCCGGGGCTTTTTCAGCTTCTGGGGCCTTCGCGCGCGGTTCAGCCGCCCTTCTGCTTGCCCCCATTGGTACCCAGATGCGCCGGGCAATGGGGCGGGGGCGTTGGGGTGAGGCTGGGTGCATTCAGCACCGGGCGCTCACGGGCTTCAATGCCGGGAAGCGTGCGCACAAGGGTGCAGAAAGCATCACCGCGCACCTCGAAATTCGGGAACTGGTCGAAGCTGGCGCAGGCGGGTGAAAGCAGAACCACCGGATGGGCAAGGCCGGAAGCCTGGGCATCGCGTGTTGCAGCCTCCACAGCCTTTTCCAGCGTGCCGCTCACCTCATGGGGCACGCTCTCGCCCAGCGTGGCCGCGAAATCCTGCGCTGATTCACCGATAAGATAGGCCTTGCGCACGCGTCCGAAATGGGGGGAAAGCGGCGCAATGCCGCCAGCCTTGGGTTTGCCGCCGGCGATCCAGAAAATATCGTCGAAGCTCACCAGTGCCCGTTCGGTGGCATCGGCATTGGTGGCCTTGCTGTCATTGATGAAAAGCACCGGGCCAAGATTGCCAGCCTCTTCCATGCGGTGGGCGAGGCCGGGGAAGCGGCGCATGGCGGCGGCGATAATCTCCGGCGCAACGCCCAGCGCGCGGGTGGCGGCATAGGCAGCGGCAGCATTCTGCGCATTGTGCACGCCGCGCAGGGAACCGATGCCGGCCAGATCCAGCCGGAAGCGCTCGGCTCCATTCTCGCTCACCACCAGTGTCTCGCCATCGCGCCAGATGCCATCGGCAAGCGGGCGCTGCATGGAGATGCGCACCACATCATGGCCCGCCGCCTCGGCCCGGTCCGCCATGGCGATGGAGAAGTCGTCATCCACGCCGATCACGGCCGTGCCGTCATTCTCGATGCCGGCGAGCAGGTGCTCCTTCACCTCGGCATAATGTTCCAGTGTGCCATGACGGTCGATATGGTCCGGCGTAATGTTGAGCATCACCCCCACTGTCGGGTCGATGCTTGGGGCAAGGTCGATCTGGTAGGACGAGCATTCCACCACATGCACTCGCCCGGCCTTGGGTGGGGCAAGCGAGAGCAGGGCGGTGCCGATATTGCCGCCCATCTGCACATCACGTCCCGCGATCCGGAAAATGTGAGTGATGAGCGCGGTGGTGGTGGATTTTCCATTGGTGCCGGTGATGGCAACCAGAGGAGCGCGGCGCGCGGAGGCGGCCCGCTCCCGGCAGAACAGTTCGATATCGCCGATGATCTCGACCCCGGCCGCCTGCGCCAGCTTCACAGACCAGTGCGGTACAGGGTGGGTGAGGGGCACGCCGGGGGCCAGAATGAGGGCGCGCACATGTGTCCAGTCCAGCGTGCGCAGATCCTGCACCTTGATGCCGGCCTGTGTCGCCGCTTCACGGGCATGCTCGGAATCGTCATAGGCGATGACACGCGCACCACCCGCCTCAAGCGCCTGCGCCGTGGCGAAACCCGATCCGCCAAGCCCGAACAGGGCGACGGTTTCATCCTTCAACACTGTGACTGGGATCATGACTGTCAATCTCGCAAGGGCCGGGAGGCGACCCGTCATCTGTCTCTGCTTTAGAGCATTTTTAAGCGAAGTGGGCCGGTTCGCGTGAAGAAAATGCGGATGTTCAAAGCGTTGAGCGTTTCAAGGGGCAGGTCACGGCCGGTGACCAGAAAAGGTGGAGGCTGGGCAAGACTGGCATGTTCGCAGGCTTGCGCAATGGCCAAAATGTCGCGTGGGTCTC
The DNA here is from genome assembly GCA_034676685.1 of Xanthobacter sp. Classification (GTDB taxonomy): domain Bacteria; phylum Pseudomonadota; class Alphaproteobacteria; order Rhizobiales; family Xanthobacteraceae; genus Xanthobacter. The sequence continues at coordinate 101,370 of JAUCBT010000015.1, read as the reverse complement.
ATGTTATGCCGGTTATGTGCGCGGGCTCTTGTCAAGATGACGGCCCGCCTCTCCTGCGGGTTTGCCCATGGCCCATGGGGTTAGGCCAGAGGCCATTTCTGGGGAATAGGCAGTACCGGCCTGAAGCGCGGGGCAAGTGAGAGGGAGATGCACGACGAGGGCGAGAGTTGTCTTCACTCTTTCACAGCAGTTTCGGGTTGATTTCTCTTCATATTATAAATATTGAATATGAAGATCAAAACCGGGAGTTCGAGATGACACCGAATGTCGGCGGGGCAGACCGTGTGCTGCGGTTCATTGTAGGTATCGCTCTTGTGCTGGTGCCGTTTGTCGGGGTCGCCATCGTGCCGGCTCTGGCGCAGATCGGGGGCTGGGTGTGGGTGATCGGCGTTGTGGGGCTGGGCATGCTGCTCTCCGCCCTGTTCCGCTTTTGTGGGGTTTACACGCTGCTGGGCATCAATACCTGCCCCCGGCGCTGAAGCGTCACAATCAAAGGCTGTTGGCGTGACACAAGGGTCTTTACTCAAGGCCACCCTGCCATCTGTCAAAGAGTTAGGCCGACGGTGAAAGCTAAAACAAAACGGCCCGGCGGAAACATTCCGCCGGGCCGTTTTGTTTCAGGTGCTTCGCCGAAGGCTCAGCGCAGCTTCAGCGTGGCAAGGCCAATGAGCGCCAGAACCACCGCGATGATCCAGAAGCGGATCACCACCTGCGGCTCGGTCCAGCCCAACTGCTCGAAATGGTGGTGGATGGGGGCCATCTTGAACACGCGCTTGCCGGTGAGCTTGAAAGAGATCACCTGCACGATGACCGAGACTGCCTCCAGCACGAACAGGCCGCCGACAATCGCCAGCACGATCTCATGCTTGGTGACCACCGCAATCGCGCCGAGCAGACCCCCCAGCGCCAGCGAGCCGGTATCGCCCATGAAGACCTGCGCAGGCGGTGCATTGAACCACAGGAAGCCGAGGCCGGCCCCCATCAAGGCCCCGCAGATGACAGCAACCTCGCCCGCTCCCGCCACATAGTGGATCTGCAGATAATCCGCGAACACCACGTTGCCGGAGAGATAGGCGATGAGGCCGAAGGTGCCGGCGGCGATCATCACCGGCACGATGGCGAGGCCATCCAGACCGTCTGTCAGGTTTACGGCATTGCCGGCCGCGACGATGACAAACGCACCGAAGATGACGAAGAAGATGCCGAGGTCCAGCAGGAAATTCTTGAAGAAGGGGAAGGCGACAGAGGTGGAAAGGCCTTCGCGCCCCGCATTCATGATGATGATGACCGCAACACCTGCAATCAGGAACTCGATGGCAAGGCGCTTCTTGCCGGAAAGCCCGTTATGGGTCTGCTTCGTGACCTTCAGATAATCATCGTAAAAGCCGATGAGGCCGAAGCCGATCATAACCAGCAGCACCACCCAGACATAGGGGTTTGAGAGGTTCGCCCACAGCAGTGTGGCGACCAGAATGCCGGAGAGGATCATCAGCCCGCCCATGGTGGGCGTGCCCTTCTTCATGAGATGGGATTGCGGCCCATCGGTGCGGATGGGCTGGCCCTTGCCCTGCTTCACCCGCAGGGTGGAGATGATGGCCGGCCCGAACAGGAACACGAACAGCAGCGCTGTCACCACCGCGCCACCGGTGCGGAAGGTGATGTAGCGGAAGACGTTGAAGGCCGGAACGGACAGCTGGAGTTCAGCAAGCCACTGAAGCATGGGTCATCCTTCGGGGAACGCGGCCGAGCCGGCGCGGAATCTGTCTGAAAGGGCCTTCACCAGCGGACCCATGCGGCTGCCATTGGAGCCCTTCACCATCAGCGTGTCACCGGCGCGGATGGCGGAGGCCACCATCGGTTCCAGATGCTGGGCACCATGGGCATAACCGCCCCGGCGCTCATGGGGAAGCGCTTCCCACAAGACATGCATGAGCGGGCCGCTGCAGAACACCAGATCAATGCTATTGGTGCGGATGTCGTCCGCCAGCGCGGCATGAAGCGCCGGGCCATCGGGCCCCAGTTCCAGCATGTCGCCCAGTACGGCGATGCGCCGCCCGCGTGGGCCGGTGCCGGTATAGCCCAGCACCTCCAGCGCGGCACGCATGGAGGCGGGGTTGGCATTGTAGCTTTCGTCGATCAGCGTTGCCTCGGCCCCGTCAAGGCCCAGACGAACCGGCACGCCGCGCCCGCTGGGGGGCTGCATGCGGCCGAGCGCGATGGCGGCAAGGGCGAGGTCGGCCCCCATCAGCACGGTGGCGGCCAGAACCGAGAGCATGTTCTGCACGATGTGCCGGCCCGGCATGGCGGCCTTGAAGGTGACAGGCGTGCCCAGCACATCCGCCACCGCCACCGAGCAGGTGGGCTGAAGGGTGAGGTTTTTGAGATGCACATCCGTGCCGTCCGTCGCGCCGAAGGTCACGATGCGGGCAATGCCCTTCGCCTCAGCGGCCGCTTTCAGGCGTGCGAATTGCCCATTGTCGGCATTCAGAACCGCTGCGCCGCCGGGTTCTAGCCCGTCGAAAATCTCGGCCTTGGCATCGGCAATCTCCTCCAGCCCGGAGAACTGGGCCAGATGGGCCGCCTCCACCGTGGTGATGATGGCCACGTGCGGGCGCACCAGCTTCACCAGCGGCGAAATCTCGCCGGGATGGTTCATGCCGATCTCGAACACCCCGTAGCGCGCGGCGCGCGGCAGGCGGGCAAGGGAGAGGGGCACGCCCCAGTGATTGTTGTAGGAGGCGGCGGAGGCGTGGGTTTCGCCATCCGCGCCAAGGGCGATGAGCAACGCTTCCTTGGTGGTGGTCTTGCCCACCGAGCCGGTGACCGCAACGATGCGGGCAGAAGAGCGGGCGCGCGCGGCGCGGGCGAGATCATTCAGCGCGGCGAGGACATCATCAACGATAAGAAGCGGGGCATCTGCTGGAAAGGCATCGGCTCTGTGACGAGCCACCACGGCCAGCGCTGCGCCCGAGGCCAGCGCCTTGGCCACATAATCATGCCCGTCGCTTGCCTCGCCGGTGATGGCGAAGAAGGCGTCACCCGGTTCCAGTGTCCGGGTATCAATGGAAATGCCGTGAATGCCGCCGGCCGCGCCGCGCACATCCGCGCCCATGGCGGCGGCCATTTCGCCGGCATCATAGAGAAGAGGCCGGGCAACTGCTGCCGTGTCCGCGCGCTCACTCATGCTTCATCTCCTGCGGCAGGTCTCGCAAGGTGTGGGGTCCGGTTTGTGGTCTCAAGCGCGGCGCGCACGACATCCGCATCTGAAAAGGGCAGGGTCTGATCGCCGATGATCTGGCCGCTTTCATGGCCCTTGCCCGCCACCACCAGCGCATCCCCGGTTTTCATCTGGGCGATGGCGGTGTGGATCGCTTTGGCGCGGTCACCGATCTCGGTAGCGTGGGGGACGGCATTCAGGATTTCAGCGCGGATGGTGGCCGGGTCTTCGCTGCGCGGGTTGTCATCGGTGATGATGACCACATCTGCCTTGTCTGCCGCGATGGCCCCCATGAGCGGGCGCTTGCCCTTGTCCCGGTCACCGCCACAGCCGAACACCACGATCAGCCGGCCGGCAATGGCGGGGCGTAGCGTATCCAGAACCGTGGCGAGGGCCTCGGGCTTGTGGGCATAATCCACGAAGACGGGGCGCTCCGGGTCCGGGCTCACCTGCTCCAGCCGGCCGGGCACGCCTTCCAGATGGGCAAGGGCGGCCAGTGCCGCATTTCTGGGCGCGCCGCTGGCAATGGCGAGGCCTGCTGCCAGCAGGGCATTTTCGGCCTGGAAGCGCCCCACCAGTGGCAGAAACACTTCCATCCCATCGGAGAAGCACAGGCGCTGGCCCACGCCTTCGGGCGAAATGGCGGAAAGAGTGACGCTTGCCCCCGAACCTTCTGGCCCGAAGCTCAGGGTCGGCAGGCCGCGCGTTTGAGCCCATGCCAGCGCGGTGGGGGCATGAGGGGCTGTAAGCACCACCACGGCAGGGGCGTCATCCGGCATCAGTTCGGTGAACAGGCGCAGCTTGGCCTTGAAATAGGCCTCCACCGTGGGGTGATAATCCAGATGGTCACGGCCCAGATTGGTGAAGCCGCCGGTCGCCAGCTTCACCCCATCCAGCCGGCGCTGGTCCAGCCCGTGCGACGAGGCTTCCAGCGCCATATGGGTCACGCCCGCATCAGCGAGCCGGTCCAGCGTTTCATGCAGGTCCACCGGGTCTGGGGTGGTGAGGCTGCCATAGTTGCCACCATCGGGCGTCACAAGGCCGATGGTGCCAAGATAAGCGGCCTTGTGGCCCAGCTTTTCCCATATCTGGCGCAGAAAGAAGGCAACGGAGGTCTTGCCCGCCGTGCCGGTGACCGCCGCCACCACTGCAGGCTGGCGCGGGTGAAAGCGCGCTGCCGCAAGAGCGAGGGAGTGGCGCACATCCAGCGTAAAGGCGAAATCGACCCCGTCTGGCGCGGAGGATGCAGGAACATCCGGTAGCGGGGCGGCTGGCTCCATCAAAATGGCCGTGGCCCCGCGCGCGATGGCATCGGGAATGAAGCGCGCGCCATCGGCCCGGTTGCCGGAAATGGCGACGAACAGAAATCCCGGCTGCACCTTGCGGCTATCCGCCGTGATCCCGGTGATGGGGCGCTGTTCCGCCAGGGGACGGAGAATGCGGGCATGGCCGGCAAGAAGCGGGCCGAGGGTGTGGTTCGCCATGATGCCCCTTTTGGCACTCTCTCCGCGGGCTTGTCATCCACCTCACGCAAGGTGAGGGGTGGAAAAAGCGCAGCTCTGAGTATGTTCCGCAGGTAAATGTCGCGCCTGCACGGTTTCCACCGGATGCACGTTGCTCAAGCTCCGCCGCTGAAGCTCCGCAGAGATGGAACGCCCGGGCGGGTTTCAGCCGGTAGAAATATGTGCAATCCAAGATTGTGCAATACAGCCAGCCTCAGCCGACCCTGTGCAAGTCGAATGTGCATCCCTTCCGCTCATGTGGAAGGGAATTTGCACCCACCGGCTGTGGGGGGGGTGGTCTTGCCCGGGTCCGGGCAATCTTGCGATCTGTACGCACCGCAAGCGAAATGCGCGTCATTCGGAAGGCTGCTGTGGCTATGCCGCGCTCCGCATCGGCAATTGCAGAACCGTCAGAGGTGAAGCCGGACCTCCACCCCTGAGAGCTCAGGGTCTCTTCGTTCGCAAGCCCCCTTCGTCAGCGGGCCACTTGAGCCCCTGCCAACTTCCCGCTTCCGCAAGCCTCAGCGCCCGGCCACCTGCCGTCCGCTGTCGCGCAGCATTTCGTCTGCGGTCGGCAAAACCTCACGCGGGGAGACCCCCAGCATGGGCGCGATGCGTGCCACGATGGCACCAGCGGTGGGGGCGGCGTTCCAGCCGGAGGTGGCATAGCCATGGGTTTCCGGCAGGCCCTTGGGCTCATCCAGCATCACCAGAACATGGTAGCGCGGCTTGTCCATCGGGAAGATGGCGGTGAAGGAGGTCAGCAGCTTGTTCTTGGCATAGCGGCCATTCACCACCTTTTCGGCGGTGCCGGTCTTGCCGCCCACCATATAGCCGGGCACGTCCGCCTTCTTGGCGCTGCCCTTCTCCGCATTCAGACGCATGAGATAGCGCATCTTGTCCGAGGTGGAGGGCTTGAGCACCTGCTCGGACACCAGCCGCGCATCCTCAGGCGAGCGCTTGAGGAAGGTGGGAGGAACGAGCAAGCCGCCATTCACCATGGAGTTCACCGCCATCACCGCCTGAAGCGGGGCAACGGAAAGGCCGTGGCCGAAGGCAATGGTGGCGGAGTTCAGCTCGCCCCACTGGCGCGGCACGATCGGCATGGCGCTTTCGGTCAGCTCTGTGCGCAGACGGTCGAGCTGGCCAACCTTCTTCAGGAACTTCTTGTGCGCATCCACGCCCAGCGCCAGCACCATCTTGGCCGTGCCGATGTTGGACGAATACAGGAAGATTTCCGGCACGGTCAGCACGCGGTTCTTGCCGTGATAATCGTTGATGGCGAACCGGCCAAAACGCATCGGCCCGCGCGCATCGAAGGTTGAGTTCAGGCCGATCCGGTCCGAATCAAGCGCCATGGCGAAGGAGAGCGCCTTGAAGGTGGAGCCCATTTCGAACACGCCGGTGGTGAGGCGGTTCAGATAGGCCGGGTTGGTGGGGTCACCCGAGACGTTGGGGTCATAGTCCGGCAGCGACACCATCGAGACGATTTCGCCGGAGTTCACGTCAATCACCAGCCCCATGGCGTTGAGGGCGGAGAATTTGTCCTTGGCTTTCAGCAGCTCGTCACGCATCGCGTGCTGCACGCGCATGTCGATGGAAAGCTCCACCGGCTTCAGCTGGCTATCCACCGCGAAGCCGGCCAGATGCAGTTCGTTGAGGCCGCGCCCGTCCACCCATTTCTCAAGGCCGGAAATGCCCTGATTGTCCACATTCACCCCGCCGATGACGTGGGAGAGAATGGGGCCATCAGGATAGATGCGGCGGTTTTCGCGCATGAACCCGATGCTGGGAATACCGAGGCGGTGAATCGCCCGCTGCTGGGCGGGAGTGATCTCTCGCTTGAGCCATGCGAAGCCCTTGCCGGAATTCAGGCGCTTGCGGGTTTCTTCCACATCGAGGTCTGGCAGAACCTTCAGCAGGCCTTCCAAGGCCTCATCCGGGTCGATCAGGCGGCGCGGTTCGGCGAACAGCGAGGGGGACTTCACGTCAATGGCGATGATGTCGCCATTGCGATCCAGAATTTCGGGCCGGGCGGAGGCCACGGCATCGGTGCCGCGCCCGCGGGTCACGCTGGGGTCGGCCGTGTATGCCAGATGGGTCAGCTGCGCGGCGATGGCGAAGAACACGCCGCAGAAGGCCAGCATGACAAGCCGGATGCGTCCGCCGGCAATGCGGGACGGGCTGGCATTGGGATTGCCAAGGGCCATGCGCTTCAGCAGCCGGAAGCTGCCGACAGCCGTGCCACGCAGCAGGCGTCCGGTGAGGCGCAGGGTGCCCTGACCCAGCCGGATCACGCCCAGCGCGCCACGCGCCAAGGCCGGAACCAACTTGCCGGAAACGAAACCGGGGCGGGATGAGGGGGATTCAGGATGTGTCATCTCAGCCTCTTCAGCGTGCGCCGTACAGGGAGCCAGGAGGCAGAAGGGGGGCCATGCCACCCGCAGGGGCAGGGGCCGCCATTTGCGGAGTGTAATAGGCCGGCGGGGGCGGCGGCGGAATCGGATCGGAGACCGGTCGCGGCGCATTTGCGGTCGCAGTCACGGGCCGGCGTGCCGGGGGCGGGCTGGCCGGGCGTGGCGGCGGCGTAGAGGGACGCATGGCCGAGGTGACAGGCAGAGTTGCGCTGTCTGGCGAGCGGGGCGTGGTGTCGGGTGCGGGCCGGCTGATGGAGGAGGTCACGAGGGGCTCATCCACCAGCGCCTCGATCATGCCGCCAATGCTATCGCCCTGTGCAGCAGGCTTTGCGGGCAGATTGCTGAAATCCGATACGGAGGCCATGTCCAGCCGCTTCAGGTCCAGATGGCGTTCTACCAAACCCTGAATATAGAAGGGAGAGGTGCGACGCGCCCACTCGGCCTTCATGACGGCGATGGCTTCACGCTCTTTGCGGATGGACGAGCGCAGGTTCGCGAGGCGCTCCGTCTCCATGGTGGACGCATATTTGAGCTGGTAGACCACAGCCGCAGTCACCAGTAGCGCAATGACCATGATGATGTTGGCGATCCGAAACATTGCCCTTAGCGTCTCCGGCTGTTCCTTTGCGGAGACGGGGCCGGTAGAAGCCCCGTCAGGTCGCCGTCCGTGTGCGCCGACTGTTCCGTGCGTTCAGCCGCGCGAAGTTTCGCGGACCTTGAGCGCGGATTGCCTGCCACTTCATCGGAGCCAGGCTCCACGACGCCTTTTGCAACGAGGCGAAACGAGGGAGCCGGCCCCTCCGCGAGCGGCATATGACGCGATGCGGACGGTGCCTTGCTTCTGCTTGCCAGAAAATTCTTAACGATCCTGTCTTCCAGCGAGTGGAAGGTGACGACAACCAGCCGTCCTCCGGGCTTCAATGCCCGCTCTGCCGCCGCAAGTGCTTGCGTCAGCTCGGCTAATTCCTCGTTCACGGCAATCCGCAGGGCCTGAAAAGTTCTTGTGGCCGGGTGCATTTCTCCCGGCTTTGCCCAAATCACCTTGGACACTATGTCAGCCAGTTGGCTGGTGCGGGTAATGGGGGCATCAAGGCGCGCCTTAACTATGGCGCGTGCAATGGCGCGCGACTGACGCTCCTCGCCCAGTGACCAGATGACATGGGCGAGATTCACCTCATCCAGCTCCGCCACAAGATCGGCGGCGGAAGGGCCGGTGTCGCCCATGCGCATGTCAAGCGGCCCGTCGCGGCGGAAGGAGAATCCGCGCTCGGCCTGATCGAGTTGCATGGAGGAGACGCCGATATCCAGCACCACCCCGTCGAGCGGAGTGAAGCCGGCCTCTTCAGAGCGGATGTCGAGTTGGGAGAAGCGGTCCTGTACCAGCGCCATCCGGCCGCCGAATTCATCCACCAGCGGTGCGCCCGCCGCGATGGCCGTGGGGTCGCGGTCGAAGGCGAGGAGGCGGCAGTCGGCAGCCTCCAGAATGGCGCGGCTGTAGCCGCCCGCGCCGAAGGTGCCATCCACATAATGTCCGGCAGTCTTCGGCGCGAGGTGGGTGAGAACCTCACGCAGCATCACAGGAAGGTGACGGGCCGGTCCGCCAGCGGCGTCGGTAGGGCCGACCCCGAGGCCCGTCTTCATTCCGTTTTACTCCGTGGGTTCTCGGTTCGGGAGCCGATGGCCTTGCGCAACTCACGCACCCTGCGGGTGGCCTCCGTGAGATGCAGCTTCAGCCGCTCCGGTTCCCAGATCCGGAATTTGTGCCCAAGCCCCACAAAGGCCACCTGATCGGTGATGCCGGCATGGGCCTTGAGCGTTTCGCTCAGCACCACCCGTCCTTCCGGGTCCACGCGCAAGGTTTCGCTGGTGCCGTACAGGGCGGCGGCCAGTTCCTCGCGCTCTTCCGAATAGGGCGGATAGCGATCGATCAGCGCCTCGATTTCTCCAAGGAGCCGATTGCCGCCCGCATCCAGCGCCGGTTCGGCGAGGGAGGGGTGGCAGTAGAGACCCTCGGCCCCATCACGGGCCAACACGGCGCGAAAAGGCGCGGGTATGGAGACCCGCCCCTTGGCGTCGAGACGCATCGTGTATGTGGACACGAAGCGGTCCATGGCGCCTGGGAGCCTTCCTTTGCATCAGATACCGGCAGGGCCGGACACCCGAGGACGGACAGTCGTCCATTCATGTCTTGGGTATCGATGGGCTAACATGGGAAATCATGGGCGTCAACGGAATCGCATGGGATCGAGTGGGGGCGAACACCCCATGCGATGTGCGAAGAGTCAGTCTCCGCGCGGGTTTGGAAGGATGTTGCGATGCGGAAATATCAACCCCATGAAGGAGATGGCGGCAGTGGCGCGGAACTGTGGGTGCGTCCGGGCGGCGATGGGGCCGGTTGGGATGTCGGCACTCTTTTTCAGGCATCTGTGTTCTCGCGCCCACGCGCGGTATGCCGAGCGTCTCGCCCCAGCCTGCACGGGCATTGGCATCTGTGTTCTCGCGCCCACGCGCAGTATGCCGAACCGTGTCCAGCACCAGCCCGTTCGGGTCTGTACTGTGTTCTCGCGCCCACGCGCAGTATGCCGAGGCGGGCACTTCATGTTCGGATACCAATGAGTGTTGGGGAAATGCTCCGGCCATAAAGGTCAGGTTCACAAAGGCCACTCCACGCCCGCGCGAACCCGATCGGGGGGGTGATGGGAGGCGGAACAGTTCAGCCCCTCAAGCTTGCCCTTTCTGCGGTTTCAGGGCTTGCTGTTCACCTTGAGGGAACCGGGACAACATTTGCGAGGATTGCCATGCTGCGCACGTTTTCACCGATGCTGTTGCTTCTGGCTTTTGGCGCTCCGGCATTGGCGCAGGATACCCCTGCGCAGGCCGACAGGAAGCCGGACGTTGTCGTCGAAGGCTACGCCATCAGTCGTGATATCCCCTGCAATGGCGCTTCCGTGGGCATTTATGGTGCGCGCAATATGGTGAACCTCACAGGCGCCTGTGCATCCGTTGTCATCCACGGGCAGGGCCATGTGGTGACGTTCCAGAAGGCGGGTGATATCGCGATCACGGGGCCGGACCATAAGGTCACGGGCGCTGAGGCCACCGGCCTTGCCGTCACATCCACGCGCAATCATGTGGACATGGGTATTCGGCCAAGCGGTGATGAGGCGCTGGTGGATGTCACGGGTGCCAATCAGGCGTTGAAGCTGGTTTTCGCCGGCCCGGTGCGGATGGACATATCCGGCGTGGACAATGAGGTGCGCTGGTCGTTGAGGGATTCCGCCCCGGAGCCCAAGATTTCTGTGATGGGTGTGCAGAACCGCATCACGCAGGAGAAGTGAGGCGGCAGGCTGGTCCTTGGAAGACGCGTGAGCCTGCAAGGGCATTGCCCGCATCTTGGGAGAGGGGCGCGGCTTTGGGCGATCGTCGCATGTCCCTCACGTGGTTGGCTGTCGTCCCCGGCAGCGGGGCCCGGTTCGGGCATATGTCATGACAATGAACCGTGCCGTTCTTGTCGGCATTGGAAAAGGGGGCTTTCGCCCCCTCTTTTGTCTCGCAACCCGAATTCTCAGCCTTCCGCGCGTTTGCGCAGATCCGCGAACAGGGCATCTGGTATTGTGATGCCATCTGTCTGCGCTCCCGCGCGCTGGCCAATGCGGCGGTCTCCGGGCAGGCGGGTGCCGGGCTGTTCCACAATGGCGCCCAGCAGCGTTTCCAGTCGGGCTGGGAAATCGGGCCCACCAAGACGCACCGGGTCCATCACGATGAACAGATGCCCGATGCGGGGCGAGGGGCCTTCAGCCGTGAAGAAGGAGGAGGCCTCGAACCCGAACTGCCCGCCGGTCATGGCCGCCGCCAGAATTTCCACCATCAGCACCAGAGCCGCGCCCTTGGCATCGCCAATCGGCACCATGGTGCCCTGAAGGGCGGCCTTTGCATCGGTGGTGGGGCGGCCTTCGGGGTCCAGCGCCCAGTCATCGGGAATGGGTTCGCCCTTCTGGGCTGCGACCATGATTTTGCCGCGCGCGACCTTGCTCAGTGAAGCATCAATCACCAGCGGCGGATGCCCCAGCCGCGGAGCAGCGAAAGCGACCGGATTGGTGCCGAACACCCCCTTCGCTCCACCCCATGGCGCAATTCCGGCCGGGGAATTGGTGAAGGCGAGGGCGCACAGGCCCTTCTCCGCTAGGGCTTCCACATGGTGGCCCAGCACGCCGGCATGGTGGGAGGCAAAAACCGCCACGCCCACGCAGCCCATCTCCTTAGCCCGCTCCGCAGCGGCATCCAGCCCGGCGGTGATGGCGGGGAAGGCAAAGCCCGCCCCCGCATCCACACGAAGGGTGGCGGGCGCGGTCCAGTCCAGTTGCGGGGTCGCTGCGCCATTCACCTTGCCGCTGGCGACCTGATCCGCATAAGCCGGAAGGCGCGAAAGACCATGGCTGGCAATGCCATCTGCCTCGGCCGCGACCAGTGCATCGGCGGTGATTTCGGCGGCGGCGCGGGCGCAGCCGGCCTTTTCCAGAATGGTGGCGGCGAGGTCGCGGGCCTCGCTCAGGGTCAGGCTCTGGCTCATGCCGCATGTTCCTTCAGCAGACGCAGAACTTCTGCGGCGATGACGCCGCTGACCCGCACATTCGATTCCTGCGTGACGCCGGCAATATGCGGGGTGAGAATGAGATTCGGCACCCCTTCCAGCACGCTGCCTGCGGGCAGGGGCTCGGCATCGAACACATCCAGCATTGCGCCGCCGAGTCGCCCGGCCTTGAGGGCTTCAGCAAGAGCGGCTTCATCCACCACACCGCCGCGCGCGGCATTGATGAGAACAGCATCCGTGCGCATGTGGGCAAGGGCGGCGCTATCGATGAGATTACGGGTGGTTTCCGTTAGCGGCACATGCAGGCTCACTGCATCGCTCTGAGACAACAGTTCGATGAGGGAGACCGGGCGGGCATCATGGGCGGCGAAGGCCGGGTGGCCTGCGGGCAGGAAGGGGTCATGGGCGAGCACTGTCATGCCCAGTGCCCGGGCACGTGTCGCTGTTTCGCGCGCAATGGCACCGAATCCGATGAGGCCCAGCGTGTGTCCGCTGGTTTCCCGGCCCATAAGCCGGTTGCGCGGCCACGCACCGGCAGCGACTTCGGCGGAAGCATGATAGGCCCCACGCAGCATCATCATCACACCGCAGATGACATATTCCGCCACTGCCAGATCATTCGCGCCGGTTGCCGGGCGAACCGCAATGCCCTGCGCCGCGCAGGCGGTGACATCAATATTGTCGAGGCCGACACCGAGGCGGCCCACCACCACAAGGTTTTTGCCGGCTTCCAGAACAGAGCCGCGTACCTGTGTGCGGTTGCGCACGATCAGGGCGCGTGCCTGCGGAAGCAGGGCCGCCAGTTCTTCCGGCTTGTCGGCCAGGGTGGGGTCATAGAGTACCTCGTGGGCCTGACGCAGGCTTTCGAGCGCATCCTGGTCCATGAATTCCGTGACGACGATTTCCGGCATGTGCTGATCCTGATGGGCGTTTCACTGGGGTGGCGCACGGTTTGTGAGTGGCACGGAGCCTGCCTGCGCTCTGTTATAGGTATTATATCATATATAAAACATAGGAATTCGCAAGGCGAGACAAGGGCGTCGCTATTTCATGCGATTGTGACGTGAGATGAGCGATGTTGCTGCATAAATGTATTGTTGCAACACTCTTTCTCGAAGATTCGTGCGGGGTTGTCGGGTCCCAAACGTGGTGCGGAACCGCCATTCAGCGGGCTATCCGGGGCATGTGGAAGGGGGTGGTGCGAGCGGGAAAATGCATTTCTGGAACGAAATTATGCCCGGAAAGCACTGCGATTGCTCGCTTATCGAGTTCTATTGTCGGTATAAATCAAAGCCTTGATTGATTTATTCCAGATTGTGATCCATCCTTAGTCTTATAAATGATACTAGACTTGTCTGAGGGTCGAGAGGCCACAGCCTGTCTGGCCTGAAACCGGGACTAACCCGCTTCAGTGTGCATGGTCATCATCGGTAGCAGGAGGGAGCTGGAGGGCGGGATATAAGGAAGAGGGTGATACGCCAATACCCTGCTTTATATCTGCAAGATGGTGCAGTTTCCCGTCTCTGGCTCTGCCAGGCGGGTAGCCTGTTTCCTTCAGCCACGTTCGCGTTTCCGCAATAAAAGAGGCCGCAGGGCGGTTCAACGCCCGTGTGCCGAGATTCCGTCCGGGATGCCGCAGAGCATCCCGTTCCAACAAGGGCCGAAAAGGCTGGAACGGAAATTCCCAAGGGAGGGAAGCATGGGTTCGCAGAAACCTCTTCTGGAGGTGAGTGGCGTCACGCTGCAATATAAAACGCCAAATCATCTGATTACGGCCACCTATCGGGTGGATTTCAATGTCTTCAGTGGGGATCGGTTCATTCTGCTTGGGCCTTCGGGTTGCGGAAAGTCCACTCTGCAAAAGGCCGTGGGCGGATACATCACCCCGACAGAAGGTGAGATGCGGCTGAAGGGGCAGGTGATCCGTGCGCCCGGACCAGACCGCATGATGGTGTTCCAGGAGTTCGACCAACTCCTGCCCTGGAAGACGGTGCGGCAGAATGTGGCTTTCGCGCTGGTTGCCTCGCGTCGTCTTGGCGCCGCGGAAGCTGACGACCGGGCGATGCACTATATCGAGAAGGTCAACCTCACCAAGTTCGCCGACAGCTATCCCCATATGCTTTCCGGCGGCATGAAGCAGCGCGTGGCGATTGCCCGCGGCATGGCGATGGAGCCGGACATCCTTCTGATGGATGAGCCCTTCGCCGCGCTCGATGCGCTGACCCGCCGCAAGATGCAGGATGAGCTGCTCCAGCTTTGGGATGAGACCCACTTCACGGTGCTGTTCGTGACCCACTCGATCGCCGAGGCGATCAAGATCGGCAATCGCATCCTGCTGCTGTCGCCCCATCCCGGCCGTGTGAAGGCTGAGTTGAACAGCACCACATGCCCCGAGCGCGCGCACGAACTGGAAAAGCAGATTCAGCACATGCTTTTCGCCGACGAGGTGAAGGAGACCGCAGATGCTTGATACCCCAACCCTCGCGCCCGTCCGGCCTGCGCCGTCCGCCAGAACTTCGTTTTCCGGGAAGACCATGTCCGCAGCCAAAACAATGCCGCCTGCCCTCATCGAGCGACCCGAAATCTTCCGCAAGGAAGAAGGCAGCGACTCCATCACTGTGGTGGAGAAGCCGTTGTCCGTCTTCGAGATGGTCTATAATTTTGGCTTCGTGCGCAAGCTTGTGATTCTCGCCACGCTGGCGCTGATCTGGGAGGCCTATGGCCGTTACCTGAACAACGACCTGCTCTTTCCCACTTTTACAGCCACGATCACGGCCTTCTACACGAATGTGATCAATGGTGTGCTGCCAGAGCGGGCATGGGGCTCCCTGCGGGTGCTGTTCATCGGTTATGGCGTTGGCATCGTGCTGGCGGCGCTTTTGACCGCGCTGGCCATCGCCTCGCGCATCGGCACCGATTTCCTTGAAACCATGACCTCGATGTTCAACCCGCTGCCAGCCATCGCGCTGTTGCCGCTGGCGCTGATCTGGTTCGGTCTGGGCACAGCCAGCCTCGTGTTCGTGCTGGTGCATTCGGTGACGTGGGCGATTGCGCTGAACACCCACTCCGGCTTCCTCGGCGTGAGCAAGACGCTGAAGATGGTGGGGCGCAACTATGGCCTGAGAGGTCCGCGCTTCATCTGGACCATCCTGATCCCGGCGGCTTTCCCTGCCATCCTCACCGGTCTCAAGATTGGCTGGGCGTTCGCCTGGCGTACCCTGATCGCGGCCGAGTTGGTGTTCGGTGTGTCCTCGGGTTCCGGTGGTCTTGGCTGGTTCATCTTCGAGAACAAGAACATGCTGGATATTCCAAACGTGTTCGCCGGCCTGCTCACGGTCATCATCATCGGTCTGGTGGTGGAGAACCTGATCTTCCAGACGGTTGAACAGCGCACCATCCAGCGCTGGGGCATGCACGCCTGAGGCGTGATGCACCAAGGTTGAGAAAATATGCGACGGCGGCCGGGAAAACTGGCCGCCGTCAATCCAGTTCAGTCTGATACTTCAGCTTCGCGGTCCAGCTTTCGCGATATTCCACCCGCCGGCCATCCAGCCCGAAGGCGATGCGGCGCACATGCAGGAGTGGGGCGCCAAGGGCGACACCCAGATGGCCCGCGCATATAGCATCCGCCTCGGTTAGCCCGACCTGATCCTGTGTGCGCATGATGGTGACGCCACAGCGCTCCTGATAGAACACATAGATCTCTTCTATGATGTCCGCCCCGGTTTTCAGATCGAGTTCCGTGAACAGATCTGCCGGCAGCGCCACTTTCTCATAAACAAGCGCTTCATCGGCTTCGCTGCGCACGCGCAGAAGCACCAGAACCTTGCCATCCGCATCCAGTTCAAGCTGGCGACGTTCCTCAGCCGTGGCGTTGCGCACAGACTGGCGCAACAGATGCGCGACAGGCTCCAGCGGGCGGCCATTGGCATGGACGAAGCGCAGGAAGCGGAAGCGCGATTGCGCGCTGGAGTGCATCACCACGCGTGTGCCGCGCCCGTGCTGGCGTTCCAGCAAGCCTTGCGTCACCAACTCTTCCATCGCCTTGCGAATGGTGCCGATGGAGACACGCAGTTCAGCGCACAATTGCTGTTCACTGGGCAAATAAGAGCCCGGCTTCCAGATTCCATCAATGATGCGCTTCACCAGCAGGTCGCGGATCTGCTGGTAGAGAGGCCGCGATTCCAGCTGGATGGCGCGACCGGGTGTGCTTCGTGCGGGGTCTAATGTCATATATATGACCTATGACTATTGACACATATTCCAAGGAGCGTACTCTGAAGGAGACGACAAACAATCATAAAATCGTCGCCCTCCAGGGAGAACGCCATGGGTCTATACCTCAAACGATCGGCCTTTGCTGCTGCGGCCGCAATGCTTGCCGTCACTCTTGCCATTCCAGCCCGTGCGGAAGTGGAAACAGTGCGCCTCGCCAAGCAGTTCGGCATCTCCTATCTGCCGATGACGGTGATGGAAGAGAAGGGGCTTATCGAGAAAGAGGCGGCCAAGCGTGGGTTGGATGTGAAGACGGAGTGGCTCCGTTTTTCCGCCGGCTCTGGCATGAATGAGGCGCTGCTGTCGCGCAATCTGGATGTGGCGGCAGGCGGTGTTGGCCCCATGCTCACCATCTGGGGGCGCACGCGCAACAATCTTCAGGTGAAGGGCATTTCGGCGCTGAACGCCATGCCGCTTTATCTTGTCACCACCAATCCCGACATCAAGTCCCTCAAGGACTTCAAGCCCACCGACAAGATCGCTGTGCCGGGCGTGAAGACCTCGATCCAGGCCGTGACGCTGCAGATGGCGGCGGAAAAGGAACTGGGTCCGGGTAAGCAGAACAGCCTGGATTCGCTGACCGTATCGCTCGGGCATCCGGATGCGCAGATCGCCCTGCTGGGTGGCAAGTCCGAGATCACGGCCCATTTCGGTGCGCCTCCTTTCCAGGAAGCTGAACTGAAGGACCCGCGCGCCCACAAGGTGGTGGACAGCTATGAGGTTCTGGGCGGCCCGCACACTTTCAATGTCATCTGGGCGACGGACAAGTTCACCAAGGAAAACCCCAAGGTGACAGAAGCCATTCTGGCCGCCGTGGAAGAAGCCAACCGCATGATCCGCGAAGATCCGGCCGGTATGTCCGAGCTGTGGGTGAAGGCGGAAAAGGTGAAAATGGATCCGAAGGATGCGGAAACCATCATCCGCGCACCCACCAGCGAATGGACGACCACCCCGAAGAACACCATGAAGTATCTCGATTACATGAACCGCGCAGGTCTGGTGAGCGCAAAGACTGATGACTGGAAAGATCTGTTCTTCGAGAATATTCACGCGGCTCCCGGAAACTGAGCGCCGCTTCAGTTCTCTGGTTCACGCTGATGCAGACTGTGTGACGACAAAGTTGTTGCAATGATTTGAGATGTGCCTCCCGCCCTTGAGGTGAGGAGGCACAAGGTAGAACGCGGTTCGGGCTGGCCCATGCCCCCGAAGTGCGAGCACCAAGGCGCGCGGCGCATGACCCGGTTTCGATGATCGGCTCCTGCGCCGCCACCCGGCACACAAACCGGACACACACCCATGAACAAGATGATGCCAGTGGAACGGGCGGCGGATGCGTCGACCGAAAGCCCCCTGCTTGTCCGCGTTTGGCGAGGCAAGGCAGGCGATGCGCCGGAAGACGGCACGTTTGAAGACTTCACCGTGCCGCGTCGCGCCAACCAGACCATTCTGGATGTGGTGACGGAGATTCAGCGCGTTCAGGACCCGACCCTGTCCTATCGTTTCGCCTGCCGTGTTGGCATGTGCGGTTCCTGCGCCATGGTGGTGAACGGCCGCCCGCGCTGGACCTGCCGCACCCGCGTGGCGGCGGTGACGGATGGCGACCTTCTGGTGCTGGAACCCCTGCGCAACATGCCGGTGGTGAAGGACCTGACCGTGGATATGGAGCCCTTCTTCGAGAAGTGGCGCAATGCCCATGGCTACTTCGAACCGGGCGAAAATCCGCCCGCAGATTTCGCCGTGGTGCGTCCGGACAGCCCGGAGCGGCAGGAGGCGGATGCCGGCATTGAATGCATCAATTGCGGCGTCTGTTATTCAGCCTGCGATGTTGTGGCCTGGAACCCGGATTATCTCGGCCCCGCCGCGCTCAACCGCGCCTGGACGCTGGTGAATGATGAGCGCGACAAGGGCCAGCAGGCGCGGCTCTCTGCTGTCTCCGGTGATGTCGGCTGCCATTCCTGCCACAGCCATATGAGTTGCACCGAGTTCTGCCCCAAAGGGCTGGGCCCCACCTTCTCCATCGCCGGGCTGAAGCGGGCGACGGCGGCGGATGTCGGCTTCTCCCTCTCAAAGCTGCTGGGCTGGGGGCGCAAGTCATCGGAGCACAAGTCATGACGCCGCTTCTCTATGTCGCCCAGCGTGGTTCCGCCGGTATTCTGGCCCTCGCCGTGGCTGTGCATCTGGCGACCATGATCCATGCGGTGCGCGATGGCCTTACCGCTGGTGAAATCCTTTCCCGCACGCAGGGCAATGGCTGGTTTCTGGCCTTCTATGCGGTGTTCGTTCTGGCGGCGGCAGTGCATGCGCCCATCGGCCTGCGCAGCGTCATTCGCGAATGGAGTGGCTGGCGCGGGCGCTCGCTGGATATGGTGATGCTGGGCTTTGCCGCCTTCATCGTGGTCTTTGGCCTGCGGGCCGCTCTTGCGGTGTATCTGCCATGACGATGACAACACGCACGGGCCCCGCCCGCACGGCAGCCGGTGGCGGCGTCATGCGCGCAGCACATAGAAAGCCGGGTTTTATTGCCGCTGTTCTGCACCGGCTCTCCGGTGTCGCGCTCGCCATTTTCTTGCCGATGCATTTCATCGTGCTGGGTACGGCATTGGGTGGGGCCGACAAGCTGGACAGCTTTCTCGCCGTCACCACCTATTGGCCGATCAAGCTGGCCGAGTGGGGGCTGGTGAGCGCGCTGGCGGTGCATATGGCGCTGGGCTTGCGCATTCTGGCCATCGAGTGGTTCTCCCTGCGTGGACACACCGCCGGCGTAGTGGCGGGCTGCGTGGCGGCGGGGCTGGGTATTGGCCTGCTCTTTCTGCTGAATGCGTGGTGAGCGGCCATGCTCGGCATTTCCCTCGCCACTCTTTCTGTGCTTTGGGCTGGTGCTTTCGTGGGTGCGCTGGCTGCGGGCGGTGCAGGCTTTGCCTTCGCACTGGCGGCCTCCGCCATCTGGTTGCATGCCATTGATCCGGTGCAGACAACAGCCCTCATCGTTGCCTGCGGCAGCCTGCTGCATATCACGCTGGTCTGGCCCATCCGCCGCTCGATCGATGGGCCGCGCCTTGCGCCCTTCCTCATTGGAGCGCTGGTGGGGGTGCCGCTCGGGGTGCTGGTGCTGACGCAGGTGGATGCCTCGCCGCTCAAGCTGGCGCTGGGGGTGGGGCTAGCGGCCTATGGCCTCTATGCGCTGCTGGCCCCCCGCCTGCCACGAGTGTCGTTCGGTGGCACCTTCGCCAATGCCGGCGTGGGTTTTGCGGGCGGTGTACTGGGCGGTCTGGGCGGTTATTCCGGGGTGTTGCCCACCATCTGGACCCAGCTTCGCGGCTGGCCGAAGGAGATGGCGCGCGGGGTCTATCAGCCCTTCATTCTGTTCGCCCACCTACTCACGCTGCTCATTGTCGGGTTTGTCGGCATCGAGCCGCGCTCCTGGCTGCTCATCGTCCTCGCCCTGCCGCCGCTGGCACTGGGGGCGTGGCTTGGTTTCCAGATTTATGGTCGTCTGGATGAAAGACGTTTCAAGCAGATGCTGTCCCTCATGATCCTTGGATCCGGCCTTCTGCTGCTTGTTTAGGAGATGAAGATGGAACTTCAACTGGATGAAGTCGAGAAGGTCTGCTCGGATCTTTATGTGCGCGCACTGAAGCTGTTGCCGCCAGATATCAAGGCCGGTTTCGGCCGGCTGATGGAAAGCGAAACCAACGAGACCGGCCGCGCCATTCTCGGCACCATGGTGAAGAATATTGAGGTTGCGGAACGCACCCGCAACATGCTGTGCCAGGATACGGGCATCCCGATCTACAATGTCACCATCGGCCGCAATGTCTCTTTTGATGGTGCGGGGCTCAAGGCCGCCATTCGCCGGGGGGCAGAGCGCTCCACGAAGGAGAATTCGCTGCGTTCCTCGGTGGTGCATCCCATCACGCGCAAGAATGAGCAGACCTCCTGTGGCATCCGGGTTCCGGTCATCCATGTGGATTTCGATGACCGCGAGGAAACCGTCTCCATCGAGATGATCCCCAAGGGGTCCGGCTCGGAAAACGGCTCCTTCCTCAAGATGCTGCTGCCTTCCGATGGCATCACGGCGGTGAAGCGCTTCGTGGTGGACCGGGTGATTGATCTGGGTGGCCGGGTTTGTCCGCCCACTATTGTCGGTGTCGGCATCGGCGGTACTTCGGATTTGTGCATGCATATCGCCAAGATCGCCGCCACCCGCCCTCTGCGTACCGTGTGCTCGGACCCCGAGGGCGCGAAGATTGAGGAAGAGATGTCTCGCGCGATCAATGAGCTGGGCATCGGCCCGCAGGGACTGGGCGGTCGCTCCACCGCCTTTGCCGTGCATGTGGAGGTGGCGGCCACGCACATCACCCAGAACCCCGTGGCCGTGAATATCCAGTGCCACTCCGCCCGGCGCGCCACCGCCACCATCACCCCCGGCGGCATCGCCTTCAACTGAGCGGGAGACGTTTCCATGGCCCATCATGTTCTTGATATGCCCGTCACCGCCGAGCAGGCGCGCGAACTGCGCATAGGCGATACGGTCACGCTCCAGCGCACGCTCTATGGCATCCGCGATGCCACCCTCATCCATATGTTCGACCGCGACCGGCGCACGCGGATGGACCTGAACGGCCATGCCGTCATCCATACCGCGCCCAATGTACACAAGGTGGAGAAATCCCCTGAAGCGCCGGCCGGCTTCACGCCCTTCTGCATCGGCACCACCACCTCCATGCGCATGGAGCGCTTCACCCAGAAGCTGATGGAGCGTGAGGGCGTGCGCTTCATCATCGGCAAGGGGGGCATGGGGCCGGCCACCTCCGCCGCCTTCCAGCAGATGGGCGGGGCATATCTCGCCATTGTCGGCGGGGCGGCGGCGCTGGAAACCACATGGATCGAGCAGATCGAGGATGTGGACATGGAAGACCTGCTGCCAGAATGCCTGTGGCGCTTCCGCATCCGCGATTTCGGCCCGCTGCTGGTGGGCATGGATTCCCATGGCGGCTCCCTCTACGAACAGGTGCAGCAGGATGTCGCCGCCCGGCGCGATGCGATTCTGGCCAGCATTGGAGCCAGCGCATGACCGCAAGAAACGCCACACCACAGATCGCCACGCGCCAGACCGATATTCTCATTCTCGGCTCCGGTGGGGCAGGGCTGTTCGCGGCCCTGCATGCCAAGAAGAATGCGCCAGACCTGCATGTGACCGTGGCCGTGAAGGGCCTGCTGGGCAAATGCGGCTGCACCCGCATGGTGCAGGGCGGCTACAATGTCGCCCTTGCGCCCGGAGACTCGGTGGAGCGCCATTTCATGGACACCATCGAGGGCGGCAAGTGGCTGAACAATCAGGAGCTTGCGTGGAAGCTTGTGGAAGAGGCACAGGTGCGCATCCGCGAGCTGGAAAACGAGCTGGGCTGCTTCTTTGATCGCAATCCCGATGGCTCGGTCCACCAGAAGGCATTTGCGGGCCAGACGTTTGACCGCACCGTGCACAAGGGCGACCTGACCGGCATCGAGATCATCAACCGCCTCTCCGAGCAGGTGTGGCGGCGCGATGTGGCGCGGCTGGAAGACCATCGCGCGCTGGATCTCATCCCGGCAGCGGATGGCTCGGGCCTTGGCGGTGTGCTGATGCTGGACATGCGCACCGGCGAGCCGGTGCTGGTGCGCGCCCGTGCGGTGCTGCTCGCCACCGGCGGCGGGCCGACCATGTACAAGTTCCACACGCCATCGGGCGACAAGTCCTGCGATGGCCTTGCCATGGCCCTGCGCGCCGGCCTGCCGCTGCGCGACATGGAGATGGTGCAGTTTCACCCCACCGGTCTTCTTGCTGGCCCCGGCACACGCATGACCGGCACTGTGCTGGAAGAGGGCCTGCGCGGGGCGGGCGGCTGGCTGCTGGACTGCACTGGCGAGCGCTTCATGCATCTGTATGACCCGCGCAATGAACGTGCGACGCGCGATATTGTCAGCCGTTCCATCACCCGGCGTATCCGCGATGGTTATGCCACCGAGAATGGCGGGGTTCACATCCAGATGTCGCATCTGGGGGTGGAGCATGTGCGCAAGACCTTCAAAGGCATGGTGGAGCGCTGCGCCGATTGCGGGTTTGATCTGGCCGGCGGCCGGGTCGAGGTCATTCCCACCGCCCATTACATGATGGGTGGCGTGGTGTTTGGCGAAAACTGTGCCACGCCCATGCCGCGCCTCTACGCGGCGGGCGAGGATACCGGCGGCGTGCATGGGGCGAACCGTCTCGGTGGCAACGGGGTTGCCAATTCCACCGTGTTTGGCGGCGTTGCCGGGGCAGCCATCGCCCGCGAGATCAACCGCCATGCGGCCTTGCCGGATTGTGACCCGGCTGCACTGGCCGCCGCGATGGATCGTGCCTTCTCGCCTCTGGGCAAGGATGCGCGCGACCTGTCCGCGATCCGCGAGGCGCTTTATGAGGCCATGTGGAACGATGTCGGAATCCTGCGCACGGCGGAAGGGTTGAAGCGTGCCGCCGTGACGCTGGATGATCTGGCCGATGCTATCGCCCGTTCCGGCGCTCCGGATGGAGAGCGCCGCTACAACCTGACCTGGATGGACCGGCTGAATCTGGAGAACCTGGTTCTCACCAGCCGTGCCATCTGCGCTGCCGCCCTTGCGCGCGAGGACAGCCGTGGCGCGCATTTCCGGGAGGATTTCCCGGAGACCTCGGATCTGGCCACCTCGCGCTACACCGTGGTGCGCCAGGTCGCGGAACAGCTTGATATCTCAACCGAACCTGTCGTGTTCACCCGGGTGAAGCCCGGACAGACCCTTCTGGAGGACGCCGCATGAGCCCGCCTGCCCAGCCCGCCGCCATTCAGCTGGCCGCCGCATCATCACCCGCCGCCCTGCGCGGTGCGGATATCGTGGCCCGCACCCTTGAGGCACAGGGGGTTTCGCGCATCTATTCGCTCTCCGGCAACCACATCATGCCCGTTTATGATGCGCTTCTGGAAACCGACATCGAACTGGTGCATGTGCGGCAGGAAGCGGCCTGCGTGCACATGGCGGATGCCCATGGCCGCCTCACCGGCGAGGTGGGTGTGGCGCTCGTCACGGGCGGGCAGGGCCAGTCCAATGGCGCGGCGGCCCTGTTCACCGCGCTGGCCGGGGAGTCTCCGCTGTTGCTGCTGTCCGGCCATGCCGGGCTGAATGAACTGGGACGCGGTGCGTTCCAGGAGATGGATCAGGAAGCTGTGGCCCGTCCCATGGCCAAGGCCTCATGGACGGTCAGCTCCGCCGAGACGCTGGGCGCAGATATCGTCCGCGCCATGCGCATCGCACGCGAGGGGCGACCGGGGCCGGTGCATCTCAGCCTGCCGGTGGACTTGCTGGACCAGCATCTGGAGGCCGAGCCACCTATTCTGCTCGCGCCTGAGCGGAGTGGGGAGAGCGCACCGCCGGATCTGGCCGTGACCATCGCCAGCCATCTGGACCGGGCGGAGCGTCCACTCATCCTGTGCGGGCCGGCCATGTGCTCACCGCAGGGGTGCACTGCCATGGCGGCTCTGGAGAAGGCGCGCGGCGTGCCGGTGATCGGCATGGAAAGTCCGCGTGGGATCAATGATCCCGGCCTGGGTGCCTTCGCCGAAGTTCTGGCGCAGGCGGATCTCATCGTGCTGTTGGGCAAGGCGCTGGACTTCACCTTGCGCTTTGGCGAAGCCCCGGTGATCCACAAGGATTGCGATTTCATTGTCGTCGACCCGGACTCCGAGATCGCGGCCCGCGTGCGCAAGGCCCGCAGCAGCCAGCCCGTGCTGCGCGCGGTGACGGATGCCCATGCCGTTGCGGCCGACCTCACCAACCAGCCGCCGTCAGACCCGGCCCGCCATTCCGGCTGGCGGGAGGAGGTGAGCCGTGCGCTGGCCTATATTCCGCTGGACTGGCAGCAGGCGAAGGGAGGCAGCGGACGGGTGCATCCCGTGGAACTGTGCAATGCGGTGCAAGCCTTTCTCGCCAATCATCCCGACGGCACGCTGGTCTGTGATGGCGGTGAAATCGGCCAGTGGCCGCAGGCGCTGGTGAAGGCAGGGCGGCGGCTGGTGAATGGTGTCTCCGGTACCATCGGAGCCTCCATCCCGTTTGCTATCGCAGCAAAGATGTTGCGTCCCGATGCGCCCGTGGTGGCGGTTCTGGGCGATGGCACCTTCGGCTTCCATATGGCGGAATTTGACACCGCCGTGCGTTGCGGTGTGCCCTTCATCGCCGTGGTGGGGAATGATGCGCGCTGGAATGCGGAGCATCAGATTCAGTTGCGCAATTACGGTGCGGCCCGCACCAATAATTGCGACCTGCTGCCCACCCGTTATGATGAAGTGGTGCGCGCACTGGGTGGTTTCGGTGTGTTTGTCACCGATGCCGCAGACCTGCCCGCCGCGCTGGAGGCCGCCCACGCCAGCGGCAAGCCAGCCTGTATCAATGTGATGATCGAGAGCGTGCCGGCTCCCGTCATCCGCCGCCCGAAGGTGGGATAGGCGGTGTGCATTCGGGCCGGGCTCATTCCTTGTGGTTTGGTCCGGATGCCACCCGTCTCATCTTCTGAAGGTGAGCACCGACCTATGGCTTGTCCTCAAAGTCATGTCCTGCCTCGGGCTTTCAGGGGCGGGGGTTTTCCATCCGCCTTTGAGGCGCGGTCAGAGCATTTCCCCATTCCACGGAACTTAGGAAATGCTCCGGCATCTTGATTGGTCGTATTTTTCTGCGTGATCGGTGTTCGCATCACGCGAAAATGCTGTTGGACCAATGCTATGCGCGGCATGTTCATGCCTCGTATCCGTGATCTGCCCGGACCGATATCGGCTCCGGCATGTCTTCCCTGCCGTGGCAGCCTGCGGCGGGGTATGAGGAGGCGCGGGATCTGCCCTCTCGCGCCTCCGGCCAAAGCATGTTCAAGGGAAGTTCTGCCTCTTCTCGTGAACATGTGACGTCTTAAAGAGTTGGGACATGTCTCCGCTTCAATGAAACGAAGACATGTCCCAGAAAACTGATATCAACAGAGGCGATTAAAGATACTGACAACATGTGTTGCCATTGGTTTTGCCAAAACCAGCAACGCAGTCAGCCGCGCAAGTCCGCACGGATGTGTGTCTTTTCTCCGGCCCGCGGCCAAACCTGCGAGACGACAGGTGGCCATCTCCGGCGGGAATTTCGGTCTGTTTGAAGTCTGGCACTTTGCCGCTCTGGTGAAGTGCCACGCGCCGCATCGGCAAGCGGGGCCCGCAAGAGGTCCCCTGCCACACGAGCAATCAGGAAACGCTCACCAGAACTCATTCGCCCCCAAACCGCTCCAGCCGGGGTGGTGTGAAACCAATGAGCTGCCGCCTTTTCAGAATGACAAGGGCGGCGGGAGGGAGAAACGAGATGTGGAAACATGCCATCGCCGCGGCTCTGCTGCTGGCGGGAACCGTCAGCGCATCCGCCGAGGTCTCCTCGGTCACCATCGCGCGCCAGCCCAGTCTTGGGCATCTGCCGCTGATGATCATGCAGGACAGAGGTCTGCTGGAGAAGGAAGCGGCAGAGCGCGACATCAAGGATCTCAAGGCCAGCTATGTCACGCTGGCCGGCGGGGCGGCGATGAATGATGCGCTGCTTTCAGGGGCCATCCAGTATGCCGCCGGGGGAGTGCCGCCGCTGGTGTTGCTGTGGTCGCGCACGAAGACGACCGCCAATCCGGTGAAGGCGGTGGCGGCGATGAATTCGATGCCGCTTCTGCTCAACACCTCAAACCCCAATGTGAAATCGCTGAAGGACTTCACCAGCAAGGACAAGATTGCCCTGCCGGCGGTGAAGGTCTCGGTGCAGGCCATGTTCCTTCAGATGGCGGCGGAAAAAGAACTGGGCGCGGACAAGCGCAATGACCTCGACAAGCTCACCGTCACCCTCTCGCACCCCGATGGCATGGCCGCGATGCTGGCGGGCAATGAGGTGACGGCCCATTTCACGGCTGCTCCGGTGCAGGAACTGGAACTGAAACGCCCGGGCGTGACCACCGTGCTCAATACGTATGATGTTCTGGGCGGCCCGCACACCTTCAATGTGGTGTGGACGACATCACAGTTCGTGGAGAAGAATCCGAAGGTGAATGAGGCGTTTTTGGCAGCGCTGGAAGATGCCATCGCCATCATTAATGCCGACAAGTCTGCTGCTGCGCGCGAATATGTGCGTCTGGCCAAGGATGCCAGTGATGTGGAGCTGATCGAGGGCATTTTGAACGACCCTCAGGTCATTTTCACCACCACGCCGCAGTCCATCGGCAAATATGCAGACTTCATGAGCCGTACCAATTCTATTCCCGCAGGTGCGGAGAGCTGGAAAGAGCTGTTCTTTCCCGCCATACATGGGAAGGATGGAAGCTGAAATCGCTATCCATCTCTGAATGGCTCTGAAACAGCAGCCCCCGCTGGCCGTCTGCGCCAGCGGGGGCTTTTTGATGAAGTCTTTCAGGTGGAGCGGGCATCGGTTCGCGCAAAAATGACCACCTCAGAATAATGAAGCGCGTCTCTCGCGCGATGAGCCGGAAAACTCAATTATCAGATGCGCTCAGGGGGGGGGGGCTGCCGTTTCAGGCAAGTTTATCCCTTTGTCTTCGAGATCCCTTCCCCGGTTCACCGAAACGGGGAAGGGATCTCACGCATGGGTGCCTGATATGTCTTCTCGTGAGCGGGTGTCCGCTTCCCTCAAAATGTTCTTAGTCCGCCAGTTCCGGTTCCCGGTCCTGTGCGCCCACGGTCTTGAGTGCGAAGGCGAAAGAGAGGGCGACTTCATCCAGCCGGTCAAACCGCCCGGATGCGCCACCATGCCCGGCATCCATATTGGTGCGCAGCAGGATGGAATTGTCGGAGATATTGGCGGTGCGCAGATGCGCCACCCATTTCGCCGGTTCCCAATAAGTCACGC
This sequence comes from Xanthobacter sp., assembly GCA_034676685.1. GTDB lineage: Bacteria > Pseudomonadota > Alphaproteobacteria > Rhizobiales > Xanthobacteraceae > Xanthobacter. The sequence goes on along the minus strand of JAUCBT010000015.1, from coordinate 74,448 downwards.
GTGGGTCCGTGAGCCCGGCCAGCGCGAAGATGGCCGGATAGGCCTGTGCCCGCACATTATCGACCGGTGAATAGGCACGGATGCGGTTGAACGCCTCCGCATCCAGAATGGGGTTGCCCCATTCGGGCCATTCGGGTGGGGTGAGGGGCAGGGTGTCATCCAGCATGGTGGATAGCACATCCACGAACGGCACTTCCGCGATGATGCCGGCGAACAGATCCGGCCGCATGTTGGAGATGGCCCCCATCAGCATGCCGCCGGCCGAACCGCCATGGGCGACGATGCGCTCCGGCCGCGTGAAGTCCTGTTTCACCAGATGTTCGGCAGCGGCGATAAAGTCGGAGAAGGTGTTGGTCTTCTTCCCCAGCTTGCCGTCCTTGTACCAGCGCCATCCCTTGTCCGTGCCGCCGCGAATATGGGCGATGGCATAGATGAAGCCACGATCCACAAGCGAGAGTCGGCTGGTGGAGAAGCTGGCGGGAATGGTGATGCCATAAGCACCATAGCCATAGAGCAGCAGCGGTGCGGTACCGTCCAGCCGCGTGCCCTTGCGATAGAGCAGGGAGACCGGAACGGTCTCGCCATCGGGGGCAGGGGCAAGAATCCGGCGGGTCTCGTAATCCTCCGGGTTATGGCCGGAGGGCACCTCCTGCCGCTTCAGCAGGGCGCGGGCGCGGCTCTCCATATCATAGGCCCACACCTCGGATGGCGTGGTCATGGAGGAATAGGTGAAGCGGATGTCGCTCGTTTCGAACGGATAGGCCCCGTTCAGCCCGAGGGAATAGGCCTCTTCAGCGAAAGCGATGGCGTGTTCCGCCCCGCTCTCCAGCGCGCGGATGGTGATGCGTGGCAGCCCGCCTTCACGCTCCAGTCGCACCAGATGGCCGGCAAATACCGTATTGGAGAGGATCATGCGCCCGGCATGATGCGGCACCAAATCACGCCAGTGTTCTTTGCTCGGCGTTGCTGTGGGGGTATGGACGATCTTGAAATCTTCCGCGCCATCCGCATTCGTCAGCAGGATGAAGCTGTCCACGCCATGAAGAGCGGGGTGATGCTCCACATCATAGCGCAGTCCCTCAAGTCGGGGGGAGACGAGACGCGGTGTCGCGGTATCATCGCTGAGGTCCAGAACATGGACTTCCGAGGTCTCATGGTCGCCGCAGGCGATGAGGCCGAAGGCGCGGGACTGGGTTTCGCCCAGTGAGACGAAGAAGCCCTTGTCCTTTTCCTCATAAATCAGAACATCAGCGCCCGCATCTGTACCGATGACATGACGGAACACCTGAGAGGGCCGGTGTTCTTCATCGCGGCGAATGTAATAAAGCACGGTGCCCGCGGCGTTCCACAGCAGGTCGCCGGTGGTGTCGCTGATGGTGTCCGGCAGGTCCTGACCCGTGGCCAGATCTCGCACATGGATATCGTAGAGTTCTGCGCCGGAGGTGTCGGCAGACCACGCCAGGCGTGCATGGTCATGGGTGTGCTTCCATCCGCCGAACTGGAAATAGGCCTTGCCATCCGCTTCGGCATCGCCATCCAGAAGGATTACCTCTGCTCCATCCGGCAGGGCCTTGCGGCAGGCGAGGGGGTGCTGGCCCCCTTCCCGGTGGCGGTTGTAATAGGCAAAGGCCCCATCGGGGGCGGGTACGGCGGAATCATCTTCCTTGATACGCCCACGCATCTCCTTCACCAGCTTCGTGCGCAACTCTGCGAGCGGTGCGAAGAAGGCGTCGGCGTAAGTATTCTCACCTTCCAGCCACTCCCGAATATTGCGCGGCAAAGTAGATGGGTCGCGCATGACCTCGCGCCAGTTGCTGGCCCGCAGCCAGTCATAGTCATCGACAAGAGTGATGCCATGGACCGTGCGCGAGACGGGTTGGCGGGCGGCTGGTGCGGGCGCTGGGGTGCGGCTCATGCTTCTGTCTTGTCATCAAGGGTGAGGGAAAGAGCGGTTCCGTTCATGCAGAAACGCAGGCCCGTTGGGGCCGGGCCATCGGGGAAAACATGCCCCAGATGACTGTCACACCGCGCGCAAAGCACCTCGATCCGGCGCATGCCGTGGGAGATATCCTCATGCATGATCAGCGCATCGGGTGAGACGGGAGAGAAGAAGCTGGGCCAGCCCGTGCCGGAATCAAACTTGGTTTCGGAGGTGAACAGCGGCACATGGCATGCCACACAACTATATATGCCCGCTCGCTTTTCATCCCAGTAGGGCCCGGTGAAGGCCCGCTCCGTTCCCTGCTCGCGGGCGATGCGGAACTGTTCGGGCGTGAGGCAGGAGCGCCATTCATTTTCGGAGCGCACAATTTTCTCTCCGGCCGCAGGCGTGTCCGGTTGCGTGGCAGGGCTGGAGGAAGCGCCGGTGAGGGGGAGAGATGTGTCTTTGGTCATGACAGCTCCTTTGAACAGAGGGCGTGCGTGATGCGCCTGCGTTCTGTTCTTCTGTTTGGCAGATAAGCTTCATATGCCCGGGCCGCAAGATGGGCGGCGATGCTGCCGAAAGATGGTGAAAACAAAGGATTCTGTTCCGCAATGATAAGGTGCGGCGGGCGTGCGGCGTTGTAAAATCCGGGTGTGGAAAGAATTGTATGGTTGTTGTTGAAAATGTACTTGTTATTTGTTATCTGTGTAACTTGAGGGGTTGATGAAATTTCGCTTTCCGAGGATGCCGCCTTGTGTCTTCAGGGTGTGATTCCGTCATTGAGCCCCAAGCAGGTCTGTGAACCGCAGGCTTTCCTGGCCGTTGCGGGATTTCATTCGTATTTATGAAGAAAGCGACATGAGCGAAGAAGCTGAAACAACCATGCATATGGAGCTGGCGGCGCATATTGTCTCTGCCTATGTCAGCAACAATACGGTTCCGGCCTCGGATCTTCCTGCCCTGATCGGTGAGATCCATGCCACGCTCGAACGGATTTCGCGTGGTGAGGATGAGCAGGTGGTGGAGCAGGTGAAGCCTGCGGTCGCTGTCAAGCGCTCGATCTCGCCAGATTATATCATTTGCCTTGAAGATGGCAAAAAGTTCAAATCGCTCAAGCGTCACCTGCGGACCCAGTACAATCTCACCCCGGAACAGTATCGGGAAAAGTGGGGTCTGCCGCCGGACTATCCCATGGTTGCGCCCAACTATGCGCTGGCACGCTCCGCCCTTGCGCGGCAGATGGGTCTCGGTCAACGTCGCCGCGAGGACTGATTATCCAGAGGGTCCTCGGCCTCTCCCGTTCTGGAAAACGCTTTTCGTCCCGGGTTCGTTTTGTTGCGGGCGCGTGAGAGGTTTTTCAGGCCGGTGTGGGCTTAGGCTCAGGATGGTCTTGCAAGGTTATTTTCCAGAGCGATCTGGCAAGCTGATTTGGACGGGGTGTCTTGCAAGGGGCGCCCCGTTTCGTTTGGGGACTTCCGGTCTGCCCGGCCCGGAATTTGCATGGCGCGTTGCATCCCTTGCGCTGACGTTCTACATCTAACACCTCGAAGGCATGAAGCCGGAGGTAAAGTTGAGCGTCCAATCCATGTTTGGCAGGGTTACCGGCACAGGCCGTCCGTCCGATTCCCTGGTGGATCTGCCGCCTATCCCGGCTCGGAACACCACACCATCCCACCCCCCGCAGGGTGTGGGCACGCCTGCTGCTCCCATTTCCGAGAACCCCAGCGCTGCGGCACCTGATGCCGGTGTTTCCCCTGATGTCGGCGGGTCATCCCGCCAGCCGGTGGAACGGGCGGAACTGGGCCCTGCACTTGCGGCTTATGGTCTGGCCAAGACCTATGGCGGCCGGAGGGTTGTGAGTGATGTGAGCCTGAATGTGCGCCGGGGCGAGGCTGTGGGCCTGCTGGGTCCCAATGGCGCGGGCAAGACCACCTGCTTCTATATGGTGACCGGACTGGTGCAGGCCGATGCCGGGCGCATCGAGCTGGAAGGCCATGATGTCACCCGCATGCCGATGTATCGCCGGGCCCGTCTCGGCATCGGTTATCTGCCGCAGGAAGCCTCGATTTTCCGTGGGCTTTCGGTGGAAGACAACATCATGGGCGTGCTTGAAGTCACCATGAAGGGGCGCGCCAAGCGCAAGGAAGAGCTCGAATCCCTGCTGGATGAATTCAAGATCGGCCATGTTCGGAAGTCTCCAGCCATCGCACTTTCGGGCGGTGAGCGCCGGCGCGTGGAAATTGCCCGCGCTCTGGCCAGCCATCCCTCCTTCATGCTGCTGGATGAACCCTTCGCGGGTATCGACCCGATCGCGGTGGGCGATATCCAGTCGCTCGTGCGGCACCTGACCGCGCGCGGCATTGGCGTGCTCATCACAGACCACAATGTGCGCGAGACGCTGGGGCTGATTGACCGCGCCTATATCATCCATTCCGGTTCGGTGCTGATGGAGGGCGACTCCGACTCCATCGTCAATAGCGCAGATGTGCGCCGTCTCTATCTGGGCGAGGAGTTCCGTCTATGAGATTGGGCTGCGCCTTTCGTCTGTTCGGGGAGGCGCACCCATGGCCATGACCCCGAAGCTGGAGTTTCGCCAGACCCAGTCTCTGGTGATGACGCCCCAGCTTATGCAGGCCATCAAGCTGTTGCAGTTCTCCAACATGGAGCTGACAGCCTATGTGGAAGCGGAGCTGGAGCGTAACCCGCTGCTGGAACGGGTGAATGAGGATGGGGCTCCGGAAGGCCGGGAAGGTGAGGGAGAGCCGGGCGATCATGGGGGGGCTGGTTCTGATGAAGCCTCTGCCCCGGATGCATCCGCTGATGCCCCCGCCACCGAAGACTGGATGGCCAGCGATATGGAGCCCAGCCGGGCCGAGATGGAAAGCCGGCTGGATACCGATCTCGCGAATGTATTTCCCGATGACACCCCTTCAGGTCAGGCGACGCCTTCCGGCCCCGCGGGTGGAGCTGGCTCCGCAGTCGAGTGGGGCGGGGGAGAGCGCGGCGAGGATTATAACCCGGAAGCCTTTCTGGCCGCCGAGACCACGCTGGCGGACCACCTTGAAGCGCAGCTCGCTGTTTCCGAGCCTGACCCGGCGCGTCGGCTCATCGGCATCTATCTGATCGGGCAGATCGACGAGACCGGTTATTTTTCCGGGGATCTCGACCAGATCGCCGGCCAGCTGGCGACCAGCCGGGCCGAGGTGGAAGATGTGCTCCGGTTGGTTCAGACTTTTGAACCCTCAGGCGTCGGTGCGCGCTCGCTGTCCGAATGCCTCGCCATCCAGCTGCGCGAGAAGGACCGCTACGATCCGGCCATGCAGGCGCTGGTGGAAAACCTTGAGCTGCTCGCTCGCCATGACCGCAATGCCCTGAAGCGCATTTGCGGGGTGGATGCGGCAGACATCGCCGACATGATCGTCGAGATTCGCCGGCTGGACCCCAAGCCCGGCCTCGCTTTTGGTTCCGGCGTGGTGCATCCGCTGGTGCCGGATGTGTATGTGCGCCCCGGCCCGGACGGCACATGGCGGGTGGAGCTGAACTCCGACACCCTGCCGCGCGTGCTAGTGAACCAGAATTATCATGCCACCGTGGTGCGTGCTGCCCGTTCGGCCACGGAAAAGAGCTTTCTGGCCGAATGCATGCAGAGCGCGAGCTGGCTCACCCGTTCGCTCGATCAGCGCGCCCGCACCATTTTGAAGGTGGCGAGCGAAATCGTGCGTCAGCAGGATGGGTTCCTCACCCACGGTGTGCGGCACCTGCGCCCGCTGAACCTGCGCACGGTGGCGGATGCCATTGGCATGCATGAATCCACCGTCTCGCGGGTCACCTCGAACAAATATATCTCCACGCCGCGCGGCGTGGTGGAGATGAAGTTTTTCTTCTCCTCCGCCATTTCGGCATCGGGCGGAGGTGAGGCCCATTCGGCGGAAGCTGTGCGCGACCGCATCCGCACCATGATCGATCAGGAAAGCGCGGACGATGTGCTCTCCGATGACACGCTGGTTGGGCGTTTGAAAACCGATGGCATCGATATTGCCCGGCGTACCGTTGCGAAATATCGTGAGGGCATGAACATTCCCTCCTCGGTGCAACGGCGGCGGGAAAAGCTGGCCCTGCGGGAGGCGCAGGCCTGATCTTGTGGGCGGTGTGAACGACGGGAAGATGAGGTGTACGCCGGACAGGGCCAAAAGGGGTGGCTTGTCCTTTTCTTCCTGCTGGTCTGGTGAGAGAGCGTTGCCCCTGCTCCGGGCTGATGGATCTGCACGTTGAGATGCAAGACCAAAGGCCCCAGCGTGTGGCATATGAACCGTTGCTCAAAGCCCGCGCGGTGCTTGAGCAACCCGTCTGGCATCGGTTAAAGACCGGGGCCAGTGCTATAAAGTGCATGACGCCGGGCCAACCGGTGAGAGAAGGCCGGGATGCATCATACGGCTGGGGTGGGCGGTTGAAGCCGCCGGGTGGGGGAAATGCTTCAGGCCTCGGTCGTCATCTTTGCCGCACTGGCCTATCTGGGGCTGCTGTTCGCGATTGCCAGCTATGGTGACCGCAAGCGCCCTGATGCACGTCGCCGTGCCGCGCGCCCGCTGATCTATTCGCTCTCGCTGGCAGTCTATTGCACCTCCTGGACCTTTTTTGGTTCGGTGGGGCTGGCGACCACGCAGGGGTTCGACTTCCTCACCATCTATCTCGGCCCGGCGCTGATGATGATTCTTGGTGCGCCGCTGCTGTTGCGGGTGGTGCGTCTTGCCAAAGCCAATAACATCACCTCGATCGCGGATTTCATCGCCGCGCGTTATGGCAAGCATCAGGGCATCGCGGCGCTGGTGGCACTGGTGGCCATTGCCGGGGCCATTCCCTATATCGCCCTGCAGTTGAAAGCGGTTTCAGCATCGCTTCTGGCGGTTCTGGGCCATTTCGCGGGGGATGCGAGCCGCTGGGCGCTGGCAGGAGATCTCGCCCTGCTGGTGGCCTGCGCCATGGCCGCCTTCGCCGTGCTGTTCGGCACCCGTCATACCGATGCGACCGAACACCAGAATGGCATGATGCTGGCGGTGGCGACCGAGTCCATCGTCAAGCTGGCGGCCTTCCTGACGGTGGGCATCTTCGTCACCTTCATCCTGTTTCCCGGTCCACTGGAGCTGTGGCGCACCGCCCGTGAGCTGGGTGTGACCATGCCATTCCAGAGCGGTTTCTCGCTCGGCAACTGGATCATCATGACCCTGCTGTCGGGCGGGGCCTTCCTGCTCTTGCCGCGCCAGTTCCATGTGGCGGTGGTGGAGAACAAGGGCGAGGAGGAAATCCGCCGGGCGCGCTGGCTGTTTCCACTCTATCTGGTGCTCATCAATCTGTTCGTGGTGCCGCTGGCACTGGCCGGCATGGTGCTGTTTCCCGGCGATATCATGGACAGCGATGTCTATGTGCTGTCGGTGCCGCTGGTGGCGGGGGCGGAGGGGTTGGCGCTGTTCGCCTTCATCGGCGGGCTTTCGGCCGCTACCGCCATGGTCATCGTGGAAACGGTGGCGCTGGCCATCATGATCTCGAACGATCTGGTGATGCCGATGCTGCTGCGCCATATCGCCCGCAAGCCGGATGGCGACATCCATAGCGAGGACATGGTGGGCCTGCTGCTGCTGGTGCGGCGCATCGCCATTTCCAGCATATTGCTGCTGGCCTATCTCTATTTCAGCGCCACGGGCGATGTGCAGCTTGCCAAGATCGGCCTGCTGTCCTTTGCCGCGATAGCGCAGGTGGGTCCGGCTTTCGCCATTGGCCTCATCTGGCGGCGGGCCACGGCCAAGGCGGCCATCGCGGCCATTCTCATCGGTGGGCTGATGTGGGCCTATACGCTGATGCTGCCGAGTTTGGCCGAGGGCGGGCTGATCTCGCGCGCGCTGGTCGATCACGGCCCCTTCGGCATTTCATGGCTGCGCCCCACGGCGCTGTTCGGCGTTGTGGCGGACCCGCTCTCTCATGGGGTGGTGTGGAGCCTGTGCATCAATGTGCTGGTGCTGGTTGTGGTATCGCTTCTCACCCGCCCCAGCCAGATTGAGCGGGTACAGGCGGACCTGTTCGTGGGGCAGGGGCATGATCCACGCCTGCCCCGTCCTCCTTTCCGGCCGTGGCGTTCGGCTGTGACGGTCGGCGAAGTGGTGGCCACCGTCTCGCGCTATCTGGGCGAGGAGCGTACCCGGGCATCTTTCTCCAGCCATGCCCGTGCGCGTGGTCTTAGCTTCGATCTGGGCCGGGAGGCAGATGCCGATACGGTGCGCTATGCCGAGCATTTGCTGGCGGCAGCCGTTGGGGCGGCGTCCTCGCGCCTTGTGCTGTCATTGCTTTTGCGCAAGCGCACGGTCTCCACCAAGGCGGCGCTGAAGCTGCTGGATGATGCCTCTGCCGCTATCCAGTATAATCGAGAGCTGCTGCAAAGCGCGATCGACCATGTCCGCCAGGGCATCGCAGTGTTTGATCGCAAGCTGGAGCTGGTGTGCTGGAACCGTCAGTTCGGCGCGATGCTGCATCTGCCGGCGGATTGCTACGCCATGGGCATGCCGCTCGGCCGTATTCTGGACTGCGCGCCTGTTGAGCCGGACATGGATGTGGATACTCGCCTTGCGCGCTATGTGAACCCGATCCCCTCCTTCTGCGAACGGCTGGTGCGCAATGGCGTGGTGATCGAGGCGCGTTCCGACCCGATGCCGGATGGCGGCATCGCCGTCACCTTCACGGATATTACCGCATCGGTTGAAGCAGCCCTCGCACTGGAGCGGGCGAACGAGACGCTGGAACGGCGCGTGCGGGAGCGCACCGAGGAACTGGAACGGTTGAACGAGGCGCTGGGCCGCGCCAAGGCCGATGCGGATGCCGCCAATATTTCCAAGACGCGCTTTCTCGCCGCCGCCAGCCACGACATTCTTCAGCCGCTCAATGCCGCGCGCTTGTATGCCACCAGCCTTGTGGAACGCGCCGGCAATGGTGAGCAGCAGCGGCTCGCCACCAATGTGGATGCCTCGCTTGAGGCGGTGGAGGAAATTCTTGGGGCGCTGCTCGATATTTCCCGGCTCGACAGCGGGGTGATGCGGCCGGAGCTGGGCGTGTTCCGCATCGCCGATGTGTTCCGCCAACTTGAGATTGATTTCGAACCGCTGGCGCGGGAGAAAAACCTGCGCCTCACCTTCATGCCTACCCGGCTGGCCGTGCGCTCGGATCGTCGGCTGCTGCGTAGGTTGTTGCAGAACCTCATTTCCAATGCGGTCAAATATACAAGGCAGGGCCGCATTCTGGTGGGGTGCCGACGGGTACGCGGGCGGGTTCATATCATGGTGCTGGATACCGGCATCGGGATTTGTGAGGCCGAGCAGAAGCTGGTGTTTCAGGAATTCCAGCGCCTCGACAGGGGCGCGCGGGAAGCGCGAGGGCTCGGGCTTGGGCTCTCCATTGTGGAGCGGATTGCCCGCGTGCTGAGCCATCCTATTGGCCTGCGCTCAACGCCGGGACGCGGCACCACCTTTTCGGTAGAGGTGCCCATCGCCGCCCCGGTGCCGGAGGAACGCGAAGTGCCCGCCCGCCCGGTGCGCGCGGCCGCACGGCTGGATGGATTGATCGTGCTGGTGGTGGACAACGAGCCGGCCATTCTGGACGGCATGGCTCTGTTGCTGACCGGCTGGGGTTGCACGGTTCTGCGTGCGCCGGATGTGCCGGGCGCTCTGGAAGAGGTGCACAAGGCTGGCGTCACGCCGCATATCGCGCTGGTGGATTACCATTTGGACGAGGGGCTGGGCACGGATGCCATCACGGCCCTGCGCTGGAAGCTTGGGAAGCTGTCGGCCGTGCTGATTACCGCGGACCGCAGCCGCAAGGTGCGCGAGACGGCCCATGCGGCCGACATGATGATGCTGAACAAGCCGGTGAAACCAGCGGCCTTGCGCGCCATTCTTACCCATACACGCGCAAGCCGGGGCAATGGGGGATAGGGGCGCGTCAAGCCACATCGCACCAGTCATAAGAGGGAGGCAGACCCTGCAGGGGCCTGCTGCGGTGATGGGAGGCGGATCATATGTTGCGGCGTGAGAGGAGAAAACACGAGACGGGCGGGTTCAATCCTCTTCCAGCATGGCGTTGTATCTTCTGCGCTTTGGGCAGGTCTTTGCCCACTCCGCTCCCGCTGGGAATGTGCTTCATTTTGAAGCCCGTTGAAGCCAAGACATTCACCTCCGCTTTAGAAGTTTGGTTTTGTTGGATGCATGTTGGCGCCCTTTCTGCCCGAACACACAGATATGGCCGGCATGTGCGCTCTTGCCGGCAGTTAAGACCGAGCTGGGGCCTTCGGCAGGAAATGGCACCGCGCCGCATGGCGTTGGGCCGCGGCATCCGGTAAGGTCCGCCCGCCATTCCGAATAGCATGTGGTGCCGAACCGTCATGAGTGAGCCGACTTCCAACCCGCCGCCCGCCGCCTCCGAAACATCCCGCCCGGATGCGGAGACCCATTTCGGCTATCGCACCGTGCCGTTGGGGGAGAAGCAGGAACTGGTGGACGATGTGTTCCACAAGGTCGCCAAGAGCTACGACATCATGAACGACCTGATGTCCGGCGGCCTGCACCGGGTGTGGAAGGATGCGCTCGTCTCCAAGATGCGCCCGCCCATTACCGAGCGCCCCTTCCGTCTGCTGGATCTGGCCGGTGGTACGGGCGATGTGGCTTTTCGTGTCGCCAATGTGGGGGGCCCGAACACGCATGTGACGGTGGCGGACATCAACCGCGAAATGCTGGCGGTGGGGCGTGAGCGCGCGGAAAAGCGCGGCCTCTCCGGCAAGGTGGACTTCCAGGAAGCCAATGCCGAGGAGCTGCCCTTCGAGGATCGCAGCTTCGATGCCGCGACCATTGCTTTCGGCATCCGCAATGTGCCGCGCATTCCCAAGGCGCTGAAGGAAATCCATCGGGTTCTGAAGCCGGGCGGTCGCGCCTTCGTGCTGGAGTTCTCGAAGGTGGATGTGCCGATCCTCGACAAGATCTACGAGACCTATTCCTTCAATGTCATCCCGAAGATCGGCGGCCGGGTCGCCGGGGATGCGGAGCCTTATCAGTATCTGGTGGAATCCATCCGCCGTTTCCCCAATGCCGAAACCTTCGCCCAGATGATGCGGGATGCGGGCTTTGGCCGTGTGGATTTCATGCGCATGACTGGTGGCGTGGTGGCGCTGCACTGGGGCTTCCGCATCTGATCGCTCGGCAATGCCCGGTGCATGAACGGACCGGGATGAAGGACGAGACGGTGCACATGAGCGCGCCGACAGAAAGAAGACGGCACAAGATGGAAGGGCCGAAGTCGTGATCTTGATTCTTGCCGATGCAGCGCGCCTTGCACGCGCCGGCTATGTGCTGGCCCGCGAAGGCGTGCTCTCGCTGGTTTCGCCCGCCGTGGCCCCGCCGCTTGCTCGCCCGGCGCTGCGTATCGCGCGCATGATCGCGCGGCGTGATGCGGGCACCCGTGCGGCGCGCTTCTCTCGTGCTCTCTCCCGTCTCGGGCCTTCCTATGTGAAGCTGGGCCAGTTCCTCGCCACCCGTCCCGATGTGGTTGGCCCCTCCGTGGCGCGCGACCTTGAAGTGCTGCAGGACCGCATGCCCGCCTTTGGGCAGGATGTGGCCGAGCGCATCATTTCGGACTCCTTCGAGAAGCCGGTGCGCGATGTGTTCCCCGTGTTCGGACCGGCGGTTGCCGCCGCTTCCATCGCTGAAGTGCATCAGGCCGAGGTGGTGGAGAAGGATGGCGAGCGGCGCACTGTGGCCGTGAAGGTGCTGCGCCCCGGCGTGCAGCGGCGCTTCTCATCCGATATCGCCAGCTTCCGTCGTCTTGCGCAGTTTGCCGAAGCCAATTTCGCCGAAGCCCGCCGCCTGCGCCTTGAAAGCGTGGTGGAGACGCTGGGTCGTTCGGTCGCCATGGAAATGGACCTGCGTCTTGAGGCGGCGGCCTATACGGAACTGGCGGAGAACACCGCGAATGATCCGGATGTGTATGTGCCGGAGGTGGACTGGGGTCGCTCCGGCCGCGAGGTGCTGACAACCGAATGGATCGATGGCCTCAAGCTCTCCGACAAGGAGGGCATCATCAAGGCCGGGCACGACCCGAAGGAACTGGCGCGCATCGTGATGCAGAGCTTCCTGCAACAGGCGATGCGGGACGGTTTCTTCCATGCCGACATGCATCCCGGAAACCTGTTCGTGGATGCCAATGGCCGGCTTGTGGTGGTGGATTGCGGCATCATGGGTCGCCTCGGCCTGAAGGAGCGCCGCTTCCTCGCCGAGATTCTGTTCGGCTTCATCACCCGCAATTATCGCCGCACGGCCGAAGTCCATTTCGAGGCGGGCTATGTGCCCTCACACCATTCGGTGGATGATTTCGCGCAGGCCATTCGCGCCATTGGCGAGCCGATCCATTCGCGTACGGCAGACCAGATATCGATGGCCCGCCTGCTCTCCCTGCTGCTGGAAGTGACCGCGCTGTTCGACATGCGCACCCGCCCGGAACTGCTGCTGCTGCAAAAGACCATGGTGGTGGTGGAGGGGGTTGCACGTTCGCTCGACCCGCAACTGGATATGTGGAAGACCGCCGCGCCTGTGGTTGAAGAGTGGATCGCCCGTAATCTTGGCCCCGTCGGCCAGCTTCAGCATGTGGGATCTGGCCTTGGTGCCGTGGGCCACTTCGCCTCCGGCATTCCCGTCCTTCTGGGGCAGACCGCCCGGGTGATGGAGCAGATGGATGCAGCCACGCGCAACGGTTTCCAGCTCTCGCCGGACTCTCTGGAAGGCATAGGCCGGGCAGAGGCAAAGCGCGCGCGCTGGGGCAATGTCGCGCTCTGGATTATCGCGGCGTCCCTGCTGGGCATCTGGCTGGGTTAGGCTGGCGCAGACCAATAGAAAAGGGCGGCTCTCCGGTTGGAGGCCGCCCTTTTTCATGTGCGATACCGGTGTAAAACAGGCCCCTGAGGCAGGCTCAGCGGGGTCGTTGCTCTTACTCCGCTGCCAGCGTGCTGATGATGTTCGGCATGGTCGGCGTCAGCTTTGCCATCGGGGTCGCGCTGAACTGGGTTGACCCGGCCATCTCTTTCAGGTTCAGGCCAATATAATTCATGCCCGACCCGCTGCGCAGGAAGAGGATGCGGCGATCAAGATCAGAGACGTTGGTCCATGATGTGTATTCCGTTGGGGCTGGGGCCTCTGCTTTGCCCGTGTCCCCAACATATCCGATGCCCTGACTGGTCGGATCAATCGTGATACCGCGCGGCCGGTCAAAATTGTTCATGATGTGCGCGACCATTTCCACGGCCCTGTCCGCATCGGTCTGCTTTTCCGCAAACTCAGCGTAGTAAATGGCGCGGATGAAGCGATCAACCGAGGTATCGGTGCTCGGAAGCCCGATCTTGGCGCTGCCGGAATCCGGCTGAACCGCCTTGAAGCTCCCGAATGTGGTGCTGGCGCGGTCGATATTGTTCAGGAAGGTGTAATTGTTGAGATTGGTCAGGTGCCAGTCAAATTGCGGCCCGTTGGTCATGACGCCCACAGGGTTGTCATGAATGGTGCGCACGCCCTTGTGGAACTCGATCACAAGGCTCGCACCAGAGGTGTCGTGCAGGCTGTAATGGAAGGGCATGTCCTGCCCGCCCAGAATGGCCACGGGCTCCACAATGACCGGGGTGTCGGCCAGAGCGGCCTTGACCTGCTCAACCGTGGAAAACTGCCCCAGAACCCATGTGCCCAGATCAATCGCTGACAGCGCGGCGCGCGCGGCATCCACAGGTGCCTGCGGGCCACTCACCTGCGGATAGGACTGGACGCTGAAGGTCAGGCCCGCATCATTCATGCCTTCGACAAGCTTGAGATTATCCGGGCTGGCTGTCGCGTGCGGATCCGCCGGCATCGTCACCGCGATGATGGCGTGAGAGTTTTCCCACTTCAGAGCAGGATGGCCGGCAACCGTGGAGGACAGGGCCTGCCCCTTTGGAAACAGGGCAATCTGATAGGGCAGCTCAAGGGTGAGTTCGAGCGTGCGGCCCAGATAAGGGCGGTTGGCGGCATCACGATAAAGCAGGGAGGTGCACATGTTTGACGGCTTCCATATCCTTATTCAGACACCATTGTACCGACCAGCGCCAGCACTGCAAAACCGAATGCGCTTTTATGTGAACAAATCGCATTCCGCGCGGTGCAGAGTGAGGGATCGTGTCCTTCACATGAGATATGCACTGGCCGGCGGCGATTACGTCACCGGAATGCTGTCCGTCAGTTCCTCGATTTCCCGCGCGAGCCGCTCATAATCGGGTGAATTGGGGGCGGCATAGTTCAAATTCTTGAACAGGCCCGTGAGCTTGGTGAAGTGCAGGCGCATGCTTTCCTTGTCGGGGAATTCATAGCGGCTGGTGGCAATGGCATAGACCATGTTGAACAGCTGCTTTTGCCGCTCCAGCGAAACCGAACTGTCGATGGCGTCGAATGCATCCTGCTGGAGATAGACCATGTCGAGGAACTTTGCGGCTTCCATGGAGAGGAAGTCTTCGATGGAAATGCCTTCTTCGCCCGCAACCTGTTCCATACGCTGGATTTCATCGCCATGCTGGAGCAGGGCGACCATCTCGTCGATGCGCGTGGTCCAGTCCGAACCCATATGTTCGGCAGCCCATGGCTCCAGCTGCTTGCGGTAGCGCGACCATGAGGTGAGCGGGTCGATGGCAGGGTAGAAGCGCTTGTAGGCGCGGTCATAGGAGAGGCCGAGGAAGCACTTCACCGAGGCCAGCGTGGACTGGGTCACCGGCTCCTCGAAATTGCCGCCGGCGGGAGAAACCGCGCCGATAATGGTGAGGGAGCCCACCGAACTGTCATTGGTGCGGATGACGCCGGCGCGCTCGTAGACACTCTTGATGGAGCTGTCGAGATAGGCGGGGAAGGCGTCTTCGCCCGGGATTTCTTCCAGCCGCCCGGATGTCTCGCGCATGGCCTGCGCCCAGCGGGAGGTGGAATCGGCGATCATCAGCACCCGCAGACCCATCTGCCGGTAATATTCACCGATGGTGATGCCGGTATAGATCGAGGCCTCGCGCGAGGCGACGGGCATGGAGGAGGTGTTGCAGACAATCACCGTGCGGTCCATCAGAGAGCCGCCGGTGCGCGGGTCTTTCAGGCGCGGAAACTCGGTGATGGTTTCCACCACCTCACCGGCGCGCTCGCCGCAGGCTACCAGCACCACCACATCCACATCCGAATGGCGGGCGATGAGATTGAGCAGCACGGTCTTGCCCGCGCCGAACGGGCCGGGAATGCAGGCCGCGCCGCCCTGAACCACCGGGAAGAAGGCATCAATGATGCGCTGGGTGGTGATCATCGGTTCGAAAGGATAGAGCCGGGTGGAGAGGCCCTTGCGCAGTTGCAAGCGCGGCAAGGTGCGCCGCACCGCCCAGTTCTGTGCGAGAGAGAGGGTGCGCGTGGCGCCAGAGGGGGCGATGAGGCGGGCAACCGGCTCATCCACCGTCACCGTGTCATTGCGGATCCAGTCCACCGTCCAGTCTTCGTCCAGATCGAACGGGGCCATGACCTTGTGGGTGATGGGGCCTTCCGGCACGGTGCCGATGGCATCGCCCGCGCGCACCTTGTCGCCCACCCGCTTCAGGGCGGTGAAGGACCATTTTTCGGCAGGGTCCAGCCCCGGTGCGGCGACCCCGCGCGGCAGGAACGTGCCATGCGCCTGCGCCAGAATTTCCAGCGGGTTCTGGAGTCCGTCATAGACCTGCCCCAGCATGCCCGGCCCGAGACGGATGGAGAGCAGCCGTCCGGTTTGTTCCACCCCGTCGCCAAGGCCGACACCGGCCGTGCTCTCATAGACCTGTGCATCGGCTTCATCGCCGATAACGCGCAGCACCTCGGCCTTCAGCCGCTCATTGGGTGCGCGGGCGGGGCGGATATAGACCACCTCATTCTTCATCAGCCGGCCTTGCGCAGGATCTACAAGGCGCAAGCGCACAATGTCTTCCTGCACCGAGACGATGGTGGCGGTGATTTCCGCGGGCAGGTGATGCGGGTGGGTGGCAGAGGTGTGAGCGGTCATGCTTTTGTCCCAACATCAGAGGCGTTGCCGCGGGCGGCGTCGAGCAGGGCGGCAAAGCGGGCGGTGGAGGCCGCCACGTCGTAATGGACCCAGTGATCGGCGAGGTACCATTTGACGACGTAGCAGACGACCGCCTCGAAATCGAAGAAATGCCCGTTCGCATAGCGCGAGGTGGCATCCCACGCGGCCTGAAGCGCGATGCGCTCAAGCGAGGCGGCATCTCCTGCCTGCAACCGCTCTCTCGCGCGGTTCACCCATGGAAAGGAATGAGCCACGCCGAAATCCGGCTGGCTCCAGTTTTTGCGGATGGTTTCGGTGAAGCGGCCGAAGCCCCACGCCTCCCCTTGTGCCGGCGCATCCTGCCCTGCATGGCGTCGGCGCAGGGCGGCGAGCAGGGTGCGCACTTCCAGCCGGTCGCGGATCATGTTGCGCAGGCACGGATTGCGGATGGTGCCCACCACCTTGCTCACATGGGCCAGATAGGTGGCGTCATCCGTGCCAAGCGGGATGCGGTTCCAGGCGAGCGCTGCGCCCAGGGCCTCAAGGTCCGCACGGTCTTCGGGGCTGAGAAAGCGCAGGCGTTCTTCCAGCCGGATGGCGCTGATGACCGGCGTGGCGTTGGCCAGCAGCGGGCCATGGGCCGGCAGGCTGGCCATCAGCATCACATAGGGTTCGTCAGCGCCGCCAATCATCGCACCACGCCTTCCAGCAGCGCGCGGAAGCGGGGCTGGAGATGGGCAAGAAGAAGGGCGGCGACAGACTTGTCGGTCAGGTCCACGCTCACGCCGCGATCCAGCAGGTGCAGGCGGATGCCGGCCTCGTCATCTTCCTGCCGGGTGAAGGTGACGCCTGCGCGCAGCATGTCAGCGGCGGTGGCAGCGGCGAAATGGGTAAGTGAGCCTTCCACCAGTTCTTCCGGGTTGCGGCGCAGTTCGTCCAGCCCCACGGCGTGGCGGGGCAGATCAATCACCACCTCATCGGCCCGGTCGATGCCGGATTCATCGCGCGCACGGCTGGCGACCGCGAGGATCATGCGCTTGAGAAGTTCATCATCGCGCATCACATGGGAGACGGTCTTGCCGACTTCCGCCGCGAAGCGCTGCGAGATCTGGCTTTTCAGTTCCAGCAGGGTGTCGCGTACGGCGATGCGCAGGGCATCTTCGCCCGCACGGCGCAGGGATTCCGCTTCAGTGCGGGCATCCGCGCGCAGGGTGCGGGCCTGTGTCTCGGCCTTTTCGAGAATCTCGCGGGCATGGGCCTGCGCTTCCGCGACAATGCGGTCTGCCTCGCTGCGCCCGGCACACACGCCTTCATCACGCAGGCGGGAAATCAGGGCCTCAACGCCCGAGGTGGTGGCAGTCTGCTTCTGGGGCATGGCACATTCCTGGCGCATAATCGGGCAAGTGAGCGGCAACCGGGGCGACAACCGGAGAAGGGCCGGTTTCCCGGCCCGCCGGATCAGATGGTGCGGGCCAGCACCAGTGCGAACACGAAGGTGAACACCGCGAAGCCTTCCACGATCGCCGCCGGGGCAAGGCTCAGGCCGAAGATTTCCGGCTTGGTCTTGGAGGCGGTGATGGCACTGGCGCAGGCCCGGCCCTGCCACACCGCAGAATACAGCAGCACCAGCGCCGCCATGAAGCCGATGCCAAACAGCGCTCCGCCATTCTCTGGCGTGATGGTTTGCTGGAGCGAGAACATCACCACGATGCCATAGATGACGTTGGAAGAGGGAATGACCGAAACGCCGATGAAGCGCCCATAGCCGCTGTCGGTTTCCAGCATCGCACCAATGGCGGCCTGCCCGGCGATGGACACGCCAATGGCGCTGCCCAGAGCCCCGAAGGCCATGGGTGAAAAGACACCGATCCAGCCCAAAGCGACGATGAGTTCATTCATGCGGCAATCTCCTCACGGATGCCCGGCAGGGCGCGCGGCGCGCCTTCTGCGGGCTGTGTTTGCGTGGGTTGTGTCTGTTCAGGATGTTTGGGCCCGTGATCCTGCGCGCGGCGCGCGAAGGCCCGGAACGGGTAGCCTTCCTCGGTGAGACCCCAGCCGAAGAATTCGATGAAATTGAGCCGCAGCCCATGGACCACGCCGCTCATGATGGCCAGCATGAAATTCACGCCGTGGCCGAAGACCAGAATGACGATCATCAGCAGTACGCCGAGACCGGGATGGGTTTCCCGCATCTCCATCGCCAGATTGTTGAAGGTGATGGCCAGAGAGGCGCTGGCAAGGCCAAGCGCGAACAAACGCAGATAGCTCAGGACATCGCCGAACAGCTTGGTGGCGCTGGTGAGGGCCATGAAGCCGGCGGCGATGCGCTTCAGCCAGCCCCGGCCTGTTTCGACAGGGGTGACGGCAGCCGCACCTGCAAACACCATGAGAAGGCCAAGCCCGATGCCCGCCCCGCCAATGGTCTGTTGCAGAGCCATGCTTTCATCGGTGCCATTGGCCAGAACCATGCCGGACCAGATCGACACGATCCAGCCCAGCGCCGAGAGCCCCGCACCAGAGCGGCGATTGAGCCAGGCCACAGCCGCCAGAGCGATGGACAGATGGAGCGCACCGATGAACAGCGACAGGTCCATCATGGTGTCGAAGTCCTGCACATTGATCACCGAAACAGCGGCGAGCCATGAGCCGGGAGGTGGTTTCACCCCGAAATAGGAACCGGCGAGAATGCCATAGACAAGCGCCGTGCCGGCCAGAGCCGCCAGCAGCACCCGCGCGCGCCGGCCTTCCGCTTTCGCACCCAAGCGCCGCCAGTACAGCAGCGTGCCCAGGGCAATGATGGCGGCATAGCCGGCATCCGCCATGATCATGGAGAAGAACAGGGCGAAGGAGGCGAAGACCATCAGACTGGGGTCCCAGCTCCGGTAGCCGGGGCTGGTATAGAAGAAGGTGAGGTCGCTGCCGGTGCCGAATTTTTCCGGCACGCGCAACTGGGTGGGCGGAGCATCCTGCGGGCCGGGCTCTTCCGTCACCATCGCCAGATGCGCTTCATCTGCCAGGTGGTTCAACTCGGCCACACGGTCTGCCGGCACCCAGCCCTGAACGGCGAAGACGGAATCCGCGTCCAGTGTCTGTTCCATCGCGGCGCGCAAATCCTCGCGGTCTGCGGCGGCGGCCAGATGCAGGCCCAGCACCAGTCGCCAGCGGGTGAGTTCCGTGCGGGCGCTTTCGGTCTGGTCGATGGAGATGGCGAGGTCTTCCAGTTCCCGTTTCAGCACGCTGCGCGGCACGGCGCCCACAAGCGTGCGAGGCACGGGGAGAAGATCCGGCGGGGGCTCATCAGGGGCGATGACGACCGTGTAAAGGGTGGTTGAGGTCTTGCGCACCAACTGCCAGGGTAACGTCAGCCCATCCAGTGCCGGGCGGGCGGCAAGGGGCAGGGCATAGAACCACAGGCGCTGGCCGGCGAGTTCATCCAGAGACGGGAAATGGATGTCGCCCCATGGCGCGAGCGCTTCGACCCGGTTTTGAAGAAACTCCAGCCGGTCCTGAAGGGTGCGCAGGCGGGTGCGGTTCTCCAGCACCTCGCCCACCACGGCGTCCAGATCAAAGCGCGTGCCCGGGCGATAGGGCAGGCGCACATCCGGGCAGTCCTGAAGGTGCCGGAAGGCGGCCTCGGTGCGGTTGCGCCTTGTGGCATCGCGCGGCACCAGCGGGCCGGGATCGCGGAGCGGGATGAGGTGCATCACCCCGAGCTTCTGCACGGCATCCAGCGTGCGCGCCTTGTCTTCGGCCGGGCCGCACAATGTGATGCGGCGCATGGGGGCAATGCTCATGTGCCGGCCTCCGTGCCTGTGCGTGGCCGCATCGCGCCGCTGCGGGCCGCGGGCCGGGGCTGTGCGTTCTCGCGCTTGCCCTTGGCGATCTTGGCGGTGACCACGGCCGCGCGCTCGGCATCACCGATGAACACCATGATGCGGCGGATGTTCTTTTCCGCCTGCGGAATGAGAATTTTCTCGAACAGATTGGTGCGCTGGGTCACGCGCGTGACGGCCTGATCGAGCAGGGCCACACGCTGGTCGGCGACCTCGCACTCCACCTTCAGGCGCAGCGCTTCGGTGAGACGGCGCACCACATCATCTACCCAGTGCGGGCGGGTCATGATGCCATAAGGAGCGATGTTCAGGCGCACCTCATCCACGCGCGGCAGCCGCACACCGGCGACATTCTGGGTGGTGATGACCGCCTCATCGAGGGTGACAAGGCCATCCAGCTCTACCCGCTTGTCCGCCAGCATGGGCAGGGCCGCACCGGCGGCCTCCACCGCGTGGCGCAGGGCCTCATGCAATTCGGTGCGCGCCGTGCGGGCACGGTTGCGCTCGGCCATGAGCTGCTGGCGCTTGAGGTCCAGCGCCGGCAGATAGCGGCGATAGCTGGCCAGACTTTCCTTCTCCCGGCCCAGCTGTGCCTTGTTGAGGGTGACGTTGGAGTTCATCTGCGCCATGGCGGTCAGTCCTGCGGCGCGGGATAGTATTTCTCCAGCAGGTTCTGGCGCACCAGAAGCTCTTCAGGCTGGAAGCACTCGGCCATGGTCTTCCAGCCCAGATCCAGCGCCTCTTCCAGCGAGAGATTGGCGGTGATGTCCATGAAACGGGTCTTGAACAGCTCGCCATAGCGCAGCAGCCGGCGGTCATAGTTCGAAAGCTCGAACGCCATGGCCTGCTTGCGCTCCGCGTCGCGCGCATCGGCATAGAGGCGGATCATGGTGCTCATCACCGCCGAATGGTCTTCGCGCGTTTCCTTGCCGATGACATGCTGCTTGAGGCGCGATAGCGAACCGAACGGGTCGATGAGCCCATCACGCAGATAGAACTGCCCTTCGGTGATGTAGCCGGTATTATCCGGCACCGGATGGGTCACATCACCGCCCGGCATGGTGGTGACGGTGAGGATGGTGACCGACCCCGCGCCCTGGAACACCGCTGCCTTTTCATAACGCCGTGCCAGCTGGGAATAGAGATCGCCCAGATAGCCACGATTGGAAGGCACGCGCTCCATCGCCACGCCCACTTCCTTCAGGGCATCGGCGAAGGCGGTCATGTCGGTCAGCAGCACGAGAACGCGCTTCTTTTCCTCCACCGCGAAACGCTCCGCCACCGCCAGCGCCATATCCGGCACCAGCAGACGTTCCAATGGCGGGTCTCCGGCCTGATTGATGAACATGACCGTGCGCGCGAACACGCCAGCATCCTCGAAGGTGGAGCGGAAGCGCCAGTAATCATCAAAGGTGAGGCCAAGGCCGCCGAACACCACGATATCGGCCTCCGCCTGCACGCCGATGCGTGCGAGCAGGGCGTCATGCGGTTCGCCGGCGGTGGAGAAGATCGGAATTTTCTGGCTTTCGACCAGACAGTTGAACACATCAATCATCGGCACATTGGTGCGGATCATGCGTGAGGCCAGCGCCCGGCGCGCCGGGTTTGCGGAAGGCCCGCCAATATCAACCCGGCGTTCCTGATCCAGCCCGGGGCCGGCATCCATCACGCTGCCATCGCCGGTGAAGACGCGGCCGAGGATGTTGTCGGAAAAGGCGACGCGGGGCGGGTGGCCCAGAAAACGCGCGCGGGTGCGAGTGGAAAGGCCCTGCGTGCCGCCGAAAACCTGAAGCGAGGCCTCGCCCTCATCCAGCTTCACCACCTGCGCAAGGCGCGGGGCGGGTGCTGAGGCGTGGCCGTCCGCGCTGCCGCTTTCCGTATCCAGAACCACTGCAAGGTCGCCATAACGCGGCCCTTCCGGGTCATCCTGTGTCTGTGGCGGCAGCGCTACGCGCACGACCTCGCCAACAATGGACAGGATCCGGTCATAGTGGATCGGAATGGTGCTCATTCGGCCTCCCCCGCAGGCATGTCCCCCGCCTTTTGCGGCTTGAGAACGAACCACCTTGCACGTGACATGGCACATAAGAGCCACGGATGGCTGTGATGCGCCATGATGAATCTCAATCCCGCTCCCGTGAACGAAATCTCACGGCACCGACGACTCACCCATTCAGGGCTGCAAAAGCCTAGATAGCAACCCCAGCCCTGTCCATATCTCTTGATATGTCAGAAACATAACATGAGTTCAGGTGGTCGGGGGATCAGTTTGTGCGACTAAAGTTTAGTCTATCTCTTTGGAGTCTGCGCGGTCATGCTGCATCGCACTCTTTTGCGCCGATGCGCGCGTGGCGTGTGACCCATGGCGCGCGATGGACGGGGCGTGGCGTCATCATTTTGAAGTCATTTTGCGCGTAAAGCGTGTCAGTATCTTCGGTTCCGTATCGTGCCGACTTGATATTTCGCAAGTTCATCTGCTGCTGTTTCGTCATGATGAGCAGATGTTTCTTGGTGTTTTCACTTTTGAGTTGTGCCAAGTGCTGTCGCGCCTGGCGTTCGGTGGCAGTCTAAGTCGGGGGAGACTGGAATGTTTTCATTGAAAGGTCAGAAGGCCCTCGTGGTCGGGGTCGCGAACGAGCAGTCGATCGCATGGGGCTGTGCGCGTGCGCTGCACCAGCAGGGGGCGGACCTCGCCATCACCTATCTGAATGAAAAGGCGGAGCGTTTCGTGCGCCCGTTGGCCGAGGAACTCAACGCCGAGATCATCGCCCCGCTCGATGTCGAGGATGATGGCGCGATGGAAGCGCTGTTCCGGCAGATTCACGAGAAGTGGGGGCGGCTGGATACCGTGCTGCACGCTATCGCCTATTGCCCGGCGGAAGATCTGCACGGCCGTGTGGTGGACTGCTCGCGCGCGGGTTTTGCGACCGCCATGGACATTTCGGTCCATTCCTTCCTGCGCATGGTGCGTCACGCCGAACCGCTGATGGTTGATGGCGGGGCCTGCCTCACCGTCTCCTATTATGGCGCGGTGCGGGTGATGGAAAACTACAATGTGATGGGGCCGGTGAAGGCTGCTCTTGAGTCCACCGTCCGCTACATGGCGGCCGAACTGGGTGACAAGAACATCTCCGTCAATGCGCTTTCGCCCGGGCCGATGAAGACCCGTGCGGCCTCCGGCATCGCCGAATTTGACGCCATGATGGACGAAGTGGCCGCCCGCGCGCCCACCCATCAGCTCACCACCCTTGAGGATGTCGGTGCCTATGCCGCGTTCCTCTCCAGCCCGTCTGCCCGCAATGTCACCGGCTGCGTGCACATGATTGATGGCGGCTTCCACATTATGGGCTGAAGCTGTTCCAAAAGAAGAAATGAAGCAATGGAACCGGCTTTTCCGGTTCCATTTTACCGCATAAATCGTCTAGACTTTCCGGCGGAATGCCAGTCCTTAGGTTTGTCCGGCTGACACGTTCGGTTCTTTTCCTTCGCTCAGAGCAAGGCAGGGTAGTTGCATGATCCGCGAGAACAAGACATTCGACGAACTCCAGCCGGGTGACAGCGCTGAACTGAAGCGCTCCTGCACGACTGATGATCTGATCGTCTTCGCCAATGTGTCCGGCAATCACAATCCCATGCATCTGCCCCATCAGGATGTGGATGGTGACGGTAAGGAAGATGAGGTGGTCGCCCCCTCCATGTGGGTTGGCTCGCTGGTGTCCGCGGTGCTCGGCAACATCCTTCCCGGTCCGGGCACGCTCTATCGCAAGCAGGAATTCCGTTTCAATGGTCGCGCCAAGGCTGGCGATGATCTGGTGACCAAGGTCACGGTGCTGGAAAAAAAGGCCGGTGGCATCGTGCGTTTCAGCACCGAGGTCCGTCGTCCGGAAGATGACGCGGTTCTGCTGGAGGGCGAGGCTGAAGTCGTTGCCCCTTCCACCAAGTTCCGCTTTGAAGAACAGAGCCTGCCGGGTCTTGTGGTGCAGCGTCACCGCCATTTTGATGCCCTGCTGGAGCGCGCCGAAGCCCTTCCGCCGATGTCTGTCGCGGTGGTGGCTCCGGAAGAGCCCAACTCTCTCGGCGGCGCGCTGCTGGGCTACAAGGCCCGCCTGATCGTCCCCATCCTTGTCGGCCACAAGGAAAAGATCATCGCCGCCGCGAAGGAACTGGGCGAGAATATTGACGGGCTGGAGATCATCGATGTCCCGGGCCATGTCGAAGCCGCCAATGCCGCGGTGGATCTGGTGGCCGACAAGCGCGCACAGGCGCTGATGAAGGGCCATCTGCACACGGACGATCTGCTGCGCGCTGCGCTGCGTAAGGAGCGCAGCCTGCGTATCGGCCGCCGCTTTACCCATATTTTCGTGATGGATGTGCCCGGCGTCTCGCATCTTCTTCTGGTGACGGATGCGGCCGTGAATATCTCGCCGGACCTGCTCACCAAGGTGGATATCGTCCAGAACGCGATTGATCTGGCCCATTCGCTGGGCATGGAGCAGCCCAAGGTGGGCGTGCTTTCGGCTGTCGAAACCGTCAACCCTGCCATCATCTCCTCGGTGGATGCGGCGCTGCTCTCCAAGATGGCCGAGCGTGGCCAGATTCAGGGCGGCATGGTGGATGGCCCGCTGGCCATGGACAATGCGGTCAATATCGGTGCAGCCCGCATCAAGGGCATTCATTCGCCGGTGGCGGGCCATGCCGAAGTGCTGGTGGTGCCGGATCTGGACGCCGGCAACATGCTGGCCAAGCAGCTCACCTTCATTTCCGGTGCCGAGGCGGCCGGCATCGTGATGGGCGCCAAGGTGCCAATCATCCTCACCTCGCGTGCGGACAGTGAGAAGTCGCGTCTGGCCTCCTGCGCGGTGGCGCTGGTGCATCAGGCGCGTCTTGCGGGCAAGATCTGAACGGAGCCAGCGGCATCATGACCCTTCCGGTAACCCTCACGCTCAATGCGGGCTCGTCCTCGCTCAAATTTTCGCTCTACAACATCGCCGGAGACGGCGAACCCCAGCTCATGGCTGTGGGTGGGGTGGAGAATATTGGCGGCCAACCCCGTCTGAAGACCCAGTTCGGCCCGAATGAAGCCTCCGTGGAGAAGGATCTCCCGGCCTATGCGGCGAAAGATCATGCCTCCGCCCTGAACACGGCGCTGGCCCTGCTGCGCGAGAAATACCCAACCGCAAAGGCATCGGTGGTTGGTCATCGTGTGGTGCATGGCGGCCCATATTTCTCCGAGGCCGTGGTCATCACCGATCCGATCCTCGAGGAACTGAGGGGCCTGTCGCCTCTCGCACCCCTGCATGAGCCGCATAACATCGCCGGTGTTGTTGCGGCACAGGCCATCTTCCCGGAAGCCTTGCAGGTGGCGTGCTTCGACACGTCCTTCCATCGCCGGCATCCCAAGGTGAACGACACCTTCGCCATCCCGCGCGAATATTATGACAAGGGTGTGCGCCGCTACGGCTTCCACGGCCTGAGCTATGAATATATCTCCGGCGAACTGAAGCGCATTGCGCCGCAGCTTTATGCCGGGCGTGTGGTGGTGGCGCATCTGGGCAATGGCGCGTCCATGTGCGCGATCATGGACGGACGCTCCGTAGCCTCGACCATGGGCTTCACCCCGCTCGACGGCCTGCCCATGGGCACCCGCTGCGGCCAGATCGATCCCGGCGTGATCTTCTACCTGCAACAGCAGGAAGGTCTGAGCGTCGATCAGGTGCGGGACATGTTCTACTACAAGTCCGGCCTGCTGGGCCTATCCGGCATTTCCAACGACATGCGGGTGCTTCTGAACGCCAAGGTGCCGGAAGCGCATGAGGCGATTGATTATTTCGTCTTCCGTATCCGCCGTGAGCTGGGCGGTCTGGCGGCCGTTCTGGGCGGGCTGGACGCGCTGGTGTTCTGCGGCGGTATCGGTGAGCATGCGGTGGAGATCCGCCGGCGCATCTGCGAGGATCTGTCCTGGATCGGCATCGATGTGGACACCAACAAGAATGAAGCCAATGCGCAGGTCATCAGCACCGAGTTCAGCCGTGCCCGCGTGATGGTTATTCCCACCAATGAAGAACTGGTGATCGCCCGGGCCGCCAAGCGGCTTCTGGTCGCGCAGCAGCAGGCATCCGTCTGAGGGAGAGAGAGCTTTCATGAAAAAGGCAATCAAGGCCGAAGAGGCCGCGGCGCTCATCCCTGATGGGGCGAGCCTGATGATCGGTGGGTTCATGACCGTCGGCAGTCCGCTGCGCCTCATTCAGGCGCTGGTGGAACGCGGGGTCAAGGATCTCACGATCATCGGCAATGATGCGGGCCTGCCGGGCAAGGGCATGGGTGCGCTGGTGCGCGCTGGCGCCGTGCGAAAGGCCATCATGACCCATATCGGCCTCAACCCCGAGATCCAGGAAAAGATGATTTCCGGGGAGATCGAGGTGGAACTGGTGCCGCAGGGCAC
Source organism: Xanthobacter sp. (assembly GCA_034676685.1). Lineage (GTDB taxonomy): Bacteria > Pseudomonadota > Alphaproteobacteria > Rhizobiales > Xanthobacteraceae > Xanthobacter. Next base: position 48,155 of record JAUCBT010000015.1, on the reverse strand, counting down.
GCTGGTGGAGCGCATCCGCGCTGCTGGCACCGGCCTTGGCGGTGTGCTCACCGCCACCGGCATCGGCACCCCGGTGGAAGATGGCAAGCAGAAGATCGAGGTGGATGGGAAGACCTATCTGCTCGAAAAGCCCCTGCATGCTGATTTTGCCCTGCTGTCCTGTTTCCAGGCGGACTACAACGGCAATCTCTCCTATGCGCTCACCGCGCGGAACTTCAACCCGGCCATGGCGCTGGCCGGCAAGACCGTGATTGTTGAGCCGGACCTGATCGTGCCCGTCGGCGTTATTCCGCCGGATTCAGTGCACACGCCCGGCGTACTGGTGGATCATCTTCTGGGAAGGGCTGCGTGATGAGCGATACGGCGAACAACACCGGCAAGCCAGCCATGAGCGCCAAGGAAGTCATCGCCCGCCGCGTTGCCGCGGAACTGAAGTCGGGCATGCTGGTCAATCTCGGCATTGGCCTGCCCTCAATGGTGGCGAACTATCTGCCCCCGCATGCCGATGTGTTTTTTCAGGCCGAGAATGGCCTGATCGGCCTTGGTGCCCGTCCGCTGGAAGGCATGGAAGACCCCTTCCTGACCGATGCCGGCGGCGGCTTCGTGAGCGCCGTTCCCGGCGCTGCCTCCATCGACAGCGCCATGAGCTTCGGCCTCATCCGTGGCGGCCATCTGGACATCACCGTTCTGGGTGGCTTGCAGGTGGATGAGCGCGGCTATCTGGCCAACTGGATGGTGCCGGGCCAGAAGGTGCCGGGCATGGGTGGCGCGATGGATCTTGTCGCCGGCGCGAAGCAGGTGATCGTGTCCATGGTGCACACCGCCAAGGGCACACCGAAGATCGTGCCGCTGTGTGACCTGCCGCTGACGGCGGCGCGCCGGGTGTCGCTGATCGTCACCGAAATGGCTGTGATTGAGCCGACCGAGGATGGACTGGTGCTGCGCGAGCGTGGTCCGGGCGTCAGCGTCGAGGAAATCGTGGCGGCCACCAGTGCAAAGCTGATCATTGAGGGCGATGTGCCCGAGATGAAGCTCTGAGTTTTCACATTTTTTGGAATGCTCACGGATCTGATCGGGTCCGTGAGCATTTTTTGTTGTTATTGGCGCTGTCATTGCTCGCTGCCAGATCCTGTTTGCAGGTTTCGGAACCGGAAGGCGAATTAACGGATTGGATGGCCGCATTATTTCTTGTGAGCGGGTATCCAGTTCACGCGAAAAGACTCTCGGCGCGTGTGCTCCAGACGCGGGTTTACGCAGGCCTTGGCGGGGCCTTTGGTGTGATGTCCCCAATTGCGTGCGCAGATCGCTCAAACCTATTCGTTCGAGGCGAGCGATCTCACCGCCTTCGCACAGCGCAAAGCGCTTGCCGTCAGTGCAGCATCAACGAGAATGCTTGAAAGTGGAGGCGTGAGAGCGCCCCCGTTCTTATGACCTGCAGTTTATGGAGCGCGCGGGTAGAGGGGGGCGAGAATGGCACCACCACCGCGCCGTGCACCATCCCGCTTCGGCCGGCATGCCTTGCGGAAAGCCGAGAGAAAGCTCTTTCCGCGCCATTGCCCCGGTGCGCCGCCATAAAGCTGGGTGCGCAGATCTCCGATCGCGCGCGCCATCTCGCCTTCAGGCGCAAGAGCCGGGTGGCCCATGGCTTTGCCATCCATTTCAAGACGGCGCACCCAAACCAGATAGGCGGCATGGGCGGCGGTGGCATCATCGGCCCTGCAGGCTTTTTCCAAGGCTGCAACCGCCTCATGCTCTGACGGAGGAACCAAAGCCGAGGCGGGCGTGCGCCGGGGTGTTGCTGCCAGCCTGCGCTGTTCGGCAAGCCGGCGGCGCATCCGCCCTGCACGGCGTCGCCACAAGATGAGGCCGGCCAGAATGAGCCCGCCCACAATCACCACGGGCAGGTGCGCGCGCGCGTAGTGGAACGTATCTGTTGCGAAGGTGATGATGCGTGCGATCATCTCGCGCACCATCGGGTTGTCCGTTCCGCTCATGGCGGACGGCGGCGGCGGCGCACTGGCAGGCTGGTTTGGCGGCGGGGCCGCGCCAACCGCCGCACTGGAAACCGCGGGCACATCGCCTTCGGCTATCAGGGTAACTGCGGGCAGGCGCGTCACTTCCTGTTTCTGGGTCACCAGATTCCACCAGTGCACGTCCAGTGCCGGCAGGATGAAGGTGCCCGGCCGGGTGGGCATCACCGAGATCTCCTTCACCAGCTGCGCGCCCATTTCACCATTGATCCAGGCCGTGTCGGTTTCGCCCTTGTCTTCATACTGGCGCAGGCCATCGACAGGCTGGATCTGGAGGGGCGGCAACTGGTTCGGAGTCGCGCCTTGCGCCTCGAGCGTGATGGTGCGGGTGAGAACCGCGCCCACCTTCACCTTCTGCGGTGGGCTGGACCATTCCTCATGCAGCAGCACTGCCCGGGCTGGCAGGAACCAGCCGGTGGCATCGGCCGGGCGGGGTTCCACCTCAACCCTCACGGGCAGGGATTTCACCGTGATGTTGCGTTCGGGCGGAAGCTGGCCGGTGAAGGTGCCGCGCCCCAGCAGCGCGGCCATGTCACGGTCACCATCATTGCTATTGGGGGGGCCGGGCACGGTGGCATCCAGCGTCAGCGGCTGGATCTCGATGGTGCCCGAGCGCTGCGGGCGCATCAGATAGCTTTGTTCCAGCACGCGATAACGCTGGTTGTTGATGGTTTTCAGATAATGGCGCTGGTCGCCGTCCGGTACGAAGGTCGCCCCTTCCGCCACCGGCTTTTCCATCGCCCCGCGCATCATGCCAACCCGGTCATAAATGCGGATGGTGACGGGGATATCGCTTTGCGCGAAGGCAGGCCCCGCTCCTGTGGTGAGGCGTACGAACAGCGGGGTGTCCGCCTTCACATCAACCGCCGCAGTGGGAATGACCTGCACCCGCTCGGCCTGAGAGACCTGCTTGCCAACCGTGAGCGGGGGGATGGTGAGGGTGCCGGTGCGCTTCGGCAGCAGGGTCATCACCCACTGGTCCATATGCACGGGGCGACCATTCTCCATCGCCGCCTTGCTGGTGCGTCGCCGGTCAACGACCTCGAAATTCTCCAGCAGCGGATTGAGATTGGGTGGGGTGCGCCCCTGTCCATCGGCAAGCGTGAGCACATAGTTGAAGGTTTCACCCGCCGCGATCACCTTGCGATCCGGCTTGCCGGTCAGCGGGCGCAGGTCTTCATCCGCAGGGGTCGTGTCTGTCTGTGCACGGGCGGGCTGGGCATAAGCCGACTGGATGAACGGCGCACTGAGCCCAAGCGCGAGCAGCGGAATGAGAAGGACGGCGCGCAGACTGGATTTCCCGGGCGCATATGCCCGAGAGCGCAGCACAGACGGGAGGGGGCCTCTGGCGAACGACTTCCAGAGCAGGACTTCACTGTCTCGCGCCTGCGCTGCAACACCAGAAAACAGGGAAAAACCCGGAGGCCGGTTCATCTTGCTTCCTCCGGCTCGGTTGTCACACCAAGGCCGCTGTAATAGGCGCGAATGCGGGCGCGCAGGAGGCCGGAGGGATCATCCGGCACCATGCGCAGCGCCTGCTCGCTGTTCTGGTCCTGCTCGTTCATGGGGCGCATCTGGTTGCCCATGCCACCGGGCGTGCCAGCGTTTTCCTCACCGCCAGCCGGGCCACCTGAACCACCGGGCGGCGTGGGCTGTTCCGCCTGCTGCGGGTCTGCGCCATCTGCACCAGCGGGGTCTGGTTTGGCCGGTTCCGGCTTCGCCGCCTGGGGCTGCTCGCCCTCACCCTGCGGCTGATCCTGACCTGACTGTTTGTCCGGCTGCTTGCCATTTGGACCACCAAATTCGTCCTGCCCGGGATCTTCCTTGCCCGGCTCTTCGGGCTGGGGTTCATTCTTTTCAGGCTGCTCCTGCCCGGCCTTGTCCGGCTGGGGGGCATCCGGTCCCTGTCCGGGGTCTTTGGGCGCATCCTGCTGGGGGCCGGATTCGGGTGCGGTGCTGGAATTATCCTGCTCGCCGGATTTGGGGTCGGGCGTGCCGTCCGTGCCGGGTTGAGGCGATTCCTGTGTGCCGTTGCCTGTGTCGCCGGGTTTTTGGCCATCAGGCATTTCCTGCTGCCCCTTGTCATGCTGCTGGGGTGACGGGTTTTGTGCGCCGGCATCCTGTTGTTGCTGGTTCTGTTGATCTTGCTGGCCTTGGCTGCCCTGAGACTGCTGGTCCTGCTGCTGGCTGTCTCCGCCTCCGCCTCCTCCCCTCCACCACCACCGCCGCTCTGGTTCTGCTGCTCCTCCTGTTCCTTCTTGAGGAGTTGCTCGACCAGATCGCGGTTGTAGAGGGCATCCTCATTCTGAGGATTTGCCGCGAGGGCGGCATCATAGGCTGTCAGTGCTTCTTCCAGCTTTCCAGCGCGTGCAAGGGCATTGCCGTGATTAAAGTTGGCACCCGGTGTACGGTCATAAACGGAAGCCGCAGCCTCATAATCACCCGCCTTGTAGAGCGCACTGGCGCGCCAGTTCGGGTCTTCGAAACGCCTGGCGGCATTGGCATAATCTCCCTTGGCGAAGGCGTCCGCTGCCTGTTGGTCCGGGCGTTGCCACAGATCGCGCCATAGGCTGGCTTGAGCTGGTTCAGCGGCGACAGGTGGGGCTGCCTGCTGAAGAGGAACCGATGTCTGCTCCTGTGCCTGTGCCGGTGGGGCGGTGAGGGGCAACAGGCACATGAGGAAAAGCACCGCGATCCATCCCCGCCGGAAAGCGAGCGCACCCAGCACCAGCAGCGGCAGGAGCAGCCATGGGCCCATATCCAGCCATGTATCGGCGGTCATGCCTGAGTCCTGAAGCGGGTTGGCTGCCATGGAGCGCACAGGCTGGGCGAAAATGGTGTCCAGATCGCGGCTGTCGATGCTCAACGGGCTGAATATGCCCTTGCCGGCGCTGGCCAGCGCCTTGAGCCGCGCATCATCCATGGGGGGAGTGGATGTTTCCGTGACAGGAGATGGGCCACCAACGCCAATGACGCTGACCGCAAAACCCGCCCGGCCCACGGCTTCCGCCGCCTGCTGCGTGCGCGCTGCATCAGCACCAACGCCATCTGTGAGCAGGATGATGCGCCCATGGGTGGCACCAGCGCCCTGAAGCAGGGCGCCAGCCTGAAGAATGGCATGATCCGGCCGGTTCGTGCCTTCCGGCATCAGATTGGTGGAGAGTTCCGGCAGCATGGCGGAGACGACGCGGGTATCTTCTGTCAGCGGTGCGGCGACGAAGGGCACATCGGCATAGACGATGAGACCCACCTGCCCGCCGCGCATGCGGGCCAGAATATCTTCCATCTTGTGGCGGGCGGCGATGAGGCGCGAGGGCGCTTCATCCGGCGCATCCATGCTGCGGTTGAGGTTCAGTACCAGAACCGTGGGGTCGAGCTGGTCCAGCGCGGGGGAGGGCAGCTTCTGCCATGTGGGGCCCGCCATGGCGAGCGCCGCCAGCACCCAGCCGAGAAGCAGTACCGGCACTGGCCAGCGTCCGCCGCCCGCCCGCCCGCGCACGGCGAGATGACGCAACAAATGCGGATCAACCACACCCGCCCAGTCGCTGCGCCCGCGCTTCATGCGCCGGGCAGCCAGCCCCGCCAGCAGCAGGCCCGGTAAAATGGCGAGCAGCCATTCCGGCCGCAGGAAGTGGAAATCGGCAGGCAGCAGATGCGCGAGGCCGGCAAGGTTCAGGGCCTGCATCATGGGTGGGCCTCCCCATCCGGCACGCGGGCCGCGCGGGCGGGCCATGCCAGAATGAGGCCCAGCAGCAAGCTCAGCCCCAGCGCCGCACCCAGAGGCCAGGGAAACAGGCTCACGGTTGGGCGCAGGAACAGCGGCTCACCCGCTGCCGGCTCCAGCCGGTCGATATCCTGGTAGATGGCGGCAAGGCCGGCTGTATCCCGCGCGCGGAAATACTGGCCGCCGGTCATCTTCGCGATTTCGGCGAGGGTCTTTTCATCGAGATCGGCCGGGGTGTTCACCATCCACATATTGCCGCTGGCCGGGTCCGCACCCACGCCGATGGTGTAGATTTTCACATGCTCGCGCTGCGCAATCTGTGCCGCCTGAAGCGGGTCCAGCACGCCGGCGGTGTTGGCGCCATCGGTGAGCAGGATGAGCACGCGCTGGTCTTCCGGCCGGTCCCGCAGGGTTTTCACGGCAAGGGCGATGGCGTCACCAATGGCCGTTTCCTGCCCGGTCATGCCGATGGAGGATTCCTTCAGCAAGGCGCGCACCACATTACGATCAAAGGTGAGGGGGGATTGGATATAGGCCCGGCTGCTGAACAGGATGAGGCCAACCCGGTCGCCAGTGCGGCGGGAAACGAAGTCGTCCGCCACCGCCTTCACCACGGTGAGCCGGTCCAGCGGGATGCCGCTGACATTGAAATCCTCGCGTGACATGGAGCCGGAGAGGTCCACCGCCATCATCAGGTCACGCCCTTCCATGGGGATGGGCACGGGCGGGCCGATATAGGCCGGGCGGGCGGCAGCGGCCACCAGCAGCACCCAGATGAGCCATAACAGCAAGAGACGCCACCCGCCGCGCCGGCGCGGTCCGGTACTGACAATGCCCTCATGCGCCAGCGCCCCGAAGAAGGGCACACGCAATGCACCGGCCTTGCCCGGTCGTGCCTGTGGCATCAGCAGGCGGGCAAACAGGGGTAGGGGTAGGGCGGCGAAGGCCCAGAGCCACTGGAAGCTGATCATGCGTTGGCTCTGATCCAGCGCCGCACGCTTTTCAATACTTCGGCGCGCAGGGGCACATCTTCCGGGCCAGCCTCGGCAGGGGTGCGGGGCGGCAGATAGGGGGCGGTGGCCACAAGCTGGGCGATATGGTCCGGCAGGCCGGTCTTGCCAGCGCACAAAAACTCATGCCACGGCGTGCCGGTCAAGCTGGCTTCCCGTGTGCGGTGGCGGGTGACCAGAATGCGGCGGATGAGTTCGGCAGAGGCGGCGGCAGTGGCGCGGCTGTCCGTGTTTGGGGCGGCATCCAGCGCTTTCAGGGCCTTGTAGGCCAGCGTGCGCCGCCAGCGCCATTCGCGGATGGCCAGAACCAGCAGCACCAGAACCACAAGGCCAGCCAGCGCGAACCAGCCCGGGGCAGGCGGCCAGAAGGGCACATCCGGCGGCAGGTGAATGTCGCGCAGGCGCGCCAGCGGGTCCTGTCCCGGTTCCAGCGAGAGCGGGACAGGGCCTTCCGGCAGTTTGAGTTCCTGCGCCATCAGGCTGCTCCCCGGCCGGGGGTGGCCCGCGCCGCGCCGCGTCCGGCTTTCGCCCGGCCCAGTCGTTCGGGGTGCAGAATGAAGGTGGGGTCATCGCCCGTGCGCACCGGCAGGAAGGCGATGCCATGCTTGCGGCAGAACATTTCCAGCCGATTGCGCCGCGCCGCGAAATAACGGACCCATGCGGTTTTCTGGTCGCCTCGTCCCGCATCCACCAGCGCCACGGCTGTGCCGTCACTGATGCGGAAATGCCCACGTGGTGGCAGGCTTTCTTCCAGCGCATCATGAATGAACAAGGCGGTGACCTGATGCACGGCGGCGAGGCGGCTCAGCGCCAGTGCCGCGGCATCGTCGAAATCATCGAAATCGGTGGCGAGGAAAATGAGCGTACCGGGTCGGGCGGCCATGCGCAGCCTGTCCAGCGCCTCAGCCAATGTGGGTTCGGGTGCAGGCGGCGGCGTGGGCGTGCGGGTCTTTGCGGGGCGGGATTTCATCATCCGCCATCTCGAAGCTGTCCTGCGTTGCCTCGGCCACGCCCTTCAGGAAATGGAGAATGCGGCGGCGGCTGCGCTCCGGCTTGTGGGCCAGCAGGCGGGAGGGAGAAAGAACAACCCCGCCCACCCGATCATTGCCTGCCAGCGCCACCCATGTGAGCAGCGCCGTGACGCGCGCGGCCAGAACGGACTTGAAACAGTCTCGCGTGCCGAAGCGCATGGCGCGGCGGGCATCAGCCAGCAGCAGCACGGGGCGCTCGCGCTCTTCCTGAAATAGCTTGGTGTGGGTGCGGCCGGTGCGGGCTGTCACGCGCCAGTCAATGGTGCGGATGTCATCGCCCGGCTGATAGGCGCGCACCTCATCAAACTCCATGCCCCGCCCGCGAAAGGCCGAGCGGTGCCCGCCAAACTGATGGGTGCGCACCTTGCCGCCCGGCGCAAAGCCGCCCACCCCCTCGCCGGGCTGGAGCGCGACCAGCTCATCGAGGCGGGTCACAAGCCCGTAAAGTGGTGACGATTGAGGTGCGGTGGCCATTATGGTTCCGGCGGGAGGGGGTCCGGGGGTGGCGTCAGATTCAGATTCAGATCAGCCCACGGGCACGCGGGCGATAAGGGCATCGAGGAAACTGTCGATGGTCATGCCGTCGGCCTGTGCCTCGAAGGTCAGCAGCACGCGATGGCGCAGAACCGGGCGGGCCACGGCCTGAACATCTTCCGGCACCACATAATCCCGCCCGGCAAGCCAGGCATGGGCGCGCGCGCAGCGATCGAGCGAGATGGTACCGCGCGGGCTGGCACCAAAAGCCACCAACCCTTCCAGATCCGCCCCATAAAGGGTGGGCTTGCGCGTGGCGAAGACGAATTGCAGCAGATATTCCTCAACCGCTTCAGACATATAGGTGGCCAACGCGGCTTGTCGGGCGGCGAAGATGACGGATTGCGGCAGCGGCGCGCCGAACTCCACGCTCTCGCCATGGGCCTCACCGCGAACAAGGCGCAGAATCTGACGCTCGGCCGCAAGGTCGGGATAGTCGATCTTCACATGCAGCAGGAAACGGTCGAGCTGGGCTTCCGGCAGGGGATAGGTGCCTTCCTGCTCGATCGGGTTCTGGGTCGCCATCACCAGAAAGAGCTGGGGCAGGGCGTAGGTCACGCCGCCCACGGTCACCTGACGTTCACCCATGGCTTCCAGCAGCGCGGCCTGCACCTTGGCGGGCGCGCGGTTGATTTCATCGGCCAGAATGAAATTGTGGAACACCGGGCCGGGCTGGAAGCGGAAGCTGCCATCCTCCGGGCGGTAGATGTCCGTGCCCGTAAGATCTGAGGGCAGCAGGTCCGGCGTGAACTGGATGCGCTGGTCGTCGCAGTCGATGGCGCGGGCCAGGGCCTTGATGGCCTTGGTCTTGGCCAGACCCGGCGCGCCTTCCACCAGCAGGTGCCCATCCGCCAGCACGGCGATGAGCAGCAGCCTCACGAAGTCTTCCTGCCCGACGATAGCGCGGTTCATATGTGCCGCCAGCTGGCGGAACGCCTCAAGCAGGGCACCGGAGCCCTGAGCTTGAGCGCCGAGAGGCGCGCGGGCCGCATTGCCGGCAGGATGGACTGGCACATGGCCTGCGACATGGCCGGCATTGGAAGGAGAGGTCATGAAGGGCTGCGTTCCAGTTCGGGCCTGCGAGGGGAAAACTTATAACCTGTGTGCGCCGCACTATGCATCATGTCCGACGCGCAGGGCCGGGCTGCGTGGATAGGCTTTCTATTGGCGTTTCCAGAGTCTAAATTCAATAATGTGTTTACCAGAATGCCCTAAGGTTCAGCTATGGTTCGTCCTGTTGGGGCGGACGTATATGCAGGCAAGGAGACCGAGCCTCCGGCAGCGGGCTGCAGGATGACTCCGGGCACGGCAAAAAAATGGCGTGAACGGGGGCTGCGGCCGAGAAAAATGCTGGTTGGCCTCAAAAGTGACCGAATGATTTGAGTTCTGCATGGGGCGCGGCTTTCTCTTCGGGGAAGAGTGCTCTGCGGCCGGCCCTGCACCGGCAAGGCCATCTGTTCGAGAACGGGGATCATGACGCAACGGCAGTGGGACCGGGATAACGGACAAAGGCAGGACCGCGAGGCGGATCAGACCGACGCGTTCCATTCCCGTAACGATGACGCAGCGGACTGGGCGCGCGCGGACAGCGACGCGACCGATATGCATTCCCCGCGCAATGGCCTTCTCTCTCGCATTCTGCCCCTCTTTGCGGTGACCGCCGGTGCTCTTGGCGTCGCTATTCTCATCGCTACTCAGGGTGCGGCATGGATCAGCTCTGCCCCGAAGGTGGATGCTGAGGACATGCCGCCGCGTGTGAACGAAGCCCTGCAACCCGTGGGCCTGCCGCGCACCTATAGTCTTGCCAGCGTGGGCGGGGCCGTTGGCGATGCCGCCGGCCTGCCACCCTCCGGCTGGATGGAGGTGGACCCCAATTGGGTTCTGCGTGGTGAAACGTCCGGCGTGACCACACGGTTCCAGGCCTATGGAAATATGGCCGGGCAGGCAGATCGTGCGCAGACCCATGTGGTGGTCAGCGCACCTATTCCCGCCCCGAACCCGATGAGCGCGACCGAAACCCCGCTGATGGGTGCCGAGATGGCGACCGCGCCGCTGCCGCTGAGCCATCCGCTCGGGCGGGAGGAGCGTATGGCGCGCGACACTGATAATACGCGCATGGCATCTCTTGGCCCGGCCGGAACGCCCGGCGGTGAGCCGGCCGAGATGCGCGCCGAGCCGCCCGCGCCGGAAGAACAGGTGCGTCCGACCCCCCGCCGGCGTGGAGGCATTCCCAGCCATACCAATGTGACCATCCCGACCCCGGCAGACCGCTACGCGGTGTATGATATTGCCGCGAATGTGGTCTACATGCCCAGCGGCAAGCGTTTTGAGGCCCATTCCGGTTATGGCGACAAGATGGATGATACCCGTCATGTCTCCGTGCGGATGCTGGGGCCGACCCCGCCCAATACCTATCGCCTGACCCCGCGCGAGCGTCTGTTCCATGGTGTGGCTGCCCTGCGGATGCATCCGATCGGTTCAGGCAAGATGTATGGGCGCGACGGATTTCTCACCCACAGCTATCTGATGGGCCCGCGCGGGGACTCCAACGGCTGCATCTCCTTCAAGGATTATGACGCGTTCCTTGAGGCCTATCGGCGAGGTGAGATCACCCACATGGTGGTGGTGGCGAGCCTGCCGGACAGTGAGAAGCCAGCACCCCAACTGCCCGGCCTGCTTTCCTGGCTGAAGCCGCGCTGAACCGGGTATGAGCATTCGCCTTATCTGAATGGGTTTTGTTTTATGAACCAGATAAAAAGGGCGGTCCCACGGGGCCGCCCTTTTTGTTGTGATTGGGCGGGACCTGAGGGGCTTTTGTTCCGCCTCACATGTCGCCATTCCGCCAATTTCTGGGCAAGAGAGATGCAGCGGCAAGCGTGCAGGGGCGAGGCCCCGGCTGTCCGGCTCAGCAAATGGTCGCGCGTGCGTTTCTGTTTGAGCTAGTCGGTGAAGAGCCCGGATAACGGGTCGACTTATTGTCGGCACACGGGCCGGTCTTCATCTCGCATCAGAAGGCTTGCGCGCGGCGGTTGCCCTTACAAGATACGTCCCGTTTGGTGGGGATATTCCGATTGGGGGCGTCGGGTCAGGCCTGTTCTGCCCATCAATCTCGGCCCGGCAGAGCCTTCGGGCGCGGTGTGGTCAGGCCGTGGCCTGATCACACCGGTATTTTTCACGGGGCCTTTTCAAGCCCGGTAGTTCTCAGGCCTGACTTTCATTCGCGATGCGCATGAGATACTGGCCATAATCACTTTTGCCGAGCTTTTGGCCCAGCTTCAGCAGAGCCTCTGCATCGATCAGCCCCTGGTTGAAGGCGATCTCTTCCGGGGAGGCGACGCGCAGGCCCTGACGCTTCTCGATGGTGCGTACGAAGGTGGCGGCATCGACCAGGCTGTCATGGGTGCCGGTGTCGAGCCAGGCATATCCACGGCCCATCATCTCCACATGAAGCTGACCGCGCTCCAGATAGACCTTGTTCACATCCGTGATCTCAAGCTCGCCGCGGGCGGAGGGCTTCAGGTTGGCTGCGATGTCCACGACCTGCTCATCATAGAAATACAGCCCTGTCACCGCCCAGTTTGAGCGCGGCACCTTCGGCTTTTCCTCGATGGAGAGGGCATTGCGCGCCTTGTCGAACTCCACAATGCCATAGCGCTCGGGGTCATTCACATAATAGGCGAAGACCGTTGCCCCATCGGTCCGGGTCGTGGCCGCTTCCAGCAATTGGGGCAGTCCGTGGCCGTGATAGATGTTGTCACCCAGAATGAGTGCGGAAGGCCCACCAGCCACAAAGTCCGCGCCGATATGATAGGCCTGCGCCAGACCATCCGGGCTTGGCTGTTCTGCATAGGAGAATTGCAGCCCCCACTGGCTGCCATCGCCCAGCAGGCGCTGGAATTGCGGCAGGTCATGCGGGGTGGAGATGATGAGGATCTCGGTGATGCCCGCCAGCATCAGCACGCTGAGCGGGTAGTAGATCATCGGCTTGTCGTAGATCGGCATGAGCTGCTTGGAGGTGACAAGCGTGAGCGGGTGAAGGCGCGTGCCGCTGCCGCCCGCCAGAATGATGCCCTTCATGGCCTTTTCTCCTGTGTCGCGCAGCTTGCGCGCAATCGGTGAGCTCCCAACATGCGTTCGAAAGCGCTCAGGCGCCCTTCTTGTCCTCAACCAGCCCAAGGCGCTCGCCGCCATAGACCTTGGAGCGCAGCGGGCCCCACCACCACTCATTGTCGAGATACCACTGCACCGTCTTCTCAAGCCCGGTGTCGAAGTTTTCCTGCGCTTTCCAGCCCAGTTCGGTTTCCAGCTTGGTGGCGTCAATGGCGTAGCGGTGATCGTGGCCGGGGCGGTCCGTGACGAAGGAGATGAGTTCACGCCGTGGCTTGTCTGCCGGGCGCAGACGGTCCAGCGTATCGCAGATGGTATGCACCACCTGAAGGTTGGAGCGCTCATTGCGCCCACCCACATTATAGGTCTCGCCCAGCCGTCCGGTGGTGAGGATGGTGAGCAGCGCGCGGGCGTGGTCTTCCACGAACAGCCAGTCGCGCACATTGGAGCCATCGCCATAAACCGGCAAAGTCTTGCCATCCAGCGCGTTCAGGATCACCAGCGGGATCAGCTTTTCGGGGAAGTGATACGGCCCGTAATTGTTGGAGCAGTTGGAGACCACCACCGGCAAGCCATAGGTACGGTGCCACGCCACGGCCAGATGATCGGATGCCGCCTTCGAGGCCGAATAGGGCGAGGAGGGGTCATAGGGCGTGGTCTCGGTGAAGAGGCCATCTTCGCCCAGCGAGCCATAGACCTCATCAGTCGAGACATGCAGGAAACGGAAATTGTCCTTCGCTTCGCCCGTGAGCGCATTCCAGCGGGCGCGGGCGGCTTCCAGCATCACATGGGTGCCGAGCACATTGGTCTCGATGAAGGCGCGCGAGCCGGAGATGGAGCGGTCCACATGGCTCTCGGCCGCCAGATGCATCACGGCATCCGGCTGGGTCTCTTCAAAAATGGCGCGGATGGCCTCTGCATCGCAGATGTCGGCCTGGAAGAAACGATAGCGTGGGTCGTTGTCGATGGCCTTGAGCGAGGCCAGATTGCCCGCATAGGTCAGCTTGTCGACATTGATGACCTCATGGGCGGTATCGCGGATGAGGTGGCGGCACACCGCCGAACCGATGAAGCCGGCCCCGCCGGTCACGAGAATACGCATCTTTGGTTGCTCTCCGCTGTGGCGGTCGCAGCGGTTGGCGAAGCCCCCCGCGCGGCGCATCACGATCAGGTCTCAGGGCTGCTCAAAGGTGAAAATGACGGGCAGGTCACGCAGGCGTGGCAGTTCGGCATCCTTGCCGGAGAGCACGGGGCCGTTCGCATCCACCGGCCATTCAATGCCGATGTCCGGGTCGTTCCAGATCACGCCGGCATCATCCTGCGGGCTGTAATAGCCGGTGACCTTGTAGAGAAACTCCACATTCTCGGTGAGGGTGCAGAAGCCGTGCAGGAAGCCTTCCGGCACCCAGAGTTGAGCGCCGTTCTCTGCGCTCAGTTCCACCGCCACATGCTTGCCGAAGGTGGGGGAGCCGTGGCGGATATCCACCGCTACATCCAGCACCGCCCCACGTGTGACCCGTACCAGCTTGCCCTGGGCGGATGGCGGCTTCTGGAAATGCAGGCCGCGCAGCGTGCCCTTTGCGCCGGAGAGGGAGTGATTGTCCTGCACGAAGGTGACATCCGCCACCTTTTCACGGAACAGGCGGTCATTCCACGTTTCGCAGAAGAAGCCGCGATGGTCGCCGAACCGCTTCGGGGTCACCAGCTTTACGCCGGGAATGGCAAACTCATGCACGTCCACGATGGGCTCCTTCAAGATTGGGGGCGCTGACGCGTGATCTGTGAATCTTGGCGGATGGATAACCTCAAATACGGTGAAACGCCATGCCTTGCTCGCGCATGGTTGTGTGGGGGTGGTGCCTCAACCGGATTCAGGCAGAACCTTGCCCGGATTCATCAGTCGCTGGGGGTCGATGGCCTGTTTCAGCCGTGCCATCAGGTGAAGGGCGGCGGGGTCTTTATAGAGCGCCAACTCCTCGCGCTTGAGGATGCCGATGCCATGTTCCGCGGAGATGGAACCTTCCATGTCCGCCACCAGGTCATGCACGATGCGGTTGAACTCCTCCCAGCGGTCCACGAAAGCGGTCTTGTCCATGCCAACCGGCTGGCTGAGATTGAAGTGGATATTGCCATCGCCCATATGGCCGAAAGCGCACACGCGCAGGCCCGGCATATGGGCCACGCAGCGCGTGCTAGCTTCAGTGATGAAATCCGCCACGCGTGAAACCGGCACGCTGACATCATGCTTGATAGAGCCGCCCTCGCCCTTTTGTGCCTCTGACAGGGCTTCGCGCAGTTTCCACAGGGCGGTCGACTGGGCTTCGCTGGTGGCAATGACAGCATCCGCCATTTCACCCGTCTCAAGGGCCGCACCGAAGACATCTTCCGCCAGAGCAGCCAGATCATCGCTGCGCCTCGTGGTGGTGAGTTCCGTCAGAACGTAGAACGCATGTGGCCCGGCCAGTGGATCGCGCGTGCCGGGAATATGTTTGAGAACGGTCTCCAGCCCGAAACGGGGCAGGAATTCGAAGCCGGTGAGGGCATCACCCGCCACATCGCGCAGGCGACGGAACAGGCGCAGCGCATCATGGGGGCTCTCAAGGCCGACAAAGGCGGTGATCCGCCCACGCGGAGCCGGGAACAGGCGCAGGCTGGCGGCCGTGATGATGCCGAGCGTGCCTTCAGCACCGATGAACAGGTCTTTCAGGTCATAACCTGTATTGTCCTTGCGCAGGCGAGAGAGGCCGTTCCACACTTTTCCATCAGGTAGAACCACCTCAAGACCCATGGTCAGCTCGCGCATGTTTCCATAGCGCAGGACGGCGGTGCCGCCGGCATTGGTTGAAAGATTGCCGCCAATGCTGCAACTGCCCTCAGAGGCAATGGAGAGCGGGAACAGGCAGTCCTGAGCCGCAGCCGCCTGCTGTACCTCATGCAGGGTGCAGCCGGCTTCAGCTGTGAGGGTCAGGTCCAGCGGGTTCACGGCGCGCACGCGGTTCAGCCGTGTAAGGGAGAGCAGCAGCGCGCCAAAGGGCACCTGCCCCCCCACAAGACCGGTATTGCCGCCCTGCGCCACCACGGGAACGCCCGCTTCTGCACCTGCCGCCAGAATGAACGCCACCTCCTGTGTGCTGCCCGGCTGCACCATGGCGGGCGTTGTGCCCTGAAACAGGCCCCTCAGTTCGACCAGATGCGGGGCGAGTGCATCTGCCTCCCGCACCACGTGGCGCGCGCCGATCCGCTCCGCGATACGGGCGAGCAGGGGCGAGAGAATGGCGGGGTCCAGAACAAGGGTGGCAGGGTTGTGGCTCGACATGGCTGCACAGTGCCGCAGCCGGCATGTGCTGCGCAAGGTGCGGTTTCAGGCGTGTGTGGTGGGCTGGATTGAGCATGCGCCCTTGGATGAGAGGCACCTCGAAGGTGGTTTTGCCGCGAGCGCTGGTTTATAGGCGATGAGAGGCATGGCTCCATTGTGGGCCGCGCATGTGTTTTCTGTCATCCGAAGGCCCGGAACCGTTTCATGACCGAGCGTATTCTCGTTGCCCGCATCGGCGCGCCCCATGGTGTGCGGGGTGAGGTCCGTCTGTATATCTTCACCCAGGATCCGTCAGCCCTGCCGGATTATGCGCCGCTGGTGGATGCGGATGGCAAACGGGTCTTCGCCATCACCAGCCTGCGGGCGGGCAAGGATCATTTTGTCGCCCGCCTGAAGGGGGTGGACGATCGCACGGCCGCCGAGGCGCTGACCAATGTGGAGCTTTATCTCCCGCGTGAGGCTCTGCCGCTGCCGGAAGATGAAGACACCTTCTATCATGCCGATCTGCTGGGTCTGAAGGTGGAGAGCGAAGACGGCACTCTGCTGGGCAAGGTGGTGGGACTGTATGATTTCGGTGCTGGAGAAGTGCTGGAATATCAGCCCGTGCCGCGCCCGGTGCCGGAAGGTGGTCGCCGCCGTGGCAACAAGGGCGGCACCTTGATGGTGCCTTTCACCCGCCTTGCTGTGCCGGTGGTGGATGTGGCCGGCGCGCGCGTGGTGCTGGCCGCAGACTATATGGATACGGGCAAGGAAGAGGATGCACCGCCGGAAGGCGAGGGTGAGGGCGAGGATAAGCAGGGCTGATCCTGGAACGGATGCCTGTCTGGTGCCTTGCTCCCAGACCCGAGAGGCTGGCGGTTCTTTTTAGAGAGCCGTCAGCACACAGTCTGTGTCGATGATGATGGCTTTCAGGCAGTATTTGGTCTGCGGGAGCAGCCTGGGTTTTCCGCTTTTTGATGATCGCAGAAAATAAAGCCGCTTCGAAACGATGTAGGGGCGCTTCGGGTGTTTTTCCTGCGGCACAAAGCCGGCGTTCCGTCAGAAAAGGGCTGCCGGTTGTCTGAAATACTTGGCATGCAGCGGAGAAGCGTGCGGGCTTTCATGACCGCGCCACAAGCCTTGCGGCAGGGGCCCTCTGTATGATCTGACCGGGTGAACATTTGTCCCGCTCATATTGCGCGCAGCTTTCCCAAGGGCCAATGCGCTCAATGACTTCCGCTGTTCAGCTTGCCAGTTCAACCCGATTGCGCCCGGACGACTTGGCGTCATACAGCGCCATATCGGCGCGTCTGTGCAGAGCCAGGAAATTGAGATCGGTGGGCATGTAGGCCGCGATCCCGGCTGAAGCCGTGAGATAAAGCTCGCCCGCCAGGGTCCGGCATGGGCTGCTTTGCAGATCGTCTAGTAGGCGCTGGATGACTTTTAGCGTCCCGGACGTATCCAGCCCGTCCAGAATAATCACGAACTCCTCGCCGCCGGATCGGGCCGCCATGTCGCCCTCCCGGATATGGGCCTGTAGCAGATTGCCGATATGCGCCAGCCCTTCATCGCCGACATCATGCCCATATGTGTCATTGATCGCCTTGAAGTTATCCAGATCGAGGATCGCAACCGCAAAACCGACGCCGCTTGATTGGGCGCGCTGGACCATGGCCGTGCCACGCATCATCAGGGCGCGACGGTTGGGCAGGCCCGTGAGATAATCGGTCGAGGCCGCCTGTGCGAGCTGGCGGCGCAGATAATCAGCGCACATGAGCACGAAAGCCGTGGTGCCGGTGATGGGGATCAGTGTCATCACGATGGGCGAGAGCAGATTCAGCCAGCTGCCGCCGGTCTCGATGGAGAAGTCCTTCTGGAAATAGATGCTGGCATAGAAGGCAAAGCGGATGACCGCATAGACCATCACGATCGTGAAAATGATGGACAGGATTTTCCGGCTGATGGACTGATCTTCACGCGCGCCCTTGTGCAGGGCATCGATCGAGATGCACATCAGCACGACCCAGAAGATGGAAACAACCGTGACCCGTATGCCGAAATGCGGATGGATGGCTGAAAACCAGAAAATGGATGCCGTGACGATCAGGGCAGGCAGCACATGCCAGCGTTTTCGGGGCAACCCGTAAAATTTTCGCAGGGCACTGGCATAATAGGTCAGCCCGAACACGAACAGGCCGTTCACACAGGTCAGCATCAACCAGCGCGGCAGACCGGTATCCAGGGCGAAGCCGATGCAGCCTGCTGCAATGAGCAGGGTGCCGATCTGCCAATGAAGCGCCGCGGGCCGCAGACGCACCGGAATGTCCCGGTAGATGGCGGCCAGAACGATACCATTCGCCAGAATAGCCAGAGCTATGGCAGCAAATACTGTCTTCGCGTCCATGCCCGTCCCCGTGAACCCTCAGGGGTGTTTTGCCGCCACATGCCAGGATTGCAAGTGCAATGCAGTATCGGGGGGTCAAAATAGAGCTTTAGCGTATAAAGATACCGCTTTGGCGTGCCTTCACATCACGGGCGGGAGCCCGAGGCCTGTGCTGGAGCCTATATGCCGGCAACAGAAATGCGCGGACCGGGCGGGGGCTTATGCCCCAGCCCCACTCATACTCTCTGGGTGGCCAAACCCGGGACTACCGGGGCTCTGGGCGAAACATCTCAGCATTTCGATGAAGCTGGGAAATGCTCTACGCCCGGATCATCGCATCTTCATCGTCGCCCACATCCTCCGGCACGGGGGCGTTGATGTCCTCCCCCTCCCATTTCGCGACCACGGCCGATGCCACGCCATTGCCGATGACATTGGTGGCGGAGCGACCCATGTCGAGAAACTGATCGACGCCGATGATGAGCAGCAGGCCGGCGGTTGGCAGGTCCCACATTTCCAGCGTTGCCGCGATCACCACCAGCGAGGCGCGCGGTACGCCGGCCATGCCCTTTGATGTAATCATCAGAACCAGCAGCATGACGATCTGCTGGTGGAGGGGCAGATCAATGCCGTAGGCCTGCGCGATGAAGAGCGTGGCGAAGGTGGTGTACATCATCGTGCCGTCGAGATTGAACGAATAGCCGAGCGGCAGCACGAAGGAGACCACCTTCTCACTCACCGGCAGACGCATCAGTTGGCGGATCATGGAGGGGTAGGCGGCTTCCGAGGAGGCGGTGGTGAAGGCCAGCACGAACGGGGTGCGGAGCAGCAGCACCAGCCGCTTCATGGCCTTCCCGAGAATGAGGAAGCCGATGAAGATCATCACCAGCCACAGGATACCGAGGCTGAAATAGAAGCTCAGCAAATAGCGGCCATAGGTGATGAGAATGGTGGGGCCATGCTCGGTCACGGTTGCGGCCATGGCGGCGAACACCGCGATGGGCGCAAGGCTCATGATGTAGCCCGTGATCTTGAGGATGACGTGGGAGGCTTCCTCGATCAGTTCCACCAGCCGGCGGGCCTTCGGGCCGCAATGGGCTGCAGCAAGACCGAAGAAGATGGAGAACACTACGATCTGGAGGATCTCGTTCTCAGCCATCGCGCCAATGGCGCTTTGCGGCACCATGTGGTTGATGAAATCACCGAAATCGAAGCCGGTCTTCACGCCGCTGTCCGCGTTCATGGGTGGCAGCGGCAAGGAGAGATTGGCGCCCGGCTGCAGCAGGTTGGCCATGATCATGCCGATGATGAGCGACATGAGCGAGGCCGAGACGAACCACAGCATCGCCTTCGCGCCCACACGGCCGATGGTGGCGACATCCCCCATATGCGCAACGCCTGTCACCAGTGTGGTGAACACCAGCGGCCCGATGATCATCTTGATAAGGCGCAGGAAAACGGTGGTGATGAGGGAGATATGGTCTGCAATCCGTGTGGCCGTTTCCGTATCCGGCCAGAGCGTATGGTTGGCGTATCCCACGAGGATGCCGAGAACCATGGCGATGACGATATAGCCAGTGAGACGATGTGTAGCCATGGTTCTTGCTCTTGTCTGTGCCATAAGGCGCCAGTCTAAGGGTGACTTTTTCGAGTGTTGCGCGTCATGCAGCCCGTTTCAACGGTATTGATACGGGCAATATTGGTTATCCTGCATTCTCTTTCCATATCCGTGGCGACGGCGTGGAAGACAGGCGGGCCGGCATGATCCGTGGAGAGAGCCGGAAGCCCGGCGACTTTCGGATATGCCTATTTTGCTGAAATCACATGACAGTATCCCTTTTCCACACTCGTCAGCGGGTCGCGAAGCATGCGCCACGAGATAGATTGGTGGTGAGGGATATATGAATTCACAAATAAATATTGGAATTTATGAGATCTTATGGAAGGTAAATGTACCGCGGATATTTTGAATTTATCTTGTTCGCACGCCCAGCCTAGCTATGGGTAATATTATATTGATCCGGTTTTATGTTCTGTCCGGATTTTATTCGATGATTGAGTGCTCGTTGGGCATGTAGACGAAATATTTCTCAGTACAATCTGCGCGTGATGCGTAGGTGTATGGCTGAAAACAGGTTTTCTACGTATCCCGTGCCGTGGCGCGAAATGGAGCGGAACGGATGGGTGGCCTGCACTGGTTGATGCTTTGCCCTTCTGTTCGCATTCCGGGTGGGGTGCTGTTGGTGGCGCTGGTCCTGTCTGTCTGCAAATGAAGATAATCGCTATGTGTTACCGCCGCCGGGGAAGGTGAGTGTGGCGCAGACCATTGTGGCCAATGCTCCCCTTTATGCCGCGTTCATGGGCAATACGCCGCTTCCGCATCGGTAGATCTGGCCGCGATCCATGACACGGATGGCGAGGCGGCGCAGAAGGGGCAGGTGCTGCTCGAGATCGAACGGGCGCAATGTAAAGCGCAGGCTGATCAGAACAGGCCGCGCTTGAATACGCGCGTGCCTCTGCCATCAATGCACGGTACGAGAATGACCGGTAGGCCGAACTGGGCCAGCGTCAGGTGGCCAGCCAGAGCGTGCCCAGACGGCACAGGCCACGGCGCATGCCGATGTGAGCGCCGCAGCAGCGGCCCTGAAGCTGTCGCAGACCTCACTGGCCTACGCCACCATCAGCGCGCTTAGCAGCAGATCGTACGGCACGATACGCTGGCCAGAACCGGAAAGACACTGTGGAACATGCGTGAGGACAAGCTGACCCTGCCCGTGGAGATTTCCATATGGTGATCAGTTTCGATGTGGTGATTTTATGTGTTGCAGCGCCGTATCATTGATGTTCCGAAACGATGTGCCAGGATTCAAGAAAGGTGAAAAAGTCTCACTGAAAGAGCTGCCCGCTCCAGAACTCTGTTGTCAACGATTGATATGTTGACTCATCGGAAGTGCCGCGATACCTCTGTCCGGGTCATTCCGGGGTTCATGTAACCCCTTGAAATGAGTGAAATCCCTTATGGCCTTGAGGCTGAGAGATGCTACATTCGACCGGGTCCGGTGACTCGGCGAGAGAGTTCGTGCTGTATCGCGGTGGGTGAGCCGACAAAGCTGTTGCATTGCAGGATAATAATTATAAAGAGCGTGCTTTTGAGTTGACGCTTCTTTGTATTCGCCTCTAGGTTTTAATCTAAGGCTATTTCTGTTGCGCTTTATCTGGTTTGAGTCATTTGCCGCGAAATCCCCTGCGTCATGCGTTCTTTTCAGGAGGGTGTTATGTCCGGCGATCCCATTCAGAATTCGGTTGTTCGGGTTGGTCCCTGGTCTGTGCCTGCACCTCTTTCCGGCCTTGCAGATGTCGCGAAGGGGTTTGGGGTCAATGGGGGCGGTAATTCCCTTCCGAATTATGCAGTGGATGCCTGGCAACGCAGCATCCTGTTTCTGGATCTGCTGCGCCAGCGCGGGAACGAGCAGGCAGAGATGACCTCGCGGCCGATGGCGACCGTGCTCAGCTTCGAGCATGAAGTCATCATGAGCGGTCACTCTCTGGCGCGGCCGATCAATTATTCACTTTCCCGGATTATTCCGCCGGAAGGCACGGTGATTGATCCGGCCCGGCGTCCGGTGGTGGTCGTGGATCCGCGTGCCGGGCAGGGGCCGGGCATTGGCGGCTTCAAGACCTCCAGTGAGATCGGTGATGCGCTGAAAAATGGCCATGCGGTCTATTTCATCGGCTTTGCAGCCCAGCCTGAGCCGGGGCAGACCTTCCTCGATGTGGTGGAAGGGCAGGTGCCTTTCTTTGAAGAAGTGGCGAAGCTGCATCCGGATGCGCCGCCGCCCTTCGCTATTGGCAATTGTCAGGCCGGCTACCAGACGCTGATGGTGGCGATGCTGCGCCCGGACCTGTTCGGGCCTGCCATGGTGGCGGGTTCGCCCATTTCCTACTGGCAGGGCGAGCACGGCAAGAACCCGATGCGCTATGCCGGCGGCATGCTCGGCGGGTCATGGCTCACCGAGATGATCAGCGATATGGGCGGTGGCAAGTTCGATGGCACCTGGCTCATCCTCAACTTCGACAGCCTGAACCCGTCCAACTGGCTGTGGGGCAAGCAGTATGATGTCTACGCCAATATCGACACCGACGGCCCGCGCTATCTCGAGTTCGAGAAGTGGTGGGGCGATTTCATCTTCCTGAATGGTGGGGAAATCCAGTTTCTGGTCGATGAGATGTTTATTGGCGACAAGCTGACCCGGAACCAGCTGAAGTCCAGTGATGGCAAGGTCTTTGACCTGCGCAACATCACCTCGCCCATTATCGTCTTCACCTCGCTGGGCGACAATATCAGCCCGCCACCGCAGACACTGGGCTGGATTCTCGATCTTTACAAGGATGTGAACGACATGCGCGCTCAGGGCCGCACGGTTGTTTACTGCATGAACCAGACGGTGGGCCATCTCGCGATTTTCGTCTCCGCCAAGGTGGGTGCGAAGGAGGATGAGGAACTGGTGCGGCTGATGAATTTCATCGACTGCCTGCCGCCCGGTCTGTTCGAACTGGTCATCAGTCCTGCCAGCGAAGAGGATGTGAAGGCGGGCAAGCCTGCATGGCGCAGCCGCCTCGAGATGCGCACCTTCGATGATCTGCGGGCCTATGGTCGCAACACGCCGGAAGATGACCGCGCATTCGCGGCCGTGAAGCGGCTGAGCGAGATCAACCACTCGCTGTATCGCACGTTCATGCGTCCGGCGGTACAGGCTCTGGCCACGCCGCAACTTGCGCAGTTCATGGTCAACGCGAACCCCCTGCGCCTCAGCTATACCCTGTTTGCAGATAGCAACCCGCTGATGAAGGGCGTCGCCCAGGCCGCAGAAAAGGTGCGCGCGGCACGCCGTCCCTCGAATGAGGAT
Source organism: Xanthobacter sp. (assembly GCA_034676685.1). Lineage (GTDB taxonomy): Bacteria > Pseudomonadota > Alphaproteobacteria > Rhizobiales > Xanthobacteraceae > Xanthobacter. The sequence continues at coordinate 25,134 of JAUCBT010000015.1, read as the reverse complement.
AACCCCTTCCTGGCCCAGCAGAAGCTGTTCTCCGATCAGTTGAATGCCACGCTGGACCAGTTTCGCGACTTCCGCGACAAGGCGATGGAGCAGGCCTTTTTCGGCTTCTATGGCTCGCCCATCGTGCAGGGGTTGCTGGGGCTCAATACGGATGAGAAGGCTCGGGAAGTCGCTGCCGTAAGCCCGCATGCGCTGGATGAACGCAAGCAGCGCGCGCAGGAAATTTTGGCAAAGCGGACCGTTGGCGGTTTCAATGAGGCGCTGGTGCGCGCTGTTCTGTTCGTTGTTGCATCAGATCGCGCGATCGATGACCGTTCGGCTGAAGCGCTGAATGAGGCGCGCCAGAGACTGATGGGCCTCTCCATCGCCGACTTCAAGCTTGTGGTGCGTGAGCAGTTTTTCATTATCCTGCTCGACCAGCATAAGGAAAAGGCGATTGAGGCGCTGGTGGATCTGGTTCCGGCAGCGGACCAGAGGCAAGCGCTTCTTGATGAGGTGGTGACCATTGTTGGTGCGCATGGTGGCTTGTCGCCTGCGGAAAGCCACCGCATTGCGAAACTGGCTCGTGTTCTGGACGTCTCTGTCCCGGAGGCCGGGGTTGGCCTTCTGTCGCAGGATTCTGATGCTGCATCGCAATCCATCGGCAGTATTCACCAGCTGGCACCTGCTGGAGAGTGAAGACATAAAAGCACGTGCATTGATTTTTGCAGGTGTTTTCCGCGTTGACCTGTGCACGATGGGATGAGACGGAAGGTCCGGCTCATCCCGGGTCTGGCCATTTGGCTCTGATGCCCGGCCTGATCCTGTTCTGAACGTTACGCCGCACACATGAAGGGGGGGGCTTCCATGTCGACGACGGCATCAGCCACGTTACCAACACCATCTACTCCGGCCGCAGCATCGTCTGCGGCCTCATCCGGTTCGACGAAGAAAACCACGCTGGATGCAGCGGGCATCGCTTCGACCTTCAAGGATGTGCAGTCATCTGAAAAAGGCCTGACGGCAACCGAAGCCGCCCAGCGCCTGACCAAGTACGGCCCCAATGCTATTCAGGCGCATGAAGAAAGCCGCTGGAAAAAGCTTCTCGGCTATTTCTGGAGCCCGATCGCGTGGATGATCGAGGCGGCGGCCATCATCTCCTTGCTGCGTCAGGATTGGCCGGACTTCATCGTCGTCACCGCCCTGCTGCTCTATAATGCGGCGGTTGGTTTCTGGCAGGACAACAAGGCCGCCAGTGCGCTCGCTGCTCTGAAGAAGGGCCTCGCCCTCAAAGCTCATGCATTGCGTGACGGATCCTGGGTTTCCGTGGATGCGGCGAGCCTTGTGCCGGGCGATGTCGTGACCATTGCCGGTGGTGAGATTCTCCCGGCGGATGTGATCTTGTTTGATGGCAAGTATCTGTCGGTCGATCAGGCAGCGCTGACGGGTGAATCCCTTCCGGTGTCCAAGAAGGTCGGCGATAACGGCTATTCCGGCTCGATCGCGCGTCAGGGCTCGATGATCGGTCTGGTGACGGCGACCGGCAACAACACCTTCTTCGGCCGCACCGCCAAGCTGGTGGCCTCCGCCGGCTCCAAGTCTCATGCCGAGCAGGCTGTGACCCGTATCGGCGACTTCCTCATTCTGCTTGCCGTGATTCTGGCTGTCATCCTCATCGGCACGCAGGTGTGGCGCGATATAGCGGCCGACGGCCGTTGGGAATGGTCAGAAGCTGGTGAGATCGCGCAGTTCGTGCTGGTTCTGCTGGTGGCCTCGGTGCCCGTGGCGTTGCCGGCCGTGATGTCCGTGACCATGGCGCTTGGCGCATTGGCGCTCTCCAAGCAGAAAGCCATTGTCTCGCGACTTTCCGCGATTGAGGAACTCGCCGGCGTGGACATGCTGTGCTCGGACAAGACCGGCACGCTGACCATGAACCAGCTCGCGCTTCAGGCACCCATCCCCTTCTCCGGCACCCAGCCGGATGATCTGGTGTTGGGCGCGGCGCTGGCCAGCCAGCGCCAGAGCAATGATGCCATCGACATGGCCGTCGTGAAGGCTCTGAAGGACCCCAAGGTGCTCGACCCGTATAAGGTCGTGGACTTCGTGCCCTTCGATCCGGTCAACAAGAAGACCGTGGGTATCGTCACCGGCCCGGATGGCAAGCAGCTCCAGTTCGCCAAGGGTGCCCCGCAGGCCATCGCGGCCCTGTGCGGTATCAAGGAAGATGCGACGGATGGCGATGGGCCTGCCTATTTCGGCAAGGTCTCCGAACTCGCCTCGCATGGCACCCGCGCGCTGGGCGTCTCGCGCTCGGAAGATGGCGGCAAGACCTGGACCCTGCTTGGCCTTCTGGCCCTGCTGGATCCCCCGCGTCCTGATGCGAAAGCCACGATCGCGGAAGCCAAGAAGCTTGGCCTCGGCGTGAAGATGGTGACCGGCGATGACGTTGCCATCGGTTCGGAAATCTCTCGCGAGCTGGGCATCGGCACGAACCTGCTGGTGGCGTCCAATGTGTTCTCCAAGGACATGGACCCCAACCATATTCCGATCGACGCCGCGCGCGCGGTGGAGCAGGCCGATGGTTTCGGCCGTGTGTTCCCCGAGCACAAGTTCGAGATCGTGAAGGCCTTGCAGGAGCGCGGCCATATCGTCGCCATGACCGGCGACGGCGTGAACGATGCCCCGGCGCTGAAGCAGGCCGATTGTGGTGTGGCCGTGAGCGGGGCAACGGATGCTGCCCGCAGCGCTGCCGCTCTCATCCTGACCGCGCCCGGTCTCTCGACCATCGTCAACGCGATCAATGAATCGCGCGCGATCTTCGAACGCATCACCAGCTATGTGTACTACCGTATCGCCATGACCATCGACATCATGTTGGTGGTGGTGCTGGCCTATATCGCGTTCGACTTCCAGCCGCTCACCGCCATCATGATCGTGGTGCTGGCGCTGCTGGATGACATCCCGATCATGACCATCGCCTATGACAATGTGAAACCGGCAACACAACCTGTGCGCTGGAACATGCACCGCATCATTGTCTTCTCGTCCATCATGGGCCTGATGGCGCTGGTGCAGAGCTTCGGTCTGGTGATGATCTGCATGTACTGGATGCAGAGCCCGGATCTCATGGGCATCATGCACATGGACTTCCCGCATTTGCAGACCATGCTGTTCCTGCAACTTGCCGCCGGCGGTCATCTGCTGCTGTTCGTGGTGCGTTCGCGCGGGTCTCTGTTCTTCAAGCCTTACCCCAGCGCGCCGCTGTTCCTTGCGGTGGTGGGCACACAGATCGTCGCGGTGCTCATCTGCGCCTTCGGTATTGGCCTTGTCCCGCCGCTGCCGTGGATCATGATCGGCTTCGTGTGGGTCTATGTCCTGGTCTGGATGGTGGTGATGGATTGGGTGAAGCTGCTGTACTTCGCCATCGCCGATCGGCGTGAGGCAGGTAGCATCATCACGAAGCCGATCGCAGGCTGATCACGCTTTTTGCCGGCCGCGGGTGCACATGCGCCTGCGGCCGGATTTTTTTAGAAAAGCTCATGCGGATCTGATGTTGCCCGGGCTCGGGCATGAGGTTTTGAACCTGTGGTCAATGCGCGAGAGCGGGGCCGATGCGGGAATATCTCCAGAAAAAACTGCTCAAAAACGTTCTCTCAGATGCTATTTTCTGTCGATATTTGATATTTAAGACATAAGTTATCTTTCATAATATTTCATATCAGTCCGAAGTATTCGAATGATTGTGCATATTCTCAGATGTGCGGTCAGTTTGACTGTTTTTTGTCATGCAACGAGCGCTAGTGTGCGTATGAGTTGCATGCCGCGTATTGTTATGCACATAATGCATGCCTCGTTATATTTTGGTCAGATAACACGCGCAGCGAGAATGTGCGTGGCCCTAAGTTCATGACAGTATTGGCTTCAAGGTTGAGTGATTCTAACTGCGATCTGATTTGCAGCTCATCGCCGCCCTTTGGCCGCCACCACTTTTCGGGGATATGCCCTTGCTCAAGCTACAGAACCTGGTTCTGGATCTGATCGCGAAAAGGGCACCGCTGCCCGATACGCTGAAACAGTTGTGCCTTGAAGTCGAACGGCTTGTCGAAGACGCAGATTGCAGCGTGTTGCTGGTGGACCCGGCAGGTCTGCTTCATCCCGTGGCTGCGCCAAACTTTCCCGATATTTACCTGCAATCTTTGGACGGTATCCTGATAGGTCCGAATGTTGGCTCCAGCGGCAGCGCCATCTATCACAACATCCCTGTACAGGTTGAAAACATTGCGCAGGACCCAAAGTGGGTCGCTTTTAAGGCGATGGCCCTGCCGCTGGGATGGCAAGCCTGTTTTGCGGAGCCGGTGCGTGATGGGGAGGGGCAGGCTATTGGCGCGCTCACCGTCTATCTGCGCGCACAGCGTCAAGTGTCGGATGCTGAGCGCAAGGTGCTGACAGTGGCCGTTGAGCTCTGCGAACTCGCGCTTTCCCGTCACCAGGACGAGCTTGAGCAGGAGTTTCGGGCGATCTGCGATCCGTTGACCTCCCTGCCCAACAAGCCTGCCTGTGATGAAGCCCTCATGAAGCTGCGCTGCGATGTTGCGGGCAGTTGGGGGCTGCTGATCGTCAGTATCGACAAGCTGAAAATCGTGAATGATACCCTCGGTCATGGTGCGGGGGATGCCATGATTGCGGAGGTTGCCCGTCGTCTCTCTGCGATACTTGCGCCAGACAGGGTCTTCCGCACCTCCGGCAATGAATTTACAAGTCTGCTTCAGGATGTCGGCGCACTTCAGGATATGAACAACACGGCTGCTCAGGTTTTCGGCGTCATCTCCGCACCCTTTTATTTCGGGGAACAGGTCATGATCCCGGAAGTGACCATGGGCAGCGCCGTCCTCGCCATGCAGGACAGGCGCCCGGAAGCCGTCCGGCGCAATGCAGATTTTGCACTCTATAATGCCAAGGAAACAAGGCGGGGCAGCCATGTGACATATGGCACCGGCATGGGCTCTCGCATGTCCAACCGGCGTGTCTCGGTTCAGGAAGTGATGGAGGCGCTCGAGGACAACCGGATTGATGCCCAGTATCAACCTATTCTGCGCCTCGACAGTTATGAGATCGTCGGCTTTGAAGCCTTGTGCCGCCTGACCAATCATCATGGGGAAATTCTGCCTGCGGCGATCTTCCGTGAGGCGTTTTCCGATGTGAATGTGGCTGTGGAAACGACCCGGCGCATGCTGGAGATCGTGGCGCAGGATCTTCGTATCTGGTTTTCCGCCGGGCTTCCGGTGCAGTTTGTCGGGGTCAACATCACGTCAGCAGATTTCTCCACCGGAGATTTGCCTGCAAAGATCGAGCAAGCCTTTGCCCGGCATGGCACATCGCTGCAACATCTTGTTCTGGAAGTGACGGAAGATGCTGATATCGGGCAACGAGATCAGGTTGTTTCTGCTGGTATCATGGAACTGAAGATCAAGAATGTGCGTGTGGCATTCGACAATTTCGGAGCGGGGCACGCGTCACTGGCGCATCTGCTGACGGTTCCACTGGATATCGTGAAGATCGACAAGGAATTCACACGCAAGCTGGTGGGTGGAGCAGGCGGGCCCATTGTCAAAGGTCTGCTGCAGATTGCACAGGATCTGGGCATCACGGCTGTGGCGGAGGGCATCGAGACCGTAGAGCAGGTGGAGGTTCTGCGCGGTCTTGGGTGTGAACTGGGGCAGGGCTATGCCTTCTCACGGGCCGTGGCGCGCGATAAGGCGGCGCAGTTGCTGCAAAAGCATGGTTACGGCTTGTCCAGTGCTCTTCCATTAATGCCCAGTTCGGCCAGTTGAGGCTGGATCGGGAGGATATGCCCTTCTCTTGAGGCCTTTTATAGAAGGGCGGAAGCTGGTTCGCTCCAGAAGAAAGGTGCTCAGCCAATCCGGCTGGAGTGTCCCGCTACCTCAAGCAAGAAGAGGTGCTTTATGGGCAGATTGCGCTTGCGCTGAAAGCGGGAATGATGCTCTCCCGCTCAATGTTCTGCGTGATCAGGCCATCCAGAATGACAATGGATGGTGTGTGGTTCCCGCTCACACGGGCGACCATGAGCGGCTTGTCCCATTCGCGCGCATCACCAAAGGCCGCCTGCTGCTCCGTATCGAAGCTGTAGCCGGTGTCAGTCGGGCCGGGATCGGCAAAGCTCCATTCCACAATCCAGGCCCCGGTTTTGTTGCCATTCTTGTCTTCTTCGGGAATGAGGCTGGTCAGCACCATTCCTGTCAGTTCATCCCGTTCCGGGATCAGGGCTTTGGCGGCATTGAAGATGGCGACCCGCTTATCGGGGTCATCTCTCAGGCAGATATTCATGGATGAAGCAGTTTTGGCTACGGCATCCGCAGCATTCGCCACCCGGCTTTGCGCAATGATGAGATCGGCAAAGTACAGCACCGTTATATAGGTGATGATGAACAGCGGGAGCAGCAGTGCGAGTTCGACAACCGCCGTGCCGTCCTGATTACGCAGGACACGACAGGCCCTGCGAAAGCGATGCATTGGGGTGTTTGCGGGGGCATTCATCATTCCCCCTCCTCATCTGCTGCGGGTTGCGCATATGGGGAAATGCGTGTGACAGCGCCTGAAGCCAGCCAGGGACCCATGATTCCGGTCAAGGGTGCTGCAATAGCCGTGCGGATAAGCAGAATACTGTCTTTCTGCCCAGTATTTACCGTGAAGGCATCCGCATTCAGGGCACCCGAGAGGGTCAGGGCATATGCTGGCGGGTCACCGTTTGTGACGGGGGTGATGCCGACTTTCAGGCTCGCCCGGCAACTGGCCGCTGAAAAGAGCATCAAGCCATTCTGGCACACGCTGCTTGTCACATCTTCTTCCGAGACCTTGCCGCTCATGCTGATGTCATGGGCAGCCCGTTGCGTGGCGACTTCAAGAAAATGTTGCTGGGTGACCGTAAGAAATACCTCAAGCATGAGCAGGACCAAAACCGTGAAGGGAATCACGGCAAGCCCGAATTCCACCATGGCCGCGCCGCGGTCATCGCGCGGGAAGGACATGTCAGCGCCCTTCCGTCCGGTTGGCGCGTTGCTGCATCTGGGATGTGGTTGCAGAGAAGGCATCCGGACTGTCCCCAAGCGCCGGGATGGGCGCGCAGACAGGAGCGCAATTGAAGGAGGTGCGGGACTGATTGCCCAGATGTACGGTCACGGTATCCAGATTTTCCCGCCCCACATTCACGATGGCGGTAGCCAGTTGGCGGCCCTTGTCATCCAGCACCTGCAGGCTGGTGGTGCCAAAGGATTTGCTGGTGAGAATGGTGAGGAGGCTGTCTTCTACCGGGGTGGTCGTGGTGTCCGCGACGGAAGGGTTGCCGACGATGACAACCTTCGCACCCTCAGGCAGCGTAAAGGCGCGCGCGTGATCCAGCGGCATATCTATCAGGCCGCGCAACTGGGGCGGCAGGCTCTGAGCCTGCGCCATGGGCAGGCAGGCCAATGCCAGAACCGCCACCGCGCCAAGCCGAAAAACCGACATCCCATTATTCTCCCAGTGCAAGTCCCGCCCGGCCATGCAGGGTGGAATCGGCATTCCGCAGTTGTGCTCTTACCCTTACAGTGAAGACCTTGCTGAAAATTATACAGGGCATAATGGGCGCTGCGCCCCACGTATATCCGGTATGCCGCCTAAGGGATGGTACGGAGCATGCAGGGCTGTCGATATGACAGTAAGATGTTGAAAATTAGACAATTTTTAATGCATATACTACACTTGTGGAAATTGACTTGCTGCAAATGCAGGCATATATACGGCCTAACCGTGATGCCACGGTATTTTTGAAAGCGGAGCATAAAATGAATATCGTTCCTGCCAAGGTTCGCCAGGTTCTTGCCGATGAATCCGGTGCGACGATGGTTGAATATGGCCTGCTGATCGTGGCTGTCATTGCCGTCGCAGGCGTGGTTCTCGCTTCGTTTGGTTCGCAGCTTTCTGGCCTGTTCTCGGGTATTGGGACAGACATTACTAATGCTAAAGACTGGTATCAGGACCGGTGCTGAAAGTGCAAAGCAGACCCCCGTGAATCGAAGTTGGCCTGCTAGCGCCATTTTGATGATTGTATTGTTTGCGATAAAGTGTCGGCATGTAAATGCCGACACTTTTTTATATGCTAGTGAAACTGTCTTTTTGGAGAGCTGGATCAAGGGCTGCCATGCATTTCAGAGGGTGGGAAACAGATGAGTTCATCAAAGTGCGCACGCAGTTGCGGCGCGTTTTGCGCGATGAATCTGGTGCAGCCTATGCTGAATATGGTATTGTTATCATGGCGGTGATTGCCGTTGGTGGCGTCGTGATGAGTATTTATGGTGCCCAGATTTATGGTGTTTTCCAGTCAATCGGGGAATCGATGCAGTCCTTCTCCGAAGATGTGACCAAAGGTATTAAATAAAATTCTGATCTTCAGTCCTTCTTGTCCAGCTTGAGCGCCCCGACGGCTCCATGACATTTCAACTTGCAGCACAGCTTGTTTTCACGGCTCTCATGCTTGCCGTGATGGTCAGTGACATCAGAACCCTGCGCATCCCAGACAAGCTCAATCTTCTCATCGTGGCAGCTTTCGTGCCCTTCGCCGCTCTTCAGGGTCTGGCGTGGGAGGTGTTGCTCGCCCATATTGGCATCGGGCTTTTTGTCTTCATCTGCTTTCTTGCTGTGGCCATGCTTGGCCCGCTGGGTGGCGGAGATGTGAAGCTGGGTGGAGCCGTGGGGCTGTGGATCGGCTCATCTGCGGGCCTCGTGCACTGGCTTATCGCCACAGGTATTATTTATGTCGGGCTTTTGCTGGTGGCACTGGCGGCGCGCAAATACCGGCTGCGCTATGCTTTTATAAACACCAGTCTGCCAGAATGGCTGCACGACCTTCTTTCTCCGGAGGTCTCGCTGCGCAAGTCCATCATCCCCTTTGGGGTGCCGCTGGCTGCGGGTGCAATCTACTGGGTCTGGAATTAGGAGCAAGCATGGAACGCAGGCGGATGGCTCTGATTGCCGTTGCCATTTTGGCGGGCGGCGCTGCCTTCTATCTGTCCATGCGGTCCGGGCAGAAGACCGCGCAGCCGTCTTCTTCCATAACAAGCCAGACTAGCAAGCCGGCTCAACCCGCCAAGCCCATGACCGAGGTTCTGGTGGCGACGAAATCGCTCAAGCCCGGTGCCCAGATTGCGCAGGACAGCCTGAAATGGCAGCCATTGGCTGATGAAAGCCTGCCGGAGGGCGCAATCACCCGTAAAACGGCCCCTGAGGCCCACAATGAGCTGAATGGTCATGTCGTGACCCAGCAGATCAATAGTGGAGAACCGGTGATGCGCGCCCGTCTGCGCCCGCGGGATGAGGGGGGCGCTCTGGCCAGCATGCTCGGTGCCGGTATGCGCGCGGTTTCCATTCCGTTGGATGCGAAGAATGTGCGGGCTGTGAGCGGTCTCATCACCGCCAATGACCGTGTCGATGTCACAATCACCCTGCCGCAAGACCAGTCAGAACGTGCTGTTACGGTGGTGCAGTCCCCCCGCTTGCTACTTCAAAATATCCGCGTCATTGCACTTGGTCATGACCTAGGGTCCACTCCGATTCTGGGCCAGAAGCTGTCCCTTCCGGAGGTGGCCACGCTTGAGGTTACGCCGGAGCAGGCGGATAGTTTGCTGAAGGCCATGCGCCAGCCCGGAGCAGAGGTCTCCCTGACTCTTCGTCCGGTGGGTGACAAGGGTGAAATCGCCAACCCGCAACAGGACCGGAAGGTCATCACGATCCGATTCGGCAAGGCCCAGTAATTTCAAGACATGCCGCTGTCTGGTTTGTGCCAGCCCGGTCTTGCGGGGGCAAAATGGTGCGGGGCATGCGCCAGCCCAGCCCGAAGTCATGTGGTGAATCTGCGTGGGTTGCGCCGCGCCCTATGAGGTAGCAGGGCCGTTCAGATCTGGCGAGGTTTCACCCTACCGCCCCTCATCCCGCCAACCATGCTTATTCAAAGACATTGGAAGCGCCGCCCGACTTGTGAGCCGGGCTCTGAAGGATATAGTGCCGGAATTCAATCGGGTCATGGTCAGCCGGGGTAACCGTTAGTCGTCCCGCAGCACCAGCCCTGTGCGTTACCTGCCCTGTGACTTCATTTTCCGAATGACCTGAACATTGCTTGCGGCTTGATCCGCCGGAAGATCCTGCGCGAAGACCTGCCTGGCCTCTTCATCCTTGCCACGCATGGCGAGAATGACACCAAGATTCTGGCGCACGCGTTCATCAGCGCCAGAGCGGGCCGCAGCCTGCCGGGCCATGCTCTCCGCCTTGTCCATCTGCCCGCCAGTGGCATAGGCCATGGCCAGATTTGCCTCGATCCGCGGATCTTCCGGTTGCAGGTTCAGGGCGCGGTTGAAGAAGGCTTCCGCCTGCCGGATGTCCCCCATCTTGGTTGCGATAACGCCTTGCGCGGACAGAACCATAGGGTCAGGATTATCCGGTGTATGCGCATTGGCCAGAACGTCCTGCGCCTCTTTCAACCGCCCAAGCCCCACCAGGCTCTTGCCATAGGCGGCACGCAGGGCGTTGTCTGAGGGATCAGACATGGCAGCCCTCTGCAATACGGCGGAAGCCTGTTCCAGTTGTCCGCGTTCTTCCAGAGACCTAGCTTCCGCAATAGCCCCTTGCGCCATGGTGGATAGGCCCGGCTGTGCCGTGTCCCCGCTGGTCTGGCACCCTGCCAAGGCCAGTGCGAGGCAGGAGATGGCGAGAAGGGGGAGGCGCATAAACATGGAGCCTGACCTGGGACAAGTGGAACACAATCAACGCGTACCACTCATGGTGGCATCATTTTATGTTAACCATATATACCCTGCCACCTGCTCTCACAAACGCTTATGAGTGATGTCGCAGACCTCTCCACTCTCACATCACCGGGATGTTGAAAACGGAGCGGACCTGCGGCCTTTATCCCTCTTCCCAGGGACAGAATGCATCGTTTGAACAAAACTGCTGGGGGCAGTCCTTATAGGGGGCCATGCGGACAAAATTGTCCGGGAATTTCCGTGATTGCCCCACATTGCATCCCTCACCCCAGATGATGCGTACCGCGCCCCCGGCTCCGGCTCCGGGCTGAACGCGGAACACAACAGAGCCATCCTTGCGTTCGACAGGCGCGGGAGATGCACCACCCTTGCCGACAGTGACGGAGACCGTTTCCTGCCCGGTCGGGATGCGGATGTCATTGCGGTAAGAGAGCTCGCCCCCGCCGCCGCCATAGCCCTCATCCCAAGTGGATGCGGTTCTGGGGGCCATGATGCCTCCTCCCCCGCCGCCATAGCTTCCGCCGGGAGGGGCGGTCATAATCGAGTTGCCGCTGGTATTGAGCGTATCGGTGCCCTGTTGGGCCGATTGACCGCGCGAGCCGCCGCCACCGCCAGCCGCACCCTGAGGGCTGGGGCCGGAACCCCAGCCGCCGCCGCCTTCATCCAGATAATTCATGAGGCCGACACCACCACCGCCGCCGCCGGTCACCTTCTGGTGAAAGCCGCCGCCGCCGCCGCGATTATCGCCCGCGGATGCGCTGTTGTTGATGTCACCTGTCCGGTTGAAGGTCCAGCCGGCATGCATCCCGCCATTGCCCGGAGAGCCGTTCCCGTCATTCTGGCCTGTATAGCCGGCTGCGCCACCGCCGCCGCCGCCATAGGTGAACACAGTGCCGGCGGGGCCTAGCCAGCCATAATAGTTGTTATAGGGGGCACCACCATCCCGCCTCTGCTGCCCACCGCGTCCGCCACAACTGCCGCCTTCCTTGCTGCCCCTGCAGCCGCCGGCATTGCCCGGAAGGTTGTAGTAGCTCTGACCGGAAACACGTGCGGCATCATAACCGCCGCCAAAAGCGGTCACGTTCGGTGAGGTCTGGACCTCAGACTTTTCGCCGGGTCCGAAGATGAATGTGTTCTGTTGTGGTCCCGATACACTGCCACTCGCCCCGCCGCCCACAGCCAGCGCGGCGATGTTCTTCACATTCGCAGGCACAGTCCAGACATGCTCGCCGGGGGTGGTGAAGGCTTTGCCGCCTCTGGGGCAGCTCAGGTCACCATAGGAGTCGGGAGAGCCCTCATTCCATGCCAGAACCTTCGTGCCATCGCAGGCATATTTGTATGCGAGCTTGTTGATTGTCCGTCGGGTGGCGTTCTGCAAGGTTGATGCGCAATAAACGCTTTCTTCCTTGATCTGATATTCAAAGTGAACCTGATCCGAGCAGGTCTTGCGGCATGCATTTTGAACATCTGCATGCTTCCTGATCTGGCCCTGGGCGTTACGCCAGTCGTGCCAGTCTGTCCAGTCCTCGTCATTGTCAGAGCAGATCTGGGGTTCACGCACCAGAAGAACGCGGATGTACTTGGCGCCGTATTCGCCGGGCGCGCAGAGATCTGTTGTATCCACCCGGCTTTCAGACCAGCGGAACTGGCGCTTGCGGCTGGAATCGGACGTGCATTTTGCCTTGCACGTGTTGACCTCGTTGCGGCGGTTGCCCGTGGGCTGCCAGCCAGACCAGTTTGGTGATGCCGCACCGGCAGAGCACGAGGCTGTGCGACGGATTTCCTGTTCATAGCTGATTTCACCGGTCTCGCCAGCGGAACAGAGCCCGGTGATGGTTTCCCAGTCTGTTTCTTCCGAAGGTTGCGGCAGGGAGCATGTCGCGCCTTCAGCCCCACTGCTGGCGCAGATCAAACGCGGGAAGTCGACCGCCATCTTGAGAAGGGGAACATCATAAATGCTACCCAGAAGAGGCTCATAAGTTGCGCAGGCCCGAACAGAGACGTTTGGCGGGGGGCTTTCAATCTCGATTTCGCAACCGGGCACAGAGGCACGGCACATAAGCTGAAGCGCGCTCTGATCCTTGCGCAGCGTATCTGTCAGATGCTCATGGGCTGCAACGTCCGCTGCAAGCTGAAGCTGGCGCTTCAATTCCCCAACCCGGCCGAAATCCAGCGCCACGCCGCCAAAACCCAGAGCACCGATAAGAAGCACCCCGCCCAGAATGAGCATGTTCCCATCCTCTGAGCGCAGGACATGACGAAGCCGGGTTGCAAAACGGTGCCAGATCATGAGGAGCCCCTTATCTCCAGCCCATGTAGGAAATGAGCGTGGGCATGACACTGATCATGATCAAGGGCGGCAGGAAGAAGACCATGACCGGCAGTGACAGAATGGCCGCGATTTTTGCGCCCTGCTGCTCGGCAGCGGACAGGCGGGCAGAGCGGCTTTCCGCAGAAAGGGCGCGCAGGGCCGGGGCCAGGGATGTGCCCTGCTGTTCCGCCTGAACAATAGCCATGCAGGCGCTGCGCACCTCCGACAGGTCGGTCCTGTTCCCAAGGTTTTCGTAGGCCTGCCGGCGCTCAGGCAGAAGTGCGAGTTCGGACAGGGTCACACTGATTTCTTCCGAAAGCGGTTTGGATGTGCGGCTGATATCCTCGGCCATGCGCCGCAAGGCCTGCTCAACCGGCCGGCCTGCTTCCACCAGAATCAGCATCAGGTCCAGCGCATCCGGCCAGGCGGACTTGATGGAGGCTATTCTTTCACGCCCCGCCCGGTCGAGCCTGATCTCGGGCAGCTTGAGGCCGATATAGGTCGTTACGGCCACGATTGCGATCGAGAGAAACGGAGGGAATAAACCGGGCATCAGCACGAACAGATAGATGGTCGACACCACGCAGGCCGAAATGCTGATGACAAGACGCATGAACAGGAACTGGGATTCCGCCTGTGGCCCACGCCTGCCCGCCCGTGCCAGCTTCTCCCGAAGGGGCGCAAAGCCAAGCCAGCGCTCCAGTTGCAGAACCTGCGTGATGATCTGCATCTGGGACATGAGCTGAACACGCAGAGGCACCTGTTCGCGGGCCTGTTCCCGTGCGGCTTCGATGATCGAGCGCCTGCGTCGTTCGCGTGCATTGCCCACAATGGCGATGCCCAGCGCATAGACGCTGAGGCCAGCCAGAAGCGCGATGATGATGGGTTCGAGCATCCCTGACCCCGCCTAGACCTTGATCACCTGAAGACGCTTCATCACCATGAAGCCGATCAGCACCCAGATGGTCCCGCCCAGAAGAGTGATCTGGCCGCCCAGTGTTGTCCACAACAGCGATGTCTTTTCGGGTGCGATGAGAAAGTTCACGACCAGGCCAATATAGGGCAGGCTGGCCAGCAGCATGGCACTGGCGCGCGCCTCGGCCGTCATGGCCTGGATCTTGTTGACCAGCTTGCGGCGCTCCCGCATCGTGTTCGCCAGTGAACTGAGCGTTTCTGCAAGACCACCGCCTTCTCCGGCCTGAAGGGAGATGGCCAAAGCCAGAAACTGCGTTTCCTCCACCGGGATACGGACGCTCATGCGGTTCAGGGCTTCAGAGAGGGTGGAGCCGATCGCCTGTTCATCCGCGACAATCTGGAACTCACTGCGCAAGGGCTCTTGTCCTTCGCGCACGATGATGCGCAGGGATTCCGAGATATGCAGGCCGGCCCGCATGCTTCTGGCCATGGCGTCCAGCGCATCCGGCAGCAGGCTGACAAAGGCCTGCACCCGCCGCGTGCGTTGCATCTTCAGGAACTGGCGTGGCAGCGCGTAGCCGGCGATGGCGCCCAAAGGCAGGGCGATGAAGACGTTTCTGGATGCAAGCAGGAGCAGAAGGCCGAAGATGACGCCAACCCCGATACTGGCCCAGACATACTGCTTGATTGTCCATTTGACACCCGCCTGCGCCAGCAGGGTCTTGAGCGTGATCTGGCGTCGGTGGCGTTCCTCCTCCGCCACTTCAGCCAGACGATTGGCAAGGATCAGCCGCCGCAGGCGCAGCCCTTCGCTCGGGTCTCTGGGATTGGGGGCGGCTGAAACGATATCCCGCATGCGCCGGAACACATGTGCGGGCGTGAAAAGCTGCGTGTAGAAAAGCGCAATCAAGGCGGTCGTGACCGCTATCCCGGTCAGAACAGCGGTCAGGGTATTCATGTATGAACCCCGTTCGCCGTGGACAGGGCGCGCATCAGACGGTCCAGTTCGCCATATCGGGCAGCCTGGTCAGCGATCTTCGGTTTGATGACCCCTGTGCCCTCAATGACCTCGGTGCGGTAGTTGAACCGCAACAGATCCTGAAGGATGATGGATTCACCTTCCAGACCGAACACCTCAGAGACATGTGTGATGACCCGTCGGCCATCTGGCAATTGCTGGGTCTGCACAATCACATCCAGCGAGTCCGCCAGATCCTTTCGGATGATGTGCGACGGCAGGTTCTGGTAACCTGCTCCGGTTCGGATAAGTGCCTCGATACGGGCGAGGCAACCACGCGGATCATTGGCATGCACGGTGCCCATGGACCCCATATGGCCGGTGTTCATTGCCTGGATCAGGTCGATCGCGGCATCATCTCGCACTTCACCGACTATGATGCGATGCGGTTTCATGCGCAGGGCGTTGCGCACCAGAGAGCGCATCGTGATCTCGCCGGTGCCCTCATTGCTGGCTGGGCGGGTTTCCAGACGCACGACATGAGGCTGCTGGAGTTGCAGTTCTGCCGTATCCTCGCAGGTGATGATGCGTTCATTGGCATCGACCACGCCGGTCAGGCAGTTCAGCAATGTGGTCTTGCCGCTGCCGGTGCCGCCGGAAATCACGACATTCACCCGGATGCGGCCGATGACATGCAGAACTTCAGCGGTTTCTGCGGTCATGGACCCCAGACGCACCATATCGGCCAGCACAAACCGGTCTTTCTTGAATTTTCGGATGGTCAGGCAGGTTCCGTCAACTGCGACAGGCGGGATGATGACGTTGACGCGCGAGCCGTCTTTCAGGCGCGCATCGCACATGGGCGATTGCGCATCCACGGTGCGCCCGACCGCTTCCACGATTTTCCGGCAGATGCGCAAAAGGGCATCTTCATTGCGGAAGGAAAGACTGGTCCGTTCGATCCGGCCATTTCTTTCCAGATAAATCGAGTCCGCGCTGTTGACCATGACTTCAGAGATACTGTCATCGGCCAGCAGGCCTTCAATAGGACCATAGCCGACCACTTCGGCGGTGATCTCATCAATCAGCTTCTCACGCTCTGATCTGGACAGATTGCCGGGGTCATTGGCGGCGATCTGTGCCAGTGCCGCGCGCACCGAGTTCCTCTGGGAGGCATCATTGACAATATCGGCGCTCCGGCTGACCGAGATCAGGTCGGCATTCGCCATCAACCGCTCGGTCCAGCGCTGGCCAACGATAGCCGCTCTTTGCCGGAAACCATCGCTCTCATCCGGCGCGAAGGAGGGGGAGGGCATGCGCGCTGCGACAGGGGGAGAACTGGGCACAACCGCAGTCACATCCTGCTTCAGCGTGGTGCGGGGCGTGACAGGAGTTTCCAGGCCAATATTCTTGCCGAAAATCGCCATTATGAGTCTTTCTGCGTCCCGCGCTGGAACAGGCGGGAGAAGGGCAGGGACCAGCCGCTCGCCTTGTTTTCGTGCGTCCCGAACAGAGCGTCAATGAGGCGTCTCAGTTCCTGCGCCGCAGCATGGGATGGCGAAAGATCACACAGGACACGCCCCTGCGCCACACTGTCCGGAAAGGCGCTGTCTGCGGCGATCTGGAAAGCCTGCTGCACGTTCAATGCCGTTCTGGCGTCATCCAGCTTCCATGTATCCTTGTCACGCGGGCGGCTCTGGTTGAACAGGACCTGCGTGTCATCTCGCAACTGCCCCAGATAGCGCAACAGCGTCTGGGCCGGGGGCAAGCCTGTAAAATCAGGCGTTGTCACCAGAACCACATGGTTGGCCTTCACCAGAAGGTTCTCGATCACCGCATTCCAGTGCAGCGGAACATCCAGAACCGTGCATGAAAACTCAGTGCGCAGCAGCTTGATGAGGTGCGCCGTTCCGGCATCATTGCGCCGCTTTCCGGCCGCCTCGAGGCTGGGCGTGGCACAGAGTACGGACAGGTTGCTGGTCTTGTGGATCAGCATGCGGTGCAGTGTTTCCGGGTCGGTGATCAGTTCCGGCGTGTAGAGCAGGGCGGACAGTTCCGGGTCCGGCTGGCAGTCCAGCGCCGTGGCCAGTCCGCCGAAGGGCAGATCCAGATCAACGAGGCAGGTATTT
Organism: Xanthobacter sp.; assembly: GCA_034676685.1. Taxonomy (GTDB): domain Bacteria; phylum Pseudomonadota; class Alphaproteobacteria; order Rhizobiales; family Xanthobacteraceae; genus Xanthobacter. The sequence continues at coordinate 8,028 of JAUCBT010000015.1, read as the reverse complement.
TCCGCTCTTTCCTGCGCCAGCAGCCAGGCCAGGTTCGAGGCGATTGTTGTTGTGCCGGCACCCCCGCGCGCGCTTACAACGGCGATCACCTTGTTGGCCTTGTCAGTTGCATCCTTGCGTGTCAGTCGGGAGGACAGGACCTGCACAATCTGATCACTGGTGACGGGGGTCACCAGATAGTCCGCCACCCCTTCATTGATGAGGGCGCGGTAAAGGCCGATATCATTATTGTGCCCGATGACGAGCACCACCGTATCCTGATCACAATAGGCCGCAAACTTGGTGAGCTGCCGCAGGATCTCGGGCTGGTCGGCCTGCTCGCTGACCTCGATGATCACCGCACCCGGCAGGCCACTGGCCATGACAGTCTTGCCAACGCCGCCCACATCCACGGTGCGCGCGGGCAGAACTGATGTCTGGGCGCGCGCCATGGATGGATGGGCAAAGGCCGCATTGATGGCGTGCATGACTGGCTCTGTTTCACAAAATGCCAGTATGGACACCCGAGGCAGCAAAGCAGGCTTGTCAGTGCGTACGATCAATTCTCCACTCCATCCGCAACGGATTTGGACTCGGAATAGGAGGTGGACGGGTCCTTGCCCGCGCGCAGGGACTCGATATTGCTGACAGCCCGTACCGCATCCGGTGGAGTTTCCACCCGCGGGCGCACCAGATCAAGCGGATCGGCCACTTGCTGGGCGAGATTGGATTGCGTGGCGCAGCCGAAATTCCAGTAGCTTTCGTTCCACCAGCCCTGCGGATCACCGCCTGTTGCCAGATCCTCCGGCCACTCTCCGCATTTGTTCGCTACCCGCGCCCCAAAGGCATCATAGGTGAGGGCGAGCGGGGCTGCCGAGTAGGAGGCCGGATAATAGCCGACCATGATATTGCGCTGGTCTATCCCGGCGCTCACCAGCGTTTTGCGCACACCATCCAGCGTGGCGCGGACGGCCGGCTCCAGCGGCGGGCGGCCCGATGGTCCCTTGCCATAGTTGGCCGCATGTTCCGGAATAGGCACATTGATGAGCAGCTTGCTTTTCGTGGCATGGCGATAGGCCTGCCCAAAGGCGGCAACATCCGCCTTCTGGCGCGGGTCCAGCCCGTATGCCCAGCGGGGGAAAACCTCAAGCCTCTTCGTCTCATCCGCCAGTTCGATCGGATGACGTTCCTTGAAGGAGGAGGGGTAGGGCGGTTCGGACCATGGTTCGGCGGTCTTGCACCCGGCAAGTCCAAAGGCTGTCAGGCCCGCGCAGGCGAACATGCAATGGCGAAGGAGGCGGTTCATTGCTCTTTCCTCAGTCGAGGATAAATCCTGCGTGACCATAGAATTTTGAGGGGTCGACCTTGTTCTGCGGGCTGCCGATGATGCGGTTCACCTGCCCGAGAAAGACGGCCCGTGGATCAGGAGCATCTGCAAAGCCCTGATCGGGGCGGGTCACCTGGCTCACCTCCAGCGGGCGGGCCAGCATCGGGGTTACGGTGATCACCAGTTCCGTTTCCTGCCGCTGGTAATCGCGCGAACGAAACAGTGCACCCAGAACCGGGACATCCATGGCGCCGGGAATGCCGGTAATCGCCTGCTTGCCACTTTCCTGAATGAGACCAGCTGTCACCAGAGTGCCGCCAGACGGCATTTCTACCACGGTTTCCTGCTTGCGCACCTTGAAGCCGGGAATGGTGATGGTGGACGTGCCGGTGGAAAAGGACAGCTGGTTCTGGTGGTCCGGCTCCGAGACTTCCGTGGCCACGCGCAGATTGATGCGCCCGGGGCCCATCACCACAGGGGTGAAGGTGAGCGTGACACCGAACTTCTTGAATTCGATGGAGGGCTGGCAGGTGTTGGTGGAAGAGCATGTCATGCCGGTGGGCACGGGAACTTCACCACCCACGAGGAAGGTCGCAGTCTCGCCTGAGGCGGCGGTCAAGGTCGGTTCGGCCAGCATGCGCGCCACGCCGGTCTGCGTCATCGCATGCAGTGTCACGGCATTGACGCCACCCAGAGGATTTGTCGAAGTGCCGGTGATGGCGCCGACGGTGCTCGACAGGGCATGTCCGGCGACCCCATAAGGGTTGCTCATCGCCCCCCCCATGATGACATCGCCCACCGACCAGGCGCCCGTGGCGTTGACGCCAAACTGCTTGAGCACGTTGCGCTGCACCTCGGCGACCGAGACCTTGAGCATGACCTGCTCACGCGCATTCAGCGTGATGGCGTTCACCACCTTGTCCGCGCTGCCGGTAAAACCGCGTGTAATATCAACGGCCCGTACGGCATCTGCTGCGGACTGGACTGTTCCGGTCAGGATCATGGATCCCCCGGCAGCCTGAACAGCGATATTGGCGTTTGGCAAGGCCGTCCGCAGGGTGGACTGGAGCTGGCTTACATCCTGTGCAACCCGGACCTCGATGGTCGCGATCGGGTTGCCATCGGCGGCGCTCACCAGAACTGTGGTGCTGCCATCCTTCAGGCCATTGATGACCAGACGGCTGCTGGTCTGCATCACGGCTGTCGCGATGTCGGGGTCCGCCACATAGGTATCGCGCGCGGCTTCAGGAAGGTTGATGACGTGAGAGCGCCCCGCACCGATCTCGACGATCTGATGCATCGGCGTGGAAAAGGTCGCGCTCTGCCTCACATCGCCGAAGCTACTGGCAGCAAAAAGCGGAGCAGCTGGAACAACCAGAGCCCCCGCAACCGCGACCAATTGCAGAGCGCTCGCCAGACGCACCATGGATAACCCTCACACGCAGAATACGAAGCAGCGCTTCATAAGTATCTATTAACTATAACTTCAACGCTTAATGAGAGGTTAATGATGGTTAACGCCCACAACTGACGTCATCGTCATCCACAGCGTTGCAACCATCGGCGTGGCTGGGATGGGGCGACGCCATGGGTTCTGGGAAAAGGTGTTATCGACAGGCGGGAATGCACTCCGCCGAACTGAGGCGTATCAGGTTTTTGAGCAGGTCATCTTGGTTTGGGATGCCGCCATGTTCCGCCTTTGCTCCACGGACAGGTCGCCTGCCCGGTTATCGCGGCAGGACATTCAGGAGGGGTAACGGGGCGCAGATTGCTGAATCTATCTTCCGCTTCCGGTGAACGACCAAAGCGGAGGTATGAATTGCTGCGCTGATGCATGATTTTGGGCGGATCAGGGCGAGGAGAATACCCGCCTGCAACTAATGACTGATGTGAGTGGCATGGTGGGAAGCGCAGGTTCTGACGCTTCGCGTTCCCGCTGCTTTTGCGCCAAACGGGTCATTGTCCAGACCACGGATATTTTTCCAGAAGCCGCCATGGCAAACAGGTATATGGGAGCCGCAGTTCGGCGCTCGGAAGAGCCGCGATGCTGGCCATAAGCTTGATCGCGGTTGCGATCATATCTGCAGCATATCGCAGATAAAAAGCTGAACGAATGAGGGGGCTGTGACAGGCCGTGATCCCCGTCTAGCTCAAGGTCAGCGACGCATTGCTTTGGCGCGTCAGATGGGCTGCTTATCGGGAGTGATCGACCTTGCGTGTTCAGAGGCTCAACCAAGCGTCTTCCATAAGGAGAGGCCGGGAGTCAGGAACAGCCATTTGCGCAGATATGTCGATCTTTGTTGTTTGAGAACAACAAGCCACGACGTCTGATTTTGAGAATACGAGATATAAGTAACAGGTTCTATATCGGCCTGATCACGGTTAATTTTTAAATAAACCGTGCGTCTTTTATTTTTTCCTTACCACACATCACTTTTGTGATGGTGGGCGCACTAGGGCTCGAACCTAGGACCCGCTGATTAAGAGGAGGCGTTTTCCCAATTTCAGGAAGCGTCATAATGCGTCAGAAATCATTGACTGACATCATTTGAGTATATAGACCCGCTGATTATGGCGGCGATAGGAAGCACATAAATTCCTCATCCTGCTTCCTATGTGCTTCCTGAGGACAAGATGCCTTCGATCAAATTCACGAAGTCCGTGGTGGCTCAGATCAAGCTCGCAGATGGCGAAAAAGAGAAGCTCTATTTCGATGCTGCGATGCCCGGATTTGGCCTGAGGCTACAAGGCGACTCTGTAAGGTGGATCGCCCAATATCGTGTGAATGGCGTGACGAAGCGCACCACCCTTGGTCGTCGTGATGCCATGGATCTGGAAAAGGCTCGGGCTGCGGCGAAAGAAGTGCTCAGTAAGGCCGGCTTGGGTATCGATACCCAGGCGGAGAAAAAGAAAGCCAAGCGGTCAGCGCAACTCACGCTGGGGTCTGTGATCGACACGTACCTTGAAGCCTATGAGCCGACTGTGCGTCCCAGCACATATCGCAATGCCCGCCTTCATCTGAAGACGCATCTGAAGCCTCTCCATGCCCTCGCCCTCGATCAGATCACCCATGCCGATATATCCGCCCGCCTCACGGTTCTGCGCAAGGAGATAGGCGTCCCCACCGGCGATCATACCCGCATCGCACTGTCTGGCCTTTATGGCTGGGCCATCAGTGAAGGGCTGGTGAATGATAATCCAGTGGTGCGCACACGATCGAGCCGCCTCGTGAAAGCCAAGGCAGGCGAAACCCCAAGTGGGGGGCGAGCCCGAACGCTATCACGGGACGAACTGAGCGAAGTGTGGAACGCATGCCAAGAAGATGATTTTGGCCGCATCATTCGCCTGCTGATCCTCACCATGCAGCGCAGAGAAGAAATAGCAGCGCTGGAATGGAGCGAGGTTGACAGGGAGCATTCCATTATCGCCCTGCCACCGGCCCGCACGAAAAATGGCCGGGAGCACATCATCCCAATTTCCACCGCAGCTGCCAGCGTTCTCGCAGGTATCGAGGTTCGGGAAGGAAGGGAGTTTTTATTCGGCGGATCCGGGAAGGGCGCTTTCTCTGGCTTTTCAAAAGCGAAGCGATTGATGGATGAACGTATCCATGTGGCACGCCTGAAGGCCGATCCTAAAGCCAAACCCATGCCCCATTGGACCATCCACGACCTGCGGCGGACTGGCGCCACCATGATGAATGAAAGCCCACCGCTTGGCCTTGGCATCCAGCCCCATATTGTGGAGGCGGTGCTGAACCATGTCAGCGGTTCGCGGGCTGGGGTGGCGGGCATCTATAACCGCGCGCTCTACCTCACGGAAAAGCAGTCGGCCCTTGAGGCATGGGGACAGTTCGTCACCGGGCTGGCAAAGGCTTGAAACGAAAAAAGCCCCGCCGGAGCGGGGCTGGAGATCGCACGTATATTACGCTGCGGAAGGCTGGCCGTACAGATCCGATAGAATCCGATCTTTCAGCTCATCCGCCAGCCGCTGAGCATGTGAAACAGCAAAAATCACCTGATCCAGTTCAGTGGGCGTGAGTATGTGGCAGTTCGAGACGCCGCCTACCATATGCGGGTCTACGCCCCGGTTGCTGAACAGATCCATCACCAGCGTGGTGGCGATCCCGGCCATGTTTGCCGCGTCGTGAAGGTCACCCTCCAGTCTCCGCAGACGGTCAAGGCGCTGGTCTGCCGTGAGGGTGTTTGGGTGAGGGTGGATCATGCCGCATCTCCCCCATCATCCGGCCGGCGGGTGAAGTTGATGAGTTCACATTCCTCTTCCGCAGGCTGGTGTGCCAAACGATCCCGACGGATGGCTTCCGCCTCAGCCTCAGTCAGCGTGCGCATTTCCCATTTTGGCCGATCGACAGAATGAACCGCCGAGCCAATGTTCAGTGCATAGCTGATGAAGCTCTCACGCAATTCCGCATTCGTTTTCCAGCGCTCGGATATGGCACTGGCAAGAGCAATGGCGCGTGGCGTTGGCACTCCAGTGAAGCTGAAAAGCGGCGATACATCGTCATCCAGCCACCAGTAAACCCACACGTCTACGCCGCCATCACCAAGCTCATCGGCAATGAGGTGAGCGGGACGGTTGAGATTGATGAGGTCGATAGTCTCACCCATCACGCTGCCTCCCCACTATAAGGGCCGGCAATGTCCAGCGCATACGCCTCGCGCCATACATCGGCGTGATAGGCTTTCACCGTGCCGTAATTCTGATCGAACACCTCTTTGGACGGGAGGCCCATCTCGGTAGAGGTCTGCTTCAGCAGACGCCAGTTGAACTCCTGCCCGTGGTAAAGCATCGACATGCGCTTGACGCTGGCATACTGGCGGGATTGATCCAGCTCTATCTCAAGCCTGCTTGCACGCTTCACAGCCTGACTGGCGGTGTTCATCGCCGTTGCCTCACGTCGCGTGCCGATTTCCGCCTTGGTAAGATCCGCAATCAAAGCACGCTGTTCGGCGTCTTGTTTTGCCTCGAGCGCATCCGCCCATGCACGTGCAGCCGCGATGGGGTTAGCGAAGTTGGGCAGGGCAGGGGATGAGCCGCGAACTTGCTCTTCCAGTTCCTGCCAGCGATCCACCACACGAGCGGTGAACTCAGGGGAAAGCTGGGCGACGACGATTAGAGAAGATCGTTTGTCGAGAAGGTAGACCTTCACAGGACGCGGACGGCCCATACTGTCTACGCCGGGTTCATCCTCAGTCTGAGGACGGACAATAACACCGTTGCCCGAAAGGGTTTCAATGGTCCTCTTCACATTGTCGTGCCGGTTCCCGAGAAGTTCGGCAATCTCCCGGCTGGACATGGTGAGAGGCTCGCTAGAGATGGGGGCTTCCAAATTTGTTAACGAATGGCTACTATGCTGCGCGTTCATCGCTGCCCTTCCGTGGTTTCAGTGGTGGGTTTCAGAGCGACGACGGGGGCTGCCAGGCTTTGACCGTCGTCGCTCTTCTTATTTGGGGCCTCGTAGGCCTCAGTCATACGATCCATCCTTTCTCGAATACTCCGAACGATTTCGCTGTTGAGCGAGGCACCATTGCGCTTCGCTTGAACCTGCACCCATGCCTTCATCTCGGCGGGGAGCCGGAGCATAAACTTGGGGTCTGCTCTTGCCATACGTTAATCTCCTCCTAACCATGATATGGCACTATGCCATCATGAGTGTCAACATGAATGTGGCATTGTGCTACTATCCATTATCAATGCTAATCCGAGTGGATGGTGAGCCATGTCTGACGAGACGCCAGCCCGTGACCTAGAGAAGTTTATGCTTCGCATGCCTGAGGGTATGCGGGAGCGGATTGCTCGCGAGGCGAAAGCCAATGGGCGCTCAATGAACGCTGAATTAATTGCGCGTATTGAGCAATCATTTGAGGATGATACCGTTTGGGATCAGCTTGTTGGGCAAGTTGATGAATTGGAGCGGGATTTTGAAAACAGAATACAAGAGCTTGAAAGGGCTATGTATGATGTTACCCATCATCTCTTTCCATTAAAATATGAACGGGATTGATATTGTCTTTTTCAAAAAGACAATACGCAAGCCGCTCGGGTGCATTCCCATGAATTACCTCCTCAAGTTGAAGTTAACGTTTTCACGAGAGCAAAAAGTGGTCAAACACGGTTGCGCCCTTCTCTGGGGATAAGCGCTGGGGATATCCGGGATAACTCCAAAGCTCTAGATGATGATGAGCCATATTGAAGGGCGAGCATTAATGCTTCATTAACTGACCTTCCTGGATTAGAGTTTGGGGAAATTGAGTTGCTGTGTCCAAACGTTCTTTTTGGCTAATTGCCGCCCTGAGCCTCGCAGATATGACTGGAGCAGGCTCTCTAGGCTGGGATGTTTGGGCCGCGCAGGTTGCTCAAGCCCCCATCCTCGCTTCCATCTGGATTGCGATTTCCCTCGCAGCCGGGGCACTGGGCCTCATCGGCGGCAAAGTGGTCTGGGATAAGCGTGACTGGTTTGGCACTTGAGCTGAGATATGTGGAGGTTCTTGTATCAAATGCAGGGGGCGAATTAGGCTTCCCCACCCACCACCACTCCATCTGCTATGACGCGGATGCTGAATTCTGATGGTATTTCAATAATATCGGCCCCGGCAGCGGAAGTGCTCGCTCTTACCCATTCCATTTGTGAGTGGAGAGATTGTAAATCTGGCTGTCGGTACGTCCTGTCATTTTCTGATCATCGATTTCTCGAATACGATCTC
>JAUCBT010000014.1:0-3441 GCA_034676685.1 Xanthobacter sp. | reverse complement strand
CCGCTTTTGTGGTGGCGCAGGTGGGCAGCCTTGGATTCATCGGTCTTGCCGCGCCAGTTTTGGCGCGCCTCAGCGGTGCGCGCAGCGTGGGGACGCGGCTGGTGGCCTCAGCCCTGTTCGGCGCGGCGCTGTTGCTTCTGACCGATCAGGTGGTGCAACTGGCATCCAGCGGTTTCGGAGACACGATCCCGACCGGTGCCGTCACGGCCATGCTCGGCGCGCCGCTTCTGCTGTGGATGATCCCACGCCTGCGGCTGCCGCCCGCCGTTTCCAGCGGGCTGGTGCGGCATGCGGTGCACAGGATGAAGCATCCTGCTGTGTGGCTGGTGGCGCTTGGGGCGGTGCTGATTATCGCTGTCATTCTTTCCTGTATGTCCGGCCCCGGGCTGGAGGGCTGGTCCTTCGGCTGGACGAAGGAGACGGCCGAATTCTGGCCATTGCGTCTGCCGCGTGCTCTGGCAGCACTGGCGGGCGGGGTGATGCTGGCAGTGGCGGGCTGCGTGCTGCAACGCATGACCGGCAATCCTCTGGCGAGCCCGGAGGTGCTGGGCATCAGCGCCGGTGCGGCCTGTGGCCTTGCGGTGCTGCTGTTCCTTGCCGCGCAGTTCGGCCCGGCGGAACAGACGCTGGCGGCATCCCTTGGCGCTTTCGTGGTGCTGATGGTCATTCTGGCGCTGGGGCGCACCAGTCAGGGCAGCCCGGAGCGGGTCATTCTGGTTGGCATTGCTGTGGGTGCACTGCTGGATGCGCTGGTGAGCGTGCTGATGGCGAGCGGTGATCCGCGCGCGGTGCTGCTCTTTAACTGGATGACGGGCTCCACCTATGGCATCGGCATGAATGCCGCCCTGCTGGCTCTGTGCGCCGCGCTGGTGCTGCTGCTGCTGCTGCCGCTGGTGGTTCGGTGGCTGGATATATTGCCGCTCGGAACCGGTGCATCGCGCGCGCTTGGTCTCTCGCCCACATTGAGCGGCACGCTGTTGCTGGTGCTCTGCGCGGTGGCGACGGCGATCTCGACCCTTCTGGTGGGGCCGCTCTCCTTCGTGGGTTTGTTTGCGCCTCATCTGGCGCGTCTTCTCGGCTTCCGTCGGCCCATCACCGAACTGTATGGCGCTGCGCTGCTGGGGGCGCTGGTGATGGTGGGGGCCGATTTTGCCGGACGCACCCTTGCTTTTCCCTGGCAACTGCCAGCAGGTCTTGTCGCTGCCATGGTGGGTGCGCCCGCCTTTCTCTGGCTCCTCTCCCGCAAACAGGCGGCTTCCTGATGTCTGTTCTTCCCATCGCCGCAACCATTCCCGATACGGTCGTTTTCGATCTGGCCCCGGCTTCTGGCGGTGCGCCCTGGCGCATCTTCCTCTACCAGCCGCCGGGTGAGGTGCCGGAAGAGGGCTGGCCGGTGCTCTATTATACCGATGCCAATGCGGTCGCCGGCACGGCGGCAGATATCGTGCGGGTTCAGGCTGCATGGCCGCTCGGCACGGGCATTAGATACGGGGTGATGGTGGGCATCGGCTATCCGCTCGACGGGGCCTATGATCCGCTGCGCCGCTCATGGGATCTGGGGCCGCCGCCCGGCAAGAGCTATCCGCCCTTCACACCGGATGGGCCGGAGGCACGCACCGGTGGGGCGGATGAGTTTCTCGCCTTCATCGAGGATGAGCTGAAGCCCGAGATCGCGCGCCGCGCCCGGATCAATCCTGCCCGGCAGGCGCTGCTCGGCCATTCCTTCGGTGGTCTGTTCGTGCTGCACACCCTGTTTCGCAAGCCGGATGCTTTTGCGGACTGGATTTCCGCCAGCCCCGCCATCTGGTGGGAGGGGGCGGGCATCGTCGATGCTGCGGAGGCCTTCATCGCCAGCGGGGCATCATGCACGGGCCGGATTCTCACCATTGCCGGGGAATATGAGCAGAAGCTCGCGCCCTTCCAGATGGGCGCAACCGACGAGCAGAAGCGCCTCGCCAATTTCGATGAAAGCCGCATCGTCGACAATGCCCGCATCATGGCGGAGCGCCTGACCCGGGTGCCGGGGCTGAAATCGGATTATGCCTTCGTGCCGGGTGAGACCCATATGTCGATCATGCCGGCCGTGATGAACCTTGCCATCCGCTTCGCCTTTGGTCTGGAGCGCTGAGGTGGACGCCGCAACGCCGCTCTTCGCGCTGGATGGGGTCCATGTGGCCGTGGATGAGCGCACGCTGCTGCATCCGCTGGATCTGGCCCTGCCGCCCGGGCAGGTGATTGGGCTGATCGGGCATAATGGTTCCGGCAAGTCTACGCTGCTGAAGGTGTTGGCGGGCCAGTTGGTGCCGACAAGCGGACAGGTGCAGATGGATGGGCGGGCGCTGTCTGGCTGGAGCAGCAGGGCGTTCGCACGGCAGGTGGCCTATCTGCCCCAGACCCCGCCCGCAACCGGCGGCCTGAATGTGCGCGAACTGGTGGCGTTGGGGCGCTATCCCTGGCATGGCGCGCTGGGCCGCTTTACCGCGCAGGACCGGCAGAAGGTGGATGAGGCCATCGAACTGACCGAGACAGGTGCGCTGGCTGACCGGCTGGTGGATACCCTCTCCGGTGGCGAACGCCAGCGGGCATGGCTCGCCATGCTGGTGGCGCAGGATGCGCCCTGCCTGCTGCTGGATGAACCGACCTCCGCGCTTGACATCGCCCATCAGGTGGAGGTGCTGCGGCTGGTGAAGCGCCTGAGCCATGAACGGGGCATCGGCGTCATCATCGTGCTGCATGATGTGAACATGGCCGCGCGCTTCTGTGATGAGTTGCTGGCCTTGCACACGGGCCGCCTGATCGCTCGCGGCAAGCCGGTGGACCTGGTGGAGCCCGCCACGCTTGAAGCCATCTATGGCGTGCCGATGGAAATTCTGCGCCGGGCGAACGGAGAACTGGTGGCCATGCCACTGTAATATTGTGGTCCGTCAGTTTTCCCGGAGCGAGGTCGCGTGCAGCGAACTCTGGTTCATGGGAAAGCGCGATCAATCGATATGGTTGAAAGCATCCTCAATTCCATGAGAGGGGATGTTTCAGATGATCCGGGCTCTTTCCCCGTCGCATGGTCTGAAAAACCATATGGACGCTTCAGAGGTGCGCGTTGACGAACCATTGCAGCCGGGATGCCTCTCCGGTGTGCAATGGCCTCACTGCCTTCTGAACGGGCGGTTTTTTCGGCGCGTCTTTGCAGTGGGCGAGGCCAGCCCCATGGTTGAGAGCCCACAGGGCAATGGTTTGGCCAGAGCATGTCTCATTCAGGCTCTGGCCAAACCAGACTATGCGCCAGCCAGCACCTCATCCGTGCTTTTGACTGTGGCATAGGCGAAGGCCAGCGCGGCCATGGCGGAGGCGTGAACTTCTGCTGCCGGCACGTTAATGCCATTGAAGCTGAAGTCTCGCGTCGTCACGGCATCATGCACCACGGTGACGCCATAGCCGAAATCT
>JAUCBT010000013.1:0-275866 GCA_034676685.1 Xanthobacter sp. | reverse complement strand
TGTTCATTCTGCCACTCTGAGAGAGGGGTGGGATTGGCGGCAGGGCCTTATGTGGTAAGGTTTTGAACCTTAGTTAGGCAAAATTGGCCTTTTGCCACTGCTCCGCCGTTTGCGGCCAGAATTGACCAAACCTTTTGCCACTGCACCCATTTCGCGACCATTGGTCGGCCATTTGCTGCTCAATCGGGCTGGCAAATGGCCGGGAATGGTCAGGGCGTTGCGGCTTTAAGGTAGATATAGAACACCTCACGGAAGTCGCCTGGAACCGGTGCTTTGCCGCCGCCAGAAAATATCTGGGCTGAGACGAATCCCGGACACGTCCCCTCCCATGAAAGCATATCGCCGGAGGTAGTCACCTTACTAGGGGTGATAGGACAAGATATGCCCAATTGCTGCAGTGCCGCTGGGTAGAAGCCCACATTCTTCGGATTGTTGTAGGTGATCCAGTCTGCCAGACCATTGATATACACAATCTCGAATTGTCCGCTTTTATAGCTGCATTTGATGCCATACTTACCTTTAGAACATTGTTCGTCGGGCTGACCGATAATAGCTTGAACTTGCTTTTGAGTTTTTAGAACAATGTGGGGTAGAATTTGGTTTCCCGCCTTTTTCTGAGCGGGGGCAGAGTCGGAACTGGCCTCAGGACGGATGATGCCGTCAGACCCCATGACGCCGAGATCGATGGGCTTCTCTGCCATTGCTGTGGCGGGCATTAATGCGAGCGAGATCGTGAGCAGGCAGCGCTTCATGTCCAAACTCCGGTTGTAGGTGCGCCCGTATAGACGAATTTACAACCTATAGGACATAGGTGAAGGGCAAGCGATCTTATGAGGCGGAGGCCGAACGTTTACCGGTGCCGGGTTCGGCTGCGGAGGCGTGCAGTTCGGCGCGGAACTGGACGGTTATGAGCTTCAGCATCGCCAGCCGCTCCGCTGGGTCATCAGTCGCAGCAACGATTTCCGTGTATTTACGACCTGCCAGACGGCCCAAATCAATTGGGGCTAGAGAAACGCGCTCGTCCCTGTAGAGACGGGAGATGGCGTCTGTGACGCGCCCCAGCAGTTCCTCATCGATGATAGCTAAGGTGTGATCGGGGGGCGTTGTGCGTGGCTCATTGCCCATTAGAACCCAATCGAGCGACTTGCCGGCTGCCTGTGCCAGCGCCGATACCCCAGCAAATGACGCCTTTGCCCGTCCGTCACGCCATTTCGACAATTGTTCGGCGGTGATGCCGACGATAGTCGACGCCTGCGTTGGCCCACCAAGGGCGGTTATCATCTCTTTAAGTCGAGTTCCGACCTCCGGAGACCAGCCCGGAGCTTTATCGACAGAGGTCGGAATCGGTTCCGGGCTCTCATAATCCTTTGGCATATCGATAAAAATCCGGACATCTACGAACTTTTGTCCACCCATAGGTCGGAACTAGATTTTTATCGTTGCAAACCTCGATAAAAATCGACATCTTCACAAGTGTGAACACGAACGTGCTCACGCTCGTGAACACGAACGTGAGCGGTGAAGTCCCAAAAAACCGGCCCTGGCAGGGGCCGGCCATCAGGAGGTTAGCATGGCCAAACCGCGTGCTGTCGGGATGGACAGGCACACGATCCGGGCCGAAGTGCATTGCAAAGGCGCTACCCTACGCTCCATCGCGCCGCAAGCCGGTCTCGACGAGTCTGCCTGTCGATCTGCCCTTATCCGCCGACATGTTGCCTGAGAACAGGCTCTAGCCGATTTCCTCGGGATGCGCCCCGAGCAGATCTGGCCCAAGCGGTACGCCGTCAAGCGCTCACCTTGGCTCAAAGCTACTGCGGAACAGGCGCTGCGCACCAGCCAAAACGGTGACGCTCTCGCTGACATGGGAGCTGCGGCATGAAGCCATCCCTGTCAGTCGTGCGCTACGGCGCTGGCAACAGCCATCCGATCCCGGCCGGAACCCGCCGAATGGCTGAAATGCGCCAGCAGGCGCTGGTCATGATGCTGATGGTGTCGGCCGTGCTGCTCGCAATCCCCTGTTTCGCGATCTTTGCCTTGATGGTGCGCTGATGGCTGCTCGCATGACTTATCTCGTTTGCCGCAAGGCCCCCGACCGGCCGGATGGGGTGAGCTATTTTTCCGGGGAGTGGATGCTCTCCCGCACGCGCACCTCATCTGTTGTCGTCGCGCACGTTCGCATGTTCCGCCGTGAGGCATGGGAGGGGGATGAGACCTCTGCCCGGATGATCGCGAATATCCTCAATGAACTGGGGCCGAACGCAGGCGTGCCAGATGCGCCGAAGTGGGAAGTGCTGTCGGCTGCGATTGATCTGACGGGAGGCGCGCATGCTGAGGCTTGAGCGTGTCAAAGCTATTGCCCGGCCTGTCTTGCCCCCTGCTCTCGTGGAGCAAATGCGCGAACTGCGCATACAGAATGAGCGCCTGAAGGAAGAGAATGCGTGGCTGCGCGGACAGATAAAGCCGCAGATCATACCTCCCCGAGAGTGGAAGCTGACTGCATTTGAGTGCGTGTTCCTGGGTGTGATGATCCAACAGCCGGTTGCGACCTATGAGGCGCTGCTGACAACGGTCTATGCCCTGGAGGGACGTGAAGAGCCCGAGAGCATGAACGTGTTCTCCGTACGGGTCTGTCACATGCGCCGCAACCTAGGCTCAGGACTCATAGCCAGAATAGGACGGTAGCGGCGAGAGCTATGGCGGACAGGAAGACGGTAGGGCAGCGGTCGTAGCGCGTGGCGATGCGCCGCCAGTCTTTCAGCCTGCCGAACATAATCTCAATGCGGTTGCGCCTTTTGTAGCGGCGCTTGTCGTAGTGAATGGGTTCGGTTCGGGATTTGCGGCCCGGGATGCAGGGCGTGATGCCCTTGGCCCGCAAGGCATCCCTGAACCAATCGGCATCGTAGCCCCGATCCCCCAACAGCCACTGAGCCCGGGGAAGGCTGTCCAGGAGAGCGGCCGCGCCAGTGTAGTCGCTGACCTGGCCTGCCGTCATAAACAGGCTGATCGGGCGTCCGTTCGCATCAGTCACGGCGTGCAGCTTGGTGTTCATGCCGCCTTTCGTGCGTCCGATCAGGCGACCGAGATCCCCCTTTTTACTCGCAGGCTCGAAGCCGTGCGGTGCGCCTTGAGGTAGGTCGCGTCGATCATGACGGTGCGGCGTTCGCTCTGCCCACCGGACAGGCCTTCCATCATCCGGATGAAGACGCCCGCGTCGCTCCATCGCTTCCAGCGGTTGTAGAGGGTCTTGTGTGGCCCGTAGGACGCTGGGGCGTCCCGCCAGCGCAGACCGTTGCGATTGACGAAGATGATCCCACTCAACACCCGGCGGTCATCCACCCGAGGCACGCCGTGGCTCTTGGGGAAATAGGGCTCCAGCCGAGCCATCTGCTCGTCCGTCAACCAATAGAGGTCACTCATGATCCACACTCCTCACGGAGCCTGAATCAGATCGCGCGCATCACATCAATGGGTCCTGAGCCTAGGAAGAAGGCGCTGAGAACAACCACCCAAACGGGTACCGACGTAGTCGCGATGACGGTGAGGAAGGACGGTATGTCTGCGCCCGCTCCGATGTTAGCGGGTACAAACGAAACCCTAAAGTCCCGTTCAAGCTGCCTCCGATAATTTTCACTGTCGCTGATGTAGGTTTCCTCATCACCGCCGTATGTCTCGTCGACGACGAGAATGAAAATGTCATCGCCTTCTTCCGGCTGCATTCTGTCCTCCGACAATTCATTTCCGAGGACCATAGATGCGAAACTAATCTCAGTCACCTGAGGGAACGCGAACTAACGGCACCATGGGGCGTGCTCGACTCCAACGTGGGGAGATTAATTTGGCCCAAAAAGCCCGAACAGGCTCGCCGCGCATGTTCCCTTCCCTGCCCAGCCGCCCGAAACCCGCCAGTCAGCTTTCCACCCCGAATTTGCGGTTGACCGCTAGTCGGCCAACTCCGGCAGAAATCGACCCCATTATCGCCATTGTGGATGCTTCCGCCGTCACCGCAAACCTGCCGTTCGCTCAATTCCCACCGGACAGCAAGGCCGGGGCCGTGAGCCGACCGCCGGGTTTTGGGGAGTAGGGGGACCGAAGTTCGGGCAACCAATGGCATTGTCGGTCACCTCTGGGAGTTGCAACAATCATGACACCTCATCGGAGCCTGCCGTCCACAAAAGAACCGAATTATCACCGTCTCGTCATCGCCTTTTGAGGTTCACGCGTATCTCATCACCTCGGAACCAACCACCTCCCTCGCTCCACGAAGAAATGATGCCGCGAGATTCAAGCCATTGGACCAACTCACGATTTTTATCTGACTTAGGTAATCTTGGAGTGTGATGTCCCGTCGTGATCTCAGAAAACGGTCTTGGAAGCTCTGTAAGAAGTTGGCGCGCTTCATCGACCGCCATGGTCGAGTGAAGCTTGTTGAACAAGGAAATCTGCGTCCCAACTGGCCTTGAATTCAGGATCAGTGACCGCGCGTTTGCCACATCAAGGCCGGATATTCTTACATTGGTGCGGTCGAGAATCGGGCCGATGAGTGCCGCTCGGTCAGGTAGTTCCCTGAGCGTATTTATATCCATGAGGTCAATGATCGCGCGCTTGTTGCAATCACTTATGTCGCTTCCAAGGAGCGTCTCGCGGAAGTCATCGTCAAGCGCAAACGTATCAGGATTCGCGAGATAAGTTTCGATGTTGTCTGCTAGGAAAACGACCGGCAAATCCGTTTCGACGTCTAGCGTGTCGAGGTTCTCCTTTGAAAATGTGATCTTGCGCTCTTCAATAAGGATGGTGAGCTTCGAGGAATCGAGGTTTTCGGGGAATTTCGTGAATGGGTTGGGCAATGCACGGACATACTCCCGGTAGCCCTCGTCGCTCATTGCATCTGCGTTAACAAGGAATTGGCGCAGCGGCAGTGTCCCCGGATCACTCGGCAGAGGCTGCTTCAGGATCGCCGAGCGCACATCTTTTCGATCAAGATAGACCAGCAGGATTTCTGCCGCGAAGCCGCTGCTTCCCATGAACACGACGCAATTTTCCCAGGTCGGCTCAATACGTTGCAGCTCGAACACCATGTCATGCATTCTCTCTGGAACGCCGTCCAGCGTTGGCAGAAAAGCCGTCTGTCGTCCGAAAAATTCGCGAACACTGTCTCTGTCAAGTTCTTCGCGACATAGGATATCGATTATGGCTGCGGCATCTTCTTCGGAATCCTCGGCAAGCTCGAGTAGCACGTTGCTAAGATACAGATCAAAGTCGCGTTCGACCCTCGTTATCAAGGCAGAATCTGTAATCGAACGTAGCGTGGTGTAATTGCGCTCGCGAAACGCTGTGAGATTGGTCTCGCCCAGAACCGCGCGATAGATATGTTCCAGATTGGCAATCGAAAGTTCAAAGAGTCCCCTCTTTACCATGGAGCGCACGATGCCGGTGTACGACCCAATGGCTGGAAGGTCTCGAATCTCGAAACCAATGCGCTCCAGACGTTCGGGTATTAGGTCTGGCGCTAGTGCCAGAATTTCAGGAAGGTTAGCCGCGACGAATTCAGGAAGTTCGCTATCGCTAGCTACTGTTGCGAGCGCGCTTTCAGGCAGGTTCGCTACCAACTGTGTGACATGTGAGAGATTGCGCTTGCTGACGATGATCGTCGGAACGAAACTCTTCCATGCGTCTGCCAAGCCGGAAAGCAACCGGGAGACCTCGCGCCCCGTAGCGTAATAGGCCTCGAAGAAATCCTCGCAGCCATCAAAATGGGACGCTATGAACTCGAATAGGTTACGAGTCTGATCGCTATCGCGGGTCGCCTCGCTCAGAAGGCAGTCAACCAGTTTTACGTTTAGGACATAGCTTTGTCCAAAGTCCTCATCGCGCATCGCTGCGATGACCTCTTTGGGGTTGTCGATTGGAAAACCAGGATCGGGTGTAGCGAACGCCCGAATTTGAATCAGGAACTTGTTGTCATTTGGCGACAGCCGACCGGAATGGAAGAGCGACGTATATTGATAATATGTATCGTCTAGATGTCCTTCCAGAATCAGGAATCGAGCCAGCTCTCCCTTCTCACCGAAATCATTGAAAAGGTCGGTTACTCGGTCAGCGCTTGAACGCACGAGTTCGTTGAATTTGGTTCTTCGAAGCGTCGCAATTCTCGCTCTGAGTTCCCGAATCCGTCGCAAGCTAGCGTCTTTGTTAGCCTCTGCTCTGCCTTCCAGTTCCGTCCTGCGCAGCAAGTAGCTCTTCTGACGATCCACATCGTTCTGTAAGTTGGAGATATCGAGCCACTGTTGGTGGTTATTGATGTTACGATGTTTGAGTTGCTTGGCTTCGATCACGCTCTCGAACGCATCATGATCGACAAGTTGCTGGAGGGGAATCCACGTTTGACCATCGACGCTAACGCGGAAAACATAGTCTGGAAGCCGTTCGATAAGCGCCATAGCGTAGATTTGACGCAACTCTTTCAAATCAGAAGGTGTCTGCCGTTCAGCAATGTCAATCTGCTTTTCGAGTTCAACGATCTCAGCCTTATATGCGGCCTCCCCGCGTGATACGAGCTCATCGTGGCGGCCCAGAACGTCAGCGAGGTGGCCTTCGCCGCGGTGCAGTTGTTCGAAATCTCTGGGGTAGACGTTCTTGTAGATCAGGATCGCAAGCAGCTTGTTGGGATCGAGAATATTTTCATCGTCAGTCTCTAGGTTGGAGGCGTAGATGGCATACTCATTGAAGATATTCTGGATGAGCCTCAGGTCATTCAGGTACCTTGAGACCTCTCGCAGGAACTGCCGATCAAGGCGCCCGTCGAGTTCAAGCCGCTTGCCTTGCTCCAGCACCATATCGATTGAGTTCGAGATGTTGATGATCGGAATAACGGGAATGATGAACTCGAAGAACTTGGTTCGATCCGTGTTAGCAAAAATGTCGTCGCGCAAGGCGTAGAGGAACCTGATGGACCGTTTGACGCCTGCGTTTTCGTTCACGAGACGATTGATTTCGCGCAAGGTTACGAAAATCTCCGCGTCGTCGAAACGATCCAGATCCTCGATGATGACGAGGTCATAGTCTGTTACTTGGAAAAAGTAGATGATTTCGTCGAGGTGGCGGTTAAGGATAGACTCTTGGTCATCCGATGAAGGCCTAATCTCGATGTCTTTCAGCGAGATGCTCTTGAGTGAAACACCAAAGCTCGCGACGTAAAAATGATGTAGAGCACCCCAGAGGAATAGGATGGCAACCGCTACGATTCCAAAATTAAGCCAGTTGCTGAACGCAAGGGGAGAGAGGAATGAACCACTTATGATTTCTTCACGTTTCAGGAACACAAACCAAATCGCGAGCAATCCGAGCAGGATGTACAGCGATCTGAATATCGACAAAACCCCTGGCGTTTGGATTCGTTTGAAGCGCGACAATGGAAGTTTATTGGCGTCGGCGCCGTAGAGCATCTGCTGGAGGATACTTCTTTCAATCTCTTGACGGCTGACTTTGCCGCTCACCGTGTCAGCCTCGGGCACAAACGCCGCGAGGGAGATGTGAAGCGTCCGCCCACGCCTCGGGTACCTCTTCAAAAAAGATTGAATGATGCTGCTTTTTCCCGACCCGTAGGGGCCCGTCAGCGCTATATTGGATACCTTCGGGTCGGCCGTGGCGAAGAGTAAAGCTTCGGAATATACGCCGTCTTTATCAGCCTGGTCGGTAGGCGCGAGATTTACAAATTTTGATTGCGTGGGCTTGGGGCGACCTAGGCGTTCCAGAACTGCCGCGAAATCGCTGAGCTGGCTCGCCAACCATTTTATCCCTGCTGCAACGCGTTCTTTCATGACACATCGAACTATCACAGATCCAATCGATAAATCACTGATGACCCGGAAATCTCCCTTTATCAACTGCCGAGAACGTTTGCTGCTGGGAACCGCTCACAGAACTTGGTTCTCCGAGATGAGCGCGCATTACCGTGCGCGGGCACCTGATGGCCGCTTTCCCAGCTCCGCTGCCCAGAAGCCGTCGGGCAGCAATCCACCCCATTCAAGCCAATATTAGCCTTCGCGGCAATGGGGATAAATAGTCATCCATGCCAACTAAGTGAGGCTGTAGAGGGCAGAAGGGGGAGTGATGTCTCTTTCTGCCAACCATATAGGGTCATCAGAAACGGCAAAGCCAACGCAACTTCGGACGTCACGGGCCGCGCTTTGGGGAGTGGCAAAAGTCGCCGACCATCGTGGCAAAAGGCGGCGGCGCGCTATAGGAGACGAAGGGGAGATGCGCGGCCCATGGGGGGGCAGCCTTGCCCACTGGGCGGCCCATCTCTGGGGGAGGCGCGGAAGGCATCGTAAGCCTCAAGCAAAATCCGCAAGTGGGGCTAGAAGTGGGGTTGAGAAACCCAACACCTAAAAAGATATATAAATATCAATTACATAAGGGGTCGTGATGGCGGAGAGGGGGGGATTCGAACCCCCGATGGGCTTGCACCCATGCCGCATTTCGAGTGCGGTGCATTCGACCACTCTGCCACCTCTCCACAAGGTGCATGCCGAAGAATCGACTGCGTGGTTCAGCGCTTCTAGCGGAGGCGGAGCCTCACGACAAGTCGTTGTGCGCAAGCTGAGGCATAGTTTTCCCGCCTCATCTTGCCTGAAGGCCCCCGGCACGTGTGAGGCACCGGGGGAAATATGAGGTTTAGTTGTGGTTGAAGCCGCTGGCCTCGGATTCCGTCAATGGGGCCGAAACAGGGTGTTTCTCGAAATAGGAGATAGCCCATTTCATGTCCGCCAGCAGCAGGCTGGCAAGATCATGGGTGACGCCGTGGCGTACCAGAATACGCTGGATCACCAGATCCTCACGGTGCGCCGGCATGGAATAGGCAGGCACCTGCCAGCCCCGGCTGCGGAGGCGGTCTGCAAGGTCATAAAGCGTGTAGCCGCCAATGGCCTCGTTGTCCTTCAGCTTCCAGGCGAGAGCGGGGATGCCGGCCTGCCTGTCACCGGAGAACAACATTTCAAAGGGGCCAATTTTGGAAATCTCTGTCGCCAGATATTCTGCCGCATCGTAACAAGCGCCCTGTATCTTGGCGTATCCTTCCCGGCCAAGGCGCAGGAAATTATAGTATTGCGCAACAATCTGGCCGCCGGGGCGTGAGAAATTAAGTGCAAACGTGGGCATGTTCCCGCCCAGATAGTTCACATCGAAAATCAGCTCTGCCGGCAGATCGGTGGCTTCGCGCCACACTGCCCAGCCCACGCCCAGCGGAGCGAGGCCGAATTTATGGCCGGATGCATTGATGGATTTCACGCGTGGCAGGCGAAAATCCCACTCCACATCCGGCGCGCAGAAGGGGGCAAGGAAGCCTCCGGATGCACCATCGACATGGATGGGAATATCAAGGCCGGTTTCCTGTTGCAGCCGGTCCAGCGCGTCGCTCACCTCTTTCACCGGCTCATACTGGCAGGTGAACGTGACGCCGAGGGTGGGCACCACGCCTATGGTGTTTTCATCCACGCGCTTCAGCACTTCTTCCGCATTCATGATGAGGCGCTCGCCCTCAAGCGGAATCTCGCGCAATTCTACATCAAAGTAACGGGCGAATTTGTGCCAGCAGATCTGTACCGGGCCGCAGATGAGGTTCGGCTTGTCTGTGGGTTTGCCGGCTGCTGCCTGCTTCTTGCGCCAGCGCCATTTCATGGCAAGGCCGCCGAGCATCGCCGCTTCCGATGAACCGGTGGTGGAACAGCCCAGCGTGGTGCGCGGGGAGGGCGAGTTCCACAAATCCGCGAGCATGCGCACACAGCGGGCTTCGATCTCGGCCGTCTGCGGATATTCATCCTTGTCGATCATGTTCTTATCGATCGACAGGTCCATCAGCTCGCGGACCTCATCTTCCAGCCACGTCTGGCAGAAGGTCGCGAGGTTCTGGCGCGAATTGCCATCCAGCATCAGTTCATCACGCACAGCCGCCAGAATATGGCGCGGCGACTGCTCCTTCTGCGGAAAATCATATTTGGGCAGGCTGCCCCTCAGTTCGCTGGAGGCATAGACATCGTCCAGTACTTCTCCGCGCAGGTTTGTTCTGGATGTCGTGTTGGCCAAGGCAGAGCCTCCTCTAGACATGACAAATATTTTTCCGCGCCCATATCTTGGCGGGCAGGCTGCCCATTCTGGTCTGAATGCGCACCAGCTTGCAGCTTTGGGCAACCTTGTGTCGCCCATATTTCCATGGGTATCAAGGTGCGGTAGCGCTTCTGCGACGATGGAGCCGGGAACTGAGGCGGATTTCGATGTGTGCGTGCTTCACGCCCGGTTTGCTCCCGGCCTGTTTGCCCGTGCCTGCCCGGCCAGATCGTGGCCCAGGCGGGTGTCTTAGCGTGGCGGAAGAGCAAAACGCAGCAATATGGTGCGCTGGATCGGGCTGAAATTGTCATCGGAGATCAGGGTCAGAAGGGTGCGTCCATCCGCGCCGACAGTGACGCTCATGCCCTCCATATTGTCGATCTCATATGTGTTGTTGAACGTGCCCAGCACTTCGCCCGAGAGCGCCGCGCCGGGGCGGATGTCGTCCAGCCTGAAGCGGCGCAACTGCATCAGTACGCCGGTAAACCATGAAAAGTGCCGTTCCAGCAGGAACAGCTCACCATCCGGGCCAAGGGCGGCGTCGGTGGCATTGAAGAAACTGCTTTTGGCGATGGTGAAGGTGCCCGGCATGGGGCCGCCAATGATGAAACCGGGTAGATCGCCGCCCTCCTTGAGGCCAGCCTCTCCAATGCCGATCAGCGCCCCCTTGAGCGGGCCGGAAGGCACATGGACCAGGCTTTCCAACCCCAGATTGTTGCGCAGTTCGCGTACGCCTTTGGGCACTTTCACTTGTGTGCCATTACGGCCCATGGGCGGGCGTGGATAACGCCAGATCTCATTGATGCGTTCCAGTCCGATATAGACCGCATCGGGAGCCAGCGTGATGGATTCCGCATCTCCCCGTCCGCGCCGGGCCAGTGGACGGCCCTTTTCGTCTTTCAAAGCAGCAGCCATGACATTGGAGAGCCCTACCGGCTGCTCGCCATCCACATCCAGCCGGCCGGACAAAAGCGTGCCTTTGTCTGTCACCGCGAGGAAGCTGTTGTCCTGCTGGGAGAGGTGAAAGCCGGATATGCCGCCGAAAACCGGATCGGACGAGGTCAGGATCAGGCCGCCCAGAAAGGTCAGTTCCCCGAAGGTGCGGGTGTCATCTCCGGGGCGGAAGGCGGTGATGGGGCGCGCGGAGACTTCGATCTGGTACGGCTTCGCGGGAGGCGCGACAGAACGTGCATGCGCAATGGAGGTCAAACCGTTGTCAGAGAACACGAGCCCGCCGGCAAGGCATAGCGCCAGCAGAGCCGCCCGGGCCGTGCCTGCAAGAGGGCGTGGAGGTTTGATGCTGCATATTGTGGGCAAATGGGGCGCGAGGCCCTTGTGCCCACCGCGTGAGCGGAAAATGTGTCCGCCTTTCATCTCGCCGCACGCATTGAGACTTAGAGCGTTTCGCCTCTCATAAAGGGCGATGAGCAGCCGGCCGTACCAGTTCCTGACGCGTCCGGCCCTCATAATCATCAGTGTCGTCTCTTGCCGCGGGTGGGGGCTTCCGCCTTTTCCTCGAACAGTTCAGCGAGTTTCTCGGTCATCACACCGCCCAGTTCTTCCGCATCCACAATCGTGACAGCGCGCCGATAATAGCGTGTGACATCATGGCCGATACCGATGGCGATCAGTTCCACCGGTGAGCGGTTCTCGATCTGCGAGATGATGTGGCGCAGATGGCGTTCCAGATAATTGCCGGGGTTTACGGAAAGGGTGGAGTCATCCACCGGAGCGCCATCGGAAATCATCATCAGGATGCGGCGGGATTCCGTGCGCGCCAGCAGGCGCTTGTGCGCCCAATCCAGCGCCTCGCCGTCGATGTTTTCCTTCAGCAGTCCCTCGCGCATCATCAGGCCAAGACTACGCCGCGCCCGCCGCCAGGGGGCATCGGCCGGCTTGTAGATGATGTGGCGCAGATCATTCAGGCGGCCGGGAGCGGCAGGCTTGCCGGCAGCCAGCCATGCCTCGCGGGATTGTCCGCCCTTCCACGCGCGGGTGGTGAAGCCCAGCACTTCCACCTTCACGCCGCAGCGTTCCAGCGTGCGGGCCAGAATGTCGGCGCAGGTGGCGGCGACCGTGATCGGCCGGCCGCGCATGGAGCCGGAATTGTCGATCAGCAGTGTCACCACCGTATCGCGAAAATCGGTGTCGCGTTCGCGCTTGAAGGTGAGGGCGGCGGTCGGGTCGGTGACCACGCGCGAAAGACGGGCGGGGTCGAGCACGCCTTCCTCAAGGTCGAACTCCCAGGCGCGGTTCTGCTGGGCCAGAAGGCGGCGCTGCAAGCGGTTGGCGAGACGCGCCACCACGCCCTGAAGATGAGAGATCTGCTTGTCGAGATGGGCGCGCAGGCGGGTCAGTTCCTCCGTGTCGCACAGATCGTCGGCATGCACCTCTTCGTCGAAGCGGGTGGTGAAGGCGTGATATTCCGGCCCGCGATTGTCATGCATGGACGGTGGGCGTTGATGCATCGCTTCGCCCGGCTCATCAAGGTCCGCGGCCTCTTCGCCATCAGGCGGGGCATCGGCAGGAGCGCTTTCGCTCTCCATCTCGCCTTCAGGCAGGTCCTCGTCGGAAAGCTCGCTCTCCGTCTCGGTTGCGGTGGGCTGGTTCTCGCTTTCCTCGGGCTGGCTGTCCTGCCCGCCTTCTTCCTCCGAGCCGCCTTCCTTCTCCTCGGTGCCGTCGTCCTGATCGTCAGCACTGCCGGACTCCTCGCCCATGTCGAGCGAGGAGAGGATGTCGCGGGTCAGCTGGCTGAAGGCCTTCTGGTTCTCCACATTCTGGAGAAGGTTTTCCAGCTTTGTGCCGGCCCGCTCTTCCACATGGGCGCGCCACAGTTCCACGATGCGGCGGGCGTCGCGGGGCGGGGCTTGCCCGGTCAACCGTTCCCGCACCATGAGCGCGATGGCTTCCTCAAGCGGTGCATCGGCCCGGCTGGAAACATCGGCATAATTGCCGCGGCGGTAGCGATCGGTCAGCACCGCCGTCAAATTGCTACGGGTGCCCGGCATGCGGTTGGAGCCGATGGCCTCCACACGGGTTTGTTCCACCGCCTCGAAGATGGCGCGGGCGAGATCTCCGCTGGGCTGCATGCGCTGGTGCAGCTTCGTGTCATGGCAGGCAAGGCGCAAGGCGAGGGAGTCCGCATGGCCGCGGATGAGGGCGGCATCCTGCGGGCTCACCCGGCGGGGTGGTTCCGGCAGGCGCACCCGGCCGGCACTGAGCCCAGGGCGCTCGCCCCCGAAATGTGACCTCCACCTCGCTGACCCCGGCAATGGCCTTGAAGCAGCTGGAAACCGCCCGCTTGAAGGGCTCGGAGGGGGACTCACCCTGCGCTTTTCCGGGCGGACGGTTGCTGGGGGCCATGGCGGGTTCTTCACATCTTCGGGGCGGCATGCGTCGCGACAAAAGCCGGCGCGCCATCCTCATCTATGGGGCAGGCGCGCCCGGTTGGGCGCGCCGGATCATGCGTCAGGAGAGGGCGACATTCACCGTGCTCTCGGCCAGTTCCTTGCCGAAGCAGCGCTGATAGAACTCCGCCACCAGCGGGCGTTCCAGTTCGTCGCACTTGTTGAGGAAGGTCACCCGCAGGGAGAAGGCGATGTCCTTGAAGATATCCGCATTCTCGGCCCAGGTGATAACCGTGCGCGGGCTCATCACGGTGGAGAGATCCCCGTTGATGAAGGCCTGCCGGGTCAGGTCCGCAAGGCGCACCATGCGGCCCACCGTGTCGCGGCCCGCATCGGTCCGGAAATGCTTGGCCTTGGCCAGAACGATGCCGACCTCATGGTCATGCGGCAGATAGTTCAGCGTGGTGACGATGGACCAGCGGTCCATCTGCGCCTGGTTGATCTGCTGCGTGCCGTGATACAGGCCGGTGGTGTCGCCGAGGCCGATGGTGTTGGCGGTGGCGAACAGACGGAAGGCCGGATGCGGGCGCAGAACGCGGCTCTGGTCCAGCAGGGTGAGGCGGCCGGAGGATTCCAGCACGCGCTGGATCACGAACATCACGTCCGGGCGGCCGGCATCATATTCATCGAACACCAGCGCGATGTTGTTCTGGTAGGCCCAGGGCAGAATCCCGTCGCGGAATTCGGTCACCTGCATGCCGTCCTTCACCACGATCGCATCCTTGCCGATGAGGTCGATACGCGAGATGTGGCTGTCGAGGTTCACGCGCACGCAGGGCCAGTTCAGGCGCGCCGCCACCTGCTCCACATGGGTGGATTTGCCGGTGCCGTGATAGCCATTGACCATCACCCGGCGGTTGTGGGCGAAGCCGGCGAGGATGGCCATGGTGGTCGGCCGGTCGAACAGATAGTCGGGGTCGAGATCAGGCACATGCTCGTTGGGCTCGGAGAAGGCGGGCACCTCCATGTCCAGATCAATGCCGAAGGTCTCGCGCGCCGAAACAGTTTTGTCCGGTGTGGGGGCCAGGGTCTCGGTGCCGCTCATAACTCCTCCGCGGACGCGCGTGGCGCCCCTTGTTCCAGAGCGGTGAACCGCCCTGTGACTTCATGATGAGAAACGGATGGCCTTTTCGGGTTGAAGCGCCAGAAGCGTCTCAGCCCGGCCGGTTCCGGTTCGGGTTGAGACCCGCAACCATGCCTTGCTTCAAGCGCATGGAGAGCGGGTCCGGATGGGTGGGGCAGGTGGGTCAGCACAGACCCGCCTGTTTCAGAGTGGTGTAAGCCTGGATCACGCTGCGCAACCGATCCTCGGAGGAGCGGTCTCCGCCATTCACGTCCGGGTGATGCAGTTTGACCAGTTCCTTGTAGCGCGCCTTGATCTCATCCGCGCCAACGGAAATCTCAAGGCCCATAACCTCAAACGCCTGACGCTCCGGATTGCGGATGGTACGGCCGCGCGGTTCCGGCTTGGCCTGAGAACTGCCGAACGGATGCCCGGTTTCGTTCGCAAAACCAAAAGGATCCTGGGGATCTGGCCGGGCTGATGCTGCCCCGGTGTCGCCCTCGCGCGTGCCCTTCTTCGCGCCCATGCGCCATGTGGGGCGATGGCCGGTCAGCGCATCCTTCTGATAGGCATGGACGGCGTCGTCGCTCATGCCGGAGAAATAATTGTAGGACTGGTTGTACAGCTTCACGTGATCCACGCAGTAGCGCCAGTACTGACCTTCCTGATGTCGTCCTTTCGGCGCGCGATGCGTCGCGGGCGCGGTGCAGCCGGGCCACTGGCAGCATGCTTCTGCCGTTTGCCTTGCACGATCGTCGCCGGGTTTGACGCGGATGCGGTCGAAGAGTGGAGAATCCAGTTTCATGGTGCGCGGATTATGAGTGTCGTGGCCCGTGGCGGCAAGGTGAAGCGCCTGATGAAAGGAGCAAAATGAGAGTTGCGGGATAATGGGTGGAGGGTATGGAAGCGTTGGCATGCCGCATGGTTCTATCTCTCATTCCTGCCGAGCATGGCACGAAGATGGTTCCCTGCTGCGCGCTCTATATAATGCCTTCTGTCCATCCGCGCCAACACAGTGTCATCAACAGTGAATGAGAGATTGTGGGTTTGAAGGCACCGATCTTCGCATGGCCTTCTTTTCTCTGCCATCCGCGTGGTGTTGAATGTGATGCCAGACCGGATGATGACCGGTGTGGGCATCGCGCTGGAACAAGGTGATTATCATGTCCGACACATCTCTTGCCTCCATCCGGGAGACCCTTCAGGCCGGCCTGCATCCGCTGGCTCTGGACGTGGAGAACGAAAGCCACAAGCATGCTGGTCATGCCGGGGCGCAGGGGCGCAGCGATGGTGGTGTCACTCATCTGCGGGTGCGGGTGGTGGCGGAAGGTTTTGCCGGCAAGAGCCGGGTGGAACGGCACCGCATGGTGAATGCGCTGTTGCAGGACGAAATCAGCCGTGGCCTTCATGCCCTCGCCATTGAGGCGAAGGCGCCGGGTGAATGACGGTTTATCGCAGCATACAGGGAAGCCGGATGGCGCGACGCGGTGATTATGCCATGAAAGAAGAAGACGCCGTTGTGGATGGTGCACTCGTGCTGTTCTCGGGAGGGCAGGATTCAACCACCTGCCTTGCTTATGCGCTGGACCGGTTTCGCCGGGTTGAGACGCTGGGCTTCCATTACGGACAGCGCCACGACATCGAGTTGGAGTGTCGGCCGCGTGTGCGTGAATCCATCGCCAGCCTGCGTCCCGGCTGGGGCGCGCGTCTGGGTGAAGACCACATGATCACGATCGAGGCACTGGGCCAGATCTCGGATACAGCGCTGACCCGCACCACGGCCATCGAGATGAAGGACAACGGCCTTCCCAACACTTTCGTGCCGGGGCGCAATCTCGTTTTTCTCACCTTTGCGGCAGCGCTCGCCTATCGACGCGGGCTGCGCCACATCGTGGGCGGTATGTGTGAAACCGACTTCTCCGGATATCCCGATTGCCGGGATGACAGCATCAAAGCCATGCAGGTCGCTCTCAATCTTGGGATGGACCGGAGATTTGTCCTGCACACGCCCCTGATGTGGATCGACAAGGCGCAGACTTGGCGACTGGCGCAATCTCTTGGCGGGCCAAAGCTGGTGGATGTCATCATCGAGCAGACGCACACCTGTTATCTGGGTGAGCGGGGCGAGCGACATGACTGGGGCTATGGCTGTGGCACCTGCCCCGCCTGCCGCCTGAGGGCAGAAGGTTTTGAACGGTTTCGAGCCGGCACTATAAATGCCGGGCGGATGCCGCCAGTGTAAACATGGAGGGGGCCATGCGCAGAGAAGAGAGCGTGATGCAATATCTGTTCATGGCCGCTTTTCGTGTCATGCAGGGCTGCACTTTGCGCGTGTGGGCGGGCGGATCTCATCCGGTCCGGGTCCGGGCGATGTTGCTCGCTGGCCTCCTGCTTCTGCCCATGGGCACTGTGCAGGCGGCCAGTTTTGATTGCGCGACGGCGACAGCCGCAGATGAAAAAGCCATCTGTGATAATCGCAGCCTGAATGATCAGGACGTGAGAATGACCACGCTTTATGAGGTGCTCACGCACATGGTGGCCATGGGCCAGCGCGGAGAGTTGCAGGGCACCCAGCGGGCATGGCTGAAGGGGCGGGTTCAGTGCAAGGGCGATATCGCCTGCCTGCGTACAGCCTATGAAAGTCGTATCCACACACTTCAGCAGGCGTTACAGGACATTTACAGTCGCGGCCCTTATTAGGGGACGCACGTGTCATGGGTGTGTGGCTCACTGGCTCTCTCTCAAGAGGGCTGGGCCATGTCGGCCTGATCCGGTCTGGAATGGATCGCCGCACCGGTGCGGCATGAAAGATGAGCAGTTTGACGATGGCGACCCGCAGCTTCGACGATATCGACACCTGGGTGTTCGACCTCGACAATACGCTTTATCCCGCCCACCACGATCTGTGGCACCAGATCGACATGCGGATGAAGGGCTATATTTCGAACCTTCTCGGCATTGCGCCGGAAGACGCCTTCATCATCCAGAAGGATTATTATCGCCGCTATGGCACCTCCCTGCGCGGGCTGATGATTGAGCATGGCATTGATGCCGATGCCTTCCTCGACCATGTGCATGATGTGGACCTGACCACTCTGGGTCAGGAACCCCGGCTCGCTGAGGCCATTCGCGCCCTGCCGGGGCAGAAGCTGATTTATACCAACGGCTCTGAACGCCATGCCCGCAATGTGCTGGCGCGTCTTGGCATGGATGGGCAGTTCGATGTGGTGCACGATATCGTGGCCGGGGCGTTCCACCCCAAGCCGACCGCCGAGGCCTATCATCGCTTTCTGGCCGCCCATGGGGTGAATGCCGGGCGGGCGGCGATGTTCGAGGATCTCGCCCGGAATCTGGAAGTGCCGCATGAACTGGGCATGATCACGGTTTTGGTGACAGCTCCGGGAGAAGGCGTGGCAGCGCGTGAAAGCTGGGAACTTGAGGGGCGCGAAGCTGTTTATGTGGACCATGTGACCGAGGATCTGGCCGCTTTTCTGGAGCGTCTGCCCGCCATCGCCTGAATCCGCAGGCCATGATTTCGCCCCACATATTGGCCACATGATTTGCACGGGTGCCGATCATGCTTGGTGACGGCATCCCCCCGGAGGCGTCCCGTCTTCCGGGCGTCGCATTTTTCATGCGAACCAGGCTTTATTTGCTCGGGTCATGCGTGTGGCTTCATGAGGCGCTTGTCGTGAGCGGCCAGCCTGAAGCTAAGTCTTGATCCCTGACTCTGACGTCCCAGCGCGACATTTTGTCCATTCCATGGCTGCTTTCAGTTTAGAAAGTGGACAAAATGTCCATGCCCCAGACCGGGATGATGGGCTGTTTCCGTTGATTGATAGGCTTTTCCACTGAATGGCCTCCCCTTTGCTAGGGAGAAGGCACGCGCGCATTGCCCCGCCAACGGTGCGCGAATGAAAAAGAACGATCAGGAGGAAGCATGTCCGTCTCCACCCTAGCGCCACCCCCATTTCTGAGCCGGGAGCGCACTGTCGCGAAGCCTGGTTTTAACCGCTGGCTTGTCCCCCCGGCCGCCCTTGCCATCCATCTGTGCATCGGCATGGCTTATGGCTTCAGCGTGTTCTGGCTGCCGCTTTCGCGCGCTGTCGGTATCTCGGCTGCGGTCGCCTGCCCGGCAGACATGGGCTTCATCGCCTCGCTCTTCACCACCAGCTGTGACTGGCAGATTTCCCAGCTTGGCTGGATGTACACCCTGTTCTTCGTGCTGCTGGGGTCTTCCGCCGCACTCTGGGGTGGCTGGCTGGAACATGCGGGCCCGCGCAAGGCCGGTCTTGTCTCGGCATTCTGCTGGTGTGGTGGTCTCGTGATTTCCGCCATCGGCGTTTACTTCCACCAGATCTGGATGCTGTGGATCGGCTCCGGCGTCATTGGCGGTATTGGTCTGGGTCTTGGCTACATCTCGCCGGTCTCCACCCTCATCAAGTGGTTCCCGGACAAGCGCGGCATGGCCACCGGCATGGCCATCATGGGCTTTGGCGGCGGTGCGATGATCGGTGCCCCGCTGGCGGATATCCTGATGCGCCATTTCGCCTCCGCAACCGATGTCGGCGTGTGGCAGACCTTCCTGGTGATGGCCGCCATCTATTTCGTCTTCATGGTCGGCGGTGCGCTCACCTATCGCGTGCCCGCTGAAGGCTGGAAGCCGGCCGGCTGGACCGCGCCTCCCCCCAGCGCCAATGCCATGGTCACCCATCGCCATGTGCATCTGTCCAAGGCGTGGAAGACCCCCCAGTTCGCCCTGCTGTGGCTGGTACTCTGCTTCAACGTGACGGCCGGTATCGGCGTGATCGGCGTCGCATCGCCCATGCTTCAGGAAGTGTTCGGCGGCCGTCTGATCGGTCTCGATCTCACCTTCGGCGAACTGAATGCGACCCAGACGGCGCAGATCGCGGCCATCGCCGCAGGCTTCACCGGCCTGCTCAGCCTGTGCAACATCGGTGGCCGCTTCTTCTGGGCCTCCTGCTCCGACAAGCTCGGACGCAAGCTGACCTACGCGATCTTCTTCCTGCTCGGCATCCTGCTCTATGCAGCTGTGCCGACCACGGCCGCTATGGGCTCCGTGATCCTGTTCGTGCTGGCCTTCGGCATCATCCTCTCGATGTATGGCGGCGGCTTCGCGACCATTCCGGCCTATCTTGCGGATCTGTTCGGCACCCACATGGTGGGCGCCATCCATGGTCGCCTGCTCACCGCATGGGCCACCGCAGGTGTTCTGGGTCCGGTGCTGGTCAACTATATCCGCGAATACCAGATCGCCTCCGGTGTCGCGCGCGCGGATTCCTATAACCAGACCATGTACATCATGGCTGGCCTTCTGGTTCTGGGCTTCATCTGCAACCTGCTGGTGCGACCCGTGGCCGAGAAGCTCTTCATGACCGATGAGGAACTGAAGAAGGCCGGCAAGAAGGTGCAGGAAGAAGAAGAGGCAGGCGCGGACTTCGAGGACTTCGAGGAAGAGGCCAAGGATGGCCCCATTCCCGGCACCCCCTACAAGACCAGCACTCCGGTTGCGACCTCCAGCACGTCTGGCATCATCGTTGTCATGGCATGGCTGGTGGTTGGTGTACCTCTGCTGTGGGGCATCTGGATCACTCTCCAGAAGACCTCTCTCATGTTCCAGTGAGACAAGTGTGCGTGCGGGATCATCCCGCAGGCACCTTTTTGAAATATGCGGCACCGGAGCAATCCGGTGCCGTTTTCGTGTCTCACGCAGAAGGGGCCGGATTGCTCCGGCCCCTTCTGTTTATGGTTTGTCGTAAACCACCTGCATGTGCCTTCTGGCGGAGCAGGTCATCCCTGAGCCGCACCATGCCACGATGGGCCGGACCAGAAGGCGAGGGGGCTCAGAACGCCTGCATCAGCCGCAATGTGCCGCGGAAGTCTTCCTGAAAGCCGCCTTCGGTGTTGAAGTCCCGCTGCACCAGCGCCAGCACCTGGAAGGTGGGTGTGATGAATTTGGAGAGCTCGAACCGGGCCTGATCTTTCCGGGTGGCGTTTCCGGTGGCAATGCCATCCAGATATTCCGTGCCGCCCCACAGACGCGCATAGCCCGCCGAGGCTTGCCATGTGGGTGCGAACGCCCAGTTCAGCCAACCTTGAAACTGATAGGTGGTATCCTGGGTGAGCCTGCCGCCTCCGGGCGCTTCATTGTTTGCGCCATACCAGACCACATCGCCGGTGAGCTGGAAGGAAAAGCCATTGCCCAGCCCCTGATGCCAGCCGGCCTGAAGGTCCAACTGCCAGCGGTTTCCGCCCATGTTCAAACCCTGTTGCGGGTCATACTGCCCCATGGGCAAGAACAGATAGGGCATGATGCCCAGATAGGTTTCGGTTTCCTTGTTGTTCAGCAGCCAGACGGTGGTGGCGAGTATCGGGTCGCCAACACCTGAGGCGCTATCCATTTTCACGCCGCCCAGCCTGCCATCATACATGGTGCCAAGGGGCAGAAGAACCTGTGGGGCGATGGTGAAGCCGCCAATCTCGAAATAATGCACATAACGCAGGATGGAGATGTAGGAATCCAGCCCGGTATCATTCGAGAGTTTCTGCCCGCTGGCGCTGATATACTCGCTGCGGGTGGCATATTGATTGTACCACAGGAACAGATTGGTCCCGGCGGGGGCTGGCACATAGTCTGATGCGTTGACATCAATTGCATGAGCCGTTCCCCCTGTCAGGGGCAACATGGCGATTGCGGTCAGGGTGCAGGCGGTGGTCCAGATCGCCATGGTCTGGGCCTGACGGTTCCGGCTGGGGGAGCGGCGTTGTGTGCCGCATGTCCTCTTGTTCATGTTCCCTCCTTCATATCATTGATATGTATTGTTATTTTCTGTAATGCAGTGCTTGGCGGCCTGCGTCATCAGAGGTCATTTCGCCGGTTCGGATGAGTGAAACGGACGCAGCCATGGGGGCGATGGCGCCTCATGGCCGGTTCTCTTGAAATGTGGAGCGGCCCCGCACCTGCGCTGCATGCCCTTGGGGATGCCCCCCTGGCGACGCATGGGCATGAGCGGCAAAAGCTTCCCATTCCATGTTTGGCCAGGCCCTGTTGCGCTCATGGCGCGGCCTTTCTGGCCTGTCTGTCTCCACCCGCAGAATGTGGGGCAGGGACGAAATGCGAGACATGGCGTCGTGGGGCGCGGATGCGGTCGGGGTGGATATCTTCCCCCGACTGCATATCTGGCCCTGGAACGCGAAGGCCGGAGCAGATGCGGGGAATCTGTTCCGGCCTTCGGTTCAGGCCCGCAAGCGGGCGAGGTGCTGGAGAACGGTCTCCGGCTTTGCATCCACCGGGATTTCGGCGAAATAGAACTCGCCCGCTTCAAGACCCGGCAGTTCCTTGTCTGCCCACAACTGGGCGTTCACATCCCTGCCGCGGGCACGGTCTCCTTCTGTCAGGCCACCATCGGCGGAGATCACGGCGTCGAACTCATCTGAACCCCGCCCCGCCGTGGTCCGCAAGGCGAGCCCCCAGCGATAATGTCGTGCGACATTGATGAGCGGGCGATAGGTCTCAAGGTCTGCTGTTTCGCTGCCATCCAGCGCTTCTTCCACCAGAATGCCGCCAATGGGCAGGCTGGAAACCGCTCGGAGCAGGTCCGCCATATACATGGCGGCATCCTCAAGCGTATCGGGATCCACGGCGCCATCGCGGCCGGCCATCCGCGATGCCTCTTCCAGCCACAGCCGGGGAGAGGGCAGGGCCAGCACCAGCGGGGTGCGCCCGCGCAGGCTGGCCACGACCGCCTCAGCCACCTCGGCCAGAAGGCGGCGGGGGCCTTCCTCCTCCAGCATTCGCTTGAGGGGGAAAGTGGCGCGCTTCTTCGCGTCCATCTCTGTTTTAAGCGATGGCTTGCGCGCAAGGGCGGAGCGATAGAGATCGCCCACATCCACCACCGCCACATCCGGCTTCAGCAATCCATGCGCCTGATTGAAAAAGGCGAGATAGCCGGCGGCTGTTTCCCATGGATCTCCATCCGCCCCAAGGAGAAGACGCCGGGCATAGCCCGACGACTTCAGCCACACGCGGATGCCGTTCGCACCGGAAGGCCGGGGCAGGTCATCAGCGAGGCGTTGGCTCATTGCTTCTCACCTCCCATCGCACCAAGAGCTTCAAGACGGGCTTCCAGTTCGGCGATGCGCACATCCTTGGGGTGGGTCATATAGTTGGGGCGGGGGGTGTCGGCGGTCCGGGTCTTGTCCGGGCTGCCCATATAGAGGGTGTCGATGTCATCGCCCCATGCGCCGAAATAAGGCAGATGCGCCGGAGGCGTGGGCTTGTTCCAGTCCTTCACGAACTCTGAATAGGGGCGGGAACGGGCGATGCGGGCGCGGCGCTCACCCTCGCGGGCCGCTTTCGTCGCCTCTTCATCAATAGCCAGAGTCTTGGGGTCGAACACCACCTTGTAGAGGCGCGCGGCGACTTCCGGGGACATCAGCCCTTCCTCGATATCCTTGATGACCCCCCGCGCATCCCGTTCCAGCAGGTCGCCATAGCCGGCACCGGCACCCTGCGAGATCATGAACAGCTCTCCCCGGTTCGAGATCTCGAACCCCATGCCCATATGGTGGGTGGTGTAGCTGGCCCCCTCGAAGGGGCGCTCATTCATGATTTCCTCGATGGAGTGGCGGAACTTCTCCGGCTCGTTCAGAAGCACATCATAGACATCCACCCCCTTCACCTTGGAGAGCGGATAGGTGCCGCAGGCATAGCCGCCGAACAGGCCCTGGATCGGCGGAATCTTGGCGCCCTGAGCGGTGGTCATGAAGCCCCACTGCTCGGAATCCTTGGTGGCGACCATCATGGTGTAGCCCTGCCCGCCGCGATACTTGCCGGGGGCGATGGCATCGCGCGTCATTTTCTTGGAGACAAGCTGGAGGAAGGGCACTTCCTCCTCGTTCAGCTCCTGCTCGCCAATATCCGCCATTGTCGCGAAGATGGGGGCAAGCGCATGCTCCCCATCGCAATCTGAACGCGCGCCCGCGCCCATGCCGTTGAGGTCGGCGCACAGATTGCCGAGTGTCTCGCCATGCTGGGATACACCACCCCAGATGAAGGTGTTGATCATGTTGAAGGTGGGCGCATGCACCTTCGTGTATTTTTCCGGGCACGAATACAGGAACTTCGCCACCGCATGCTGCCCGGCCGTGAAGCCCGTGAAGATGGACATCAGGCTCTGCGAATTGGGCGCATCATAGGAGCAGTTGACGATGGAGTGAGGGTCTGTGAGCACCTCGATGGGGGCAAACGCCGCCTGACCTCGCGGCAGGTCCGGCCAGACATAGCACAGGATGACCTGCGCCAGCATGCCCTTGAGCCCGGCCACGATGGTGTTGGTGGCGCGGTTGGTGAATTCCGGGGCGGAGCCGCGGAAATCGAAGATCAGCCGGTCGCCGGTCTTGGTGAGCTTGCAGTTGATCTTCACCACGCAGTTCTCGCGCAGTGTCGAGTCCTGGATGATGTAGGTGCGCACCGTCATGTCCGGCCATTCGGAAATGCGGCGCTTCACCTCGGCGCGCACATGCTCCATGGTCAGGCGCAGGGTGGAGATGAGGGCCTCCGGGCCATCGGAATTCAGCGTCTCCTCAATGCGCTGCTTCATGCGCAGGCAGGAGAAGAGCTTCACCTTCATGTCTTCATACTGAAGCTTCGGCTCACGCACCGAGTTCTGGAGGAAGGTGAGGATATCGCGCTTGATCTGGTAGTTTTCCACCACCTTGAAGGGCGACATCTTCAGCCCTTCATCGGAGGGGCTCTCGGCCATGGAGGGCATGCCGCCGGGCTCAATCGCGCCGTTCTCTCCCTCATGTACGGTGGCGGCCACCCAGCACACCAGCTTGCCCTTGTGGAAGATGGGCACGATCATCGACTGGTCGGTGTTGTGCACATTGCCATAGCGGGAATCGTTATGGATGAAGCCATCGCCCTCGCGCACACCCACGGTCGGCTCATTCATCCAGTTCTTGATGATGAACTTGATGGGGTGATGCACCAGCGCCGAGAAGATGAGCACGCCACCGGCCGAGGCAATCGCCAGATCTCCCGAGGCCGTATAGACGCCGGTGATGACATCGCCCCACTTCG
The DNA here is from genome assembly GCA_034676685.1 of Xanthobacter sp. GTDB lineage: Bacteria > Pseudomonadota > Alphaproteobacteria > Rhizobiales > Xanthobacteraceae > Xanthobacter. The sequence goes on along the minus strand of JAUCBT010000013.1, from coordinate 251,190 downwards.
CGCCGGGGGCAGCGCCCATCTGCTCCACCATCTCATAGCCTTCATCCGCCCCGGACTGGATGCGGTCGCGGATCTTGGAGATGATGTGGCTGTCAGACACTTTGGCGACAGCCTCTTCCTCATCCGCCGTACGCGGCATGAGGTCATGGTTCTGCATGATCTCCGGGTCGGGGGAGAGAAACAGGGTGGTGTCGTTCAGAAACTTCTGGATGAGAGCTGCTTCATCGGCGCTGGGCATTTTGCCACGGCTGGCCACGCTCATGTCGTTCATGGGGGTACCTCCCGAAATTCTTGATGATGTCCGCTCGGCCTGCGTTGTGGCCTGTTCGCGCGGTGTGTTGCCCCTCCCCATGCGGGGAGGGGTGTCATGTCAGTGGGTGGTGGCCGGCTTTTCGCGCAGGAACCAGGATGCGCCCTGCTTGGCGGCCACAAAGGTCCAGCCCGGGTTCACCAGGAAGGTCGTGACCTCGGAGGCGATGATGGCCGGCCCGGAGACCTGCATGCCGGGCGCGAAGGCGCTGCGGCTCCACACCGGTGTTTCCACCGGCCCGTTCTGGCCCACGAAGTGGCAGGAGCGGGTGGAGGCAGGAGCCGGCGGAGTCTGGCGCTCATGCTCGGGAACTGGCTTGATATCCTCGAAACGCACCGTCTCGTGTTCCACATAAGCGGCGACACGGATGGTGTTGATGCGGATTCCGGCTTCCGGGGCCTGCGAGCCTTCGCCGAAGCGCTTGCCGTAATCGGTGGAGAACTGGGAAATGATGGCCAGCACATCCGCCGGGCCATGCACCTCATGGCGGGGAATGACGGCCGTGGTTTGCACCAGCTGGTTGCCATAGCGCATGTCCAGTTCCAGCCGGTGGCGGATGTCCTCCAGCGCGATGCCCTGCCGCAGCAGGTCCTGCGTGCCGCGTTCCTTCAGGTCATCGATGATGCCGTTGAAGCGGTCATAATCATTGAACAAGGCGCGGGTGTTGGAGTCATACAGCACCATGTAGAGCGACTGCTCATGGATATGGAGCTGGTGCAGATTGCCCGCGCCCACCGCCGAGAACACAGAAGACAGAGGCGGGGCGAGAATGCGGTCGATGTTCAGGTTCTGGGCGATGCCGCAGCAATGCAGCGGGCCATTGCCGCCATAGGCCAGCATGGTGAAGTCCTTGGGGTCATAGCCCCGGGCCCGCAGTTCGGTGAACAGGCCATTGGCCATGTTGTCATCCACCTTCTCGCGGATGAGCAGGGCCGCTTCGATGACCGAGCAATCAAGTTCATCGCACAGCGTGTCCTCAATCGCGGCTTTGGCACGGCGCGGGTTCAGCGGAATGGATCCGCCCGCATAGTTCTGAGGGTCCAGATATCCCAGAAGCAGGTCGGCATCCGTCACCGTGGGGCGCATGCCGCCACGATCATAGCTGGCGGGACCGGGGTCGGAGCCGGCGCTTTCTGGGCCGCACTTCACTGTGCTGTACATGCGGTCATAGGTGGCAACCGACCCGCCGCCTGCACCCAGTGTCACCAGATGCACCATTGGCACGGACACCAGCCAGCGGTCGATGACTGGGTTGAAGTCATAATGCTTCACCCCGCCTTCCACCACGATGCCGATATCATAGCTGGTGCCGCCCATGTCGGTGGCGACCACATTGCCAAGATCGGTCATCAGCGCCAGATGCTCGGATGCGCCGATGCCGGAGACCGGGCCGGAATGGATGGTCTGCAAGGCATCGGTGGAGTTGAGCTGCGCCATGCCACCGGAATTGTGGATGACCAGCATCGGCTTTTCATACTTGTGGGCCCGCAGGTTCTGCTCCAGCGCGGCGAGCGCGTGATACATGGTGGAGTGCAGATAGCCATCCACGATGGCGGAGGTGGCGCGCACATACTCGCCCTTACGCCCCGCCACCTGATGGGACAGGATGACTGGGATCGCACCCAGCAGATGAGATGGATATTCCTCCAGCAGGATTTCCTCGATGCGCTGCTCATGCGCCGGGTTCACCACGGCATTCACCAGCGCCACCACGATGATCTGCGCGCCGCGATTGACGAGTTCACGGATCTGCGTGCGCACATCCTCCTCATCCAGCGGCATCACCAGCTTGCCCTGAAAGTCCAGACGCTCGCGCACGCCGCGGATCATGTGGGCTTCAACCAGCGGGGTGGGGCGCTGGGCACCGGGCATGTCCTGCTGGCCCAGATTGTCCAGCCCCTCGCCATAGCCGCGCCCGCGGCTGAGCGGCACGGTGGCCTCGTAGCCGGCCGTGACCAGCATGCCCATGCGCGGGCCCTTGTGCTCGATCAGCGCATTGGTGCCCAGCGTGGTGGCGTAGCGCACCGAGTCCACTTCGGCCAGAATCTGCTCAAGGTTTACATCCAGAACCTTGCACGCCTTGCCCAGAGCCTCATTGAAGCCCATGGCCAGATTGTGGTGCGTGGTGAGGGCTTTTGTCTCGATATACTGGTTGTTCCAGACCACGAAGCAGTCGGTGAACGTGCCACCGATATCGACAGAAACGCGTTTCATATATCCTCCCAGAGGGATCGGCGCGGTTTTGCGCGCATGTCTTCTTTGTCCCCGCCGGTTTCAGGCGGCAGGGATGGAGAGCGAAGCCGGGAGCCGGCTTCGGGAGGCATGTCAGGCGGGGAGTCAGGGGGATGTCAGGCATCCACACCCTGAGACGCCGGAGCTGTGAAGACTGAGACCATGAACCGGCGGGGATGCTGCCGGAGTGACATCAGTGGCTGTGGCCGTCCTCACGCGTCACCGCAGGGCCGCTATAGGGGGCCGCGGCTTCACCGCGCGCAGCCCACTGGGCGCGCAGGGCCGGCAGGTCTGGCTGCATGTCATGCAGTGGCGGATGGCCGGGGGTGGCATATTCTGTTTCCACCTGCGTGCCGCAGCTGGGGCAGCAGAATTCCAGAATGCGCACCCACTCCGGGTCCGGCGCGAAGGTGTAGCGATATTTCTCCGGATCAAGGATCGGCGGGTGGATTTCGCGCGGGTTGCGGTCGTAGACCAGCAGACCTTCCTTGTAGCCGTGGTTGGCATCACCAATATCGTGGTTGCACACCCGGCATTCCCAGCGTTCGGCATCCAGATCAAGACGCAGATATTCCGTCATGGCGATTTTCATTGTTTTCAGTCCTCCCGGGTCAGCAGGATGTCGCCTGCCGCGCTGATGACGAACTGCCAGCCTTCCGGCACACGGCAGGTGAAAAAGTCTTCTTCGAGAATGGCTGGGCCGGTGGCGTGGGCACCTTCGGCAAGATCAGCGAGGCGATAGACCGGCACATCGGTGTGGCCATGATCGCGGATCAGCACATTGCGCCAGTTGTGTGCTTCAGCCTTGTCCTTCGGGGTGAAATGGCCAGAACCCTCGCTGCCCTCACGCAGGGACTTGAGCGCCTTCAGCTCCAGCTCCACGGCCTTGGCGGTCTTGAAGCTGTCATCAGGCAGCTTGCTGCCATCCAGCGACAGGGCCTCTACCTTGCCATCGCCGAAATCGGCCACGAGGCGCGCTTCCAGCGTGTAGCTTCCCTCAGAATAGCCCTCGGCGAACATGTCGCGCGCGGCCTTGGTCTTCAGGTCCGCCAGCGTGGTGGTGATGGTCGCAGGGGAAAGATCTCTCAACGCCACGGCATAGCGCTGGGAAACATCACATGAGCCGATGCCATAGGCCGAGAATACCGCCGCCATCTGCGGAATGGCCACGCGGCGGATGCCAGCCTTTTCGGCCACGCCGCAGGCATTGAGCGGGCCTGCACCACCGAAGGCCAGCAGCACCGTATCATCGGAAATATCGGTGAAGCGGCGCAGTTCGGCGGCGATCTTCTCCTCATAGGCGAATTCCATGCGCATCAGCGCATCATTCAGGCTTATGCCCAGCGGCTTAGCCACATGGGTTTCCACTGCCGCAGCCGCCCGCTCTCCATCCAGCGTCATGCCGCCGCCGAAATAGGAGGTGGGATCGAACAGGCCGATGAGCAGGCTCGCATCGGTAATGGTGGCCTGCTGGCCGCCGCGCCCGAAGCAGGCCGGGCCGGGAACCGCACCCACACTTTCGGGGCCGATGACGACGCGCCCATCCACAACCTTGAAGATGGAACTGCCGCCTGCGCCCGCGCTCAGAATTTCGCACAGGGGGAAGGAGACCGAGATGCCCTCCACATGGCCGCGCCGGATTTCCGCAACCGTGCCATGGGCATACTGGCCAATGTCGGTGGTGGTGCCGCCCACGTCGATGGAGACGCTGTCCGAGAAGCCATATTTACGGGAGAAGGCCTTCACCCCCTCCATCCCACCGCGTGGGCCGGAGGAATAAGTCTTGATGGCGATGGTCTTGGCCACGCGGGAAGCGTCGCCATCATTGCGGAAAATCAGCAGCGGGTTCTTGGTGCGATACTCACGCAGGCGATTTTCCGCATTATAGAGAAAGGCCTCCATGGAAGGGTGGAGGAAGGAGTTGATGAGGGCCGTCCATGTCCGGCGTTCATCGCTGTCATCGCTGGTGATGTCCGAGCCATACAGGATAGGCACCGCACCGAGCAGATGGCGGGGATATTTGCGCAAGGCGATGAGGCGAAAGGCGTTTTCAACATCGCGGAAACCCTGCCCGCCAAAGCTCACCACCAGCCGGTTCGCACCCGACGCGGTGAGCTTGTTGATGGCCTTCACCACATCCACTTCGGCCTGGCTGCCGGTGACCGTTGCCGCATCGAGAAACACAATGCGGTCGCCAACCAGAGCTTCGAATACTTCCGGGTCATGGGCGGCGAGGCGGCTTGAGATGTCCTGATGGGCCGCATCCAGAATGAGGCCAAGCCGGGGGCCCTTGCGTTCGCAGATGGCGTTGGTGCCCTGCGTGGTGGAGTAGCGGATGAGTTCCACTTCCTCCAGCAAACGCTTCACGTCCGGTGCGCCATAAAGCACGCCGGATGCCTTGGTGAGGCCTTCAAAGAAGCATTTGCTGAGATCATAGGGGGTCGTCAGAACTTTTGTCTTCTTAACGTCCGCGCCTGCCATGATGCAGATGTCTGTCAGTGTCCCGCCATTATCGATATTGATCTGCAATGTCATAAGACGTCTCTCCTCCCTGTTCTTTGTCATTCACGGTGTGGTGCGCATGCTGGTTTCGCCGTCCGGGCAGAGGTGCCTTGCCTTGCGCTTCTCTGCCGTTTCTCGGTGTGGGTCAGAGCGTCTGACCCGCCAGCCCAGCGCCACTCCGGCCAGGATGGAGTATTCATCGCAAGGGGTGTGCCAACAGGGCGGTCCTGTTCTTCAAAAGAGTTGGCCCTTTGACTCTGTTTATCTTTTTTATTCATCCAGATTTTGAAGGATGAGAGTGATGTTGAACATGCGTATGCTTTGCGAACGCGAGTTCAGAAATCATCCGTTATTGTGCGACGCCGCACTTTTGAATGGGCAGTGCAGCATTCCGGTCTGTGCTGTTGATCCGTACTTCAGGCTGCGAAGATACTGAAAAACTCTATGCAGATCCTCGCACCTTCAGACGCCGTTCGCTGTGCTGGCGGATTTGCAATAAAAAAAACACCGCCGAAATGAATCGACGGCGCTGGAGGTTGTTTTTCGGGGGAATCGAAAACATCAATCAGTTGGCAAATGCCGTGCCAATTTCAGATATTCTGGAAAAATACTGAAGGTTTATCTCATGGCATGTTCCGGCGCGTGTCATCCACCACGCCTTGCAGGTCATAGCGGCGCAGCTTGGCGTAGACCGTGCTCTTGGCGATGCCCAGTTTGCGCGCGACAGCCGTGACATTGCCCTTGTGGCTCTGCATGGCCTGCATCAGGGCCAGACGTTCGGCATTCTCCATGCCCGTCAACCCGGCGGCGCTTTCGTGATCCGACTGGAAATCGGACGATTGCACGACAGTTTTCGTCCTCATTGTCCGAAAGTCATCCGGAAGATCCTCTTCCATCAGTTCCGGGCCTTCGGCAATCAGCAGCATGCCCTCAATGGTATTGCGCAGTTCTCGCACATTGCCGGGCCAGCCATAGGCCATGAACTGCTCCATGACCTTAGGGGAAAGAGGGCGGGCCGGGACACCCTGGCGCAGTGCAAGGGTGCGGATGAGGTGGTTCACCAACTGGGGCAAATCCTCCAGCCTCTCCCGCAGGGGTGGAATGGCGACACTCGTCACGGCCACGCGGTAAAACAGGTCCATCCGGAAGTTTCCGGCGCGAATTTCTTCCCGCAGGTCGCGATTGGTGGCGGCGACGAGGCGGAAGTTCACCCGGCGCGGGCGGGTCTCTCCAATGCGATACACTTCACCCGATTCCAGAACACGCAGGAAATGGGGCTGAAGATCTTTCGGCATCTCGCCAATTTCATCCAGAAACAGCGTTCCGCCATCAGCCGCCTCGATCTTGCCGATCATCCCGCCTCGCCGCGCACCGGTGAAGGCACCCTCGGCATAGCCGAACAGTTCGCTGGAGAGCAGTTCGCGCGAGAAGCCACCACAATTAAGGGCCACGAACGGGCCGTCATGACCGGGGCTTGAGGCATGCAGGCATTGGGCAAAAACATCCTTGCCCACGCCGGTTTCACCCAGAAGCAGAACCGGGGCGCGGCTGCGGGCCAGCTGGCGGGCGCGGGCAATGGCCTGCTTCAAAGCTGGTGCCCGCCCCGAGACTGGTGCGAAGGCCCCTTTCTCCTCATCCTGTTCCTCGCCCGTTGCCTCAGGATTGAAAGCGGCGACGGGTGCAGCTTTCCAGAGCGAGGGAGAGTTTGCGCGCGTGGCAGGCAGGGAAAGGGTGAAGCCCAGCGGGATACCGTCTGCTTCCACTGCGGTGAACCACTCAGGTTTTGTCCATGCGGGTATCCGCTCCGGCTGGTCGCTCCCCTTGCGCCATGGCAGGCGCAGGGAGGCGAGATCAGTAGCTGTTGGATTCCCATTATTGCGGATCAGGTGTGCGAGCATGCCCGGTGCTGGACCATTGGCCTTGATGACGCGACCGTGTCGGTCAAAGACGATGAGCCCATCGGCGGTGGTGCTGGTGAGGCGGTCCATGCACTGGTCCAGCAGGCGCAGGCGGGTATCCAGCTCCATCTGCGCCAGACGGCTTTCGATGCGCCCCGCCGTGGCGACCACCAAAGCAAGAGTGTGGCGGTTGAAGGTATCTGAAAGACCCGACACATCCACCACGCCCAGGATGGTGCCATCGAATGGATCGCGCACCACATTCGCCGAGCAGGACCATTTCTTGATGCCGGAGCAGAAATGCTCTGCCGAGTGGATCTGCACCGGCTTGCCCACTTCCAGTGCGGTGCCGATGGCATTGGTGCCACAGGCATTTTCGCTCCATGTGGAGCCCGAGATCAGATGCACATTCTCCGCGGCATTGCGCACATGCGGGTCGCCTTCCAGGTTCAGGATGATGCCATTGTCATTGGTCAGCACCATCACAGTTCCGGTTTCAGCCAGAAAGTCACGGGCAGAAGCCATGACAGGGGTGCTGGCTTCAAGAAGCTCCGCGCAATTGTCGCGCAGATTGTGAAGGGTTTCCTCACGCATGGGGGGCGGCGCCTGATCTCGCCTCGGATCCACGGAGGCATCCAGACACCTCCTCCACGAGTCGTCAATCAACCGGCGCAACGCATTGGAACTGGCCGGATCTCCGTCCAGAAAGCGTTCCCACGAGGCCATGACCTTGTGATCATTCTCTGGCACGGAGAATGTCTGGGTGGCCTTTTCAAAAGGCATCTGTCTTTCCTCCCCTTCCACCCCTTCTCTTGCGAGGGGGGCGGGTGCCCGCTCTGGCAGTTCTTTGCCTGCCTTAAGTCGTCGGGCGACGAACGCGTCCGGTGCAGTGTGGCTGTGTGACGCAATCCTGATGATTTCACGAGTAAGCACCTACGCATGCTTCATGCCAAGAGGCTTTTTCTGCCCGCAAGCCCAGATGAGAGGGCTGTTTTGCCGTTCTCTCTGGGGTGAGGCGCATCGGGCGTTCGATTTCAAAACGGTGAGCCGTTTCAAAATCGAACGGTCTGATGGCTTGAGCCCGCCAACAGCCTGTTTTTTCTGAAAGGCGAGAATGGCACGGCTGTTGCTGGAGGTGACGAAACCCGCCTTGACCGAAAGGCGAAGAAAAAAGCCCCGCACAGATGGGGCAGAGGAAATTGCAGCCCGCAGGAGAGAGCATGACCGTGCCGGATATCACCACCAGTTCACAGGACGGGCGCATCCCGGTCACTCTTCTCACTGGCTTTCTGGGGGCGGGTAAGACCACCTTGCTCAATCATCTTGTGCGTAGCCCTGCATTTGCCGATACGGCGGTGCTCATCAATGAATTTGGTGCGGTGGGCATAGATCATCATCTGGTGGAAAGCCTCGGCGAAACCATGGTGGTGCTGGAGAATGGATGCATCTGCTGCGCTGTCCGCGGCGATATGGTGGAAGCCCTGAAACAGTTGCATGCCCGGCTGTCACGTCGTCAGCTTTCTGCCATCAACCGGGTGGTGATCGAGACGACCGGGTTGGCTGATCCGGTGCCCGTGGTGGCCACCTTGATGGAGGAGCGCTTTGTCAGCGCCCGTTACCGCTGCGATGGCGTTATTACGCTGGTGGATGCGGGCCTTGGGGCCGGTCAACTGGAACGTCATGAGGAAGCGCGCCGGCAGGTTGCGCTGGCGGATCGCATTCTCATTACCAAGCCGGATATGGCCGACCGCGCGGCATGTGAAGCGCTGGAAATGCGCCTCAGTGCTCTCAATCCCGGTGCAGAGCGCTTTTTGGTGTCTCACGGCGAGATCGACCCGCAATTGATATGCGGGGCGGGGCTCTATGCGGCGGATCATCGCCCTGCACAGGTCGAGGCGTGGCTCGGTGCCAGCGAGGCCACCTCCTTCACAGAGCAAGGCGGGCCTGATGCGCCGGTCCATTCCGCCGGAATCTCCAGCTTCTCCCTGCATTTTGGTGCTCCGGTGCCGTGGCGTGGCTTTGCCGCGGTCATGGGGCGGATTCTTGCCGATCATGGCGCGCATCTGATGCGGGTGAAGGGGCTTATGAATGTGTCCGGCCTTGCAGGGCCTGTGGTGGTGCAGTGCGTGGAGCGGGTGGCCTATCCGCCGGTGCGTCTGCCGCTCTGGCCCGCCCACAATTCCGGTGCACGCGATGATGCGGCGGATGGTACAGGCATGCGCCCGCATCGCGGGTTTCCATCCGGCCGTGTGGATTTGCGGGGCCGTCTGGTCTTTATCGCCTCCGGTCTGTCATCTGAGGCGGAACAGGATATCCGGGATCGTCTGATGGCCTTGCCTGATGATGTGGCCGCTCTTCGCACGCTGGCAGCCATACCCTTGTTGCCAACACGCTGCTGGTTCTCGGCGCGCATTCCCGTGCGTGGCCGCGGCAGTTTCGAGACCGATGGCTTTCTGGTGAATCCCTTTCGGGTGGGCCGTTCGCGTTCGGTGGCCAGCGTGGCGCGCGGGGCATAAAGCATTTTCGGATGAAGTGGATATTGCTTCACATAAAGAAAATGCCGCCATTCAATATGTTGGATCGGTTTCCAGATTTTGTGAAACGGGGAAACGATCCAGAATAATTCTGATTCAGAGCTCCCATTTTGATTTTAAATGAAGATGATATTAAATCTACATATCGTTCAAATAATTATTTGAATAAGAGAATAAATATATTATTTTTAGTATTTTACGTTTCTTCGTATGAGGTTAAATAAAATTAAATCAGAAGTGATCTAAGCAGATGAGGTATCCCTTCACTCTGGATGCAACGTTCAAGAGCCGGGATTTCTGATCAGGATGCTTCTTCTATCCGGACGAGGTTTTCCGGCGGATCCTGCATGACAGAATGGCCTCGGTTGTAAACAGGCCGCCAGGCATTTCGGGCATGATCCCGGTTTCTCCTTGTCTGGACGCGGGGGCCGTGCGGACCCATCTCTTGCATATCCCCGCTATTTCCGGGCCAGATCCAAGGCACAGCACGTTCCATGTCTAAACGGGCGCTTCAGTTTTGTGCGCCCCCTACAAGTGAAAGAGAACAGGGCATGACAAGACAGGTCGTCATCGTTTCAGGTGTGCGCACGGCCATTGGTGACTTTGCCGGTGCCCTTGCCGGTGAATCTCCCTGCAATCTGGCTGCGGCCGTTGCGGGGGAGGCCATAAGGCGGGCGGGCATTGCGCCGGCGGATATCCAGCAGACCATCTTCGGCCATGTCATCCATACCGCACCTGAGGATATGTATATCAGCCGTGTGGCCGCCATCCGCGCGGGTGTGCCCGAAACAGCGCCGGCCCTGACGCTGAACCGCCTGTGTGGTTCCGGTCTGCAAGCGGTGGTGAGTGCCGCGGAACAGATCATGCTCGGTAATGTGGATATTGCCCTCGCCGGTGGCGCAGAGAGCATGAGCCGGGCCGGTCACTTGCTGACACAGGCGCGCTATGGCCAGAAGATGGGCGATATCGTCGCTGTCGACATGATGATCGGCGCACTGACCGACCCGTTCGGCAATGGTCATATGGGGATCACGGCTGAGAATGTGGCTGCTGGCGCTTCCATCGATCGCGCCACGCAGGATGCCGTTGCCCTGGAGAGCCATCGCCGCGCAGCCCGGGCGATTGCGGAAGGCCATTTCCGCTCGCAGATTCTGCCGCTGACCGTGAAGAAGGGGCGCACGGAGGTGGTGTTCGATACAGATGAGCATGTGCGCCCGGATCTGAAGCCGGAAGATCTGGCCAAGCTGCGCCCCGCATTCCGCAAGGATGGGTCGGTGACAGCGGGCAATGCCTCGGGGCTGAATGATGGTGCGGCGGCGGTTGTCTTGATGGATAATGCCACCGCCAGCGCGCGCGGTCTTGCTCCGCTGGCCCGTATTGTTGCCTATGGTCTTGGTGGGGTCGGGCCTGAGGTGATGGGGCTGGGCCCGGTGCCGGCCGTGAAGCAGGCCCTTGCGCGGGCAGGGCTGACGGCGGCCGATATGGATGTCATCGAGTCAAATGAGGCATTTGCTGCGCAGGCCTGCGCCGTTTCAGCCGCGCTTAGTTTTTCCGATGAACAGGTGAACCCGAACGGCGGAGCCATCGCGCTTGGCCACCCTATCGGTGCATCCGGCGCGGTTATTCTCACCAAGCTGCTCTATGAACTGGCGCGCCGGAATGGACGCTATGGCCTTGCCACGATGTGTATTGGCGGAGGGCAGGGCATTGCCGTGATTGTCGAAAGGGATGCCCGCTCACATATATAGAGCGCTTCACTCTTTTACTGAAACGAAGAAATACTTCAAACTGTTGAGTGGCCGTTCTTTCTTCGCACGCCGCAGTATTCACCTCGCTTCAAGATATTTCCGTCTGGAAAAGAAGTTCCAGCCTCTGGCTTTTCAGGTCTGGAAATGAGATGGCCCGGCTTTCTCTTTGGAGGAAAGCCGGGCCAGAGGGTCAGAGGCGCTCTTCTACTGGAAGAGAAGTCGGGTCATCACGATCCATGTAACGCATCATCTCGGCAGGTGCGCCACGGGCTACAATGTGTCCGTTCTCGATCAGCACCACTTCATCCATCTTCTCCAGTCCAGCCGGGCGGTGGGTGATGAGTAGCAGGCTGCGCTCGCCTGTATCCGCCAGCACCGCATCCAGCACGCGCCGTTCGGTGTCCGTGTCCAGCCCCTCGGTGGGCTCATCGAGGATCAGCACCTGGGCATCCTTCAGCAGCACGCGGGCAAGACCGAGACGGCGTGCCTCGCCGCCTGAGATCTTCGCGCCATGCACGCCGATAAAGGTTTCGAACCCTTCCGGCTGGGCCTGAATGAAGGGCAGGATGCTGGCGCGGGCGCAGGCCTCTTCCAGCTTCTCCTGTGTGGCGTTCGGGTCTGCCAGCAGCAGGTTCTCACGGATGGTAGCGGAGAAGAGGTGGTCGTGCTGGGTCAGCACCGCCATGCGGGCGCGCAGGGCATCGGGGTCATAATCCGAGACAGAACCTCCGGCGAAGCTGAGCTCGCCTTCATCCGGCGCACGATAGCGCAGGGCCAGCGAGACGATGCTCGACTTGCCCGAGCCGCTCGGCCCGATGAGACCGATGCGCCGGCCGGGTTCCAGCGCCAGATCAATCTCGCGGAGGGCAGGGCGTTCCGCACCGGGATAGGTGAAGCCGGTGTGGCTGAACACCAGCCCGCCATTCTCCGGAACAGGCTTTGGCGCTGTCGGTGTTTTCACCGGAGCCGGGCGCTCCACCATGGAGAAAATCCGCCGGGCGGAAGCCAGTGTGCCTGGAAGCGTCTGGCAGGCTAGCGGAAGCGGAGCCACCGCCTCGAACAGCGCCAGAACCAGCAGCGCCAGCATCGGCAGTTCTGGGCCGGAAAGCGAGCCCTCCAGCACGCGGGGGGCACCCAGCACCAGCACCAGCACCAGCATGGCCTGCGCGGCCAGCCCAACACCGGCAATGGCGAAACCACCAAGGCCCGCCAGACGGTTCTCATCGGCCAGCATCGCATCCGAGACCCCATCGACCGCACGACGATGGCGGTGGTCGGGGTCATAGATGTCAAGTTCGGCGCGGGCCTCGATGTGGTCCACCAGCAGGGCATTCAACTCTGCGGAACGGGCCGTGACCCGCCGGGAAGCCGTGGCCCCGAGGATATGCACGAGAACGGGCAGCCCCACACCGGCCACCAATGCAGCCGCCACCAGCGCCAGCGCGATCATGCCATCATAGCGCGCCACGAACAGTACGCCGGCAATCAGCACCAGCAGGCCGGCGAAAGCCGGGGATATGATGCGCAGGAAGGCGAATTCCAGCCGGTCGATGTCGGTTTTCAGGCGCGCCAGAAGGTCACCGCTGCGCTGGTCCTCGATTGCGGCAGGGGCAAGCGGGGTCAGCTTTTCGAAGAACCACGGGCGCAGGCTGGCGACGAATTTCAGCGTCGCCTCATGCCCCACCACCCGTTCCAGATAACGCCCAACAGTGCGGGCGATGGCGAAGCCGCGGATCATCGCGCCCGGGGTGAAGAAGTCGATCGCAACGCCAGCGATGCCCGCTGCCGCCATGGCGGTGATGAACCAGCCGGAGGTGGCCATCAGCGCGATGTGGGAAAGGGTGGCGAGGGCGGAGACGACCACCGCCAGAACCATCCACCACCCATGAGGGCGCATCAGGGAGATAAGGCGCATGAAGTCCTTCATGACAGGGGCTCCCATTCTGGCATGGCACCCGTGCGGACAAGGTCGGCATAAAGGCCGCCCTTCGCCATCAGGCTTTCATGGTCGCCGGTCTCGGCGATGACGCCGCCCTTCAACACCATGATCTGGTCTGCATGCACCACACCGGAGAGCCGGTGGGCAGCGATGATGCCGGTGCGGCCGGGCAGAAGACGCTCCAGCGCATCGTGAATCTGGGCCGCGCTCTCATGGTCAAGATGGGCGGTGGGTTCATCCAGAACGATCATCGGGGCATCACGATAGAAGGCACGGGCAACGGCCAGCCGGTGGGCCTCACCGCCGGAAAGGCCTGCACCGCCTTCGCCCACACGGCCATCGAGCCCGCCGGGTACACGCGCCACGACATCAGCAAGATGGGCCTGTGTCACGGCATGCTCCAGCCGTGCGCGGTCCGGGGTGTCATCGCCGGGGGCGATATTGGCCGCCAGTGTGCCGACGATAAGGCGCGGACGCTGGGGCACATAGCCGATATGCCGACGCCACTGCCTGATATCCAGCTCATTCAGGGGTACGCCATTCACCAGCACCCGGCCCGATGTGGGCTTCACAAACCCCAGCAGCAGATGCAGCAGTGAAGACTTGCCCGCACCTGAAGGGCCAACCAGCGCATAGCCATGGCCGGCCGGCACGGTGAAGCTGATGCCGTTAAGCGCAATGCGTCCGTCCGGGAAGGTCAGGTGCACATCCTCGAAGGTGATCTCGACCTTGTCCGGCGTGGGCAGGGGCGTGGTGCCGCCAGGTTCGGCCAGCTGGGGGGCATCTTCCAGCACCACCATGCGCTCTGCCGCACCAATGGCTTCCATGCGGGCGTGATAGGCCGTGCCCATTGCACGCAGGGGTGCATAAAATTCGGGAGCCAGCAGAAGAATGAACAGGCCATCGAAGAAGTTCATCTCTCCCCACAACAACCGGAAGCCGATGAACACCGCGACCATGGCGATGGCGACAGAGGCGAAGAACTCCAGCACCATGGAGGAGAGAAAGGCGATGCGCAGCACCGACATGGTGTCCCGGCGATAGCCATCGGCGGCGAGCGCCACCTCGCGGGCCATGCGGCCTGCGGCGTTGAAGCCCTTCAGCGTGGCAAGGCCCTGCACCGCATCCAGCAACTGGCCGGCCATGCGGGTGCGCCTGCGCCACTGCTTCTGGTTCCGCGCCTCCGCGCCCTTGCCGATGATGATCATGAACACCGGAATGAGCGGGGCGGTGAGCAGCAATGTGAGGCCGGAGATCCAGTCGAGCGGGAACACGACAATGAGGATCGCGACCGGCAGCACCACGGCAAGAACCGAGGCGGGAATATAGCGCGAATAATAGGGTTCCACCGCGCGCACGCCTTCGGCCAGTGCGGTCACGGTTTCGCCCGTGCGGGTCTCGGCCATGCCCACGGGGCCGATTTTCTCCACCCGGTCGATCAACTCGTCGCGCATGGCGCGCATGACCTTGGTGGCGGCGGCAAAGCCGAACCGCTCCGTGGTCCAGACCGAGCCAAAGCGCAGGAGAATGATGGCGATGATGCCCGCAATCTCGGTGGCATAGACGCCAATGCCCTGCGACTGGAACACCACGCCATTGATGATGCGCGCGACCAGAAAGGCCTGCAGGATGATGAGAAGGCCTGTCACCACCGAAAAGGTCATGGTCATGCGCAGATCGCGCCGCGCAGTGCCACGGAAGCGGGACAGGAAGGCCGACAGGCGCTTGCGATCTGGCCTCGGATCGGTCTCACGGTCGGTGGTGATGACGTTCTCTCCCGCAATCAGAACGAGGTTACCGGGTGGATTCGTTTCCGGTGTCCTCGTCGAATTCATTCTGGAATTCGAACCACATGACATTGATGATGCCCAAAGAGAGGGCGGCTGCTACCCCAAGGACCCATGCGAAATACCACAAGTTTCTCTCTCCTTCACTGTGATCTGTTGCCCGAAATGCTGCCAATTTGACCCAGTGGGGATATTGGCGCGGGCATGAGGGGCGGTGACCCCGTCCGAATAGGCCGGACGGGGCGGCGGTTCAGTAGGCCTGATGCTTGCGATCCTCGATCTCTTTCACCGTCACCCGGCCCCACATGGTAAAATAGCACCATGTTGTGTAGAGCAGCACGAGCGGCAGGAAGATGCCGAGCGCAACCAGCATCACCTTCAGGGTCAGGGCGCTGGAGGATGCATCCCAGAGCGTGAGGCTGGAGCCCGGATTGCTGGAAGAGGGCATCACAAAGGGGAACATCGAAAGCCCTGCCGTGGCTATGACACCTGCCAGCGTGAGCGCGCTGGGGATGATGGCGAGACCCGGCCGCCGCAATCGCGCGAGCGCCCACACCAGCAGGGGCCCGGCCAATCCTGCGGCCGGAGCCAGCATGGCGAGCGGCATCGTGCTGTAGATGTCCAGCCACGCTCCCGGCGCGCGCATCACCTCCTTCGCCAGAGGGTTTGGCAGGGCATCGAGCGGTGGCTGAGCGATGATGCGGTAGCCCTCAATGCCGTAAAACACCCATAGGCCAGCTGCCGCAAACAGCACCGTGACGAGCGGAGCCAGCCAGGACACCACACACCGCGCCCGCGCCGCTACCACCTGATCCGCCCGCAACTGAAGCCAGACCGCGCCATGTACGGTCAGCATCATCACACTTATAAGCCCGGCCAGCAGGGCGAAGGGGTTCAGCAATGCGATGAGCCCGCTGAATGCGCCCAGATCATAATGGGGCTTCAGAAAGCTGTTGAGGTGGAAGGGTACGCCCTGAAGCAGGTTTCCGAACACCACGCCAAACAGGAAGGCAGGAACGGCGCTGCCGGTAAACAACGCCCAGTCCCATGTGCCGCGCCAGCGCGGGTCTTCGATCTTGCTGCGATAATCGAACCCCACCGGCCGCAGGAACAGGGCGGCCAGAACCGCCATCATGGCAAAGTAGAAGCCGGAGAAGGCGGCGGCATAGACCGCTGGCCAGGCCGCGAAGATGCAGCCCGCTCCGGCAATCAGCCACACCTGATTGCCGTCCCAGTGGGGGGCCACAGTGTTGATGATGACGCGTCGCTCATTATCCGTGCGCCCAAGGAAGGGCAGCAGCGTGCCCACGCCCATATCCATACCATCGGCGATGGCGAAGCCGATGAGCAGCAGACCTATCAGGCCCCACCACACCAGCCTCAGCGTTTCATAATCGAGCATGGCTTGCTCCTTTCAGCTGGCGCGGCTCATGCAGCGGTGGTGGGAGAGGGGGCGGAGGCATCGGCCTTCGCCTGTCTCTCGTGATGGTAGCGGCCGGTGTGCAGGGAGCTTGGCCCCAGCCGTGCGAAGCGGAACAGCAAGAACAGCTCGATCGCCAGCAGTACCGTGTAGAAGACGAGATAGACCGCGAGGGATGCGATGATGTCCGCGCTGGTGAGGGCCGAGGTGGCGAGGAAGGTCGGCAGCACCTCACCGATCGCCCAGGGCTGGCGGCCGAACTCCGCCACGAACCACCCGGCCTCGATCGCGATCCATGGCAAGGGGATGGAGTAGACCAGCATCCGCAGCAGCCAGCGCTGCTTGTCCAGCGTGCCCTTGGCGAGGAAATAGAAGGAGGCCGCAAAATAGGCCAGCATCAGGAAGCCGAGGGCGACCATGATGCGGAAGCTCCAGAACAGATAGCTCACCTTTGGAATGGAATCGCGCGCGGCCTTGAGAATCTGCTCTTCGCTGGCGGTCTGCGGGTTCTCCACATAGCGCTTGAGCAGCAGGCCGTAGCCGAGATCATTCTTGTGCTTATCGAAGGTGGCGCGGACCTCCGGCGTATCGCCGCCGCTACGGATGGCGTTCAGTGCGCCATAGGCGATCATGCCGGAGCGGATGCGCACCTCATGCTGGTCGATCAGGTCGTCGAGTCCCGTCACCTGCTTGTCGAGCGAGCGGGTGGCGATGAGGCCCATGACCCACGGAATGCGGATGGCGTAATCCGTTTCCATGTCCTCATTGTCAGGCAGGCCGAACAGGGTGAAGGCGGCAGGGGCGGGTTCTGTCTTCCACTCGGCCTCGATGGCAGCGAGCTTCACCTTCTGCACATCACCCAGCTCATAGCCGCTCTCGTCACCCAGAACGATCACGGCCATTGAGGCGGCAAGGCCGAAACCGGCCGCCACCGCGAAGGAGCGCTTGGCAAAGGCCAGATCGCGCCCCTTCAGGATGTACCAGGCCGAAATACCGAGCACGAACATGGAGGCGGCAACATAACCGGCGGCGACTGTATGGATGAACTTCACCTGCGCCACCGGGTTGAACACCACGGCGAGGAAGTCCGTCATCTCCATGCGCATGGTTTCGGGGGAGAATTCCGCGCCTACGGGGTTCTGCATCCAGGCATTGCCGATGAGAATCCAGAGCGCCGAGAAATTGGTGCCGACAGCAGTGATGAAGACCACGCCGAGATAGGCCTTCCGGCTCATGCGGTCTCGTCCCAGCAGCAACAGGCCGACAAAGGTGGATTCAAGGAAGAAGGCCATCAGTCCTTCAATGGCGAGAGGTGCGCCAAAGACATCACCCACATAGTGCGCGTAGTAGGACCAGTTGGTGCCGAACTGGAATTCCATCGTCAGGCCGGTGGTGACACCCATGGCGAAGTTGATGGCGAACAGCTTGGCCCAGAACCGCGACATATCGCGGTAGATCTCCTTGCCCGTCATCACGAAGACCGCTTCCATGATGAAGAGGATCCAGATCAGGCCAAGCGTGAGGGGCACGAACACAAAGTGATACATGGCGACAGCGCCAAACTGCCAGCGTGACAGCTCGACGAAGGTTTCATCGATCATCCGGGTTTCTCCCTCGAGGCCATTCGGTATGGCGCACTGGCGCAGGGCCGTGGGGCGTCTGATCTGGAGTGTCAGGTGAGTTTCGCATGTCCTGCGGTTTGTGGCGGCAGTTTGCTCTATATCAACGACGCATCCCGAGATCAGGTGCTTTAATCCGCGCCTGTTTCTGCGGTCTGATTAGCCTTGATATTGATATATTTCTTGGTGACTTTCAGACGCATGCGACATGATGTGTCGGTATGTTTATCGTTGCCGTACCAATACTGCGTCATGTGGGCGCAGATGTGTGCGACGTCTTCGCTCTGTGTCAATCTGTCCGATGCGGCATATTGGAAAGAGAGAAAAACCAGTCTGCCGGAAGTGCCCGCAGGCGGAGCGCAAATGCTGCGCCGTCAGAGTGTCGCAGTCTGAAAACCGGGCCGACAGGTCTTGTCCTTATCTGCCTACCTCACGCTGCGGTAGGTGGTCGCACCGGTGCGCGAAAGGGCTATTTTTGTGAGGATTTGGCACCCGCAACGGGATGTGGTGACAGAAAAAGGAGTCGCCCCTTGATTTCTGCCAGCTGAAGAAGCCGTCATTCACTGCTGGCACATGGCCCCAGGCGGCAAAGCAATTCCCCTATGCCGCCGCCGTTGGGTTCAGGCGCATTCTGCCGTTCAATGGGGCTGGGCTGTGGGCGAGGCCTATCTGCTTCACGCAAAATGCTCTGGATCATCTCCCCGTTTCACGAAATAGGGGGAGACGATCGAATTCGTTGGGTGGTCGCATTTTCTGCGCGTGAACCGGAGTTCTTGTCACGCGCAAATGCTTCAGTTGCAGCCCTTCCGGGCTTCCCACATGCGAACCTGTTCCACAAAACGCTGTTGATTGGCGGTCAGTTTGCCATAGGGGGCAAAGCAGCTCCGCCCAAAAGTGGCGATGGCATCGGCTGTCTTGAAGCAATAGCCCTGTTCCGCATACACGGCATTACGCTGATACCAGAGGGCGCGGCACGACAGCTGGCTCAGCTCCTGTGCGGCGGCGGGGCGCGTGGCAAGGCTGGATGCCGCCATGAGTCCTCCTGTCAGCGCAAGAGCCAGCATCAGCCCGCGCGGAACCATGCGCCGGATTGCAGTCGAATCGGTTTTGCTCATGGTGTGTCTCCAGATCCGGCATGTCCCAGCCGCTGAAACAGGCGTGTCGCGGACTTTCCGCATAATGCGCGGTCATCCTAATCCGCCCGAGGTGGATGAGTACCGCGAAATGTCTCTATTCCTGGTGAGTTGATGGGCAGGTGTCTTCCCTCCGCCTCAAAGGCGCACTAAAGCCGGCCCCAAGGCCAGAGTCGGTGGTCTGTGCATGACTTCCCGTGGAGCATGTAAGAGAGCCGGTTGCCACAGGGGATTTGCCGCATGGACCAGAAAACCGCCCATTCGATCGATCAGAATTCCGATGTGGCCATCGCCTCGCGCGCCCGGCCCCGGCCTATCGAGGACGTGGCGGCGCAGCTCTCCATCCCGGCTGATGCTCTTTATCGCCACGGCCCCTACAAGGCCAAGCTGGCGCTGGATTTCACGAACGAGCTGACTGTCGCCCCGGCCGATCAGAAGCAGGGCAAGCTGGTTCTTGTCACGGCCATCAGCCCCACTCCGGCGGGTGAGGGCAAGACCACCACCACCATCGGTCTTGGCGATGCGCTCTCCCGTCTTGGCGCCCGCACGGCGATTGCCCTGCGTGAACCCTCTCTCGGCCCTGTGTTCGGGGCGAAGGGTGGAGCGACTGGCGGCGGCCATGCCCAGATTATTCCCATGCAGGACATCAACCTGCATCTCACCGGCGATCTGCATGCCATCACGGCCGCGCATAATCTGCTCTCGGCCCTGATCGACAATCACATCCACTGGGGCAATGCGCTGGATCTGGATGCGCGGCGCATCAGCTGGCGGCGGGTGATGGACCTGAACGACCGCGCGCTGCGTGCGGTCACGGTGGGGCTGGGCGGCCCGGCCAACGGTTTCCCGCGTGAGGATGGTTTCGATATTACGGTCGCCAGCGAGGTGATGGCCATTTTCTGCCTTGCCACGGATCTGGCAGACCTTGAAGCGCGCCTCTCCCGCATGGTGATTGGCCAGACGCGCGGCCGCCGGATGGTGCGCGCCGAGGAGCTTCAGGGCATCGGTGCAATGGTGGCCCTGCTTCGCGACGCCTTCCAGCCCAATATCGTGCAGACGCTGGAAGGTACGCCAGCTCTGGTCCATGGCGGGCCCTTCGCCAATATCGCTCATGGCTGCAATAGCGTGGTCGCCACCCGCAGCGCGCTGGCGCTGGCGGACTATGTGGTGACGGAAGCCGGCTTCGGTGCCGATCTGGGCGCGGAAAAGTTCCTCGATATCAAATGCCGTCAGGCCGGGCTGAAGCCGGATGCGGTGGTGGTGGTGGCCACCATCCGTGCGCTGAAGATGCATGGCGGGGTGGGGGTGAAGGAGTTGGGGCCGGAGAATGTGGCCGCGGTTCTGGAAGGCACCCATAATTTGCGCCGGCATGTGGAGAATATGGGCAAGTTCGGCCTGCCGGTGGTGGTGGCGCTGAACCGCTTCCTCTCCGATACCGATGCCGAGGTGGAAGCCGTGCGTGCCGAAATGGCGCGTCTCGGCGTGGATGTGGAGCTTTGCAACCACTGGGCCGATGGCGGCGCGGGTGCTGAAGGGCTGGCCCGCAAGGTCATGGCGCTGACAGATACGCCCTCCGACTTCCATCCGCTTTACGCCGATGACCTGCCGCTGGTGGAGAAGATCGAGACCGTCGCGCGTGAGATCTACCATGCCGGGCGGGTGGACTTCTCCGCAGCCGCGCTCAACAAGCTGCGCGATTATGAGGCCGAGGGCTTTGGTGCCCTGCCGGTCTGCATCGCGAAGACGCAGTATTCCTTCTCGTCCGATCCCAAGGCCCGCAATGCACCGGAAGGCCATGTGCTGCCGGTGCGCGATGTGCGCCTCTCTGCCGGTGCGGGCTTCGTGGTGGTGCTGGCGGGCGATATCATGACCATGCCGGGCCTGCCCTCGGTGCCGGCTGCGCACCATATCTTTGTGACGCCGGAAGGGTTTATCGGCGGGCTGAGCTGAGGGCCCATCCGGGGTGCCGTCAGGGCCGCGAGAGCGGTTCTGGCTGCCCTTATGGTGGCGCGTGATGAATGCTCCTGCTTCAGCAGATGGGAGCGATGATCTTTATTGTCCGCAAAGAGTGTTCCAGCGGCGATGTTCGCGCGGAATGCGGCCAGCCTCGCAGTCCGCGCGGGCCTGACCGTTCAGCGCCATGAAGCAGGATTTGTCTTCGCGCACATACTGGCACCAGCCCCTGTTTTCAGCATCATTGAAGGACATGAAGCAGGAGCGCTTCTCAACATAAGCCTGACAGAAGCCGCGGTCCGGACCATTGAAGGTGATGAAGCAGGATTTTTTGCTCCGGCAAATCTCGGGCACCGGCTGGGCTTGCGCACTCTGGAAAACGAGCAGGCCGCACAGAAGCACTAAAAGCCAGAGCATGGTTTTCAGGAAAGGGGCTGCTGTGCTCTTCAGTGCGGCAAAGGGCATGCCGGGATTCTTGAGGGTGTTTCGCATCCGACCCCACTCCTCCTATCCGCGCGAGAGGCCCTTGTCCTCCAGCGCCTTGATATAGGCCACCATCATCTGCTCCTGCTCCACGCCGTAACGGTAGAGGGTGGACCAAGGGTAGATGCCGGTGTCATGACCATCGCTGAACACAATGCGCAATGCATAATTGCCGACAGGCTCCACGCCGGAGATGCGCACGTTGCGCTTGCCCGCAAGGGTCTTCTTCTCATGCGGCGCATGGCCTTGCACCTCGGCTGAGGGGCTTTCCACCCGCAGCAGTTCTGCCGTGAGGGGGAAGTCCATACCGTCATCGAAGGTGACCCGAAGTGTGCCGCGGTCTTCCGAAAGGCGGATCTCGGTGGGCCAGCGAACAGGTTGGGCCTCGGGTGTTGTCATGGCTTTGTGCGCTCCCGCAGATGGGGTGCAGGCCACGGGTATCTCCCTGCGTCAGCATCCCTGTTCATCTGGCTATTCTTTAAGCTATAAAGAGTGGATGCAGAAGGTCCGTGTTCCGCGCCACGGCGCGTGCCTTCGCATCAAGAATACGACTGACCGGATATCTGCCGGAATTGTCGTTCATGGTCACCGGGCGTGAACCCGGCACAGGCCAGGGAGTGAACAAGTGGTGAGGAGCGCTGTTTTCGGGCCGAACTCAGGCCTATTGCATGATGTGGCCGAGCGCCCGGATGTTTCCGCTGGCCGCAAGACCGGGCCACTGGTGGATGGTTTCGGCCGCCACGTCACCTATCTGCGCGTTTCGCTGACAGACCGTTGCGACTTCCGCTGCACCTATTGCATGTCCGAGCACATGACCTTCCTGCCGCGTGAGGAACTGCTGACGCTGGAAGAGCTGGACCGGCTGTGCAGCGCCTTTGTGCTGCGTGGCACCCGCAAGCTGCGGCTCACGGGTGGCGAACCGCTGATGCGGCGCAATGTGATGGGGCTGTTCCGTTCCCTGTCCCGCCATCTTGAGAGCGGCGCGCTGGAAGAGTTGACCTTGACCACGAATGGCTCGCGTCTGGCCCAGTTTGCCGCCGAGCTGGCGGATTGCGGCGTGCGCCGTATCAATGTGTCGATTGATACGCTGGATGAGGACAAGTTCCGCGCCATCACCCGCCGGGGTGATCTGAAGAAGGTGCTGGCCGGCGTTGCTGCCGCGAAAGCGGCCGGCATCCATGTGAAAATCAATACGGTGGCACTGCGGGGCTTCAACGAGGATGAAATCCCCGCCATCATGGAATGGGCTCATGGGCAGGGGCATGACCTCTGCCTCATCGAGGTGATGCCGCTGGGCGATGTGGATGAAGAGCGGCTGGACCAGTATCTGCCGCTTTCTGAAGTGCGGGAACGGCTGGCGCAGCGCTACACCCTGTCTTCCAGTTCCTATGTCACCGGTGGGCCTGCGCGTTATGTGAATGTGGCCGAAACCGGCGGGCGGCTGGGTTTCATCACCCCGCTCACCCATAATTTCTGCGAGAGCTGCAACCGCGTGCGTGTCACTTGCACCGGCACGCTCTATATGTGTCTGGGGCAGGATGATGCGGTGGACCTGCGCAGCGCCATGCGCGCGGGGCAGGATGATGTGCTGCTGCACAGGGCGCTGGATGAGGCGATGCTGCGCAAGCCCAAGGGCCACGATTTCATCATTGATCGTCTGGGGCAGGCACCGGCCGTGAAGCGCCATATGAGCACCACGGGCGGCTGAGCTTTTCCACGTCGCTCGGGGGTAAATTGCGGCGAAGACATGGCGGGGCCATGCGCCCCGTGCATTGCCTCGCAATCAGCTCCCTGAAATGAGCGGGCTGCGTTCTCCGACTTCTGGGTTAGAACTCATACGGAGTGGTGTGGATTGCATCAGACAATGGCGCTTGTTTGTGCAGGGTTGTTCCCGTGCATGGTGCCTGCAGATGTGTTCTGAGCCACAGGGCTCCTTTTCCAGAACGAGGCATCAGGTGGCGGGTTTCGCGTGCGGCAGCGCGTCTTCATCCATGCATTTCATGCTGGCGGCCTTTTGGGCCATGCCGGCTTTTTGTGGTTGCCGGAAGGTGACGACATGAACGCCAATGCGAAGGCGCGGAGCTGGATCAGCCGTATTCTGCCCGCTTCCAAGGGTGTGCGTGGCGTTATTGCCATGGTGCTGGCCATGGCTTTCTTCGTCACCAATGACACGCTCGTAAAGCTGGCGGTTCAGGATCTGCCGATTGGCGAGACGCTTGCCATCCGCACCATTATTTCCTGCATGCTGCTGCTGGCGCTCATCATCCGTGCGGGTGATCTGCCGGCACTGACCCTAGCCATACGACCAAGGGTGATGATGCGCTCCGGGCTCGATGCCCTGACGACGGTGAGTTATGTGGGGGCGCTGGCGGTGATGCCGATTGCTGCCTCCAGCACCATTTATCTGGCTGCACCTCTCATCACCATGGCGCTGGCCGTGCCGTTGCTGGGCGAGAGGGTGGGCTGGCGCAGCTGGTCTGCGGTTATTGTGGGCTTTGCCGGTGCCATCATCGTCACCAAGCCGGACCCGGAAACCTTCACCGCGATCGCTCTGCTGCCGATGCTTGCGGCCTTCTTCGGCGCGACCCGTGACATTGCGACCCGCAATATCAGCATGGAAATCCCCGGCGGTGTCGTGGCCTTTTCCGCTGCGGTGGTGCTGGCGCTGAGCGGGTTCATCATGGGCGTGTGGGAAGTCTGGCGCATGCCGAGCATGGTGGAGTTCGCCTATGTGGTGGGGGCCGCCTTTGCGTTCGCGCTGGGTACGCTGGCCATCGTCTATGCCTTCCGCAATGCGCCGGTTTCCTCCATCTCGCCCCTGCGCTATCTGGTGGTGTTTGGCGCGCTCATTTCCGGCACTTTCGTGTTTGGTGAGACGTTGGACCCCTGGACCAGCATCGGCATGGTGCTTGTGGTTGGCTCGGGCCTTTATGTCATTCATCGCGAACGTATCCGCAGCAGGAATGAAGTTCGCACGATGGAGAGCGGGGGTGCGGGTGCGGCCCTGACCCATGTGGCCGTGGCCAACCCGCCTAAGGATTAAATCAAGGGCCAGAAGTTTCAGGCCTTGAGTCCTGCCAAGACAACCCCGGATGCGGATGGCCGCTTTCGGGGTTTTTGGTTTGGTGTATCTATATTTTGTCGCGTGGCGCAGACGCGGGGGTGAAAGCCAAGGCTCGTCAGTCTTGAGTGGACTGTTCCTGCCCGGAAAGCCGAATGCTGGGTTTCACACAGACGGCGAACATCTCAGATCTGGTGAATAGAACCTCTTGTGCCGCCTCAGTGCGTCTGCACGAAATTCGATTTGGCTCAGGTCACGGACCAGCTATCCTGCTGGAAAATAACTGAAACGGCCTCGACCCTAAACACGTCATGCTTCAACAAGGCAGACGCGCTTCCTCTCGGCTCGAAATGGAGGACATTTCAAACCGGGGAGATGAGGCCGGGCAATGGATGGTTTGGTTCCGCAGGCAGTACGGGAGGCTATTGCGGACATGACGCGCTCACAGAGGGGGCGTTCATATGTCTGCTGAAATGTCCGTCAACCCGAGGCTTTTCCATTTCAGGAAGTAGGAAGCGCTGCTCAGGTCGGGCTTCTACCAAGTCTTCCCGCAGGAATGCGCCTTCACAGCGCCCGGTTGCGGTTTTTGCTGCAGCGGGGGCTGAGTCGCCCCCTGACGGCAGGCGTCTGGGGGCGAAGAGGCGTCAGCTTCCTCCTTCGCGCGGGCGATAGTCCCCTGTCGCCGGATCACGCTCAAGAGCGATGGTCTTCACCTCGCCATTGTCTGCAGCGCGTTGACGCTTCAGCGTTTCATTCACACGACGGCTTTCCGCCGCCAACATTTTTGCAAGGGCCGCAGCGCCAAGGGCACCGAGAGCCACGATGAGGAACGGGCGCACGAGACCTCCTCCATGATCCGAACCCCTGCTTCGGGGTGTACCCGCCAGCATAAGGCACAACCGTGTGTCGCATGAAGGCATGGCGAAAAATAGTCCGCCAGATCAGAGCTTTTCCAGCATTGTGAATGGCGCCGGCCAGTGGGAAATCTGCTCTGGAGCAGACGTCATGCAGCCAGAACCATACGGGTTTCCATGGTCGGCCCAGTATTCTTCAAGCCTCACAGGTGCTGCTGATGGTGGTTGGTCAAAACCCCTCCACCATCAGCTTATCCACAGATGCAACGGCCCGGATGGATCAGAGACCAGATGCAGCGATCAGCGGTTGGCTGCCGGGAACACCTTATAGCGACGCGGCAGCAGGCCCACTTCCTCACCCACGCCGAGGGTGCGATCCAGCGGCACGGCGGCTTCTACCACCACATTGCCCTTCTCGCCGGCAATCTCGACATCGGCGCGTCGGGTGGGGCCGAATGTGCGCACGGCCAAAACCTTGCCTCGGAACGGCGTATCTGCCGGGTCATGCAGTTCGACGTCATGAGGACGAGCGAAGATGCGGGCCGGACCGTCACCAATGCCCTGGGCATCCAGACCGAGAGACTTCTCGTTCAGATACAGACCGCCGCCGCGGACCTCGCCGGGCAGGGCGATGGTTTCACCGATAAAGTCATGCACGAATGCCGTGGCGGGGTGATCATAGACCTCGCCGGGCGTGCCCACCTGTTCGATGCGGCCATGGCCCATCACAACCACACGGTCTGCCAGTTCCAGCGCCTCTTCCTGATCGTGGGTGACCAGAACGGACGTGACAGGCAGTTCCTCGTGCAACTGGCGCAGCCAGCGACGCAGTTCCTTGCGCACCTTGGCATCCAGCGCGCCAAAGGGCTCATCCAGCAGCAGTACCTGCGGGGAGATGGCGAGCGCGCGGGCGAGGGCCACGCGCTGGCGCTGGCCGCCGGAAAGCTGGGCGGGGTAGCGGTCTGCCAGCCAGTCGATCTGCACCAAAGAGAGCAGTTCGTTCACCTTGGCCTGAATCGCGGCCTCCGGCAGCTTGGCCTTGCCCTTGCGCACCCGCAGGCCGAACGCGACATTCTCGAACACGTTCATGTGGCGGAACAGGGCGTAGTGCTGAAATACGAAGCCCACATTGCGCTCACGCACCGAGCGTGACAGCGCATCCTGCCCATCAAAGCGCACCTCACCCGAATCCGGCCATTCAAGGCCCGCGATGATGCGCAGCAGCGTGGTTTTGCCCGAACCGGATGGCCCCAGCAACGCGACCAGCTCGCCGCTATTGATGGTGAGGCTCACATTGTCGAGGGCGGTGAAGGATTTGAAGCGCTTGGTGACGCCGACGACTTCGATACTCATTTGTCATCCTCTGCGAGGCGGTGTTCCAGGATGGTCTTGGCGATCAGCGTCACGAGAGCGAGCAGCGCCAGGAGGGATGCCACCGCGAAGGAGGCGACGAATTGATACTCGTTATACAGGATCTCGATGTGCAGGGGCATGGTGTTGGTGAGGCCACGAATATGGCCCGAGACCACCGAAACCGCACCGAACTCACCCATCGCACGCGCGTTGCAGAGCAGAACGCCATAAAGCAGCGCCCATTTCACATTCGGCAACGTCACGCGGAAGAAGGTTGAAAGTCCACCCGCACCAAGCGAGACGGCGGCCTCTTCCTCCGATGTTCCTTGTTGCTGCATGAGAGGAATCAGCTCCCGCGCCACGAACGGGAAGGTGACGAAAATCGTGGCCAGCACAATGCCCGGCAGGGCAAAGATGATCTGGATATCCCACGCCTGAAGCTGGGATGCGAACAGACCCTGCGACCCGAACAGCAGAACGAACACAAGGCCCGCCACCACGGGTGAAACGGAGAAGGGCAGGTCGATCAGGGTGATGAGCAGACTGCGGCCGGGAAACTCGAACTTGGCGATGGCCCATGCCGCGACCAGCCCGAAGATGAGATTGGCCACGACCGAGATTGCCGCCACGATGAGGGTGAGGCGGATAGCCTCCAGTGCATCGGGTTCAATGAGGGCGGAGGCATAGGCCAGCCAGCCGCGCTTCAAAGCCTCCACGAACACGATCACCAGCGGCAGGCCGATGAACAGCGACAGGAATGCAAGTGCGATAATGGTGAGCAGCACCCGCACATAAGCAGGTTCTGTGCGTACGGGCTTGGAAGCATGCGCATAGGTACGCGCTTCCTGTACGCCCGTGGGCAGGCCCTCGGATGTGCCGAGAGGGATATTGGACGCGGAGTTGCTCATGATCAGCGCGCCCCCCGGCGTTCGGCCCAGTGCTGGAGCCGGTTGATGACAAAGAGCATAAAGAAGGAGGCCAGCAGCATCACGGTCGCGATGGCGGTGGCATCCGCATAGCGGAACTCTTCAAGCCGGATGACGATGAGAAGCGGCGCGATCTCTGAAATGCCGGGCAGGTTGCCGGCGATGAAGATGACCGAGCCATATTCCCCCACCGCGCGGGCGAAGGCGAGGGCAAAGCCGGTGAGCAGCGCAGGCCAGATGGACGGCACCACCACGCGCCAGATGGTCTGGCTGCGACTGGCGCCAAGGCTGGCGGCGGCGTCTTCCAGTTCCTTGTCGAGATCGGCAAGAACGGGCTGCACGGTGCGCACCACGAAGGGCAGGCCGATAAAGACCAGTGCCACCAGAATGCCGAGTTGCGTGAAAGCCACCTTGATGCCGAGCGGGACCAGCAGGCTGCCGATCCATCCATTCTCCGCATAAAGCGTGGTGAGGGCGATGCCCGCGACCGCCGTGGGCAGGGCGAAGGGGATGTCGATCAGCGCATCCACCACCTTCTTGAAGGGGAAATCATAACGCACCAGCACCCAGACCACGATAACGCCGAACACCATGTTCACCAGCGCTGCGGCCAGCGCCAGACCAAACGACACCTGCAAAGCATGCACTGTGCGCTCGCTGGTGACGATGGCGATGAAGCGCTCGAAACTGATCTCGCTCGTCTTGATGAACAGTGCCGAAAGCGGCAGCAGGACGATGAGGGAGAGCCATGTGAGTGTGAGGCCGAGGGTGATCCCGAAACCGGGCACCACGCTGTGCCGCTTCGGAAACAGGCTGTTGGCTGATGTGCTCATGGGCGATTTATAACGTGTTACGCCGACGGTGCGGAACCTGCGACGAGGGAAAGGGACCGGTTTGTCGCCGGCACGAACGCCGAAGCCGGATGATATCTCCATCCGCCGCCAGCCGCAGGGTGATCATGGTGGGTAGGGAACTGTGCCACATATGGGTGTTGGGTGCCTGACAGAGGCTCTGTCTGCAAGTCTGAACTGTAGGCAGAGCGCCTGTCATCCCCATGCCGGCGCGTTGCGCAGGTACCCGATGGCCGTTTATCCGTCAGATAAAGAGCGGAATGCAGACGCCGGCCTTGAGGCCGGCGTCGTCAGGCGCATCAGTTCGAGTAGATCTGGTCGAACACGCCGCCATCGCCGAAGTGTTCTTTCTGGGCCTTCTGCCAGCCGCCGAACACTTCATCGATGGTGAAAAGCTTCACCGGGGCAAAGGTACCCTTATGCTTTTCTGCAATTTCCTGGTTACGCGGGCGGTAATAGTGCTTGGCCGCCAGTTCCTGACCTTCCGGGGAATACAGGAACTCAAGATAGGACTGCGCCAGCTCGCGCGTGCCCTTCTTGTCCACCACACTGTCCACCACCGCCACCGGAGGTTCGGCCAGGATGGAGACGGAAGGGGTCACGATGTCGAACTTGTCCGGCCCCAGTTCGTTGACAGCCAGATAGGCCTCGTTTTCCCAAGCTAGCAGCACATCGCCAATGCCGCGCTCCACGAAGGTGACGGTGGAGCCACGCGCGCCGGTATCCAGAACAGGAGCGTTCTTGAGCAGCGCCTTCACGAATTCCTTGGCCTTGGCCTCATCCCCACCCGACTGCTGGAGCGCATAGCCCCATGCGGCCAGATAGTTCCAGCGCGCACCGCCGGAGGTCTTCGGGTTGGGAGTGATGACCTGAATGCCCGGCTTCACCAGATCGCCCCAGTCCTGGATGTTCTTGGGGTTGCCCTTGCGCACCAGGAACACGATGGTCGAGGTGTAGGGGGCGGAATTGTCCGGAAGGCGCTTCTGCCAGTCCTTGTCCAGAATGCCGCGCTCGGCAATGGCGTCGATGTCATATGCCAGCGCCAACGTCACCACGTCAGCCTGAAGGCCGTCAATGACTGAACGCGCCTGCTTGCCGGAGCCGCCATGAGACTGGCGAATGGTGAGCTTGTCATCCGGCTTGGCCTTCTGCTGCTGGGCAATGAAGGCGGCATTCACGTCCGTGTAAAGCTCACGGGTGGGGTCATAGGAGACATTGAGCAGGGTGGTATCAGCCGCCAGAACAGAACCGGCGGATAAGGCCAGTGCCAGCACCGCACCACTGATGCGCGAAGACAGACGACGGGCGCGGGAAGTAGAAGTGCGGTTGGAACCCGCGCGTGCGGTCGTGCTGGCAGGGTTGTTCAGGTATTGGCGCATGCGGTGCAAGCCTCCGGTGCATCAGATCCGCTTTGCGGAACTTTCCTCATATTGAGAGGATGGCACCCCATGCGCGGTTGGTCAAGTTTAATTCAACAAAATCTATAGAATTAAGACTATATACCTTCGCCGCAATGAATCCCGCACTCTGTCTTCGCGCGACCACGCCAGCGTCCGGCGCGCGGATCTTCACCCGGCTTCACCCGGCTGGTGCAGGGCATGCAGCCGATAGAGGCAAAGCCATGCTTTTCAAGCGGGTGATGGGGCAGGTTATACTTGTCCATATAGGCGACGATCTCCTCGCGCCCCATGGAGGCGAGGGGATTGAACTTCACCCGCAACCCGTCACGTTCCACTACTGAGATGGAGGCGCGTGTTTCCGACTGGTAGCGCTTGCGGCCATTGATCCAGGCTTCGAAGGGGCGCAGCGCCTCGGCCAGCGGCACCACCTTGCGCACGTCGCAGCAGGCATCCGGGTTGGTGGACCACAGATCCGTCTCTGGATCTCGTGCCGCAAGGGTGGCATCATCTGCGCGGAAGGTCCGCACGCCGGTGAGGCCCAGCAGTGCGCTCAGTTCATCGCGATACGCCAGTGTTTCGGGAAACAGGTGGCCGGTATCTAGGAACAGTACGGGTATGCTGGGGTCCACCTGCGCCAGCACATGCAGCAGCACGACCGATTCCGTGCCGAAGGAAGACACGGCGGTGATGTTGCCGGGGAAGGTTTCCAGTCCGGCGGCGATAATGTCCTGCGGGCGGGCATCGCGCAGACGGTTTGCAAGGCCCTCAATGTCGAGGGGCGCCTTGTCCTGTGACGCAGTATTCTGTGACGCAAGAGGCTGGGGCACCTGACCGGACAGGGGCGGAAAGGTGGGGGAGCCGATATCGCGCAGAGCGGTGATGGTCATGGCTTTTCACTCCCCCGGACAGCAGCCCGCAGGCCGCGAATGGTGGGCCGGCCATCGCCGGTCGGCTGGTAGAAGACCGAATAGCTCTTCAGCGCCTCGGAGAAGGCTGCGGCATCGGCATCTTTGTCGATCTCATAGGCATCGAAGCCGGAACGCGACATCATCAGAAGCTGGTCGCGCAGCACATTGCCGGTGGCGCGCAGCTGGCCCTTGAAGCCATAACGCTCCCGCAACAGGCGCGCCTGACTGAAGGCGCGGCCATCGCGATACTTCGGGAAATCCAGCGCCACGAGATTGAGGCGGGGCAGGAAGGGTTCCAGTTCCGCCACATCACGATCATTCGGCCACAACACGCCGAGATCGCCATTGCGGGCGCGCAGGGTTTCGCTTTCGGCTAGAAGCCGTTCGGCGGAAACGATCACCGCGCCATCGGGCAGGGCCTCATCATCCGCCACACGGACATAAGGGGTGGGAGAGGGCGTGCCGGTTTCAACGAGGGGCATAGGCGCTCTCCTTGAAGGGGTCGATGCCGAGGCGTTCGACCGCCGCGATGAAGCTTTCCTGAGGAGAGGTGCGCAGTGCCAGATAGGTGTCGACCAGGCGCTCCACCACATCCACCACTTCGCTCTCCGCCACCGCGGGGCCGATGAGCGAGCCAAGGCGAGCCTTCGAATTGCCCTTTCCGCCGAGGGTGATCTGGAAGAACTCCTCATCCCTCTTTTCCACGCCCAGCAGGCCGATATGGCCCACATGGTGGTGGCCGCAGGCATTGATGCAGCCTGAAATGTTCAGGTGCAGCAGGCCGATCTCCTTCTGGCGCTCAAGATCCGAGAAACGCTCGGAAATGCGCTGCGCCACCGGAATGGAACGGGTGTTGGCGAGTGCGCAGTAATCAAGGCCGGGGCAGGAGATGATGTCCGTCACCAGACCCACATTCGGGGTTGCGACACCCAGCGCGTCCAGTGCCCGCCACAGGGTCGGCAGATCCTTCTGGCGCACATGTGGCAGGATGAGGTTCTGCTCGTGCGAAACGCGGATTTCGCTATAGCCATAACGCTCGGCAAGGTCCGCGATGGCATCCATCTGGTCCGCCGTCGCATCACCGGGCGGTGCGCCCACCGGCTTCAACGAAATGGTGAGAATGGCGTGGCCCGGCTCCTTGTGCGGCACAATGGAGTTGGCCTTCCAGCGCAGGAAGGCGGGGTCCTGCTCGATCGTCAGTTCCAGCGGGTTGTCCGCCAGCTTTTCGAAATCGGGGGTGACGAAGCGCGAGCGGATGTCCGCCATCGTCTCGTCATCGAGCTTGAGCGCGCCGTCGCGGGTCTCTTCCCATTCGCGCTCCACGCGGCGGGAGAATTCCTCCGCGCCCATTTCGTGGACCTGAATCTTGATGCGCGCCTTGTAGATGTTGTCGCGCCGCCCACCCAGATTATAGGTGCGCAGGATCGCCTCCAGATAGGAGAGCAGGTGCTCCTTGGGCAGGAACTCGCGGATGGTCTTGCCGATATAGGGCGTGCGGCCAAGACCGCCGCCCACCATCACCTCGAAGCCGATCTCACCATCGCGCTTGTGCAGGCGCAGGCCCACATCGTGCACGCGCACGGCCGCGCGGTCGCGCTGGGCACCGGTGATGGCGATCTTGAACTTGCGCGGCAGATAGGTGAATTCCGGGTGGTTGGTGGACCACTGGCGGATGACCTCGGCATAGATGCGCGGGTCTTCCAGCTCTTCCGGGGTTGCGCCGGCCCACGGGTCGGTCGTGGTGTTGCGAATGCAGTTGCCGGAGGTCTGGATGCCATGCAGGCCGGCTTTGGCCAGATCGGCCATCGCATCGGGCAGCTCTTCCAGCTTGATCCAGTTGAACTGGATATTCTGGCGGGTGGTGAAATGCCCGTAATTGCGGTCATAGCGGCGGGCCACATGGGCCAGCGCGCGCAGCTGCGGGGCCGAGAGCGTGCCATAGGGAATGCACACGCGCAGCATATAGGCGTGCAGCTGGAGATAGACGCCATTCATCAGCCGCAGGGGCTTGAACTCATCTTCCGTGAGTTCGCCGGAAAGGCGCCGGGCCACCTGATCACGAAACTCGACGACGCGCTCCTGAAGGAAGCTGCGATCGAACTCGTCATAGACATACATTGCGGTGATCCGTCTTTCATGCCAGCGGCCGCATCAGGGCCGGGAAATACGGCCCATCATCAGGGGGCCGGAAAGGAATTTTGTCCGGGCGAGGTTCAGGACGCCGCCACAGCCTCGCCATAGGCGACTGTCGGCCCGCTACAGCGTATGCGTTCACGCAGGGTGCCGGGCACCACCGCACCGTCTTCGCCAATATTGACGCGGGCGGGGTAGGCCCCGACTGCGATGCTTTCATCCGCCTGGGCGATGTCCAGCAGGTCCAGCACCTGGTCTGCGGTGTTTCCCACCGCCGCTTCGGGCAGATCCTCGCTCCAGACGCCATCGTCCTTCAGCCAGACCACGACGCCATCGCGCAGGCGGTTGGCCGTCACCACGGTGGGACCGGTGATTTTCAGCTTGCGTTGCAGGGGCGAGGTCATGGTGCTTTTCCGAAATATCGCGCGGCCAATTCACAGAGGAGGTTCGGCCAATCCGTTCATGTAATGCATATAAGGTAAAATAACGGATCAAAATGCGCAATAAGGAAAATTTAACGCGGATAATATGTTTAATGGTATCCGGATGACGCTCTTGGTAAGGGCTGATTTTGCCTTATAATATTGAAATATATGTATAAATCAGATAATTAAACAAAATTTTTTGTTATTTCAATCAAATTACTTTTATATCATAATGGCTATGTACTAACTGGAATTGAGATCATGACGCACCAGCGTGGGCGTGTTCTTCGCGATAGCCTCTTCTTCATTCTCTCTTACGGCCTGATCGCTGCTGCGGTCATTTTCGGATGAGACACGAGCAGTCCGCCTTCTGGCTGCTTGGTCATGGGCCGTGCATGGGCTTGCATGCGGACATGACTGAAGAGCCATGTCGAACCTCATCGGGTCAGGCAGCTGGTGGGATGTGGATGTAAGTGGATGTAATACGGGCGCTGTCCCCTTGCCCATGCGGCGGAGGGGTATTGCTCTGGCCTGAGTGGCCGAAGTGTTTGTCGTGTGAGTGAGCCTCAAAAGGCTTCAGCGAGAGATGGCGACCATCTTGCTGTCATCCGATAGTTTTCCGACATAGCGATTGGGGCCATCCGGGCTAAGCCGGGCTGTGACCTTGCCCTGATGGTTCTGCAACACGATATCCGGCCCCATCATGCTCCAGCCCTTGGTCATGAAAATCTCGCCAGGGCACGAAATATCAGCCTGAGCGGCAAGGCCGCTCAACCCGCGATCGGGAGAGAGCTTGATCGGGCAGGAGCTTCGTCCATCATCCCAGCTGAACTGCCACGCCCCAGCCAACTGTTCGCTGGCCGCAGAGGGGGCATAGGCGGTTGCACCGGGATTGGTGGGCGGAAGGCTGAGTGGAACGGTGTTCGCCGCGGTGCGGGGCGTGATGGCTGTGGCCGCGTTGCCAGCCAGCGGAGTGATGCTGCCGGTGCTGGTCACAGGAGGCTGTGCAGCGCTGGGTGCAGGAAGGGCTGCGGTTTCCACCGCGCTCGTGGGCGCGTTGAGAACCCGGTTCGCTTCAATGGCCGAGGGTTTCGCGCCGAAGCCGTCGAGTTCCGTGCTGCAACCCGCCAGTGCAAAAGCTGCAACAGGAATCAGCGCCATAAGGACTGCGGAACGTCGGCCAACCTGCATCAAATATCTCCGCACCCACTCTTCAGGCGATACCCGCCATCGATTCGGGTGGCCTCAACGTCTACCCGACCGAAGCCGACGGGCAGGAACAAACACTACGCGCCGTTTTCGCTGCATCGCAAGCGGTACAGATCAAACTTTACCCGATAAAAAAGCGATCTTTTCACCTCTCCACCAGACCCAACTTCATTTTGCGGGTCATGGTCCAGTCAAAAGCTTCAGGTTCATACCGGGTGTAACCTCGTTGCGCACATTTTCCGCTGAATGGGGCAGGAGCATGGCTGAAGACAATTGGCCCGTTATCATATTACCCCAATTCAAGGGTGATGGACGTTATGGTTCAGGAAGGGTATCTGCCTTAATGGCCATATGCATGCCGCGCCCCACATGATGGGGCACGCGGCAGTACATCTCCCGGAGAAAACTCATCCCGGGAATGGCCCGGTTTTCAGGAAACGACCAAGGAACTGCTCCATGCCCCAGACTGCTTCCTCCCAGCCTGCCTCGACCATGCTTGACCCCAAGACCCTGACCGTTCTCATCACCGGTGCTTCTTCCGGCATCGGTGCGGCCACGGCGCGTCGCTTTGCATCCGTTGGTGCGCGCATCATCGCGGTGGCACGGCGCAAGGACCGGCTGGATGCCCTGAAGACCGAATTTGGCGACCTCATCCACACCGAAGAGCTCGATGTGCGGGACCTCGACGCCACCAAGGCTCTGGTGGCGGGCCTGCCCGCACCGTTCGCCCGCTTCAATGTGGTGTTCGCCAATGCCGGCCTCGCCATGGGGCTGGAGCCGACCTGGGAAGCCAAGATGGATGACTGGGCCGCGATGGTGGACACCAACATCAAGGGCATGCTCAACACCGTTGCCGCCACCCTGCCGCATATGGTGGAGCGGGGCGAAGGTCACCTAGTGTTCACGGGTTCGGTGGCTGGTGACTATCCCTATCCGGGCGGAAATGTGTATGGCGGCACCAAGGCCTTCGTGAAGCAGTTCGCGCTCAATGTGTGGGCTGATACGGCCGGAACCGGCGTGCGTGTCACCAATATCGAGCCCGGCATGGTGGAGACGGAGTTTTCCGTCGTGCGCTTCCGGGGCAACAAGGGTGCGGCAGACAATGTCTATGCCGACATGGCCCCGATGACAGGCGAAGATATTGCCGAACAGGTCTTCTTCGCCTGTTCCGTGGCTCGCCATGTCAACATCACCCGAATTCAGGCAATGGCCGGGCAGCAGGGCTTCTCGCCCTTCTCGGTCAAGCGTAAACCGGCCTGAGCTGGTCATTTTTCAGAGCCGTCAGGGGGCAAACGGTGAAACGAGACAGGTTTGAACAGGTGTGGGCGCGCGGGGAAAGGCCGTCATGAGCGGCTTTTTCTCCGCGTCCGGGGGCGGGGGCAGTCTGCCCAATCTCATCACCCTGTTTCGCATCTTTCTGGTGCCCACCATCGTCTGGGCGATTGCCGCGCATGAGGTTCAGCTGGCGTTCTGGCTGTTCCTCATGGCCGGCGTATCCGATGCGCTGGATGGCTTCATCGCCAAGCGCTTCAACATGCAGACCGAACTGGGCGCCTATCTTGATCCGTTGGCGGACAAGGCGCTGCTGGTCTCCATTTATGTGGCGCTGGCGGTGGTGGAGCTTATTCCGCGCTGGGTGGCCATCGCCGTGGTCTCGCGCGATGTGATGATCGTGGGGGCGGTGATGCTGGCGCTGGTCATGGCCAAGCCGGTCACCATCCGTCCGTTTCTTGTCTCAAAGATCAATACGGCGGTGCAGATCATCTTCGCGGCCTTTGTTCTCGCCGTTTCAGGCTTTGGTATCCATATGCCGGAAGTCTTTGGCGCAGGGCTGGTGATGGTGGGGCTCTTGACGTGCCTTTCCGCTGCGGCCTATCTCGCAGAATGGATACGCCACATGGCGAACTGAAAGGCCGGCCTGCCCGGCCCCTCGTGCCGCGGGGACGCAAGCGGGCAGCTCAGGGCGTGGTGCGGGCTGCGGTTGCATCCGCGCGGCTGAAGGGAGCAGAAGCCATGCGCATCGAGTGGCGATTCTGGGTGGGCGCGCTTGTTCTCGTCGTGCTTGCCCTGTGGTTGCTCAGCGGCATCCTGCTGCCCTTTGTCATGGGTATTGTGCTGGCC
This sequence comes from Xanthobacter sp., assembly GCA_034676685.1. Lineage (GTDB taxonomy): Bacteria > Pseudomonadota > Alphaproteobacteria > Rhizobiales > Xanthobacteraceae > Xanthobacter. Next base: position 214,391 of record JAUCBT010000013.1, on the reverse strand, counting down.
TATTTCCTCAACCCGGTGGTGGTGCGTATGCACCGCCTCGGCATTGGCCGCATCCCGGCCTCGCTCTTTGTTGTCGCCATCATGCTGCTGGCGGTGGTGATGTTCTTTCTGGTGCTGCTGCCTGTCCTTGCCACCCAGATGCTGGAGTTCATGCAGCGCTTGCCCTCTTATGTGGCACGCCTGCAAGGCCTGTTCACCGAGGAAAACCGCGAGTGGCTGAGCCATATCGTGGGAGACCGCCTGCCAGACATGCAGCGTTCCATCTCGGAACTGATGACGCAGGGTGTCACTTATCTGCTCGGTCTTCTGTCATCGGTCTGGGCCGGCGGGCAGGCGTTGCTCTCCATGTTCGCGCTGATCGTCGTGACCCCGGTGGTGATGTTCTACATCCTGTGTGACTGGGACAATATGGTGGAGTTTGTGGACCGGCTGGTGCCGGTGCCGCACCGCCCGGTGGTGCACCAATTGGCGCGCTCGATGGACAGCGCCGTGGCGGGGTTTGTGCGCGGGCAGGCGCTGGTGTGCTTTATTCTGGGCAGTTTCTACGCCATTTCGCTGTCCCTGACCGGGCTGAACTTCGGCCTGTTGATCGGCATCGTCTCCGGTGTCATCACCTTCATTCCCTATGTGGGCTCGCTCACCGGCTTCGTGCTGGCGATGGGGGTTGCCATTGTCCAGTTCTTCCCGGACTGGTCGATGATCAGCGTCATCATGGGCATCTTCCTCTTCGGCCAGACGGTGGAGGGCTATGTGCTGGCCCCCAAGCTGGTGGGCGACAGTATCGGCGTGCATCCGGTGTGGTTGATGTTTGCCCTGTTCGCGTTTGGCTATCTGTTCGGCTTCGTCGGTCTGCTTCTGGCGGTGCCGCTGACAGCCGTGGCTGGTGTGCTGGTGAGTTTCGCCATCACGCGATATCGCGCCTCCAAGGTCTATACCGGCGTTGTCGAGGAGGAGATCCCTTCCCCGGCCCCTGAGCAGCGCTGAGGTTGACCCATGGCTGCCCGTCCGTCTTCCTTCAACCAGCTGCCGCTGGATCTGCCGGCCACCCCCGCATTGCGGCGCGAGGATTATCTCGGTGCGCCCGGCAATGCGGCGGCCTTGTCGTTGATTGATGCTTTTCCCCAATGGCCGTCCCGCGTGGTCTGTCTTGTGGGACCGGAGGGGGCTGGCAAAAGCCATCTGGCCACCATTTTCGCCGAAGAGGCGCGTGCGCATGTCATCGCGGCGCGAGATCTGGCCCGTGCGCATGTGCCGACGGCGCTGGAGACCGGCGCTCTGGTTCTGGAAGATCTGGAGGCCGGTGCGTTCGATGAAGCGGCCCTGTTCCATCTGCTTAATCTGGCGCGGGAGCAGCACGCTTTTGTTCTGATGACGGCCCGCACCCCGCCATCGAGCTTTGCATTGGCGACCGCTGATCTGGTCTCTCGTCTTCGGGCGATTCCTGTTTTCACGATCGCGTCGGCGGATGATGCGTTGCTGGGGGCTGTTCTGGTGAAGCTTTTTGCGGATCGCCAGCTTGCCGTCGATAGTGCAACCGTGAATTATATCCTGCCCAGAATGCAGCGTTCGGTCGCCGGGGCGCGGCGTATCGTCGAGGCGTTGGATGCAATGGCGCTTGCCCGCAAACGCCCGGTGACCCGCGCTCTGGCCGCACTATTGATGCGCGAGCAGCCCGAACTGGCGGCGCATCTGGATGAGGAGGAGGACGAAGACGGGACGGATGAGGCGTCTGGCTTTTCCGATGATGAGGACAATCACATGTCAACATGATGTGTGACATATCGGAACTGGGCCAAACCGTCATAGAGGAGTCATCCAACACGACCATGTTCCGCACGAAATACGCGCGGGGAATGGTAATGAGCGGACATGAAGCTGGCGCACTGATGAACGGGAGCGACACGGACGTGAACGAGGCGGACATGAACCATACCGGCAATGACAACGCCATCTCCGATGCAGCTCTGGAGGCAATGGACCTGGCGTCCTCTCCCGAGCGTTTCATCAATCGCGAGATTTCCTGGCTCCACTTTAACCGGCGCGTGCTGGAAGAAGCTTCCAATGAAAGCCACCCGCTGCTGGAGCAGCTGCGGTTCCTTTCCATCTCCGCGAACAATCTCGATGAATTCTTCATGGTCCGCGTCGCCGGCCTGAAGGAGCAGGTGCGCGAAGGGGTGCAGACTGCGAGCCCGGACGGCCTGACGCCATCCGATCAGCTTTCGGTGATTCTGGCCAATGCCGCCCAGCTGATCTCAGACCAGCAGAACCGTTGGCTGGAGCTGCGGCAGGATCTGGCGCGCACCGGTGTGGTGCTGGTGAGCGGCTCGGATGTGACCCGCGCCGACCGCGAAGCTCTGGAAGCCTATTTCCTCAACCGTGTTTTCCCGGTGCTGACCCCGCTGGCGATTGACCCGGCCCATCCGTTCCCCTTCATTCCCAATCTGGGTTTCTCGCTGGCGCTTCAGCTGGCGCGCAAGGGTGACGGGCGTGGCATGAATGCGCTCATTCGCATCCCCGCCAAGGTCGACCGCTTCATCCGTCTTCCGGATCTGGCCAGCGAACCCGGAATGCGCTTCATCACGCTGGAGCAGATGATCGGCTTGTTCATCTCCTCGCTCTTCCCGGGCTATGAGGTGAAGGGGCAGGGTGCCTTCCGCGTCATCCGCGACAGCGATCTCGATGTTGAGGAAGAAGCCGAAGATCTGGTGCGTCTGTTCGAGACGGCCCTGAAGCAGCGCCGCTATGGCGAGGTGATCCGCATGGAGGCTGATGCCGCCATGCCGGACGAACTGCGCAACTTCGTGGCCCGCGAACTCGGCGTCGCTGATGACGAGATTTTCGTGGTGAACGGCGTTCTCGCCCTCAACGAATTCTCACAGCTCGTGGGCGTGGACCGGCCGGACCTGAAGTTCCAGCCCTATAATGCCCGATTTCCAGAGCGTATCCGGGACCATGGCGGAGACTGTTTTCTCGCAATTCGCGAGAAGGACATTCTTGTTCACCACCCTTATGAATCCTTTGACGTGGTGGTTCAGTTCCTCCGTCAGGCTGCCCGAGACCCCAACGTCGTCGCCATCAAGCAGACCCTCTACAGAACCTCCTCCGACAGCCCGATCGTGAAGGCGCTGGCGGAAGCGGCGGAAGCCGGTAAGTCCGTGACCGCGCTGGTGGAGCTGAAGGCACGCTTCGATGAAGAGGCCAACATCCGCTGGGCACGCGATCTGGAGCGGGCCGGCGTACAGGTGGTGTTCGGCTTCATCGAGCTGAAGACCCACGGCAAGCTATCCATGGCCGTGCGCCGCGAGGGTGGGGCACTCACCACTTATGTGCATGTGGGTACGGGCAACTACCACCCCATCACTGCGCGCATCTATACCGACCTGAGCTTCTTCACCACCGACCCGGTGATTGCACAGGACGTGGCGCGCATCTTCAACTTCATCACCGGCTATGCCGCACCGGCTGAACTGGACGCGATGGCGGTTTCGCCCATCACGCTCAAGCCGCGCCTGTTGCAGAACATCGCCGAGGAAATCGAGCATGCGCGTGCCGGTCGCCCGGCCGCCATTTGGCTCAAGTGCAACTCGCTTGTGGACCCGGAAATCATCGACGCCCTGTATGTGGCCAGCCAGGCCGGCGTTCAGGTGGATTGCGTGATCCGCGGCATCTGCTGCCTGCGTCCCGGCATTCCGGGCCTGTCCGAGAATATCCGGGTGAAGTCCATCGTCGGGCGTTTCCTCGAGCATTCCCGCATCTATTGCTTCGGCGCGGGGCATGGTCTGCCGAGCCCGAATGCAATTGTCTATATTTCCTCCGCAGATCTGATGCAGAGAAATCTCGACCGTCGTGTGGAAACACTGTGCCCCATCACCAATCCGACCGTGCATGAGCAGGTTCTGGATCAGATCATGGTGGCCAATCTTATCGACAATGAACAGAGCTGGAGGGTCTTGCCCGATGGCTCATCTGAACGCATATTCCCCGCCGCGGGCGAAGAATCTTTCAACGCCCATCAATATTTCATGACAAATCCGAGCTTGTCTGGACGTGGTAAGTCTCTCAAACATTCTTCGCCGCGCAGCCTCCTCGTCCGACGCTGAGGCCGTGAGCGATATGACCCATGCGCCGGGGCGAATTCCCGCCGGCCCGCCTGTCGCTGTCATCGACATCGGGTCCAACTCGGTTCGCCTCGTCGTGTATGAGGGGCTGTCGCGGACACTGACACCGGTGTTCAACGAAAAAGCCCTGTGCGGCCTTGGGCGGGAGGTGGTTTTTACCAGCCGCCTGCCCGAGGACGGGATACAGCGCGCCTTTTCTGCTCTGCGTCGTTTCAGGGCGCTGTGCGATGCAATGCAGGTGGGAACGCTCTATGCACTCGCCACCGCCGCTGCGCGCGATGCCGAGAATGGGCCGGCTTTCATCGCGGAATGCGAGGGTATCTGCGGTGTCAAGATCGAGCTCCTGACCGGCAAGCGTGAAGCAGAACTGGCGGCATGTGGCGTCATTTCCGGCGTGCATGAGCCCGATGGTGTGGTGGGTGATCTTGGCGGCGGTTCGCTGGAGCTGGTGGATGTAAAGGGTTCCCGCATGGGTACGGGCATCACCCTGCCTCTGGGTGGCCTTGCGCTTCAGGACCGTTCGTCGCGTTCTCCGCGCAAGGCGGACAAGATCATCCGTGACACCATTCCCAATGCCGAGTTGCTGGAGGGACTGGCCGGCCGCACCTTCTATGCAGTGGGTGGCACGTGGCGTTCGCTCGCGCGGCTCCACATGTTCCAGAAGGGCTATCCGCTGCATGTGATGCACGGTTATGTCATTTCTGCCCGTGAGGCGCTGGACTTCACCCGCATCGTTCACCGCGCCGACAGTGAAACCCTTGCGCATATTGATGTGATCTCAGAAGCCCGCCGCCCGCTTCTGGCTTATGGTGCGCTGGTGCTGGAGCATGTGGTGCGCACCGGCAAGGCCTCGCAGGTGGTGCTTTCCGCACTCGGTGTGCGTGAGGGGCTGTTCTATTCGCTGCTGGACGAACAGCAGAAGGCGCAAGACCCGCTCTTGCTGGCGGCGGCTGAATTCAACCAGTTGCGTTCACGCTCTCCACGCCATGGTGCGGATCTGGTGGAGTGGGCCGATACGTTTTTCCAGTCTTCTCCGGGTCTGGAAGAGTCCGCCAATGAAACCCGGCTGCGCCATGCCGCCTGCCTGCTTTCAGATGTAAGTTGGCGTGCCCATCCCGATTATCGTGGCGAACAGAGCCTCAACATGATTGCCCATGCGGCTTTTGTGGGGGTGGATCATCCCGAGCGAGCCTTCCTCGCGCTGGCGGTCTATTTCCGCCATGTGGGTCTTGGGAGCGATGATAGCGGCAGCCGGATTCTGGAAATGGTGACCACCGGCATGCTGGATCGCGCACGCATTCTGGGCGGTGCGATGCGGGTGGCCTATCTGCTTTCCGCCGCCATGCCGGGCATTCTGCCCCGTGTGCCGCTGCGGGTGCGTGATGGTCAACTGGTGCTCACTCTGGCACCAGAACTGGCCGCACTGGTGAATGAGCGCATGCGCAGCCGCGTGCGTCAGCTTGCCCGTCTCATTGGCCGTGAGCCCGTGGTGGAAGTGGCTGGCTGAAACGATACTCCGGCGCGGGCCTCCCCGTGCCGGTTTTTCGCCAAGCGTGCGCGCGGCCCTGCATATCACATGCAATCATCCCGCCCCTTTTAGAGCCTTTCTTGAGGTGCTGGGCAAGGCGACCTCTGCCTGTTAATAAGCAGGCATCCGGGCATCGGTGATGCGCGCGCTCTGTCGCTGCCAACATCATGCCTGCCCATGTCTCAGCAGGAAGGCTTGCAGGTCTCCATGGATAAGTTCTCGGTTCTCGAAGGTGTTGCCGCCCCGCTCAAGCTGGTCAATGTCGATACCGACATGATCATCCCGAAGCAGTATCTGAAGACCATCCAGCGCACTGGCCTTGGCAAGGGCCTGTTTTCCGAAATGCGCTACAATGAGGATGGATCTGATAACCCGGATTTCGTGCTGAATCAGACGGCCTATAGCCATGCGAAGATTCTGGTCGCGGGCGACAATTTCGGCTGTGGTTCTTCGCGAGAGCATGCCCCGTGGGCGCTGCTGGACTTCGGTATCCGTTGCATCATCTCCACGTCTTTCGCGGATATCTTCTATAATAACTGCTTCAAGAACGGCATTTTGCCGATCATTGTCTCGCAGGAAAACCTCGACAAGCTGTTCGAGGATGCGGATCGTGGCGCGAATGCGACCCTGACGATCGACCTGCCTGCGCAGGAAATTCGTGGGCCGGATGGCGGCACAGTGCATTTCGAGATTGACCCCTTCCGCAAGCGCTGCCTGCTTGAGGGGTTGGACGATATCGGCCTCACTCTTGAAAAAGCCGCCTCCATTGCGACGTATGAAGAGGCCAAGGCGAGCGAGCGCCCCTGGCTCTGAACCCCTACAGCAGAACTGCCCGCCCCCATCCGCCGCACTGAAGCGCTCGGGGTATGGGCAGGAGCAACGAAGCGCCCCGATCGGGGCGCTTTTTTTGTCACGTTTTGTTAAGGCCCTGCGCATTTTGCGTGGCGGAAAGGATGGATCGTCTGCGGGATTGCCTTAATCTGATGGCATCCCACCTGACATAGGCCGCTCGCCCCCCGCGCCGTGGCTCCTCATGCCCTGATAAGGAGACCGCCGTGCCACACGACACGCCGCTGATTGCAACACTTGTTGGCGCATTCGTGCTGGCCTTTGTCTTTGGTGCCATTGCCCAGCGCCTCAAGCTGTCTCCGCTTGTGGGTTATCTTCTCGCGGGCGTCATGGCTGGGCCATTCACCCCCGGTTTTGTGGCAGACCAGCATCTGGCGACCGAACTGGCGGAACTCGGCGTCATTCTGCTGATGTTTGGCGTGGGGCTGCATTTCTCGCTGAAAGATCTGTTGTCGGTGAAGGCGATCGCGGTGCCGGGGGCGGTGCTGCAATTGTCTGTTGCCACGGTTCTGGGCATGGGACTGGCCTGGCTGATGGGCTGGAACGTCGGCACCGGACTGGTGTTCGGGTTAGCGCTTTCCACGGCCAGCACCGTGGTGCTGCTGCGTGCCATGCAGGAGCGCCGGTTGATCGAGAGTGAGCAGGGGCGCATCGCGGTGGGCTGGCTCATCGTCGAAGATCTGGCCATGGTGCTCGCGCTGGTGCTGCTGCCCGCGCTCTCCACCGTGCTGGGCGGGAAGGCGCCGGATGCTGGCGCTGCGCACACATGGTTCGGCCCCATGGATGTGTGGACCACGCTTGGCGTCACGCTGGGCAAGGTGGTGATGTTTGTGGTGCTGATGCTGGTGGTGGGCCGTCGGGTCATCCCCCGCATCATGCACTGGGTGGCGCTGCTGGGGTCGCGCGAGTTGTTCCGGCTGGCGGTTCTGGCTATCGCACTTGGGGTGGCATATGGGGCGGCGGCGCTGTTTGGGGTGTCGTTTGCGCTCGGGGCTTTCTTCGCCGGCATGGTGCTGAGCGAATCCCCCCTGTCCCACCGGGCGGCGGAGGAAAGCCTGCCTTTGCGCGATGCCTTCGCCGTGCTGTTCTTTGTCTCGGTTGGCATGCTGGTGGACCCCACAAAGCTGATTTCCAGCCCGCTGCCCTTGCTGGCCACAATCGCCATCGTTCTGGTGGGCAAGTCCATCGCCGCCCTGCTGCTGGTGCGCCTGTTTGGCTATGGGCTGCTGACGGCTCTCACCATTTCGGTTTCGCTGGCGCAGATTGGTGAATTCTCCTTCATCCTGATGGCGCTGGGCACGAATCTGGGTCTGCTGCCGCCTGAGGCGCGGGAACTGATCCTGGGGACAGCCATCGTCTCCATCATGCTCAACCCGTTCCTGTTCCTGCTGCTGGATCGCTTCCGCAGCCGGCTCGCTGATCCTGTGGCTGACAAACCAGAGCCCGAAACCGTGCTGCTGCCGACCCTGAAGACCGGCCACACCGTGCTGGTGGGCTATGGCCGCGTGGGCCAGTTGGTGGGTGATGGTCTGCGGGCAGCTGGCGTGCCGCTGCTGGTGATCGAGGATCAGTCAGACCGTGTGTCTCTGGCGCGCTCTGCCGGCCTTGAGGTTCTGGATGCCAATGCGGCCCTCCTTGAAACCATCGCGGCAGCCAATATCCCCAGCGCGACACGGCTCATCATCGCCATTCCGGATGGGTTCGATGCAGGCGGAATTCTGCGCAAGGCGCGTGCGCTGAACCCCGGAATTGAGATTGTTGCACGTGCGCACTCTGACAGCGAGGTTGAACATCTGCGCTCAAGTGGAGCGAATTTCATCATCATGGGTGAGCGTGAAGTGGCGCGCGGCATGCTGAACCACGTTCTCTCGGGTCTTGAGATGGCTGATGATCTGGATGGTGCAGAGAACGCGGAGGAGATGAAAGATGTGTCGCCCCTGCGCGCAGAGGCAGCCCCAGCAGATTCTGAGCCGCTCCAGCCCGGGCCTGATATGCCCACGCGAACAGGTGGGGGTGATGCGGCACGGGCGCAGGCCAAATCCACGGTGGGCAATACATCAGAAGAGGAGGGTAGTGGTGTGCCTGAACTGTCTGATCCCAGAAGCCTGACGGCATAGGGTTCCGCATAGACCCTTGAAGCAGTGGCTTTTCCGGGTCTACCCATTAATGCAATTAATTTGCAATTGCGAGAGTGGTGGATATTCTCTCATGACATCGAATCATGAGGGACAGGATGATGGCTGGCAGTGGGGCAAGGCCCAAAGGGGGCGTAATGGCGCGGGGCGGGGCGGGCGATATTTCAGGCGCCCCTGCCAGAATGATCCGCCATGCGCGTGCCTTGCTTCTGGGGGGGCTGCTGTCCTGCGTCGCGCTTGTTGCGGTTAGTACTGCACATGCGGAAGAGGCGGCGCAGGCGGACAAGTTCAAGGCCGTGACCACCTTCACCGTGATCGCCGATATGGCGCGCAACGTGGCTGGCGATGCCGCGATTGTGGAATCGATCACCCGCCCCGGCGCGGAAATCCATAATTACCAGCCCACTCCCGGCGATCTGATGAAGGCCCGCGGTGCCCAGCTCGTACTGTGGAACGGGATGAACCTGGAGTTGTGGTTCGAGAAATTCTTCAAGCGGCTCAAGGATGTGCCCGGCGTGGTCGTGACCGATGGCATCACGCCGATGAGCATTGATGATGGCCCCTATGAGGGCAAGCCCAACCCGCATGCCTGGATGTCAGCGGACGCGGCCATTGTCTATGTCGACAATATTCGCGATGCGTTCGTGAAGTATGATCCAAAAAATGCGGAGACATACAAGGCCAATGCAGAGGCCTATAAGCAGAAGATCCGCGATACTGTCGCCCCCATTCGCGAACGCCTGGCGCAAATCCCGGAAAATCAGCGCTGGCTGGTGACGAGCGAGGGTGCGTTCAGCTATCTTGCGCGCGACTATGGCCTCAAACAGCTGTATCTGTGGCCGATCAATGCGGATCAGCAAGGCACCCCGCAGCAGGTGCGCCGGGTGATCGACCAGATGCGGGCGGACAAGATCGGCGTCATCTTCTCCGAGAGCACGATTTCCGACCAGCCTGCCAAGCAGGTGGCGCGGGAAACCGGCGCTCGGTATGGCGGTGTGCTGTATGTGGACTCGCTGAGCGAGGCGGACGGCCCGGTGCCCACCTATATCGACCTTCTGCGCGTGACCTCGGACACCATCGCCAATGGTCTTGCGTCCACCGCGCCCAAGGAGAGCGCCCAATGAATATTGCGCTTCAGCCAGAAAGCCGGGGCGGGCAACAGGAACTGCCCGGTGCGGGGCTGAGCGTGCGCGATGTGACCGTGGCTTACCGCAACGGCCACACCGCGCTGCGCAATGCGAGTTTCGATATTCCCACCGGCACCATCACGGCGCTGGTGGGGGTGAACGGCTCCGGCAAGTCCACCTTGTTCAAGACCATCATGGGCTTCCAGCAGACGGCGCGGGGGTCTGTCACCATCCTTGGCATGAGTGTGCGCGATGCATTGAAGCGCAACACCGTGGCTTATGTGCCGCAGGCGGAAGAGGTGGACTGGACCTTTCCCGTGCTGGTGGAAGATGTGGTGATGATGGGCCGTTATGGCCACATGAACATGCTGCGTATTCCCCGCGCCAAAGACCGGGAAATGGTGGACGCCGCCCTTGCTCGCGTGAACATGACGGAGTTTCGCAGCAGGCAGATTGGCGAGCTTTCCGGCGGCCAGAAAAAACGCGTGTTTCTGGCACGGGCGCTGGCGCAGGATGCCCGCGTTATCCTGCTGGACGAGCCCTTCACGGGCGTGGATGTGAAGACCGAAGACGCCATCATTGCTTTGCTCAAATCGCTGCGCGATGAGGGGCGGGTGATGCTGGTTTCCACCCATAATCTGGGTAGCGTGCCGGAATTCTGCGACCGCACGGTGCTGCTGAAAGGCACTGTTCTGGCCCATGGGCCAACCGAAGACATCTTCACCCAGGCCAATCTGGAAAAGGCCTTCGGCGGCGTGTTGCGCCATTTCGTGCTGGATGAAAGCCATGGCCGCGCCGCCGGCGTGGTGGGCGTGCTGACCGATGACGAGCGTCCGCTCGTTCTGGTGCAGGACCGCCCTGCAGCCAGCGGACCAAGCGGGCGTGATGATATTGGGCGTGAAGGTCTTGCCGGGCAGGATGAGCCCACATGAGCGCGCTGCTGCTGGAGCCTTTCACATATAACTACATGACCAATGCCATGTGGGTGAGTGCGCTGGTGGGGGCAGTTTGTGCCTTTCTCTCCGCCTTTCTCATGCTCAAGGGCTGGTCGCTTATTGGTGATGCACTGTCACACTCCATCGTGCCGGGGGTGGCGGGGGCGTATCTGCTGGGGCTGCCTTTTTCCATCGGCGCCTTCTTTTCAGGCGGTCTCGCGGCGGCGGCGATCCTTTTTCTCCAGGAACGCACGAAGCTGAAGGAAGACGCGGTCATCGGCCTCATCTTCACCTCCTTCTTCGGGCTGGGCCTGTTCATGGTGTCTCTCTCCCCCATGGCGGTGGATGTGAAGACCATTGTGCTGGGCAATATTCTGGCCATTTCGCCGGAGGATACGCTTCAGCTGGTCATTATCGGCGTGGTGTCGCTGGCGGTGCTTCTGGTGATCTGGAAGGATCTGATGGTCACCTTCTTCGATGAAACCCATGCCCGTACCATTGGCCTGCGCACGCGGCTGCTGAAGGTCATCTTCTTCACGCTGCTCTCCGCCTCCACCGTGGCGGCGATGCAGACCGTGGGAGCCTTCCTTGTCATCGCCATGGTGGTGACGCCGGGCGCGACCGCCTATCTGCTGACAGACCGGTTTCCCCGCCTCATCACGCTTTCCGTGCTGCTGGGGGCGGGCACCAGCTTTTTCGGGGCCTATCTCTCCTATTTTCTGGATGGCGCAACGGGCGGCATCATTGTGGTGTTGCAGACCCTGATCTTCCTGCTGGCTTTCGTGTTTGCGCCCACCCATGGGGTACTGGCCGCGCGCCGCCGCGCCGCCGCTGCTCTTGCGCAGGAGGGCGGGGTATGAGCGGGCTGATGGATACACTGCTGCTGCCGTTCGAGTTCGATTTCATCGTCTATGCGATGGTCATCTCCGCACTGGTGGCGGTGCCGATGGCGCTGCTCTCCTGCTTCCTCGTGCTGCGGGGCTGGTCGCTTATGGGCGATGCGGTGTCTCACGGCGTGCTGCCGGGCGTTGTGCTGGCCTATATGGCCGGGCTGCCACTGGCGATCGGCGCCTTCTGCGCCGGCATGGTCTGCGCGCTGGGTACCGGCTATCTCAAGGCCAACAGCCGTGTGAAGGAAGATACGGTGATGGGCGTGGTCTTCTCCGGCATGTTCGGTCTGGGCATCGTGCTTTACACCGCCGTGAAGCCGGATGTGCATCTTGATCACATCCTGTTCGGAGATGTTCTGGGCGTGAGCCTTGGCGATATTGCTGAGAGCGCGGTGATTACTGTTCTGGTCAGCCTCATCATTGTCGTGAAATGGCGTGACCTGCTTTTGCAGGCATTTGATCCTGCACAGGCACAGGCCATCGGTCTGCCTGTGGGTTGGCTGCATTATGGGTTTCTGGCGCTGCTGTCCCTCACCATTGTGGGGGCGCTGAAGGCGGTCGGTATTATTCTGGCGGTGGCATTGCTGATCGCGCCGGGAGCGATTGCCTTCCTCATCACCCGACGATTCGGCCCGATGCTGCTCACATCAGTGGCCGTGGCGATGGTCTGTGCATTTCTGGGCGTCTACGCCTCGTTCTTCCTCGACAGCGCGCCCGCGCCGACCATCGTGCTGGTGCTGACAGCGGCTTTCCTCATCGCCTTCATCAAGGTGCGTCTTGATGCACGACGGATGGTGATGGGGCAGGGGTGAGATCAGTTTATCCGTAATCCGCGTCGCTGGGATTCCTTGGCGAGAATCTCCGGCGCGCGGTGGCTGGATATGGCCACTTGCGGGTCTGCCGAGACCTCTCCGGCGGCAATCAGGGCATGGTAGCGGGCGCAGCAGACACGCAGGAATGATGTGAAGTTGCCAAGGTCATGGTCAGCAGCCCGTGCCTCATGCCAGAGCCGGGTGATGAGCTGCGCGACGGTCATCCCGTCGCGCGCGCCAATTTCGCCCAGTGTTTCCCAGAAATGGTTCTCGATGCGGATCGAGGTCACCACCCCATCGATGCGCAGGCTGCGGGTGCGGCTCTGCCACTGGTCCGGGTCGGCCTTGATGAAAAGCTCACACATCTCAGGGCCTCCCTTCCCGTTGATGTCAGAGCAGCGCCATGAACTGCCGCAGCCATGCCGGATGCGCGGGCCATGCCGGTGCGGTCACCAGATTGCCATCGGTCACGGCATCTGTCACCGCGATATCGGCAAAGGTGCCGCCTGATGCCGTCACTTCATAGGCGCAGGCGGGGTAAGCCGAGCAGGTTCGCCCTTCCAGAACGCCAGCTGCCGCCAGCAGCTGTGCGCCGTGGCAGATGGATGCAACCGGCTTGTTGGCTTCAAAGAAGTGGCGCACCTTGGCCAGAACCTCGGGGTTCATGCGCAGATATTCCGGCGCACGCCCACCGGGAACAACCAGCGCATCATAGTCGGCTGCATTCACGGCATCGAAGTCCGCATTCAGCGCGAAATTGTGGCCCGGCTTTTCGGAATAGGTCTGGTCGCCTTCAAAGTCATGAATGGCGGTTTTCACCGTGTCATTCGCTGTCTTGCCGGGGCAGACCGCGTCGACCGTATGGCCACAGGCCAGCAATGTCTGGAACGGAACCATGGTTTCGTAATCTTCGGTGTAATCACCGGTGATCATCAGAATTTTTGCCATCTCGCATCCTCCCTGCTGACGGTCGATAGAAGGTAGGTCGAGGTATGCAAATGCAGGTGTTAGCCGGATACTACATCCCGGTTCTTGCTGCGGCGAAGCCGTATAGGCTGAGCTATAAAAGAGCCTTGCCTCCATGCTGCCCGAGGGAGGAGAGACCGGATGCAAAGCTTGATGTCATGCGGCGTTATGAGTTGTGTGAGATGAGTGCTTGACGCGGCATGGACGCCAGCGTATCGCTTTTGCCGGGACACCTCCCCCCAACGGGAGGCGCCCATCTGTAAGGATGGTTACATGACAGTGAACCCTGCACCGGCCGTTCGTCCGGAGAACCCCAATTTCTCCTCCGGCCCCTGCGCCAAGCGTCCCGGCTGGACGCTAGAAGCCCTTATCGACGCTCCCCTCGGCCGCTCGCATCGCGCGAAGGTTGGCAAGGTGAAGCTGAAAGAGGCGATCGACCTCACCCGCGAAGTTCTGGAAGTGCCTGCGGATTACCGCATCGGCATCGTGCCTGCGTCCGATACCGGCGCGGTGGAAATGGCCCTGTGGTCGCTGCTCGGTGCGCGCCCGGTGGACATGCTGGCATGGGAAAGCTTCGGTGAAGGCTGGGTGACCGATGTCGCCAAGCAGCTCAAGCTGGCTGACGCCCGCGTTCTCAAGGCCGGTTATGGCGAACTGCCCGACCTGACCCAGGTCGATTTCAGCCACGATGTGGTCTTCACCTGGAACGGCACCACCTCCGGCGTGATGGTTCCCGATGCGAACTGGATCCCGGCGGACCGCGAAGGCCTGACCATCTGCGACGCGACCTCTGCCGCTTTCGCGCAGGCGCTCGATTTCACCAAGCTCGATGTCGTCACCTTCTCCTGGCAGAAGGTTCTGGGCGGCGAAGGCGCGCACGGCATTCTCATCCTCTCGCCCCGCGCGGTCGAGCGGCTGGAAAGCTACAAGCCCGAATGGCCGATGCCGAAGATTTTCCGTCTCACCAAGGGCGGCAAGCTTATTGAAGGCATCTTTGTGGGTGAGACCATCAACACCCCGTCCATGCTGTGCGTCGAAGACTATATCGATGCGCTCAAGTGGTCGAAGGACGTTGGTGGCCTGAAGGCCCTTCAGGAACGTTCCAACCGCAATTTCGAGGCGATCGCCCAGTGGGTGGCCCGCACCGGATGGGTGGACTTTCTGGCCAAGGACCCGGTCACCCGTTCCAACACTTCGGTGTGCCTGACGGTTGTGGACCCGGCCGTCACCGCTCTGCCTCTTGAGGCGCAGGCCGCTTTCGCCAAGGCGATCGCTTCCGGTCTGGAAAAGGGCGGTGTGGCTTATGACATCGGCGCGTATCGCGATGCCCCTCCCGGCCTGCGCATCTGGTGTGGCGCGACCATTGAGCGTTCCGACGTGGAAGCCCTGACCCACTGGCTGGACTGGGCCTTCAATGAAGCCAAGGCCGCTATTCCGGCCTGATTGCTGAAACTGCGGGGAGGGCCTGTGCTACTCCCCGTCTGTTCAGTGCTGTCGCCGCCCGGTCATCCGGCACCTTTAGAGGGGCCGTTCAGGGGCAGGCCTATTCCCTCCATATCGCAGCTTTCCCGCAAGCGGGGGAGCCTTCCTGCCGGCAGGTCGCCTGATGGCGCGCCGGTTCGCGACCCCTCACTTTGACGGAGCCCACCATGGCACCCCGCGTTCTGATTTCCGACAAGCTGTCCGCCGCCGCCGTCCAGATCTTCAAGGATCGTGGCATTGAGGTCGACTTCCAGCCGGACCTCGGCAAGGACAAGGACAAGCTGGCCGAAATCATCGGCAATTATGATGGCCTCGCCATCCGTTCGGCCACCAAGGTGACGCCGAAGATTCTTGAAAATGCAGCCCGTCTGAAGGTTGTTGGCCGCGCCGGCATTGGCGTGGACAATGTCGATCTGCCGGCGTCCAGCGCCAAGGGCGTGATCGTGATGAACACGCCGTTCGGCAACTCCATCACCACGGCAGAGCATGCCATTGCGATGATGTTCGCTCTGGCCCGCGAAATCCCTGCCGCCGATGCCTCCACCCAGGCCGGCAAGTGGGAGAAGAACCGTTTCATGGGCGTTGAGCTGACGGGCAAGACCCTCGGCATCATCGGCTGCGGCAATATCGGTTCCATCGTGGCGGACCGCGGCGTCGGCCTGCGCATGAAGGTGATTGCATTCGATCCCTTCCTTTCCGCCGAACGCGCTCTGGATATGGGCGTGGAGAAGGTTGAGCTGGAAGACCTGCTCGCCCGCGCAGATTTCATCACCCTGCACACCCCGCTGACCGAGAAGACCAAGAACATCCTCTCGGCCGAAAATCTGGCCAAGACCAAGAAGGGGGTCCGCATCATCAACTGCGCCCGTGGCGGTCTGGTGGATGAGGTGGCCCTGCGCGCGGCGCTGGACTCCAAGCATGTCGCTGGCGCGGCATTCGACGTGTTCACGGTTGAGCCGGCGGAGACCAACCCGCTGTTCGGCCACCCGAATGTCGTCTGCACCCCGCATCTGGGCGCTGCCACCACCGAGGCGCAGGAAAATGTGGCCCTTCAGGTGGCCGAGCAGATGAGCGATTACCTGCTCACCGGCGCCATCTCGAATGCGGTCAACTTCCCCTCCATCACGGCGGAAGAAGCCCCCAAGCTGAAGCCTTTCATCGAACTGGCGGAAAAGCTTGGCTCCTTCGCGGGCCAGCTGACCGACACCGATATCAAGACCGTGCGCATCACCTATGAAGGCAGCGTTGCGGACCTGAAGGTGAAGGCGCTGACCTCTTCGGCCGTCGCCGGCCTGCTGCGTCCCGCACTTCAGGATATCAATGTCGTCTCTGCCCCTTCGGTGGCCAAGGAGCGCGGCATTGTGGTGGAAGAAACCACCCGCGCCGCTTCGGGCGACTATGACAACCTCATCACCATCACCGTGGTGACGGACAAGTATGAGCGTTCGGTCTCCGGCACCGTGTTCGCCGATGGTCATCCCCGCATGGTGAACATCAAGGGCATCAAGGTGGATGCCGAGTTCGCCCAGCGCATGATCTATGTGACCAACGAAGACAAGCCGGGCTTCATCGGCCGCTTCGCGGGCGTTCTGGGCGAGGCCGGCATCAACATTGCCACCTTCTCGCTGGGTCGCCAGAAGGAAGGCGGCGAGGCGATCGCTCTGGTCTCTGTTGATGGTCAGGTGCCGGCTGATGTGCTCGGGAAGATCCTGGCTCTGCCGCACGTGAATCAGGCCAAGCTGGTCGAGTTCTGAGCGAAGAGCAGCCGCCGCCGGGGGCATGAGCCCCCGGTTCGCCGGATGATATGAAAAAGCCCGCGTCTCATGGTTTGAGGCGCGGGCTTTTTATATGCCTGTGTCGCGGCAAAAGAATATTCAGCCCGGCGGCGTACCTGTTTCGGCTGCCCGGCTGGCGCGTGTGGCCAGAATGATGCCGCAGATGACCAGCGCATAGCCTGCCAGATGAAACCAGGCCAGCGTCTCACCCAGAAACAGGATCGCCAGGCCCGTGCCGAATACAGGCATCAAATGCAGGAATGGCGCAGCCCGGTTTGCCCCCACCAGTTCCACCGCCCGGTTGAAAAACAGATAGGCAAGGATGGACGGCCCAATCATCACATAGGCCAGCGTGAGCGCAGTGGTTGTGTCGAAATGCAGCGGGCGACCATTTGCGAGTTCGGCGACAGAAAAGGGCATCAGTAGCACCGCGCCGATTGCCATGATGCTTGCAAGGAAAGACAGCGGCCCAAGGGCGGGGCGATTGCGCAGCATGGCGGCGTAGAAGGCATAAATGACGAGTGCGCACACGATCCATATGTCGCCGATATTTGGCGTGAGGTGCAGCAGGGTGTCGATATCGCCGCGGCTGATGATGATGACAACACCGCAGAGCGATGTGACGATGCCGGCCAGTTGCCCTAGTGAGAGCTTGTCCCGGAACAGCATGAAGCTCCACAACGCCACCAGAAGCGGGGCCATGGATTGCACCAGAAGGCCATTCACCGCCTGCGTGAATTGCAGGCCGTGATAGCTCATAGCGTTGAAGCTGGAGATGCCGGTTGCCGCCAGCAGCACCAGAAGCCAGAAATAGCGGCGGATCAGCGGTAGATCACGCCGGATCTGCTCCCATGCGAAGGGCATGATGATGAGTGTTGCCCCCACCCAGCGCAGGAAAGCCAGCGTTACCGGTGGGACATGGCCGGCGACATAGCGCCCAAGCACCATATTGCCCGCCCAGAGCAGAGCCGTAATCGTGAGGAGCAGATAAGGCGCATTGAACAGTCCCGTCAGGGGGCGGCTCGTGGGCGGAGCAGACATGTATTCTCCTTGATGATCGCCCCCCGGAAGGCGGTGACCATCACGCTCAGCCCGAGGGCGGGATGAACGGGTAAAAGGCTGCGAAGGGCAGCGAGAGTGAGGGCGCGGGCGGGCTGCAAGGCTGTGCGAACCGGATAGACGGACTGATGATGCCGTCTTGGGCAATAAATTCAACCATACCCAAAGGGAATGTGGCTTTCCCTTCTGTGTGAGAACAGGTTCCTGCTGCTCAAAAACTATAGTGTTTCAAGTGATTGGCCGTTGGATAGACGGTGCCGTTTCTGCACGGCTTCATATGTATGAGAACGAGTGCATGCATATGAAGTCGCTTTGAATCTGATGCGTATATCGCTTCGCGGCCACCCCGTAGGGATTGTGGCGTTTCATCTTGTGGTGGCTTTTGGAGGTCATCTGCTCGCGACAGTTGTCTCAGGCAGTCCGGGTTCGTGCCTGTCTTCATATGTGCGATTCGGCAGATGCCTCTATTTCCGCTGGCCTGCCGGCGAAACAGTTCTAAGTGGCTGTATGCCACGTCATGTCTGGGTTTGAACCAGATGGACCAGAGATATTCTTATTCAGCTGCCGAGCATCAAGTTTGCTGCTGGCTTTGATATGAAAACGGCCGCGCAGAGCGCGACCGCTTTTCTTCTCCTCAGCCAGGGCCGAGTTTTTTCAGGCTTGGGGTGGGTTCCGTCGGTCCACGATGGAGACGATGTCCGCCATGATCCGGTTCAGCTCGAAATTCTTGGGTGTGTAGACCGCAGCAACGCCAAAGCCGAGGAGCTTTGTTTCATCCTCGGTCGGGATGATGCCGCCGACAATCACCGGAATATCGTCGAGCCCTTCCGCCCGCATTCGCTCCATCACATCACGCACCAGGGGTACATGGGAGCCGGAGAGGATGGAGAGGCCCACCACATGCACGCTCTCTTCAAGGGCGGCATTCACGATCTCGGCCGGGGTGAGGCGGATGCCTTCATAGACAACCTCCATGCCGCAATCGCGGGCGCGCACGGCGATCTGTTCGGCGCCATTGGAGTGGCCATCCAGCCCCGGCTTGCCCACCAGGAACTTGATGCGCCGGCCGATGCGGGAGGAAACCTCATCCACGCTTGTGCGCACCTCATCCAGCCCCTGTGTATCAGCACGAGCGGCACGGCCAACGCCGGTTGGGGCGCGGTATTCGCCGAAGATCCCGCGCAGGCAGGTGCCCCATTCGCCCGTCGTCACGCCAACCTTGGCGCAGACGATGGAGGGGGCCATGATGTTGCGGCCTTCCTGTGCCGCGCTTTTCAGCTCGGCCAGTGCCTTCTCAACGGCCTTGGCATCGCGGGCCTCGCGCCAGGCCTGAAGGCGGGCGATCTGCTCGGCCTCCACGCCTTCCGGCACTGTCAGAATCGCGCCTTCACCGGTGGTGAGTGGAGAAGGTTCGGTTTCGGTCCAGCGGTTCACGCCAACCACCACCTGCTCTCCGCGCTCGATCGCCTCCAGCCGGCGGGTGTTGGACTCCACCAGCGCCTGCTTCATGTAGGAGTTTTCAATCGCGGCAACCGCCCCGCCCATACCTTCGATGCGGGCGAGTTCTGCGCGGGCTTCTTCCTTCAGTTCCTCGACCTTGCGGTCGATCTCGGTGGAACCGTCGAAGATGTCGCCATATTCCAGCAGGTCGGTTTCATAAGCCACGACCTGCTGCATCCGCAGCGACCACTGCTGGTCGAAGGAGCGGGGCAGGCCCAGCGCCTCGTTCCATGCGGGCAGCTGCACCGCGCGGGCGCGGGCTTTCTTGGAAAGTGTCACCGCCAGCATCTCGATGAGGATGCGGTAGACATTGTTCTCGGGCTGCTGCTCGGTGAGCCCCAGCGAATTCACCTGCACGCCATAACGGAACAGCTTCTGCTTGGGGTCAGTCACGCCATAGCGGTTGACGCAGATCTCATCCCACAGGTCCACGAAGGCGCGCATCTTGCACAGTTCCGTGACGAATCGCATGCCTGCATTCACGAAGAACGAGATACGCCCCACCACTTCACCGAAAATCGGCCCTTCGGCTTCGCCCGAAGCCTTCACCGTATCGAGGATAGCGATGGCATCGGCCAGTGCGAAAGCCAGTTCCTGCACCGGCGTCGCGCCAGCTTCCTGCAAATGGTAGGAACACACATTCATCGGGTTCCACTTCGGCAGGTTCTGCGTGGTGAAAAGAATGGTGTCCTTGGTCAGGCGCATCGAGGGCGCGGGCGGGAACACATAGGTGCCGCGCGAAAGATATTCCTTGATGATGTCGTTCTGGGTGGTGCCCTGAAGCTTCGTGCGGTCCGCGCCTTGTTCGTCCGCCACTGAAATATAAAGGGCAAGCTGCCAGGCGGCGCAGGCATTGATGGTCATCGATGTGTTCATCCCGGCCAGCGGGATGCCATCGAACAGGGTGCGCATATCACCCAGATGCGAGATCGGCACGCCCACCTTGCCCACTTCACCGCGGGCGAGAAGGTGGTCACTGTCATAGCCGGTCTGGGTGGGCAGGTCGAAAGCGACCGAGAGGCCCGTCTGACCCTTGGCGAGGTTCGAGCGGTAGAGCTTGTTGGATTCCGTTGCCGTTGAATGGCCGGCATAGGTGCGGAAGAGCCAGGGTTTATCGCGGACGACCATCCGTCTTCCCCATTATACAATTGGTTGTTGCAAGCCGCGTCTTCCCCATTGCGCCGTGCGGGGGAGAACGGGCACCTCCCAGATCGATTCCAGAAGAACCGAGCCAACTTATTGTGCGCTGCAACGCTGCCCGCGTCGATGGAAAAATTCCAGTTTGCACGCGGGGCGTTGCATTGGGTCTGGTCCGCCGCGTGACCTCAGGGGCTGCGCTTCACCAGCGAGATAACGAACAGCAGGATGACGGCGCCGATCGTGGCGCAGATGATGCGGCCAATGATGCCACCCACCAGAAAAACATTGCCGAACAAAAAGCCGCCAATGAGAGCGCCAATCACGCCTACAGCTATGTTTCCCAGCAGGCCGAAGCCGTAGCCACGAAAAATCTGGCCGGCGAGAAAGCCCGCGACGGCGCCGATGATGATGGTCCATACAAGCGTCATGAGGGGCTGATCCTCTGTGCGAAGGTTGGCCGGTCCGCCCCGGCTTCCTGCACTGTAATGCGCCTTCGTTGCGGCGTGAACAGGGAAGCTGTCTCTCCGCTCTAAGCCAAAAGACGGGGTTCAATCTCTCTCATCCGCCTATTGCCGCGCAAAACATCTCTGATACGCTGCATTGCGATAACCATTCAAAAAAGAGCCGCAAGGTTCACGGTTGGAAGAGAGGACGAAACGCTATGGGCCAGAATGTCGCCCCGGACACGACCGACGCGCCGCTGAAAGACCTCTATGAGTTGGGTGAAATTCCCCCGCTCGGTCATGTGCCTTCCCAGATGTATGCCTGGGCCATCCGGCGCGAGCGGCATGGGCCCCCGGAGCAGTCCTTCCAGCTTGAGGTGGTTCCCACCTGGGAACTGGGTGAGCATGACGTGCTGGTGCTCGTGATGGCCGCCGGCGTGAACTATAACGGCATCTGGGCCGGCCTCGGCCAGCCGATCTCCCCCTTCGACGTGCACAAGGCACCTTTCCATGTCGCCGGCTCCGATGCCTCGGGCATCGTGTGGGCCGTTGGCCCCAAGGTGAAGCGCTGGAAGGTGGGCGATGAAGTCGTCGTGCACTGTAATCAGGACGATGGCGACGACGAGGAATGCAACGGCGGCGACCCGATGTTCTCTCCCTCCCAGCGCATCTGGGGTTATGAGACGCCGGATGGCTCCTTCTCACAGTTCTGCCGCGTGCAGGCCCGCCAGCTCATGCCGCGCCCCAAGCACCTCACCTGGGAAGAGAGCGCCTGCTACACCCTGACCATGGCCACCGCCTATCGCATGCTGTTCGGCCATGCGCCGCATACGGTGAAGCCGGGTGATTATGTGCTGGTGTGGGGCGCTTCCGGCGGCCTCGGCGTGTTCGGCGTGCAGCTTGCCGCTGCTTCCGGCGCGCATGTGATTGGTGTGATCTCTGACGAGACCAAGCGCGATTACGTGCTGGGCCTCGGCGCAAAGGGCGTCATCAACCGCAAGGATTTCAAATGCTGGGGCCAGCTGCCCACGGTCAATTCACCTGAATATGCGGAATGGCTGAAGGAAGCGCGCAAGTTCGGCAAGGCGATCTGGGACATCACCGGCAAGCGCGACGTGGACATCGTGTTTGAGCATCCGGGCGAGAGCACCTTCCCGGTCTCCACGCTGGTGGGCAAGCGCGGCGGCATGATCGTGTTCTGCGCCGGCACCACCGGCTTCAACATCACCTTCGATGCCCGCTATGTGTGGATGCGCCAGAAGCGCATTCAGGGTTCGCACTTTGCGCACCTCAAGCAGGCCTCTGCCGCCAACCAGTTCATCATCGACCGACGCGTGGACCCGTGCATGTCCGAGGTGTTCTCGTGGGAGCGCATTCCAGAGGCGCACAGCAAGATGCTGGCGAACCAGCATGCCCCCGGCAATATGGCGGTGCTGGTGAACTCTCCGCGTCCTGGCCTGCGCACGCTTGATGACGTGCTTGAGGCCCGCAGCGCACGCTGAATTCTGGTGCGGCGGACCCTTCCGCCGCGCTTCATGTTCTGGAGAACCCTCTTCCCTCACGGGAGGAGGGTTTTTTCGTACGGGGATGAGAAGGCGCGCTGCCGTTCTCTCAACGAAGAGACGTGGGGTGAGAGGTCGCCTCTGGATAAAGGGTGCTGTGCGGCTTTCGGAGAAAGTGTGCCAGCTGATGCGGGGAAGGGGCATCCCGAGAGCGGGGCAAATCCAGTCTGTTCGCCCGGTTCCTCAATATGGAGCTGGTGCAGGTATCAATTCACCGCACGGGGAGCGTTGACTGGAAGCAGGTCGGGTCCAGATCATAGGGGAATCTGGGCGGGCCCGAGGCTGAGGGGCGCGCCGCACTGATGGCGCAAGATCAGGACTGTAAAAATGGGCCATGAGGCGAGCTCATGGCCCATCAAACTCAAGCTTCCGCGTCACCCTTTGAGGTGTCTGTCTCGACAATCTCGATGCCGAAGCCGCTGAGCCCCACATAGGTGCGCGGGGTCGAGGACAGCAGGCGGATGGAGGAAATGCCAAGATCGCGCAGGATCTGTGCGCCAAGGCCAACCTCGCGCCAGTCCCGGTCACGCGCGGCTTCGCTGCTTGCGCCGTCCTGCTGGCCCATGGCGGTGGCGGGCACGCCGGCGGTGCCGTCGCGCAGATAGATCAACACGCCACGCCCTTCTGCATCAATCCGCTCCAGCGCATTGCGGATGGTTTTGCCGCCGGCGAAGGCATCATCGATCGGGTCCGCGCGATGCAGGCGCACCAGCACATTCTTGCCATCGCCAATGCGGCCCTTCACCAGTGCCAGATGGTTCACCGGGTCGAACGGGGTCGTGTAGGAATAGCCCTGAAGCTCGCCCACGGCGGTGGGCACGGGGAATTCGGCAGCCCGTGTCACCAGCTTCTCGCGCGCCTGACGATAGGCGATGAGGTCGGCCACCGAAATGCGCTGCAGGTTATGCTTCTCCGCGAAGGCCGTAACCTGCGGGCCGCGCTGCACGGTGCCGTCATCATTCACCAACTCGGAAATCACGCCGATAGGCGGGACGCCGGCAAGACGGCACAAATCCACCGCTGCTTCCGTATGGCCGGAGCGGATAAGTACCCCGCCTTCACGCGCGATGAGCGGGAAGATGTGGCCCGGGCGCACGAAATCGGCTGCGCCCATGTTCGGGTTCGCCAGTGCGCGCACGGTGTTGGTCCGCTCCTCGGCAGAGATGCCGGTGGTGGTGCCGTGGCGTACATCGATGGAAATGGTGAAGGCGGTGCTGTGCGGGGCATCATTCACCGCCACCATCGGGTCCAGCCGCAGGCGGCGTGCCTCGGAGATGGGCAGGGGCGTGCAGACGATGCCGGAGGTGTTGCGGATGATGAAAGCCATCTTCTCCGGCGTGGCGAGAGACGCGGCGAGAATCAGATCGCCTTCATTCTCGCGGTCATCATCATCGGTCACCACGATGATCTCGCCACGGGCAAAGGCTTCGATGGCCGGCTGGACGCGGGCCTGAATGGAGTTATCAGTCACGGGGAAACCTCGGGCAGGGGATAGGGAAAGGCCGAGAAAGTCGTTCGGGGTCACATCATGCCCCGTGGCCTCGGCGATCCGTTCAGCGGTTTCGCGGGAGATCCAGGCCTTCTCGTCATTGCACAGGGCCGTGATGCTGGCGGGGGAAAGCCCCACCTGCTTTGCAAAGGCGCTGCGTGTCGTGCCAGTGGTGGCAAGCCATTCCGCGAGTTTCATGCGCACAGCATAGCAGTGGTGATTTCAGTAGCAATGAAATTTCAAAAAATTCAGCAGCACTGAATATTGTGCCCGAGGCCAGGCTTCTGCCCCTAGCATCCGTCTTTGTAGCTCTTGCCAGAGCCATCGCGCAACGGCACGCTCTCATGCTGAATGAGGAGGGCATGATGAAGGGCTGGCTCGCAGCGCGGTGGGTCACTGGTGCGATGTTCATGTGCGGGGCGCTGCTGCTGGTGCTGCCGGCCATGCCTGCCGGTTCTGTGCGGCTCATTTATCTGGCCGGACCCCTCTATATGCTCCACCAGGTGGAAGAGCATCTGGGCGACCGATTCCGGCGCTATGTGAACACCCGCATGTTCGGCGGTGTGGAGGCTCTCACCGTTGCAGATGTGCTGTGGATCAACCTGCCGGGCGTGTGGGGGCTGAACCTGCTTGCGCTTTATGCCGCGCTTTGGTTTGCGCCGGGCTGGGGGCTCGCCGCGTTTTACCTCATGCTCGTCAACGGCATCGCCCATCTGGCTATGATGATTAAACTGCGCGACTACAATCCGGGGCTTGCGAGCGCCGCCCTGCTGTTCGTGCCATTCTCATTGTTCGGCCTTGTGGTGGTGCCGGGCAGCTTGCTTCAGCACCTGTTCGGGCTTGCGGTGGCGTTGGTGGTGCATGCTGCCATCATGGTGGTGGTGAAGCGCAATGCTGCCAGCGCGCGCTAAAGCGTGAAGCTCTTTCAATCGAGCAGCTTCACGCTCCAACTTCTTAAGCAGCCGCATTCTCTTCGGGTGAGTCGAGCCGGTTTCACGCGAAAATGCTCAGCTCTGGCCGGTCCCGAAACTCAGTCTGCGAAAGGCCAGTGCGGGGTTGTGCCCACCTGTCCGCGATGGCGCAGCAGGTGATCTGCCAGCACGCACCACATCATGGCCTCGCCCACCGGTACGGCGCGGATGCCCAC
Organism: Xanthobacter sp.; assembly: GCA_034676685.1. Lineage (GTDB taxonomy): Bacteria > Pseudomonadota > Alphaproteobacteria > Rhizobiales > Xanthobacteraceae > Xanthobacter. The sequence goes on along the minus strand of JAUCBT010000013.1, from coordinate 189,434 downwards.
GCAAGGATCGTGACGGCCCTTGGTGAACAGGTCGGTTTCCTCACCCTTGCGGTCCACCGTCTGGCGCGGGGTGAGGATGGAAGAGGTGGGTTTCACCGCAAACCGCGCCACAATCGGCGCGCCGGTGGCAATGCCGCCGAGAATGCCGCCGGCATGGTTGGCCAAAAAATGCGGACGGCCTTCATTGCCCCGGCGCATTTCATCGGCATTGGCCTCGCCCGTGAGGCGGGCGGCGTTGAAGCCCTCGCCAATCTCCACGCCCTTCACGGCATTGATACCCATGAGCGCGCCGGCAAGGTCTGCATCCAGCTTGCCATAGAGCGGCGCGCCAAGGCCGGCGGGCACGCCTTCTGCCACCAACTCGATCACTGCGCCGATGGAGGAGCCGGCCTTGCGGATGCCATCGAGATATTCGGTCCAGACCGGCACGGTGCCGGGGTCCGGGCAAAAGAAGGGGTTGTTGTGCAGCTCATCCCAATCCCAGCGGGAACGGTCGATCTCAATATCGCCGATCTGCACCAGCGCCCCGCGCACGGTGACGCCCGGCAGAACCTTCGCCGCAATGGCCCCGGCCGCAACGCGGGTTGCGGTTTCGCGCGCGGAGGAGCGCCCGCCGCCGCGATGATCACGGATGCCATATTTGATGTCATAGGTGAAATCAGCATGGCCCGGCCGATAAGCACCCGCAATCGCGGCATAATCCTTCGAGCGCTGGTCCACATTCTCGATCAGCAGCGCAATCGGCGTGCCGGTGGTGATGAGGCCGCCTTCGGGATGCTCGATGACGCCAGAGAGCACCTTCACCTCGTCCGGCTCGCGGCGCTGGGTTGTGAAGCGTGATTGGCCGGGACGGCGGCGATCCAGTGCGGCCTGCACCTCTTCCAGTGTGAAGCGCAGTTGCGGGGGGCAGCCATCCACCACGCAGCCAATGGCGGTGCCATGGCTTTCGCCGAAGGTGGTGACCCGGAAAAGATGCCCGAAACTGTTGAACGACATATCGCGACCTGCCTTGCTGCCCCTGCTGAATAGACGAGCGGAGTTGCAATGCAACTCATTCAGGCGTTGCTTTCGATTGGAAACCGCCTCTTGGGACGTTGTTTAGCAACCCCCTTGCGTTGCGTCACCATCGCTCAATCGCGGTGCGGCATGTTATGCTGGTCTGCAAACTGGTGATATTGCCTCCATGCCTGTCCTTGAAATTCTCATTGTCCTGATTCTGGTGCTGCTGAATGCCGTGCTGGCGGCAGCGGAGCTTTCCATCGTCTCCTCGCGGCCTGCGCGGTTGCGGGCCATGGCGGCGAAGGGGCGTGCGGGGGCGCAGGCTGCGCTGAACCTTGCGGCAGAACCGGGGCGATTCCTCTCCACCGTGCAGGCGGGCATCACGCTCATCGGTATTCTGGCGGGTGCCTTTTCCGGGGCAAGCCTCGGCGGGCAACTCAGTGATGTGCTTCAGGCGGCTGATGTGCCAGCGGGCATTGCCGGGCCGGTGGGGTATATCATCGTGGTGGCGGCCATCACCTATGTCTCGTTGGTGATCGGCGAATTGATTCCCAAGCGTCTGGCACTCCAGAACCCGGAGCCCCTGGCCTGTATCGTTGCCCCCTCCATGGTGCGGCTCTCGAAAGCGGCGGCCCCTGCGGTGTGGCTGCTGGATGCCTCCACCCGCTTCATGTTCCGCCTGCTGCGCATCGGGCAGGGCAATGAGAACGCGGTGACAGATGAGGAAATCCGCGCCCTCATCATCGAGGCCGAGACCGCTGGCGTGATCGACCCGGCCGAACGGCGGATGCTCTCCGGCGTGATGCGGCTGGCGGACCGGCCGGTCACCGCCATCATGACCCCGCGGGTGGATGTGGAATGGGTGAACATCTCCGCCAGCCCCGAAGAGATTCGCGCCGCTCTGCTTTCAACCCCTCATTCCCGCATGCCTGCCTGTGAGGGCGCGCAGCAGGAGCCGGTGGGGGTGATTCAGGCCAAAATCCTGCTGGATGCCTATTTGCGTGGCGAGAGCCCGGACCCGCGCGAACATGTGCAGACCGTGCCGTTCATCGTGGAGAACATGGGCGCGCTCGGGGCCATGCGGGTTCTGCGCGGGGCGCAGGTGCCGCTGGGCATTGTCGTGGATGAATATGGGGACATGGCTGGTGTCGTGACCGGCTATGATTTGCTGATCGCCATTACCGGTACCATGCATGGCGACGAGTCTGGCCTGCTGCCCGATCCATCAGAGCGCTATGTGGTGGAGCGACAGGATGGCAGTTTCCTCGTGGCCGGCGATGCGCCCATTGATGAACTGCGCGAGTTGCTGCATGTGGACTTCCCGGAGGAAGAGGACTTCCACACCGTTGCCGGCTTCGCGCTGGCACGGCTGAAGGCGATGCCGCAAGAGGGTGCGGTGTTTCAGGATGCCGGCTGGCAGTTCGAGATCGTGGACATGGATGGCCGGCGGATCGACAAATTGCTGGTCTCTCGCCCTCCTCACCTGTTGCGCCGGTTGCAGACAGGCGGATGATGCCGGGCGCGCCGGAGCCGAACAATGGGCCGCGCGAAGACCGGGGCCGTTCCTCACACTGCCCGCAGCGGCTTTTCCAGCACAGCAAGCACGCGGGGTAACTCATGTCCGCGCTTCAGGATGAGCCCGGTTTGTGACACCACACTATAGGCCCCCTGTTTGCGGGCGAGGCGCGGGTCTTTTTCGATCCGGTAGACCGGGACATCGGCCGTGCGCCGGAAGATGGAGAACACCGCCTTCTCGCGCGTGAAGTCGATCGCATAATCGCGCCACTCACCGGCGGCGACCATACGGCCATAAATATTCAGCATGGCATCGAGTTCGCGCCGGTCGAAGGTGATGCGCTGCGGAGTAGAGGGCTGACGCCGCTGTGGCGCTGGTGCAGGCGTGCGGTTTGATCTGGTCGTGTTCTGGAGGGAGCGGAGTTGCGTTGGGGCGGGTAAGGAGGGGGTATCTCTGTTTCCGGTCTTCGCACTTTCCGGTGTGGAACGGATGAGGGGTAACTGAATGGGGGGCTCGTCTCCCATGTAACCTCCTTGGCGGCGGGCCGGAACGCACATGCATGATGAGGCAGATCTGTGCGTGGCCCTCAGCGCGTATATTGAGCCATGATCGTCCTCCCGGTACCGGCTTGCAAGTGACAGATGAGGCGGAGCCGTGTTTGACAATATCGCCATGCATGAGATCCCGCCTCATAAGACAGGCATGGGTTTCAATGTCTTGAAACAAGCGCCGTTACCGGGATGAAGGGGGCAGCACCCCGGCAGGTCATAATGGTCACATGCACAACGCCCTCACAGGGCGGGGCATAATCCATGCAAATCGCGCAATTCATTTTGGGGTGGGTTTTGAGGTGTTTTTGGTGGAGTGGATGCCGTTCAGTGGAACGGAGAAGCACTCTCGCGGGACTGGTATTTCATGCGTGAGACATGGGTTGGGGCACGAATGATGTGATCGGGCCGATGGCGCCCACGCCCACGCTCCATGTCGTGTTGAGTATGCTCTTCATTTTTCGTCTTGTGAGGTGATGCAACCCTGCATGCATGTTCGAGCGGGTTGGTCACATGCCCCCGCACGGCCCCTCCAAAACAGTCAGGTTCTGAATGGAGGGTTATATCCAGACCGGAATGTCGATCACGCTGATGTTAGATGTTGTCACAGTGTTGCCGGAATTTCGTCAATGCCTTGCCCTTTCGTTCCGCGAATGTCGTGGACATAGCAGGGTCGGTCCGTGAGGCGCTCCGGTCTATCCCAGCCCCCCAAGCCCCCCGTGGTGCTTCCGGGCCGATCACTGCTTAGCCGGGCAGGGTGATAACTCCCCTGTCCAAGCTTGAAGATGTCCCTACATCATCAAGCCGGAACGGGCACCCGCCGGGTCAATCTGTCGGGGGCTCGTTCCGGTGGCATTTTCAGGCCAGCTTCTGGGGTGCCATATGCCGACATGGCCATTCCCAGCTTCTGAATGACCGCACAGCCAGAACATTCTCGAATAAAACCGATGCAGCCAAGCATCTGATCTTACAGATCGGATGCTTTAGCGCGTGCCGGATGTCAGATCGCTCGCATCCGCATCTTCAATGTTCGGGGGCTGTTCGGGAATATTCAGCGCAGCTGCTCCCAATATTGGCCCCGGTTCTTTCAGGGTTCCGGCCTGAAGGAGCACCACGATCCGGTCTGCCCCGTCATGTCTGAGGCTGGACAGCGGGATGCGATAGTTTGCTGCCGTGCCATGCCAGTCTCCCAGCTTTGTCCAGCCCCGCACCACATGGCTGTATTTCAGGGTGCGCCCGGCGTTTTCTCCCCCCTCGATCACAACGGACCTGTTTCGGCTGACGGGGGTGATCCAGATTTCAGCGCTTCCCTGAAAATGGGATTCCGGCACACCCACCTCGATCACATTTTCATCCCGGCTCAGGGTCAGGGGAATGGTCAGCGTGCCGCTATGGTTCGCCAGCTTTTCCGCCACCCGTTCCACTGAAGCCTCATCGCGCTCTTTCAGCGCATGCACGCCATTCACCACAATCTGTGGGGTCGCGAGAAAGCTTTTCCCGCGTGAGACGGCATAGCTGCGCTGGCGGGCCGTGTGGGCCTTGAGGCTGAGTGTGTCCTTCCAGCCCGTATAGTCCCAGTAATCGACCGGGAGGGTCAGGACGATGATGTCCTCACGCTGGCTGAGGCTGGCCATCATGGCGTCCGTCATCGGACAGGAGGAGCAGGCCTGACTGGTGAAGAGTTCTACGACGGCCAGAGGCGAGATCTGCGCCATCGCCCCGGTCCACAGTGCTGGGGCCAAAAACAGGACGAGGGAGGTGATGATGCCGCGAAGTCTCATGCGCGCCGAGGCCGTTTCTCTTGTGCCACACCACTTTCCGGATACCGGACGAGCTCATGTGATGCCAGTCACAATGGAGTGTATCAGTGTGATCCGCAGTGGGGCTTCGTTCGTATAAGAGAAGGCTTCAGCCTGATTTCATGTTTTGAAATGCACACGCCGGCCTGCGGGAGCAGACCGGCGTGGTATCTTCAGGTGCTGCGAGATCAGTCGTTCAGGGAACGCAGCACGTAAGGCAGGATGCCGCCATTGCGGAAGTAATCCAGCTCATCGAGCGTATCGATGCGGCAGACCAGTTCCACATTCTTCTGCGAGCCATCGGCGAACTTGATATGCGCCGTCAGCATCTGGCGAGGCTTTAGGTCGCCCTCGATGCCCTTGATGGTGACCTGCTCGTCGCCCTTCAGGCCCAGAGTCTGCCAGCTTTCGCCATCCTGGAAGACCAGCGGCACAATACCCATGCCCACAAGGTTGGAGCGGTGGATGCGCTCGAAAGACTGGGCGATGACCGCGCGCACGCCGAGCAGATTGGTGCCCTTGGCCGCCCAGTCACGCGAGGAGCCGGTGCCATATTCCTTGCCGGCGAACACCACCAGCGGCACACCCTCGTCCTTGTACTGCATGGCCGCGTCGTAGATCGCTTCCTGCTGGCCACCCGGATAGTGGATGGTCACGCCGCCTTCCACGCCCGGAACCATCTGGTTCTTGATGCGGATGTTGGCGAACGTGCCGCGCATCATGATCTCATGGTTGCCGCGACGGGTACCATACTGGTTGAAGTCGGCCGGGGCCACGCCATGGGCGATGAGATACTGGCCGGCGGGCGAGTCCTTCTTGATGGAGCCGGCCGGGGAGATGTGGTCGGTGGTGATGGAGTCGAGGAACAGGCCGAGAATGCGGGCATTCTCGATATCCTTCACCGGAGCCGGGGTCCGGCTCATGCCCACGAAATAGGGCGGGTTGCGGACATAGGTGGAGTTGTCGTCCCACGCATAGGTCTGGCTGGTGGGCACAGTGATGGCGCGCCAGTGTTCGTCGCCCTTGAAGACATCCGAGTATTTCTCCACGAACATCTTCTTGGTGACATTCTCGCGGATGTAGCGGGCCACTTCCTTGTTGGAAGGCCAGATATCCTTGAGAAACACCGGCTTGCCATCGCTGCCGGTGCCTAGCGGCTCAGTGGTCAGGTCGATCTGGAGCGAACCGGCAATGGCATAGGCCACAACCAGCGGCGGAGAGGCGAGATAGTTCGCCTTCACGTCCGGGTTCACGCGGCCCTCGAAGTTGCGGTTGCCGGAGATGACGGCACCGGCCACCAGATCGTTCTTGTTGATCGCCTCGGAGATGTGCTCCGGCAGCGGGCCGGAGTTGCCGATGCATGTGGTGCAGCCAAACCCGACCAGATTGAAGCCGAGCGAGTCGAGATCCGTCTGGAGGCCGGAGGCCTGAAGATAGCCCTCAACAACCTGCGAGCCGGGTGCGAGAGAGGTTTTCACCCACGGCTTGGTGCGCAGGCCCTTCTGCACCGCATTGCGCGCCAGAAGGCCCGCAGCGATGAGCACGGAGGGGTTTGAGGTATTGGTGCAGGAGGTGATGGCGGCGATCACCACATCACCATGGCTCAGCGTGTAATCATGGCCGGTAACCGGCACGCGCTTCTCAACCTCACCCGCCTTCTTGAACTCGCCTTCCAGCGCGGCAATGAAGCCGGCCTTGGCATCGGAAAGCAGCACGCGGTCCTGCGGGCGCTTGGGGCCGGCCATAGAGGGGAGCACGGTGCTGATGTCGAGCACCAGCGTATCGGTGAACACCGGGTCCGGTGTCTCGGTCGTACGCCACATGCCCTGCGCCTTGGAATAGGCTTCCACCAGCTTGACGCGCGCATCCTTGCGGCCAGTCTCATCGAGATAGGCGATGGTTTCGCTGTCCACCGGGAAGAAGCCGCAGGTCGCGCCATATTCCGGGGCCATGTTGGCGATGGTCGCGCGGTCTGCCAGCGAGAGATGCTCAAGGCCGGGGCCGTAGAATTCCACGAACTTGCCGACCACACCCTTCTTGCGCAGCATCTGGGTGACGGTGAGCACGAGATCGGTGGCGGTGATGCCTTCCTTCAACTCGCCATCCAGCTTGAAGCCGATGACTTCAGGAATGAGCATGGAGATTGGCTGGCCGAGCATGGCGGCTTCCGCCTCAATGCCGCCCACGCCCCAGCCCAGAACGCCAAGGCCATTCACCATGGTGGTGTGCGAGTCGGTGCCCACCAGCGTATCGGGATAGGCAACTTCAACGCTCTTGCCGTTCAGGTCTTCCTTGCGGGTCCACACCGTCTGGGCGAGATATTCAAGGTTCACCTGATGGCAGATGCCGGTGCCGGGGGGCACGACGCGGAAATTGTCGAACGCGCTCTGGCCCCATTTGAGGAAGCGGTAACGCTCCTGATTCTGCTTGTACTCTTCTTCGACATTGCGGCCGAGCGCGGAATTGGAGCCGAAGAAGTTCACGATCACCGAGTGGTCGATGACCAGATCAACCGGAACCAGCGGGTTGATCTTGGAGGGCTCGCCCCCCAGCGCCACCATGGCGTCGCGCATCGCGGCCAGATCCACCACGCCCGGAACGCCGGTGAAGTCCTGCATCAGCACACGGGCGGGACGGTAGGCGATCTCTCGGCCCGCCTGACCCTTGTCGTTCAGCCATTCGGCGATGGAGACCACATCTTGCTTGGTGACCGTACGGCCATCTTCATAGCGCAGCAGGTTTTCCAGAAGCACCTTCATGGAGAAGGGCAGGCGGGAAACGCCTTCAAGCCCGTTCTTCTCAGCAGCCTCCAGGTTGTAATAAACATATTCCTGATCATCCACCTTGAGGGTGGTGCGGCATTTGAAGCTGTCGAGCGAAGTCATGGCTTTCTCTCCCGGTCAGTCAGCGATGATACACAGGAACCGGAGATGGCGGGAGATGCCTCCGCCACCATGGTTGGTGCGGTTGCGCGCTTTATAGAGCCATTTCAAGTCATGGTCATGCGATAAGAAGCGTAAAGATGCGAATGAAACGAAGGCCGTTTGAATGAATCTTGCGAAGATTGAGGCGCTCCACGGGGAGAGGCTGAGCTGCCAGAGGGGATTCAAGCTGTTGTTTCAGCATCTGGATTTTGTCGCGCATCCGGGCCGGGCGCTGATTGTTCTGGGGCCGAACGGGGCCGGGAAGTCTTCCCTTCTACGCATTGTTTCGGGCCATCTGGCCGCCACATCGGGTGCGATCCGGCTTGAGGGTTTGGACCCCGATACCGCCATGCGGGAGCAGATTCATTATCTTGGCCATGAGGATGCTATCAAGGGCGGTCTCAGCGTGGCCGATAATCTCGGCTTCTGGCGCAAGGTGCTGGGGCCAAACGGACTTGGCGTGGAAGACGCACTGGATGAAGTGGGCCTGGGCGGGCTCGGCCGGCTGCGGGCGGCGGTGCTCTCGGCCGGCCAGAAGCGGCGGTTGGCCATTGCCCGGCTGCTGGTTTCCCGCCGGCCGATCTGGGTGCTGGATGAACCCACAACGGCGCTGGATGTAAAAGCGCAGGCATGGTTCGCCGCATTCGGGCGCAAGCATCTGGCGGAGGGCGGGCTGATTATGGCCGCCACCCATGCGCCGCTGGATCTGGGTGAGACAGACGAATTGCGTCTTGGCACACCTCTGTAAGCTGGTTGTTTCTGCGGATGGACGATGCCATGGCGGCCCTGTAAAGCGCAGGGTAGGGCCGGCGCACCACCAAGGGGGTTTCATGATCGGGGCTTTTCTCGCCGTGGTGCGGCGTGATCTGGCGTTATCTCTGGGTGCGGGCGGTGGTGCGGGGCTTGGCGTCGTCTTCTTTGCCTGCGTGATTACGGTGGTGCCCTTCGCGATCGGGCCGGATCTGGTTCTGCTCGCACGCATCGGCCCGGCGATCCTGTGGATCGGCGCATTGCTGGCGAGCCTCGTCGGGCTGGAGCGGCTGTTTGCCTCGGATGTCGAGGACGGCTCGCTGGATGCATTGAGCCTGTCCGTCCTGCCGCTGGAACTGACCGCAGCCGCCAAGGGGGTGGCTCACTGGATCGCGACAGGCCTGCCGCTGGTGGTGGCCGCGCCGGTGCTGGCGCTGATGCTGAATCTGGAACCAACGGCAATTGGCGCGGTGACGCTGACCTTGCTGGTGGGCACGCCGGCCGTGACCTTTTTGGGGCTGGTGGGTGCGGCATTCGCCGGCGCATTTCGCCGTGGCGGATTGCTGATTTCAGTGCTGGTGATTCCCCTCACCGTGCCCGTGCTGATCTTCGCGGTTTCGGCCACCACCTCGGCCGTGACCGGGCCAATCCCGTTCGGCACGCCATTTCGGGTGTTGCTGGGGCTCACCTTGTTTTCTTTGGTGCTGGGGCCGGTGGCGGCGGGCGCGGCCTTGCGGGTTTCCAGGGGCTGAGGCCGTAGGCTCGGCGGTATGGTGCAGCAAGGATATTGCGTGATGGCGTGGGCCGGTGCGCACGGCCAATTGCTCGCAATGTGCCGAAAGTCACGGATCGCACAGGCATGAGTCCGCATGCCTGTGCAGCCGCCGGCAGCTCATTTGTCACTCAGCCTACCTTCCAAGGTGGCGCTTGGGCTGAAGCTGTACGGGCATCTCCTCTGCCGTTAGGGTCGTTTGCCGGGTATGAACGGCGTCCCCACCATCAGGCGGGCGCTTCTGTCGCACCCCCGTGGTGCATATCCGTGAGAGAATTTGCCCCTCTTGTGGGTTTCCCTGTCTTCCCTCAGGCCGCGTGCCGAACTAGAACCGCTCCATGGCGCTCCTCGATCTTGCCAATCCCGTCCGCTTCATGACGCTCTCCACCCGCGTGCTGCCTGTTCTGGCGGCTGCGGCGGTGGTGGTGCTGGGCATCGGCTTTTATCTGGTCTTCCACGCACCGGCTGACTACCAGCAGGGTGATACCGTGAAGATCATGTATATCCACGTGCCTTTCGCGTGGCTCTCCATGTTCGGCTATACGCTCATGGCCTCATCTGCCATCGGCCTGCTGGTGTGGCGTCATCCGTTGGCGGATGTCGCGCACAAGGCGACCGCGCCGGTGGGAGCGACGTTCGCCCTGCTGTGCCTCATCACCGGCGCATTGTGGGGCCGGCCGATGTGGGGCACCTACTGGGTGTGGGATGCCCGCCTCACCTCCATGCTGGTTCTGCTGCTGCTCTATCTGGGCCTGATGGCCTTGCGTGCCGCCATTGAGGACCCGAACCGGGCCGGACGTGCGGCAGCAGTGCTGACACTGGTGGGCTTCATTAATGTGCCTATCGTGAAATTCTCGGTGGACTGGTGGAACACCCTGCATCAGCCGGCCTCCGTACTGCGGATGGATGGCCCCACCATCGACCCCAGCCTTCTGTGGCCGCTGCTCACCTGCGCCGTGGGCTTCAGCCTGCTCTTCATCACCTTGCAGATGCTGGGTATGCGAACTGAAATCCTGCGCCGGCGCGTGCAGTCACTGGAAGCGCGGGCGGCGGCGGAGGCTTCGGCCTGATCGCCGCCATGATCGCCCTGCATCCTCACGCCGCATCTTCGCACCCAGAACGCCGGATGACCGACGGAACAGCATGACCCACTTCACCTTCATCGCCGCCGCTTATGGGGTCTCGCTTCTCGGCCTCGGCCTGCTCACGCTTGTGCTGGTGCTGGAATATCGTGGCCAGAAGCGGTTGCTGGTGGAACTTGAGGCGCGCCGCAAAACTCGTCGCCGTCAGGCTGCGGAGCGGACACTGGCGGCCAGGTCCACCACGGTGGAAAAGAGCGCGTGAAGGCTGGGCCGATGACGATAGAGATACCTTCCCCCGAATCTCCCGCATCCTCTCCTGCGCCCCGTCGCCGGCGGCTGTGGGTTCTGGCGGTGCCGCTTGTGCTTTTTCTGGGGTTGGCGGCGCTGTTCTTCAGCCAGCTCGTTTCCGGCAATGATCCCTCAAAACTGCCTTCTGCTCTTGTTGGCCGTGCCGCGCCAACTGTAACCCTGCCGCCGCTTGAGGGGCTTTTGGTTGAAGGCCGGCCAGTGCCCGGGTTGGACGTGGCGGCACTGAAGGGCAAGCCGGCGCTGGTAAATATCTGGGCCTCATGGTGTGCGCCCTGCCGGCAGGAGCATCCGCTGCTGATGGAACTGGCGAAAGATCCGCGCATCACCGTGGCCGGCCTGAACTACAAGGACACGGCGGAAAATGCCCGTCGCTTCCTCGGCCAGTATGGCCTGCCTTATGCCGCGGTTGGGGTGGACCCGCGTGGCCGCGCCTCCATCGACTGGGGTGTGTATGGGGTTCCGGAAACCTTTGTGCTCGATCGCGATGGGAACATTGTGCATAAATTTATCGGTCCGCTGACTCCGGAAGCGATCAAGGGGACCTTGTTGCCCCTCATCGGCAAACTTTCAGCCGCGCCTCAGGGGGATGTTGCCGCGCCCGCAAACACGGCGGTGCATTGAGTTCTCGCAGTTTGCGTCTTTCGCCGACGGGTTGAACCGTTTGTCACTTCGCTCGAAAATGCTTCAGCGGGGCAGGTTGTTTCAGGAGCATTTTGGCCGTCATGGTCTTTTCGAGTGAAGAAATCGAACGCTACGCCCGCCATATCGTGTTGCATGATGTGGGTGGGCCGGGGCAGCAGAAGCTGAAGGCGGCGCGCGTCCTTGTCATCGGTGCGGGTGGGCTGGGTGCGCCGGTGTTGCTGTATCTGGCAGCGGCGGGCGTGGGGCGGCTGGTGCTGGTGGAGGATGACGAGGTCTCCCTCTCCAATCTCCAGCGCCAGGTTATCCATCGCACGCAGGATATTGGCCGCCCGAAGACAGACAGCGCGCGCGACGCCATCAATGCCCTCAACCCGCATGTGGAGGTGGTGACCCACCCGGTGCGGATCACCGCAGACAATGCATTCGAGCTTATGCGCGATGTGGATGTCGTGGTGGACGGATCTGATAATTTCTCCACCCGTTTTCTGGTTTCAGATGCCTGCGTTCTGGCGGGCAAACCGCTGGTCGCGGCGGCTCTGGGCACGTTCGATGCCACTGTCACCACCATTCGTGCCCATGAACGGGGCGAAGATGGCGTGCTGAACCCCACCTATCGCTGCCTGTTTCCCGAACCACCGCCCCCCGGCACGGTTGCCCCCTGTGCTGAGGCCGGAATCATCGGCGCTCTGGCGGGGATGGCCGGTTCCATCGCCGCGCTGGAGGTGATCCGGGTCATTGTCGGGTTCGGTGAAGGGCTTGTGGGCAAGCTGTTGATGATCGATGCTCGCTCCATGCGCTTCGAGACCCTGAGCTATGGCTGGGACCCGGATAATCCTCTCACCGGGGAAGCGCCGACCATCCATGACTTGAGCGCGTACGGGCGAAGTGTGGCCGGGAGGCCATGACCGGTCCGGTCTTTCCATATCCAACGAAATATCAGTAGTCTTACACGGTTCCAGTGTGGTTCACTTGATGAACCCGCAGCGGGCTTGCGCACGCACGGGCGGCATGGCAACAGGCGTTTGCGCCACGCAAGGCCGCATACGCCACATCGCCATGCCAGGGAGCCCCACGCATGTTTCGCACGCTCACCGATTTCATCTCCGATATTACCGGCGGGCAGCGCGACACGGAGGCGTTCAGCCCCGGTGACTATCGCCTCGCTGCCGCCGCACTGCTGGTGCATGTGGTCTCGATTGACGGCGAGATGAGCGATGTCGAGCGCGACAAGGTGAAGTCGATTCTGGCCACCCGCTTCGATCTGGATGCGGCGGCCAGCACTGCCCTGATGCAGGAAGCCATCGTCAAGGATGCCGAGGCGATTGACCTTTACGCCTTCACCAGCACCCTCAACCGGGCACTGGATGATGTGGGCCGCCAGCGCATCGTGGAAATGATGTTTCAGGTCGCTTTCGCTGATGGCAACCTGACGGAATTCGAAGACAATCTCGTCGCCCGTGCCTCGGAACTGCTGCATATCAGCGACCGCGACCGGGTCGAGATCCGACGGGAGATACGAGAAGAGGTTCAGGCGGACGGTGAGCAGGAAGGCTAGAGGACATCACAGGACGGCAAGGCACGGCAAGCCGTCCGATATTCTCGTTGTCGTGCATCAGGCGCATTCCTCGGCGGGCCGGGTGGGCGAGCGGCTGCAAAAGCGCGGCTATGGGCTGGATGTGCGCCGTCCTGCGCTGGGCGACAAGCTGCCCGAGACGCTGGATAACCATGCCGGGGTCGCCGTGTTCGGCGGGCCCATGAGCGTGAATGATCCGCTTCCCTTCATCCAGACCGAGATCAATCTCATCGAGAATGCACTCGCGGCGAAGACACCGCTGCTGGGCATCTGCCTTGGTGCGCAGATGATGGCGCGGGCATTGGGTGCGCAGGTGCAGCCGCACCATGAGGGTGAAAGCGAGATCGGCTATTATCCGCTTTCGCCCACCAATGCCGGTTCCGGCATGCTGCCATGGCCAAGCCACGTCTATCACTGGCATTCCGAAGGTTTCGACCTGCCCCATGGTGCCGATTTGCTGGCGACGGGCGCAACTTTCCCCAATCAGGCTTTCCGCTATGGAAAGGCTGCTTATGGGCTTCAGTTCCACCCGGAAGTGACGCGGGACATGATGTGCATGTGGACCGAGCGTGGCGCGAGCCATCTCTCCCGCCGCGGTGCACAGCCCAGTCTTGCGCATCTGGAAGGGTGGGCGCGCTATGATTCCGCCGTGTGCAAATGGCTGGATGCTTTTCTGGACAGGTGGCTGGAACCGGATGCAGCCGCCCCGGCCAATGGCGGTGTGAAAGTTACAGTACCGGCGGCTTCCAACGCCATAGCTTCACATGCGCCAAAGCCGTCCAATCCTGCGGACCAGAAAATCACGGCAGTGCAGGGTGAAGGGATGGAGGATGGCTCCAGCCTGGCTGGTCGGGAAAAGCTGCCCTGCGATCCTGCATGATGCCTCACGCGTGATCGCTGAATGCGATGACATGGCAGCCCTGAAGCACAGATCGCTGCATTTTGCTTCGCATTTTGCGAATGCGTTTTGCAAAATGGAATGGATCAGGTGAGGCGCCTCCATATATGGGGCCTTTATCCAAATCTTGCCCATATATGGTGATACCAGACTGGCAGATATCTTGCTGACCCTCATTGGCCGGCTGTCAGGTTTATGCGTCGCCGGCTTTTTAAGGCGCCCGGTTCGAACCGGGCGCCTTCATTGTTTGTGTGGCAGCTGGCAAAAATTCACGCCCCCTTGTTCTCCGGTGCCGAAGGCTGTCCCTCGGTTTCTTGCGCCGGTTTTTCCGCTGGGGCAGGGGGAATCTTGTGTTCGGCCAATGGGCGGGCACGTTCCTGCACCACATGCAGGGGCTCGGCATGGCCCTGCTTGTCCACCCCGAAGAAGATGGTCTGGTGCGGGAAGGCTAGCTGGATGCCGTGTGCCTCGAAGGCGATCTTGATGCGCCGGGTGAATTCGCGACGGATCATCCATTGGGTCAGCGGCACGGTCTTGAAGCGCCCACGCAGCCAGACGGCAGAATCGCGGATGGCATCTACCCCGAACATTTCATAAGGCGCGGTGATGCTTGCGGAATAGGTTGGGTCCGCCGCCATTTCGCGGGCCGTTTCTTCCATCACCGCCATGGCGTTGTCTGCATTCTCGCGCAACGAGATGGCGACATCCGTCACCGCATAGGCGAACTGCTTCGACATGTTCTTGATGGTCTGCACCTCGCCAAAGGGCAGGGAGTGCACATTGCCGTCAATATCGCGCAGATGCACCGTGCGCACGGAGATCTTCTCGACAAAACCCATATGATCGCCCAGTTCGACCATGTCGCCCACCGAGAGCGTGTCCTCCATCAGGATGAACACGCCGGTGATGACATCCTTCACCATGGTCTGCGCGCCAAAGCCGATGGCGAGACCCAGCACACCGGCACCGGCCAGCAGGGGGGCGATATCCACCCCCATTTCCGACAGGATGATGAGGCTGGAGAGGGTGATGAGGATGATGCGGAACCCATTCTGGAAGAAGGGCAGCAGGGTCATCATCCGGGTTGAGTCCTGATGGCGCTCGCACAGATTGGTGGCGAACGCCTCTCCGGCCTCCCACAGGATGAAGGTTCCAAGGATCATGATGGCGATGGCGAGCACATGGCCCAGCATGCCTTGCCCTTCCGCGGTCGCCATCCATTCGAATGGACCGATGCCCCAGATTTCCATCACCACCAATGCGGTGACCACGGCCACCAGTGCGTTCACACCCTGCCGCAGCACCGGAAGATAGCGGTTGGCGCGCACTTCCAGCTGGGGAAACTGGGTGCGCACATCATCATTGAGCTTGAAGATGGACGCGAAGACGCGGTGCAGGCCAAACACCAGCAGGCGTGCCACCACTATGGTGATGAGCGAGAGCACTGTGGCGCGCACAATAAACAGGATGCCCCCATCCACCTTCAGCATCCACACCACATAAACCGCGATGATGTAGACGATGGCGAAGAGGTGCCAGAACTCAGCGATCCGGTTGCGCAGCTTGTGTGCCCGGCCAGAGAGTTCGCCGATGGTCCGCAGACGGCGCGCCACCGGCCTTTGCACCTGAAGGACGAAAATGATCATCATGCCGCAGATGATGAAGGCCAGCAGGTCGATCAGAATGGCGTGGGCCGGCGTGGAAAGGCCCAGCATCCAGGCCGCCCGCAACAGGAAATAGCCATAGATGATGGTGTGGGTGAAGCGCCGCACCCACAAGAAGCAATAGGTCGCACTTTCATTCGCCATCGGCAGCAGGCGCAGGCGCGGCGCGCTGGGCGAAAGCAGGGTGCGCCCGGCCGCGATGATGATCCGGTCCAGCACATTGGCATGGATGATGGTGACTGCCGCCAGTCGCACCACGAAGGGCAGTTGAATGGCGGCCAGCACACCAAAAGCCACCACATAGAAGGCGACGATGGGCGCAACATCCAGCAGCGTGCGCAGCACCATGGCGATGATGCGCGCGACGAGATGGGAGCCCTGATGCCCCTCCACTGCCCGGCGCGGACGGTTCAGTAGCCACAACACCACCCATTCTGCCAGCAGGGCGGCGCAGATCACCGTGCCCAGCATCAAGGCGGTCCAGCTCACATTCTCCAGCAGCATGGGGTCTGCGAGGCTGGTGAGCAGGAGCCATGTTTGCTCGGGCAGGTTCCGTATTTCGGAGACCAGCGAGATGATGAGGCCGGAGAAGTGACCAAGCGCTGTGGTGGCCTCTTCCAGCCAGTCACCTTCCTTGGGTTCGGCGGCCACCTCGCCCACGCTGATGAGGGTTTCCAGATTGCGCAGAAAGGCGGCACGGCTGGTTTCATCATGCAGGGTGTTGAGCAGGCTGCGAATTTCGCCGCGCTGGGTATCCGTCAACACCGGAGCTTGCTCCGGGGGTGACGCAACGGCTGATGTGGCGGATGGCGCTGTATCAGAAGTGGCGTTCTGTGGTTCTGTCTGTGTGGCAGGAGGTGCCGCAGCAGTTGCGGCCGGAGCCGGAGCCGATGAGGCAGGTATTTCTGAAGCGGATGAGGGTGTCGCAGCTACCGGGGGAGGCGGGAATGCCGGCGGTCCGGCAGGCGCGATGGACTGGGGGTTCGCCAGCACAGGTGAGGTGGCTGGCAGTCCAATGACCAGCGCGGTCATCAGCCAGCAGAGGAACAGGAAAAAAGATCTGGGCAGCATGCACAGCGGCATTGCAGGGGGACTCCCGACGGGATCTGGCGTGGTCCGCATGGGGCGGCTGGACACACGGAAGAAGCGTCACAAGGCGGCAACGCGGCGAGGGCCCTGGCATGTGCAGCCCCGCGCGTGGCGAGGCAACTCAGGCGCATCCTCTTCATCGGTGCGACGAAGACAGGCCATGAACCCGTAATGCTATACCGGTTCGTGCGGCAACCTTTCATCCCGGGAAGGCGATGTCCACCCCGGATGTCTGCCATCGTTATCCGTCCCGATCATCCTCCCCCCTGATAGAGCCGCGAAACCGGCCCATCATGCTTGCCTCCGGTTTTGAAAGAACTGTGCTGAGCCGTGCGATAATGGGCCGTTTGGCTCTCCTCTGCATGTGGTGGCGAGGCCGGCTGGCTTGCCTTGCGGAATGCCCGTTCGGGCACCATATGCACTGAGGCAGGGTGCCATTTGGGCCCTGTGGGTGCGGCCATGATGGACGTACCTGGCAATGCAAAGTCGCTTGACGAGGACTTTGAGGCATGTCGCGAGTTTCATCGTTGTCGAGCCCGTTTCTACTGGGCTTTGACCAAGTCGAGCGCGCCCTCGATCGGGTTACCCGGGGTGCCGATGGCTATCCTCCCTATAATGTGGAGCGGCTTGAGGTGGGTTCCGGCGGACCGCCGCGCCTGCGAATCACGCTGGCAGTGGCCGGCTTCTCACCCGATCAACTTGAGGTCACGCTTGAGGAGATGGAACTCACCATCCGCGGCCGACAGGTCGAGGAAACGGAAGGGCGCAATTTCCTGCATCGCGGCATCGCTGCGCGGCAGTTCCAGCGCACTTTCGTTCTGGCAGAAGGCATGAGTGTTCTTGGTGCCGAGCTGCAAAATGGCCTGCTCTGTGTGGATCTTGTCCGCCCCGAGCCGGTGCGCAGCGTCAAGCGGATCAGCATCGTATCGCGACCCTGAGGGTGTGATGACGGTGAGCATTGCCGCGAGGACAGGAGTAAAATCATGACACAAGAGTTCACCACACAGGACAATATCAGCCCCGAGGCGCTTGCCCTTTTGGGCGGTGGTCAGATCGCATATGTGCGTACCATCCGCTCGGAAGATGTGCATGCCATGTTCCCGCAGGTGCCCGAAATCGGGCCGGGACGTACGCTGTTCACCCTTCATGCGGCGGATGGCACGCCGATGATCCTGACCGACAGCCGCGAAGCCGCGCTTGCCAATGCTGCCGAGCAGTCGCTTGTACCGATGAGCGTGCATTGAGCATGATCATGAGGTCGTCGGCCAGATGTCCTGAAGCGCAGGGTGAGCGCGCGGGTGTCGCGCTCACCGGGTTTTGAGCAAGGCTTCAGGCTCACCATCCTGCATTTTTCCCACCTCCGCCCCTCTGATGACGCGAGGCTTTTGGCCGTCATGCGGATGTGAGATGAGCGGGGCGGGCTTCCCATGACTGACCCTGGCAGTCTTTGGCAGGCATTTTTTATGCGCCGTGCGGGTCAGGCTCAGGCCGGAGAGACCGGTGCCCAGGCTTTAGATTTCAAGTCTTTGGGGATGAGGTCTTCTGCGCGCGGGACCGTTTTGTTCGATCCAAACAGGCCAAGTCTTGTTTTGCCCCCTATATTCACCAGTTCCAGCACCGCATGCGGGTCATCGTCCGCCCCCGCTTCCGACCCTTGGGGCAGAGTATCTAGAGGCCCGGCTGTTTTGGTGAGCCCGTCTCTCAGGCTGCGTTTGAGGCGGCCGTGGCGGTCAGCAGCTGATACATGATGGTGGCATCATGGGTCGCGCGCAGCTTTTCCACCATATTGGGATCGCGCATCAGGCGGGCGACACGGGCCAGCGCTTTCAGATGGTCTGCCCCGGCTGCTTCAGGGGCCAGCAACAGAAAGACGAGATCCACCGGTTCGCCGTCCAGTGCGTCGAAATCAATCGGCTTTTCCAGCCGGGCGAACATCCCGAACAACTGAGTGAGGACGGGCAGTTTGCCATGAGGAATGGCAATGCCGCCACCGACACCAGTGGAACCCAGCCGCTCGCGATGCAGCAGCGTATCGAAAATCTCGCGATGATCCCGGCACATGAGCGTGCCAGCCCTTTGCGCCAGCTCCTGAAGGAGCTGTTTCTTGCTGCTCGCCCGCAACATGGGGAAAACCGCATCAGGCGCGAGAATATCGGCAAGAGGCATTACTCAGGGTCCCTGCGAGAGGGTGTGGCCCGGCTCGGAACTGGCGGGCTTAAGAAGCGGCGGACGCTAGTCCCGAGCCGGAGCAGGGTCAATGGGCTTCGTTGATGGAAGGATCAATCCAGCCGACATGACCATCAGTGCGACGATAGACAACGCTGATGCGGCCATGGCTGGCATGGCGGAATACCACCACCGGAGCGCCGGTGATCTCAAGCTCCACTACGGCATCCGCGACCGAGAGCGGGCGCAGATGCGTGGTCTGCTCGGCAACCACTGTGGGGCTCCAGGAATCGAGCGTATCCAGCTCTTCGTCGCTCTCCGATTCGGGAGCCGCGCTGAGCACATAGCTCTGTGCGGCGATGGTATCTGCCATAGGCGGCGTGCGCTCCTTCACCCGTACCTTGCGCTCTTTGTAGCGACGCAGGCGGCGCTCGATGCGCTCAAGGGCTGAATCCGCGCTGGCATGAACATCCTGTTCCACGCCCTGAGCCTGAAGGTTCACGCCGCTATCAAGATGAAGCATGCATTCGGAACGATACCCCGAGCCTTCCCGGGAGACGGTGAAGTGACCTGACCACCCACCATCGAAATATTTCCCGAGAACTTCCGAGACACGCTCCGTGAGCCGTGCACGAAGGGCTTCCCCAATGTCGATGTTTTTTCCGGACACGCGTAGGGCCATGCGATCTGATCCCCTTTGAGCTATCGCTGCTGGGCAGCGCAAACTCTGTTTTTACAAACCGGCCGGTTGCTTAAGAGGTAGGGTTGCTTTGCCGATCTGTCAACGCGGGGGCCATAATCACGCATTGTGCATGTGCGAACCTTGGGCAGTTCATGCCGCCTCCGACAGGGGGTATCCCTGCATCAATCGTGCAATTGCTGGTCATGGGCTGGGCGCTGCCGGGGGCGCTTGTGTCGCATGTTCCTGTGCATGACAGGGGCAGGGCACATGAAAAAGCGCACCGGCCTTGTGAGCCGATGCGCCATGTCTCTCATCATCCATGCAAATCTTCAGATCTGCTTCGGCGCAGGTCCAGTGTGATGTTAGCCCTGCGTCTGCCCCAGCGCGCGCCAGCCGATATCGGTGCGGAAGAAACCATCCGGCCAGTTGATCTTGCCTGCCGCGTCATAGGCGCGGGCCTGTGCTTCAGCCAGGGTCTTGCCGGTGGCGGTGACATTCAGCACGCGCCCGCCATTGGAAACCAGCTTGCTGCCCTTCTGCTTGGTGCCTGCCTGGAAAACCAGAACACCGTCGGCCTTCTCGGCCTCATCAATGCCGGAAATCTCACTGCCGACCTGATGCGGGCCGGGATAGCCGCGCGAGGCATAAACCACGGTGATGGCGGTGTCCGACGACCAAGATGGGGAGACATCGGCGAGACGGCCCGTGGCGGTGGCATGCAGCACGTCCAGAAGGTCTCCCTCGAAGCGCGGCATCAGCACCTGACACTCCGGATCACCGAAGCGGCAGTTATATTCCACCAGCTTCGGGCCATCCTTGGTCAGCATCAGCCCAGCATAGAGCACGCCGCGATAGGGCATGTCAGCCGCCGCCATGGCCTTGGCCGTGGGGCGCACGATCTCCTCGATGGCGCGGCGTTCCAGCTCGGCCGTCAGGACCGGTGCGGGGGAATAGGCACCCATGCCGCCGGTGTTGGGGCCAAGGTCGCCATCGAACGCGCGCTTGTGGTCCTGGGCGCTGCCGAAGGCGAGCACGGTCTCGCCATCGACAAGGCAGAACAGGCTGGCTTCCTCACCAGACATGAACTCCTCAACCAGCACTTCCGTGCCGCCGCCTTCGAACACCTGCTCCACGGCGGTCACGGCTTCATCGGTGGTCATGGCCACCACAACGCCCTTGCCGGCCATCAATCCGTCGGCCTTCACCACGATGGGTGCGCCCTCGGCCCGGACATAGGCTGCTGCATCTTCCGCGTTGGTGAAGCGCCCAAAGGCTGCGGTGGGAATATTGTTGGCCTTGCACAGCTCCTTGGTGAAGAGCTTGGAGCCCTCAAGGCGCGCGGCGGCGGCGCGGGGACCGAAGGCGGGAATGCCGGCCTCTTCCAGCTTGTCCACAAGCCCGGCGACGAGCGGGGCTTCCGGGCCAACGATCACCAGTTCGATGCCATGGTCCTTGCACCAGGTCACCAGCATGTCGTGGGCGGAGAGGGGAATGCCTTCGATGAGTTCCGCATACTGGGCGATGCCAGGGTTGCCCGGCATGGCATAGAACTGGCCCAAGGAGGGGCTCTGGGCGAGCTTCCATGCAAGGGCGTGCTCGCGCCCCCCCGATCCGAGCAGCAGGATATTCATGCGGCGTCTTCCCCTTGTATCATGCCCCAACACGCCTTCTGGCTTGTGCCAGACTGGCTATCGGCTTGAGGCCTTGCAAACAAGACCCTTGGTTCTGCGCTCGCCGCATGGGAAAATGGCAGGCTATGCTTCCAGCTTGGGCCAGTGGTGCCCGAATGCAGAAGGTTGATTCGATGGTGGATGGCGCGGATGGCCGGGGCAATGCATCAGAATGGAGCGTTTCCGAGCTGTCATCAGCGCTGAAACGTACGGTGGAAGATGCATTTGGCCATGTGCGGGTGCGTGGAGAAATTTCCGGCTATCGCGGGCCTCACTCCTCCGGCCACGCCTATTTTTCTCTGAAGGATGCCGGTGCGCGTATCGATGCAGTGGTGTGGAAAGGCAACTTTTCCCGCCTCCGCGTGCGCCCGGAAGAGGGGCTGGAGGTGATCGCCATTGGCCGGCTCACCACTTTTCCGGGCAAATCCTCCTATCAGATCGTGATCGAATCGCTCGAATTCGCAGGCGCTGGGGCCATCATGGCCATGCTGGAAGAGCGCAAGCGCCGGCTGGCGGCGGAGGGGCTGTTCGATCCCGCCCGCAAGGTGGCGCTGCCCTTCCTGCCGCAGGTGATCGGCATCGTCACGTCGCCCACCGGGGCGGTCATCCGCGATATTCTGCACCGGCTGGCGGATCGCTTTCCCCGTCGGGTGCTGGTGTGGCCGGTGCGGGTGCAGGGCGAAACCAGCGGTGAAGAGGTGGCAGCCGCCATTCACGGTTTCAACGCCCTGCCGGCGGGTGGGGCCATTCCCCGGCCGGATGTCATCGTGGTGGCGCGCGGCGGTGGTTCGCTGGAAGATCTGCTGGGCTTTTCCGATGAGGTGGTGGTGCGTGCTGCGGCGGAAAGCGTCATTCCGCTCATTTCCGCTGTCGGCCACGAAACCGATGTGACGCTGATCGATTTCGCCTCCGATATTCGCGCGCCCACCCCCACGGCTGCGGCCGAGATGATGGTGCCGGTGCGCTCAGATCTCATCGCCATGGTGGAAGGGTTGGGCGCGCGCCTTGCCGCAGCCCCGGTGCGATTGCTGGAACGCCGGCGGGCGGATATGCGGGCATTGACCCGCCTGCTGCCCCGTGCGGAAGACCTGCTGGCCATTCCGCGCCAGAGGCTGGATCAGGTCTCTGATCGCCTGCCACGGGCACTGAAGGCCAATGCCAGCGCCCATCGCCTGCGGCTCACCCGCGCTTCCGCCCGCCTTTCACCGGAGGCGCTGCGCGGGCGGCTGGAGCGGGCACGCGAGCGGCTCAATGCCCGCAGCGGGCGGCTTCAGGCGGCCGGGATGATGCAACGACGGGAGTGGCACCGGCAAAGCGCGCAGATGTCTGCCGCCATGTTGCGCGCTCGTCGTGCTCTTGCACGGCAGATGGAAGAGCGCACCCGCCGTCTGGGTGGGTTGGCGCAGTTGCTGAAGGCGCTTTCCTATCAGGGTGTTCTGGAGCGAGGCTTTGCACTGGTGCGGGATGAGGCCGGGCAGATGGTGCGCCGTTCTGGTGACCTTGTGCCCGGTCTGCGGCTGGAGCTGGAGTTCGCCGATGGCCGGCTCCCGGTTCTGACACAGGAGCATGAGGGCCCGACCCCGGCTCCCCCGGCCGCATCTTCCCCACCAGCCCTGCGCCGTGCGCCCACCCGCCGCAAGGCGCAGGATGAGGGGCCGACCCTGTTCGACCTGTAACGGGTCGTGGCAGGTGAGCATCCATCGGGTTTTGTGGGGAAGGGCTGGAATATCAGTATGTTGGGCGCTATCCCGTATCCGTGAACCCATGACCTGTGCGTGATGCAGGCATGCACTTTGGTCTTCGGCGTGACGGCACGCATTCTTCCGGCCATATGCGGACGTGAATAGCGGTTCATGACACTAAAATGCGGTAACTCGAAACATGAGAGCGCTTTTCTGATTCAATGAAACAGAGAAATGCTCCAGACATGAGCGCAATGAACACACCCCCTTTCGCTGGGCTGCGCAAAGCCTTATCTTCGTTCTGTCAACTCAGGATCTTGCGTGCTTTCATGAACCGATTCGAACGCTTCCCCGAAGCTCAAGGCGAAGCGCAGCTTCAGTATCTGGATGGTGATTTCCGCATCATCCGCCCCGGCCGCTTTGTGCGCTGTGCCGTGAGCGGTGAGCCGATCGCGCTGGATGAACTGCATTACTGGAGCGTGGATCTCCAGGAAGCCTATGCCACGCCAGAGGCTGTTGCCGCACGCATCGCTGAGGAAGGCCGCCCCAAGGCCTGACCTTCAGGCCGGACAGGGTCGAAGAGGACGGCTTCTGCCTGTCAGTTCCCAGCTGCGGGAGGTGCTTGCCGCGCCGTCGCGCGCTGGTTTGCGAGATCAAGCAGCTTTGTCATCTGTTCCGGTTCATCCAGAACCAGATGCACCGGCAGTGCAATGATGCGCGCGCGCAGCACATGGAAACGATGTTCTGCCAGCCGCGCCATGTCTTTCTGGGTGGTCACCAGCAGGGCGCGGGCGCGTGCCGCGCTTTCCACGATTCCCTCAATGTCCTGCATGCTATAGGGGTGGTGGTCCGGGAAAGCATAGGTCTCCCGCACATCCATTCCCGCCGCGCGCAGGGTATTGAAGAATTTTTCCGGGCGGCCGATACCCGCGAAGGCATGCAGGGCTGCGCCCTTGAAGCTGGCAATGATGTTCTCATCCGGCGCGATATGCCCATGCAGAACATCGCAACCCGCCGCCACAGCTGCCTGCCGGACCTGATCTCCGGGCCCGTCGGTTTCAAGGCCGTTTTCGCCGATCAGCAGCACGGCATCAGCCAGCTTCAGTTGCGGAGCAAGCGGTGCGCGCAGAGGGCCGGCGGGCAGCACCGTACCATTGCCGACGCCCACGGCGGCATCAATCACCAGTACAGACGCATCCTTCTGAAGAGTCGGGTTCTGGAACCCGTCATCCATGATGATGTGGGTTGCGCCCAGAGACACGGCGAGTTGGGCCGCGGCCAGTCTGTCGGTTCCCCCCGATATGATGGTGGGGGCATGCTGGGCGAGAAGCAGGGCTTCATCACCCACCAGATCAGGCCCGTGCTTGGCTGAATCTACCCGCAACGGGCCACTTGCCGCGCCGCCATGCCCGCGCAGCAGGGCGAAGGGGTGAGCGCCCTGTGCCTTCAGATATTCGAGAACCACTATGGCTGTCGGGGTTTTGCCCGCGCCACCCACCGTGGGGTTGCCAATGCAGAACACCGGCACCGGCACCGTGCCGCCCGTCTGTGCCATGCGCCGCAGGGCGATGGATCCCGCCAGCGCGCCGACCGGGGAGATAAGAGCAGAGGCGAGGCCCGGTTTGCCCCACCAGAAGCCGGGAGGAGTCTTCAGCATTGATGGTGCAACCGGATATGAAGGAGGTATGGCTCGATGGACCGCAGGGTCCGGTCAAGCGCGCCGCCCATGGTTTCCAGTACGTCCGATGCCTTGCGGCCGGTGCGGGAACGCAGTCGGGAGTCCCCGAACAGTTCCAGCGCGCATTCCGCGAGGCTGTCCGCATCAGTGGCCACCAGTGCGCCGGAGCCTGAGTCGAGCCGGGCGTAGATATCCTTGAAGTTATGGACATGCGGGCCGTGGATCACCGCCGTGCCGAGCTGAACCGCCTCAATCGGGTTCTGCCCGCCATGGGGCACCAGAGAACCACCGATGAAGGACACGGGTGCGAGCCGGTAGAACAGCCCCAACTCGCCAATGGTGTCCGCCACATAGAGGTCAGTGTCGGTTTCCGGCAGATGGCCGAGACCACGCTGGGCGGTGTTGAGCCCGGCACTTTGGGCAAGAGTGGCAATCGAATCACCACGCTCGGGATGGCGTGGCGCGATGATGGTGATGAGGTCAGGAAACTGCGTGCGCACCTGCAAATGAGCCGCAACAACCGCCTCATCCTCTCCCGGATGGGTGGAGGCGGCCAGCAGCACCGGGCGTCCGCCTAAGGTGCGGGTCAGGGCTTCCATCTCCATGGCATCCGCGCCGGGAGGGGGCACATCGAATTTCAGGTTGCCGCATACATCTACCCGCTCGGTACCCAAGGCGCGGAAGCGAGCACCATCGGCCTCGCTCTGGGCCAGACACAGGTCAATGCGCGAGAGCAAGGCGCGCGCGCTCTTGGGCATGCGCTGCCAGCGCCGGGCGGAGCGGGGGGAAAGACGGCCATTCACCAGCACCACAGGAGTGCTGCGCCGGCCCAGCTCTGTCAGCAAATTGGGCCACAGTTCCGATTCGGCCAGCAGCACGAGATCGGGCGACCAGTGGTTGAGAAAGCGGGACACATAGCCGGTGGCATCCAGCGGGCAGAACTGATGGATGACCCCTTCAGGCGCGCGCCGTTCCGCCAGCCGGCTGGAGGTGAGCGTGCCGGAGGTCAGCAGAACCTCAAAGCCGCGCGCCCGCAACTGCCCCACCAGCGGCAGCACGCAATTGACCTCACCCACGCTGGCCCCGTGCACCCACACCAGTGGCCCCTGCGGGCGTTCGACACTGGCGCGGCCGCGTCGTTCACCAATCCGGCCCGGATCTTCCTTGCCCTTGCGCACCCGGTAGCCCAGCCATGCTGGCGTGAGCAGGGACGCGGCCGTGCTGATGCCGCGATAAAGCCGAAGGGTGATGGGAAGGCCGCGTGGTTTCATCCGCTCATCGCCTGTGGGTGATAAGGCCGTCTGAAGGCGCACCGCGCGCGAGTGCCTCCGCGCGGGCGGTAATCGCTTCCAGACTGGCTTGCACCTGATCTCGCGCGGCTTTCAGGCCAGCCTCATTCACGTCACGGTCGACATATATTGGCTCACCAACAACAGCCCCCCCCCGCCCGAAGGGCAGGTTGAGGCTGGCGCGGTCCCAGCTTTTCAGCGTGATGCGATTGCGGGTTGCCATGGCGACCGGAATAATGGGACGTCCTGAATAGCGCGCCACTGTGACCACGCCGAGGCCGACCTTGCGTGCAATCTTGGGCACATCTGCGGTCATGGCAACATTGATTCCGGCTTCGAGCGTATCGAGCAGCTCGAAAGTGGCGGAAACGCTGCCCTTGCGATGAAAATCGCGCGGAGAGGTCGCGCCCGATCCGCGAATGGTACCAACCCCGAGCTTATGTGCCGCGATGGCATTGATCTCCGCATCCGCATGACGCGAAATCAGCACCTTGGCCTGATGGTGAGGCTGCATGGCAAAGGGGGTCAGGAAATGCTGCCCATGCCAGAAGGTGAGAATGACGGGCATCTGCGCGTCAATGGTCTCGAAGATATTGGCTGGCTCGACCGTGAAGCGGGTCGTCTGGGCGACCAGCTTGAAATAATGAGCAAAGCTCGTGCCTGCTGCCACCTGAAAGGCGCGGTTGGTCCTCAGTCGACGCCACATCTTCTTGGATACTCGCCTTCAATTGTCATGCGCCGAAACATGCGCACACATTCCATAGCCGCCCCGGAGCCAGGATCAAAGCCCCGAGGTGCCGCAGTGGGCCTCAAGGGCACATGGCGGGCGCAGAAAGGGCTGCCGGGAAGGTGTGAATAAGCAAATTGGGGTCGGTGAGGCCTTCAGGATCGAAGATTCCGATCCTGAAGAAAGCCGGAATGACAAAGCTTCGACCCGCACTGGCCTGAGTTTCGGGTCGTGAGGCTGGCTCACGGCCCGGCAATTGTCAGCCGGCCTTGACTTCACCGGTCTCGGGATCCAGCAGGCGGTGCAGGTGCACCACGAAATAGCGCACCATGGCATTGTCCACGGTCTGCTGGGCCTTGGCCCGCCACGCGGCGGAGGCGGCTGCATAGTTGGGATAGATGCCGACGATGTCGACCTTGGACAGGTCCTTGAACTCATTGCCATCAAGGCTGGTGAGTTCACCACCGAAGACGAGATGGGGAAGTTGCCGGTTGGCTTCTGACATGGTCATGCCCTGTCTGGCTGGAGCGGGGGGAATGGTTGTGCGCGGGCGGCGGCAAGGGCTGGCCCATGCAGGGCCGTACCAGCGCAGATGAGGGAGGCATGACGCGGCACGGGCGCATTATAGCGCAAGGGCGCATCATCATAGGTGGTCAGCCGGGCTCCGGCCTCGCGCACCAGAAGGTCGGCTGCGGCCAGATCCCAGTCATGGCTGTTGGCGCGGGACAGGGCGATGTCCATTTCGCCGGTCGCAACCCGTGCGATGCGCAGGGCCAGCGAGTAGCCGCGCGGCAGGCGGGTGATGGGCGCGGCGCGCTCCAACGCATCCAGCGCGTCATTCGGTCCGGCGGCAGATGCGCCGTTCAGGCTGTCACGGTCATTGGCCCGGAGCAAGACGCCATTGCGCCGCGCGCCACCGCCACGAACCGCGGTGAAGAGTTCGCCAGTGACAGGGGCAAAGAGCGCACCGATGACAGGGACGCCATCTTCCACCAGGGCTGCGGAGACCGCCCAGTCTGGCGCGCCGCTCATGAAGCCGCGTGTGCCGTCGATCGGGTCCACCACCCAGACGCGCCTTGCCTGAAGGCGGGCGTCATTATCCGCGGTTTCCTCGGAGAGCCAACCCCAGTCCGGGGCAATGGAGAGAAGTGTTTGGTTCAGGAAACGGTCTACCGCAAGATCTGCGGCGGTCACGGGCGAGTTGTCGCCCTTGGTCCAGGTTTCCACGCCACGGCTGAACATGTCCAAGGCAAGAGCGCCTGCGGCCGTCACCGCTTCGGCGAGTTGGCGGGCCACGCGCTGATCGGTCGGATCGATGCCGGTTCCGTCAGGGGCGATCTGGGAGGGCTCAGCGCTCATGTCTCGCCAAATAGGGGGCCTGAGTGCAGATGGCAATGGGCTTTCCATTGATTCTACCGCACTGCACTGTTTCCACATCCGCAATATATGCGGAGATGGTAGCAAATGCGTGACTTGCCGGAAATATGTGCATGCGCATAGCGGCATGCGGCATGCGGCATGCCTATAGGAGAGGGCAGGGCATTCCTGCCCCTCTCGGATTACGGAAAAAGAATGTGCAGCAGGGTGGGCACGATGGTGTCCAGCGCAAGGCCTGCAAACAGGATGAGCCCGGCATTGCGGTTGGATTTGAACACCGCGAGGCATCGGTCGGGGTCATCAATGTCGAGATTGCGCACCTGCCATTGCAGATGCAGGGCAAAGCCTGCAAGGCCGAGAACCGCGAACAGCCCGGTGGAGACCGGCAGGATCGCCCATGCAAACAGCGCGACCACCAGTGCGTAGCACAGGCCCACCACCAACTGAGTCTTGCGCCCGAATAACAAGGCAGTTGAGCGTACGCCGACAACGGCGTCGTCTTCCTTGTCCTGATGGGCATAGATGGTGTCATAGGCGAATACCCATGCCACCGCCCCCGCGAACAGCAGGATGGCCGGGTCATTCAGGGTCTGGAACACGCTTGCCCACCCCATCAGCGCGCCCCATGAAAAGGCGATGCCCAGAACGAGTTGGGGCACGGAGGTGATGCGTTTCATCAGCGGATAAATCGCCACAACGCCCATCGAGGCGAGGCCGGTCATGATGGCGAAGCGTGGCAGGCTGAACAGGACGAACAGGCCGACAAGGCATTGTACGGCGAGGAAAGCGAAGGCCGCTGGCACGCTGACCGCGCCGCTGGGGATGGGACGGCTGCGGGTGCGGGCAACCGCGCCGTCTATCTTGCGGTCGAGAATATCGTTCCAGGTGCAGCCTGCGCCGCGCATCGCGATAGCGCCGATGGTGAAGAGCAGCAGCAGGGTCGGATCAGGATAAGGCTGGTCTGCCGCCATTGCCGCAAGTGCGGTGGACCACCAGCACGGCAGAAGCAGCAACCACCAGCCAATGGGACGGTCCATCCGCGCGAGGCGCAGATAGGGCCGCACGGCCACCGGGGCATGGCGGTCTACCCAATTTCCCCGGGGGGCATCAGCAACCGTTGAATCCATGGCGCTGTTCTGCACCTCTGCCCCCGCTTACTTGGACTGGAGGGCGTTGCCGCGCAGGGTATCGAAAACACCGCCCCGGCGGTCCACCTGCGGGTTGATCGCATAGCCGGTGGTGATGCCGAGGGCGCTGGAAATGGAGCCCTGAGCCGGTGGCGCGGAGGGTCCGCCGCCGCCGCCAGGCCCCATGCCGGACGCTGCGGCCTGGCAGACGCGGTCCCTCATGCCAATCGTATTCTTATGGCTCTTGGCCGCCTGCTTGATCGCCTCTTCGGGGATCTGGCACCAGTCCTTGTTCTCGGTCAGGAACTGGTTCCACTTGGATTCGGCGGTCGCGAAGGAGCGGAACAACGGGCACAGGACAGCGGGGTCCGGCTGCTTGTTCGCGCTTGCCTTCTGAAGCAGCGCTCCCTTGGCTTCCAGATCCTCACGCAAGGCGAGCACATCGCTCTGGCAATCGGCCAGAGCGGGGGAGACGGTGAGCGCGCTCCCGACGCACGCTGCCGCCAACACCAGAGTCAATTTGCGCATGGGTGGTCCGGCCTTTATTCTTTAGCACGCCTCAAGGCGCATGGTTCTGCTGATACAGAGAGCAGACAGATGGGGCAACCTTGGGGCAGGATGAATATGCGCCGTATTTGTCCGGTTTGAGGCCGGATGGGTGGCAAAGGGGCGATATCGGGTCGCATGGGCGGGTTTCAGGCCATCGGATTCAGGTCGGTCTGCGTGGAGCTTGACGAAACGCACTGTCAAGGGTACCTTTCGCGCAACTTTTGAAAGGGGCTGCGTTGTGAAGCGCAATTTCGTTATCCTTATTGTACGCGGGGGCGCCACGATCGGTGCAGCTTAGGCTGTGACGAACTGACGTGGCGCGTGACGAGGGGCCCATCGGGCCCCTTCGTCGTTTCTGGGGGTTCTGGCGGTTCGGGGCGCAGGCTGACCGGGCTGGTTGACCCGGTGAATGTGAACATGATGATCCGGCGCAGGGAGCGTCGCGGGAGTTGGGCCAATGACCAAGAAGATGACCGGCGCCGAAATGGTGATCCAGGCTTTCACCGATCAGGGTGTGGAGCACATTTTCGGTTATCCGGGCGGCGCCGTGCTGCCCATCTATGATGCTCTGTTCACCCAGAATGCCATCGAGCACATTCTGGTGCGACACGAGCAGGCGGCGGTGCATGCCGCGGAAGGCTATGCCCGCTCCTCCGGCAAGGTGGGTGTGGTGCTGGTCACCTCCGGCCCCGGTGCCACCAATGCGGTGACCGGCCTTGCCGATGCGCTGCTGGATTCCATCCCGCTGGTGTGCATCTCCGGCCAGGTGCCTTCGCACCTCATCGGCTCGGATGCCTTCCAGGAATGCGATACGGTCGGCATCACGCGCCCCTGCACCAAGCACAATTATCTGGTGCGGGACGTGAACGACCTCGCGCGCGTTCTGCATGAGGCCTTCTATGTGGCCCAGAGCGGACGGCCCGGCCCGGTCGTGGTTGATATTCCCAAGGACGTGCAGTTCGCCGCCGGCACCTATATCGGCCGTGAGAACATCCAGCACAAAACCTACCGCCCCAAGCTGACCCCCGAGCAGGAGCAGGTGGCCAAGGCGGTGGAACTGCTGGCGACGGCGAAGAAGCCGATCTTCTACACCGGCGGCGGCGTCATCAATTCCGGCCCCAAGGCCAGCGCGCTGCTGCGTGAACTGGCGCGCATCACCAATGTGCCCGTCACCTCCACGCTGATGGGGCTTGGCGCGTTTCCGGCTTCCAACCGGCAGTGGCTGGGCATGCTGGGCATGCACGGCACCTATGAAGCGAACATGGCGATGCATGATTGCGACGTCATGGTGTGCATCGGCGCGCGCTTCGATGACCGCATCACCGGCCGCGTGGATGCCTTCTCGCCCGGCTCGAAGAAGATCCATATCGATATCGATCCTTCCTCCATCAACAAGGTGGTGAAGGTGGATCTGCCCATCATCGGCGATTGCACGCGGGTGCTGGAGGAGATGCTTTCAGCATGGCGCGGGAAGGATCTCGCGCTGGACCAGCCGGCGCTGGATGCATGGTGGGCGCAGATTGGCCGTTGGCGGGCGCGCAATTGTCTCGCCTATCGTCCCTCGGATCAGGTCATCAAGCCGCAATATGCCGTTCAGCGCCTGTATGAGGCGGTGAAGGACAAGGATGTCTACATCTCCACCGAAGTGGGCCAGCACCAGATGTGGGCGGCGCAGTTCATGCATTTCGAGGAACCGAACCGCTGGCTCACCTCCGGCGGCCTCGGCACCATGGGCTATGGCCTGCCGGCCGCCATCGGCGCGCAGAAGGCACACCCGGATGCGCTGGTGATCGATATTGCCGGTGAAGCCTCGATCCAGATGAACATGCAGGAAATGTCCACCGCGCTTCAGTTCGACCTGCCGGTGAAGGTGTTCATCCTGAACAATAAATATATGGGCATGGTGCGCCAGTGGCAGGAATTGCTGCATGGCGGGCGCTATTCCCATTCCTATTCGGAAGGCCTGCCTGATTTCGTGAAGCTGGCGGACGCCTATGGCGGCGTTGGCATCCGCTGCGAGAAGCCGGGCGATCTGGATGCCGCCATTCAGGAAATGATCAATGTGAAGCGGCCGGTGATCTTCGATTGTGTCGTCGATCAGCAGGAAAACTGCTTCCCGATGATCCCCTCGGGCCGCGCCCATAATGAGATGATCCTCGGCGACATGGCCGTGGATCTCGACAGCGCCATCACTGACGAAGGCAAGATGCTGGTGTGACGCCGGCTTGGCGGGCTGCCCGGCAGCCCGCTTTCAAGCTCACCGCTTCGGCGCGCCTGCCATCGCGCGCGCCGAACGCCTCACCAGAATTGCCCTGAGGGATTTTTCATGTCGTCCCATACCGAACGTACCGAAGCCCATACCCTCTCGATCCTCGTGGACAATGAGCCGGGTGTGCTGGCCCGCGTCATCGGCCTCTTTTCCGGCCGTGGTTATAATATCGACAGCCTGACCGTGTCCGAGGTGAGCCAGGAGGGGCATTTGTCCCGAATCACCATCGTGACCACCGGCACGCCGATGGTGATCGAACAGATTCGCAACCAGCTGGACCGGCTGGTTCCGGTGCATCGCGTGCTTGATCTCACCGTTGAGTCGGAGTGCCTGGAGCGCGAACTGGCGATGGTGAAGGTGCGCGGATTGGGCGAGGCCCGCTCCGAGGCGCTGCGCCTGGCGGATGCTTTTCGTGCCCGCGTCATCGACGCAACGCGTGAAAGCTTCGTGTTTGAGATCACCGGCAAGTCCGACAAGATCAACCAGTTTGCCCATCTGATGGAGCCTCTGGGGCTTGTGGAAGTGGCGCGCACCGGCGTGGTGGCCATTTCCCGCGGGCCCGAAGCGATGTAAGTCGGCGAACCACAGCTTCAGGCCGGGAGCGCAGATGTGCGCAAAAGGCCGTTCCATTCTGCTGTGATCCGGTGCAAACAGGGCCCGTCCATCCGGTTCGGGCTGGGCCAGATCACAGATAAGAAACGATTTAAAAGAGATAACGCTCAGCAGGAGATTATGATGCGTGTATATTACGACCGCGACGCGGATCTGAACCTCATCAAGGGGAAGAAGGTCGCTGTCATCGGTTACGGCAGCCAGGGCCATGCCCACGCGCTCAACATGCGCGATTCCGGCGTCAAGGAAGTGGCGATCGCGCTGCGTCCCGATTCCGCCACTGCCAAGAAGGCCGAGGCTGAAGGCTTCAAGGTGATGACTCCCGCCGAGGCCGCCAAGTGGGCCGACGTGGTGATGATGCTCACCCCCGACGAGCTTCAGGGCGATATCTATCGCGAAAGCCTGCACGACAACATGAAGGAAGGCGCAGCCCTGCTGTTCGCCCATGGCCTGAACGTGCACTTCAACCTCATCGAGCCCCGCAAGGACCTCGACGTGCTGATGGCTGCCCCCAAGGGCCCCGGCCACACCGTGCGTTCTGAGTACAAGCGTGGCGGCGGTGTGCCGACCCTTATCGCTATTGCGCAGGATGCCACCGGCAACGCCCATGATCTGGGCCTGTCCTACGCTGCTGCCATCGGCGGCGGCCGCGCCGGCATCATCGAGACCACCTTCAAGGAAGAGTGCGAGACCGATCTGTTCGGCGAGCAGGTCGTCCTGTGCGGCGGCACCGTTGAGCTGATCCGCGCTGGCTTCGAGACGCTGGTGGAAGCCGGCTATGCGCCCGAAATGGCCTATTTCGAGTGCCTGCACGAGCTGAAGCTCATCGTCGACCTCATCTATGAGGGCGGCATTGCCAACATGAACTACTCCATCTCCAACACCGCGGAGTATGGCGAGTACGTGACCGGCCCGCGCATCATCACCTCGGAAACCAAGGCCGAGATGAAGCGCGTTCTCACCGACATTCAGTCCGGCAAGTTCACGCGCGACTGGATGCTGGAGAACAAGGTCAACCAGGCCTCCTTCAAGGCGACCCGCGCCCGCAACAACGCTCATCCGATCGAGGAAGTTGGCGAGAAGCTGCGCGACATGATGCCTTGGATCAAGGAAAAGGCTCTCGTGGACAAGTCCAAGAACTGAGACCAGTCCAAGACTGAGCTTTGGTAACAGCGCCCTTCCGGTTTTCATGCCGGCAGGGCGCTTCTGGACAAGGGCGGATGGTGCCGGCGAGAGCTTGGCACCATCCGCCCTTTTTTATTGTCTGGCCGCCAGCGGGGGTTCATGGCGGCGAACTGAAGGCTCCTGATCTCGAGAGCCTTCTCGAATGAAGTGCGATCTGGGCGCGTAAAAAATGAGACCGCTCAAATGGGCTGGGGTATTCCCCGGTTCTGTGACGCGGGAAGGGCTCTGACCGTGGGTTCAGCGCGAATTGATGGTGTCTGGTGCGGGATGGTTCCTCAAATCGTGGGTTCCATCTGCATGCACTGGACGTCTCCCAAAGCGGAACGATCTATCCAGCCGTGAATCCCATCACCCTTCGTGAGCCCCACAGACCTGAGAGCACGAAAGACCTGAACGGGTCCGTGCGGCTCTACGAAACCTGAGTTGAGCCAGTGTCTGCTCGATCAATTTGATCGCAGCCCGCTTCAGGGGCGGCCTTGGCGTCTCGCCTGCCTGATGAAGCCTGAAGCCTTCCACTGAGATCCCCGGTCCTGACGTTTGGCGCTCGTGCAATGCAGGGTGCGGATGCAGCCTTTGAGGGGCCTTCGGGGCTGCTCGATATAAATTCCACGCCTCTTTTGCAGCCTCGCCGAACCGTAAGGTTGGTGTCAGCGAGCGGGGCCTATCTTCATTTCAACAGAACGCGGGCTGGTTGGCCCACACAGAAGGAAGACGGAAATGAACACCAAGATCGAAACCATCGCCCTGAATGACGAAGCCCTGGAAAACATCACGGGTGGTGTGAACTGGACCGCAGTGGGCGCTGTGGCGGGTGGTGTGGCTGCGGGGGTCGGGGCCGTGGTGGCCATGCCTGTCGCCGCTGCCGCCGCCGCAACGGTGGTGATCGCAGGTGCCGCGGCCGGTATCGGCAGCGCCATCGGCACCGGTATCGGCAAGATCATTGATCTCGTGAAGTGAACTGAAGCTTAGATATCCGTTCAGATCAAAACATCAGAATTCAAAAGGAATACGAAAATGACCAATATCTCTTTCCAGAACGACTTCAACACTGTCGCCACTTCTGCTCAGATCTTTGCCGGCAGCAATGCCATCTCCGATAACGAACTGGATATGGTTGTGGGTGGTGCGTCCTGGCAGGCCATCATCGGTGGTGCAGCAGCGGGCGTCGGTCTTGTCGCCGCCACCATCGCCTTCGCCCCCGCAGTGGCAACCGGTGCAACGGTCGGCTTCGTCGCTTCAATGATCGGTGGGTCCACGGTGGCCGCTGGTGGCCTGGGTTCCATGGTTGGCGGTGTGGTCGACCTGATCAAGGGTGAGTGACCGGATGGCCATCGACGTAAAACAGGAAAGGGCACAGACGGTTTGCCGCTGTGCCCTTCAGGTCAAACCCTGAGGTCGGTCGCGAGGCCGGCCTTTATTTTGTGTGGCGTCAGACTCGTTCGCGTTTCTTCGAGAAGCGGGTCCCCGTACAGAGCGCCTGACCAGATCAAATCGCGGAATTGATGTCGCTGTGACGTGTGGCCAGTGGCAGAGATGCGGTGGCCAGGAAGGAACGATAGCGCCGGCGCGCATCCATGGCGGTGCCATTGTCGCTGATGGCGGCTTCCTGCAACTCCGCCAGCGCCCACGGGCCCGGTTCCACCGGCAGGGCAACGATTTCCGGCGCGTTGTGATTGCTGATTTCGATGATATCGTGTGCGGTCAGTGCCTGAAGGGCATGGGCCGCGAGTTGGCGCTGATAGGCCCGGCGCTCCGGCGAGAGCTGGTCCCACTCTTCCAGAAGCGGATAGCGATTCTGGGAGAAGGCATGCATCGCGCGCGCCATGCGCTCCACCATGTCTGTAGACACCATACTCTTCTCGCTCCGCGAATACATGCGATCAGGGATATGGCCTCACCATGCCCAAAGGGAGTTTCCCGAAAGTTGTCTTGCCCCGGCGATATGCCGGCATGGTAAACGGAGCGTGAAAGTCCGGGGTCGTGCTGTGGACAGCCTATGGCGGAGTAAACCTGTCCCACCTTTTGTTTGTCGGCTGTACCGTGCGGGAGTTGTAACAAACGGGACATGCGCCACGCTCTATTGTAGCGTTTCGGCGAATCCAAATCGGGAGGGGAGTGTGATGTCCGTGAAGCTCGAGGATCTGAAGATCAAGCTGTACACCGATGGCGCAGACAAGGCGCAGATCGTGGAAATGGCGGCGCATGGTCATATTACGGGTTTCACCACCAATCCTTCCCTGCTGCGCAAGGCCGGCGTGACCGATTATGAGGCCTATGCCCGTGATCTGGTGGCAGCCGTACCGGATCGTCATATCTCCTTCGAGGTGTTTTCCGACGAGATTGACGAGATGCGCGCGCAGGCCCGCGTCATCGCCACATGGGGCAAGAATGTCTATGTGAAGCTGCCGGTCTCCAACACCAGGGGCGAGACGCTCTATGAGCTGGTGGGCGACCTGGTGCAGGATGGGGTGAGCGTGAACCTCACCGCGATTTTCGATATGCCGCAGGTAGATGCCGGTGTTGCGGCGCTGGCGGGCGGTGCGCCCTCCTGCATCTCGGTATTTGCCGGGCGTCTGGCTGATACCGGCATTGATTATGTGCCAGCGGTGTCGCGGGCGGTGGAGCTTTCGCGCGCCACCAATAATGTCGAGGTCATCTGGGCGTCCACCCGTGAGGTCTGGAATGTGATCGAGGCGGATCGCCTTGGCTGCCACATCATCACCGCCCCGGCCGATGTGTTGAAGAAACTGCCTGCTCTTGGCTCACGCACTGCGGCGGAGCTCTCGCTGGATGCCGTGAAGTCCTTCCGTGCGGATGCGCTGGCTGTTGGCCTGACGCTGAAGACCGCGTGAGGCTGTAAGGTTCTGTATTTCCAGAGGAATGGCGATGCATCCGGGCTAACTCCGGTGAACTGGATGCCGCTTTTCGTGGAGAACATGCCACCACTCAATCCTCCGCCTCGCCTCCCGGTTTCATGAAACGGGAGGCGAGGCGGGCCTTGCCCAAGCGTCATCCGGTTCCGGATTTTCACCTTCCGCACGTCAAGTGAAGATGCAGCATTGCACCGCTGCGGGAGCCTGTTAAACTTCTCCTCAAGGCGCAGCCTGTTCGTGGCAATCGCAACGGGTTTGAGCGCGTGTTTCGCCTTGCGGCGAGGGGATGACTATGAGGGACGAGGCGAACGGGCCCAAGCCGGACCCGGAGCCGTCGTGCCGCGCGGAAACCGGCGCTGATGGCGCTGATGATGCGCGTGGCCCGGCAAGACCACGCTGGCGGCGGGGCAAGCCAGCTCCCTCGGCGCAGGTTGGCGCAGCCAATTCGTCGCAGACCAGTGCAGCCAGTCCCGTACATAATTCCAACGCAGCCAATGGCGTTCAAACGGGCGCAGCGCATTCGAAATATTCCGGTGCTGCCTGTTCTTCACAAACCGGCTCTGGTGCAGGACCATCTGGTTGGTCTGGTGCATCGCGTATGCATGGGGCGTCTCAACATGGTGATGGCACCCCAAACCCCATTTATGCGGCCATAGATCTTGGTACCAATAATTGCCGCCTTCTGGTGGCGCGCCCCACATCGCGCGGGTTTCGTGTGGTGGACGCATTTTCGCGCATCGTGCGGCTGGGCGAAGGGCTGACCACGTCCGGCCGATTGTGTGAGGCGGCGATGGTGCGGGCCACGGCGGCGCTGGACATCTGCGCCTCCAAGATGAGCATGCGGGGAGTCACGCGCGCGCGCATTATTGCCACGGAAGCCTGTCGCGCAGCCGATAATGGTGAGGAATTCTGCGCCCAGGTCGAACGGCGTACCGGCCTGGTGCTGGAAGTGGTAGACCGGCGCACCGAAGCTGGCCTTGCCGCCGCCGGATGCGCGCCATTGGTTGACCCGCACAGCGAAGGTGCGGTGCTTTTCGATATAGGCGGCGGCTCCACCGAAGTGGTGTGGCTGGGCCGGCGTGGGGCGGGAGATGATGGCCCGCCGCGTGCCCGCGTGCGTTCATGGGTGTCCTTGCCCGTGGGTGTGGTGTCTCTTTCCGAGCGCTATGGCGGCGAACGTGTCTCACCCGATGTATTCCGCCGCATGGTGCATGAGGTGTGCGGCATGCTGGAAGGCGTGCGCGAGACATGGGGCGTGCGGCGGTGCGATCGTATCCACCTGCTCGGCACATCCGGCACGGTGACGACAGTTGCTGGCATCCATCTCGGCCTTGAGCGCTATGACCGTATGCGGGTGGATGGCGCGTGGCTGCATACCGATGATGTCGAGGGCGTGGTGGACCGGCTGATGGACATGTCATTCGATGAGCGCGTGTCCAATCCCTGCATCGGTGCCCAGCGGGCGGATCTCGTGCTGGCCGGCTGCGCGATCATGGAGGCGATCCGTGCTGTTTTTCCCGCCGAGAGGCTGCGGGTGGCGGATCGTGGATTGCGCGAGGGGATGCTGGTACAACTCATGCGCGCGGATGGCGCGTGGCGGCGGGGGCAGGGTGCTTCTCATGCGGCTACAGGCGGTAATGGTGAGGTGAGAGCGTGAGCACGGCTTCGCGAGGAAATGACGGACGCCCTTTGAAGGTCCGTGTGAAGACGAGCCGCGGGCGCACCACTTCCCAGCAGAAATGGCTGCAACGCCAGCTGAATGATCCTTATGTGGTGCGTGCACGGCGCGAGGGCTGGCGTTCGCGCGCAGCCTTCAAGCTGCTGGAGATGGATGAAAAGGCCCATCTTCTGAAGCGCGGCATGCGGGTGCTGGATCTGGGCGCGGCGCCCGGCGGCTGGTGTCAGGTTGCGGCTAAAAAGATTGGGCTGGAAGAGGGCCACGGCAAGATTGTGGGCATCGACCTGCTGGAGATGGAGCCTATTCCCGGCGTGACCCTGGCGCAGATGGACTTTCTCGACCCCACTGCTCCCGAGCGTCTGCTGGCGATGCTGGATGGACCGGCGGACCTTGTGATGTCGGATATGGCGGCCAACACCACGGGCCACAAGCGCACGGATCATCTGAAGATCGTGGGGCTGGTGGAAATGGCGGTGGATTTCGCCCGGCAGGTGCTCGCGCCCGGCGGTTCGTTTCTGGCCAAGGTTCTACAAGGCGGCACCGAAGGTGCGCTGCTGGCCGACCTGAAGCGCGATTTCACGGTGGTGAAGCATATGAAGCCATCTGCCAGCCGTGCCGATTCTGCCGAGCTTTATGTGCTGGCCATCGGATATCGTGGGCGCGCGGAGAGTGAGCGCTCTGCTGGTCACGGGGAGCAGGAACAGGCGGAATGAAAGGCGTGTGCTGTGCTCGTTGGCATTTGCGCACCCTATTCCTGCCTGCCCGGACCAGATGATACCCGCGCATTTTCCGCTTTGGGCAGATGCCCGATCAGGAGCCGGATGCGGGTGGGTTTTCAAGTGTCTGGATTTCAGGTTTCTCGAAATATATATAAATCAGTATATTGATCGCTTCTCCGTTCTGGCGAACGGAGAAGCGATAGTGTTTCAGGGTAGGCTATCATAGGCCTTCTGGACCTGGGCAGCATCGGTGATGTTATTGGCAAGCAGAACCTGCAACAGCACGCGCGCTTTTGCGGGGTTCAGATAGTGCGCGGTGGCGAAGCCATAACTGTTATCATCAATCTCGATATTGCGCAGCACGGGGCCTGAACCTGTACGGGTGGAACGCACCACCACCACACCTGCCTTCACGGCATCGGCCAGAGCAGAAATGGTGGCTTTCGAGGCATTGCCATCACCGACACCGGCCAGAACAAGCCCTTTCGCGCCGTCTTCAATCGCATCTTTCACGCCCTCCGCATCCATACCGGCATGGGCATAAATAATGGCGACCCGGGGTAGGGGAGGTGCTGACGGCAGTTTGTAGAGAGGGCTGTCTGCATCTTCCCGTGCCGGCCGGAAGAATGACACGCCATTTTGGGAAACATGCCCAAGCGCGCCCACATTCGGGGAACGGAAAGTCTGGACCTCGGTCGTGCTGGTCTTGGTGACATCAGCCGCGCCATGAATGGTGTCATTGAGAACCACCAGTGTGCCGCGCCCCCGTGCCTCGGGTGAGGCCGCAACCATGATGGCTTCCAGCAGGTTCAGTGGCCCATCCGCACTGGGGGCGGTGGAGGGCCGCATGGAACCGGTGAGCACCACAGGCTTGCCGCGTGGCTCCACCAGATCCAGAAACAGGGCGGTTTCTTCCATGGTGTCCGTGCCATGGGTAACGACGACCCCGTCCACATCGTCCTGCGCGAGAAGATCGCCGATCTGTTTGGCCAGCTTGAACCATACCTCCTCGTTCATGTCCTGACTGCCGATGGAGGCGATCTGCTCGGTGCTGATGCGGGCCACCTTGTCCAGCCCCGGCACGGCAGCCAGCAACTGTTCTGGAGAGAGCTTGCCGGCATTGTAACCGGCTTGGGAACGGGCATCGGCAGCGCCGGCAATCGTGCCGCCGGTGGCAAGCACAACGATATGGGGCAGAGGGGCCGCCTGAAGCGCCGATGCCAGACAGAAGATCAGCACGCCGGCTAGGGCAGGCAGGCGAAGCAGGAGACGCATGGGGTTCCTCCCGGTCGAATGTCTTATCCGGTGATGGTTCCCTGTTTGGGCGGGATGATCCAGACCAAAATATATGCGTGATGATTTTTTCTGCGCGCGGGTCTGCTCGTCACCTGAAAATGCTCAGTGCGGCACGTCGCTGTCACGGCGGGGGTCTGGCGCAAGTTCCGCCGCGCTTTTCTTGCGGCCGATGAGTTCCTCACCCGCATTGGCGGGCAT
Source organism: Xanthobacter sp. (assembly GCA_034676685.1). GTDB lineage: Bacteria > Pseudomonadota > Alphaproteobacteria > Rhizobiales > Xanthobacteraceae > Xanthobacter. The sequence continues at coordinate 149,092 of JAUCBT010000013.1, read as the reverse complement.
GCGCAGGAAGAAAAATACGCTGCCGGCGCTCACCAGCGATACCGCAAGGAAGGCAACTACGAAATCGATCTGCGTCACCATCTGCTCGCCCCGCCCGGAGCGCATCATTTCCAGAACAAGGCCGGAAAAGGCCACGCCCATGGAAAGGGAGATCTGCTGAACAACGCTGGCGAATGAGGTCGCGTGGCTCATCTCCTGTTGGGAGACCTCGGCATAGGTCAGCGCATTCAGGGCAGTGAACTGGAGCGAGCGCAGGAAGCCACCCACCAGCAATACCATCACGATAATCCAGTGTGCGGTGAAGGGGGTGAAGGCGGCACTGGCGGCGAGGAATGCTGAGGCCAGAATGGCATTCACCACCAGCACGCGCTTGTAGCTCAGGGCCTGAAGAATGGGCGCGGCCGTAAACTTCATGAAAAGCGCGCCCGCCGCCGCCGCGAAGGTGAGCATGCCGGATGCGAAGGGTGAGAGGCCGAACGACAGTTGCAGCATCAGCGGCAGCAGGAAGGGAATGGCCCCAACCCCCACACGAAACAGCGCACCGCCGACAACACCGGCGCGGAAGCTGGCGTAACGCAGCAGCTTCAGGTCTAGAATCGCATGGGGCGTGGTGTGGGCATGGTGGACATAAAGCGCCATCGTGGCCGCCCCCACAGCCCCGGATACAAGCGCAACCCACATCGGCACCAGCGGCTGCCCCAGCATGGCGAAGCCGAACACCAGTCCGGCCAGCCCGATGCCCGAGAGTATCAGCCCGCGCAAATCCAGCGGCGGAACATCCTGCTCCCGGATATTTTCGATGAAGCGAGAGGCCAGAAGCACGCCCAGAATGCCGATGGGTACATTGATGAAGAAGATGAAGCGCCAGTCGAAATAGGTGGTGATGAAGCCTCCGAGCGGCGGGCCGAACACCGGGCCGAGCAGGGCCGGAATGGTGAGCCATGCCAAAGCGGAGACGAGTTCGGTCTTCGGCACCGCACGCAGAATGACCAGCCGTCCCACCGGCACCATCATCGCGCCGCCCATGCCCTGGATGATGCGATAGATCACGAAATCCAGCAGCGATGTGGAGAGCCCGCACAGCACGGACCCGAGCGTGAAGACGACGATGGCTGCACGAAACACAGTGCGCGCGCCGAATCTATCTGCCGCCCAGCCGCTGGCGGGAATGAACACGGCCAAAGAGAGCAGATAGGAGGTGAGCGCCAGCTTCAGCGCCACGGGGTCCTCATTCAGATCTGCGGCGATGGCTGGCAGGGAGGTGGAGAGCACCGTTGCGTCCACCTGCTCCATGAACAGGGCGCAGGCGACAATAAGGGGAATGAGAATATGGGGGGGCAGAGAAAGGCGAAGCACCGGGGCATCCTGTCGGCAGGTACCCTGTTTAGGCCAGATTTGTGAAGGGATGAAGGGGCGTGGCGGGGAGAAGTGCTGTGGTAGCGCCAGCCGAAGCCCGAGTTGGGAAGTGGCGGGTCGGTTCCGAATGATAAGCAGCAGTCATGCAGGCAGCAGTCTACGCATAAGTCTGCGCATAAAAAATGCGTGCCCAATGGGCACGCATTTTAATTTCGACGATTTGCTTACCCGGTGTCACCCGCACTTGCGGGCACTCAAAAATCAGAAGAAACGGCGGCTGCCGTCTTCCTCGGAGATTGCACCCGGCTCGCGTGTCATGCGCGTGGCGTCATCACGGCGCATGAAATCAGCGAAAGGGTCGCGGGCGTCCTCCCGGGCGCTGGTAGAAGTGACTTCCAGCGGCTGGGGACGTCCAACCGGAGTGCCCGGTCCGCGTCCGTTCTCGACCAGCACAGCACGGCTGGAATCGGTGGTGCGGGAGGCCTTGGCATCGAGCCACGGCAGCTGGAAGGGGGAGGCGATATACGCCACGCCATCTTCCTGTTCCCACGCAACCATATAGATTTCTTCATCTACCGGCATGCCCGGCAGGGAGAACATCTGGGGGGACTCACGCGAAGTGCCACTCCAGCCCAGCGAGTGAGCAAGCTGGAAGGCTTCATCAAGAAATCCGGTCAGTGCGGACAGACGGTCCGCACGGAGGGACTGGGTAAAGTCCACATCCAGCAAGCGACGGAGATAGCTCTCCACGCTGTCACCGGCAGCCCACTGCGCCCCCGTGGCGAACTGATAAACATACACGCGCGGATTCGCCATTACGCAACTCCACCCACTTCAGGGAAACATTTTACATCACCTGCCCCCAGCCACAATGGATGCGACCGGACCACGCAATCACACTTCTTTTACCGTCTTGCGCTCCGATTTCAAAGAAAACTGCATGGCGCATCGGAATGAGTTTCCGTGAAATTGCCGCTTTTCCAGCCAGTGCAAGGGCTCAAGGCATGTGAATCACGTGCATAGCTTGTGTGTATCTCTTCAATTGCGAGGCATCACAGGCACATGGAATGGACCTTTGAAGGCACATTTGCACCCATAAGGTGGTGCATGGGCGGTAGGCGGAGCCAGAATTCCGGGGGGCGATTCCAGGCCACAGCTCCCTGCTTACCGGTGCGTAAATCGGGCAGGTTGGAACATGCAGGTGGTGTCAACTGAGGTGCGGGATAAACCGGCTACTTTGCGGGAGGGGTACCCCCCCCAGGACTTCTTAAGAGCCGGCCTGCGCCCGGAGCGCCACCGCCAACAGCCCTCAGCGCGAACCGGAACCTGCCTTGCCAGTCCCCAGAGCTTCAAGCGCCAAACCAAGTTGCACGCTATCGCCTTCAATATGGAAGGTTTTGAGGCGAGCAGTCGCTCCAGCGGTTAGCTTTACGCGAGAGGCGGGCAGGCCCAGCGCTTGCGCCAGCACCTTGCCCACGGCCGCCGTTGCCGCACCATCTTCGGGGGCAACACGCACGCGCACTTTCAGCACCATTCGGCCGTCAGATAACGCCACCGCTCCATCAATCGCATCGCGCCCGCCCTTGGGCGTGGCACGCACGAAGACCTCAACCCCGCCCTGTGCGGACCGCCAGAAACTCACGGTCTCAGAAGACAGCTGGGTAGATATAGTAGCCGATCACCCGCTCGATGAAGAAGATGATCAGAATCACCACCACCGGAGAGAGGTCGAGCCCGCCAAGGCTGGGCAGAATGTTCCGTACCGGGGCCAGAACCGGCTCTGTGATGCGGAAGATGAATTCACCCACGCTGTGGACAAACTTGTTGTAGGGGTTCACCACATTGAAGGCGATGAGCCAGGAGAGCACCGCTCCCGCGATCAGCACCCATACATAAAGATTGAGAACAATCAGAACGACATCAAGCAGCGCGCGCATTGTGACAGGTGTCCCCGGGGGCGAATCTTCATAAAGGAGATAGCCTTTTGAAAGGGGCTTCAACAAGGCCATTGGCTCAGCTTTTGGTGGCTTGAGGCTGGTTCCTCGCTCTTGTCAGCGGGGTCTCACATGCCCTGTTGGGCATGGAAATGGACGGAGAGGTGTCATGCTGCCTTTTCTCGCGGTGCTGCGCCGTCTGCGCCATGGGCTGACCGTTGGCGTGCGGGTCATCGCTACGGATGATGCGGGGCGGGTGCTGCTGGTGCGGCACAGCTATGTGGCGGGCTGGCACTTGCCCGGCGGCGGAGTGGATGCGGACGAAAGCGCAGAGCGGGCGGCTCGCCGCGAATTGGCCGAAGAGACTGGCGCGGTGGTGGAAGGGCCATTGCATCTGCATGGAATTTTCTTCAATCCGAAGGTCGGCGGGCGGGATCATGTGGTGTGTTACCGCGCCGCCTGCTCGCGGCAGGGTGGAGCATGGGCCCCGAGCCTTGAAATTCGCGCAGCTGATTTCTTCCCGCCGGATGCCTTGCCGGATGGACTGAGCCCCGCGACTGCCCGGAGGCTCAATGAATGGCAGCAAGGGCTGCCGCTGGACGAAATGTGGTGATGGGGTCAACGCTACATCTGGCGGCTATGCCGGCGCGCGCGGTGTGACGCGGAGAGGTGGCCTTCGGGAGAAACCTTGCCAAGACGGTGGTGGGCCGCTTATCTCGACGGATGAAACAGGGAAATCATGCCGATGTCGTTCGACGCTGATGAGATCGTTGAACGCCGCCGTCTGCGGCGCAAGCTCAGCTTCTGGAGGATGCTGGGCGTGCTGGCGGTGGTTGCGGCCATCGTGGTTGCTGTCACCACCTTGCGCGGTTCTCTGGTGCCTGAAAGCGCGGAGCATGTGGCGCGGGTGCCGATCGGCGGCATCATTCGCAATGATCGCGAGCGAGTGGAGATGCTGGAGCGCATCCGCACCTCGAATGCCAAGGCCGTGATTCTCTCTATAAACAGCCCCGGCGGCACCATTACGGGTTCTGAGCAGCTTTATGACGCCGTGCGCCGGCTGGCGCAGGACAAGCCGGTGGTTGCTGTGGTGGAAGGCGTGGGGGCTTCCGGAGCTTATATCGCCGCGCTGGGGGCGGATCGTATCATTTCCCGCCGCAATGCGCTGGTGGGCTCGATTGGCGTCATTTACCAGTTTCCCAATGTGACGGAGCTGATGAAGACGGTCGGCGTCTCGATGGAGGAGATCAAGTCCTCTCCATTGAAGGCCGAGCCCAATCCCTTCTCTACGCCCACGCCGGCAGCGCGGGCGGCTATCGATTCGCTGGTGAAGGACAGCTATGGCTGGTTCAAGGATTTGGTGGGCGAGCGTCGCGAACTGGCTGGAACGGAGTTGGATTTCATCTCTGATGGACGTGTTTTTACCGGCCATCAGGGACTTGAGCTTAAACTCGTGGATGAAATCGGCGATGAGCGCACGGCCCGCGCGTGGCTGGCCAAAAACCGCAATGTGCCGGAAGACCTGAAGGTGCGCACATGGAATCCGGGTGGCCTCGACAGCCAGATCGGTTTCCTGTCGGGGAGTGCGCGCGCCTTCACGACAGCTATCGGTTTGCCTCAGCTGGGAATTTTTATTTCCGAGCTCTCTCGGGGCACTCTGGACGGGAACCAGCTTGACGGTCTTCTGGCACTCTGGCACCCTCGCGCCGATATGTGATAGACAAGCAGTAAGTCTTTGCCAGAGGCGGGAAATCGCCGCAATCCAGTGTCTATCATTGGCTCATGTGAGCGAATGATGAGAGGAGAGGGGCCAGCATGATCAAATCCGAGCTCGTGCAGAAGATCGCTGAAGCCAACCCCCACCTTTATCAGAGGGATGTGGAGAACATCGTCAACGCGATCCTGGAGCAGGTTGTATCTGCGCTGGAACGTGGAGACCGGGTGGAGTTGCGCGGCTTCGGGGCTTTCTCCGTCAAGAAGCGTGATGCCCGTGTGGGTCGCAACCCGCGCACCGGCAAGCAGGTGGATGTGGACGAGAAGGTCGTACCCTATTTCAAGACCGGCAAGGAGATGCGCGAGCGTCTCAATGACGGGGAGTGAAGGCGCGTGTCCCGTTTTCTCTCCATCCTGATTGGTCTGCCACTGTGCATCATTATTCTTGCGCTGGCTGTGGCCAATCGTCGGCTGGTGACTGTTTCTTTTGACCCGTTTTCCGCTGATGCGCCGAGCCTTGCAATGCAGATGCCGCTGTTTCTGGTGGTGTTTGCAGCCCTTCTCATGGGGGTTCTGCTGGGCAGCGGCGTGACTTGGCTGCGCCATCGTCGTTTCCGCAGGGAAGCGCGTGAGCATCGGCGTGATGTGCGCAAGCAGGAAGCGCGTCAGGAAGAGGTGCGCCGCAAGACCGAGCAGGCGGCCCTTTCCGCTCTTGCCTTGCCGACCACTCGGAACTGATCGGGACCCTCTCGATGGCTTTTGCGCTGCTGGAATGAGTGCGATGCTGCGGGAGTAGCGTCGCACTTGGTCTGGCCAGTCGATCTGGTCTCTGGGAGCTGGGCAGGGACTACCGGCCCTCAGCGGGTTGCAGCCATTGAGTTTGTGGAGATGGTGAGGACGCCGCCAACCTCGATATAGGGCGCATCCTGTCCATTCCGCTTCGAGATGGCGATGGACTCGCATTCATATTGATCGAAGATATTCGGCTTTCTGAAATGCTGGATCATTTCATCCAGAACACTTGCTCTGTTGTTTGCTGGTGAAGGGTATCGACGCAAGCCTTTTGGGCATTTGTTTTGCGGGCGATCCAGAACAAGAGCAGGTCGTCTGCCGGGCTCCATGCTTTCAACGGATCATGGACCATGCCCTCAGATGGGCTTGGGAACAGCCTCGCCATTCATCATCGGGCTGTCCTTCATACAGCGGCCAGCCTTGGTGGTCACCTTTTGCGACCGTCACCTCTATTGGTGGAGAGCGGCGCAGATCCTGTGCCGCACAGAAGGTGATCTTGCAATAGGCGCCGTATCGGGTAGTGAGCAGGGACAGCGCGCCGCATATGCTGATGCATGTGGCAAGAAACTACTTCAGTGCAGTTGTTTCATCCGGAGAATGCCTCCGGTCTATTGCGTTGGATGTATGCTTCAAATTTTTGGAAATAGACGGCTATTTCGAAAGTGATCTAGCCGTCCAGCACATCCACGGTCTGGATTTCATGGCGGGCAGCCTGTGCCCGCTCGATCAGGAACTTCGCCACCAGCGTGAACAGGGCCACACCCACCAGCAAGGTTGCTGCGGCAAAGGCGGCGATGACTTGGCTATCCTGATAGAGCAGTTCAATCTGAAGGGGCAGGGTGGATGTCTGTCCGCGAATATTGCCGGACACAACCGAAACCGCGCCGAATTCACCCATCACCCGCGCATTGCAGAGCGCTGCACCATAAAGCAAAGCCAAGCTCACATTGGGCAGGGTGACCAGCCGCAGCACCTGAAAGCCTGTCGCACCCAGAGTCACGGCCGCTTCTTCCGCATCACGCCCCTGCGCCATCATCAGCGGCACCAGTTCTCTCACCACAAACGGGGCTGTGACAAACAGGCTCGCCAGCACGATGCCGGGGATGGCGAACAGCACCTTGATGCCGTGATCGAGCAGATAAGGCCCCAGCAACCCTTGTGCGCCATAGACGAACAGATAGGCCACGCCCGCCACGATGGGCGAGATGGAGAAGGGCAGTTCCACCACGGTGAGCAGGACATTGCGGCCGGGGAAACTGAACTTGGTGACCGTCCAGGCCACTGCGATGCCGAAGACCACATTAATGGGCACGCACAAAAGCGCGACAAACAGCGTGAGTCCAGTGGCATAAAGCGTATCCGGGCGCGCCAGCGCTTCCAGATAGCTGCCTATGCCCCCACGGAAGGCCTCCGAAAAAATGACGGCAAGAGGCCCGAGAAGGATGACGGCGGTGACCGCCAGGACGGACCACGTGATGAGCCGACGGGTGAGCGGCTGATCGCCCACGCGCACGCCAGCCGGCTTTTTCCGATGCTGCGCCATGCTCAGGCCTCCCGGATCGCGATGCGCTGGTGCCAGGCCTGAATCAGATTGACCAGCAGCAGCATGAGGAAGGCGATGATGAGCAGGGTGGTGGCGATGGCCGCTGCTGCCGCATAATCATATTCTTCCAGCCGGATGAAGGTGAGCAGCGAGACCACTTCAGTGCGGAACGGCTGGTTGCCGGCGATGAACACCACGGCCCCGAACTCACCCAGGGACCGGGCGAAGGAGAGGGAGGCCCCTGCCAGAAATGCCGGGAACAGCGCCGGGAAGATGACCGAGCGGAAAATACGGAAATCCGATGCTCCAAGGCTGGCGGCGGCCTCTTCCAGTTCCGGCTCAAGGTCTTCCAGAACAGGCTGCACCGTGCGCACCACAAAGGGGATGGAGGTGAAGGCCATGGCGCAGGCAATGCCAGCTGGCGCATAAGCTACCTCAATGCCCCAACTGGCCAGCGGTGCGCCATACCAGCCATTCTTCGCGAACAGGGCCGTCAGCGCCAGGCCGGCGACAGCGGTCGGTAACGCGAAAGGCACATCCACCAGCGCATCCAGCAGCCGCTTTCCGGGGAAGCTGTAGCGCACCAGCACCCATGCCAGCGCCAGCCCGTAGATCATGTTGAAAATGGTGGCGATAGCCGCGGCAGTGAAGGTGATGCGGAAGGCGGCAAAGGTGCGGGGTGAGGTGATGATCTCGAAATAGCGCACCAGCCCCACATCGGCGGCCTTCAGCAGCAAAGCGGCGATAGGCAGCAACACGATGAGCGCGAGATAGAACAGCGTGAGCCCGAGAGAAAGCCGGAAGCCCGGCAGCACCCGGCGCGCCCGTGGCTTGCCCGGCCCGTTCCGCAGCACCTGCTGTGCATTGCGCGCATGCGCTGCCGTCCCGGTCCCCTCGGAACCAGGAATTACGGAGGATGTCGCGGCAAGTGTCAGGGGCATGGAAACGGGGGTCTCTTGGCGGCATGAAAAGCAGCAGGCGCTTCTTATGCCCTTTTTGCCATGCAATGTCAGGTGAAATGTAAAAATAGATGTATGGACAGAATGGAATTGTTGTTTGCAATGATGAACGAGATGGCGGATTTGCGAAGCTCATCATCAACAGCCCGAAGGGGCTTTCCCTTCGGGCTGTTGATGATGCAGAAAATGGTTTTGGCCGGTGCCTGCTCAGGCGTTGAGGCCCTTCATGCCTTCCGGTGTGTAGCGTGCACCCGCCACATTTAGGCCGGCGAGTGCTGTATCAAGGCCAGCCAATTCGCTTGCATCGAGCGTAATGTGCGCGGCAACGCAATTCTCTTCCAGATAACGCAGGCGTTTGGTGCCCGGAATCGGAACAATGTCCTGGCCCTGAGCCAGCAGCCATGCCAGCGCGATCTGCGCCGGGGTGCAGCCCTTGTGGTGGGCAAGGGTGGTCACGACATCGATGATCTTCTGGTTGGCGGCAAGGTTCTCATCGGCAAACCGGGGAAGGACCGCCCGGAAGTCCCCATCCTCGAAAGTCGTACCGTGCTGGAAGCGCCCGGTGAGGAAGCCGCGCCCCAGCGGCGAATAGGCGACAAAGCCGACGCCCAACTCCCGGCAGGTGGGCAATACGTCCTGCTCCACGTCCCGGGTCCAGAGAGAATATTCGGTCTGAACGGCGGTGACTGGATGCACGGCATGGGCGCGGCGCAGGGTCTCGGCGCTCACTTCACACAGGCCGATATGGGCGATCTTGCCTTCGCGTTTCAGGCTGGAAAGGGTCTCCATCGTCTCTTCAATCGGCGTCGCGCTATCTACGCGGTGGACATAGTAGAGATCGATGCGCTCCACGCCGAGGCGCTTCAGCGAGCCTTCGCAAGCATGGCGGATATAAGCGGGGCTGTTATCCAGCGTGCGCCGATATTCGCCGGGCGCGCGCACGATGCCGAACTTGGTCGCGATGTGTACCGATGGGCGGTGTTCAGCTAAAAAGCGGCCGATCAGTTCTTCATTGTGATGCGGACCATACATGTCGGCCGTATCGAGAAAGGTGACGCCCAGTTCCACCGCGCGGGCGAGAACCTTGAGGGATTCGTCATCATCGCGCGCACCATAGAATTCGCTCATGCCCATGCAGCCGAGGCCAAGGGCGGAGATGGTGAGATCCGTGCCCAGTGTACGATGTTGCATGTTGTTTCCCATCATCTGGCTCCATCAACGGTCTTGCCGGCGACGGACAATGGTGGTCCCCTGTTGTGATGAATGACAGCGCAGATCACGGGGATCCATTTTCCGAAAATGGAAAGCAGGGTGATGGTCAGATCCGGTGGGATGATGCCCGGATCTTTCTCGCTATTGCGCGCGCGGGCACGCTTTCAGGGGCGGCGGCGCAACTGGGCCTGGGGCTGGCCACGGTTTCCCGCCGGATAGAGCGGCTGGAACTGGGGCTGGGTATCCCACTTTTCAGCCGCCATCAGAGCGGATACCGGCTGACCGATGAGGGCGAGGCGCTGCTGGTGCGCGCCGAGGCGCTGGAGCAGGCGGGCTTTGCTTTCGCTGAACGCGGGCGGCATGCCGCCGTTTCGGGGAAGGTGCGGCTTGCAACAGCGGAAAATCTGGCCAATCCGTTCATCATCCCGGCCTTGCCGCCCCTGCTGGCGCGCCATCCAGCCCTCTCGCTGGAGGTGCTGACAGATGTGAGCACGGTGAACCTGCACCGTCGTGACGCCGATCTGGCTGTGCGCATGGTGGAGCCGCAGCGGGGGCATGTGGTGCTGCGCCGGCTGGGGCAGTTGGGTTTCGGGCTATATGGCGCGGCAGATTATGTGGCGGCGCGGGGAGACAGTTCCGGCTTCGAGGCAGACCAGTTCATCGGCTGGGCCGAGCCATATGGGCATCTGCCCGCCGCGCAATGGATGGAGCGGGTCTTAGCGGGGGCGCGGCTGCATGCTGGCAACCACAACCCTTTCCGCCCAGCTTTCCGCTGCGCGTGCCGGATTGGGTCTTGCGGTGCTGCCGCACTTTCTGGCGCGAGGGGCGGGGCTGGTCTGCATTGAGGCTGATCCCGGCGTGGACCAGCCGATCTGGCTGGTGCTTCATGCCGATCTCGCGCACTCCCGCCGGGTCCGTGTGGTGGCGGATTATCTGACGGAGTTGTTCCTCAGCCATCGTGCATTTCTGCGTGGGGATGAGGGGTGAGCCTATAGGCCCTGTCATGCATGAGAAAGGTTCGGTTTTTCAACCGGTCCGGGAGAGGCGCGGGCCATGGGGCGCGTGCGGTGAGGGCGGGTTCAGGCCATGAGGTAACACGGCACCCGACATGGCTGTATCCCGCCAGAACATTTTCGAGCGAAGTGGATGTTCGTTCGTGGGAAAAAATAATTAGATCAATCTGTTATAGAGTCTCCCTGATTGCATGAAACGCAGAAATGCCCGCACCGGGAGAGTCGCGCCGAAGAGCATCCTTCGCAGAGGGCCAGAGCCCATTTGGTGAAGCGGAATGCACCAAATGGGCTCTGGCTGGTGTTCAGATGCCTATAGGCCGGCGCAGGTCCAGCGTGGTGGGGAATTCAGCGGGAGAGGTTTCCCGCGTCACATTCATCACGCCCGGCGTGTGTCCATAATCCTGGAAGCGGGCGAGGCGGCGCGCCTCGGCTTCATAGGAATTGACCGGGAAGGTGTCATAGCTAAGTCCTCCCGGATGGGCGACATAATACATGCAGCCCCCGCGTGAACGGGTGCTCCATGTATCCACAATGTCGAACACCAGCGGGGTGTGCACCGGAATGGTGGGATGCAGGCCAGACCAGGGTTGCCAAGCCTTGTAGCGCACGCCCGCCACGAAGGTGCCATTGCGTCCGGTGGGGGCCACGGGCACCTCACGTCCGTTGCAGGTGACGATATGACGGGAGGGATTGAACCCCTCCACCTTCACCTGAAGCCGTTCGACCGAGGAGTCCACATAGCGGGCGGTGCCGCCGGATACCCCTTCCTCACCCAGCACATTCCAGCATTCCAGTGCCTGCCGGATTTCAAGATCCACGCCAGCATGCTGCACCTTGCCGAAGGCCGGGAAGCGGAATTCATACTGGGCCCGGAACCATTCGGGATCGAAGACATAGCCGGCATCGCCAAGGTCTTCGAGCACGTCCACAAAGTCTGCCCAGACATAATGGGGCAGCATGAAGCGGTCGTTCAGCGTGGTGCCCCAGCGGGTGGCATTGCCGGTGACAGGGCTCTTCCACAGGCGGGAAATGAGCGCGCGCAGCAGAAGCTGCTGTGCCAGACTCATGCGCCAGTCCGGCGGCATCTCGAAGCAGCGGAACTCCACCAGCCCCAGCCGGCCGGTGGAGCTATCCGGCGAATAGAGCTTGTCGATGGAGATTTCCGTGCGGTGGGTATTGCCGGTCACGTCCACCAGCAGGTTGCGCAACAGGCGGTCGACCAGCCAGGGCGCTGTGGGCGGGCTGCCGGGGCCATCAATCATGGCCAGCGCGATTTCCAGCTCATAGAGATTGTCGTGCCGGGCTTCATCGATGCGCGGGTGCTGCGAGGTGGGGCCGATGAACAGGCCGGAGAACATATAGGAAAGCGAAGGGTGGCGCTGCCAGTAGAGCAGCAGGCTCTTGAGCAGATCTGGCCGGCGCAGGAAGGGGCTGTCTGCCGGGGTTTCGCCGCCGACAACCACATGATTTCCGCCACCGGTACCGGTGTGGCGTCCATCCACCATGAACTTCTCGGTGCCGAGCCGGGCGAGGCGCGCTTCCTCATACAGCACGCGCGAGATTTCAACGCAGCCTGCCCAACTGTTGGAGGGGTGGACATTCACCTCCAGCACGCCCGGGTCCGGTGCGATGCGGATGACATTGAGGCGCTGATCGAACGGTGGGGGATAGCCCTCCATATGGATCGGCATGTCCAGCTCGATCGCCACCTGCTCAATGGCGGCGATGAGGTCGAGATAGTCTTCCAGCGCTTCCACCGGGGGCAGGAAGACGCACAGCCGGCCGCCACGCGGTTCGACGCACAGGGCTGCGCGGGTTTCCGCCGTGGCAATCTGCTGCTCGTTCTTCTGGAGATAGTCCTTCACCAGAGCTTGCGCATGCGCGCCCACATCATTGGCGCTGACGGCCGGGACAGTGGGGGAACTGTCCTTCGGGTGAGCGCGATAGCGATCGGAGAGCGCTTGCGCATCAGGCAGCGGCCCCTGCAAATCGAACGGGTCCGGCGGCTGAACGAAGGGGTAGCGCGTGGGGGACAGATAGCTCAGCGATTCCAGCGGCAGGCGGTAGCCCATGGGGCTCTCACCCGGCAGCAGGAACAGGAATTCGCGCCGGAAGCTCCATTGTTCAGAGCGCCATTCGCGCCCGGTTGGGGTCTTGACGCGGCTTAGCGGCAGAACAGAGCCGGTGGGCGTGGCCAGCCCCTGGTTGAAGATACGCGCCAGCAGGCGCCGCTGCACTTCATCTGCAATACGTGGGTCGCCGGGCGTGAGGTTCTCGGGAAGGCTTTGCTCCTTCCACATGGAATAGATGTTGTCCTCATAGCCGGGCTGCACGAACTGTGTGCCCACCCCGAGCTTGCCTGCCAGAGATTTGCAGAACCGCTCGGCATCGGCTGGCGTGACACCATGGTCCGCCTCTTCCGCGGCGATCAGATCCTCCCGCTGCCAGATGGGCTGGCCATCCTTGCGCCAGAACAGGTCGAACGACCAGCGCGGCAGGGTTTCGCCGGGATACCACTTGCCTTGCCCGTAATGCAGCACGCCCTCGGCGGAGAAGCGGCGACGCAGGCGGCGGATGAGGTCATCCGCCAGAGCGCGTTTGTGCGGGCCGAATGCTTCCGTATTCCACTCCGGCGACTGGTAATCATCAATGGAAATGAAGGTGGGTTCGCCGCCCATGGTGAGGCGGACATCACCGGCGATGAGGTCTTCATCCACCTTGCGGCCCAGTTCATCCAGCGCCGCCCAGGTCTCATCCGAAAAGGGATAGGTGACGCGGGGCGCTTCGGCCACACGGGTCACACGCATCTCGAAATCGAACTCCGCTTCCGCCTTCTCATTGAGATGGCCGGAAATGGGGGCTGCAGAGCGATAATGAGGCGTGGCAGCGAGTGGAATATGCCCTTCGCCGCACAGCATGCCAGAGGTCGGGTCCAGTCCGATCCAGCCGGCACCGGGCACATAGACCTCGCACCAGGCGTGCAGGTCACAGAAATCAACATCGGTGCCGGAGGGGCCATCAAGGGATTTCACATCCGGCTTGAGCTGGATGAGATACCCGGAGGTGAAGCGCGCCGCCAGACCAAGATGGCGCAGTAGCTGAACCAGAAGCCAGCCGGTATCGCGGCATGAGCCCAGGCGCTTTGTCAGCGTTTCGTCCGGGGTCTGCACGCCCGGCTCCATGCGGATGACATAGCCAATCTCACCCTGGAGCTTCTGGTTGATGGCCACCAGAAAATCCACGATCCGCATTTTCTTGCGCGAAATGGTGGCTAGGAAGGCGTCGAACCGTGCCCCTTCCTTTTCCAGTTCGAGATAGGGCGCCAGTTCCGCCTTCAGTTCCGGAGGATAGGTGAAGGGGAAATTATCGGCATATTCCTCGACGAAAAAGTCGAACGGATTGAGCACGTCGAGCTTGGCCAGAAGGTCGACATCAATGCAGAACTCTTCGACCTTCTCGGGAAAGACAATGCGGGCCAGCCAGTTCCCGAATGGGTCCTGCTGCCAGTTGATGAAATGCTCCGCCGGGCTGATCTTCAGCGCATAGGCGGGAACCTCGGTGCGGCTGTGCGGTGCCGGGCGCAGGCGGATGGTCTGCGGGCCGAGGGAAACAGGCCGCTCATAACGGTAGCGGGTGACATGACGCAGGCTGGCGAGGATGGACATTCAGGCACCTCATCCGGCGGACCAAAGGATATGGCCCAAGGCTGATGCTCTAGAATTAGCCAACCCGTGCGGGGGCCGGAAGCACGTCTTTCAGGCGGGCCTGCTCTAAAAATAGGCAGACACCGCCTTTCTCCCATTTCATCCTATGCGTGTGCCGGGCTCTTCAGACGGCCGCCGGGCTGGGCGGTGCCGAAGGTGCTTCCGTTTCACCTGTCCCGGCAGAGCCTTCCGGGGGCTCTTCCTTCCCCAGCAGCTTGTTCTCCAGCCGTTGCAGTACCGTGTAGAAGGACGGAACGAACAGCACTGCCAGACAGGTGGAGGCCAGCATGCCCGACACCACGGTGACGCCGATGGAGACGCGCGAGGCCGCCCCCGCGCCAGTCGCGAAGACCAGCGGCAACATGCCGAGAATGAAGGCAAACGAAGTCATCAGAATGGGGCGGAAACGCAATCTTGCCGCCTCTTCCGCCGCTGCCTCGATACTCTTGCCGCCTTCATGCTGTTCGCGCGCATATTCCACAATAAGAATGGCGTTCTTCGCCGCCAGCGCAATCAGCAAGACCAGTCCGATCTGCGTGTACATGTTGTTCGAGAGGCCGGAACTGGCCAGTGAAAGCAGCGCGATCACCGTGCCGAGCAGGGCCAGAGGCACCGCCAGAATAACGCTTAGCGGCTGAATCCAGCTCTCATACTGGCCAGCCAGCACGAAATAGACCAGCAGGATGGCGAGGCCGAACACATAGTAGATCTGATTGCCGACAACCATTTCCTGATAGGACATGGCGGTCCACTCAAAGCCGGTGCCCGGGGGCAGGGTGGCATTGGCGATCTCTGCCATCAGGTCCATGGCCTGACCGGACGAGAAGCCGGTGGCCGCTCCACCGACGATGGTGGAGGACGGATAAAGATTATACAGCGAGATCAGTGGCGGGCCCTGTGTGCTTTCCACAGTGATCATGCTGCCAATCGGCACCATCTTGCCCTCCGGCGTGCGCACCTTGAGGGCGAGCAGGTCATCCGGGGTCACGCGGAATTCGGGTTCAGCCTGCACATAAACCTGAAACACCTGCCCGAACTTGTTGATCTGCGTGACATAGGTGGAGCCGAGATAAGACGAGATGGTGGTGAAGATCTGGTCCACCGTCACGCCGACCGTCTCGGCCATGATGCGGTTCACCTCGACATTGATCTGCGGCGCACCCGCCCGGAACGAGGTGGAGACCATACGCAGTGAAGACTGGGCATTTGCCTTCTCGACGATGGAATCGGTGACCTGCTGGAGCAGGAGATAGTCGAAATTGCCGTCCCGGATCTGCGGCTGCATGGTGAAGCCGGAGGCATTGCCGATGCCCTGAATGGCGGGCGGCACGATGACCATGGCGTGAGCATCTTCCACGACCTGAATGGCCTTGGTCATGTTCTCGTAAATGTCGCGCAGGCCTTGCCCGGTGGTGGCGTAGCGCTCATCCCACGGCTTGAGGGTAACGTAGATCACCCCTGCATTGGCGAGTGATGCATTATTGTCGAGCGCCGAAAGGCCGGTGATGCTGACCACGTTCTGAACGCCGGGCACCTTCTCCGCGATTGCGCTGAGATCATGCATGACGGCCTGTGTGCGCTTCAGATTGGCGCCATCCGGCAACTGGGCCGCTACCAGAACATAGCCCTGATCCTCAACCGGAAGGAACGAGGTGGGTACGCGGGTGAGGCCATACATGGCGGCGCCCATCAGCACCAGCGCGACGCACACCATGAGCTTGGCGTGGCGGACCATGCGGGTGATGAGGCGGACATACCAGCGTTCCGCAACACCATAACCAGCATTGAATGTGCGGAAGACGATATTGCGCTTCTCCGGCGGCACCGGGGGGCGCAGCCAGAGGGCGCACTGGGTTGGTTTCAGCGTGATGGCATTGATGGCCGAGATAAAGGCCGTTGCCGCAATCACAAGCGCGAACTGCCGGAACATTTCACCCGTGAGGCCCGGAATGAAGGCTGCCGGTATGAACACCGACATCAGCACAAGGGTGATGCCGATGACGGGGCCGAACAGTTCGTCCATCGCCTTTTCTGCGGCCTGCCGGCCGGGCATCCCCTCTTCAATGTGGCGGGCCACGCCTTCCACGATCACGATCGCATCGTCCACCACGATGCCGATGGCCAAGACGATGGCGAGCAAAGTGGAGATATTGACCGTGAAGCCCATGGCATCCATGGCCGCAAAAGCGCCGATGATGGTGACCGGGACGGTCGTTGCCGGCACCAGCATCGCCCGCCAGTCCTGAAGGAACAGGGTGATGACGATGAGCACCAGGATCGCTGCCTCGATCAGGGTCTTGTAGACCTCACCGATGGAGGCGGTGACGAACAGGGTGGTGTCGAAGGGAACGTCGTATTCCAGACCTTCGGGGAAGCTCTTCTTCAGCTCTTCCATCTTCTCGGAGACCAGCGCGGCCGTGGCCAGAGCATTGGCTTCCGGCAGCAGGAAGATGCCGATGCCGGCCGCCGGCTTGTTCCGCTGGGTGAAGGTGTGGGAGTAGCTCTGCGAGCCCAGCTCAACCCGTCCGATATCACGCACCCGCACGATCCGGCCACCGTCATCATTGTCCACCTTCACGATGATGTTCTCGTAATCGGAGACATCATCGAGGCGGCCATGAATGTTCAGCGTGTACTGGAAGTTCGCGTTGCTTGGGGCGGGAGGGGTGCCGAGCTGGCCGGCCGTGACTTCCTGACTCTGGTTCTTGATGGCGTTGATGACATCATCCGGCGTGAGGCCGACCGACTGCATCTTCTGCGGGTCCATCCACACGCGCATGGCGTAGGAGCCGGAGCCGAAGACGTTGACGCTGCCGACGCCATCCAGACGCGCCAGCTCATTCTGGATATTGATAACCGCGTAGTTGTTCAGGAACAGGCCATTATAGCGTCCATCCGGTGAGATCAGGCTCACGAACTCGAGGATGGAGGTGCCCTTCTGCTGCACCGTCACGCCCTGCACCTGCACCGCCTGAGGCAGGGAGGAAAGGGCGATGGACACACGGTTCTGCACCAGCACCTGCGCCATGTTCGGATCGGTACCGATCGCGAAGGTGACCACCAGCGTATAGGTGCCGTCTGAAGCCGACCAGGACTGCATATACAGCATGTTCTCGACACCGTTGACCTGCTGCTCGATGGGCAGGGCGACGGTATTGACGAGGGTCTTGGCAGACGCACCCGGATAGGAAGTGGTGACCGTCACTGTCGGCGGCACCACATTGGGATATTGCGCCACGGGCAGTCGCATCAGCGACACGATGCCAATGAGCACAATGACCATCGCCAGCACGTTCGAAAGTACCGGGCGCTCGATGAAGAAGCGTGAAATCATGGCCGCTGCCTGACGTTCGGGGGCGGGTCAGTTCCGGGGCGAAGCCGGGGCGGCTGGGGTATTTTCCTGCAACGGCAAAGCCGCGCCGGCTGCCGGTGCTGGAGGAGTATCGGGCGTTGTGCCTTTTATCTCCCCGCTCTTCGGCGAAACCTTCGAACCGGGCACAGCGCGCTGAATGCCGGAGATGATGATGCGGTCTTCCGCCTTGAGGCCGCTCTCGATGGCGCGCAGGCCATCATTCTGGAGCTGGCCAAGGGTGACGATGTTCTGCGACACGACATTATCCGCATCCACAGTCAGCACGTAAAAGCCGAGCTGGTTGTTGCTGACAGCGGAGTCCGGCACCAGAATTGTGGGAACCGGCTTGCCCAGAGGCTGGCGGATGCGCGTGAACAGGCCAGGAAGCAGCAGGCTGTCCGGGTTGCCCAGAATGGCGCGCACCGAAAGTGTACCCAGATTGGGGTCGACCTGCGGAGCGATGTAGTCCAGCTTCCCGGGATGCGGGAAGCCTTGCTCGGTCTGGAGGCCGACCTCAACGGGGATGATCCCGGGGTTTTCCCGCAGCGTTGTGAGGGCCGTGCCGGCCTTCTGGAGATGATCCTGCACACGCAGGGCCTGCTGCTCGCTCAGCGAGAACCAGACATAGATGGGGTCAATCTGGATGATGCTGGCCAGCTTGGTGGGGCTGCCATAGCCCACCAGCGCGCCGACATCCTGAAGATGGGCCGTGACCACGCCATCGAATGGGGCGGAGACCTCGGTATAGCCGAGCTGGATGCGCGCCAGATCGAGGGAGGCCTGCGCATTCTGCGTGTTGGCAATGGCCGAGTCCCGCTTGGCGCGGGCGACGTCGAGTGTTGCCTGAGAGGCGAAGTCTCGTGCCGCAAGCTGGTTTTGCCGGTTGAATTCGGCTTCGGCCTGAACCTGGTCTGCCTGCCGGGCCGCCAGCGTTGCCTCGGCCTGGGCGACATCAGCCTTGTAATTGTCCTGTTCGATGACGAAAAGCACGGTGCCCTTCTTCACGAACTGGCCATCCGTATAGTTGATCTTGCGTAGATAGCCCTGCACACGCGCATTCAGGTCCACCGCATTGATGGATGCCGTGTTGCCGGTGAATTCAACAAAGCGCGTGATCGGTTGCTGCAGCACGGTCGCAACGGTCACTTCCGGTGGGGGCGGGGCCACATAGGTGTTTTCTTCCTGGCAGGCGGCCAGAAGAAGCGCGGAAGCGAGGATGCCAATCTTGCCCAGCCATGCGCGACTGGTGGAGCGGCCATGGGCCGGGAGAGGGGGGCTCTGGTGAGTATCAGACCGGCTACGGACCGTTGCTGGGGCATGCCAAAAGCCCTGCCGGGTGCTGACCGCTGCAAACCGTGTCATGATACCCCTCACTTTTCCAACCCCTCAATCCGAGGCCGTGCGCATGGCCTAAGGGGCGGCAGGAGAAGTCTATGCACAGGTCATTGGCGTAAGTCCATGCATGGTCCAGTGTATTGTGATGTCTTCCGCAATTCTGTCCACTATATGTCTTTCGTGTGACGTGGAGGGCGATCTGGTGACGAACCGGCGACCTCTGGTCGCTGTATGGCGGTTCTGCCTTGACTCATGGGCAAGGTGGGGGCAGCTTCGCGGCACCTATGGACGGGCCTTTGCCCGCCTTGCACTGAAATTTACGGAAAAGCATGCGCAGCTATCTGGACTTCGAGAAGCCGGTCGCCGAACTCGAGGCCAAGGTCGAGGAATTGCGTGGCCTTTCGGCCTCTGGCGATAGTGTCGCGATCAGCGATGACATCCAGCGTCTCGAGGGCAAGGCCCGCGATGCGCTCGCCTCTCTCTATGCCAATCTCACGCCCTGGCAGAAAACGCTGGTGGCCCGCCACCCGTTGCGGCCGCACTTCGCGACCTTCGCCTCAACCCTGTTCGAGGATTTCACCCCGCTGGCGGGAGACCGCAAGTTTGGGGAGGACGAGGCCCTTATTGGTGGCTTCGCCCGTTTCCGTGGTGAGGCGGTGTGTGTGCTGGGCCATGAGAAGGGCTCCACCACCGAGACCCGGATCCGGCACAATTTCGGCATGGCTCGCCCCGAGGGGTACCGCAAGGCCGTGCGACTGATGGAACTGGCGGACCGGTTCGGCCTGCCCGTGATCTCGTTGGTCGATACCGCCGGTGCCTATCCCGGCATTGGCGCGGAAGAGCGTGGACAGGCCGAGGCCATCGCGCGCTCAACCGATGCCTGTCTAGGCCTGAGCGTGCCGAATGTCGCGGTCATCATCGGTGAGGGCGGTTCGGGTGGCGCGATCGCGATTGCAGCGGCCAACAAGGTGCTGATGCTGGAGCATTCCATCTACAGCGTGATCTCGCCTGAAGGTGCGGCATCCATTCTCTGGCGCGATACCGCCAAGGCGCAGGATGCCGCCACCAACATGAAGATCACGGCGCAGGATCTGCTCAAGTTCGGCATCATCGACACAATCGTGAAAGAACCCATGGGCGGCGCGCATCGCGATCCGCAGGCAGCGGTGGAAGCGGTGGGTGACGCCATTCAGGCTTCGCTGGAAGACTTGGCCGGCCTTGATGGCCCGGCGCTGCGCAAGGCGCGGCGGGAGAAGTTCCTCGCCATTGGCCGCGGTCTCTGATCCATCTGCAATCAGACGGCGCCCATGTTGGGCGCCGTTTTTTGTTAAGGGTCTGTTAACTGCCAAAACGGGTTTTCGCCCTGTGTGCGGGTGCTGACGGCGTGGTCGGCGCATCGACCTCATCTTGGCCTTATTTCGCCCATTTGCTCGGCCTTGCTTCTGCTTGAAGCGCATGGCCTGCGCCCTGTTTTTAGGGTATGGCACGGAGCCTTTCCCGCAGGGGGAAGAATGGTGCTTTCGAATGTGAAACGGGCAGGTTGCCCTTTCGCGTGCTAACGTTTCGGCAAGGGGCTGGGCAGAGAATGCCCTTTCATCTGACCGGTGCGGATCCTGGGAGTTCTGCGTTGAGCCGACCGAAGACCACATTGTCCCGCATCCGCCTGGTGGCTCTGGCCGCCGTGGCCGCGCTGTCAATTGCGGCCTGCAACCAGACGGACAACGTTTCGCGCAAGGCGAACAAGCCGCTCACGCCGCAGATGCTCTCGCTGCTCTCGCAGAAGGGCATGTCTCCCGCGAGCCCGATTCTGGTGCAGATCTACAAGCAGGAAGCTGAGCTGGAAGTGTGGAAGGAGGGGGCTGACGGGCGCTATGCACTGCTCAAGACCTATCCCATCTGCCGCTGGTCTGGCGAACTGGGGCCGAAGAAGAAGATCGGTGACCGGCAGGCACCGGAAGGCTTCTACAATATTACCCCCGGGCAGATGAACCCGAACTCCAGCTACTATCTCTCGTTCAATCTCGGCTTTCCCAATGCCTTCGACAAGGCGCATGGCCGTACAGGTGAATTCCTGATGGTGCATGGCGACTGCTCATCGGCCGGCTGCTACGCCATGACGGATGAGCAGATTTCCGAAATCTTCTCTCTGGCGCGTGAGAGCTTCGCAGGTGGTCAGCGCTCTTTCCAGGTGCAGGCCTATCCCTTCCACATGACGCCGAAGAACATGGCCAAGCATCGGAATAATCCGAACATGCCCTTCTGGCGGAACCTGAAGGAGGGATACGACCATTTCGCCGTGACCCGTCAGGTGCCGAAGGTGAATGCGTGCGGCTACAAATATGTGTTTGATGCGGAGCCCGGTTTCGGCCAACGCTTCGATGCCGATGCGCCGTGCCCGAGCTATCAGGTGCCCCCGGCCATCGCTTCTGCCGTTGCGGCCAAGACCCAGCGAGACAATGCGCAGATTGCGGCGTTGAGCCCCGGTTCTCCTGTTGCACCCGTGCGCACCGGTCGCGATGGCGGCATGCATCCGGTCTTCATGGCTGAAATCAAGCGGCGCCAGGGGCAGTCCGAATTCGCATTCGCGCCTGCAACGCCGGGCACTGTGCCTGAGCTGGTGCGCCCGCCCGGGCCCGGTCCTGACGACGCCAGCGAGTCCACGCAGCTGCGCGAAGTGACATCGGATGATGCCCCGCTTCCCGTGGTAAGCCCGCCGCCTTCCGAGGCCGCCCGGACTGCCGCGACGCTGGATACAGCGCCAGCAGCTCCCGGCAGTGTCACCATGTCTCCGGTTGCGCCGCCTCCCGGTGACGTTTCCGGGGATGATGGCCTAACCACCGGCAGTGCCAACCGCTGAGATGCGCCATCCCGGCTCTTGTGCGGAGCCGGGGCTGGATGCTGGACACGCCGTGGATTTTCGATGATGGGGCGGAACAGCCACCCCCGCTCTCTATAGCTTTGCATCATAATAGGGGTCTGGTGGGTTATGCCTGCCAGGCCCCTATTCTATGGTCACCACTGATCTCAGCTCTGCCTCAGGGCTCAGCTCGAAATCTATTGAGTGATTTCAGAGGGGTGGTTCCTGCCCAATAGGGGTATTTGGGATATGACCATTATGGTCTGACCGGGATGTGCTCTCCCGCCCCCTCATCCCGGCGCCCTCGTTTATTCCAATGCTTTGAAATCCCAGCCGGCTTAAGAGGGATGCTCTCACGAGGGTGGCTTCTCAGTTTGCGGGTATGTACGTGCGCACGCCCTTGCGGAGCGGGCGTGACATCAGATTCAATTCTGCGACGCATGTCCTATCCGTCATGCCTCAACCATCTGTTCTGATTGCGCGTATGTTTGTGCCCGGTTTCACCTTCTGGGGCGCTTTGCTCCGTGAGTGCAGGGCCCCGCCTGTTCGTTTCCTTCTCCTCACCCACTCCGACCTGATGTGTCTGGCATGCGCTCCTGCAATGCGAGTGCGCACCTGATGGCGCGGGCAAGCCCATCCCTCGGGTATGGGAGAAATGCGTGAACCGGTTCACCAGAGAAAATACGCCAGAGCAGAATGTGCAGGGCGTAAATGTGGGCGGGCCCATCCGGCGATTTGCTTGTGAAATGTGCGCTATAGGCTGCGCCAATAGAACTTCACAGAAATTTGGTGAGCTTCTCACCGTGGTCGGCCTATTATTCAATCTTTTCGCTCAATTATCAGTATAAATATCTGATTATTGAAATATGTGCTGCAATTTATTTGATCTTTGAAAATTCAGGGGGTGTTTGTAGGCTGCTCACAGATGTTTTGAGGAGTGTTCAGCGTGATGAAAGATCATCCGGAGACACGTGCAGCTGAAACAGGAGCCGTTCTTGAAGTTCCGAGCTCCACTCTGAAGGGCAATCAGGCTTATGAGATTTTGCGGCGAGAGCTTGTATCCTGCCGTATTCTGCCGGGCACCCGCTTTACTGAGGCGGAATTGATGGAGCGGCTTGAGCTGGGCAAGGCCAGCTGCCGCATCGCGCTGCAGCGTCTGAGCCAGGAAGGCTTCGTCATGTCCATGCCGCGGCATGGCTATCGTGTTGTTCCCATTACAGTGAAAGATGTGGAAGAAGTCTTCGCGCTGCGTCTGGTGCTGGAGCCGGAAGCCGCACGGCTGGCGGCAGGAAAGGTGCGGCGTGCGCATCTGGAGCGGCTGGAGCATGCCTGTCGTGTGAAGCTACCAGCCGAGATGGGCAACCAGATCGACTTCTTCCTTGAGGCCAATCGCAGTTTTCACATGGCGATAGCCGAGGCGACCAAAAACCAGCGCCTGTGCCGCATGTTGTCTGGTTTGCTGGATGAAATGACCCGCCTTGTGGCGCTTGGCTTTGGTGTGCAGAGGGTTCGCCCCAATATCGATAACGATCACATGCTCCTCATTGAATATCTGGCGGCAGGTGACGCTGAGGCCTCCGCCGATGTGGCGCGCCGGCATGTGGCGACCTTCCGCGACATGGTGATGGAGAAGGTTGTGGCCTCCCTGCGCGATTCCGAGGCGCTGGTACCCGTGAATTCATCTCTCAACAGTCTGGGTGGAGGTGAGCCTTGAACGCCGTTCAATTGCTGCGCATCAGCAAGACTTTTGAGCGCCGGGATGGCACACAGCTTGAAGTTCTGCGCGATATTGATCTTGCTGTGCCGGAACGCTCCATTGTTGCACTTGTCGGGGCTTCCGGCTGTGGCAAGAGTACGCTCCTGAACATCATCGCATGTCTTGTGTCGCCAGATCAGGGCACTGTCTTTCTTCGAGATGTTCCCAGTCGCGAGTTTCGGGATTGGCAGACCATGACCTACATGTTCCAGGAGGATCGTCTGTTCCCCTGGCGCACGGCTGCCCGCAACGTCGCGCTGGGGCTTGAGGCTCTTGGCGTGCCGATGGCGGAACGCCGCGAGCGGGTGATGCAGACTCTGGAACTGGTGGGGCTTGAAAAGTTCGCGGATGTCTATCCCCATGAACTTTCAGGTGGAATGCGCAGCCGTGTCGCTCTTGGACGCAGTCTGGTCACCGGCCCAAAAATCCTGCTGATGGACGAGCCGTTTTCCAAGCTTGACCCATCCATTCGTTCCCAGATGCATGAAGAGGTTCTGCGCATCGCCGCGCTCAAGGACATGACTGTCATCTTCGTCACCCATGACGTGGAGGAGGCCGTGGTACTTGCCAACAGGGTCGTCATCCTCCAGCCGCGTCCCGGGCGTGTGCGCGAGGTGCGAGATGTATCCCTGTCTTATCCGCGTAACCCGTTGTCTCCGGAAGTGGCTGAAGAAGTGCGTCTTCTGCGCCTCGCCCTCTGAGCCGTCGCGCCGCATATGTGCGGCTCCCCGAAAATCAGATCAGAAGAGTCACTCATGACAGGCTCGACTAGACAACTCCTCCCGGACCGCCAGTTGCGGATGATGTTTCTGCGCCTGCTGTTGTTGTTCTCCCTGCTTCTGGTCTGGCAAATCGCGTCCATCGGGGTTCAGCCATTTGTACTTCCCAGCCCGTTTCTGGTCTGGGAAAGCTGGAGTGGGCTCATTGTAACATCCGGTTTCTGGCAGGACTTCGGAATTACTTTTTACCGCATCATGGTGGGATTTATGCTCGCTGCGGTGTTGGGAACAATTCTCGGTATTGTACTGGGAGCCAGTCGCACATTTGGTGAATTTTTTGAGCCGATACTGGTTGTCATCAATACAGTGTCATCATCAATCTGGGCCATATTTGCATTGATATGGTTTGGTCTATCGAACTGGAGTATCATATTTGTCGTGTTCATGACGGCCATGCCACTGATTTTGACAAATGTCTGGCAAGGCACGCGTACCGTGAATACGGAATTTATAGAATTGGCGCAGACCTTTCGCATGTCGCGTCATCAGGTTCTGACCAAGATCTATCTTCCAACCATTCTTCCCCTCTTCTTTGCCGGTGCCCGCCTCGCATTTGGCTTCGGTGCGCGTGTCAGTATCGTTGCGGAAACACTCGGGGCAAGTAGTGGCATTGGATATCGACTGCGACAGGCGGCAGATCTTCTTCAAACAGACCAGGTCTTCGCATGGACGCTGACTCTGGTGACCTTGATGATCATTCTGGAGGCGGCCGTTTTGAAGCCGCTGGAGAGATACCTGTTTTCGTGGAAAGCGCGAAACAAGAATTAAGAAATGAATCTGGGCGGATGAACAACGTGTGAACTGGAGAATTGTGATGAATATATTCAAGGTTCTTGCATCAGTTGCAGTCATCTCCGTCGCCG
This sequence comes from Xanthobacter sp., assembly GCA_034676685.1. Classification (GTDB taxonomy): domain Bacteria; phylum Pseudomonadota; class Alphaproteobacteria; order Rhizobiales; family Xanthobacteraceae; genus Xanthobacter. The sequence continues at coordinate 123,924 of JAUCBT010000013.1, read as the reverse complement.
CCATCAGCGCATTACCTGCAGAAGCGGCCAAGATCCGGGTTGGATATTGGAGTTCGGGTGTCAGTCTCGGCTTCGGGTCATTCCTTGAATCTGGAAAGTTCATGGAAAAGCAGGGTCTTGATGTTGAGTTTGTGAAGTTCCCGGATGTCAATGCACCGACAAAAGCCATGGCCGCAGGGGCTATTGATTTCGCAATTGGTGCCAGTGCCGGCAGCGCTTTTGCTGCAGCATCCAGCGGGTTGCCAATGAGTATTGTGTTGGCCACGCAAGTGGCAGATCTCGATTTCGTGGCACCGGCGGACTCATCTATCAGCAGTATGGCTGATCTGAAGGGTAAGAAGATCGGCATGTCTCCTGCTGGCAGTGCGACAGCCGCGATTACAGCCGCAATTCTTGCAAGTAACTACGATATAAAATCTTCAGATTATGAGATCGTTCCGGGTAATGACACCCGCCTTGCCCAGTTTCTGGCCCAGGGGCAGATCGATGTCGCAGCATTGCGGACGGTGACCATTGCGCTTCTGCCGGACATGAAGCTCAAGACACTCGGCACCTTCCGTGAGGAATGGAAGAAAGTCACGGGTGCGGATGCGCCTCCGGTTCTTGGCGTTGGGCTGATGCGCAATGCCTGGATGGAAGAAAACCCGGATGCACCTGCCAAGGTGGTAGCGGCCATGCGCAATGCCTATGAGGCCGGGAGGGCCGACAAGGCTGGTGTTGCCAAGGCTCTGATGGACTTCGCAAATATCAAGGAAGAAGACGCCAAGGCTTATGCCGCCCTGTGGGATGGCATCTACACGGTCGACATGAGCCCCGCGACGATTGCCTCGCTCAAGGCGGAGTTTGAGGTGTTCAAAAGCGTCGATGTAGTCAAGGGCACCTTGCCGGATGCTGCACTGGTGAGTGCACCTTTCGAGGCCTCCAAATCTATCAAGTGAAGCGAGACGTGTAGAAGAACGTGGTCTGTGGAGTCTCGTTCTTCTGAAAACAACATATAAAAGAGTGGAGAGGACCAGACATGCAAAAGACCATGAAGGCTTTACTTCTGAATCAGCATGGCGATATCAATGATCTTACAGTTGTTGATGATTATCCGGTGCCGACGGCAAAAGCCGGGGAAGTTGTGATCCGCGTCGGCGCTTCATCCTTCAACTATCATGATGTTTTCACGGTGAAGGGCATGCCCGGCATCAAGGTGCCGCTGCCCGTCATCATCGGTCTCGATATGGCCGGTGAGATCGTGGAACTGGGCGAAGGCGTGAGCGACTGGAAGATTGGCGACCGTGTTCTCGTCAATCCGCTCAATCCCGGTGTTGGCCTCATGGGGGAAATGCTGGATGGCGGCATGGCGCAATATTGCGCTGTGAATGCCGGCCAGCTCATCATGATGCCGCCGGATGTGAGTTATGTGGATGCGGCCTCCCTGCCTGTGGCCTATGGCACGGCGCACCGCATGCTGGTGACCCACAACACGGTGAAAAAGGGTGACAAGGTGCTCGTCCTCGGGGCATCGGGCGGGGTCGGCACCGGTTGCGTCATGCTGGCCAAGCAGATGGGATGTGAGGTCATCGCCTGCGCTGGCAGTGATGACAAGATGGCGCGCCTGAAGGAACTAGGCGCAGACCATGTGGTGAATTATCGGGAGACCGATTTCTCCAAATGGGCCATCGCGCAATATGGCAAGCCGCAGCGCCGCTCCTATGAAGGTGGTGTGGATGTGGTGGTGAACTTCACCGGTGGCGAAACCTGGCTCCCCTCGCTGAAATGCGTGAAGCGCGGCGGCAAGGTGCTCACCTGTGGGGCAACGGCCGGCCACGATCCCAAGGAAGACCTGCGCTACATCTGGAGCTTCGAGCTTCAGGTCATCGGCTCGAACTCCTTTTACCACGAAAATCTCGCAGCCCTGATGGACATGATCCAGGACGGCTCGCTGAAGCCTGTGGTCGACAAGGTGCTCCCCCTTGAGGAAGCCGCCGAAGGCCTGCGCATGATCCGTGACCGCGAAGTCATGGGCAAGATCGTCGTCACCCCCTGAGGTTCCCCATCATGACTGAAGTCAAGGAAACTGCTCCTCTCACCAAGGAGCAGGTCGAGGCCCTGTTGCTGCGCGGCCCCTTTCACCAGTGGCTGGGCCTCACCGTGGATGCGGTGGGTGAAGGCACCATCACCCTGAAGGCGAAATGGCGTCCGGAATGGGTGGTGAATGCCGAGCGTGGCTACACCCATGGCGGCATTCTTGCGACGCTTATCGACCTTACGGCCGACTGGGCGCTGGTCTCCAAAACCGGGCGTGGCGTACCGACGGTGGACCTTCGGGTCGATTATCACCGGGCGGCCATGCAGGGCGACCTGACATGCGTGGGCAAGGTCATCAAGTTCGGCGGGCAAATCTGCGTCAGCGAAGCCCAGATCTTCGATGATGCCGGCAAGCTCCTCGCGAGCGGCCGGGGTGTCTACCAGATCCCCAAGGCGTGATGAGGACACCATGATGCGGCCTGCCATGAGCGAGCTTGACCATGTTGTCATCAACACCCTGCGCAACATGGATGCGGCACAAGATTGCTTCGCGGCGCTGGGCTTCACGCTCACCCCGCGCGGGCATCACTCCCTCGGGTCCATCAATCATCTGATGATGACCCGAGGGGCCTATCTCGAACTGGTTGGCGTGCCGGAAACGGGCCGCCAACGGCAGGATGTGCTGGAGAGTCCTTTCGGCCTCAACGGACTTGTCCTGCGCAGTGCGGATGCGGATGCCACATACTCAAACCTCATGGCAGCCGGTCTTCCTGCGCAACAGCCGGTGTCCTTCTCCCGTCCTGTCACGGTTGATGGGGGCGAGCAGGACGCGCGCTTTCGAACTGTGCGCCTGCCGGGTGAAACCTTTCCTGCCGGCAGGGTCTATTTCTGCCAGCATCTGACGCCGGATCTGGTGTGGCGACCGGAATGGCTGGAGCACCCCAACGGCTTTCGCGCCATCAATCGCCTCATTGTTGGAAGTCCGGATGGCGCCTCCGAGGCCGGCCGCTATGCCGCACTCGCCGGCAGTGCCGCGCAGGTGGTGCCCGAAGGCTGGCGCATCCCGCTGGCGGATGCGGACATTCAGGTGGTGCCCGCTCAGAAGCCGCGTTTCCTCACCGTTGAGCTTCTGTTCGACGGGCTCGGCGAGATCGAGAGACGCGCCCGCAAACGACAGGACGTGGAATGGACCCGGCACAGCGCCAGCGCCGCCACCCTCGTCCTTCCCGATTTCGATCTCACACTGATGTGTCGGAGCCGCTCATGACCTCTCCCGTGAATCTGGGCAATTTCGTTTGCCGTGACGGCGATCCCGATCGCCCGCTGTTCATCGGTACGGGCCTTGGCGGCGTGCCGGATGTGATGACCCGGGCTGGTTTCGATGCCATGGCGGATGCCTTCGCACGCGGGCTTCTCGCCGGTGGCATCCAGCGCGGGGAGCGGATCGCGCTTCTGGCGGCCAACCGGCCTGAATATGTGGCTCTGCTGATGGGGGCCATGCGCGCCGGTGTGGTGCCGGTGCCGATCAATTTCAAGTTTCCGCCTGCAACCGTTGCCGCCGTGATCGAGGATTGCGGAGCAAGGCTGGTGGTTCATGATGGGCCGCGTGGTGGCATGGTTGATCCGGGCCAGTTTCCCGGTGTCCATTTCGCCAGCTTTGATGCGCAGGGGGCAGATGGCATCGGGTGTTGGCTCGATCCCGGCCCCTTTGAGCCGGTAGTGCCGCGTCCCGATGAGCCGGCCCTCAGCCTATATACATCCGGCTCCACGGGGCGGCCCAAGGGCGTGCTGCTGTCTCATTCCTCTCACATCTGGGTCGCAAAGACCCGGATGGCGGAGACGGATATCGGCAAGGAGCGGCTGCTGATTGCCGCGCCGCTCTATCACATGAACGCGCTGGCACTGGCATTTCTGGTGTGTGCAAGTGGGGCGACAGCAGTGTTGCTGCCGCAGTTCCAGTCCAAGGCCTATATCGAGGCGGTGCACACATATCGCTGCACATGGCTCACCGCCGTGCCACCCATGATCGCGATGATGATGCGGGAGAGGGATGCACTCGCGAAGGCAGATCTGTCCTGCGTGCTCACGGTGCGCATGGGCTCTGCCCCGGTGAATGAGACGCTGACGCAGCAGATCAGCACGCTTCTGCCCAATGCGCGGATTATCAATGCCTATGGCACCACGGAAGGCGGCCCCATCGTCTTCTCCAGCCATCCGCAAGGGCTTTGCGCGCCTTCTGGTTCCGTGGGCTATCCCCATCCCGAGGTTTCGGTGCGTCTTGTCGGGCCGGAAGAGCCTGTGAGTGGTGTGCTCCAGATGAAAAGCCCGGCGGTGATGCTGGGGTATCACAATCGGCCCGATGTCCACTCGCCCATGACGGATGATGGTTATTACGACACCGGCGATGTCTTCCATTGTGATGAGAGCGGTTTCTACAGCTTTGTTGGCCGTGCGGATGACATGTTCGTCAGCGGCGGAGAGAATATCTTCCCCAGTGAGGTGGAAGCTGTTCTGGAGCTGCATGCAGAGGTGATGCAGGCCTGTGTGGTGCCGGTGGATGATGACATCAAGGGCACGAAGCCCGTGGCCTATGTGGTGCGTCGTCCCGGCTCCAGCGTGGATGAGGAGACCCTCAAGGCCCATGTGCTCGCCAATGCCCCGGCCTATCAGCATCCGCGCTATATCTGGTTTCTGGACCAGATGCTTCTGGCCTCCACCAACAAGATCGACCGCTCCACCCTGCGTCAGCGCGCGGAAGCGGCGCTGAAGGAGAACGCGATGGGTGTTCCGCAAAAGGGCGGTTTCGTTACACCAGCTCCTCATGTCAAAAGCCATGACCGTGCCTGGGTGGCGCAGGCGATCCGCTATCTGGAAGCAGATATCAACCGCTCGGCAGATACCCATCTGCTGCGGGTCGAGTTGCCGAAAACACCTGGCATCAGCCTGTACCTGAAGGATGAATCGAGCCACCCCACGGGCAGTCTCAAGCACCGTCTGGCCCGTTCCCTGTTCCTGTATGCCCTGTGCAACGGGTGGGTTGGCCCGGATACGACCATTGTGGAATCTTCATCCGGCTCCACCGCGATTTCAGAAGCCTATTTCGCGCGCCTGCTGGGCCTGCGCTTTGTGGCAGTCATGCCGCGAACGACCTCCCCGGAGAAAATCGCGGCCATCACCTTTCAGGGCGGTGAGCCCTATCTCATAGACGGGCGCAACACATCCGAGGCGGCCGCCAAGCTCGCTGCGCAGATTGACGGCCATTATATGGACCAGTTCACCTTTGCGGAGCGGGCATCGGACTGGCGCGGCAATAATAATATCGCCGAGTCCATCTTCGCGCAGATGGCACGTGAGGCAGACCCCACACCGGCCTTCGTGGTGTGCAGCGCCGGCACGGGCGGCACCGCCGCCACCATCGGCCGCTTCCTGCGCTATCACAAGCACAGCACCCGCCTGTGTGTGGCCGACCCGGAATCCTCCGTGTTTCACCGCCATTATGCAGATCGCGATGTGACCCGGGTGGAGGCGTGCACAAGTGTGATCGAGGGCATTGGCCGCACTCTGGTGGAGCCCTCCTTCATGCCGGATATCGTGGACCGCATGGTGGTGGTGCCCGATGTGGCGAGCATCGCGGCGGCGCGCAAGATCAGTGCCGTGACAGGGCGTTTGTGCGGGGGGTCCACCGGCACCAATATCTGCGCCTGCCTCGAACTCATCGAGGACATGCGGGCGCGCGGTGAGACAGGCTCTATCGTCACCCTGCTGTGTGACTCCGGGGAACGCTACCGCTCCAGCCTTTATCATGATGGCTGGCTGGCCGAACGTGGCTTTGACATCGCCCCGATGATGGGCCGGCTCGATGAGGTTTTCGGCAGCACGCACTGAACCGAACCTCTCCTCTCTCGCATCTTCCGGGGCCTGTGATGACTGCTTCCTTCGACTGGACCGCCAGCTATGCTTCCCGCCGTCTGCCCGTGTTCGGCAACTCGGTTGTCTCCACCTCTCATCCTCTGGCCGCGCAGGCCGGCCTGAAGATGATGTGGCAGGGGGGCAATGCTGTTGATGCGGCGATTGCCACGGCAGCTGTGATGACGCTGGTGGAACCCTGCTCCAATGGTTTGGGGTCAGATGCTTTCTGCATTCTGTGGGATGGTCAGGAACTGCACGGGCTCAATGCCTCCGGCTTTTCCCCCGCCACATGGAACGAACGCTATTTCCGTGAAAAATATGGCGAGGGCGCTGTTCGTCCGCCGATGAGGGGGTGGGATTCAGTTACCGTGCCGGGTGCGGTTGCATCGTGGGTGGCGCTCTCTGAACGTTTCGGCAAGCTGCCTTTCGCAGACCTGCTCCAGCCGGCGATCGAGGTCGCCGAGCGTGGATATCTGGTGCCGACAGTGGTGCAGCAGAAATGGGAGGCGGCGGCAGGCGTCGCGGATCTGATCCGCCAGCCGGGCTTTGCCGAAGCTTTCCTGCCGCATGGCCGCGCACCACATGTGGGTGAGCGTTTTACTCTGCGGGGTGCGGCGCGCGCCCTTCGTCTCATCGGCGAGACGCACGGCACAGCTCTTTATGGCGGAGAGATTGCCGAGGCACTGGAAAAAGCAGCCCGCGCCGGCGGTGGCACACTGACCGCCGCTGATATGGCCGCCTACAAGCCGGAATGGGTGAAGCCCATAGCTCAGACCTACCGTGGCCATACCCTTCATGAAATTCCGCCGAACGGGCAGGGCATCACCGCGCTGATCGCCCTTGGCATCCTTTCCAATTTCGACATGGCGGCCTTTGCGCCGGACAGCACAGAGGCGCAGCATCTCCAGATCGAGGCGATCAAGCTCGCTTTCGCCGATGTCTATCGCTATGTGGCCGACCCCAACCATATGGGGATTACGCCGGAAGACATGCTGGACAAGAGCTATCTGGCCGGGCGCGCAAAACTCATTGATCTGAAGCGGGCAGGGGATTTTGCGCCGGGTAATCCGGTCAAGGGCGGAACCATCTATCTGACCACCGCCGATTCCTCCGGCATGATGGTGAGCTTCATCCAGAGCAATTTCATGGGGTTTGGCTCGGGTGTCGTGCTGCCGGAATGGGGGCTTTCACTTCAGAACCGGGGCCATGGCTTCCTGCTTGACCAGAAGAGCCCCAATGCGGTGGCGCCACACAAGCGACCCTTCCACACCATCATTCCCGGCTTCCTGACCAAGGATGGCGCACCGGTCATGAGCTTCGGCGTCATGGGCGGAAACATGCAACCACAGGGGCATGTCCAGACGCTGGTGCGGATGCTGGATTATCATCAAAATCCGCAGGCGGCCTGCGATGCCCCACGCTGGCGCTTCAACGCCGGGCGTAACATCAATGCGGAAGCTGGTCTGCCGCCCCAGACCCTCGCCGGACTTCTGGCCCTCGGCCATGAGGTGGATGTGATCAACGACAGCTATCAGGATTTCGGTGCGGGCCAGTTTATCTGGCGGATGGGTGATCCGGCGATTGAGGGCTATGTCGCGGCGAGTGATCCAAGGCGCGATGGGCAGGCGGTTGTCTTTTAAGGACAGAGCGATAACCCGGAACGGCATCGTACATTTCGCTCACAAGGCCTTTCCGGGAAGGATAGCGATACGCCAGAAGCTGCTCAGCTGTGCATGAGACGCAGGCGATTATGGCTTGTCAGATGGGGGGTGCGTCCACCAGCCGTTCCGCCCCTTTATGAAGATCAAGAAGAGCCGCCATGTGAAATGCCGCCTGCTCGGGGTGGTGTTGATACGCACCCCCAACCGGGCAGGCCCGCCGCGCCAGGCAACCATGTGACATGCACGGGCCTCCCTCTGCACTGGCAAGGTGAGCCGCGCATAAGGCTGCATCCAGCCCGCGCGCCGAAAAGGCATTGACGGGACAGGCCATCATGCAGGGATGCGCAAGGCATGTCTTGCAGGGAGAGGGGGCGTGCTGCGGTTGTGGCAGCTCAAGCGCATCCGCGAAGAGCAAGGCACCACGGATGGCATGCCAGAGCCCATATTCCGGGTGGATCAGAATGCGTAACGGGGAGACATGACAGGGGGCTGCACGTCGCAGCCAGCGTTGAAACGGCTGGAACGGGCGCTGAAATGGAAAAACCGCGAGGGCACCAAATGCTTCGGCGACTTGCCCCAGCCGCTGCGCTGTCCAGCGATCGAGCGGGTCAGCTTCGTTTGGTCGTTCTGCCTGAAAATGCCGCCACATGTCAGGCCCAATGCTGCCGACCAGAACAACCGTAGCTGTTTTTCGTCCATCCGGCAGAAGGGGCAGATCATCACGCGAATCGGGATGAAACCCGCCACTCAGGGTGAAACCGGATGCGCCGACTGCGGCGTTCAGATCATGCAACATGGCCTGTTCTCCAGTTCTCAGAACCTGACCTGCCCATTTTTATCCGATGGTTTCCGACCGAGGAAAACAGGAATGCACGCCGCAATGTTTTGCCGCGTGGCAGCAAGATGCGGTGATACGGGTTATGGCCTTAAGAGCAGGATATTTTTCAGCGCCATGAACATCAAAGGGCCAGCACAAATCCAAAAAACAGACGGCGCGGCCGGGTGCTGCCCGCCGCGCCGTCTGTTTTAGGTTATGAGCCGGTCAGCTTCAGGCGAAGGTGCCGTGGCAGTGCTTGTATTTCTTGCCCGAACCGCAGGGGCACACTTCATTGCGACCAACCTTGCCCCAGGTGGCAGGATCGTTCGGGTCCCGGTTCACAGCTTCCTCATCGCCCCCCAGAACAGGAGGAGGCAGGGAGTTAAGCGAAGACCCGGCCAGCGCCATCTCGTCCTCACCGGTGGTGGGGTCCAGATGGTGCGCCGTCATCGGGGGCAGTTCTTCCATCGGTGGCGGCTGGGTCATGATCTCCACCCGCATCAGCTGGGAGGTGACCACTTCGCGCAGATTGTTGAGCATGGCGGAGAAGAGGTTGAATGCCTCGCTCTTATATTCGTTCAGCGGATCGCGCTGGGCGTAGCCGCGCAGGCCCACCACTTGGCGCAGATGATCCAGCATCGCGATATGCTCGCGCCACAGATGATCCAGCGTCTGGAGAAGCACAGACTTCTCCACATAGCGCATCAGCTCAGGCCCATAGAGCTCGGCCTTGCGGTTCATGTGCTCGTCGGCCTGCTTCAGGACACGCTCGGTCATCTCCGGTCCGGCGATGCCCTCTTCCTGCGCCCATTCCTTCACCGGCAGGTCCAGTGCAATGGCCTGAATCAGCGCCTCACGCAGTGCGTCCATATCCCACTGCTCGGGATAGGAGTTCTCGGGGATATGCTTGGCCACCGTATCCGTGACCAGAGCGTGGCGCATATCCACGACGGTCTCGGCGATGTCCTCGTCATTCATCAGCTCAAGGCGCTGCTCAAACACCACCTTGCGCTGGTCGTTCAGAACGTCGTCATATTTGAGAACGTTCTTGCGCATGTCGTAGTTGCGCGCTTCCACCTTCTGCTGGGCTTTCGCCAGCGCCCGGTTGATCCAGGGGTGGATGATCGCCTCGCCTTCCTTCAGGCCCAGCTTCTGGAGCATGCCATCCAGCCGGTCCGAGCCGAAGATGCGCATCAGGTCATCATCAAGGGAGAGGAAGAACTTGGAGTGGCCAGGGTCGCCCTGGCGGCCGGAACGGCCGCGCAGCTGGTTGTCGATGCGGCGGCTTTCATGGCGCTCGGTGCCGATGACATAGAGGCCGCCGGCTTTCAGCGCCTCCTGCTTCATCTCCTCGACTTCGGCGGCGATACGGGCCTCGGCGGCTTCCCGTTCGGGGCCTTCTGCCATGTCCTTTAGCTCGACAGAGATACGCATCTCGGCGGAGCCACCCAGCTTGATGTCGGTACCACGGCCGGCCATGTTGGTGGCGATGGTGACAGCACCCGGTACGCCAGCCTGCGAGACGATGAATGCTTCCTGCTCATGGTAGCGCGCATTCAGCACGGCAAAGGTCTTGCCCTTGCGTTTACGGCCGGAGAACGCGTCAGCGTCGGTGAAGTCCTTCTGCTTGAAGCCGGCCTTCTTGAGAAGATCTGCCAGAATCTCGGACTTTTCAATCGAGGTCGTCCCCACCAGCACAGGCTGCCCGCGCGCATCGCAATCCCGGATCAGTTCGATGATGGCGTTATATTTCTCAGCGGCTGAGCGATAGACCTCATCATCATCGTCAATACGCGCCACAGCCACATTGGTGGGCACGCTCACCACATCCAGCTTGTAGATGTCGGCGAACTCGGCAGCCTCGGTGTCGGCAGTGCCGGTCATGCCGGCCAGCTTGCCATAGAGGCGGAAGTAGTTCTGGAAGGTGATGGAGGCCAGAGTCTGGTTCTCCGGCTGCACCTTCACCCGCTCCTTGGCCTCCAGAGCCTGATGCAGTCCTTCCGAATAGCGCCGGCCCGGCATCATTCGCCCGGTGAACTCGTCAATGATGACGACCTCATCATTACGCACGATATAGTCCTTGTCCCGCTGGAACAGGGCATAGGCGCGCAGCGCCTGGTTCACATGGTGCACCAGGGAGACATTCTCGATGTCATAGAGGCTTTCAGACTTCAGGAGCCCGGCCTCGGTCAGCATCACTTCCATCTTTTCCATGCCGGCTTCGGTCATGGAAACGGCGCGCTGCTTCTCGTCCACCTCATAGTCCGACTTGTCGAGCTTCGGAATATAGGCGTCGATGGTGTTGTACAGCTCGGAGCGATCGTCGAGCGGGCCGGAGATGATGAGCGGCGTGCGCGCCTCATCGATGAGGATGGAGTCCACCTCGTCGACGATGGCGTAGTGATGCGGGCGCTGCACCATCTGGGCGCGCTCATACTTCATGTTATCGCGCAGATAATCGAAGCCGAGCTCGTTATTGGTGGCGTAGGTAATGTCACAGGCATAGGCCTGTCGGCGTTCATCATCATCCAGCCCGTGGACGATGATGCCAGTGGTGAGGCCGAGGAAGCTGTAGAGCACAGCCATGCTCTCGGCATCGCGCCGGGCGAGGTAATCGTTCACCGTCACCACATGCACACCCTTACCGGCGAGTGCATTGAGATAGACCGGCAATGTCGCCACCAGCGTCTTGCCTTCGCCGGTCTTCATTTCGGCGATGCCACCTTCATGAATGACCAAGCCGCCGATCAACTGGACATCGAAGGGGCGCATGCCGAGGGCGCGCCGAGCACCTTCGCGCACGGTGGCAAAAGCGGGAATCAGCAGGCTGTCGACGCTAGCGCCTTCAGCAATCTGGCGCTGGAAATCAGCCGTGCGGGCGCGTAGCGCCTCATCACTCAGGCCTTCCAGCTCCTTCTCAAGGGCATTGATCGCCTGAACGCGCGAGCGGTACCCTTTTACCCGGCGATCATTCGCCGATCCGAAAAGCTTGCGGGCAAGTCCACGAAACATGGTAATCTCTGGTTCCGATCCGTCAGGCCGTCGAGACGGGATCAGCCGTGCGCCAGAACCTTCAAGACCTTATGATGTGCGTGGCCGTGACACGAACGGCCATATCCCGCACACCGACACCCGCATTGTGGCGTCGACAAGTCCGAAGGCGGCCCAATGACTGCCCGTTCAAAGACTGACCGCTCGACCAGTGGCGGACAGCCGGTGCAGCGCGCCGCATATCAGGATAATCCGTTTGCGGGCTCATCCTGACGGCGCATCGCTTGGAGACTTATGAACGCCCCCGCCCAATGTCAATGTAACGGACCGTAATATCAGGGGGCATGCAGGGCTAATCGGATCTCCCGGTGCCATATATAGAGTATGTCCAGTTTCCGTACGGGAGCCGGGCAGGGGAGATTGGATCTGACCGGAATCCAGTGGTCACCCTCTGTTTTCGTCATCGTGATGAAGAGGTGCCGCAGGGGGGCCTCTCTTGCTTTCACGGGGAAACATGCTATAGCCCCGCTTCCGTCGTATCCGGCCGGAGGCTGAACGGACGGCTTTCTTTTGGCTCGCTCATATTGAACGAACTGCAAAGAAGGCAGGGCAGATGCCCGTCGTCCCGTGTCTCCGCCTTCCGCGCTTCGCGCCTTTCGGAAAGGCAAGAAGGGCTCGGCGTCGGTACGGTGGAGTTTGTAACGAAAGGCAAAGAACACATGTCGCTCTATGAGCACGTGTTCCTCGCGCGCCAGGACGTGTCCGCGCAGCAGGTCGAGGAACTGACCGCCCGTTTCAAGGGTGTGATCGAAGAAAATGGTGGTTCGGTCGGCAAGATCGAATACTGGGGCGTGAAGTCCCTTACCTACCGCATGAACAAGAACCGCAAGGCTCACTTCACGCTCATGAACATCGACGCCCCTGCGGCGGCGCTTCAGGAGCTGGAGCGTCAGCAGCGCATTGACGAAGACGTCCTGCGCATCCTGACCCTGCGTGTGGAAGAGCACGAGGAAGGCCAGTCCGCCATGCTTCAGAAGCGTGAGCGTGATGACCGTGGCTTCGGTGGTCGTGAAGACCGTCCGCGTCGCGCCCCGCGTCAGTCCGACGCAGCACAGGGTGAAGGAGAGATCTGATGGCTTTCACTTCTGGTGGTGCTGGCGGAGCAGGTGCGGGCGCTGGTGCAGGCGCAGGTGGCGGCGGAGCCCGTCGCCCCTTCTTCCGTCGTCGCAAGACCTGCCCCTTCTCCGGCGCGAATGCTCCGAAGATCGACTACAAGGACGTGCGTCTGCTGCAGCGCTATATTTCCGAGCGCGGCAAGATCGTTCCGTCCCGTATCACTGCGGTGTCTGCCAAGAAGCAGCGTGAGCTGGCCACGGCCATCAAGCGTTCTCGCTTCCTGGGTCTGCTGCCCTTCGTGATCCGCTGATTCTGTCGGCCCTGCCACCCGCTTCATGTTGGTTGGCAGGGCCTTCATGCCTTCAGGCATAAGCCTGAACCAGGAAAGACGCGCTGCGGACATATCTTCCGGAGCGTATGTTGGGGTCCGGCTTTGCCGCCTCTAACCGCCCACTGCGCGGGACAGCTTGTCAGATGATGCTCTTCCTTCTTGTCGCCATTGCCGCGGGAGTCGCTTCCGCGCTGCTCGCCGCCGGTGTTGCGGCAGGATCGATGGTGGCTGTTCCGCTCTTCTATCTCGCCCCCCTGCCGGTGATGATTGCCGGCATCGCCTTTTCGCCGATCGTGGCATTCATTGCCGCACTTATCGCGGCGGCCGGGTTGGGCTGGGCTTATGGCGGATCTTTCCTTCTTGCATATGTGGTGGGCATGGGCGTGCCGGCATTCGGCCTGTCTTATGCCGGGCTGCTGGCGCGCGCCGTACCTGCGGGTCGTGACGGGCTGGTATGGTTCCCCGTGGGCGGGCTGGTACTGCTTGCCGCCCTGTTCTCCACCATTGGCGTGACCGTGGCGGTGCTGACCCTCGCCACGGACTATGAGACCTATCTCACCACCATCATCAATATGATGGATGCCCTCATGGCGACGCGCACCCATGTGCCGCCGGAGCAGGACATGGTGCGCATGGCCGAACTGGTGGCCCAGGTGCTGCCGCCCATGGCGGCTGTGGCGAGCATGGTGTCTCTGTTGTTTTGCCTGTATCTGGCCGGGCGGGCGGCGCTGTTCTCGTCGCGTCTGGCGCGCCCCTGGCCCTCGCTGGCATCATTGCGGCTTCCGGCGAAAACCCTTCCCGTGGTTGCAGTGGCGGCCGTGCTGTCGCTGTTGCCGGGCATGATGGGGCTGTTGTCATCGGCGGCGCTGGCAACTCTGTTGCTGGCCTATGCGCTGGCGGGGTTTTCCGTGGTTCATGCCATCACCATGGGCATGGGGCTGCGGACCATCATTCTTACAGGCCTGTGGGCCGCCACCCTGATGCTGGGATGGCCCGCAATCTTCATGGCGGGGCTTGGTTGTTTGGATGCCGTGTTGGACCTGCGATCGCGCTATACGCGCGGCAGGCAGCCGCCGGCGGCCAACGATCGCTGAACCCGCTTTTTCTTTCACTGAAACAAGACTAGATTTATCAGGAGATTATCATGGACGTTATTCTGCTCGAGCGCGTTGCCAAGCTGGGTCAGATGGGTGAAGTGGTGAAGGTGCGTGACGGCTATGGCCGTAACTTCCTTCTGCCCAACCACAAGGCTCTGCGCGCGACCAAGGAAAACCGCGCCCGCTTCGAGACGATGAAGGTCGAGCTGGAAGCTCGTAACCTGGAGCGTCGCCAGGAAGCTGAAGTCGTGGCTGAGAAGCTGAATGGCCAGATCGTGGTCATGGTCCGCCAGGCGGGCGAGAGCGGCCAGCTCTATGGTTCGGTTTCTACCCGTGACATCGCCGAGGGTCTCGTGGCCGCTGGCTTCAACGTGGACCGCCAGCAGGTGGTTCTGAACCACCCGATCAAGGCTCTGGGCCTGCACGACGTTCCGGTGATCCTGCATCCGGAAGTGACTGTGTCCGTTCGCGCGAACGTTGCACGCAGCGCCGAAGAAGCCGAGCGTCAGGCGCGTGGCGAAGACGTGCGCACCTCGCGTGACGAAGACGCCGAGATCGAGGCCGAGCTGGCTGAGCAGCGCGCTGAAGTGGCCGCCGAGTTGGCTGCTGAAGAGGGCGTCCTCGAAGATTGATCCACATGTGGCGGAACGTCGCGCCGTCTTTGGCGCGACGTTCATCGTCCGTTTGGACTTCGCAGGTTAAAAGACGAACCGGAAAAGATTCTGTTGCCGTGGTGGCTTGATGTTCCAAGGCCGCGCGTGAGGGAATGCACCGGAACCAGATTCTGGAACTACTTGGACCGATCATATTGGTCCGGGTGGTTTCAAAGCAGCTGTTCGATGGGTGGGGGAAAGAATGGTCAAGAGAATCGCCGTCTTCGCCGCACTGGTGTTAGGCTATGTGGCGACAGGCATGGCGCTGAGTGCCAGTCAGCCTGGTGATATGCCGACGGCGGAAGTTGCCCGCATCAACGCGGCAGACTGATTTTTTGCCTGGTAAAGCAGGCCGAACAATATGACATTCTCATTCGCCCGCCGGTGACCCCGGCGGGCGAATGCATTTCAGCCTCGTGCTTCGCTATTTAGTTCGGCTGAGAGATCAGTTGTGCAGGCGCGCTCAGGTTGACCAGTCGCATATGATGCGGCCCGGTTCTTCCTCTGGAATGATGGCCCCATAGCCTGCGCCATCCGCGCTTGCGGCTTCACCCTTGGCATTCCCCCGCGCTATGGACGCGCCAAACGTCTTCACCACATCCGCCCGTGATCCGGCGAAGACCAGAACCGCCGTGTTGATACCGTTCTCATTGCCAAAGGCAAATTCCAGCGCCTTCAATGGCAGGCCTTCAAAACTGCCCTTCAGGGGGATCGACAAAAACGTATGGTCACCCTCATTGCGGGTGGTGACGGGGCCGATGACGTTGGCAAGATCGGCCGGTATCTCCAGCTTCACATTTGCGCGGTCTGCTGCCGGCTGGGCATCCGGAGTGAAATCATTGCGATAGCGTTCGACCAGTGAGCGCACGAAGAGCTCGAACGGATCCGTCTCGTTCGAATAGTCGCATTCCCGGAATGTGCTCAGGAAGCTCTCTACCCCTGCTGCATGGGCTGGCAGGGTGGTCAGTGTCGCGGGCATGAAAAAGGCGGCGCAGATAGAAATCCGCGCCGCCTGAAGACTCTGTTTGAAATACCGCATCGGCTTTTTCCTCCGTCCCGCTGACGATACAGCGGGACGGGAGATGCGCAATGCGTTCCTTGAACTCAGCCCTGCTTGCGGGATGCCAGCGCAGCCTGTGCGGCGGCAAGGCGGGCAATCGGCACGCGATAGGGCGAGCAGGAGACGTAATCCAGCCCAATGCTTTCGCAGAACGCGACAGACGCCGGGTTACCGCCATGCTCGCCGCAGATGCCGATCTTGATGTCCGGGCGGGTATTGCGACCGCGCTCGGTACCGATCTTCACCAACTCACCCACGCCTTCCACATCAATGGAGACGAACGGGTCGATCTCGACGATGCCCTTCTGGACATAAACGCCCAGGAAGGTGCCGGCATCGTCACGCGAGATACCGAGCGTGGTCTGGGTGAGATCGTTGGTGCCGAAGGAGAAGAACTCGGCGCTCTTGGCGATCTCGCCAGCCTGAAGGGCGGCGCGCGGCAGCTCGATCATGGTGCCCACCTTGAAGGTGAGGGTCGCGCCGGTTTCCTCTTCAACCGCAGCTGCGGTCTTGCGGATGACGGCGTCCACGATGTCGAACTCGGCCTTGGTCGCGATCAGCGGCACCATCACTTCCGGCACCACAGCCTCGCCGGTCTCGCGGGCGGCGGCAACGGCGGCTTCGAAGATGGCACGGGCCTGCATCTCGGCGATTTCCGGATAGGCAATCGCAATACGGCAGCCCCGGAACCCGAGCATCGGGTTCGTCTCGTGCAGTTCCTTGTTGCGACGGGTGATCTTTTCCGGATCAACACCGAGGCTCTTGGCCACTTCAAGGGTTTCCGCCTCGGTATGGGGCAGGAACTCGTGCAGCGGCGGGTCCAGCAGGCGGATGGTGACCGGCAGGCCCTTCATGATCACGAAGAGCTTGGTGAAGTCATCACGCTGCATGGGCAGCAGTTTGGCCAGAGCCACGCGGCGACCAGCCTCGTCCTCCGACAGAATCATCTCGCGTACGGCGAGAATGCGGCCCTGTTCGAAGAACATATGCTCGGTGCGGCACAGGCCGATGCCTTCGGCGCCGAAGGAACGGGCCATGCGGGTATCGGTCGGTGTTTCGGCATTGGCGCGCACATTCAGGCGCCGTACCTTGTCCGCCCAGCCCATCAGGGTGGCGAACTCACCGGAAAGCTCGGGCTGCTGCATGGGCACTTCGCCCTTCAGCACCTGCCCGGTGCCGCCATCAATGGTGAGCACATCGCCTTTCTTGAAGGTTTGGCCGTCCACGGTCAGGGTCTGCGAGGCGTAATCAATACGCAGCGAGCCGGCACCCGACACGCAGGGCTTGCCCATGCCGCGCGCCACGACGGCGGCGTGCGAGGTCATGCCGCCACGCGAGGTGAGGATGCCTTCCGCAGCATGCATGCCGTGGATGTCTTCCGGGCTGGTCTCGACACGTACCAGAATGACCTTGCGGCCCTTCTCCTTCGCGGCTTCAGCCTCATCAGCCGAAAACACGATCGTGCCGCAGGCTGCGCCGGGGGAGGCGGGCAGGCCGGTGGTCAGTACAGTACGGGAAGCCTTGGGGTCGATGGCCGGGTGCAGAAGCTGGTCAAGAGCTGCGGGATCAACGCGGCTGATGGCTTCTTCCTGGGTGATGAGACCTTCATTCGCCAGTTCAACAGCGATGCGCAGGGCGGCCTTGCCGGTGCGCTTGCCGTTGCGGGTCTGAAGCATCCACAGCTTGCCCTGTTCCACCGTGAACTCAAGGTCCTGCATGTCACGGTAGTGGTTTTCAAGGATGTGCGAGATCTTCTCGAACGCCTTGAACGCCTCCGGCATGGCGGCTTCCATGGAGGGCTTGTCGGAGCCCGCCTCGATGCGCGCACGCTCGGTGAGGTTCTGTGGGGTGCGGATGCCCGCCACCACGTCTTCGCCCTGCGCGTTCACGAGGAACTCGCCATAAAGGGCGTTTTCGCCGGTGGAGGGGTTACGGGTGAAGGCCACGCCGGTGGCGGAGGTCTCACCCATATTGCCGAACACCATCGACTGCACGTTCACAGCCGTACCCCAGCTTTCGGGGATGGTGTGAAGGCGACGATAGGTGATGGCGCGATTGTTCATCCATGAGCTGAACACGGCGCCAATCGCGCCCCAGAGCTGCTCGTGGGGATCCTGCGGGAAGGGCTTGCCGAGCTCGTTCTCGAACTTGACCTTGTACTTCTCGACCAGGCGCGCCCAGTCATCGGCATTCAGGTCGGTGTCGAGGACGTAGCCCTTCTCTTCCTTATACACTTCAAGGATTTCCTCGAAGTGATGGTGCGGTACGTTCATGACCACGTTGGAATACATGGTGATGAAACGGCGATAGCTGTCATAGGCAAACCGCCGGTCACCGGCGAGCTTGGCCACGGCTTCCACCGTCTGGTCATTGAGACCAAGGTTCAGCACAGTGTCCATCATGCCCGGCATGGAGGCGCGGGCACCGGAGCGCACCGAGACCAGAAGCGGGTTGGCCGCATCGCCGAAGGACTTGCCGGTAAGCGCGCCGACCTGCGCCAGCGCGTCTTCCACATTCCCCTTCAACTCGGGGGGATAGGCATGCCCATTCTTGTAATAATAGGTGCACACCTCTGTGGGGATGGTGAAGCCGGGCGGTACGGGCAGGCCAAGATTCGACATCTCGGCGAGGTTCGCACCCTTGCCACCGAGCAGGTTCTTCATGTCGGCTTTGCCCTCGGCCTTGCCGTCGCCGAAGGTGTAGACCCATTTCGTCATCTAAGAGATCCCTTGTGGAGGGGTACTGGAGACATGCAGGATTGTGCGTTGCTTTAGCTCGCAGCGCGCAAAGCATCAACTGCGCAAGCGCACTCTTAGGGCTTATTCCGGCGTGGTTTTTTGCAATTTGTCTCTTTTTTGTGAGCTGGGTGGCTTGGAACAGGGCAGGGGTGTCTCGCGTTAGTCATTTGGAAACCATAAAAAAAACGATCATGCCATGGGGTGGCGGGTGCGGTTCCGGCAGGTTCTGTTCACCATAATGAAACCTTTTGTGAAGGCGGCTTTCTTTTCGGTGTGTGCCCTGGCTGCACAATCTGGCGGCAGGAATGGGAGGCGAGTCGGGGCATTTTCGGGCGCTGAGGCCGGCCAAGGGCGGAAAACATGGGCAGCCCAATGGGTGGGATCTTGTGCCGGATCTCGGGAAGACATGGGAGCCATGCGGAAAGCGCGGATGGTGCGGGCTTGATCACGCCGCATCCATCAGATACCCAGCGGCCATGATCCAGACCGCCTCCACCCTCGCCCGTTCTTATTATGCGACGTTCCCATAGGAGCGGCGCGGTTCGATCATGACCCGTTAAAGCCGCCGTTCAGGCGGCTTTCGTTTTTTCGGCGGTGCTCCTGACGGCTTTCAGGAGACATAAGATGCCGACCCCGACCGAAGTCGAGATCCCGTTCCAGCCCTCTTCTCCCGTGCTCAAAACCCTGCTGGCGCGTGGGTATGTGAACCAGGCCACCAACATGGCCGGGTTGGATGAGGCCTTCATTGCGGGAATCGTCCCGGCCTATGTGGGATTCGACGCCACCGCCGACAGCCTTCATGTGGGCCATCTGCTGCCGATCATGACCCTGCGTCGCCTCCAGCAGGCGGGGCATAAGCCGATTGTGCTCATTGGCGGCGGCACCACCCGCATTGGCGACCCAAGCTTCCGTTCAGATGCCCGCCCGATGCTGGATGATGCCCAGATTGCTGCCAATATCGCCGGCATCGCGCGGGTGTTCGCGCGCTTCCTCACCTTCGGTGATGGACCAACCGATGCGGTGCTGGTCAACAATGCCGACTGGCTGGATGGCCTGCGCTATATCGACATGCTGCGTGATATTGGCCGGCATTTCTCGGTCAACCGCATGCTTTCCTTCGACAGCGTTCGTACGCGGCTGGAGGCGCAGGAGAATTTGAGCTTCCTCGAATTCAACTACATGATCCTCCAGTCCTACGATTTTCTGGAACTCTCGCGCCGCATGGGCTGCCGGTTGCAGATGGGCGGGGCGGACCAGTGGGGCAATATCGTCAATGGCATTGATCTGGTGCGCCGGATCGAGGGCCGCGAGGTGTTCGGCCTCACCGCGCCGCTGCTCACCACCTCTTCGGGTGCGAAGATGGGCAAGACGGCGGCAGGAGCCGTGTGGCTGAACGCGGAACGCCTCTCGCCGTTCGATTACTGGCAGTTCTGGCGCAATACGGAAGATGCTGATGTGGGGCGTTTCCTGCGTCTGTTCACGGATGTGCCGCTGGAGGACATCGCTACGCTCGAACAGGCGGAGGGTGCTGCCCTGAACGAGGTGAAGGTGCGCCTTGCCCATGCCGCAACGGCCCTTGCCCATGGGGTGGACGCCGCTGATGCTGCGGAGCATGCGGCGCATCAGCTGTTCACGGGCAATGCCTCCGGCGAGGGGCTGCCTCTGGTGGAACTGGATGAAACCGCGCCGGGCACGGGGCTCTCGCTGGCCGAGGTGCTGGTGGAGGCGGGGTTTGCCGAATCCCGCAGCGCGGCGCGCCGCTCCATTGCCGGGCGGGGCGTGCGACTGGATGGGGAGATCGTGGAAGATGAGGAGCTGAAGCTCCTCGCATCGGCTTCACCTGTCCGCCTCTCTTTGGGCCGCAAGCGCCATGTGCTGGTGCGGGTCTGCGGGGTTGATCCCACGGTCGACCAAGCCGGCTGAGGCGCGAAGCAGCAGGCCGGTGATGCAATGTCAGCATCGGCCTGCTGTTCCGGCTTGTTCGCGCCATCATGGCGTGAAACTCTCTATGATAAGGGCGTGATGACAGACGGCGGGCCTTTAACCTGCCGGGTGGAAAGGGAGATCACGGATGTCTGTGGAATCAGGTGCTGGACGGTTCGAAAGCGTCACGCAGCCAGAGGCTGCATCGGGTTCGCCTCCGAATCTCCTGCCGGTCACCACGTCCTCACCAGAGGTGAGGCATCCTCTGATCGCCCCCCTGCCGCAGCTTCCAGCGACGGACAAGCTGCTGAGCGAACTTCTTAGCGCCATTGCCTGTCTTGAAGATACCGATTTCGATGAAGGGGGCGGTGGGGAAACCCTGCGTGCGCTGGATCGCGCCACCGTTGCATCGGTTGGGCGCTTCACGGCGGGCATTTCGCCCACGGCACTCACCCTGGCGTGGCTGGACTGGTGGATGCATCTCTCGGTCGCCCCCGGCAAGCGGATTGAGCTGGGGGTAAAGGCATGGCGCAAATTGCAGCGCTTTTCCGCCTATCTCGCTTCCGGTGCCCTGAACAAGGAGTTGCCGGGCTGCATCCAGCCACTGACCGGCGATGACCGCTTCAGTGCGCCCGAATGGCAGCAATGGCCTTATCGCCTCTGGTATCAGTCCTTCCTGCTGAACCAGCAGTGGTGGCACAATGCCACCCATGGCGTGCCGGGCATTTCGCCCCACAATGAGGCGATCATCTCCTTCGTCACGCGCCAGATGCTGGACATGCTTTCGCCGTCCAACAACCCCTTCACCAACCCGGAGGTCTTGCGTCGGGCGCAGGAGACGAAGGGTGCGAATTTCGTGCAGGGCATGCAGAATGCGCTGGAAGACATGCGCCGCAAGTCTGCGGGTGAGCCGCCCGTGGGAGCCGAGAAATTCGTGCCCGGCGGCAATGTGGCAGTGACACCGGGTGAGGTGATTTTCCGCAATCACCTGATCGAACTCATCCAGTACAGTTCCACGACCGAGAACGTGCTGGCGGAACCGGTCCTGATCGTGCCGGCGTGGATCATGAAATATTACATTCTTGATCTCTCGCCCCACAATTCGATGATCCGCTATCTGGTCTCGCAGGGGCATACGGTGTTCTGCATCTCCTGGCGCAATGTGCGTGAGGAAGATCGGGATCTGGGGCTGGATGATTATCGCACGCATGGTGTGATGGCAGCGCTGGATGTGGTGAACGCCATCGTTCCCGATCGCAAGGTGCATACCACCGGCTATTGCCTCGGTGGCACCATTCTGGCCATCACCGCTGCCGCCATGGCGCGGGCGCGCGATGAACGGATTGCATCCGTGAGCCTGTTCGCCGCCCAGACCGATTTTTCCGAACCCGGCGAGCTTCAGCTCTTCGTGGATGCCAGCACGCTCTATCTGCTGGAAAGCACGATGTGGGAGCAGGGCTATCTGGCTGCGGGCCAGATGGCGGGTGCGTTCCAGATGCTGCGATCGAATGATCTGGTCTGGTCGCGGGTGGTGCGCGAATATCTGCTGGGCGAGCGCGGATCACTGAACGACCTGATGGCCTGGAACGCGGATGCCACCCGCATGCCCTATCGCATGCATTCGGAATATCTGCGCCGTCTGTTCCTCAATAATGATCTGGCGGCCGGGCGCTACAAGGTGGATGGCCTGCCCGCCTCCCTGCTGAATGTGCGCGCCCCGATGTTCGTGGTGGGCACCGAGCGGGACCATGTGGCTCCGTGGAAATCGGTCTACAAAATCCACCAGCTCACGGATACGGACCTGACCTTCGTACTCGCCTCGGGCGGTCATAATGCGGGCATTGTGAGCGAGCCGGGCAAGCCGCGCCGTCACCACCGCATCCGTGAAGTGCTGCATGGGCAGCTGCATCTGGGACCGGAAGAATGGGTGGAGGCAACCCCGGTGACGGAGGGCTCTTGGTGGCCGGAATGGAGCGCATGGCTTACCGCTCATTCCTCTGCGGAGCGGGTTGTGCCGCCTCCTGTGGGTACGGCAGACCACCGGCCGCTGTGCCCTGCGCCGGGCACTTATATATTGCAGCGTTGAGAACGGGTGATATGGGGGCGTGATGTGCGGGCCATTCGCACATCATGCACAGGTTGGATTCAGGACGTATCAATCAAAGCAGGATGATGATGGTGGCGTCGAGCCTTGGCCCGCGATGACCCGATGTGGAACGTTTTCCGTTCTGCCACAGTTCTTGCGGCTACCCTCATTTTCCGGCTTTGAGTGCTGCCCTGTAAGGGGCATCAGGTGTTGGCATACCGGGCCCAAACTGGAACGAATTCTGCACCACAGGTTCGCAAAATAACGGTAAGTTCCGCCAGAGCCCAGAAACAGCCCCCAGTCTTCTGCGGCTGAACTGAAGGTCTGGACGTTCTGGGCGTGTGAATGGACAAGTTCCAAATGAGGATTTTCGACTGAATTTCGGCATAGTGTCTGTTTAGGTCAGGCTTCCATGCTTCAATCTCATTATGAGAGTACCTAATGAATCAAAGCCTTAACTCTGCTCAGCCCTATGCTTTGAGCGCCCTGCGCATCGCATTGGGCCTCGTGATTTTTTCCTTCGGGATGGCGAAAATATTCCACTTTCATCCCGGCCCGTTCACGCCTCCCGTTGGCTCATTGCCCTGGATTGCGGGCATTTTCGAACTGGTTCTCGGCTTTTTCTTCCTGGTCGGTTTCCAGACGCGGCTCGTCGCCTTCGTGATGAGCGGTCTCATGGCCTCGGCCTATTTCATCGCCCATTTTCCGAAGAGCTTCTTCCCGACCGAAAACGGGGGAGCCTCGGCTGTCGTGTATTCGTTTGTTTTTCTGTACTTCGTCACGTCAGGTGCCGGGCCGATCAGCCTCGATGCACTTCTCGGTAAAAAGTCGCGCTGATCTTCTTGCCATGACGTCCGTCCTCCCACCCTGCTTGGGGCAGGCAAGAGGACGGAAGGCATGGTCATAGCGGGGGCTATGGCTGCGCGGACGCCACGGAGGCATCTGTTGCCGCGCATGGGGCATACGCTGGACATCTTTCGGAAAAGCCTATGCACCCCGGCGGCCCATGGTGGACGTGATTTCAGGCCTCAGATCCCGGTGCGCCCAGCACGCGGCTCACAATGCGCGCGGTGAAATCCACCATCGGCACAATGCGCCCATAATTCAGCCGGGTGGGGCCAATCACACCCAGCACGCCGACTACGCGCCCCTGTCCATCACGATAGGGCGCGACGATGGTGGATGAGCCAGAGAGCGAGAATAGCCGGTTTTCCGAGCCGATGAAGATGCGCAGGGATTGCGCCTCTTCCGCCCGGCCCAGCAGTTCCACGACCTCGCGCTTGGATTCCAGATCATCGAACAGCAGGCGGATGCGCTCCAGATCTTCCAGCGCATGGAGGTCTTCCAGCAGCTTGGCCTGCCCGCGTACGATGAGCTTGCGCTCATGCGGGGCTTCATCGGACCATGAGGCAAGGCCGGCCTCCACCACGCGGGCGGTGAGGGAATCAAGATCCCCACGCAGTTCGGTCAGCAGGTTTTCCATCTCGGCCCGCGCCTCGGCCAGGGTGCGGCCGCGGATCTGGGCATTAAGGAAGTTGGTCGCCTCGGTAAGAGCGGCAGCCGGCAGGCCAGGGGGCAAGGCCAGCACCCGGTTTTCCACCTGCCCGTCATCGGAAACCAGAATCACCAGCGCGCGGGTGGGGTCGAGCGCAACGAACTCCACATGGCGCAGGCGCGGGTCGGTCTTGGTTGCGGTTACCACGCCGGCGCCGCGCGCAAGGCCTGAGAGCAGGGAGGTGGCTTCCTTCAGCACCCCTTCCACCGTATTGGCGCGGGCGGCAGCGGCCATCTGCGCCTCGATACTGGCGCGGTCGCCCTCATTCACATCACCGATTTCCATGAGCGCATCGACGAAAAAGCGCAGGCCACGTTCGGTCGGCAGCCGTCCGGCGCTGGTGTGTGGGGCATAGACGAGGCCAGCCTGTTCCAGATCCGCCATCACATTGCGCACGGAGGCCGGCGAGAGCGGCATGGATAGCAGGCGGGAGATGTTGCGCGAGCCCACCGGCTCACCGGTCGCGAGATAGTTTTCCACGATCTGGCGGAAAATCTCGCGGGAGCGCGTATCGATCTGTGCCAAAGCGCCAGTGGTGGTGGAAAGGAGCGCATCGCGCATGGCAGGCCTCCTGAGGGAACGGACGAATATGGCGATGCTTGAGCAGGCCGTAGAGCTTGCCTCTCTTATATGTGTCGTCTCTGAGGCGGGGCTTCAAGCGCACTTTTGGAAGTACTGGCCGGCATTCGGCGTGCATCGCGGGAGCGGCCGATGGGCCGGACCCGTCATTTTCCTTGAGCGCGGTGCATTTTCTTGATGCGACCCCGTACCCATGGCCTTCAAAAATGCTCTAAAAGGAGCCCTCAAATCGAAAAGAACGAGGATGTTTTCCATGCGCCCCAGCAAGCGTGCCGCCAATGAAATGCGTGCCGTTTCCTTCGAACGGGGCGTGATGCGCCACGCGGAAGGCTCTTGCCTCGTGAAGTTTGGCGATACCCATGTGCTGGTGGCCGCCACGCTGGAAGAGCGCATGCCGCCATGGCTGAAGGGGCAGGGCAAGGGCTGGGTCACGGCGGAATATTCCATGCTGCCGCGCGCAACCCATGACCGCACTCGGCGCGAATCCTCCACCGGCAAGGTTTCGGGCCGCACGCAGGAAATCCAGCGCCTCATCGGCCGCTCGCTGCGCACCGTGACCGACCTGACCGCGCTCGGTGAAAAGCAGATCACCATCGACTGCGACGTGTTGCAGGCCGATGGTGGCACCCGCACCGCTGCCATCACCGGCGCTTGGGTGGCGCTGCATGATTGCCTGAACTGGATGTATTCGCGCTCCATGGTGCGCCAGATGCCGCTGACCCAGCATGTCGCGGCCGTGTCCTGCGGCATCTACAAGGGCGCACCGGTTCTGGATCTCGATTATGCCGAGGATTCCTCTGCCGAGACCGACGCGAATTTCGTGATGACCAACACGGGCGGCATCGTGGAAATTCAGGGTACGGCTGAAAAGACCCCCTTCTCGCAGGATGAGTTGCTCTCGCTGCTTTCGCTTGCGCGCGGTGGTGTCGATCAGCTGGTGGCCTTGCAGAAGCAGGCGATTGCGTGATGGGTCGTCTTCTTTCGGGCCGGGTGGTGATTGCGACCCACAATCCCGGCAAGCTGCGCGAAATGCGGGACCTGCTCGCTCCTTATGGGATCGAGCTGGTTTCCGCCGCCGAGCTGAACCTGCCGGAGCCGGACGAGACTGAAACCACCTTCGCCGGCAATGCCCGCATCAAGGCGGAGGCGGCCGCGAAAGCCGCCCAGCTGCCAGCCTTTGCGGATGATTCCGGGCTGGCGGTGGATGCGCTGGGCGGCGCGCCGGGCATTTTCAGCGCGCGCTGGGCCGGCCCGTCGAAAGACTTCGGCGCGGCCATGGCCAAGGTGAACAATGCGCTGGACGCCAATGGCGCAACCCGCGCGGAAGACCGCGTGGCCCGGTTCGTCTCCGCCCTGTGCGTGGCATGGCCGGATGGGCATATGGAAGAGTTTCTCGGCGAAGTGGTGGGCGAGATCGTCTGGCCCCCGCGTGGCGAGCAGGGCTTTGGCTATGACCCTGTCTTCCAGCCGCAGGGGCACAGCCGCACCTTCGGCGAGATGAGTGCCGATGAAAAGCACGGCCTGCCACCGCTCGGTGAAGGCCTCTCGCACCGGGCGCGGGCCTTCCTGCTGCTGGCGGCCGCCTGCCTCAAGGCTTCCTGACAAGATGATGCCTCTTCAGGTTACGCGGTACGCGTGTAATCTGAAGAGGATCATACCGCTGAAGCCTGAAAAAGCGCTTCATGCTTGGACGAGCCCGTGTTTATGAGTGGCAAAGTTCGATCTTTTCATTATTCCAAGATGAAAAGTTCCGGGCCGTTGCGGGCCTCATCATCGGACATGCCAAACGGGAGGGGCCAGCTCTCATGATCTGCCGAAAGCGCAAACTCATTTTTGTCCATATTCCCAAATGCGGGGGCACCTCGCTTGAGAACGAGATATGGCCGGATGAAGCGCAGCGCACGCCGGAAAACCTCTGGATGGGGTTCACGCGGCCGATGCACAATGCCTACCAGACCGGAGGCTTACAGCATCTCACCGCCCGTCTGGTTCGGCAGGTGGTGGGCGAGCAGATGTTCGCGGACTGCTTCAAGTTCGCCATTGTGCGCCATCCGCTGAAGCGGCTGGTGTCGCAGTTCAAATATATGGAGCAGCGGCCGGATCTGCGCGAATTCGTGGACTTGCCGCCGCGCTTTGATTTCAGCACCTATCTTGACCACATCTTCCGCACGCCCCATGTGCAGTGGACCCCGCAGCACGAATTCCTGCTGGATACGGATGGCAGCCTGCTGGTGGACAAAACCTACAGGCTGGAAGATCTGAACAGCAATTTCGAGCAGTTCCGCCGCGATACCAGCTTGGATATTGTGCTGCGACATGACAACAAGACCGCCCATGTCGCCGCACCGGAGATTTCGCCGCGCGACAAGGCGCGGGTGCTGGAATTCTACAGCGCCGATTATGACCTTCTGGGATATGAGCGATAATGGTCCTTTCCGCCGCACGCGCCGCCCCCGCGCAGTCCCTGCGCTCTTCCGGCGCTGAGGGCGGTTTCGGGGTATATGTGCACTGGCCTTTCTGCCGGGCCAAATGCCCCTATTGCGACTTCAACAGCCATGTGCGCCGCGAACCGCCCGACCAGAAGCGCTATCTTGAGGCCTATCGGCGCGAGATCGCCCATATGCGCGACCTCACCGGGCCGCAGAATGCCGAAACCGTGTTCTTCGGCGGTGGCACGCCTTCGCTGATGGAGCCGGCGCTGGTGGCGGGCATTCTGGAGGCCATCAACGACGCATGGCCGCTGGTGGCGGATGCGGAAATCTCGCTGGAGGCCAACCCCACTTCAGTGGAGGCGGCGAATTTTGCAGGCTATGGCGCGGCGGGGGTGAACCGGGTCTCTCTCGGCGTGCAGGCGCTCAATGACAAGGACCTTCAATCGCTTGGCCGCATGCATACGGCGAAGGAGGCGCTGGAAGCGGTGGCCGTGGCGCGTCGGGCCTTCAGGCGGGTGTCGTTCGATCTCATCTATGCCCGCCCGCGCCAGACGCCGGAACAATGGGCGGCAGAGCTTACCCGCGCACTGGATGAAGGCTGCGAGCATCTCTCGCTCTATCAGCTTACGATTGAACCCGGCACGCCGTTCGAGCGGCTCTATGGTACCGGCAAACTTATCCTGCCCGATGATGACCTCTCTCGCACCCTGTGGGATGTGACGCAGGATGTGACCCGCGCCGCCGGCCTTGCGCCCTATGAGATTTCTAACCATGCCCGGCCGGGAGCGCAGGCGCGACATAATCTCATCTACTGGCGCTATGGGACTTATGTCGGCATCGGGCCGGGTGCGCATGGACGCATTCTGGCGAACCGGGTCGGCGATAATCTCGGCCGTCGCGCCACCATGATCGAGCGCATGCCCGACGCCTGGCTGGCACTTGTGGAGGAGCAGGGCCACGGCATGGTGAGCGATGAGCCGCTGACCCCGGAAGAGCAAGCCGATGAAATGCTGCTGATGGGCCTGCGCCTGCATGAGGGCGTGGACCTTGCACGCTATCATCGCCTCTCCCCCCGCCCGTTGGACCCCGCCCGTATCCGCACGCTGATTGAGGACGGCATGCTGCGGCAGGACGGGCACCGGCTGATGGCGACGGAAGCCGGCTTCCCGGTGCTGAATGCGGTGATCGCGGCGCTGGCGAGGTAAGCCAACCTGCGGTGGATGCGCCGGGGGAGCCGTGGCTTCACCTCTCCGTCCCGCATCATTCCGCGCTAATATCCGCTCCTTCTGCCGATTCCCGGAGCCTGTGCCTTCATGTCCATCCGTCGCCTGCCCCCCGTGCTCATAGATCGCATCGCTGCGGGCGAAGTGGTGGAGCGGCCGGCTGCGGTGGTGAAGGAGCTGGTGGAAAATGCACTGGATGCCGGCTCCACCGCCATTGAGGTGGTGATTGATGGCGGCGGGCGACGGCTGGTGCGGGTGAGCGATAATGGCAAGGGCATGGGACCGCAGGATCTGGCCCTGTGCGTGGAGCGCCACGCCACTTCCAAGCTGCCGGATGAGGACCTGCTCGCCATTTCCACCCTCGGCTTTCGGGGGGAGGCGCTGCCTTCCATTGGCTCGGTGTCGCATCTGTCGATCGCCAGCCGGCCGCGTGGGGCGCAGCATGCCTTTGAGGTGCGGGTGGACGGCGGCAACATCTCTCCGCCGCGCCCGGCCGCCTTGGCGGAAGGTACGCGGGTGGAGGTGCGGGACCTGTTCTATGCCACGCCCGCCCGCCTCAAATTCCTGAAATCAGACCGCGCTGAGACCACGGCGGCGGTGGATATCGTGCGCCGTCTCGCGCTGGCACGGCCGGATGTGGCCTTCACGCTGGTTGCGGAAGGCAAGGCTCCGGTGACATGGCCGGCGCGCGGCACGGATGCCGAGGGCCGCAATGCCCGCCTCGCCGATGTGCTGGGCGCTGAGGCCGGGCGCAATGTGGTGGATATTCACGGTGTGCGTGAAGGCGTGGTGCTGGAAGGGCTGGCCGGCCTGCCCAGCTTCTCCAAGGCCAATTCGCTGAGCCAGTATCTGTTCGTCAATGGTCGCCCGGTGCGAGACAAACTGCTGATGGGCGCAGTGCGCGCGGCCTATTCCGATCTTCTGCCCTCTGACCGTTTCCCCGTTCTGGCGCTGTTTTTCAGCCTCGACCCGCGTGAGGTGGATGTGAATGTGCACCCGGCGAAAACCGAGGTGCGCTTTCGTGATGGTGGCAATGTGCGGGCGCTGGTGGTGCGCACGGTGGGCGATACGCTGGCGGCCCGTGTGCCGCGCACCGCCGGTACTATCGCGGACAGGCTGGTGACCCTTGCCCGTGCGCCGGAACTGGATGTGATCCCCCGCTCCGCGCCATCCGCCGGGGCCGGAGCGCCGTTCTGGCAGCGCCCGGTTCAGGCTTTACCGGCCGGCGGGTATGATTGGCGCGCTTCCCTTGCTCATCCTCAGGCCAGACCGGATGGGGTGGAAGATGCAGGAATAGCCGATCCTTTGGGGCATATGATGCCGGCTCCTGCCGCTATTTTCGGCCTTGAGGGGCAGGCTGGTGCAGGGCAAGGCGGCGGACAACAGGGCCGGTTCGACATTGCCGCCCCCTCCGCCGATGCACGGGCCGATGCCGCCCCCATCCATGCGCCGGATCTTGACCGGCCGCTGGGGGCCGCGCGTGCGCAGCTTCATGAGACCTATATCGTCGCCCAGACCCGGGAGGGGCTGGTGCTGGTGGACCAGCACGCGGCCCATGAACGGCTGGTCTATGAACGCCTGAAGGCGGGGCTGGATCGTGATGGCGTGGCCCGGCAGGGCCTGCTCATTCCCGCCGTTGTGGAACTGGACCCGGCGGAGGCTGAACGGCTGGCTGAAAAGACCGCAGACCTTGAAGCGCTGGGCCTTGTGCTGGAATCCTTCGGCCATGGCGCGGTGCTGGTGCGCGAGGTGCCGGCCCTGCTCAAGGATGCGGATGTGACGCGCCTTGTGCGCGACCTTGCCGAACATGCAGCCGAATGGGATGACGCCCTGCCGCTGGAACGCCGCCTGCTGCATGTGGCCGCCACCATGGCCTGCCATGGCTCGGTGCGCGCGGGCCGCCGCCTGCGGGTGGAAGAGATGAACGCTCTGCTGCGCGAGATGGAGGCCACGCCCAATTCCGGCGAGTGCAACCATGGCCGGCCGACCTTCATTACCCTTTCCCTGAAGGATGTGGAGAAGCTGTTCGCAAGGCGGTGAGTTCAGGAACTGGCGGGAGAGTTGGTCGAGGTACGCAATGCCAAACAGTATCTGCATGCTCTTCATCCATCACCGCATGATGCCGGGAGAGCCGAATATGTCTGTCGGAACGGTTGCGCCAGATGGCTGTAAAGTATGAGCAGGGGGTAAGATCGAGGCCGGCCCCAGCTGAATCTTCCATCACTCTTTGAGCATGCCTGTCATATCATGCGGCTGATCAAACGTATAATCCGGCTGTTCTTCGAAAACATCCCAATCGTGATGTTCTCTTCCGCTTTGCTCCTTGCGACTTTTGTCTCCGATATCCCTGTATGGCCGGAGCGCTATCTGGCATGGCTTCTTCTGCTCGCAGTCGGCGTTCAGGGCGTATGGGCCGGGGTTGTGCATGTCTTCTTCCCAAACGTGGGCGCCCGTTACATTGGCTGGACGTCTAGTCCCTTTCAGACTGAACTTGGCGTTGCCGATATGGCGATGGGGTGCATCGCCATCCTGTCATTCTGGCAGGGCATGGGTTTCAGGAGTGCAGTGGTTATCTATGTCGCGATCTTTTATCTCGGTGTTGCTTGTGTGCACGTTCGAGATATGAAGAATTCGGGTAATCGCGAAAAAGGTAATTTCGGTGTTCTGCTTGCCATGACCTTTATCAAGGCAGTTGGACTTCCGGTTCTGCTCTGGTCTGCCTATTCCTCATAAAGGCCTTGAGCATCATGCGCGAACAACGTCCATTTATCTCTCTCGGGTAAAGCGAGAAAGATGGCCGCCTGCCAGTGAGATGGAGCGTGGCTGATCTGTTCCATGTTGAAATCTGGTGACGGACAAGGCTGGAACAGGTTCACTGCTGTGGCGTGCGAAACCTGCAAAGCTGAATGAGATGGATCATGACGCTGCCCTCGCTTTTCACGCGTGACGGGAGCGCGCTTCTCAGCCCATCAGAAACGGGGCCAGCAGTTCTCCTTCCGGCCGGCTGCGCTCGATGGCCGAAGCCACGCGCACCACATCGTCTTCCGCATGAGCGCGCCCCACAATCTGCACGCCAACAGGCATGCCCGCTGCATCCAGCCCCGCGCAGACGCTGGCGGCCGGCTGGCCGGTGAGGTTGAAGGGGTAGGTATAGAACACCCAGCTCACCAGATTGCGGTCATTGAGATGTGCCGGCATGTCTAGCCCGGCCGCGAGGGAGGTCACGGGCAGCACCGGTGAGATCAGCGCGTCAAGACGGGTGAAAAACTGGCGCATCTCCTCGCGCAGGGCGTAGCGCTGAAACACGGTCTCATAATAGCTGCGCATCTCTTGCCCGAGGGCTGCCTCCAACACCACGGCGACGGCGGGGTCGAGCAGGTCTTTCTGGTTCTCGATCACCGGACGCAAGCGGGTGCCAACGCCGGCATAAAACTCGTTGATCCAGATTTCAGCGGGGTCAGAGGTGAAAACCGTCTCCACTTCCTCCACATGTGCGCCCAGTTGCGCCAGCCTTTCAACCGCGCGGGCGGTGATGGCCAGCACTTCAGGGTCTGGCCGGGCATAGCCAAGGGTGGGGCTCCAGGCGATGCGCATGCCGGCGATGGAGGACCCAACCGCGCCTTCCACATCCGGCACGGGGCCGGCAACACTGAAGGGGTCGCGTGCATCATAGCCGGCAATGGAGGCGAACAGCATTGCGGCATCCGCCATATTGCGGGCGATGGGGCCGACATGGGCGAGCGTCGGCGTGGCAGACGTGGGCCAAACCGGTACGCGGCCAAACTGACCCTTGATGCCGGCGAGCCCTGAAAAGGCGCAGGGAATGCGGATGGAGCCGCCGCCATCCGTGCCCAGTGCAAAGGGGGTTATGCCGGCCGCAACCGATGCCGCCGCCCCGGCGCTGGAGCCGCCGGGGGTTTTTTCAAGGTTCCACGGGCTGCGGGTGATGCCGGTGAGTGGGCTATCGCCCACTGGCTTGCAGCCGAATTCACTGGTGGTGGTCTTGCCGATGAGGATCGCGCCCGCCGCCTTGGCCCGTTCAACAGCGGGGGCATCCACTGCCGCGATATTGTCTGCAAAGGCGCGGGAGCCGGAGGCATAGGGCACGCCTTTCACCGCCATCAGGTCTTTTGCGGAAAAGGGCAGGCCGTGCAGGGGGCCGAGGCTCTCGCCACGCATCACCGCATCTTCCGCCTTGTGCGCCGCCGCCATCGCCTCATCTTCCATGATGAGGAAAAAGGCGTTGAGGCTTGCCTGCGTGCCGCGGGCGGCATCCAGCGCGGCACGGGTCAACTCCACCGGAGAGACGTCCTTGCGGGCAATGCACATGCGCGCCTCGCGGGCACTCAGGCGGGCGAAGGGCAGGGAGATGGTCATGGCGGCATCCTTGGCTGCAAGTGCTGCTGCGGTCTGGTGGGCCGATGCGCAGATAAGGGACCGGGCGGCGAGCGGGGCAGTTCCCGCCGCCCGGCAAGGGCGGGTTCGTCAGTCCACCAGCGCGAACGCGCGGACCGGCGAGCCTGAGCCGCCCTTGAACTTGAGAGGCGCACCGAAGAACTGGATCTCGCCCTTGCCGATCAGCTCTTCCAGATTCACCAGCCATTCCCAGTGGCTCATGCCCAGTTCCCGGCACAGACGATGCTGGGCGAAGATGTCATCGGTTGGCTTGTCGGTGGAGGGGCCTTCCACGCCATGCATGCGGCTGCCCCGGTCATAGAGCCACTGGGTGGCTTCGGCGGTCAGCAGCGGGTTTTTCCACACCGAGTCCAGCTTGGGGTAGTTGCGGGTGTGGAAGCCGGTGCACAGCAGCACGATGTGCCCATCCACCTTCACGCCGCTCTTCGCCTCTGCCTCTTCCATGTCGGTCACGCCGATTTCGCCGAGATCGGGAATGTGGCGCAGGTCGAAGCAGACCGCCTTGCCCATGAACATCTCGAGCGGCATCTCATCAATGGGTGCGCCATCCGGCTTCACATGGCGGAAGGCATCCACATGGGTGCCGACATGGTCCAGCATGGCGATGAAGTTGGTCTGGAAGGTCATGGCGTCGCCGGGCACGCCGAGGCCAAGCGCCTTCGAGCTTTCATGGCTCATATGGGTGGTGATGACCGGACGCTGGAACAGCTTGTGCGCCGGCATGTTGTCTTCAATCAGAAGGCTCAGATCGATAACGCGGGGCATGGTTTCTCCTTGAGGCAATGGGTGTGGAAGAAAGGGGGAGGTGCGGACGATCAGCCCGGTTCTGCTCAGCTCTCGGGCTTCTTGCCGAGGAAGGCGGCCATCACCTCGGGGTCCCTGGCGAGTTCAGCGCTGGGGCCATCACGCACCACCCGGCCATTGGCGATCACATAGGCATGGTCGGCGATGGCGAGGGCGTAGGAGGCCAACTGTTCCACCAGCAGGATGGAGAGGCCGCCGGCATTCAGGTCCGCCAGCACACGGATGAGCTGATCGACGATCTTGGGCGCAAGGCCGAGGGAGAGCTCATCAATGATGAGCAGTTCCGGCTCACCCATCAGGCCACGGGCGATGGCGAGCATCTGCTGCTCACCGCCGGACATTAAGCCCGCCTGTTGCGACAGGCGCTCCTTGAGGCGCGGGAAAAGGGTCAGCACCTTCTCCAGCGTGTCCTGCGCGCGCGGTGTTTTCAGGCCGCCATGGGCATAGGCACCGAGGATGAGATTGTCCTCGACGCTCTGGTCGGGAAACAGCAACCGGCCTTCTGGCACCATGATGAGGCCGCGCCGCACCTTTTTGTTCGCGGAAAGGGCGGTGGTGTCCTCGCCCCGAAACAGCACCTGTCCGCCGGAGGGACGCACAAGGCCGCTGGCGCCGCGCACCATGGAGGATTTTCCGGCTCCGTTGTTGCCGATGACAGCGACAAGCTGGCCCGGCTTCACCTTGAGCGAGATATCACGCACCGCAACAGCCGCCCCATAGCGCAGTTCGAGATTGCGGATATCGAGAAGGGCATCATCTGGAGTGCTCATGCCGATGCCTCCGACGGCTGGGGATCGCTCTGAAGGTGCGTGCTGTCGGAGGTCCCGAAATAGGCCTCCACCACGCGCGGGTCTGCCTGCACCACGGCCGGGGTGTCGCTGGCGATGACCTGGCCGTAATCCAGCACGGTCACGGTATCGGCGACGGCCATGATGAGCTCCACATGGTGCTCGATAAGCAGCACGCTGATGCCCAGCCCCGCGATGCGGCGGATCATGGCTTCAAGATCATCGATCTCCTGGGTGGTGAGGCCGGCGGCCGGTTCATCCAGAAGCAGGAGGCGGGGGCCGGCAGCCAGTGCACGGGCGATTTCCAGACGGCGCTGCAGGCCGAAGGGCAGGAAGCGCGCCTCCTCATGGGCGAAGTCCTCAAGCCCCACGAAGGCGAGCAGGCCAATGGATTCCCGCCGGCACTGCTCCTCTTCCCGTCGCATGGAGAGCGTGTGCAGGATGGAGGCGGCAATGCCATAGGTGAGACGCTGCTGGCAGCCCACCATCACATTTTCCAGCACCGTCATGTCTCCGAACAGTTCGGTATTCTGGAAGGTGCGGGCCAGACCCACGCGGGCAATCTCATGCGAGCGCAGGCCGGTGAGTTGCACGCCATCCAGTTCGAATGCGCCGGAGGTGGGCTGGTAGAAGCCGGAGATGGTGTTGACGAAGGTGGATTTTCCCGCACCATTTGGCCCGATCAGCGCATGGACCTCACCCGGCTTCACGCGGACGGATGCGGCGGAAAGCGCGGTGAGGCCGCCAAAGCGCACGGTGAGGTCACGTGTCACCAGTTCCGCCCGCATGTGGCTGAGGTCACGGCTGAGGGTCGCCTCGGCCGGGATGCCCTCGCTGGCCGAAATGGCAACCGCACGGGGGCGCAGGCGAGCGAACAGTGCGCCAAGAGAGCCCATGATGCCGCGCGGCAGGGCAAACATTACCACCAGCAGCAGCGCGCCATAGGCGAACTTCTGCCACACCGCGAATTCCTGCAGATATTCGGGCAGATAGGTGAGGATATAGGCGCCAATCAGCGGACCGAAGGTGGACGCCGCCCCGCCCAGAATGACCATCAGCAGAAAGCGCACGCTATCCGTGAAGGTGAAGATGTCGGGCGAGATGTAGGAGTTGAGGAAAGCGTAGTAGGTGCCTGCAATGCCGGCGGTGACGGAAGACACCACGAAGGCGAGCGTGCGCATGGTGGTGGGGCTGAGCCCGAGTGCGCGGGCCGCCGTTTCGCTTTGCGAGACCGCCAGCATGGCGCGCCCATAGCGCGAGTGTTTCAGATTATGCGTACCCACCACCAGCAGGAACAGGGTGATGGCCAGCACGGCATAATAGGCATAGCCGGAGAGACGGATGCCGAAGGCATTCGGCGCGGGGATGGACATGAGCCCGGTGGTGCCGCCGGTGAGAGACTGCCACTCAATGGCGATATTCTCGACAATCAGCCCGAACGCAATGGTGACAACCGCGAGATAAACCCCGCGCACCCGCACCGTGGGATAGGCCAGCAGCACGCCGAACAGCCCCGAGATGATGCCGGCGGTGATGGTTGCGCTGATCATGTCGAAACCGAGCCGGATGGCGACGATCGCCCCTGTATAGGCCCCCAGCGCGAACAGGCCTGCCTGCCCCAGAGACACGAGACCGGACAGCCCCACCAGCACATTCAGCCCGACCGCGATGATCGCGTAGATCAGGAACAGCATGAACAGGCGCAGCTCATATTCATTGTTCGAGGCGAGCGGCACCGCCAGAAGGATGAGGGCGAAGACCAGAAAGCCAAGGGGATAGAGACGTTTCATACCTTGGCCACCTCGCGTTTTCCGAACAGGCCCTGAGGGAAGGCGAGCAGCACGACGATCATCAGCGAGAAGCCGACGATCTCGCGCGCGGAGGTCGAGATGTAGCCCTCGACGAATTTTTCCATCACGCCATAGGCCAGCCCGGTGAGGACCACGCCGGGTGCGGAGGTGATGCCGCCCATGATGGCGATGGCGAAGCCCTTGAGGCCGGGCAGAACGCCCATGGTGGCCGAGGCCTGCACAACCGGGGCGATGAGCACGCCAGCGGCAGCCCCCAGAAGGCTGGCGAGCGCGAATGAGAAGGCGACGACAAGATTGACATCAATGCCCATCAGCGCCGCGGCATTCTTGTTATAGGCCACCGCCTGCATCGCCCGCCCGATGAGGGTGCGGCGCTGGAGCACGCGCAACCCGGCCATGGCGGCCAGTGCAATGACCGGAATGGCCAGTTCCTGCGGATAAAGCCCCGCGCCCAGAATCTGCACCGAACTGGTGATGCCGGGAGAGGGTAAGGGCAGCGCATAGCCCTGCGTTTCGATGGTAGCGATGCTCTCCACCATGATGCCGACAGCAATGGTGGTGAGCATCCAGCCGATGGAATTGGACTGGCCCAGAAAGGGGCGCACCGCCATGCGTTCCAGCACGAAGCCGAACAGGCCGCCGCACAAGATGGCGATGAGGCAGGCAAGGCCCAGCGGCCAGCCAATGGCAACCAGATAAGCTGCCACAAGGCCACCAATCATGAGCGTGTCGCCATGAGCGAAATTCACCGCCCGCGCCGCGGACCACATGATGTGAAAGCCGAGGGCGACAAGGGCATAGATGCCGCCGATCGCCAGGCCGGAGAAAACATATTGCGCCACCGTAGACATGGGATGATCCAGTGCTGACAGAGCGGACGAGGGGCGGATGAAACAGGCACAGGGGCGGTGGCGGAGACGAGTTCCGCCACGCCGGGGTCATTTGTCGTAGGGTGAGCCCGCAAAGGGGATCAGCTTTCCGTCGTGCCAGACGGCGAGCAGGTAGTGCTCCGGCAGCAGGGCATCGTTGCGCTCTGGGTTGGTCTTGTCGAAGGCGGGTTTGTAGGGGGCCACCAGACCGTCACGCTCGACCTGATAGAGGGCCTGCTGAACCTTCGGCCAGTCATAGGAACCGGCGATCTTGATGGCATCGGCCAGCAGATAGACCGCGTCATAGGCATTGGCGATGCCGGAGGCGGCCTTGATGGTGGAGGGATCCTTGATGCCATATTTGGATTCAAGGGTGGCCAGCATCTTCTTGCCGGTCTCGCTCTGCGGGGTGAGGAACGAGTAGGTCTGCATCACCCGCGTGCCGTTGGCGAGCGGGCCGGCCAGTTCACCCAGATTGCCGCTGATGCCCCAGGCACCCACGATGGTGGGCTTGTAGCTGATCTTGTCCATGGCGCGCAGGACCTGATTGGCCTCGCGATCGAGGGACCAGATGATGATAACATCCGCCCCGGCATCGCGCGCCCGCATCACCTGCGGTGACATATCCTGGTCATTCCAGTTGAATGTTTCGGCAACGACCAGTTCCTTGCCCTTGGCGGCAAGTGCAGCCTTCACATCCGGCAGGGCGCCATTGCCCCATCCAGTATTTTCGTAGAAGAAGGCAATCTTGCCATCTTTCGTGAGCTTCAGGGCTTCATCGACAAGGAAGCGGGCCACCCACTTGTCCTTGGCCGAGATGCGGAACATGAAGTTGGGGTCTTTGCCATTCTCGATGGCTTTTGTATTGGCCGCCCACACGCCCATATAGGGAATGCCGATTTCATGGACCGGATCCACCTGTGCCACCGCAACGGTGGAGTGGAACCCGCCCAGAATGGCAATACATTTATCCGCAAGAGCGATGCGTCTTGTATTGTCGACGCCACGCGGTGGTGCACCGGCATCGTCATACTGCACAAGTTTAAGTTGTTTCCCGAGGACGCCGCCCGATGCATTGATCTCATCAATGGCGATTTCTGCCCCCATCTTGATCGCGAGGCCAGAGAAGGCCGCAGGACCGGTGACAGCAGCGGAATTACCAATGCAGGGTTGCTGCTCGGCCATCGCCGCCGAGCTTGCAAGTCCGAACGCCACCGTGGCTGCCATGAGCGGGAGACGCTTGAAGCGTTGAAAAGGCATGCTTGTAGCTCCTGTTGTCGCCAGGATGAGCGGAATGGCTGGGCACTTGGCCCGCTTGTTGGGTACGACTTCAGGCTAGAGACAGATTGCGCCTGTCGGCAAAGACTATTTTCCAATCATAGATATAGGAAGCGCCTATTGAACTGAATTATAGGCAGATTTTATGGGTATTGAATGATGTTATCTCACTGAAAATGCATGAAAACATATAATCTATTGTCTATAGTTTGTGCATATGAGTGAATTTTAGTCGCTTGACACCTCTAGGTCCGGTGGCAGACTTGCCCAACAAGGGGCCTTTCATGGACTTGCGACAGCTCAAATATTTCGTGCAGATCGCCGAGAGCGGGAACTTCTCCCGTGCCGCGGAGGTGCTGCGCATTGCCCAGCCTTCCCTCAGCCAGCAGATGAAAAATCTGGAAGAGGAATTGGGTGTGGGCTTGTTGGTGCGTCATGCGCGCGGTGTGACGCCAACCGAAATTGGCCAGCAATTATATGACCATGCGCGGCGCATATTGCAGGAGGTGGATCGGACGCGCGATGTTATCCGCTCGCAGTCTCTCACGCCTTCCGGCAAGGTTTCGGTGGGCTTGCCCACCTCGGCCTGTCGCGGGTTATCTCTTCCGTTAATCACCGCGATGGCGGAGCGTCAGCCCAATATCACCCTGCATATTGTGGAGGCGATGACAGGTTACATTGATGACTTCATCCAGATGGGACGACTGGATGTTGCTCTTCTTTACGACCACCGGGCCTTTGAGAATGTGGCCTGGACCGAGATGATGGAAGAAGAGTTGATGCTTTTTGCGCCACCGGGCCATCCGGTGATCGCGGCCGGGCAGATCAGCTTCGATGACATGTTCGATCTGCCGGTGGTGCTGCCCGGCGCGCCCAATGTGATGCGCACCGTGATCGAGCGCTTCGCGGCGCGTCAGGGCATCGTACCCAATGTGATGTCGTGCGACAGCCTGCCCACCATCGCCCGCATGGTGCGTGCGCGCCATGCGCTTGCGGTGATGCCGCATTTCGCATTCGGCGACGAGATGGCCCGCGGTGAGATGGTGGCCGTGCCAATAGTGGACCCGACCCCGTCCTGGCGGCTCTCGGTTGTGGTGTCCCAGCGCAGCATGAATCCGCGCGGCAGCGAGGCCGCGGCGAAGGTGATGGCGGATGTCATTGCGGAAATGGTCGAGGTCGGCACCTGGCGGGCAAAGCTGCGTGGCGATCGGGCAAGGCCGGACACGACGCGCCTCTCCATGCGCTGAGGCTGGCGGTGGCTTGAATTCTTGCAACAGGAGATGAGCGGATGGATCTGATTGTCACCAATGCCCGGCTAGCGGAACATCCGGATAGGCTGGTGGATATCGGCATTGAGGATGGGCGCTTTGCTGTCATCGCACCGGCTCTCGAGGCGGATGGGGCCCGGCTGGATGCGGGTGGGCGTCTGGTCGCGCCCGGCTTCGTTGAAACGCACATTCACCTCGACAAATCCTGCATTCTGGAGCGCTGCCATGCGGCGACCGGAGATCTGGACGAGGCTATCTCGGAAGTCGCCCGCGTGAAGAAGGATTTTACGGCGGAGGATGTGTTCACCCGCGCCAGCCGCACGCTGGAAAAGGCAATTGCGCAGGGCACCACCCATATGCGCACCCATCTGGAGGTGGACCCTGGCATCGGCCTGCGTAGCCTTGAAGGCGTTCTGGCGGCGCGCGATGCGTATCGCTGGGCGATGG
This sequence comes from Xanthobacter sp., assembly GCA_034676685.1. GTDB lineage: Bacteria > Pseudomonadota > Alphaproteobacteria > Rhizobiales > Xanthobacteraceae > Xanthobacter. The sequence continues at coordinate 84,056 of JAUCBT010000013.1, read as the reverse complement.
ATATCGAGATCTGCGTGTTTCCGCAGGAAGGGTTGCTCAATAATCCTGGCACGGATGAACTGATGCTGGAAGCCCTGCGCCGTGGTGCGAGCTGTGTGGGGGCCGCGCCCTATACGGACAGCAACCCGCATGGGCAGATCGACCGCGTGTTTGAAATGGCGCGCATGTTCGATGTCGATATCGACATGCATCTGGATTTTGGAACCGATACCGCAGCGCTTGATCTTGAATATGTCTGCGCCCTTGCGGAGCGATATGGCTGGGGTGGGCGCACCGCTATCGGCCACGTAACCAAGCTGGCTTATGTGGCGAAGACGCGCCGTGCGCAGATCGCCGAACGGATGCGTGATGCCGGGGTGGCGTTGACGGTGCTGCCCTCAACCGATCTGTTTTTGATGGGGCGTGACAAAGATTGCGCGAAGACGCGTGGCGTGGCCGGGGCGCATGAGTTTCTGCACCATGGCGTCAACTGTTCGCTCTCAACCAACAATGTGCTGAACCCGTTCACGCCATTTGGAGATTGCTCGCTGGTGCGCATGGCGAATTTGAACGCCAATATCTGCCATATCGGCGCGCAGGCGGATGTGGAGGAGTGCTTCCACATGGTCACACGCCGCTCTGCGCAACTCCTGAATATTCAGGACTATGGGATCGCGGTGGGTCACGCGGCGGATTTCGTGGTTCTGGATGCCCAGAGCCCGCATGCCGCAGTGGCGGAACTCGCGCCCGTGCTGCATGCTTTCAAGCGGGGACGCAAAACAATCACCCGCCAGCCGGTGGAGATTCATTTTCCACAATAAGGGGGTACCCGCCGGAAGCTGCGGGATACAGGGCCAGAAGGTCTCCTGTTGCAGGAGGCCTCTCGCCGCAGGCTGATGCTCCGGTTAAGCAGGCCCCCAGTTGCAGGAAGGGGCCCGTGAGACTGGCTCATGGACCCCTGTTCCACGCATTTGGCGCTCGAAGAACTTACTTCGCGCCGACCATTGGCCGGGGGCAGGGCGCGATGAATCAGGCTACGCTTTTCAGCAGGCGCAGCAGATCGCGGTGGATCTGCTCATTGCCGGCCAGTACATCGCCCTTTTCCAGAACCTTGTCGCGGCCGTCCATGTCGGAGGCGAAGCCACCGGCTTCACGCACCATCACGAGGCCTGCGGCCATGTCCCACTGCGCCAGCCCGCGTTCCCAGAAGGCATCAAAGCGGCCAGCGGCCACCCAGGACAGATCCAGAGCGGCAGAACCGGTGCGGCGCAGGCCGGCGACCTGCTTCTGCACCACGCCCAGCTCGCGGTTGAATTCGGCATGGTCTCCGCGTGCCATATGCGGCAGGCCGCAGCACACCACGCAATCGGCCAGCTTCAGGCGGGCGGCAACGCGCAGGCGGCGGTCATTCAGGAAGGCCCCCGCGCCGCGCTCGGCGATGAAAAGCTCATCCGCGATGGGGTTATAGATAGCGCCGGCATAAGGCACGCCTGCGCGCACCAGACCCACCGAAACGGCGAACATGGGAATGCCGTGGAGGAAGTTGGTGGTGCCATCCAGCGGGTCCACCACCCACAGATTATCCGGGTCCGACCCTTCCACCACGCCGCGCTCTTCCATCAGGAAGCCATAGGTGGGGCGGGCGCGGGAGAGTTCGGTGAACAGGATTTCCTCGGCCTTGCGGTCGGCATTGGAAACGAAGTCCGCGGGCCCCTTGCGCGAGATCTGGAGTTGCTCCACCTCGCCGAAATCGCGGATGAGGGCGCGACCCGCCTTGCGGACGGCCTGAACCATGACAGTGATGAGCGGCGAGCGGATCATAAGGACGTGTCCGAAAATGCGGCCCCGGCGGAGCCTTGGCGGTAGCCCCGGGCGCGGCGACGAATCGCAATGGCGCGCGTGGTTTCCATGGAAAGAATGTGTTGCCGCGACGTGTGCCCGCCCGCAGCGCGCCCGTCAAGGCCGTTGCGGAGGAGGGCTGGCATGCGGTTGTTCACCGGGGGCGCTTTGTGCATGTGCGCCCCAGTTCTCGGCGAGCGCTTCGGCTTTCTTGCGGTCGGCCTCTGAAAGCCCCGCCATCAGTTCATCCAGATAGGGATCGCCGAGGCCACGGTTCTTGGCCATGAGATGCCATGCGGCGGCGGAGACCTTGTCTTGCAGCGTGCCCCGTCCGGCTGACAGCAGGCGGGCATAGCGGTTCTGGGCGATGGCATTGCCGGCCAGCGCGGCCTTGCGGAACAGCCCGGCGGCGGCGGCCTCGTTCTTGTCCATGCCGGTGCCGTTGAACTGCATGATGGCGAGTTCGACCTGTGCGGTGACATGGCCATGGTCGGCCGCTTTCTGGAGCATCCTCGTGGAGGCCGGCAGATCCTGCGGCACCCCGTCGCCCTCCTTCAGCAGCACGGCGAGGGCGTATTGCGCATCCTCGATATTCTGCTTTGCGGCAATATCAAACCAGCGGGCTGCGGCGGCCTGATCTTCCGGCAATTTGCGCCCGGCGAGATAGAGCAGGCCCAGATTATAGGCCGCCTCGCCATGTCCCTGTTCTGCGGCCTGCTGGAACAGCTTGGCTGCGCCTTCTTCATCCTGCGTCATGCCCTCGCCGGCAAGATACATCAGGCCGAGGGAGAACTGGCCATCAGGAGAGCCCTTGTCTGCTGCCTTGCGATACCACTCGGCGGCCTTTTGTGCGCTGGCCGCGGTGCCGAGCCCGCGCTGTGAAAGCTCGCCCAGCAGAAGCATGGAGGGAACGCTGTTCTGCTCATTCGCCTGTTTGAGGGCAGCCTGATAGGCGGTGCGATAAAAGCCGCGCTGATAGGCGCCATAGGCGATATCACCCTTCGCGCCGGGCGTATCCTCCTGCGGATAGCGGATGGGGGCGGGCTGGTTCTCTGGCTTCGGGGCGGTCTTCTGCCCCGCTTTTGCCGGCGCGCGCTCCTTCGGCTGCTCCTTGGGGGCAGCGCTGAGGGGAGATGCCAGCAGCAGCAGGCCAAGGCTGGCCGCCACCAGCCCGGAGAGGGACCGCGCCTGTTTGGGCCGGTGCAGAACGGAAGGCCGCATCGCGTGCTCCGGTCAGTTCCGCCCTTCCAGGGCGGCGTTGAAGGCTTCGACACGTACCGCATGGGCCAGATCCAGCCGCTGCTGGGCCTCGCTCACGCGGGCCAGGCCCTCGGCACCCGCGGTGAGATCGGCCGGCAGTGCCACAAAATCCGCACCCAGCAGCGCCAGTTCTGAGACCTCGTCCAGTGAGGTAGCGACACCGACGCAGGGCACCTCGCAGAGTTCTGCCCACCATTCCACCATCGTGCGGATGCTGTCTGCATCCTCGGGCGCAGGAGCAATGGTGCCGAACAGCACATAATCCGCGCCGTTCTCTCCTGCCTCCATGGTGGTGTGGCGCTCCATCAAACCACCTGCGCCGACGATGGAGGCCGGCTTCAGGGTGGAAAGGGCGCTCTTGAGGGGGGCGGATGTTGCCATGCGCACATGCACGCCATCCAGGCCAGCCTGCTCCACCAATTCTCCCGCATCGGTCACCAGAACAGCGGCGTCGCGCTGCTGGGCCGGGGCGGCGAGGGCGCGCAGATGAGCCGGTTCTGGAAGGGCGTTCTCATCTGTCGCCAGAATGACGGCGGCGACATCTCCCGCAGCCACGCGCGCTTCCACCTCATCCGGCTTCAGCGTGGGGCTTGCGTCAAGAATGAGCATCAGGCGGGGGGCGGGCAGTTCGGTATCGGACATGGTGAAATCAATCTGCCAGAAAAGGGGCGGTTCAGGGGCGGTTATCAGGTGCGTGCCGAACTTGCTACCTTTGTTGCGCCAGTCAGATGCTCTGGCCACCATAATCGAGGTCTTCCTCGACATGGAAAATGATCTCGCACCCGTTCTCTTTCAGAGGCAGGTGATGCTCCGCATACCCAGGCCGCCATGATGGGGCTGTTGCCCTGTAGAGCGGCAGATGACCGTGCCATGGTGTTGCCCGCGGGTGAAGATGAGAGCTGTGCCAGCATGCGCATGTGCCCATGAAAATGGGGAATATGGCGCGCCGTTCTTCTGGGGGCAGATGGAAGACGCTGTTTCACACAAGAATGCCATCATATTTCCGGTGCAGAGCCAGAGTGCGCATGTCGACCGCATGTCTGTCCTACATGGGAAATCGCGAGCGGTAGAGGGCGTTCGGGGCCGGGTTCGAATCAATCCCAGATGTCCGGCTTCAATGACGTGGGGAGCATCCGGCTCGCCCGAGCCACAGCCGATATCGGCAGGTTGGTCTAAGAATGCGAGGAGCCGTGACAGCCGCCGGACTTCCCGAAGCTGTTTGCCGCGCATGTCATCCCATTGGGCGGCATTTTATCATAAACGCCGATGATGGCGTCACCTGCACTGGGCTTGGAACTGTCTGGCGGGGCGGTTTTCAGGGTCACAGGCCAATGAGCGCGGGTGTCGGGCCGTTCTATGGCCGAAAATACGTGAAAACAGCAGGATGAGCGGTTTCGCGCTTCCGGGGGAAGTGAAACTGGCTCTGTTTCATGACGACGGGCAGGAATGCGCTGGGCCTTCATTCTTGCCCATGGCAGGAGGGCGTTTTTATCGCCTCGCCCTGTTCCCCCGGCAGTGGCATGTCAGGTGAGTTGAGGGTGCTCCACCTTGCCTTGGAGAAGATCAAAACCAGGATGTTTCATTTTCGTGACTTTGAATATTTCATTTTATTTCATGTAGTTGTGAGTATAGTTCGTGTATTCATTTGCTGGGTTATCTTATCGTGGTGCTATGGTGCCGAGGATGTTGTGCTGTCATGGTAACGCCCATTGCGGGCGGAGTCCCTCAGTTCATGGATGAGGTCGAAAATGCCGACAGTGAAGGATGTGACGTTCAATCTCCTGCGTCAGCTCGGGCTAACCACGATCGTTGGCAATCCCGGCTCCACGGAAGAGCCCTTTCTCAAAGACTTTCCTGAAGACTTCGATTATGTGATGGCCCTTCAGGAAGCGAGCGTTGTCAGCATCGCGGACGGGCTCTCCCAGGGGCTGCGCAAGCCGGTGGTTGTGAACCTGCACACGGGTGCGGGGACCGGCAATGCCATGTGCGCCATTCTCACTGCCTATCTGAACAAGACACCCCTCATCATCACCGCTGGCCAGCAGACGCGGGACATGCTGCTGGTTGAGCCCATGCTCACCAATATCGATGCAACCACGCTGCCGCGCCCGTGGGTGAAATGGGCCTATGAGCCGGCGCGGCCGCAGGATATTCCCGGCGCCTTCATGCGCGCCTACGCCACCGCTATCCAGCAGCCGGCCGGTCCCGTGTTCCTCTCTCTGCCCATGGATGACTGGGACCAGCCGATGGATGAGATGCCCGCCGTGCGCACGGTGGCGACGCGCATCGGCCCTGATCCGGCCCGGGTCTCCGCTTTCGCGGAGCGCCTCAATGCCGCAAAAACCCCGGTGCTGGTCTATGGCGGCGATGTCGCGCGTGGCGGTGCGGATGTGTGGGCGGATGGCATTGCGCTGGCCGAGCGCCTCGGTGCGCCGGTCTGGTCTTCGCCCTTCTGTGAACGGCCAGGCTTCCCGGAAGTCCACCCCCAGTTTGCGGGTGTATTGCCACCAGCCATCGGTCCGCTAAGTGACAAGCTCAAGGGGCATGATCTGATCCTGGTCGTGGGCGCACCCGTGTTCCGCTACTATCCCTATGTGCCCGGCTCCTATCTGCCTGAAGGCGCAGAGCTTATTCATGTGACGGATGACCCCAATGCCACAGCCAAGGCGGCTGTGGGGGACAGTCTGGTGAGTGATGCCGGCCTGTTCCTGAGCGCCGTTCTGCCGCAGGTGACAGTGCGGCCGGCTCATGAAGGGGCGGCACTGCGTTCTGCGCCGGAAGTCCCTGTGGCAGGTGAGTTGCCGCTCACCCCCACCGCCGTTTACGCGACCTTGCAGACCCTGTTGCCGGATGATTTTGTGCTGGCACAGGAATCTCCTTCCAATGTCGCGCAGCTGGCAGACCAGATCCGCATCCGCAAGCCGGATGTCTCCTATGCCTTTGCCTCGGGCGGGCTGGGCTGGACCACGCCGGCCGCCGTGGGTCTGGCGCTGGCCGAGCGCAAGAGCGGGCGAGACCGCCCCGTTCTGTGCGTCATGGGGGATGGCTCGTTCCAATATTCCATTCAGGCGGTCTACACCGCCGCGCGGCAGCAGGCGCATGTGATCTATGTTGTTCTTCAAAATGAAGAATACGGCATTCTGAAACAGTTCGCCGAGCTTGAGAAAACCCCCAATGTGCCCGGCCTTGACCTGCCGGGGCTGGATATTGTCGCGCTTGGCAAGGGCTATGGGGCCAGAAGCTCTTCTGCCTCCACCACCGAAGAACTCGCCAGCGCCTTCAAGGCGGCGCTCGATTTCAAGGGCACCAGCGTCATTGTGGTGCCGATCACGCGCAATCTTCGCAAGCTGATCGGCTAGAGCGGTCCTGAGAGGATTTGAAACGGCCTTGCCGCCGAACATGCGTGAAAGCAGAGAGCGGACGCAGTCGTGGTTTCTTAAACCATGGATGTGTCTCGTCTCCTCGCAGTTCGGCGGCATGGGCATGCAGGGAGATGGATCATGTGTCGCTTCTGTGTGGGAACGCTTTTCACCAACAAGAGCCTGTATAGCGGCTGGTCCAGCTCATCGGCGGATATGGCGCGGCGCGAGGGGCCTTCTCGTCGTGCATTCATGGCGCTGGCCGGTGCAACGGCGGGCGTGACGGCATTGGGGATGCCCTTTGGGCAGGCTCATGCGCAGGCGCAAGCAGGCGCGGGAGCCGATATCATTTTCCGTGGCGGCACCATCATCCCCATGAACGCGACCTCTGGCAGCCGGGCAGAGGCGCTGGCGGTGCGAGGCGGCCAGATTGTTGCTGTCGGGGCGCTCTCAGATCTGGACGGGTTGCGCACGGCCAAAACGCAGGTGATTGATCTGGATGGGCGCACCCTGCTGCCCGGCTTCGTGGACCCGCACCAGCATTCCTGCTTTGTCGCGCTTTTCTCCGAGCTGTTGATTGATGTGGGATATGAAACCTATCCCACCCGTGCGGACCTGATCGCCGGTCTCAAGGCGCTGAATGCCAAGCTCCCGCCCGGACAGTGGCTCACAGCCTATAATTTTGACAATCTGCTGCAGGGCGGCAACCTGTCGATGGCGGAACTGGACGCGATCTCGACCGAGCGCCCCATTTTCATCTGGTACATCAACATGCATGACGGGGCGGCCAATTCGGCGGCCTTCAAGATTGCGCAGATTCCGCAGGATGTCGGCGTGCTGCCGGGTGGCGGGCATTTCGGGCGCGATGCGAACGGGCGTTTCAACGGCCTCGTCTATGAAGAGAGCGCCATGCTCAAGTTCGTGGCGCATGCCTTGCCACAGATCACGCCCCAGATCTTCGCCAAGGCGATGCAGGATTATTTCAAGCTGAGCGCATCGCTCGGCAACACCACGACGCACGAACCCGGCACAGTGCAGCCGGAATGGATCGAGGGGCTGGTGAAGCTCACCGCCAGCGGCACGGGCCGGCTGAGCGCGAGCCTGATGTATGACAATATGGCCTCCGGTGACGCCTATAAAAATCTGGGCTGGGGGGCGAAAGCTGCGCTGTTTCCCAATTCGCGTTTCTCGCTGTTCGGCATCAAGATCATCAATGACGGTTCAAACCAGACCAAGACCGGCGCGCAGACCATTCCCTATCTGAACACGGATGTGAAGGGCACGACCAATTACCCGCCGGAAGAGCTGAAAAAGATGGTCGCCGCCATTCAGGCTGCTGGCTGGCCGGTGCAGATTCACTGCAATGGCGATGCGGCGACCGACTCCGCGCTGGATGCCATCGAGGCCGCCTATGGCGCCAATCCGCCCACGGGCCTCAACCGCATCGAGCACTCCACCATTGTGCGGCCGGAGCAGCTCACCCGCATGAAGGCGCTGGGCGTGCAGCCGACCTTCCTGATGAACCATGTCTATCTCTATGGCGCGGCATATCGCGACCAGCTTTTCGGCCCGGAGCGCGCCGCCTTCATGGACCCCGCTGGGGCATGCGTGCGCGAAGGGCTGCCTTTTACCCTGCACACCGATGGTCCCTGTTCTCCGCTGGGTGCATTGCGGCTGGTGCAGACCGCCGTGACCCGGCGTTGCACGGTGGACAATTCCATTGTTGGCCCGGATCAGGCCATTGCCCTCGAAGAGGCGTTGCATGCGGTGACATCAGCGGCGGCGGCGCAGATCGGGCAGGGCGAGCGGATCGGATCTCTGGAAGCCGGGAAGGAAGCCGATCTGGTGGTTCTGGAGCAGGACCCGTTCAAGGTTTCGCCCGATGACATCATGAAGATCAAGATCTCGCAGACCTGGGTTGGCGGAGAGAAGATCTTCGGGTGAGGCTGAAGATGGGAGGCCACATGGCATGCGAGCCGGCGGCCTCCCACCAAAACGCCTCGGTTGGTGGGTGTGCGGCATTGGGCCGGCGCATTCCTTTTTTCAAGTGATCCCATAATCCTGAAGACGGAAACGGCGGCGCACCTGCATCGGCTGTGAAGGGGGCATGGTGCTGATGTCGCACCAGTTCGACGCTTGGTAGATGCGGCGGTCTATCCTTGGAACCAGGCTGGCGCAGGCCCGGCACAAGGGGGCTCTGGCTCATGACAGCGACAGCTAGTCCCGCCAGAGCAGCTGTTTGAAAGCCTGTGGAGCTTTCATGGATAGCTGCAAGGCGGAACGGACATCGCCGGTTTTCAAGAACCTGAAGGGCAGGGGCGGGTACAGCTTTTCCGGCGGCAGCATCACCGGTGGCAACTCGGGCAGCATATGGGCGTCATGCGTGGGGCACTGCCAGCTCAGACAAGCTTTTGGCGGCTTACACATCTTTCCCGCCGCGCATGCTGCATCCGGGCCTCCAGAGCCAGATCAAGCACCTCGCATGCAAATCCCTGAAGCAGACGGATCGAATATTCGCATTTCACTGCGATCTGGACCTGCGGACATGTCGCCTCCAAACTCTTGAGGACGCGGGGCAGAAGCTCGGCCGTAAAGGTCTGTCATGCCGAGCATGGCGGTGCCCTTCACCGCACTTCTGCTTAGCTCTGCCTTGCCGATGGCGGGCTTTTCGGCGGCATGGTGTGTGCGACAGTCTGCGCCATGCCGCCGAAAGAACACCCCTCACACATGGCGCTTTCAGCGGATCTTTTGCGGCAGAATTGAGGGCCGACCGCTGGACAGCACGGCATCCAGCATCTCCAGCCGGTCCTGCCCCCAGAATGGTTCATCGCGATAGAAATAGAAGGGGGCGCCGAAGAGTTGGTTCTCAATCGCCTCTGCCGTCAGATCAGCCTCTTGCTGGTGTAGCGCCGGGTCATCCGCGCGGGCCAGAAGCGCCTTTCCATCAAGTCCGTTCTCATCCGCGAGCTGCACCAGCGTATCCGGGTCTGAGATATCGCGTTCATCCGCCCACACGGCCTTGAGCCCGGCATGGACAAACCTGCCGACATCGGAGCCATCTGCCAGTGCCGCCAGCAGCATGCGGTGCCCAAGCGTGGGGTCGGCCGGGTAGAATTTGGGATGAAAGACCAGCGGTATGTTGCGAATGTCCTTCCACCGCTCCATTTCCACCAGCCTGTAGGACTGCCGTTGCACCGGCCGTTCCCGCACAGGTTTGCCACCGCCCGCCGCAAAGACCTGCAGAAGATTGATCGGCTTGTAGCTCACCTGCACATCATGCCGGGTCACGATATCCTGGAAGGTCAGGCTGCCGATATAGGACCACAGGGAAATAAAGCTGAAATAATATTCGACCTGCGGGCGGTTGGCGGGGGGGCTGTTGGCGGTCATGGGCGTCAGGTTCCGATATAGGCGGAAAGAATGGAGGGGTCGGCAGCGATGGTTTCGGCTGGGCCATGCCGCACAGTGCGACCTTGATCCATGATATAAACATGGTCGGCCATTTCCAGTGCAATCCCCACATCCTGCTCAACCACGAGCAGGCTCGTGCCCGTGGCACGGACCTGCTGGAGGGTCAGCACCAACTGGTCAACCACAGCCGGGGCAAGCCCCAGCGAGAGTTCATCAATCAGCAGCAGGCGGGGAGAAGCCATGAGCCCGCGCGCAATGGCGCACATCTGCTGCTCTCCACCGGACATGGTGGTCGCATCCTGATTGCGGCGTTCTGCAAGACGCGGGAACAGTTCATACATCTTCTCGATATCGGCACGGATCGCCTGTTTGCCGTCCTTGCGTCGGTATGCGCCGAGCATCAGATTGTCATGCACGGAAAGGCCGGTGAACAGGCGGCGCCCTTCCGGCACATGGGCAATGCCATGTTCCACGAACTGCTGGGGCGAGGCTCCGGCAAGATCATGCCCGCTCATGCGGATATGGCCGCTCAGAGGACGCAGCAGGCCCGACAGGGCACGCAGCAAGGTACTTTTGCCTGCCCCATTCGAGCCGATAAGGGCCGTTGTGGTGCCTTCTCTTGCTTGCAGATCGGCAGACCAGACGACCTGAATATCGCCATAGGCGACCTGAAGCGCCTCGACGTGAAGAAGGGTGGCGCTCATATGCCGGCCCCCGCCATGCGTTCGGCATATCGACGGCCGAGATAGGCTTCAATCACCATCTCATCCGCCATCACCTGTGCCACGGGGCCATCGGCGATCAGCGCGCCGTGGTGGAGCACGATCAGCCGCTGGGCTGTGCGGGTGACAACCTTCATCAGATGCTCGATCAGGAAAATCGTGATGCCGCGTGCGGCGATGGCGGAGATCAGTTCAAGCGCCGCATCAATCTCCGCGAGGTTGAGGCCGGCATTGACCTCATCCAGCATCAGCAGTTTCGGATTGAGAGCGAGGCTTTTTGCCAGTTCCAGCCGCTTGCGCCCCGCAAGCGTCAGGGCCGAGGCGGGTTTGTGGGTCTGGCTGGCCAGCCCGCAGAATTCCAGATGCTCAGCCGCAGCATCCCGCGCCTGTGGAATGGAGCCGGCTCCGCCCGCGAACAGCGCCGCCGCTGTCACATTCTCCAGCACCGTCATGGCCGGAAAGGGCTGGACGACCTGAAATGTGCGCGCGATGCCAAGGCGGGCGATCCGGTCCGGCCGCGCGCGGGTGATGGACTGGCCAGCGAACTGGATATCCCCCGCATCTGCCTTGTGTACGCCGGTGATGACATTCACCAGCGTGGTCTTGCCCGCACCATTGGGGCCGATGAGGCCCACGATTTCGCCGGGCTTCAGGGTGAGACTGATATCGGACAGCGCAACCAGACCGCGAAAACGCTTGGTGACGCCCGAAATCTCAAGAAGCGGGGTCATGATGCGCGCTTCCTCCAGGCCATGAGGCGGGCAAGGCCGAAGCCGCGGGCTTCGCTGAGACCGCCGGGCAGGAACAGCACCAGAAGCACCACCATCAGGCCAAGAATACCGGCGTGGAATTCCAGTATGTTGCGCCACAGCAGTTCTTCCAGCGCAAGAAAGGTAAAAGCGCCGAATATGGGCCCGAACACCGTGCCGACACCGCCCAGCAGAACCATCAGGATCGGCTTTACCGACATCGCGCCATCATAGACATCGGTGGGGTCGATATAGGTGATCCATGATGCATAGATGCCCCCCGCGCAGCCGATGAACAGGCTGGAGAGGATGAAGCCCAATGTTTTGGCCCGGCGGGTGTCGACACCGATAATCTGCGCGGCATCTTCATTCTGGGAAATGCATCGCAAGGCCATGCCGAGGCGGGAGCGATCCAGCCACAAGGTTGCGCTCATGGCGATGGCGGCCAGTCCCAGCATGGCGGCGAGATAGAACTGCGCCTGCCCCATGACGCTGCCACCCACCAGAGGCAGATTGATACCCATGCCGCCGCCGGTGACGTCGGTCCATGAATTGGTGACCTCGCGCAGCACTTCGGCGATGACGAGGCTGGCAATGGCGAAATAGCGCCCGCGCAAATGCAGGATGGCCGAACCCAGCAGGCCGGCAAACAGCGCCGCCGCGCCACCTGCGAGCAGAATGGCGACGGCGAGGGGCATGCCGTTATTCTGCGCCACAGCCGTGACATAGGCACCCAGACCAAAGAAAGCGGCGGTTGCGAATGAGGGATAACCCGCAAATCCGCCAATGATGTTCCAGGAAAGGGCAAGGGTCGCATACATGCCGAAAATGGTGGCGAGGCGGATGACATAAGCATCTGTCTGGCTCAGCGCCGCCAATGCGATAGCAAGAACGACAAAGGGCAGTGTGAGGCGCCACATCAGGCAAACCCCCGCTTGCCCAGAAGACCGGAGGGACGCACGGCCAAAAGCACCACCAGAAGAATAAACGCCAGGGTCAGCGCATGTTCAGGCCCCAGAAACAGCGCGCCGAAGCTCTCGATAATACCGAGCGCAAATCCGCCGAGAACCGCGCCGGGTATGCTGCCCAACCCTCCCAGCACGCAGATGACGAATGCCTTGCTGAGATAGCCGGCGGATGCCACCGGAGAGATGGGGAAAATGGCGCTGAGCAGTGCGCCGGCACTGCCGGCCATGAACACACCAAGCCCGAAGGCCAGCGCATATGTCCAGCGCACATTGATGCCGAGCAGGGCTGCCGCGTCCCGGTCCATGCGCACGGCAATGATGGCGCGCCCAAGCTGGGTGAAGCGCAGCAGGAGGGAAAGCAGGCCCACCAGCGTCAGCCCGATCAGTGTGGCATAGATGCGATCTGCCGGCACCACGATAGAGCCAAGCTCAAACACCCCTAGCGGCGGGTCCAGCAGAACCTTGCGATAATCCGCGCTGAACAGGGCCAGCATGGAGTTATCCAGGAACAGGTTGAGCCCGAATGTGAGGAGAAGGGTGATGAGGAAGGGGCGTGTCATCACATGGTTGATGATGCAGGCCTGCAACCCCACGCCCAGAACGAACAGGATCGCCCCGGCAAACGGCGCGAACAGAAACGGGCTGATGCCCCAGTATTGATGGGCGAAAAAGGCGAGGTATCCACCCAGCACGATAAGCGATCCGTGCAGGATATTGATGATGTTCAGCACACCCCACACGATCGAGAACCCGACAGCGATACAGGCATAAAGCCCGCCTACGGCCAGCCCGTTCACAAGAACCTGCAACCACAACATGGACAGTTTTCCCTCATGCGGCAGCGCCGGTTAAAGCGCGGCCGCATGGATGTTCAGGTCTTAGTTCTTGAGGCCGGTGCGGAATTCGCTGGTGGCGATGTCTTCGGGCAGCACCACTTCCACCTTGCCATTCTGGATTTGCAGCACAGGCGGCACATAGGAATTGGCGATGCCGCTCTCGGCAAAGGAAATCGGGCCGAAGAAGGTCTTGAAGCCACCCTTCTGAAGCTCTGCCCGAACCTTGTCATGATCTGTCGAGCCTGCACGCTCGATGGCCTGCTGCAACACCACGCCCACCGCCGCGCCGGATGCCTGCGTAAAGTCTGGCGCCGCGCCGTACTTCTCCTTGAACAGCTCGACGAACTTGCCGGAAGAGCCGAAAACATCATCGCTTTCGTACTTCACGACAGGGTGGAACCAGCTCGCCGTCGTGACATTCTCTGCCAGCGGACCCACGGCGCTGATCCATTCCTGATAGGCCGGGCCGTTGATGAGGGTGAAGACATCGCCGCCAACCTTCAGGTCAGAGGCCTGTTTGCGGATGGTGATGAGGTCATTGATATAGCCGGTTACGACCACCCAGTCCGGGTTTGCCGCGCGCAGTTGGGTGAGAGCGGAAGCGTGATCGAGCGTACCGATGGCGTACTTCTCGAAGAAGACGACATCGAATCCGCGCTTCTTGGCGCTCTTTTCGAATTCATTCGCCAATGAGAGCGGGTAAAGGTCATTGCGCGCCAGAATAGCGACACGCTTTGCATTCGGCAGCTTGGTCTTGACCAATTCAGCTAGTGGTTCGCTGAAGGTGCTGTTGTCTGTGTAGACGCCGAAGAGGTTCTTGTAACCTTGATCGAAGACTTCCACCGAGGAGGCGGAAGAGGCAATCATCGGCACGCCGTGCTTTTCCGCGACTGCGCTCGTGGCCTTGGTTGCGCCGGAACCGAAGGGCGAGAAGAGGAAGTCGACCTTGTCATCGGTAATCAGCTTTTCTGCGAGCTGAATGGCCTTTGGGGTCTGTGACTGGTAGTCATAATAGCGCAGATCGACCTTCAGCTTCTTGTCGCCAACCTTGACGCCGCCGCCGGCATTCACCTGTTCCTGCCACAGCTCATAGCCCTGTTTCAGCTTGGTGCCCTCAGGGGCGAGCGCACCTGTGACTGGAAGCGGTGCGCCGATGACGAGCGTGTCCTGGGCGATGGCGGGCAGGGTGCCTGAGGTGGCTAGAAGCACTGCTGTAAGCGCTGCGCGAAAACCTGACTTCATGGATATGGTCCCGGTATGCATGTGTGAGGGCAAGGCCCGAAGTGCACCCGCCTCCCCAATTCTTTGGCTTTTCCCGCCGGGCAGTTATGGGGAGTGGATTTTCACAAAAACTGAACGTGATAATTCTTTAAATGGATTAGATGCATGTTTAATAATTTTAGTCAATTTAATCCATGTAAATTATCAAATTTAAAAGTGGTCTAATGCCAGGCTGCGATTGGTTCCGAGGTGCCAGTCATGGATCAGAAGGCTCTGGTCGTGAGGCGATGGTGTGAAAGGGGTTTGTGAGCAAGGCTGGCAGATATGCGCTCTTGATCGCTTTCGCAGGTTCACCTGCTCCGATGCCGCGCTAGTGGCATGCATCTTTCAAGCTGTCTGAAGAAGCTCTGTCCGTCTCATGGTTACAGTGAGAGCCTCATCTATTGCATTTTCGTGGTGTGCGGTCTGGGTTCACTCGACAAGCAAGGCTGTTCTGCTTCGCAACACTGGTTCCGGCAGGATTCAGGTACGCCCTGATTTCGGTGGTGCGATCTGGGCGCGCGATGTCCGTGATCTGTGACGGATAATGTCAGCGGTCTCGCCCGGAATGGCGGACGAAGACCGGACAATGCGAGTGTGCCGTTCGGATGTCAGGAGGACTGTCCGTAGCCTGGCTCGCAGATTGTGCCTCATCTCATTGGCGAGGGAGGCACACCCGTGATGACGCCAATAAAAAAGGGCCGGTCAACGACCGGCCCTTTCTTCATTCAAATGAGAAAGCTGACCTCAGGCCACCTTTTCCTGATCTGCAGACCACAGGCCGCGAGAGGCCAGTGAGTTCATGCGGGCACGGTGGGTGAAGGCTGCCTGCGCGGCCGCCACATTCTCCACCTTGCCGGACCATGCCTTCTGCGGGGCAGCCTGAAGGGCGCGACCGTAGGAGTAGGTGAGGGCCCAGGGCAGGCCACCCAGCTTTACCATGGCATCGAGATGCGCGGTGGCTTCTTCATTGGACTGGCCGCCGGAGAGGAAGGCGATGCCGGGCACAGCGGCCGGAACGGTGCTTTTCAGCACGCGCACGGTCTTCTCCGCCACTTCCTGCACGGAAGCCTTCTTGCCGGACTTCTTGCCGGGCACAATCATGTTGGGCTTCAGCACCATACCCTCAAGGCGCACGCGCTGGGTGAAGAGCTGCTGGAACACTTCGTTCAGCACAGCTTCCGTCACTTCATAGCAACGCTCGATGGAGTGGTCGCCGTCCATGAGCACTTCCGGCTCAACGATCGGGACGATCTTGGCTTCCTGGCACAGCGCCGCATAGCGGGCCAGAGCCGAGGCATTGGTCTCGATCGCGGTGCGGGAAGGAATGCCCGCGCCGATATCAATCACCGCACGCCACTTCGCAAAGCGCGCACCAAGGTCATAATATTCCTTAAGGCGACCGGCGAGGCCGTCCAGCCCCTCGGTGATGGTCTCACCGGGGCAGAAGGGCAGGGGCTTGGCGCCGGCATCGACCTTGATGCCCGGCAGCGCGCCGGACTCGGCGATCAGCGTCACCAGCGGGGTGCCGTCGGCGGCCTTCTGGCGGATGGTCTCATCATAGAGAATAACGCCGGAGATGTAGTTCTTCATCGCCTCGGTGGAGCGGAACATCAGCTCGCGATAATCGCGGCGGTTGTTCTCAGTGCATTCCACATTGATGGCGTCGAAGCGCTTCTTGATGGTGCCGGTGCTTTCGTCGGCGGCCAGAATGCCCTTGCCTTCGGCCACCATCTTCTGCGCATTTGCGTCGAGTTCAGCGCTCATGTGCAATCATCCTTGGGTTTTTGCCGCGTGGGCGGCGATCAAGCGTTAACGGCAGCGGGCAGGCCCGCAGTCTTGGGACGCAGAGCCTCGACCCCGGGGAGGGACTTGCCCTCAAGCCATTCGAGGAATGCACCGCCGGCAGTGGAGACATAGGAGAAATCATCCGCCGCATTGGCGTGGTTGAGAGCCGCGACCGTATCGCCGCCGCCTGCCACGGAGAGCAGCTTGCCGGCCTTGGTGAGACGGCCCGCTTCCTGCGCTACGGCAACCGTGGCGGCATCGAACGGGGTCAGCTCGAACGCACCGAACGGGCCGTTCCACACCACCGTCTTCGCACCTGCCAGCCTTTGCTCGACCAGCGCGACCGTGGCCGGACCGGCATCGAGAATCATCTCGTCGGCAGCCACGTGGTCGACATCAATGGTGCGGTTCTCGGCATTGGCCTTGAACTCGCGTGCCACAACGGCATCCACCGGAAGCACGATCTCGCAGTTGGCCTTGCGGGCCTCCACCAGAATATCGCGGGCGGTGCCGCCCATCTCGCGCTCGCACAGGGAGTTGCCCACCGTATGGCCGGTTGCGGCCAGGAAGGTGTTGGCCATGCCACCGGCGATCACCAGCACATCGACCTTGTGGACGAGATTGCCCAGCAGTTCGAGCTTGGTGGACACCTTGGCGCCGCCCACGACGGCCAGAACCGGCCGCTCGGGCTCTTCCAGCGCGTGGGTCAGTGCGTCCAGTTCACCCTGCATGGCGCGACCGGCAAAAGCCGGCAGCACATGGGCTAGCCCCTCGGTGGAGGCATGGGCGCGGTGCGCGGTGGAGAAGGAGTCGTTCACATAGAGATCACCGAGGCGCGCGAGCGCCGCGATGAAGTCCGGCGCGTTCTTTTCCTCGCCGGGATGGAAACGGGTGTTCTCCAGAATGATCACCCCGCCCGCAGGCAGATCGGCCACCGCCTTGGCGGTTTCCGCACCGAGGCAATCGGTGGCGAAAGCCACCTCATGCCCCAGCAGGTTCGCCATCGGCTGCACCAGAGGCGTGAGAGATTGCGTGTCATCACGCTGCCCCTTCGGCCGGCCGAAATGGGAGATCAGAATGGCCTTGCCCCCCACCCGCGTGATGTCGCGGATGGTGGGAAGGATGGCCTTCAGCCGGGTATCATCGGTCACCCGGCCGTTATCCATGGGCACATTCAGGTCAACACGAACAATGACGGTCTTACCAGCGAGGTCAGCGTCGTCCAGGGTCAGATAAGCGACCATGATGTCAGAACACCCTCTTCCCGGTTCAGCCGAGCTTGCCCATGGCGACAGCGGTGTCGCTCATGCGGTTGGAGAAGCCCCACTCATTGTCGTACCAGGAGAGGATACGCACGAGCGTGCCGTCCATCACCTTGGTCTGGTCCAGATGGAAGGTGGAGGAGTGCGGATCGTGGTTGAAGTCGATCGAGACATTCGGCACGGCGGTCACGCCCAGAATGCCCTTCAGCGGGCCGTTCGCGGCGGCGATGATGGCCTCGTTGATCTCTTCGCGCGTGGTCGTGCGGCTGGCGATGAACTTCAGGTCCACAACCGAGACGTTCGGGGTGGGCACGCGGATGGCGGTGCCGTCCAGCTTGCCGTTCAGCTCCGGCAGCACCAGGCCGACAGCCTTGGCTGCGCCGGTGGAGGTCGGGATCATGGACAGGGCTGCAGCGCGGCCGCGATACAGATCCTTGTGCATGGTGTCGAGCGTGGGCTGGTCGCCAGTGTAGGCATGAATGGTGGTCATGAAGCCCTTCTCGATGCCTACAGCATCATTGAGGACCTTGGCCACCGGCGCCAGGCAGTTGGTGGTGCAGGAGGCGTTGGAGACCACCTTGTGCTCTGCGGTGAGCTTCTGGTGGTTCACGCCGAAAACGACCGTGAGGTCGGCATTGTCCGCCGGGGCGGAAACCAGCACGCGCTTGGCGCCAGCCTCAAGATGGGCGGCGGCCTTGTCGCGGGAGGTGAAGATGCCGGTGCATTCCAGCGCAATGTCCACGCCCAGCGCCTTGTGGGGCAGCTCGGCCGGGTTGCGCACGGCGGTGACCTTGATGGGACCGCGACCGACATTGATGGTGTCGCCGTCGACGGTCACCGTGGCCGGAAAACGGCCATGCACGCTGTCGAAGCGGAGGAGATGAGCGTTGGTTTCCACCGGGCCGAGGTCGTTGATGGCGACCACTTCGATATCGGTCCGACCGGACTCGATAATGGCGCGCAGCACGTTACGACCAATGCGGCCGAAGCCATTGATGGCCACCTTCACAGTCATTTCCGTTCCTCCATGAGCGGCTTTTGCGCCGGCTCTGTCCTGTCATGTTTGCCGCTCATCCGCGCGGCGCGGTCCTGATCCGCCGTGCCACCGAGGCCCGGCGGGCCGGGGCGCGGCGACACTGCACGGGAGAGGCGTCTAAATTATGCCTGCTTCAGCAGATCGAGAGCCATTTTCGTCACAGCTTCCGAAGTAATGCCGAAATGGGCGTAGAGGTCCTTGGCCGGAGCGCTGGCGCCGAAGCCATCCATGCCGATAAAGCCACCTTCGGAGCCGATGATGGAATCCCAGCCCATGCGGATGGCAGCTTCCACCGCAACCTTCGCCGAGGCATTGCCGATCACCGCCTTGCGTTCCGCAACCGGGCGGGCAAGGAACAGCTCGAACGAGGGCACGGAAACGACGCGCGTGGCGACACCCTGTGCTTCCAGCGCCTTCTGTGCATCCAGAGCGATGGCGATTTCAGAGCCGGTGGCGAACAGCGAAACCTGGGCCTCGCCCTTGGCCGGGGAAAGCTCATATGCGCCTTCGGCCGAACGGTTGGTCGCATCGGCATCGGTGCGCACCAGCGGCAGGTTCTGGCGGGAGAGGATCAGCGCCGTCGGGCCGCCTTCATTCTCCACCGCGATCTGCCAAGCTTCTGCCGTTTCCACCGTATCGGCAGGGCGCAGCACGGTGAGGTTCGGGATGGCACGAAGGGCTGCCAGATGCTCCACAGGCTGGTGGGTGGGGCCATCTTCACCAAGGCCGATGGAATCATGCGTCAGCACATGGATGACGCGCTGGCCCATGAGGGCGGCAAGGCGGATGGACGGACGGCAATAGTCCGAAAACACCATGAAGCCGCCGGAGAAGGGCACCACGCCGCCATGCAGCGAGAGGCCGTTCATGGCCGCCGCCATGCCATGCTCACGAATGCCCCAGTGCACGAAGCTGCCGGAAAAATCATCCGGCGTGATGGATTTCGCGCCTTTGGCCTTGGTATTGTTCGAGCCGGTGAGGTCCGCCGAGCCGCCGATCATTTCCGGCACCACCGGGGTGATGACATCCAGAACCAGCTCGGACGACTTGCGGGTGGCGACAGCACCACCGTCGGCAACCGCCTTCGCCTTGGCAGCGACAACGGCGTCGCCAAGGGCCGCCGGCAGGGTGCCCGCCATGCGGCGCTCGAACTCGGCGCGATCCGCGGCCGGAGAGGCGGCAAGGCGCGCTTCCCATGCTTCACGGGCAGCGCGACCACGGCTGCCGGCGGCGCGCCAGTCGGCCAGAACATCGGCGGGGATTTCGAACGGGCCGGCTTCCCAGCCCAGTGCGGCGCGGGTGGCGGCGATTTCATCGGCCCCGAGCGGCGCGCCATGCACCTTTTCCGAACCCGCACGGTTGGGCGAGCCGAAGCCGATGACAGTGCGGCAGGCGATCAGGGTGGGCTTGTCAGAGGCGCGCGCCACTTCGGTGGCCGCAAAGATCGCCTCCGGGTCGTGCCCGTCCACCTCGATGGTGGCCCAGCCGGAAGCCGCGAAACGGGCAAGCTGGTTGGTGGAGGTGGAGATGGAGGTGGGGCCGTCAATCGAGATGCGGTTGTCATCCCACAATACGGCCAGCTTGGAGAGCTTGAGGTGGCCGGCAAGGTCGATCGCCTCCTGGCTCACGCCCTCCATCAGGTCGCCGTCAGAGGCGAGCACCCATGTGCGATGGTTCACCACATCCGCGCCGAAGCGGGTGGAGAGGATGCGCTCGGCCATGGCAAAGCCGACAGACGTGGCGATGCCCTGACCCAGCGGGCCAGTGGTGGTCTCGATACCCTCGGTAACAAAGTTCTCGGGGTGGCCGGGGGTGAGCGAGCTCAGCTTGCGGAAGTTCTTCAGCTCGCTGATCGGCAGCTTCTCGTAGCCCACCAGATGCAGCAGCGCATACAGCAGCATGGAGCCGTGGCCGGCGGAGAGGATGAAGCGATCACGATCCGCCCATTTGGGCTGGGTCGGGTCGAAGTTCAGCACGCGGGTGAACAGAACCGTGGCGATATCCGCCGCACCCATCGGCAGGCCGGGATGCCCGCTCTTGGCTGCTTCCACGGCGTCGATGGCGAGGAAGCGGATGGCGTTGGCCATACGATCATGGCGCATGCGGTTTGACATGAGGTCCCATTTCTCCGCGGATACTGGCCGGAATATCTGGTCTCGGGCGACGGGCGCTCCTGAACTGAAGGCCACCGGCCGGGGCTTTCACGTAACGGGAGCTGCCGCTCGCGGCGGTTTTGTATCAATGCTTCGGGGCTGTCAAACGTACATATTTGATAAGATCAAGGCAGGGGCGCTCTTGAGAGGCGTGCCGGATCGTCGCGTCATGACCCGGAGAAACTTTTTGCCGGCTGTGGAAATGGGCGTGCAACCCCGCAATTGCAGGCACAAACGGGTGTCCGGGACTTTTGCTCACCCGATCCATGAACGCGAGAGCACGCGCCCGTGGCAGGGAAAAGAGCAAAGGCGGACGGTAACCGCGTTTGACGATTTGTCTGGGCCATTTGTCGTTGACAACCTGTATCCCAGTGGCGCGCCCGGCTTCGACTCGGCTAATATCTCGCCATGTACGCCCTGAAATCAAAGATGCCTGTGCACGAAACCCCGGTGGAAGCCGCAACGCGGCGTCTTCATGCGGCGATCGATTCCCTGGCCAACGCTCTTGAGCGCCGGCAGGAAGCAGATCGTCACCAGGAAACGCTCATGGCGCAGCTTCATGCCATGGGCAATGATCGCGCGCGTCTGGCCGCCGAGCTGGATCAGTCGCAGGCCCGCGCGGGTGAGGTGACAGAAGTGGGACAGGAAATCATGCGTCGGCTGGATGTGGCCATGACCACAGTGCGCGACGTACTCGCGACTCACGGTGGCTGAGCCCGTGCCCCACGTTTCCGTCACCATTGCCGGGCGGCAATATCGGATGGCCTGCGATGAGGGTCAGGAAGATCATCTGGTCCGCCTTGCCTCTGACATCGACACCCGCATCACCCAGCTGCGCTCCGCTTTCGGTGAGATCGGCGATCAGCGGCTGGTGGTCATGGCCGCCATCACCATTTCCGATGAACTGGCAGAGGCCCGCAACCGCATTCGTGCACTGGAAAGTGATATCGAGGGCCAGCGTGATGCCCGCGCCTCCGCCCTTGCGCGGATCGAGGCGAGCGAGCTTGAGGTGGCCCGCGCGATTGAAGATGTGGCCGAGCGGATCGAGCAGCTCGTGGTGCAGGTGACGCCGCCGGAAAAGGATAATGTGGGCATGGGCTGAGCTTGTCCCTGTCCCTGCTCCAGCCTCAAGCGGGCAGGCCTGAGGAAGCCTTATGCCGCAGGTGCATGCGGCCCCTGCTTCGGGCTTTCATCCCTGAACACGGATAGCTGTGCGTGTTGCTGAATGGGGGCTGGCGTGAACGAGCGTTCATCACTACATTAGGGATGCGGCGCTGCAGGGTTCGTTAGGAACATTTCCCCGGGGCCTTATCGATCCTTAAGGGAGCTGTCCCTGACCTCGCCTCTGGGCTTGGACACACGGCGCCCACCTACTCTGTAGGTTCCCGGGATCGCTATCCGACGGCTCAGGCGGCCCGCACTTTTCCTTCTGCTGGGTTCTGCCCTCATGGGCCCCAGCCTGCCAGGCTCTTCGGAGGGCCTTGCCGTGGCCGATGCTCCCGCCCGCGTTTCGTCAAATTGCATGCCTCCAGATCTTGTCTCTCCCTCCCAGCTGCGGGACGAGAAGGCGGAACTGCGCACTGTCGCGCTCCAGCGCCGTGCCGCGATGGGCGGGGCCGCACGAACAGAAGCCTCGAACCGCGCCGCCAGCTTCGCCCTGCCTTTGATTTTCGCAGAGTCGGTCCGCTGCGTGTCTCTCTTCAGCGCCATTCATGATGAGATCGACCCCCGCCCGCTGGCAGACGCTCTGCGGAAAAAGGGCGTGATGCTGGCTTTGCCGGAAGTGGTGAAGCTGGGCCAGCCCTTGCTGTTCCGCCAGTGGGCGGCTGATGATCCCTTGCTGCCAAAGGGGCGCTACGCCATTCCCACCCCCGCGCCCGATGCCCCGCTGGTGGTGCCGGATGTGGTGATGGTGCCGCTGGCGGCTTATGACCCTGAAGGGTATCGCATCGGCTATGGGGCCGGCTTCTATGACCGTTCGCTGGCACTTTTGCGCACGCAGGGGGCCGTGCGGGCCTTCGGTTTTGCCTTTTCATGCCAGCAGGTGGCGCAGGTGCCGCGCGAGCCGCATGATGAGCCGGTGGACTGGATGATAACCCAGGATGGGGCGGTGCCCTGTGCGCCGTCTCAGGTTATTTGACGGCAGTGGGTTGGTGTCTTTTCGGGCGAACGCGTATCCACTTCATGTGAAAATGCTTTAGATCGTTTTGCGCTTCCTGGAATCGGAGAACGGCCTTTTCGCCGGCGATCCCGAAGGCGTGGATAAAACATGGGTCCGGCATCGCAGTGCTCGCCCGTCTCGTTGCTCCCCATGCGGGGGCATGGATGGAAACAGTGCAAAGAGCCGGCATATCGAGCCATCGCATTTCCGAGTGAACCGGTGTCCGGCTCACCCGAAAATGCTCCAGGCAGCAAGGGTTCGGGGAATTTCAGACATGCGCATTCTCTTTCTCGGTGATGTGGTAGGCCGTCCGGGCCGGGAATGCGTGCTCTCACGCCTGCCGGGGCTGATCCGTGAATGGAAGCTCGATCTGGTGGTGGTGAATGGAGAGAATGCTGCCGGTGGCTTCGGCATTAATGAGACCATCTATAATGAGCTGATGGAAGCGGGGGCGGATGCCATTACCCTCGGCAACCATGCCTTCGACCAGCGAGAAGCGCTGGTGTTCATTGAGCGTGCGCCGGCTCTGGTGCGGCCGATGAACTTCCCCAAGGGCACACCCGGCCGTGGAGTGGCGCTGGTGGAGGCGAAGAACGGCGCGCAGGTGCTGGTGATGAACGTGATGGGCCGCATTTTCATGGACCCGCTGGATGACCCCTTCGCCGCTCTGGATGTCGCGCTTGATGGCGCGGTGCTGGGTGAGGTGGTGGATGCGGTGGTGGTGGATGTGCACGCCGAAACCACCAGTGAGAAGCAGGCCATCGGCTATCATTGTGATGGTCGCGCCTCGCTGGTGGTCGGCACCCATACCCATGTGCCAACAGCCGATCATCGCATTCTGGCCAATGGCACCGCCTACATGACCGATGCTGGCATGTGCGGTTGCTATGACAGTGTGATCGGCATGGACAAGGAAGAGCCGCTGCGCCGCTTCACCCGCAAGATCGGCGCAGGCCGCTTCCAGCCAGCGGAAGGACCGGGCACGCTGAGCGGCGTAGCCGTTGAAACCTGCACCCGCACCGGGCTGGCGCTGAAGGTGGCCCCGGTACGTCTCGGGACCGGGCTTGATGAAGCCCGGCCGGTGTTCTGGGAAAGCTGATTGCCTGACACCGGGGCATGTGCTGGAGCGTAGGAAGCGCTTGAGAGCACCCTTGCACAGCTCTTGTTATGGACCAAAATCCAGTGGGGTGAATAGCTGGGCATATGCTCGAGATATGCCCTCGCAGCAATTATTGTTCACGCCACCCTCGTAGATGAGCGGATACGCCGCCGGCTCCGGTTTCCCGCGTGCATGGGCATTTCTATCCATGCCTCCGCATGGGAGGCGACACCCTGAGGCTCGCTTCCTAGACGACCGGCTTGGTTTCTATCCACGCCTCCGCATGGGAGGCGACTCATACGGGACCCAAAGAGCGGTGCCGCCATGCGGTTTCTATCCACGCCTCCGCATGGGAGGCGACATGCGATCGACGTCGCCCAGATGATGGCGCTGCTGTTTCTATCCACGCCTCCGCATGGGAGGCGACAATGAGCCTTGATCCGCGCTTCACGTATACTTTGGTTTCTATCCACGCCTCCCTATGGGAGGCGACCACAGGCACGCCGCTGCTGATGCCGTCCCGCCTTGTTTCTATCCACGCCTCCGCATGGGAGGCGACGCCCTGCCTTGGTCCCGTGAACAAGATGCTGGGTGTTTCTATCCACGCCTCCGCATGGGAGGCGACCGGTGATCTGAGATATGGCGATGAGTTCGGCGGCTGTTTCTATCCACGCCTCCGCATGGGAGGCGACCCTGCCGACCTGTTGCCCTGGCTGGCAGTCCATGTTTCTATCCACGCCTCCGCATGGGAGGCGACACAGGTGGTTTCGAGAACATCTCGAACCGCTGTTGTTTCTATCCACGCCTCCGCATGGGAGGCGACCTGCGAATGCATGGCGCGGATCTTGGAATTTACCAGTTTCTATCCACGCCTCCGCATGGGAGGCGACGCGCGCGCCCGCGCCGCGCCGCAAGTCCATCTATGTTTCTATCCACGCCTCCGCATGGGAGGCGACCACCAGCCCCGCTCCGGCGGGGCTTTTTTATGCCTGTTTCTATCCACGCCTCCGCATGGGAGGCGACCTTTTGAAGAGGCTTTAAAGGGGGATTATTGGGGGTTTCTATCCACGCCTCCGCATGGGAGGCGACAGCCATCAGCGACGATGTGCGGCGAGCGCTCGGGTTTCTATCCACGCCTCCGCATGGGAGGCGACAGGTGTGCCTGTGGCTTGATCACAGCGGGAATATCGTTTCTATCCACGCCTCCGCATGGGAGGCGACCAATACGGCATAGCCCGGCTTATTAACGCTTTGATGTTTCTATCCACGCCTCCGCATGGGAGGCGACGCGGTACACACGGGGGCAATTACCCCCAACGAAGCGTTTCTATCCACGCCTCCGCATGGGAGGCGACGTCCCGCGCATGCGCAGGTCCGCAGATGGCGGACTGTTTCTATCCACGCCTCCGCATGGGAGGCGACGCAGACTCAGCAGCGGCTGCCGGAGCCCGAAATGTTTCTATCCACGCCTCCGCATGGGAGGCGACTTTCCAGCGGAGCCACAAAAGGCGTGGACTGCGGTTTCTATCCACGCCTCCGCATGGGAGGCGACTTGCGGTTTCACGTCCAAGAGCGTGCAGTTCGAGAAGTTTCTATCCACGCCTCCGCATGGGAGGCGACCCCCATGCCAGACGCTTATTCGCTCGTTGAACGGGTTTCTATCCACGCCTCCGCATGGGAGGCGACAGTTGCCACGTCATGGCTGTGCACCGCAGGTGGGTTTCTATCCACGCCTCCGCATGGGAGGCGACGCGAAGTCCCACTCATCCTTGACCAATCCTATTTTATCACGTTCTGCTCTGTTTCTATCCACGCCTCCGCATGGGAGGCGACCCCATCATCTATAACGCACCAGAAAATTTCATAAAATAACCCCGCCAGCGCGAAGGTCTGGGAAGTCAGTGTATTTTGCCATGTTGAATGAGTGGGCTGCTGTAAAAGCCCATTTTTGCCAGCATCTTGCATGTTCCGCGAACCGGCCGGGAAAAGCGGGCTGCCTTGGGGTTCGCGCACCTGTGAATGTCAAGGAGGAGTATGCTCGATAGGGCGGGGTGCTCGGGTCGGGTTTCGTCGACATCTGCCATTTTTGCCGGCTGGTCACGACATGGGCGTTTGAGGTCTGGATTCGGGAAAATGGCAGGAATGGTGGGGCCGTTCCGGGCGCATTGCGCGGCTTTTTATTTCCCGGCGTTTCAGTTCGTGCGGTGGAGCAATGCCAGACATGACGACGGCCGGGCATGATAAGCCCGGCCGTCGTTCATTCTTTCGGCGCAGGCCTCTCGGCCGGCTGGTATCTCAGGCTTCGGCCTGTGCGCGCTCAATGCCTTCTACGATGAGGCGCTCTGCTTCGGCCTTGTCGCCCCAGCGGATCACCTTCACCCACTTGTTGGGCTCCAGATCCTTGTAGTGCTCGAAGAAGTGCTCGATCTGGCGCAGGGTGATTTCCGGCAGGTCCGGGTAGTTCTCGATGCGCTCATAGCGCTTGGAGAGCTTGGAGGTCGGCACAGCGATGATCTTCTCATCCTGCCCGGCTTCATCTTCCATGATGAGCACGCCCACGGGCCGCACGGCGATGACAGACCCGGGGGCCAGCGCGCGGTTGTTGGCGATCAGCACATCACACGGGTCGCCGTCGCCGGAGAGGGTGTGCGGGATGAAGCCGTAATTCCCCGGATAGCGCATGGAGGTGTAGAGGAAGCGGTCCACGAACAGGGCACCGGATTCCTTGTCCATCTCATACTTGATCGGCTCGCCGCCAATCGGAACCTCGATGATGACATTTACTTCTTCAGGCGGGTTCTTGCCGACGGGGATCGCTTCGATGCGCATGTTTCTCTCGCTTCAGTCCTCGGAGCACGCAGGATGCACCCGCGCGGTGCTTACCGCTGCCAAGCAAATGCGATCTTGTCCAGTGTTTTCGTGCCGAATTTCTCGGTTGATGATGCGACGGCCTGCCCGCCAAGGGTGCGATAGAAGCCTGCGGCAGGTGTATTTTCGGCCAGCGCCCACGTCACCAGCCCCTTCAAACCCGCCACGGCCAGATCGCGTCGGGCCGCGCTGAACAGCCTCTCGCCCAATCCAAGTCCTTGATAATGCGGGTGAAGGTAGATTTCATAAATCTCCCCACCATAGGGCAGGCCCTTGGCGCGGTTGCCCCCGAAATTCACATAGCCCGCCAGCGTGCTGCCCACCCGCAGTACGGAAAGCCGGCTGCCCCGGTTAATGGCGGCCAGCCACCATGCCGGGCCACGGCGCTCCACCATGCGTTCAAGTTCCACGCCGGGGATGAGGCCGCGATAGGTTGCCCGCCATGCAGCATCATGCACTGCGGCGATGGCCGGTGCATCGGTCTGGGTCGCCCTGCGGATTTCCATCAAGAGGGTCGTCATGGCCTGATGGAAACAAACACCGGGCTCCGCTTCAAGGGGGCAGCCCAGATCATGCACCATGAATTGGGGTCGCACCCGCAATGCACAGGCTTTTGCAGGGCTGGGCCACTTGGCCGGATTGTATCTGGCTTGCGCTTCATCGCCGCTTGAAGGCGGGAGGCAAACCCGGTGTGCGGTTTTTGGTGCAGGCCGCATCGAGGATGGCCCCGCTCTTGTTGTGCGCGCCGTGGCTGCCCATCTTGGAGACACGTTCATTTCATCCGCGCCGGGCGCGGGGATCGGGAGCAGATCATGTTCTGGAAGACGACGCCTGTGGGCCTGCCCTCTGCCGCGGAGGCCTTACCCGGCCGTGATCAGCCCTTGCACACGGCGCAGACGCATGCCGTCTCTGGTCGCCCGCTCAAGGGGCCTTATCCTGAAGGCACGGCGCAGGCGGTGTTTGCGCTGGGCTGTTTCTGGGGGGCAGAGCGCTGCTTCTGGAAGCAGCCGGGTGTGTGGGTGACTGCTGTCGGCTATGTGGATGGCAGTACGCCAAACCCCACTTATCGTGAGGTCTGTTCCGGCCTCACCGGCCATACCGAGGCGGTGCTGGTGGTTTATGATCCGGCGGTGGTGAGCTTTGAGGATTTGCTGCGCCTGTTCTTTGAATCCCACGACCCGACGCAGGGCATGCGGCAGGGCAATGATGTCGGCACGCAGTATCGTTCCGGGATTTATGTGGAGGATGAGGCGCATCTCGCCGCAGCCCGGAAGGCGAAAGAGACCTATGAGGCAGCGTTGAAAGCACGCGGTTTCGGCCCTGTCACCACCACCATCGCCAAGGCGGGGCCGTTCTATTTCGCTGAAGAAGAGCACCAGCAATATCTGGCGAAAAACCCGAATGGATACTGCGGGCTGGGCGGCACAGGCGTTGCATGTCCAGTGGGCGTGCCCTTATCGTGAGGTCGCATTGCCGGTGCGCGGCGCGCCGGTCTCGGCTCGCGTGATGTGAAAGGTGTATCCATGGTCGCTTATGTCATCCCCCCGCGCATGCAGCCGGCTTTGCCAGTCTCGGGCCGGGAGGAGATGTTTCCGGTTCATCGCATCTATTGCGTGGGCCGCAATTTCGCCGACCATGCCATCGAGATGGGGCATGACCCTTCCCGGGAGGCCCCCTTCTTCTTCCAGAAGAACCCGGATTGCCTTGTGCGCTCGGGCGCGTCCATTCCCTATCCGCCCATGACGCATGATTTGCATCATGAGGTGGAACTGGTGGTGGCTCTGAAAACCGGCGGCGACAATATCCCCGTGGAGCAGGCACTGGCCTGTGTCTATGGCTATGGTGTAGGCATAGACCTCACCCGGCGCGATCTTCAGGGCGAGATGAAGAAGGCCGGCCGACCGTGGGAGATCGGCAAGGCGTTCGAGCAGTCCGCACCCTGTTCGGCGCTGGTGCCGGCGGATGTGGCCGGGCATCCGGCGCAGGGCCGTATCTATCTGAATGTGAACGGCAAGCCGAAGCAGGAAGGCAACCTCAACCAGATGATCTGGAAGGTGCCGGAGATGATCGCAACCCTCTCCACCCTTTTCACCCTGGTGCCGGGAGACCTCATCTATTGTGGCACGCCCGCAGGCGTGGGGCCGGTGGAGAAGGGCGATGTGCTGGATGGTGGTGTGGATGGCGTGGGCACCATCAACCTCACCGTGGTGTGAGGGTGATGGGGAACGAGGCGGCCGTTGCTGGGGCCGCTTCCCATTGCGCGCAAGGCCGGGGGCGGGCGTTTCTGCCTCCGGTGTAAAGATCAGAAGCTGAAGCGCCTCGGATCCGCCAGCCAGACCGTGCCGGCCTCTTGAACGGCTGCGCGGGTTGCTGCGCCAATGGCCTCGCCCACAGCCGTATGAAGACCGGCATAGGGGCTTTGCGCCTGCGGTGGGGCGAGGGGCGATGCCATCACCACGCAATCTGTGCCTGTGCCGGAGATAGCCTCCTCATTGCCCGGACGCCGGAAGCCGATATCCAGAATGGCACGGGTGCGGGCCTGCACCACGATGGAATTGGCTTCCAGCAGCGCAGCATCTGTCAGGGGCAGATTGACCGCGACCAGAATATTCACTGTGCCGATTTTGGTCGTTTGGTTTTTCTCCGGGGCCGTCTGCTCCGCCCCGCCCGTGGAGAATGCCGTGAGCGGGAAGCGCGTGCCCACGCATTCCCCATTATTGAGCCCGAGCGTGACAAGGCAGGCCGCCTGCGCTTCCTCCACCTGACGCATGGCGAAGTGGTGATGGGTGACATCGCGCGAGGTCATCATGCCCACAGCCTGAGAGAGGTGGGCGGCTTCAAGGCGTGCACGAAACCAGTGGAGCGGGTCGGCATCCATGGTCAGGTCGGTGTTGCGCACTTCCAGCCATGCCACTTCATCGGCTTCCACAAATCCGGGGCGGTTGAGGGACCAGGAGACCATGCGCTGGGGGGCTGCAAAGCGGACCACCAGAAGCGGGCGCTGAAGTTGGATGCTGAACAGGCCGGGCGGGGTTTGGTGCGTATCCGTCATGGTCCTGTCCTTCGCGTTTCACCCTGGCTCTCTGTTGCCGTGTGAAAGATTGGTGCGGAGGATGCAAGGGGCAGATGACAGAACAGCACGCAGAACGGGTGTCGGGGCCTCTCGGCATTCCATGGCGCGCGTGATGCCAGTGGGTGGCTATCCAAGGGTATCTGCGTGAAGGTCACAGGAGCATGATGCTCAAGCCAGATGGTTGAGGCTGGAGCTGCCTCTCGGTTTGAATATCTGGGTCATAAGCGGTGAAGGCTCTTCCGGGATGCACTCACCATGCCCTGAAGAGCACTCGAAAAAACGGTCCCGGTAGAGACCGGGACCGTGCACAGGGGCATCAGGCCATCTGTGCAATTCCGCATACCTGCAGAAGCGGAGAGCCTCTATTTCACCTCGATCGGCAGGTTGCCGGTGGCTGCCGCACCCTTGCCATCGCGCACGGTCACGAACACGCGGTAGCGGCCCGGCGGCAGATTGGCGATGCGTGCGCCGGTTTCTGATGCCTCATGCAACGCCCTGCGGGAAGCTGGGCGGCACCGGCTCTGGCGCGCCGCCAACACTGCGCACGGTGGTTTCGGCCATGATGTCCCACTGCACATCCAGCTTGTCGCCGTCGGGGTCCGTGGTTTCCAGCACCACGCGGGTTTCCTCATCAGCTGCGAAGCTCTGCGGCCCTTTGTGCACCAAAGAGATGATGCGCGGGGCCTTGTTTGGGCCACCCGGCGGGGTGCCGCCCCATGCATCGGCCATCACTTCCACCGTTTCGTTCCATTCGCCGGTGGGCAGCAACAGCGAATACCATGTGGGCGTGACCTCCTGTTTCTGCCCCCACAGGATAGGCACCGCGCCGATGCCCTTCTCCTTCGCGAGCGTGAGATAGTTGCGCATCTTGTGCGCCTTTTCGGTGGAGTTGGGCTCCAGTGCCGCGCCCCAGGCTGTCTGTGGCACGCTCCAGTGTCCGTCGGCTCCCATTTCGGTGAAGACCAGCGGGCCGGTCCAGCCCTGCTTGCGGGCACGTTCATCAATAGTGAGCAGGCTGTCGCCATAGGCATTGATGCCCAGCACATCGATGGTGGGCGCGTGGCGCTTCACCAGCTCAACCTTGTCCGCGCCCGTATCCGCGATCACGGCCATGGCCGGGTGGTTCGGGTCTATGGATTTCACAAAGCGTGCGGCTTCATCAATCGCGGGCCAGAGCGGGTGGTTCGGGCTGGGCGGCATATCCACCTCGATCTCGTTGCCGATGCCCCACATCAGCAAGGCCGGGTGGTCGCGATACCGCTCCACCATGGGGCGAAAGCCCTCAAGCTGGGCCTTCACGGCGGCCTTGTCATTGTAATCGAAGCCCATTCGGGGGTGGCCCATCCACAGGCCCACAATCACCTTGAGGCCGGCCTTGTGTGCGGCATCCAGAATTTCGCCGGGCTCCTGCCCATAGGTGCGCACCACCGTGGCGCCCAGCTTGGCGAGATCCTCGAACCGGGTTTCCCCACCCGCGCCATTGGGCACGAAGGGTTTGCCATCCACCAGTATCTGGTTGCCGCGCACCGACACCTCTGCGGCTTCCAGAGGTGTGAGGGAGAGGCCAATCAGGCCGGCGGCAAGGGCCAGCCGTGAAATGACGTGGCAGAGGGGCTGGCGGGGGTGCCGGTGGCGAGGCGATGTGACGACGTGCACGGTGTATCAGTCTCCTGAACAGGGCGGCAGACACACCACGCGTTAGCGTGACGAATCCTGCTTCAGTCTGCGCATATGAATTTCGCGAAAATGAGATGGCTCGGCACAGAAGAGGGCGAGTAGCTGCAGCGCACCGTGGCGAACATGTCCGTTGCATGACGGATATCTGAAATATCGATTATCTTCAGTCGTCAACATCATCTGAATTGAAAGTATAATATTTAAATTATCATTATATTGATGAGTAAGAAGAAAATGACATATGCTTAAAAATAAGATTCTTCTGTTATTTAAATTTATTCAATATTCAATGTGCGGCGCAGATGTGATCGTATGTACACATATTTAATTTATAATTACAATTAATGGTTGTATATCATTTGACTCATACTGAGGCGTGCAAATGATTTTCCCGGATCCGGTCAAGGTTGTGTTTGGACACGCGCCCGTGCTGATGGCCTCGGTTGCCTTCCTCATCCAGTGCATTGTGCCTGCCAATGCGCAGAACGCGCCATCCCTACCGGGAGGGGGTACAGTTGTTTCCGGCAGGGCCGTTATTTCCACGCCGGCAGGCACCAGTCTCCTGGTCACGCAATCTTCCCGCAATGCCATTATCAACTGGAACTCGTTTTCCATAGGCTCCGGCAACAAGGTGCATTTCGAGAATGGCTCGGGCGCGACATTGAATCGTGTCACCGGCTTTTCTCCGTCCCAGATTGATGGGTCTTTGACTGCAACCGGCAGTCTCTATCTGGTGAACCCCAATGGCGTGACGGTGGGCCCTACGGGTCATATCTCGACCGGCGGCAGTTTCATTGCCTCCACCCTCGATGTCGACGATGCGCAATTCATGGCCGGCGGGGACATGACCTTCCGGGGCGATAGCCGGGCGGAGGTGGTGAACTATGGAAAGGTTGGCTCCCTTGGGGGGGATGTCGCGCTGATTGCGCGGCGGGTTGAAAATGAGGGGAGCCTTGAGGCGCCGGACGGAACGGTTGCGCTGGCGGCCGGTTATGAAGTGCTCATGCGCGATGCCGCGCTTTCCGATGGAAAGTTTGTGGTGCGTGTGGGCGGGGCCGATACGCAGGTCAAGACCCGTGGGCAGATCAGTGCCGCAGAGATCGAACTGCGTGCCAATGGCGGCAATGTCTATGCGCTGGCGGGCAATACCAAAGGCGTCATCAAGGCCACAGGCGCGACAAACCGCAATGGCCGCATCTTCCTGACAGCCGGTGATGGCGCGGTAGAGGTTGAGCAGAAGCTTGAGGCACGCCGCACCACGACGGGTGGTGGCAAGACAAAAAGTCAGGGCGGCGAGATCCGGGTTTCCGGCCGCAAGGTCGATGTCTCCGGCACGCTGGCGGCCCGGGGAGAAAAGGCGGCAGGCGGCACCATTGTGATCGCGGCAAAGGACATCGTGCTGAACGGCGCGGCGGCACTGGATGTCAGCGGCAGCCGTGGCGGCACGATGCTGGTTGGTGGGGATTATCAGGGCGGGGCAGATACAGCCAAAAATTTTGTCGCCTCACACACGCCCAATGCCGAGACGGTGAGTATCGCAGCCGGGGCGACCCTGAAAGCGGACGGGTAGGACAGTCCGCGGCGGCACTATCATTGTGTGGTCGGATGAGGCTACACGTTTTGCGGGGCAAATCTCCGCCACGGGAAATGGCGGCGATGGCGGTTTTGCCGAAGTCTCTGGCAAGAAAATGCTGGAGTATTCCGGCACGGCGGATCTGCGCAGCCAGAAGGGCAGCTTCGGCACCCTGTTGCTGGACCCTTACAATCTTACCATTTCATCTGCGCCCAGCAGCATCTCCGGCTTTACGGCCAGCGGTAATGACAGCACCCTGAATGTCTCAACCCTTCAGGATGCTCTGGCGACAGCCAATGTCACTGTCTCAACCGGCGGGAAGAACAGCGCGGGAAGTCAGGCGGGCAATATTGTTGTTGCCAACAACATCTCATGGTCTTCCGGTTCCAGGCTCACGCTCAGTGCCGCTGGCGATATCCGTCTGAATTCTGGGGTGATGATCACGAGTACGCAGGGTGGCTCCCTGACCTTGCGTGCGGATAACTCGGGCACCGGCACAGGACGTGTCTTGTTGGCGCAGGACCCCACGACTGGTGTAACCGCCGGCATTTCTGCCAGTGGTCGAGGTGGTGTGGTCGAAATTTTCTATAATCCTGAAGGTGGATACGGTGGATCTAACAATTCAACAATAAATGGAAACTCGTATTCCGGGCAGGTCTCTCTATCGGGCGGTAGCACGCTGGCTGCCTATATGCTCGTGAATACGGTGGAGCAGCTTGAGAGGATCGGTGAAAGTTCTGAGTCTCTGAACGGAATATATGCTCTGGGTCGTGATATTGACGCCAGCGCCACCAGAATGCGCCTCTCAACAGGTGAACTGGTCTGGGGCGATGGTGAAGGCTTCAGGCCGATTGGGAATTCAACAACACCCTTCCAGGGCCTTCTGGAAGGGCAGGGGCATGTCATCGACGGATTGAAGATCGAGCGCCCATCTGACTCTGAAAACACAGGGCTTTTCGGTACAGCACTAAATGCCACCATCCGGAACATGGGGCTTACCAACTTTGAAATTTCAGGCGGCCATTCCGTGGGAAGCCTTGTCGGCAGCTTTAATGTTGACGGTGAAAATATAAATGCCGGCATTTCCCGGGTGCATATATCTGGCTCTGTGACCGGAAATGATAGCGTTGGCGGCCTTGTTGGCGAAGTGGGTGTGAGTGGCAGAAACGCGTCCCTTATCTTCTCCGATATTCACAGCAAGGGAAATGTGAGCAGCGATGGCACAGCCGGCGGGTTGGCCGGGGCGATGGAGATTTCAGGAGAAGGAAATGAGTTCAGTGTTCAGCAATCAACAGCTGAAAACACTGTTTATGGCAAAGGTGGAGCTGGCGGCATACTTGGTGGAATGAAGGTTGAGCCCTGGGATAATATAAAAAATACGATTTCCTTCTCCGATCTGAGCGTCACGGGTGCAGTGAACAGCCTTGATATTTCAGGTGGTATATTGGGTGTGGGCGGCATCGGTGGAGAGGGTGGCCGCCTGAGTATTCTGAACGCAGATGTTTCCGGCAGTGTTTCGGGCGGAGCCGCCGCAGGTGGTCTGGCAGGTGCACTTCAGGCCATGGGAGCTGTTGTGACGGTTGCGGACAGCCATGTGCGGGCGGATGTATCCGTCTCCTCTGAAACGGGCACTGGCAGTGACGTGATGGTTGGCGGGCTGGTTGGTGGCATGATGGCCATAGACCCCGGCGCATCCCTTACCATCAGCAACTCCACTGTCTCCGGCGCCGTGCGTGGCGTGATGGCGTTCAGCGACATCTCAGGTGATGTTTCCGGCCAGCTTTTCGTGGGCGGCCTTGTGGGCATGTCGATGTCTTCGGGGCAGGACGTTGTTGTGTCCATCACCAATGCGGTGGCCAGGGGCTCTGTTGACGGCAACCTCATTGTTGGTTCGGGAGAAGAGGTTCAAGCTTTTGGGATGAACGCCTTCCTTGGCGGTCTCATCGGGCAGGCCGCCAGCATGGAGGGCGGTCGAACTTTCATTTCTTCTTCTGCGGCAGAGGGAGCAGTGAAGGGGGCTCTGGTCTCGGGTTCAGATATTGTGCTGGATGGGGCCTCCATGGGCGGCCTTATAGGCACGGTGATGCTGATGGGAGACAAATCTGCCCTCAGTATTACGCAATCCAGTGCCTCGGGCGATGTCTCGGGAAATATGGGCCATGCCTTTGGCGGGCTTGTGGGCGAAAGCCATACCATGGGTGAAAGCGCCTCTTTCCAGATTCATAAATCCCACGCCACCGGCGCTGTTTCCGGAACCACCGAGGCGTTTGTCGGAGGATTTGTCGGAGCGCTCTCTGTTGAGGGGGAAGCCGCTGCCGCCAGCATCACCCAGTCATATGCCACGGGCGATGTGCTGAACGGCTCCACATCCGGCGGGATGCTCGGCTATAGCGCGGTTGGTACCGGAGCGTCCTTCAAGATTGCGCAGTCCTGGGCCACTGGCGATGTGAAGGGCAACTACCAGACCGGCGGCCTTGTAGGTTTGATGGTGGGGACTGGAGAGCAGAGCATCGACCAGTCTTACGCCTCAGGGGATGTCAGTGGCGTTTTCTTGCTGGGTGGGCTGGTGGGCTTTGGCTATATGTCGTCCGGCGGTGAGCTGAACATCTCGAAATCCTATGCCACGGGTGATGTGACCGGCGTCAGCCGGGATGACATGACGGCTGTACAAATTGGCGGCCTGATCGGCATGGTTGCAGATGGCTCTACTGACGAAGACTTCGAAGGTGGCCCGGGTACAATTCGTGTTTCCCAGTCGTGGGCTTCAGGGCGGGTGACAGCAGAACAGGAGCATGGCGGGCTTGTCGGCAGCGTGATCGGCGAGAACCCGAGCTTCTCGGCCAGTTTTTGGGATAGGACATCAACCGGCCAAGGCTGCGCCATCGGTTCGAACAGTTGTGCTTCTGTTGCCGGCACGACCGCGCTCACAACAGATGTATTTCAGAACACCCATGCCTTCATGAAACTGGCGACAGAACAAGGCTGGAGCTTCCAGCAGGACTGGGCTCCCTCTACCGCGGGCTATTATCCTGAACTATATGCGCTTTCACCTGTGATGTGGGTACAGGCCGGCAATATCAGCCGCTCCTATGGTGATCGGGATACGGCTTTCAGCACGGCGCGAAGCTATGGTGGAAGCTCCATTTATCTGTTCGGGCCGAACAATGACCGGCTGGACCTCACCAATATCTGGACCACCACTGCCACCGCAGGCTCAGACGTTGGCTCATATGCCATAACCGGCAAGTCTGATACGGCGACAAGCCAGCAGGGGCAGGCTTATCGGCTGATCCATACCGATGGCACTCTTCAGGTGACGCCCCGGCAACTGACGGTTCAGGCCAAGAGTGTGACCCGAACCTATGGGGACGCGAACCCCGCACTGGACTACACGCTGGGTGGCGGTGGTCTTGTGAACGGGGACGTGCTGAGTGGCGAATTGGTCACGGATGCGACCTCCCGCAGTGCTGTGGGCCGTTATGGGATCACGCAGGGCTCGCTTGCGGCCTCTTCGAATTATGAGCTCAGCTATATTGGCGCTGATCTTGCCGTGACGCCCCGGCAATTGACGGTTCAGGCCAAGAGTGTGACCCGAACCTATGGGGACGCGAACCCCGCACTGGACTACACGCTGGATGTCGGTGGCCTTGTAAATGGTGACCTGCTGAGTGGCGAACTGGTCACGGATGCGACTTCCCGTAGTGCTGTGGGCCGTTATAGGATCACGCAGGGCTCTCTTGCGGCCTCTTCGAACTATGAGCTCAGCTATATTGGCGCTGATCTTGCGGTGACACCCCGGCAGGTTTCCACGACTTTGGTCGGCTCTATCCGCAAGGTGTATGATGGCACTTTGCATGCCCAGCTCAGCGCCTCGAACTTCAGCCTGTCCGGTGTGATTGGAGGCGATGATGTGCGCCTCTTGCCCGTGATGTCCGGTCTTTATGCTGGGAAGAATGTGGGTGAAGGCCTCATGGTTACAGCCTCCGGCCTGAGCATTGCCGGTGCGGACATGGGAAATTACGAGCTGGTCTCGACCCATGCTTCCGCTGCGATCGGGGCCATCACGCCGGCAAGGCTGCTTTATGTGGCAGTACCTGTTGAGCATTGGCTCGATCAAACCCGGCCGCAATTCTCCGGCACCATCACTGGCTTTGTCGCGGGAGAGGACATTCGTGTTCTCTCGGGTGATCTGGTGTGGGCATCGCCGGGTCTGGCAGGCGCATTGCCGGGACAATATGCGATTGCAGGTGGTGGGCTGAGTGCCGAGAACTATGTCTTCGTACAAGCTGCGGGGAATGCCACGGCACTGACTATCCATGCCGCCCGGCCCGTGGATCCTGTCGACCCGATAGATCCAGTAGATCCAGTAGATCCAGTTGACCCGGTCATACCCTCGGTTCCCGTTTCGCCCCGGGAGCCATTTGTGGAAACGCATGCGGCCGATGATGCACCGCGCGTCCGGCATCTTGATACGCTGCTCATGCTTCTGGATGAAAAGGCGCAGGAAACCGGCGGGTGCGCCGTCGTTCCCGCGGATGGTGCGGGCCTGATGGTGCTGAATGACTGCCGTCACCAGCCCCATCCCTCAAATCTTCCACTTGGTCGCGGGCTCCGCGTTTCGGCACAGTGAGGGCTGATCCCGTGTTCAATACCGCCTCTCATTCCAGCTCCGCTGGCCAGCTTATCATGTCATCACGGCCGGCTTTTGGACGCACTCCGGCCCTGCTGCTTGCAGTGCTGCTCGGCTCTGTTGTTCTCCCGGGCATGGCTTCTGCGCAAGGGCGAGCGGTCATCGAACGCAATCTGCCGCCGCCCGTTACAGGCCAGGGGGGCATCATCATTGATCCCGGCCAGTTGGCCGGCCCAGCGGATACAACGCCATTTGGGGTGGATGTGGCGGGTGTGCGGCTCATCGGCCCGGCGGAGAGCCCATCCAGCCGTCCTTCTGCTGGCGTGAGTATCGGTGATGTCGGTGATATGCCGCATGACCGGCTGCAGGCCGTGCTGGTCCCGTTCATGGGTCGCCCGCTCAGCCCGAAACTGATTGCGGACATGCAGGCGGCTATCGCGCGCGCGTATCGTGAGGTGGGCCATCCTTTTGTATCCGTCACGGCTCCTCCGCAGGAAATCACGCGCGGCATTCTGCAATTGCGCGTGGCGGAGTTCCGCTATGGCCATGTGGGCGCAAAGGGCGTGGCACCGGCAGAAGGCGAGGCCCTGCGTGCTCGTGTACGTGCGCAGACTGGCGCACGCATCACCGCGCCGCTGCTGGAAGAGGATCTCGACTGGCTGAACCGTTATCCCTATCGCAGTGTCGAGGGTGTTTTTGCCCCCGGCGATGCCTTCGGCACCAGTGCGCTCACCCTGGAGGTGACGCCGCAGAAGCCATGGCAGGTGTTTGCAGGCTGGTCCAATACCGGCACGAACCAGACCGGTTTCGACCGTTATTTCGCGGGTTTCGGCGCGGCCCTGCCGGTGTTGGGCGACAGCTTCTTCTCTTATCAGGCCACGGGCAGCTGGAACTTCTGGTCTGACCCCGGCAGCCTCGGTACGGGACCCGATGCGCCTCGCTATTTCAGCCAGGCGGCACGCGTGGTTCTGTCTCCCATGCCGCGCCAGAGTCTTGAAATCGCGCCGAACTTTGTTGCGACCCGTCAGGACAGCGCGGAGCGGCTTTTCGCCTTCACCAATACGACGTTCGAGTTACCGGTGACCTATCGCACGGCCCTCTCGAACTTTTTCCCCGGCCAGTATCTGGGAGATCTCATTCTCGGAGCGGTTGGTCGCCAGATTTCGCGGACCAGCTATTTCGAGCGCACGGATATTGGCGGCTCCGAGGCCGGCGTGTTCGAACTGATCATCGGCTGGGCCGGGCGCCATACCGATGCCTACGGCACCAGCACGCTGGAAACCCGGTTGGTGGTCAATCCCGGCGGCGTACTGGGTGGCAATACGGCGCAGACATGGGCAGCCTACAGTGCCGGGCGTGTGGATGACGTAACCTATGCCTATGGCACACTGGAGGCGGGCCGGGTTGTGCGCCTGCCCATGGGGCTGGCCTATGTGGGCCAGTTCAACGGGCTTTGGGCGGGCCAGCCCTTGCCGGACACCGAGCAACTGGCCATTGGCGGCATGCACGCCACGCGCGGCTATGTGCTGGATGATGCGAGTGTCGATACCGGCCTTGTCTGGCGCAATGAACTGCGCCTTCCGGCTTTCGCCTTGCTGGCAGCAGTCGGCATGCTCCAGGGCGTTTCCGACGAAGTCTCTCCCTATGTCTTCTTTGATCTCGGCTATGGCTTCAACTATGGCTATGAAGGTCCTCTCGGCATGGTGGCGGGCTACAACACCCATATGGCTGGTATTGGCGGAGGCATTGACTATCGCCTCGCCAGCAACCTTCAGGCGAGCTTTGTCGCCGGCTATGCGTTGAGCGATGCCGGTGTGACGGATGCAGGAGACTGGACCCTGCAAGGTCGCCTCTTCCTTTCCTATTGATCTGGAGCCGTGATGTCCGTTCTGCGTGTTTCCGGCGCGGCGATCCTTGCGTGGGTCGCTCTTGTTCCCGCCATGTCCCATGCCCAGCCGGTGACGGCGCAGCCTTCAGTCCCGCAGGCGATGACCGCGACATATCAGGATTGGGTGATGCGGTGCGAAACCCAACCAAAAGGGGAAAAGCTGTGCGAGATTGCGCAGGGCATTCAGGCTCAGGGCCAGCAGGGGCTCCTTGCCCAGATTGTGGTAGGCAAGCCCGCCCGCACAGCGCCCTTCCGGCTCATTGTCCAGCTTCCGGCGGGTGTCTGGCTGCCGGGAGGGGTGAGTCTGCAACTGGATGGAAAGGGCGCGCCACTCGCTCTCACTTACACGCGGTGCCAGAGCGCATGTTTTGCTGATCTCGAACTCAAGCCCGCCCAGATTGAACAACTGAAGGCCAGCAATACTGCCGGGCGGCTGGAGTTTCAGGATGGCGCACGCAAGACCATCCAGCTGCCGGTTTCATTTCGCGGATTTGCAGCTGCTCTGGAAGCCAGCCAGAAAGAATAGATGCGATGCCTGCTGATAAAGCTGATGAGGGCATTGCTGGCGTGAGTTCTTGGCCTGGCTGCCCGGTCATGGTGATGGCAGAGGGGCACGGCAGCTTTTCACAGCTCTCTGACAGCTGAAACAGGGGCGGGAGGCCAGTTTTGAGGGCTGGTGCCATCCCCCAGCTCTCAGTGAAAATGGAGCCTGCATAGCGCGCTTGCATGGAATGGACGCCCTGCGCATGTGGTAGCAGCGGCTTGTTCTTGAATATGGACAATGCCCGTCCGGCCTTGTTCCTTGAATCGCCATAACGCCCTAAGGAAGGGCACCAGTTTTCAGGCTCTGAAAGGGCGGTTCCCATGTTCGTGCTTGCCCATCTGTCAGATCCGCATCTGGGCCCCCTGCCGGAACTGCGGACCAGCCAGCTCATCGGCAAGCGCTTTCTGGGCTGGATGAACTGGAAGAACAACCGCAAGCATCATCTGGGCGCGTCCACGCTGGGTGCGCTCATGGACGATCTGCGCATTCAGGCTCCGGACCACATCTGCGTCTCTGGCGATCTCACAAATCTCAGCCTGCCGGAAGAATTCGCTACGGGGGCTGCCTTTCTCGCCGGGCTGGGGCCGGGAGAAAAGGTGAGCGTGGTGCCGGGCAATCATGATGCCTATGTGTTCTCAGCCCGCCGCAAACCCGAAACTCACTGGGCCGGCTTTCTGGCCGGCGATGCCCCGGCTGCGCTGGTTACACCAGATCATATCCCGGCAGATGGGGCGTCGGCCATTGAACCATTGCCGGAGAGGAAGCCGGCAACACCGGGCTCCCGGCTTGCCGGCCAGACCTATCCCTATGTACGGCGGCGCGGGCCTGTCGCCATCATCGGCCTGACGACGGCGATCGCGACCGGGCCGTTTCTGGCATCCGGCCGGCTGGGCCGCAGGCAACTGCGCGCCCTGCACCAGATTCTGGAGAAGCTGGGGCGCGAGAAGCTGTTTCGCGTCGTGATGCTGCACCATCCTCCCATGGGTGATGGGCCGTGGCATCGCCGCCTGCGTGATGCATCGGCTCTGCGCAGGGTGTTGTCTCAGGCGGGGGCGGAACTGGTGATTCATGGGCATGACCACCGCGCCAACCTCGCGCACATCGCCTCCAGCCATGGGCCGGTGCCAGTGGTTGGGGTGCCGTCGGCATCCGCAGGCCCTCGGGATGGGGCCAAGGCGGGTGGATATGCGCTGTATCGGATATCGGGTGCTCCGGGGGCATGGCATTGCGAGATGGAGCGGCGGGGCTTTGGTGCGCAGCCGGGTGCGGTCGGCAGCCTCTCCCGTGAGGATTTGCCAAGCCTCGTGCAGATTGCGCGTTAAAAGATGTGTCTAAATTCTGTTCTGTATCTGTTTGGAAAAAGAGTGTCTTTGTTAAATTCATTTCAGATTACGAAATGGATAATTACAGAAGTTTAAGTTGAACGGATCGTGATCGGCCGGCATGTTCAGGGCGTCTCTTAAGGAGGACAAGTCATGAAGAAAGCCGTTCTTGCCGTCACCGCTGCTGCGCTCATCGCCGGTACCTCGGTTTCCTTTGCCGCGCCAGGTCCCGGTGGTCCGGGCGGCCCCGGTGGTCCCGGTCGGCATGGCGGTCCGCGCCTCTCCGTGGAAGATCAGACCCTGCTGACCGATGCGCGCTTTGCGGCGGTGCAGGCTGCCCTGAAGCTGAATGCCGACCAGCAGAAGCTTCTCTCTTCTTTGCAGAAGACGGTTCAGGATGTCTCGCAGGAGCGTGCCAAGCGCGGACAGGCGGCGGCTGATGCGCGCCGTGAAGCCCGCAAGGGGGATGAGCGTCCCGCTTTTGATCCGGTCGCCCGTATGCGCTCCGCAGCCGAGCGGATGGATAGCCGCGCCGATGAACTGCGCAAGATCGCCGATGCCGCAGATCCCTTCTACAAGAGCCTCGATGCGGATCAGAAGCAGAAACTCGGTGTGCTGGTCCGTGGTGGGTTCGCCAATTTCCTCGGCGGTTTTCGCCATCCGGTGATGGGTCCGGGCTGGGGGCCGCAGGGGCCCGGCAAGTCCGGTCCGGCTGAGGCTGCCCCCGCTGATGCGGATGACGCCAACGATGCGGCCGATACCACCGCTGAATGATCGGGGCGGGGATCAGCACCATCTGACCCACGCTCTTTCCGCCTGACCCAGGGCAGAATGCCATGGCGCGACCGGTTTTCCGGTTGCGCCATATGCATTTGGGGCCGCGTCCTGCGCGGGTGTTTCCTGCTCTCTGCTGACGTAAGGAGAGGGGTCGCCTATTTTTTCAGATGCTCTAGTATCGGGAAAACGCAGCCGCCCCGGGCATGCGCAGGAAACGTCCATGTCAAACTCATCTGCCCCTCCCTCAGGGGCCGCACCCGCTGGCATGAGCAGTGGGCCGGTTTCATCCCGCTCCATTCTGCTGATCATCGTGGCGGGTTGCACCATCGCCATGCTCACCTTCGGCCCGCGCTCCGTGTTCGGGCTGTTTCTGGTGCCGATGTCTGCCGACATGGGCTGGGGGCGCGATATTTTCGGCTTTGCCGTCGCCGTGCAGAACTTGCTGTGGGGCATCGGCTCTCCTTTCGCCGGCGGGCTGGCGGATCGCTTCGGCATCGTGCGCGTGCTCTGCATCGGTGCGCTGCTCTATGCGGCTGGACTGGTGATGATGTCCTGGGCGCTGACGCCCGGCAGCCTTTATCTCAGCGCCGGTGTGCTGGTGGGCTTCGGTCTGTCCGCTGCCTCTTTCAATCTGGTGCTGGCGGCTTTCGGCAAGCTTCTGCCAGACCGGTGGAAGGGGCTGGGCTTCGGCGCGGCCACGGCTGCAGGTTCGTTCGGCCAGTTTCTGTTTCCCCCGCTCACCAGCGGGCTCATCGGCGCGGTGGGCTGGCAGGAAACGCTGGTGATCTTCGGCATCGCGATGCTGCTGGTCATGCCGCTTTCCCTTGCCCTCGCCACCCGTGGCATGCGCGGCGCCACCACGGCTGTCGCGGAGCAGCCTCCGCAGAGCGCGGGTTCCGCCATGATGGAGGCGCTGCGCTATCCCAGCTATGTGCTGCTGGTGCTGGGTTTCTTCACCTGCGGTTTCCAGCTTGCATTCGTCACCGTGCATATGCCGGCCTATCTGATGGATGCCGGTATGAGCCTTGAGGTGGGGGCGGCGACACTGGCGCTGATCGGGCTATGCAATATCGTCGGTTCCATCAGCGCCGGGCTTCTGGTCGGGCACATGTCGCGCAAGTGGTTGCTGGCCTATATCTATGCCGCGCGTGGGGTAGCTATTGCGGTGTTTCTGATGGTGCCTGTCAGCCCGCTCAGTTGCATGATATTTGGCGCTGTGCTGGGGCTGCTGTGGCTTTCCACCGTGCCGCCCACGTCCAGCCTCGTGATGATGATGTTCGGCACGCGCAACATGGCGATGCTGTATGGCTTCGCCTTCTTCTCACATCAGGTCGGCGGTTTTCTCGGCGTTTATCTGGGTGGCGAGTTGTATGAACGGACAGGTTCGTATGCCTGGGTCTGGTGGGGGGCGGTGGCGCTGTCCTTCGCATCCGCGGTCATCAATCTGCCCATCCGTGAACGTCCGGCGCGGGAGCCGATTGCGGCTGCTGCCGTCTGAGCCCTTTGCACATGCCATGAGAGGAGAGGGCTGGGGAAATTCTACCGACCCTCTCCCTGCGGCATGCCGGAAAGTGCTGCACGCACGCCATAGTGCGGGCGGAAAGCCATATGCGGCGGTTGCCGACCCTTGACAACAGGGCGTCCGGTCTGTGCAACCTTATCCACACTCCAGTCACGCGTGAACCCTTGCCCATGCGCACCTTGCTTTTTGCGGCTGCCGGCTGCGCCACATTGGCAACCGGAGGCGTCCAGGCCGAAGAACTGAACCCGGAAGAGGCTCGCGCCTTTGTTGTCGGGCGTACGTTCTCGTTCAATTGTTTCGAGGGCTCCAAGGGTGCGGGGCGGGTCCATGCCGATGGTTCTGTCGCCGGCACCATCTCCCTGCGTGAGAAGACGGCGCGTTATGTGCGCCTGCCAGCCAACACTCTGCGCGTACGCGACGGGGCGGTGTGTGGCTACATGAAGGGCATGGCCTTTGAGCCCTGTTTCGATGTGGTCCGCACAGGGCCGGGCAGCTTCCGGGGCACTCTGGCCGGTATCCACACCATGTGGTGTGATTTCGTGCGGGTTGATGATGGCCGCTCCAAGGTCGCCTCCCGCCGCGCGCGGGGTCGAGAGGCCGAAGCGGATTGAACGCTGCGGCGTTCGCAGGCCAGCATTTCAGCCGATGGCTGTGTTTCATCTGTTTTGCTGAGGTTCACAGACAGGCTCTGAAGTCACGGCGTTATGTTCCGGCCCCGTTGCCGTCTTGAATGCCATGAGCATGGATGCATTTGTGGTCGCGATGAAGCTTTGCACGGCAGAGTATGCATGGGCGTGGCGTACGGTATGTTTTTCCCGGATCTACCGGCATGGGCTACGCTGCTTGCATATCTGCGATCATCTTCGCAACAGGCCGCGACGTCCTTTTCTGTTCAAGCTGGCTTAGAGCTTGCCGCGAAATTTGTTGCGCGTTTTCATCGGGCTATGCGCTGTTATATGAAGGTGTTCGGGACCTGACCATTATGGTCTGGTCGGGTTGCGCTCTGCCGCCCTCACATCCCCATAGCTCACTTATTCCAAGATATTGAAATCCCAGAACAACGA
Source organism: Xanthobacter sp. (assembly GCA_034676685.1). Taxonomy (GTDB): domain Bacteria; phylum Pseudomonadota; class Alphaproteobacteria; order Rhizobiales; family Xanthobacteraceae; genus Xanthobacter. Next base: position 39,236 of record JAUCBT010000013.1, on the reverse strand, counting down.
AAGAAGAGGGTTTTCAGCTGAGGGATGCCGCACCTCGGCGTCACGTGCTGCCATTGGCCATCTGTATTCAGGAGTGGCGTGGCAGGGATTGTATCAGTTGTTCCCAGTATCCCCCCAGTCCCGGATTATCGAGACCTGGTGCGGCAAACTGGGCGATGCAGTGGAAGCGCCAGTCGTAGAATTCGAGCATGTGCGCGCTCGCGCCGTCATGCTCATAACGTGTGACCCAGGCTTCTTCGATTTCCTGCGGCTCAATTGAAACCGTGCAGCAGCCCGCCGTTATCATCACCAGACTATCGGTGCGGCGAATTTTCTCAACTGACCCGTGATGAAGCTGCACAACTCCGGCATTGCCCACCATCTGGGTCAGCGGCATGTGCACGTCACAGGCCAGTGTCAGCACCTTGAAGACCTGCTCGGGCGAAACACGCCACGCCCAGTCCTCGCCCCACTCCGGCAGGCCGCACCGGCGGCTGAGGCCATTATCGCCGAAGATGCTGTCGGTCTGGATGGTGAAATCATCCCCCGGTTCAGCCAATGGTACACGGGCCGGGGCGGGGGGAGGATGGGCTGAAGGGTGCTCGCTTTCCCAGCCATGGGTGAGGCGCGCGAAATCCAGATCGTCCCGGCAATCGGTGAGGAAGGATTTGTGCAGAACGGCTCCGTCCGCGCAGTAGAACTGGAGCGAGTAGGGCAGCTTTTGAAGCGGCATGCGCTCCACCGCCAGTGCGGTGCCCACCGCCGGGGCATGCAGGCGCACGCAGGTGGCATCAGGGTCGAGGCAGATCGGCCCGCCCGCCATTTGCGGGCAGGCATATTGCCCGATCCGCGTCATCACCGCTGCGGTGTTGGCGGTCACGGCAACCATCTCACCCAGATGCTGGAGGTCAGAGGCGATGCGCTCGACCCGTCCGTGCAACCGGGTGCCGCAGAAGCCGGGCTGGGCTGTGAGGGCACTGAGTTCACTTACACAAGGACGACAGCAGCCGCCCCGCCCGCAGGGTGATGACATGGTAGGTCGCTTTTTCTGCAGAACTGGTTCAGTAAACGTCGCGCTGGTAGCGCTTCTCGCGCCGCATCCGGGCGACATATTCGGCCGCCCCGTCCGCGGACAGCTTGCCATGGGTAGCGATGACCTCATGCAGGGCCTGATCGACATCGCGCGCCATGCGGCTGGCATCGCCGCAGACATAGAAATGTCCGCCTTCCTCCAGCCACGCGAACAGGTCTCGCCCATTCTCGCGCATGCGGGTCTGCACATAGATCTTCTCGGCCTGATCGCGCGAGAAGGCGAGATCGAGCCGGGTCAGCACGCCATCACGGCTCATCTCGCCCAGTTCATCGGCATAGATGAAGTCGGATTCCTGATGCTGGTCACCGAAGAACAGCCAGTTGCGTCCGCTTGCACCCTGACTGCGCCGGTGATGTAGAAAGCCGCGGAACGGGGCGATGCCGGTGCCCGGCCCCACCATAATCATGGGTGCCTGCACATCTGCCGGCGGGCGGAAGGCCTTGTTGGGGGAGACGAAGATGCCCGGCGTTCCGTCTTCCGCCACGCGCTCCGCCAGATAGGTCGAGCACACGCCGCCATGGGTGCGCCCATTGGCGAGCCCACCGCACGGTGGCGATGGTGAGATGCACCGCGCCTTCATGGGCGAGCGGGCTGGATGAAATGGAATAGGCGCGATGCTGCAAGGGCTTGAGCCAGCCGAGAAACTCGCTCAGCTCATATGTCAGCGCGGGGTTGAGGTTCAACAGGTCTAGCACGTCCCGGCCCCAGAGCCATGCGTCCAGCGCTTCCTTGTCGCCATGGCGCAGCACATGGGTCAGCTGCTCATCACCCGCGCGCGCCTCGATGGCGGCCACCAGTTCCCGCGAGGGCGTGCGGATTTCAAGGTTGCGGGTGAAAGCCTCGGCCAGCGAGACATCACCGTCCGGCAATGGCGCATCGCCCTTCACACCCAGGCGGGTGAGCAGGGCTTCCACCAGCGCCGGATCATTGAGCGGGATGACGCCCAGTGCATCACCCGCCTCATAGGTCAGGCCGCTGTCGCCGAGTGCGAATTCGAAATGGCGGATATCCTTGCCGGAATCCTTGCCGGACAAACGCCGGTTGACCGCGAGCGATGCCGGATAGGGATTGCGCCGGGTCCAGCCGGATTTGGCGGCAGGGGCAGGGACTTCCGGCACAGCGTCTGCTGGCAGAACGATTGCGCCATCACCGTCCCCCTTCGGAAACAGCGGCAGGGTGGAGGAGAGCCAGCCGGCGGAGGGCTTCTCATAGTCCACATCGCAATCCAGCCGCGCCGCCAGCCGCCGTGCGCCCAGCTGTTCCAGCCGGGTGTCGATGAGCTTTGCGGCCTGACAGAAGCCATCATAGGCGGTGTCGCCCAGCCCCAGCACGGCGAAGCCCATATTCTCAAGCCGCGCCATTTCGGGCGAGGAGAGGGACTGCCAGAACAGGTGGGCATTGTCCGGCATCTCGCCCTCGCCATAGGTCGAGGTGATAATGATGACGCGCTCCATGCCGGCGAACCGGGCCATGTCCACATCATCCAGCCCGAGCACGAGTGGTTCCAGCCCATGGGCCTTGGCCGATGTGGCGGCCTCCTGCGCCACCATTTCGGCATTGCCGGTCTGCGTGCCATACAGGATGCCGATGGGCGCGCGCGCCACGCTTCCTGCGGTGGCGGTGTGTTCCTGCACCGCCATCAGGCGGGAATGCAGCCCCGCCATGAAGCCATTGAGCCAGATGCGCTGATCGCCCGTGAACGGGGCATCAGCCGGAATGGAGGGAATGGTCATGCGGCCCCACGGGAAAAGGCGATGAGATCTGGCAGGGCGGCACGGGCGAACAGCTCTTCATAGCTGGGAATGCCGCCGAGAATGCCGCGGTTCTGCGCGCTCTGGAACAGGATCCAGCCATAGGTGCCGGGGCTGTCCATGGAGAGGATGTTGCGACGGCTGAGCGCGCTCTTGTAGTCATTCAGCCGCTTGTCGGCGACAAGGGCCGCGAGCTGCTCGTCCGGATACTGCTCCAGTGCCGCACGGGCATGGCGCAGGATGCGCTGCATCAGGGTGAAATCCTCGGTCATGATGAGCTTGCGCACACCATTGCGAATGAGCGGATCATTCACATCACTCACGCCCGGCATGCGGGAGAGGGCAAGCTGCTGGGCGATGGCTAGAACCGTGTAGTTGTTCAGCAGAACCAGCATGTCGACGCTGTCCTGCCCGGCATCATCCGGCAGGGCTCCGGCCAGAATGGGCTTGCCATCGCGATAGGCGAGCTTGAACTTGCGCAGCTGGTGGCCGGCCAGCGCTGTCGCCACCTCCTCCAACAGTTCCTTTCGGGACTTGGCCTTCAGAATGGCCCCGCTGTCCTGATACTGGAGCAGGGCGATGGGCAGGCCATAGACGAAGTTCTGCCGCTCGCTCTCCCAGTGCTCCAGCAGCCATGCGGCCTTGGCCGAGCCGGTTTCCTCCACGTGCCATTCCAGCATGCGATGGATGGCGGCGGCATGGATGGCCGCATGCGCGTTGTCTTCGCCCACAGGGAACAGCAGGATGGAGTCATGGCTGGCCTTGGCATGCAGGTCGCCATAGGGGTCGTACTGATAGACGAAGCCCCCGCTCATCCCATTGCCCAGCCCCTTGCCGAACGCGCCGATATTCAGCACCGCGCCGTTGGTCATGTATTCGCAGCAGAAATCACCGACGCCTTCCACCACGGCGCTCGCACCCGAGTTGCGCACGGCGAAGCGGTCGCCCGCCTGACCTTCCACGAACAGGCGTCCACCTGTGGCCCCGAACAGGGCGAAGTTGCCGATGAGCACATTGCCGCCAGCCCGATCCGCACCGCCGCCGGGGGAAAGCACGCGGATGATGCCGCCGCACTGGCCCTTGCCGACACCATCATTGCAGGTGCCGGTGTGGCTCAGCACCATGCCGTCATTGCAGAACGCGCCATAGGACTGCCCGGCCGAGCCGGTGCTGACGATAGAGACGCTGCCGGGCGCAAGATAGCGTCGGCCCCGGTCATCCTCGCACATGGCGGGCAGGTCACGCGCAGCATCGGCTGGCAAGGTGTGGTTCAGCAGCCGCTCAATGTCGATCGCCAGCCGCGCACCGACGCTCTTGTTGCAGTTGTTGAGGTGCAGCAGCCCCTCGCCAAGGGTGATGATGGGCGGCGCGCGCCGCCACCAGTTCAGCTTCGGCCTCTGTGCTGAAGATGTCATCAATGCTGTAGTCGGCCTCCATATAGACCGGGTTGGCAATGTGCACTTCAGGGATCACCGCGAGCATCGCCCGCAGATCCAGCTGGCCGATGCCCGAAGGATGATCCAGCAGATGCAGGAGATCAGAGCGCCCGCGCGCGGCACGCAGCGAGGGCAGGCCGAGGGCAGCCAGAAGCTCGCGCGTCTCGTGGGCGATGTTCATGAGATACTGCGCCAGCGCGCGCGGGTCGCCGTCAAACAGTTCGGAATTGGTGGTGAGGCCGGCCGGACACTTGATGTTGCAGTTTTTGGCCATGACGCATTTCAGCATCATCAGCGCGGTGGTACCGAACTCGAATGAATCCCCGCCCAGAAGCGCGGACTTGATGACATCGCTCGCGGTCTGGTGGGCACCGGAACAGCGCAGCGTCACTTTTTCTCGCAGGCCATTGGCGCACAGGGCCTGATGGACCTCCGCGATGCCGATCTCGGCCGCGCGCCCGGTATATTTCAGGCTGGTGACCGCCGCCGCACCCGTGCCGCCGGTATTGCCCGCGACATTGATGACATCCGCGCCCGCCTTGGCCACGCCAACCGCAATGGTGCCGATGCCCTCCGATGACACCAGCTTGACGATGACCCGCACCCTTGCTGCCTTGCAGTCATGGATGAGCTGGGCCAGATCCTCGATCGAATAGGTGTCGTGGTGCGGAGGCGGGGAAACCAGCTCCACCCCCGGCGTGCCGCCGCGTGCGGCCGCGATTTCCACGGTCACTTTTGCGGCGGGAAGCTGGCCGCCCTCGCCGGGCTTTGCGCCCTGGCCGATCTTGATCTCAAGCTCTTCCAGTGCCGGGTCTGCCAGATAGCCGGCCCACACACCGAAGCGGCCGGATGCCAGCTGCTTGATGCGCGAGGCACGGATGGTGCCATAGCGCGAGATATGCTCGCCGCCCTCGCCGGAATTGGAGAGCCCGCCCACCATGTTCGTGCCATGGGCCACCGCCTCATGGGCAGGGGCATTGAGCGCGCCATGGCTCATTGCGCCGGAGGTGAGCTGGCGGGTGATGGTGCTGGCGGGTTGAATATCTTCCAGCGGAATGGAGTCTGGTGCGGACTGGAGCAGGGCCAGCCACGCTTGTGCCTCTCCCGCCACACGCATCGCCAGCCGGCCGCCCTGAAGCCAGTGGCCGATGATGTCCCGCTTGAAGCGCATGAGGAGCGATTGCCCCAGCGCGCTCAACCGGCCAGGATCATCACCCAGCGGGCCGGTGAGACCCAGCAGGAACACATCCTCTTCCCGACGCTCGCAGGTCAGCCCCCGCACAAGGAAGCTGTTATTGCCCTTGCGTGAGAACTTGCCCATTTCCCGGCGGAAATCCTGCGCATGGCTGATGAAGGTGACATCCGCCGGCAGGGCCAGCACGTCACGCAGGGCGGCCGGGCGGCGCATGCGCTCTTCCGCCATCATCCGGCTGAAGGCGCGATAGCCGGGGGTGATACGGAAGGCGTCGATCGTGGCGGGGGTCAGCGCCTCGAAGCTGGTCGTGCCATAGGCGGCCGCATCCAGCCCGAAGGCGTCAGTGAGCTGGTTGAGCGGCAGGAGACGCAGGGAATCCGCGTCCGTATCCTGCGGGTCAGCTTCCTGCGGGAAGGCCGGCTTTTCCTCGGTCATGTCCACAAAGCCGCGCACGGCGGTGGCCCCGAAGGAGTGGCCCGCGCCCTCCGCGCGTTCCTTGAACAGGCCGAGCAGGGGGATATCCGCTTCACCCTTCACGCTGAGCGCGCGCGTGTGCCAGTCCACCATGGCCTGTGCGATCACGGCGAAGGTCACGCCGCCGACGGGCGTGCGCATGTTGGGGAAGTAGCGCTTGAGAACCGGATCGTTGGTATCGAGGAAGTTGGGCTCGAAGAACTCGCCGCCAATGTAGCTCTCGGCCGTGCACAGGCCGACCTTGCCCATGGTCTTCATCAGCGACTTCTCGGCCGCCTTGGCGAAGCGCTTGAAGGCCTTGTCCGCATCCGCGCCGAACTTTTCCTCGGCCCGGAACTGTACGCACAGCGGATAGACCGCCGAGGCCCCGAAACCGAGCGAGACCGCGATATGATGCGAGGAGGAAATCTGCCCGCTCTCGGCAATGAAGGACAGGCGCAGGCGCAGGCCCTCATCAATCAGCCGTTGGTTGACGGCGGAAACCGCAAGAACCATCGGCAGGGCCGCCCGCTCACGCGAGATGTGCCGGTCTGTCAGAACCGCAATGCCGCCATGGGTGCGGGCGAAATCCGCAACCTCGCGGCACAGCTCATCCAGCGCCGCTTCAATAGCCGCCTCATTGGCCCGGGCATTGCCGGGCACAGGCGTGTAGAGCATGTCGAAGCTGCGGAACGGGGTTTGTGTCTGCTCGCGCAGTTTCAGCATGTCCAGATGCGTGAGAATGGGTGAGCGGATCACGATCTGCGGGGCGGAAGGCGCACCAATGTTCGGCTTGGCGCCCAAGGCCACGCGCAGGGTCATGCCATCGGCTTCACGCAGCGAATCCAGCGGCGGGTTTGTCACCTGTGCAAACCGCTGGGAGAAATATTTTGCCACTCCGCCTTCCTGATCGGAAAGGGCATTGATGGCATTGCCATAGCCCATGGCGGAGATCTTCTCCGCCCCGCTTTCCAGCATCGGGTCCATCAGGAAGCGGAAGCTCTCCTGATTGTGCGAATAGGCGACATAGCGCTGGTGGCGCTCAAGGTCTCCGCTATAGCGCTGGGGAGAGCCCTGCCTGGCGGCTGGAATTTCCGGCAGGTCTTCCAGCGTCATGCGCGCATCGGCCAGCAGGGCGGCATAATCGCGCCGTGCCGCCAGCATCTCCAGCGCCTCAATGGAGCCATAGCTGCGCTTTTCGAGGTGGTTCCAGTAGAGCATGCCGCCGGCCTCGATGCGCCCGCGCCATTCCACGCTCTCTGGCGGGAAGCCGATCTGCCCGGCTTCCGACATCACGCACAGATAATCCGCTGTTTCCACCGTGCGCAGCGGGCGCAGGCCGAGACGATCGAGCCGCGCGCCGACAATCTCGCCATTGCCGAAGATCAGCGCGGCGGGGCCGTCATTCTTCTCTTCATACAGCGAGAAATATTCGAGCATCGCCTTCACGGCGGGAGAGAGCGTCTCATCATTCTCCCATGCCGGCGGCATCATCGAGACGACTGCGGTCACGAGGTCCAGATGGTCCTGCATCATTCGGCTTTGCAGGGTCTGGTCAAGGCGGCAGGAGTCCGATTGCCCCTTGGGTGCCACGATGCGGCCATTGCGGGCGCGGGCGATGGCGGCTTCCGAGAGGCGGTTCTTCTTGTCGGTGTTCAGCTCTCCATTATGCGCCATCAGCCGGAAGGGCTGGGCCATGGAGGGGTGCGGGTCGGTATTGGTGGAAAAGCGGGTGTGGAAGAACAGCGTGTGGACCGCATGGTCCGGCGCGTTCAGGTCCTCGAAATAGGGAATGACCTCATCCGAATTGAGCCGGCCCTTCAGCACCTGCGTGCGCGCCGAGAGCGAGAGCGGGTAGAAGCCCGCCAACGCCAGATCTGTAAAGGCTTCGGATTCGATGGTCAGCAGCGCGCGGTAGATGGCCCGGTCAAAGACCTCGATATCGGCGCAGGATGCCGGGGCTGCAAAAATCCATTGGCGGATGGGCAACTGGCAGCGCACCGCAGCAGGGCGCAGCACGGCGGACACCACCGGGACATCCCGCTCCAGCAGAATGTCCAGCCCTTCATCAGCGCAAGCCGCCTTGATGATGTCGCGCGCCCGGTCTTCCTGCGCTTCATCCACCGGCATGAAGAAATTGCCGACCCCGAAGCGTCCGGCTTCCAGTTCTGGCTTGCTGGTGAGGCGGCGGAAGAAGTCGAGCGAGAGATCAATACACACGCCCGCGCCATCACCCACGCCCTCGGCAGACATGCCGCCGCGATGGGGCACAGCACACAAGGCCTCATGCGCTTGTCGCAGAACATCGGCGGTCTGAAGACCATCTTTGCGGGTGATGAAGCCCACGCCGCAATTGTTCTTTTCAAGCGCAGGGTTGTGAAGCCCAGTGGTGGATGCGGGTGAGTTCAATGACGTATTGCCCCTCGTACAGGGTGGACTGTATTATATGCCTTAAAATTAGGCATATAAGCGGATGAGTGTGTAGTATTCATACTTCATAGCCTGCATATTCTCGCGTTTAACTCAGTTCAAGGTGCGTGCAGAACTATTAAAATGGAATAATTACACGAAATGGATGGCGGGGTTTCCCTCTGGCCATGGGTGCAGCGTGCATGCACAAAGGCTTGCTGTCCGCCATGTCATAAGGTGTGTGGTCACGTCGGGACGGTGCTGTCATTCACCCGCCCGGTCTAATGCGCGGGCTTCAAGATATTCTGGGAGTGAGATCGGCATCATGCTGAAACAGGCAGAGGACATTGCCGCATGCCTTCGCAGGCCTTTTGGGCGAGGTGAGAGGCCGTATTTCCGCGCTCTCTATAATATGTAGGCCGGTGTCATCTGGTTTTGCTCAGATGGGATTGCTCTAACGCCGTACGGGCTGGAGCATGTCCTGCACGAGAGACGCTTTCCGCTTTACTCGAGAAGGCTTTAACACCGTGGTCCGGGAACTATGCTCAAGCGGCTGAGAACCCAACTTGAAATGAATTGCAAGATCTCAGCGGGTTATGCCAAGCCCTATGAGGGCATCTGGGGCAAGCCATGATGGGTCTTGCCGGACTGCGCTCAACCGCCCTCTCATCCCCGGCAGCTGCGCTTCTTCCAATATATTGAAATCCATGCCTGACTTATGAGCCGGGCTATGGGGAATTCCCCTCCCCCCGGATTCTGACTCATCCAGAACTTCTGGCGTTCAGATATTCGCCCCGTTCAGATTTTCCTGACGGTAAGGCGGGGTCACCTGCGCGCCGCCATTCGCCACGCCGTCTTCGCGCCCTTCAATGCGTGGACGCAACCGGGCGAGTTCCCGGCCCACATGTTCCATGAAGCTGCGCACGCGGGCGGTGGAGCGGATATCGGGGTGGGTGAGCAGCCACAGGCCTGCTTCCATTTCCGGGTCCGGCTCCATCAGGCGCACAAGACCGGGAATGGTGGCCCCCACGAAACAGGGCAGAACGGCCAGCCCCATGCCGGCGGCGGCGGCTTCCGCGAGCCCAAGCACCGTATTCACGCGATAGACAAGCTGGTCATCGCCCACGCGCTCGCGCAGCCATTTGGCGGGTTTGATGGTGCCTAGCCCATCGGAGAAGCCGATCCACTGGTGGCGGCGCAGGTCCCGCGCTTCCAACCTTGTGCTGCCCAGCATGTCGGGCCGCCCATAAACCGCCCACGCAATGGTGGCAATGCGCCGGCCCACCAGCGTATCGCCGGGATGGTTGCTGGCGCGGATCGCGACATCCGCATCGCGCTTGGAAAGGTTGAGCGACTGGTTGGAGACCGCCACATCCAGCCGGATTTCAGGCAGCGCGGCATGGAAGCCGGCGAATATCGGCGTGAGCATGTGGGTGAGCAGAATGTCGTTGGTGGTCACCCGCAATTCACCGGAGGGGCGAAGGTCGCGTCCGGTGATGCGGCGCTCCACCGCCACCACCTCTTCGGCCATGCGGTCGGCCATCCGCACCATTTCCTCGCCCGTGGGGGTGGCGACATAGCCGGCGCGGGAGCGTTCGAACAGGCGGGTGCCAAGCTGTGTCTCCAATGCGCCAAGGCGGCGAAACACAGTGGAGTGATTGACGCCGAGAGTTTCCGCCGCCCCTGCAAGCGCACCAGTTTGCGCAATGGCCCGCACCAGACGGAAATCATCCCACGCAATCATAATCTCATTGCATCCATGCAAAAATTCGAGCGCATAACTGATTATCGCATTGCGACTTCGAAAGGAATAGCTGTGGGGCATCAGAGCATTTTCGAGCGAAGCAGATCTCGTCTCACATGAAGAAAATGCCGCCACTCAGTGAGTTGGAGCGTTTCCCCCATCCGTGAACCGGGGGTGACCATCCATAAGATCGGAGCAAATTTCATGGTCGATCATCGTACGGCCCCCTACGGGCTTTTCATTCTGCGCGTGGCTTTGGGCCTGATGTGGGTGTCCCATGCCCTGATGAAGATCTTCGTCTTCACCGTTCCCGGTTTTGCCGGGTTCCTCACCAGCCAGGGATTGCCCGGCTTTCTCGCATTGCCTGTGATTCTGGCCGAGCTTTTTGGCGGCATCCTGCTGCTGGCTGGTGTCTATGCCCGCCCGGTCGCCATTCTTCTCATCCCCATCATGGCTGGGGCGATGAATGTGCATATTCCCAATGGCTGGTCGTTCTCCGCAGCCGGTGGTGGCTGGGAATATCCCGCGTTCCTCATCGCGTCTTCGGTTGTGGTGGCGCTGGCGGGTGAGGGAGCCTTCGCGCTGAAGTCTTCTCCGCTGATCCCGTTCATTGGCGGAAACAAGAACCGGAACTGATCTTGCCGGATGTCATTGGGCCGGTTATGGCCCATGGCAATGGCGCGTTGCGGGGCTGGTTTTCAGCACCCACCGACGGGGCATAAAAAAGGCCCGCGCTTTCCTCATGGAAGCGCGGGCCTTTTTGCGTTCACGCGGCAGGAGGCTCCGTTGGTTCCGGCTTGCGGGTCAGCAAGCGCTGGTAGAGCCAGCCCATGGCCACAAGAACAAGGCCAAGCCCGATGAAGGAGAAAGCGCGCAGCGCGCCTTCAAGGTCCGCCATGTCGGAAAGGAACACCTTCGCGACAGTCGCTCCTGTCACCAGCGCGGAGGCCAGCCGCAAGCCGCGGGAGTTGCGCCACAGCCCTGCCAGCAGAAGGGCAATGCCGAAGCCCAGCCAGACAGCGGACCACACATACCATTCGGTGGCGGAGATGGTATCCGGGTTTAGCACCGGCCCCTGGAACAGACGGCTCACCTGTGTGCTCAGCCATGCCAGTGCCAGCACCAGAGCGAGCCCCTGCGCCGCCAGCCGCACTGCGCCAAGGGGGGCCGGCAGGTGGCGTGCAAACAGAAGGGCCAGAACCGCCGGCAGGCCATAGGCGATGAGCAGATCGTTGATGAACAGTCCGCCCACATTCTCATTCAGCATGAAGGGGTTGACCGCGAGAAGTCCGCCCAGCGCGCTGATGCCCGCAATCGCCCCCACCACAAGACTGAAGATGAAATGCAGTCTGCGCCCGGTGCGTTCGGCAAGTCGCACCAGCCCAACAGCCATTGCTCCATAGAGCGTGGTCATGAGGCCGCTCTCGAACAGCGATGTCGAGGTGACAGCATCCAGATCATCCAGCGCCAGCCCGCCATGGGCCAGATGGCGCACCTCAAAGGCCACCAGCAGCAGGGCGAACAGCAGCGCAAGGCATTCCAGCAGCTTGCGGCTTGTGTCATCCCGAGTGCGGCCCAGCAGATGGGCGGCGGCGGCAAAGGCAAGAGCCGGCACGCCATAGCCCCACAACAGCCAGTTGAAGATGGGTGTGGGGCCGGGGTCGATGCCGGCAATGGCGGGTGCCCACCAGATGCGGGCCAGCACCACCAGCCCAAGGCCTGCAGAAAGCTGGCGCAGGCCGGGCAGGGGGCGCTGGGTGGAAACCCAAGCCACGCCCAGCGCCGCCAGCGCCAGCCCCACCGTGAGCCAGCCCTTCTCCAGAGCGAAGGCCAGCGCCAGTGCAAGGCTCACCACCGCACCGGCCGCGAACACGGCAGCGGCTCCGGTGCGGGCATGGCGCAAGCCCCGTTCCGCACTCCATGTGAAGAGCAGACCAAGGCCAAGTGCTGTGAGGGCGAAGGGGGGGCTGGCTTCCAGTCTCGCCATTGGCCCGAAGCCATCGAGGAAATACTGGATGGCGGAGGTGAGGCGCATATAGGCCGCCAGCATCAGCAGGATCGGGCCTGTGGTCGCTGCCGCAGCCCAGATCACGCTCACGCGACCGCGCGCGCCGCGTATGATTCTGAACAAGCCGAGCAGATAGATGAGCCCACCCATCGCAAGGCCATAGGTGAGGAAGCCGCCAAGCACATAGCGCGATGGTTCCGAGACCACACCTTCCAGCAACCCCGAAGGCGCGAGTGCGCTGGCGCCGGGAGGTGCGAGCACCCATTCAGTTAGAGGAATTGGCGCGGCAATCGCCACGGCCAGTGCAGCCAGAGAGATAGCCGGCGCACGCCATGCCAGCGCCAGCGCACCCAGAGCGGTGAGGATGAAGAAGGTGAGCGATGCTGTCTCTATCTGCCCCTGCACCGCCGCAGTCGCAGACAGCAGCAGGGCCAGAGCGGCCGCGATAGTCGAGAGCCGGTCAAGCGCGCGCCTGGCCGGAGCTGGACCCCAGAGCAGGCCCGGTGTCAGCAGCAGTGCGGTCAGGCCCAGCAGCGCCAGTGCCAGCATGCCAGTGGCTGGAACAGCCTGTGGGACCTCAAAGAACAGCAGCAGAAAGCCCCATGCCGCCATTCCGGCAATGCCCAGCTGGGCCAGCCAGTGCCAGTAACGCGCCCGTGCCACGGCCAGTGCGCTCGCGCCCACCGCGACGATGAGGATGGCGACCCCGAATGCATTCGGGTCCTGCGATTCAATCAAAAGCGGGGTTAGCGCGGCACCAATGAAGCCGAGCGCCGCCAGAGCCGGGCCGTGGAGCAGTGCCGCGAACACGGTGGCGATGCCGGTGAGCGCCAGCAGAATGAAGGCCAGTGCCGGGGAAATGAGGGCATAGAGTTCATAGGCGGCATAGATGCTGCCAAAGGCGGTCATGGTTCCGGCGGCGGTAAGCATGGCCGGCACCGAGGGCATGGCACGGGTTGCGACTGGAAGAGACAGGCCGGGGTCTTCCGGCTGGGCTGAAATGCCGGCCGCATGGGGGCCATTACGCCGCGTGCCCCTTTCATCCCGTATCTGCCCGGCCTCCCCAGCCGGGGCGGTGGGGGCATTCTCAAATCCTGCCGTCTCATAGGGATGCTCAGGGCGTGCCTGCGCCATACGCCGCATCTCATTACGACGGAGCATTTCACCGGCAATTAGCAGAATGGCGGCCAGCAGCAGGCCAAGGCTGACCCGCGCCGCCGGACCCAACAGGTTCTGCTCCACGGCGAAGCGCACAAGGAACACACCGCCCAGCGCCAGCGCGAGGCCGCCAACCCACACGGTCCAGCGCGCGCCGATGCGTTCTTCAAAACCACCCAGCCGTTCGCGCAGCCCGGGGCGTGGAATATCTGCCGGGGGTATGGTGCCGACCGTTTCAGAATATTCAAAGGCGGCCCCATGCCGTTGAGGGGGCTGCCCAGCCCTTTTTTCGCCGCCAAATGGCAGGGGTGGCGGGGTGGGCATCGCAAAGCCGGGGCGGGAAATACCCTCCTGATCCGGCGTCTTGGATCGATCCGGTTCGGGCAGATTCTCCTGCGCGCGTGATGCCGGAGCTTCAAAATGGCTGGGCGACATCCTTGGAGATGTCTGCGCGAGGGTGTCTTCAAGCTGAAGAATGCGGCTTTCAAGTCTCTTCAGCCTGCCGCGCTGCACCAGAGCCAGAACCAACGCCACAATGGCGATGACCGGAAAGGTCGACAGCAACAGCAGGAAAAAGAGAAAATCATCATCCAGCATTGGGGCCTCACTGGCGGGTCTAGGCCCCACCATCTCAATACGACCGGCCTTGCGCCACCATGAAGCTCAACAGGGGGGGGCAGGCCGGGGTCTGGACGTTTCGGGAGGAGCGGCTGGCGTGTTGCGGCTGGCTCGGGCTCCGGTGGGGCAGCTTGTTGGTCGGCTATCTCGCATCTGGAGATAGCGCATGACAGGGAGTTGTACCATCTCGCACAGGTTGCCGTGTGGGCCTGAGGTTGCTGAACCTGCGCCATGTCAGCGCCACAGATGCGCCCAGGCCCGCGCCCGTCATGAAAAAGGCCCTGACCAGAGATCAGGGCCTTGTTTGTTCACTACTTTCGCGCCTGCTCTTGCGTGTGGAAAGCTGATGACGCGTGCAACGCCATCATCCGGCCATACGCAGGTCAGTCCGGCTTCTTTTCAGCGGGCTTGCTGTCGTTCGCATCCTGCTTCTTTGGCGCGCCGTCTTTTACAGCGCCATCAGCGGCGTCAGTCTTGGGTGCACTGTCGCTCGTTCCGCCGGCCTCAGGGGCAGCATCTTTTGCAGGCTCCATCCTTTACCGCGGCATCTTTGGCGGCATCAGTTTTGGCCGCGTTGTCATCCGTCTTCATGTCGCTATTCTGCGCCGCTTTCTCCGGTGCGGCGGCGGAGGCAGCGTCGAGGCCATCCTTCAGCTTGCGCTCGATCTTGACGAGTTCGTCCGGCTCGGGCTTCAGGTCACGGGCATGGGACCATTGGAAACCGGCCTCAAGGCGGCGACCCACCTTCCAGTAGGCATCACCCAAATGGTCGTTGAGAACCGGGTCCTGCGGCATCAATTCCACCGCCCGCTCCAGTTCCTGCACGGCTTCATTATACTGGCCGAGGCGATAATAGGCCCAGCCGAGGCTGTCGATGATCGCGCCATCATCCGGGCGCAGGCTGGCAGCCTTGCGGATCATGTCCAGACCCTGATCCAGATTGATGTGCTGGTCCACCCATGAATAACCGAGATAGTTCAGCACATGGGGCTGGTCCGGATACAGTTCCAGCGCCTTCTTCAGGTCCAGCTCGGCCGCCGGCCAGTTCTTGGAGCGCTCATTGCAGATGCCCCGGAAATAGAACAGCAGCCAGTTGGAGCGGCCCGGCTCCTTGATGAGCGCAATGGCCTTGCTGTAGGTGTCCGCGCATTCCGCGAACATCTTGCGCGCCTGCTGGATGCGACCCAGCGCGATGAAGCCATCCGGGTCATCGGGCGCTTCCGCCACCAGCTTCTTCAGATGGGCCTCGGCCTCGGGGAACTTGTCCGCGGCATCAAGCGCCACACCGAGCTGGATGTCCGCATCCCGCTTGAGAGGGGAAGAGGCCGGCACCGAGCGGTAAACCTCGATGGCCTTTGTTGGGCTGCTTGAGTTGCTCATGCAGTTCGGCCAGCGTGAGGCTGGTGAACGGGTGCTCAGGGTAAAGCCACAGGGCGAGCTGGAGATAGACGAGAGCGAGATCCTCGCCGCCCTGCCGCGCCAGCGTGGAGCCCAGGCTGTAGAGCACTTCGGCCGCACCCTGCTGCGGGGTGGTGACCAGAGGCGGCAGGCTCTTGCCCTCTTCCAGCAGCTTTTTCTGAGCTTCCACCACCGGATGCGAGGCGAGGCGATCTTCGAGGCCATCATAGACCTTGAGAGCGGCCTGCACGCTTTCATTGCGGGAAACCCAGCGGGCATAGGCATCCAGCGTGCGCAAGGAGCCGGGGTCCAGCTCTACGGCCTTCTTCAACTGTCGGCCGGCTTCTTTTTGCTGACCGGCGGCATCCAGAATAAGGCCTGCATTCAGCGCCTTCAGCGGGGCATACCAGTCCGGTCCCTGAAGATTATTGATGGCCGCCACGCCATTCTTGATGTCGCCCGCACCATAATAGGCCCAGCCTGCAAGCAGCACGGCAGTGAGATCGCCAATTGGCCCGCGCATGGAAAGGGCCAGATTGCTGCGTGCCGTGCGGTACTGCTTCTTATTGAGCGCGTTCACGCCCAGGGTGAGCCGGGCGATGCGGTTGGTGTTGTCCACCTTCACCAGCTTGGTGGCGAGGTCCACCGCCGCATCCATGTCGCCATCCATGAGGGTGGCGAAGAAGGTGCGTTCCACCACCTCGGGGTTGCGCGAATCAAGCTTCAGCAGATTGCGCAGATAGGTGACGGCGGCATCATTATCGCGTTCAGAGCTTGCGAAGCGCGCGGCCAGATAGCTGCCGGAAACAGTCGCCTGATCTTCCAGCTGTGCCCGTGGCAGGGGGCTTGTGGGCGCTTCCGCGCGTGCTGGTGAAAGGGCCGGGAGCGTCACGGCAAAGGCAGTGGCGAGAACCGCAAGGGAGGAGGGGCGGGAAATCTTCACTGATCAAGAATCCTGAAACGCTTCAAGGGCCAGCGCGGTGCATCATACAAGCGACGCGAGATGGCGGGAGGATGGCGAGTTTCCGCTTCTACCGCAAGTTTGGTGCAATCCGGGCCGATATCGCTACCAATGGGCACCATTCAGCGTGAAGAAAACGTGTGCATGGACCCGATGTGTGCCCGGAGTATCTTGCGGGTGTGGCGGAGAAAGCGAGTGTAGGGTGTGGGGGCATAGCATGCAGGCTCCGGTTTGGACTGGAGTGACTTGATAGAGCCTGTCTGGAGGGGCATCTGCGGGTGGTTTCGAATGTTTGCGACATCACTCTTCACCACCATGGTCAAGTTTGCCTCCGGCCATGGAAGCAGAGCACGTCATCAATTTTTGCAATGCCTTAGTGCCTCATCTCGCGGATGGTTGGCTGAAGGCCGGGCATGCGGATGACGCGGCTCGCCCCTAGAAGGCTCAAAACTGATTTTCCAAACAGACTCTTCGAGTGGTTTGACTTGGCGGGCCCCGGATCATGCACCCTGCATCCGGCCTGGCCTCTCTTTCCACCATCAGGCCTTATACCGCGCTCTTGCCCCTGCCGTCTGTGCACGGCATAAGCCCAACCATGGACAAGCTCGTCGCCCGCGCTCCGGCGAAGATCAATCTCACCCTGCGCATCACCGCGCGCCGTGCTGACGGATATCATGATCTCGTCAGCCTGGTTGCTTTTGCTGGTGCTGGAGATCTGCTGACACTTGAGCCGGATGCGCCGCTGGCTATTAGCCTTGAAGGACCGACAGCCGGTGCGGCGGGGCCGGATGCGGATAATCTGGTGCTGCGTGCAGCCCATGCCTTTGCAGAACAGGTGCCGGGCGCGCGCCTTGGCGCTTTCCGGCTGATGAAGCGCCTGCCTGTCGCCGCCGGTTTGGGGGGCGGGTCGGCGGATGCTGGCGCTGCCCTGCGGCTTCTGGCTACGCTCAATGGGCTGGATGCACTGGACCCACGCCTGTTCACCGCTGCCGCCACCTGTGGCGCGGATGTTCCGGTGTGTGTGGACCCGCGTGCACGGCTGATGGAAGGGGTGGGGGAGCGGCTTTCTCCGCCGCTGAACCTGCCGCCCCTGTTCTGTGTGCTGGTGAATTGCCGGGTGCCGGTGCCAACCGCCGATGTTTTCCGTGCGCTGGGCCTTCGGGCAGGGGAGGATCTTCCCGGTCCGGCCCATCCAGTTGCCATGGATGCACTGTCACAAAAACAGGATGACGTGTTCTCACTCCTCGCCAGCCTGCCGAATGATCTGGAGCTGCCGGCCAAGGTTATTGCGCCGCAGATTGCCCAGGTAATGAGCCTTTTGACCGAACAGCCCGAAGCGCGGCTGGTGCGGATGTCGGGCTCCGGGGCTACGGTGTTTGCGCTTACGCAGGATTGCCATGCGGCGGCCCGGCTGGCGCGGCGTATGTCTGCTCTTCATCCGGACTGGTGGGTGCGGCCGACGGCCCTGCGCTGAGCACGGCTGGCCTGTCTTCAGATGCGGGCCAGAAATGTTGATATGACAAGGAACCCACATGACGCTGCCGGCCTATCTCATCGCCGCTTTAGCGGAAATCGCCGGCTGCTTTGCCTTCTGGCATGTCACGCGGCTGGGCGGTTCGCCCTGGTGGCTGGTGGCGGGCATGGTCTCGCTCGCGGTGTTCGCATGGGCGCTGACACTGGTGGAATCCGATGCAGCGGGCCGCGCCTTCGCGGCATATGGCGGTATCTATATTGTGTCATCTCTGGTCTGGATGTGGGCGGTGGAGCATGTGCGCCCTGACCGCTGGGATGTGACCGGCGGCTTGCTCTGCCTTGCCGGTGCTGCTGTGATTGTCTTTGGTTCTCGCGGGTGATGAGGCCGTCCGGGCACAGGCTGGCGGGCTCTTATGGCATATACTCTTGAGCCGGCTCCGTCTTCGATACAGCTGGTGTTTCTTTCTTTTTGTTTCTGATGGCCCAGATCGCACAGTATAGAATGTGCATATACTGGCGTGCAGGCAAGACGTGACGCAAGATGCCCGCTGACGTGCTGTCCGTGGCATGATAGGTTTCTTCTGCTCCCGGAATGTGGAGCAGGAGGGTTTCATGACGAGACATTGGACCAGGACCTCGGCCGTCGTCTTCGCCACAGCCATGCTGTTCTCTGCAAGCGGGCATGCCCAGCAGTCGCAGCCACAGGCCCAGCCAGGCGATCAGCAGGCTGCGAACGCACAGGCGCCATCTCCCTCTCCTGCATCCTGGCCGCGTGATTTCGACCTGGGCAGAGACCAGCTCCTCCAGCTATACCAGCCGCAGATCGATGCATGGGATGGAGACAAGATTTCCGGCCGCGCAGCTGTCGCGATCGGGCCGAAGGCGGGTGCGCCCACCTATGGCATGGTGAGGTTCTCCGCCCGCGTCGCTGTCGACAAGCCCAATGGTCTTGTCCACTTCGCCCAATTCAACATTGATGGCGTGGAGGTGCCGACAGCGACGGATAAGGCCTCGCTGATCCGTTCCGCGCTTCAGTCCCGCTTGCCGGCAGATGGCATCACCGTGCCGCTGGACCAGTTGCAGGCCAGCTATGCGGTCAATCAGGAACTCGCGAAGCTGAAGACCCAGCCGGTGGACAACAGCCCGCCGCAGATTCTCTTCGCTAGCACGGCCACCATTCTTATTCCCGTTGCCGGTGATCCGGCGCTGCGCCCCGTTTCCGGCGTCAGCGGTTTCCAGCGCGTCATCAATACCCGCCCGCTGCTGTTGCAGGATGGGGCTGGCACCTGGCATTTGGAAGCTGCCGGCCACTGGTATGAGGCGTCCGACCTCTCCGGTCCGTGGGTCGTGACGCCGCAGATCCCCGCAGCCCTTGTTGCCGCCAGCCGCGCCGCGAACCAGGAGACTGCCGCAGATCCGCTTCTGGATGCGCAGGGCAAGGCCATCAACCCGCCGCCCGCCATCGTGGTCGCGACCAAGCCGACCGAACTGATCCAGACCGAAGGCCAGCCGCAGATGCTGCCGGTGGCCGGCACCAACCTGCTCACCATGAAGAATGCCGACCATGGCGTGTTCATGGAAACCACAACCAACACCTATTATGTGCTGATCTCCGGCCGCTGGTTCCGTGCCGCCGACCTGAAGGGGCCGTGGAGCTTTATCGCCAGCAACGCCCTGCCGGCGGATTTCGCGAAGATCTCGCCGCAGGACCCGCAGGCAAATGTGCTGGTGTCTGTTGCCGGCACCCCGCAGGCAAAGGAAGCGGTTATCGCCGCCACCATTCCCCAGACCGCGACCGTGAAGCGCGATGTGCCCCTCACCGTGTCTTTCGAGGGGGAGCCGAAGTTCGAGGCCATCGACGGCACGTCACTTTATTATGCCGTGAATACGCCCACGCCTGTCATCCGGCTGGATGACCAGCGCTATTATGCGGTGAACAACGGCATCTGGTTTGTCGCCAATGCACCCGCCGGCCCATGGCGGGTGGCAGATGTAGTGCCGGACGTGATCTACACCATCCCGGTCTCGTCCCCGCTGCATTATGTGACCTATGTGCGGATCTATGCGACCACGCCGGAAGCGGTGGTGGTGGGCTACACCCCCGGCTATATGGGCGTGACGGTGGCCCCCGGCGGTACGGTGGTTTACGGCACCGGCTATAATTGCAACGGCTATGTGGGGGCCTACTGGTTCCCGTGCCCTGTCACCTATGGTGTCGGCGCGGGCTTTGCGCTGGGCGCGGCGGAAGGGTTTGCCTTCGGCTTTGCCACCGGCTGGCCGTGGAGCGCGGCGGTGTGGCCGGCATGGGGACCTTACTGGGGGCCGTATCACTATGGTCCATGGGGTGGGCCATGGGGCTACACCAATATCAACCATGCCAATATCTATGGTCGCTGGGGTGGCGCCGCCACGGTGAACCATGCCTGGGGTACCACCTGGAACGGTACGGGCTGGTCTGGCCGCAACTGGGACGGCGTGACAGGCCGTGGCACAGCCTTCGCCGGGCGTTCAGGCGCCGCTTTCAATCCCTATTCCGGCAATTATGCCGCCGGGCGCGAAAACGCCTATGCCAATCCCATCACCGGTGCGCATGGGGAAAGCCGTGCCGGGGTTGCGGGCAATGCCTATACGGGCAATGCGGCCGCGGGCCGTGAGTCCGCCGGCTACAACCCCACCACCGGCACCGGCCATGCTTCGCAGACCGCAGTGACCGACCATGACGGCAAGGTCAATGTGGACAGCCGTGGTGTCGCCGGCAATGCCAAGACCGGAAATGGCGTGGCCTGGAACAACGGTAACGTGATGGTGGACCATGACGGCCACGTCTACCAGCACACCGACAATGGCTGGAATCGCAACACGGCCAATGGTTGGCAGAATGTGGACCGGAATACCGATACCCGCGCCCTTGACGAGGAAAACCGCGCCCGGGATCTGGGACAGCAGCGTGTTGAGCATTATGGCGATGCGGGCATGGCTGGCATGAGCGATGACTTCCGCCGGAATGACGCTTTCGGGGGAGGGGAACGTTTTGAAGGCGGTGGAGGCTTTGGTGGCGATCGCTTTGGCGGAGACCGTTTTGGTGGGGGCGGTTTTGGAGGCGGTGATCGCTTTGGCGGTGGCGGCTTCCATGGTGGCTTCCGCCGCTGATCCTCTCTGAAGGATGGAGCCGCAGGATAGCGGCTCCATCCCTCTCTGTTTGGCCAATCTGTTCAGAGGCCCCTGAGGGTATCGCCACTAGATGTTTGATCCCATGGTTTGATGGTGTGGCTCTTTCTTTGGACTGGAAGGAAGCCCTATGGGACAAGTTCGTCACGGGAGCCCCATGCCCACGTATGCGGTCAAATCTGCAATACAGCGATCGCAAGCTTCGCTCTTGCAGTTGAACCAGGGCATGGGATCAACCCGAAGACGGTGACGAAGTGGGACAAGCGCGAGACTGTCGAGGACCGCAAGACCGATCCGATGGCCCCCGCTCAACTGTGTTGAGCGAAGAGGTAATGGCCGTGGCTTTCCGGCCCCATACGCTGCATCGCTGGACGATTGCCTCTATGCCCAGCAGCCCTCAATCTCACATCTGATGCGGTCAGCTTTGCATCGGTACCTGCCCATGGCATTTCGCGCCTGCCAGAGGTCGACGGTGAGAAGCCGAAAGGGCAGCGCTTCAATCAGCTATGCCATTCGCTTCTTCCACATCGACATCTCGGAAGTTTAGAGCAATGAAAGAAAGTTCTATCTGTTCGTGGCTATCGATCGGATCAGATAGTTCGCTGTCACACACCTTGTGGACACGGCCGACAGGAAGACGGTTTGGGAATTTTTGGAGCACGTGCTGACTACGGTGCCGGACAAGATCCACCCGGGAACACTCTGCATGGATTGCGTAAGACCCTCGGGAAGATGCTGGTGGAAGGCGGAGCCACGACTCGCCAGATCATGGATACCCTCGGCCATACCGACATCAAACATGCGGAACTCTACTCTCGCGAGGCCGATCAGCGACGGCTGGCGCGTGAGGGAATGGGGGCAGTTGTCAGACTGGTTTCATCCCGAAAATCGGGCTTCTAGCGAACTGACCTATAACCCATTTATTTTTCAGGAAAATGGTGTCCCCGGCGTGACTCGAACACGCGACACCAGGTTTCATCCCACTTCGGCTTTCGCCGCCGCCTTCAGGCGTTCGTGGTCTGGACTATCCCTTCGCCATGGCTCCGAAGAGCTTTAGGCGCCGCCCGTCTAGTCTCTACACCTTCCATCTGCCAATGATATTTCACTAGCGTCCGGCTTGGCTCGGGATTGGCATGGTCAAAAGAATGACCGAAGCTTTCCCCGACTTTGAGCGGATTCACGCCAGAGTTTCCAACCGGCGTGCCCAAATTTAGGAAACCTGTGCTCTATCCTGCTGAGCTACGGGGACCAGCCGTCTGTATAGCGAGACTGCCACGTGTGCGCCAGCCCGAAACGGGCGTGTACGCCCATCACCCACAGAAGGGAGATGGGCGTTGGCCCGCGCTGTATTGTGATGCTCCAAGTCTAACGCAACGTCGTGGGCATGCTCGAACCATCATGTTTGAGGGGATGGTGGTCGTGCTTGCATCGGCTGTGGTCTTTGATCGCCGCGAAATAGATTTGTCCGAGCACTGTGCAGGCTTGACCGAATCCTTGTGAGCTAGACTCGCCAGACCATCGCGGACCTCAAGCCCGGTCCCGAAATCAGCCCGGCTGGGTTGCGACCGAAAGGCTCTCTCAGAGGCGGTCGGTCTCGCCATCTTCGCACGACAGGCCGAACTGGGCCATGGCCTCTTCCAGATAGTCCGACAGGAGCGGCATGCCCAGCAGATAGCGGGCGGTATGCCGATTATGGGCGCGGCTGGCTTCTTCTCGCATATCATCCCAGCTCTCGAGGCCATCATCGCTGCGGCCGAGCCAGACAAGGGCGACAAGGTCCACCTGCTCATCCACATTCATCGCATTGATGAAGCTGGCGATCTCGCTCACGACAGGATCATCGCCGTGATCTTCCAGCACATTCAGCATGCCATCATCGCTGGCATTGGAGCCGGGGTCCGAAATCGAGGGGGCATCCTTGACGTCGAACTCGCGGAACTTGGCGACAAGAAAGCAGAGTTGCTCTGTGGAGATGGTGATTTCCGGAATGATCGGTGTGGCGCGGGAGATCGACATGACGCAGATCCTTCTCTCATGAGGGGCGGCCGGATTGGGCCTGTGTCGGCATCCGGGTGGACATGTCGCCCGAATGGGTGACTGGAGCATATCACCGCGCACATCACATGCGCGGCAATGAAAGTGTTCTGCCATATCCGCACCGGCGCGGGGCGGGTGCATTGCTCTGCCGCAACCCCTTCGGTTCATGCACAGTTTCTGCTGCTGGCGAATGAACCTCCATCAGAGCTGAATGAGGCAGGCCGCTTCTCCCAGTGTTCGTTCCGCGCAGGCGGTGACATGGCGGTGGTGGGTGAAAACGATGACCTGCGTGTGCGCGCCCAGTTCCGCCATCAGGCGCAGGCCGGCTTCCGTGCGCGCCTCGTCGAAGCTCACAAACAGATCATCGGCGAGGAAGGGCAGGGGCGCGGCGCGGCTGGCATGTTCCTCGATGGCCGCCACACGCAGGGCGAGGAAAAGCTGGTCCGCCGTGCCTTCGGACAGCGCATCAAAGCCCAGAAGCTGCCCCTCCCGCGTGGCCGCGAGGCGAGGAGTGTCTGCGTCATAGTCCACCGCAATGCCGTCCCAGCGTCCATTGGTGAGGGTGTGGAATGCAGCGCTGGCGCGATTGAGGATGGGATGCTGGTGCGCCTCGCGATAGCGTTCGATGGTGCGGGAGAGCAGGCGGGCTGCCACATGGTCGCGCGTGAAACGCTCTGATGCTTCTGCTATTTCGGCCAGTGCATCCTGAGCCTGCTGTGCGGAAGTGGCGGCACCATCCCGCTTTTCCAGCGCCTCCAGCGCGATACGTGCTTCTGTCGCGCGTTCCAGTGCTCTGCTGCTTGCGGCGCGCGCTTCATCATAAGCCTTGGCGCAAGCTTCTGCGCGCTGGGCCAGCGCATCATCGTCAGCCTCGGCTATGGCGACGCGGATCTCCTCCAGGCTGCGCGCGCCGCGCATGTCATCCAGCTGGCCCATGGCCTCTGATTTTTCCGTGCGGGCACTGAGGGCCTGATCCATCAGATCCAGCCATGGGGACAGTTCTTCCGGTTCGAACAGGCCGCTGAGGGCAAGAATCTCATCCAGCTTCCCTCGCGCCTCAACCCGCCGGGCCTGAGCGGCTATGCGGGCGTGAGCGCGACCGGCCTGTGCGGTTTCGGCCTCATGGGCGCGGATTCTGGCGTCTCTTGCATCCTTGAGGCGTTCGCGCAGATGCGCGGCGGCAGCATAGGCATCAACTCCCGGCGCATCTCCAATGCGGGCCAGAACAGCTTCCACCTGTGCAATGAAGACAGCCTCATTCTGTTCGATCTGCGTGATCCGCCGCTCGGCGATTGCCAGATCGCCGGATTGGTTGAGAGCCTCCTGCCACAGGTCAAGGGCGCTCCGCGCTTCATCTGCGGTTGCCTCCGTGCGAATGGCAAGCGGAGGGAAAACAGCATCCGATTCCTGCCGAAGAAGCTCTGCCTGCCGGGTCAGTTCATCAGTGCGGGTGGAGAGCTCCTGAGCGGCTTCATCCAGCCGTTTCAGGTCGCGCTGGCTGTCGCGCAGGGTCTGGAAGGCTTCTTCACGTTCTCGCACAGCTGCGCGCAGTTCTGCCATGCGCAGGGGGGCATCACCCAAGGGCGCGAGGCCAAGCGCTGTGCGCAGACGATCTGTTTCTTCCCGGTCCCAGCGGCGGGTTTCGGCAAGGCCACGGGCCTGTGACTCATCTCGGCGAATGGCTTCGCGTTCCTGACGTATGGTCTCCACCTCACGCAGAAAGGCGAGGGCCTGAGGTGTCGCGTCCGGGGTGAGGCCGGATGAAGCCCAGAGCGCTGCCCATGCCGCACCTGCCTTGGCATGGGTGGCCTTGGCGGTTTCAAGCTCGGCTTGAGCAAGGGTGATACGTGCCTCCAGATCTGCCAGATCCAGAGAGGTCCGCGCCAGTTCCGCGAGCCGCTCGGTTTCGGTTTGGTGGTCATCGGCCAGCCGGTCGGCGGCCATAAGGGCGGCGTCCAGCGCATCTGCCTGTGCGGCGTCGTCCGCATGGAGCTGGCGCTGGCCGGTGGCCAGTGGGCGCAGGCCGGCCCATAGCCGGTCCCGGTTGGTGCGTGCGGCCTCAATGGCCGCGGGTGTTGGGGCCGTGCCTCCGGCATCCAGCACCCTGAGGCGCGCCAGCTTGCGGGCATGCTCGCTGGTGATGTCGCTGAGAAGGGCCTGGGCGCGGGCGATGGCTTCTTGCGTTGCGGACACCGCATCCAGCCGCGCCTGTGTGGTGGCGATGTCCGGCAGGGGACGCAGCATCAGGGGCTCGGCCTCATGCGGTCCGAAAGGCAGACGGGCGATGTGCGCCTCCAGTGCCTTGCGGGCGGCGGCAAGACGGCTGATGAGTTCGCGCAGGCTGGTTTCCCGCACTTCCGCGCCATCCAGATCACCCAGACGGCGGGCAAGATCGGCCGGGTCTTCCACCGGCGTGCCATGCTCCAGTGCGGCCTGTGCCTCCCGTCGTCTGCGGGCAAGGCTGGCGCGCTCCTGTTCTATGGTCTGGAGATAGGCTTCATGGCTGCGCAGCTTGTCCGCGAGCTGGGTGGCGCGGGTTAAAAGCGGGCGTGCGGGCAGGCGGGTGCGCAGGTCTTCCAGACCGGCAAGGCCAAGGTCAGCGGCGATGCGGCTCAGGATGAGGCGGGCCTCATCCTTTTCCTTTGTCCGGTTTGGCAGGGCGCTGCGTTTGTCACGCATCGCCACATAGGCATCGGAGCACTGTTCTATGGCATCGGCATTTTCGAGAATGGCGCTATCGACCATAATCGCGGCGCGGGCGGCCTGCGCAGCCTCTTCTTCCTGCGTCGTGCGAGCCACCTGCTCCTGTGCGCTCTCATGTGCCGCCAGAAGCGCACGGGCGCGGGTCAGCGCCGTCGGGGCAAGCTCCGGCAGTGGGCCAAGTGCCGCCAGAGATAGTTCCAGACGGGAGATGGTGCGCAGCTCTTGCGCGGCGCGGCGCAACAGCCGGGCATGGTCAACCGCACGGCCAACTTCGGTTTCCGCCTCTTCCGCATGCCGACGCTCGGCTTGGGCGAGATCAGCATCCTTGCGGGTCTTGCGGACATCACTCAGTCGCAGTTCCTGCGCCTTGAGTTGGGTTAGTGCTTCGTCCCGTTGCTTGATCGCCCGGTAGAACAGCTGGTTGCTGCTGCGGCGGGCCGGATTGAACATTTCCGCCGCACTGCGCTGCAAGGCATCACGCAGCGATGCCACATGGGCAAGGCCGGGCGCGATGGAGAGCAGTGTCTCCGCCAGCGCGCCGCCGCCCGCCACCATGGCTTTTCCCCCCGCCCGCAAACGGTTCTGGTCGAGCCCGTAAATGTCGAGAAAGGCTTTGCGGTCATGCAGGCCAAGGAAGGGAGCCAGCACATCATCTGCCAGCGGGGTGTCATCGGCAGGGTTCACCAGCGGGGCGTTGCGCCGCTTGAGGCGGGCGAAGGAGAGGGTGCGTCCGTCCGCAGCCGTGATGGTGGCGGAAAGCCGCATGGATTTGTAATCATGCAGGAAATTGAAGCGTGAGCGTTCATCTATGCCGAACAGCAGGTCGCTGGTTGCATTCAGGGCCGTGGTTTTGCCAGCCTCGTTCGCCCCTTCAATGATGACCACCCGGGCAGCCGGGTTCAGCTCGATCTGCCGGTCGGTGAAGCGGCCATAACGGTCCAGCCCGATATGAGAGAATTTCATGCCTCATGCTCCGGCGTGGTGGTTTCCGTTGCGGGAATATCATCGGCAAGGCGAGCCAGTATGCCTTGCCGGGCAGCCTCGATTGCAGCCGTTGCGCGCGCGCTGTCGGTCATCGCTGCGCTCTCGTCCAGTTGCGAGAGGTCTTGCGGGGCTTTTGCCCTCAGTTCGCCGAGAGTGAGCGCAATTTCTGCCAGAAAGGCCGGGTCTGAGGCCACTTCATCCAGAATGGCATCGAAGCCGGTCAAAGCGAGCTCACCATGGGCACGCAGGTCCTGCGTGGTGGTCACAACCTTTTCCACCAGCATGTCCGGCCCGACCTCAGAGGCCAGAGCCTGCATATCCTCATGAATCTGGGCCGGGTGGGCGAGAAGATGCGGGTGAAGTGCGGTGGTGCCGTGCAGCACGATACGCGCTGCAACGGGGCGGCCCTCGGCTCTCTCCGCAGCCGTGCGCAGGGCGGTGCGTGCGGTCTGGTGCAGGTTCGCCATGGTTTCCGCACCCGAGAGGTCCAGCTCCAGCATCTCGAACCGGGCGGTATCGAGAATGAGGGGCGTGAGCGTGGTGATGCGCCCGTCCGCCACATCCACCAGCGTTGCCCCCTTGGGTCCGGTTTCGCGGGCATGGCGGCCCTGCAGATTGCCGGGAAAGACGATGGGCGGGGTGGCATGCACCACCTCACGCTGATGCACATGGCCCAGCGCCCAGTAATCATACCCCAGCCGCAGCAGATCGGGGACGGAGCAGGGGGCATAGACCTCATGGCCCTCTCGCCCGGTGAGCGACGTGTGCAGCACGCCGATATTGAAATGGCCGGCAAGGGCAGGGGGATAATCCAGAACGATGTTTTCCGGCACATGGCGCTCGGCAAAGCCGCGCCCATGGAGGGCAACGCCCAGTTCATCCATGGTCACGCTCTCTGCCCTGTGCACGGAGAATTCATGGACATTGGACGGCAGCGGCAGTTCGCGGGAAATCAGGGATGCGGCATCATGATTGCCGCGCAGGATGAAGACCCTGATGTCTGCCTGCGCCAGCCTTCCCATCTGCCGCACAAAGAACTGGCCGGTGGCGAAGTCCTTCCAGTCGCCGTCATAGATATCCCCGGCAATGATGAGGAAGGCGGCTTCATGGGCGATGGCGGCCACCACCAGATTTTCCAGCGCACGGCGCGAGGCATCCAGAAATGAATCCGCCATGGACCCACGCCGTGCAAGGCCACGCAAGGGGCTGTCGAGGTGCAGATCGGCGGCATGGAGGAAGCGGAAGGGCGCGGACATGGGGTGGGCATACTCCGCTGGAACGGGACAGAGACGGCGGCAGGCCGGCGTGCCGTGCCGTTGTTCCGCACCTTCAGGCGTAGGGCAAGCGCATTTGCGGGGATGGGTCGGTGCAGGTGCCTGACCGGGTAAGGAGAGGCCGGTTGACGGGCGTGGAGACAGGAGGGGCGTGAGCCGCCTCCGACATGGGAAACGCGCTGGGGCAGCGGATATCTCAGGGCCTCAAGCGCCAGCCAGAAAGAAACATGGAAACTGCTGTCACAATCGGGCTTTGTTTGCGCCAATCGGTAGTCACTTCGCCCGAATATGCTCTAAAGCCTATCCGGGCAGGGCACGGCATGTCCCATTCGCAGCAGGGCCGGGATGACACTCGATTTTTTCACGCTCTATATCGTCATCCTGCTCAACTCATTTTTCATGAGCCTCGTCTGGTTGGGCTTTGTTCTGACGCACCGCGACATTCCCGGCGCGCATCTGTGGCTGGCTGCGGCCTGCTGCACCACGCTGGGCGGCCTGTTGCTGGCGGGAGATGGCACGCCATGGGGCCGCGCCTTCTGCATTGCAGGCAATGTGATCATCACGCTGGGCTTCTGCTGCATGTGGACCGGTGTGCGCGTGTTCTACGGTGCGCCGCCGCAATGGCGCGTCTGTGCCGGCATTGTGGGCTTTGGCCTGTTGCTGATGCTGGTGGCGGGGCCGGAAAGGTCGGGGCAGAATATTGCCTATGCGGCCTCACAGATGATGCCGATGTCTCTGGCCATACGTGACTTCACGAAACTGCGTCCCTTCTCCATGGGTGCGCTCGCGGCTCTTTTGGCGGTGTTTCTGGCCTATACCGGGCAGGTGACAGAAGCTGTTCTGAACGCCCTGCGCATACTGGGGCTGCTGTCCACTGCCGCTTATTACATGGTCGCGGCGGGCCTGCTGCTCGCGGTGATTTGTGGCGCTACCCTGTGGAATCTGGGTTTCCTGCTCATGGCCATAGACCGGCTGAGCGAGCGGCTGGAAGCACAGGCGCTGCATGACGAACTGACCCGCCTGCCCAACCGCCGCGCCTTCCATGAGCGGGCCGATCGGGAAATTGCGGCTGTGCGGGCAAAGGGCGGAACGCTCTCGCTTTTCCTGTTCGATCTGGATCGCTTCAAGCACATCAATGACAGCATGGGCCATGCGGCGGGGGATGCCTGCCTGCGGCATTTCTCAACTGTCGCCGCGCAGGTGTGGGCGGGCCGCGGCGGCATGGAGGGTGGACTGGCGCGGTTGGGTGGAGATGAATTTGCCCTGCTTGTCGCCGGACTCACGGAGAAACAGGAAGAAAGGCTGGCACTCGATCTGGTCCGAGCCATCAGTGAAAATCCGATGGAATGGCGGGAGTGGCCGATGTTTCTTTCTGTCAGTATCGGGGTCGCATCCTGGCGCGGAGTTGGCCCATTGAGCCTGCAAAGGCTGACAGAGCAGGCAGATGCCGCGCTGTATGAAATGAAAAGACGCGGGCGCAATGGTTATGTTGTCGCCGCAAATGAGGCGTTGACTGAAATCGGACGCTCGGCAGCCCATTTCGCCTGACAATATAGGAATGCTTCTGCCGTGCGCCTGTTTTGCAGGTCGTGCCCGCTTGGTCCGCCTGCCATGCATGGAGGATGAGATGACCGCGCATGCCCTGAAAGACGCCTGTCTGCGCAGCTTCCTTGCCGAACTCGCAAATAAGTCGCCTGCCCGTATTTCTCTTGCGGATGTTGCCGCCGGGGCCGGAGTGCCCCTCTCTGAATTGCGTGCCGAGTTTGATTCGGTGGAAGATTTGCTCTCCGCCTTCTTCCGGGCAACCGACCGTCAGGTGCTCGCCGAAGGCGGGCCGGATAGTGAGGATCTGGCTGCGGAAGGCCCGAAGGAGCGCCTGTTCGAGGTGCTGATGCGCCGGCTGGATGCGCTTGAGCCGCACAAGGACGCGGTGCGCACCCTGACACGGGCGGCGCGGCATGACCCGGTTCTGGCGGTGCGTCTGCTTTGTCTTTCCGAGCGATCCCAGCGCTGGATGCTGGCGGCTGCGGGTGTGGACTGCACGGGCCTTGCCGGGGCCACACGGGCGCGTGGATTGGCATTTCTGTTCGCCCGCGTGGTGAAGGTGTGGCTCAAGGATGATGAGCCAGGTCTGGATCGCACCATGGCGGCGCTGGATCGTGAACTGGACAACGGCGCGAAACTGCTGGGCATGCTGGATAATGCCCTGACCATTCTGAAGCCGTGGCGCGCCTGCCGTGAACGATGTGAGAGGCGTCGCGCGCGGCGTCGGGCACGTGCAGAAAAGGCATCCGCGCCATCATCCGCGGCGCCGGCTTCCTCTGCTGCCGCAGAGGGTTATTCTGGCGCATGAAGCCGGTGTCGGTCCCTTTGCCTCATTATGGGAGGAGGGGGCCGATGCATCGCTATTGCCCGCGCTTCAGTTCGGGGCATCTGCCGATCAGAACGTGGAAGACTGATCCTCAGCGCCCGGTTCGGGCTTGCACCTGTGCCAGGGCAGCCGCAAAAGCTTCCTCAATGCCAAGAGCTGTGGTGTCCAGCGTCACCGCATCAGCCGCCTGAACCAGTGGTGCACTGGCACGGCCGGAATCGCGGGCATCGCGCTTGCGGATATCCTCCAGCACGGCCTCGAAGCTGGTGGCCTCACCTCGGCCTGCCAGTTCACGAAAACGCCGTTGGGCGCGCACTTCCGGCGTGGCCGTGACAAACAGCTTGGCATCGGCCTTTGGGCAGATGACGGTGCCGATATCGCGTCCATCCAGAACTGCGCCCTCAGCCTGTGCGGCAAATTGTCGTTGAAGCTCCAGCAAAGCGGCCCGCACGGTGGGCCGGGCCGCCACCACGGAAGCGGCTTCGCCAATGTCTGCCGTGCGCAGGGTTTCCGGGTCGAGGGCATCGGTGTCCAGAGCGCGGGCGATGTCGGCGGAAGCCGTCTCATCTGCCAGAAGGCCACGCGCAAGGCACTGCGCACCTACGGCCCGGTAAAGCAGCCCGGTATCCAGATGTGGCAGACGGAAATGCGCCGCCAGACGCCGCGCTAGAGTGCCTTTGCCGGATGCCGCCGGCCCGTCGATCGCGATCAGCATGGTTCAGTCGATCACCGCGCCAAGGCCGCGCATCATCGGCATGAAAGTGGGGAAGGAGGTGGCGATGAAGGCCACATCATCGACGCTCACGCCCTTCTCGCTGGCCAGACCCAGCACAAGGAACGACATGGCGATGCGGTGATCCATATGGGTAGTGACCGGTCCGCCGCCAATCACTGGCCCGCCAGTGACAAACAGATCATCACCTTCCACCCGGTGCGTGATGCCGCAGGCTACAAGGCCATCCGCCACGGCGGCGAGACGGTCGCTTTCCTTCACCCGCAGTTCGGCCAGCCCGCGCATGATGGTTTCACCCTCCGCGCAGGCCGCGGCGACCGCAAGGATGGGGTATTCATCAATCATGGCAGGGGCGCGCTCTGCCGGCACCTCCACACCATGCAGGCGAGAATGGCGTACGCGCAGATCCGCCACTGTCTCACCGCCCTCGGTGCGCTCATTCAGCACTTCGATGTCCGCGCCCATTTCACGCAGGGTGGTGAACAGGCCGGTGCGCAGCGGGTTCATCATCAGGTCAGTCAGGGTGACATCTGAACCGGGCACCAGAAGCGCCGCAACCAGCGGGAAGGCCGCAGAGGACGGGTCTGCTGGCACATCCACCGGAGCGCCCTTCAGGTGCGGATGGCCAGAAAGAGTGATTCGCCGGCCGTGGGCACCATGAGGTTCCACCCGCACATCCGCACCAAAATGGGTGAGCATGCGCTCAGTGTGGTCACGCGTGGCCTCGCGTTCCACCACCACCGTTTCGCCCGGGGCGCCAAGGCCTGCCAGAAGCACAGCGGATTTCACCTGCGCCGAAGGAACCGGGGTTTCATAGGTGATGGCCTTCAGCTCTGCGCTGCCCTTGAGACGCAAGGGCAGGCGCTGGCCCTCCGCTGATTCCTCCACCATCACGCCCATGGCGAGGAGGGGGTCTAGAACCCGCTTCATCGGGCGGCGGCGCAGGCTGGCATCACCATCAAACGCAACGCTCACCGGCTGGCCAGCCACCACGCCCATCATGAGGCGCACGCCGGTGCCGGAATTGCCGAAATCCAGCGGTTCCGCAGGTGTTGAAAGGCTTTGTGCACCAACGCCTTCAACCCGCCACTCACCTTCACTAACGCGTTCCACCACTGCGCCCAGCGCAGCGCAGGCCTTGGCCGTATTGAGCACATCCTCGCCTTCCAGAAGGCCGGTGATGCGGGTTTCACCCTCTGCCAGCAGACCGAACAGCAGTGCGCGATGGGAGACGGACTTGTCGCCCGGAACCCGCACACGCCCCTTCAGCCCGGCAGATGTACGGCCGGTGGCGGGCACGGGGGTACCGTGGTGGCCCGAAGAGGAGTGCGAGTTGGGGGAAGACATGGGCTTACCTCGGTTCTGCCATAGTGCCGCACATGGCGGGACCGTGCCTCGAATCATGCAGGTGATCTAACATGGCTGCACGGCGGGTGCCATGTGAGGGAGGTGGGAGAGTTGCCGTGAGAGGGGCATGTGGGGATGGCGATGAAGTCTTGCTGAAAGGCATGTGAACGGGGGTTGCAACGTCATCTTGAGGCTGGGGAAAATGCTGATCCGATGATTGCGCCTTGACATGGCTCATGCAACGCTTCAATGGAGCACGCTCTTTCCACAGACTTAACCGAGGATCTTTGCCGTGGCGAAGCCTGAACTCGGCACCAAGCGCACCTGTCCGGTTACGGGTCGCAAGTTTTACGACCTGAACAAGGACCCCGTCGTGTCGCCATTCACAGGGGAGCGCTACCCGCGTTCTTTCTTTGAACCGGCAGCCCGCACTCCGGCCCGCAGCGAGCCTGCCGCCGGGGAAGAGGAAGACACGGAAGAGACCGCCGCAGAGGTTATCAGCCTCGAGGAGGCCGATGCCGAATCCGCAGGTGCGTCCAAGGTCACCGCGACCGATGACGTGGACGTGGATGCGGAAGACGATGTCGACGATGGTGACGACGACACATTCCTCGAAGATGACGAGGATGATGACGATGATGTCTCCGATCTGATCGGCGATGGCATTGAGGATGATGAAGAGGGTTGACACCCATCTTCGGGCGTGCTCTAAGGCCGTCCTCGCTCAAGGGATGTGAATTCCTGAGCGCCTGCTGCGGGGCTTCCCGGTGCGAAAAAACAGAGTAAAAGCTTAGGCTTAGCTTTGAATTTTCACACAACCCGCAGCCCGGTGGGGTCATAGCTCAGTTGGGAGAGCGCTTGAATGGCATTCAAGAGGTCGGCGGTTCGATTCCGCCTGGCTCCACCAAATTATTTTTAAGGAACGAAAGTTCCACTTTATCAAGCCGGCGGACTTCCCGTCGTTGGATTGAGCAGAAGTTTAGGTTTCTGTTTCGAATTTGACGCAGCCGTTGGTTTTTGTGGGGTCATAGCTCAGTTGGGAGAGCGCTTGAATGGCATTCAAGAGGTCGGCGGTTCGATTCCGCCTGGCTCCACCAAACTCACTTTCAGCTTCAGAATTGTGATCGTGAGTACAAAAGCAGCGCGATAGCGCAGCATTTGATGTGCGTGTTTTCTCGCCATTGTTAGGCCTGCCGGCCAGCCTCCGGGTTTTCCGAATTTTCCGTTCTCATCCATATGATGAAAGCCTTTAGCCTCGCCTTCCTTTTGTTTGGGGAGGTGGGCGCGGCTCGCTGCTGTTGCGTGACAGTCGTGATCTCCGGCTTGTTTCGACTTGCCGGAGAGGGGGCGAGATGTGAGGGGCGGGCTCAAGGTCCTTCCCGGTCTGCAATGAAAGCCCATTGAGACTCTGGCTAGTATAGGGTACACCCCTATCCCATGGCACACACAAGTACACCCGCTTACAAAGAAGCCCTGCGCATGCGTGTGAAGCGTCTCGCTGGGCAGATAGAGGCTATCGACAAGGCGCTGATGCGTGATGCGCCCTGTGCCGAGTTGTTGCATCAGGTGGCTGGGGTGCGGGGCGCTGTGAACGGCTTTCTCGATGAAGTCGTTGAATCACATCTGCGCGAACATGTTGCCCGGCCCGGCTTGTCTGATGCGGAGCGGGCCCAGGGGGCAGAAGAGCTGGCGGCTGTGATCCGCCGTTATTCCAGATGAGAGAACCGATGCTCCAGGGTCCGATCAGATCTGGTGCAGCCTGGCAGTGCCACCCGAACGGGTGGCGGGAGACGATGTCATGAGTTCTGGCACGCATAATCATCCCCATCCCCATCCTCACCCGAGATCCAATCCCTCTCAGGCCGGGAGCGAACTCCCAGGTGGGCACGAGCATGTGTTCCTGGGGTCTCACCATGGTGAGAATGCCCGCCGGACTCTTTGGGTGGTGCTGTTGACCGCAGCGATGATGGTTGTCGAGATTATCGCAGGCCTGATGACGGGCTCGATGGCGCTTCTGGCGGATGGTTTCCACATGGCGACTCATGCCGGTGCGTTGGGTCTTGCCGCCGTGGCCTATTCCTATGCCCGCCGTCATGCGCGTGATCCGCGCTTCAGTTTTGGCACGGGTAAGGTGGGAGATCTGGCGGCATTTGCATCAGCATTGATTCTTGGGGTTGTGGCTCTTGGTCTGGCGGTTGAATCAATTGCGCGCCTGTTTGAGCCCAGCACTGTGAATTTTACCGATGCCGCTATCGTCGCGACACTGGGTCTTGGCGTGAACCTGCTGAGCGCCGTCCTTCTTTCCGGCGGGCATGGGCACCATCATGGCCATCAGCACGATCATCACGGCCATCACCATCACGACCATGGCTCAAGCATGGACGGCGACAACAATCTGCGCTCAGCCTATTTTCATGTGCTGGCAGATGCCCTGACCTCGGTTCTCGCCATCGCAGCCCTTTTGGCTGGTCGCTATCTGGGCTGGGATTGGTGTGATCCGCTGATGGGCATTGTTGGCGGCATCGTGATTGCACGCTGGGCGTGGGAGTTGATCCGGGAAACCTCCCGCGTGCTGCTGGATGAGACGGACGAGCATGTGGCCGACGAAATGCGCGCCGCCGTGGAAGGACCGGGGGATGCGCGTATTCTGGACCTTCATGTCTGGCGCGTTGGGCCGCAGGCGCGGGCGGCGATCATCAGCGTTTCGGGTGAAGGCCTGACGCAGCAGATGATCCGGAGCCGGCTTGCCGGAGTGGACGAGGTGGAGCACCTGACGGTGGAGTGTCGTTAGAGCAAGCCACGTCACCTAAGAACGGTGATGGCTTTTTGCCTTTGCAATCAAGCATGTTTTCGGGTGGCTCAAATTGGGGCACCCGAAAACAACTTGCTCTCTTAAAGGGAAGAAGGGGGCGATCATACGTTTGCCCCCTTGATTCGTGAGGCAAGCCACTGGCGTGGTTTGAAAAATGCATTTCGCGCCCGGTTTGGCTCTGAAATTGAAGCGGGCAGTCTTGCGTCGCGTGTGGGATTATCCACAGGCTTGCTCGTGCAACCTGACGCGCTGTCTGCGGTGTATTGCGCGTCATCTCATAACCTTGTGCGATACCAGCCGTTTCCGCTCGCAGATTATGCCGGAGGTTGTATATTTTTGTGGTTGCATCATTCTGATGAGGTTGCCACTGTCAAGAACAGTTGGCTGCAAGAGCTTGTGGTCGGTCCTTGGAGAAGACATTTAAAAAGCTTTGGTGACTCTTTTTTCTTGCGCACCACATATTTGGCCCATGTTTGCCATGATGTGATCATATCCAAAGCCAAGCAGCCTCTGGATTTCAGAGTCGAGAGTGATGTCTCCAGGCGCATATGGGCGGATCGCTTCCTTAGGAGCGATGGACCAGATGGCGTTCGCATGGGTGGAGAACGATGGCCGAATTGTTTTTGCTGAATGCCTCTCATGGCAACTGCTTCCGGGTCACCGTTTCTGGTTTTTCCCACTCAAGGACCGTTTTCTCGTGAGCGATGATACGGGTTTCGTTATGGGGCGTGCGGGAGAAGGCGGAGATGATCCGCGTGTTGCCAGCATTCTCGATGCTTGCCAGGAATGGGTCTGGCAGGTGGATGAAACCGGTGCATTCATATTTTCTTCCGATGCATCCAGTTCCGTGGTGGGGTTGCCTCCTGCGCAGTTGATCGGGCGCACCTATGTCTCGCTTCTGCCTGTGCGGGAAGCTGTCTCCTTTACAGCGCTTTTTCGTAACGCTCTGGCGGAAGGCCATTCAATTCATCGGCATGTTCACCGGATTTCCCGTAATGACGGGAAGGTCGGGCTTTTGGACATGAATGGAACAACCCTGCGTGCAGCCGATGGCCGGGTGATTGGCTATTGCGGGGTGTCCCGGCTGATCTCCGATGACGTCCGGGCGGATCCTGTTTTCCGTGATCCAGATAACTACTATGATGTGGTGCCGGTGGCTTTGTGCCTGGCGGATCGTCATGGTCGCTTCGTGCATGTGAACCATGCTTTCGCCCGCCTGCTGAACATGAGCCCGGATGAAGTTCAGGGGCGGATGATCGCCGATTTCATGCCAGAGGGCGCGGCCAATTTCGGCAGGGATATCGAGGCTTTTGACATCGGACACGGGGTGCCAGATCATGAATTTATCTGGCGTGGGCGCTCCTATCAGGTCTCCGTTCGACCGGTGCGGGATGCTGATGGCCTGACGATCGGCGGGGCTGTGAGCCTGACCGACATCAGCATCTATAAACGGGCGGAGCGTGTGCTGGCCGCCGCGAATGAGCGACTTCAAGCAACTGCTGAGCGTGACTTCCTGACCGGTCTTCTCAACCGGCGGCAGTTTGAGGAAATCTATCGCATCGAAGTCAGTGCCGCGCGGCGTGAACAGGCGCCGGTTTCTCTGATGATTATCGATGTGGACCAGTTTAAGCTGTTCAATGATTATTATGGGCATCCCGCGGGGGATGAGTGCCTGCGGCAGGTTGCGCGGGCTCTGTCCACCGCATTATCGCGACCGCGCGATGTGGTCTGCCGTTATGGTGGCGAGGAGTTCGTCGCTATTCTTCCCAGTACAGACCCGGCAGGTGCGCAGGTGGTGGCCGAACGGGTGCGTCAGGCAGTCTGGAATATCGGAAGGCCGCATGTCCGCAGCACTTGGGGACAGATCAGTGTCAGCATCGGCGTCTCATCGCTCATGAGCATAGACCCGACTGTCGATATGGCGAGCCGTCGTCGCATGTTGCTGGAGGCTGCCGATACGGCGCTTTACGAGGCGAAGAGGCGTGGGCGCAATATGGCTTGGGCTGCCAGTTCAGTTATTCATTCCTGAGAAAATGCCCGCCGTTTGGGTGGGCCATCAGTCATCAGCTTGTTTTGTCTGACTCAACTGGTCTGACGATACATTCCAACCTCAAGATTGCAGAGCACGCACTGGTCTCTTCAGGCCAGTGCGTGCTCTGATAGCTTCAGCGTGAGAACTTCTTGTATTGCAGGCGCTTCGGAATGGTCGAATCCACACCGAGGCGACGCTTCTTGTCTTCCTCATAATCGGCGAAGTTGCCCTCGAACCACTCCACATGGCTGTCACCCTCAAAGGCGAGCATGTGGGTGGCGATACGGTCGAGGAAGAAGCGATCATGCGAGATCACGACGGCGCAACCGGCGTAATCTTCCAGCGCTTCTTCCAGGGCGCGCAGGGTTTCAATGTCCAGATCGTTGGTGGGTTCGTCGAGAAGCAGCACATTGCCGCCGCTTTGCAGAACCTTGGCCAGATGCACGCGGTTGCGTTCACCGCCTGAAAGCGAGCCAACCTTCTTCTGCTGGTCGCCACCCTTGAAGTTGAAGGCCGC
This sequence comes from Xanthobacter sp., assembly GCA_034676685.1. Taxonomy (GTDB): domain Bacteria; phylum Pseudomonadota; class Alphaproteobacteria; order Rhizobiales; family Xanthobacteraceae; genus Xanthobacter. The sequence goes on along the minus strand of JAUCBT010000013.1, from coordinate 1,582 downwards.
ACAGTAGGCGCGGGACAGGATTTCCTTCTTGCCGACATAGATGACATCATTCCCGCCGGAAATTTCCTCCCAGACGTTCTTCTTGTCATCCAGTGCATCGCGGCTCTGGTCCACATAGCCCAGCTTCACCGACTCACCGACGGTGATAGAGCCGCCATCGGGCTGCTCCTGACCCGTAATCATGCGGAACAGCGTGGACTTGCCCGCGCCGTTGGGGCCGATGACACCGACAATGCCGCCGGGAGGCAGCTTGAAGGTGAGGCCATCAATCAGCAGCTTATCGCCGAAGCCCTTCGAGAGGTTCTCGAAATCAATGACATTGTTGCCGAGGCGCTCAGCCACCGGAATGATGATCTGTGCGGTCTGCGGGGCCTTTTCGGAGGCCTTCATCACCAGATCGTCATAACGCTGGATACGGGCCTTGTTCTTGGCCTGACGCGCCTTGGGCGAGGCGGAAATCCATTCCTGCTCGCGGGAAAGAGCGCGCTGGCGCGCCTCATCCTCACGGCCTTCCTGCTGCAGGCGCTTCTGCTTCTGCGCCAGCCATGAGGAATAATTGCCCTCATAGGGAATACCACGGCCGCGATCGAGCTCGAGAATCCAGCCGGTCACATTGTCGAGGAAGTAGCGGTCATGGGTGACGATCAGGATCGCGCCCGGATAGGTGCGCAGATGCCCTTCTAGCCAGTTCACCGTTTCGGCGTCGAGATGGTTGGTCGGTTCGTCGAGCAGCAGGATTTCCGGCTGTTCCAGAAGCAGGCGGCACAGGGCCACGCGGCGGCGCTCACCACCCGAAAGGCGAGTCACGTCCCAGTCGTCCGGCGGGCAGCCCAGGGCTTCCATGGCTTGTTCAACCTTGGAGTCGAGATCCCAGAGGCCCTTCGCCTCGATCTCGTCCTGTAGGTTGGTCATCTCGTCCGCGGTCTCGTCAGAATAGTTCATGGCGAGTTCGTTGTAGCGATCCAGAATAGCCTTTTTATCGGCCACGCCGTTCATCACGTTCTCGCGCACGTTCTTTTCGGGGTCGAGATGGGGTTCCTGCGGCAGATAGCCGACGCGCACGCCTTCTGCGGCCCAGGCCTCGCCGGAGTAATCCTTGTCGGTGCCTGCCATGATGCGCAGGAGCGTGGACTTACCCGCGCCATTGACGCCGAGCACGCCGATCTTCGCATCAGGGTAGAAGGAGAGGTGCACATTATCGAGCACCTTCTTGCCGCCGGCATAGGTCTTGGTCAGACCGCTCATATGGTAGGCATACTGATAGGGGGCCATGCGCCGCCGGCTCCATCCGAAAGAGGGATTGAGGGAAGTTGCTGATCTTCTAGCCCTCCCCTGCGGCAGCGGCAAGCATGCGCCGGGATATGATCTCTCAGCAGGCGCCCGAAAAGACAGGTGCGCTCTGGCATATTCATGAGTGGAGCAGGAGAGGATGACGCCTCCTGTGGAAAACTTCAAGAAGGGCTATTGCCTTTTGTGCCGGCTATCCCTAGAAACTGCCTCACCGCGACGCACTGAGGCGCGGTTGAAACGGATGCGGGCGTAGCTCAGGGGTAGAGCACAACCTTGCCAAGGTTGGGGTCGT
>JAUCBT010000012.1:0-6318 GCA_034676685.1 Xanthobacter sp. | reverse complement strand
GGCGGCAGGCTGGGCATAAAGCTCCATGGCCGGAAAAGTCAGTTCTGCCAGCACAGGGCTGTCAGTCTGCGCACGCGCCGCTGTTTCCGCCGCCCAGCCGGCGACAGGGCCAGAGGTCATGAATGGCTTGCGCAATGTGCCAGCGCCGATCGTGCGCACAGTTGCCAGTGCACGGATCGGAGAAAGCGCTGTCAGCCGGCGGCCAATCTCGCTCTCCGTTTCCTGCGGCACCAGAAAACCGCCATCTGTACCAGAACCAGCGGAAAGCGCCTTGCCTTCCAGAGATTTGAAACCACCCGCCTCACCATGGCGCACATAGCTGTCAAAAGCCGCGCCATGCTCGCCTCCGGCCACAGACCGCTCCGGCGCACCGCGCTGGCTATCAAGCGCAGGTCGACGCGCCTTTGTGGCCAGCGCATCCAGCCGCGCCTGCTGGGCATCCAGCGCCATATCCATGCGCGCCAGCTTGTCCAGGGTCAGCACATCAGCCCCGCGCCGCTCCATTTCAGCCAGACGGGTATCATTGGCCTCCTTATAGGCCTCGAAAGCGGAAAGAAAATCCGCCATCGCGGCCTGCGACTGCGCATTATTCGGCGTCACCATGGCCACCTTCGTCTCGGGGGCGCAGATGTTGTTCGGCATGAGATCTTCCTTTGGGAGAAAAAGACAGAACAGATCAGGGCGCACATCTTCCGTGCGCTCTTTCGGCAAACTGAAAGAGAAGGTCAGATACCGCTCAGGCTGGCGCGCAGCCGTCCCACGGCAGTGGCAAGCGCCAAAGTTGGTGGCACACTCGGCGAGTTTCGGGGAGCGATGCCCTCCACCAAAGCAGGCCCGGCAATCCGCGCGCCCGGCTGCATGGGAAAGGTCACGATCGAGACTTCCCACAGATCAATGCGCGAGAGACGCCGCACGCGGCTGCGGGGGTCTGTATGGGCTTCCACGGCCTTGAAGCCGATGGAGAGGCCATCAAGCGCCCCCTCCTCCACCAGCGCCGCACATTCACGGGCGCGGGCAACACGCGGAGAAAGACGTCCGCGCACATAAAGCCCGCGCGCATCCTCCATCACATGGGTCCACACCCCAATGGGCTCGGCCGGATCATGCTGGTACAGCATCCGCACACCACCCGCGCCCAATGGCATCAGGCTCCGTGCAAATGCACCCGGCAGAACCATATCCCGGCCCAAATCGGCGACATTAAAGAGGCAGGCATAGCCTTCCACGGTGAAGCCGCAGGCATCTGCATGTTCCGTCATGCCTCAGCTCTCCGCGCCTGTCGCGCCGGAAGTGCTGCCGGAGCCAGTCTTGCGACGACGGGCCTTGTCCAGCCGTTCCAGTGTGGCCACAAACTCACGAAAGACATGGCCCGCAGCAGAAGATGAAACCACACCGGATTTCACCGCACCACCGCGCCCTGCGCCGCCACCGGCCCGGCTACGCAAAGATGCGCCACCCAGCGCACGAATACGCGGCGCCGCCGCCTTTTGAAAAGGAGCACGCATATAAACTCTCCGAATGGTGAAAAACGGGAATGGAGCACTTCGCTCCAGAAGACTTCGCCACAGGAAGGCCCCAAAAACCGGATGAACTGTCGTGCATCACAACAAGGCATCACCCGCCATGACACGTACCCTCCCGGTTCTACTTCTCCTCAGCACGGCATTCTTGCCCGCAACTGCTCATGCAGCGGCGGATGCTCCAAAGGATCCACCTGTGCAGATGGCCAATCCGGCCTCTGTCTACTGCATCAAGATTGGCGGAAAGCTGGAGATCCGGAAAGAAGAAGCTGGGGAAGTTGGCTATTGCCACCTGCCAGATGGACGCGTTGTTGAAGAATGGAAATTATTCCGCGCAGATAACGCGCCAAAGTCTGGGAAATAATCCCGGAATGCAGGCGGCCGTGAGCCTGAGAGCCAGTTTGGATAGTCCCACGCAGTCGCTCTCAAATGTCGACGACACGCTCTTCATCATCATGGCCGAGCATGTCCCGGTCATCTGCAACTGAACAGGCCACCCAGTTTTCAGGGCCTTCACCACCCCGCGCGGAAATCCGACCTCAAGACGGGCGCAAGGCCCCATCCAAACCAACCTCCAAACGAGCTCTAAACCCCGCTTCAGTAGAAATATGATGGCCAGAAACCTCACCTGTCATCCTCAAAATGGGCATTGAACCGCGCCAGTTCCCGGATGAAATCATCCAGCCGCGCCGTTGCCTGAGCCAATGCGGCCAGAATCCGCCAGCATGCGGCAGAAGCCAGCAGCGCCCATAACAGCAGCGCCAGATGGGCAAGATCTCCGCGCTCCGCAAAAGCGCGGATGAGCGGTTCCATATGCACCTCCATGTCTGAAGAAGAGCGTCATGCAGAGGCGCACCAGCCTATGTATGGCCAAGCTCTTTCACCTGCGATTGTGGAGACTTGGAACAAGAGGTGCGCAAGCGCGGGGCAAACTCACGCGCCATATCCCACTGCAGCGCGTTTTTCTTCCTCGCTCAGGAAATCTGCCGCACCCACCCGCGCCCACAGTTCCGTACGTTCGCCGGAAAGCGCCTCCACCTGATCCAGATCCGGCACCAGCCGCAAATCTGCCCCATAGGCCGGCCCCAGCCAGCAGGAAAGCCCCTCCGCCACCCGCTTCACCAGCGGCAGCACGCTTTGCCGCCATAGGGCGCGATTGGCCTCGGCATAGTTGGAATAGGTATTGTCTCCGGGTATGCCCAACAGCAAAGGCGGCACACCAATTGCCAGCGCAATCTCCCGCGCTGCGGAATTGCGCGCGGCCTCGAAGTCCATGTCTTTGGGAGAGAGTGAAAGGGGCCGCCAGTCCAGCCCGCCTTCCAGCAGCAAGGGTCTCCCCGCATTGGTTGCGCCCTGGAAAGAGGCCTCAAGCTCGCTTTTCAGCCGCTCGAACTGCTCCTCCGTCAACGCACCCGCCCCCCCATAAACCAGCGCGCCGGAAGGACGCGCGGCATTGTCGATCAGCGCCTTGTTCCATGCGCTGGCAGAATTATGCATGTCCAGCGCCTGCGCTGCCGCTTCAAGCGGCGCAAAGCCATAATGGTCATCCAGCGGGTTGAAGGCCGTAAGATGCAGAATGGGCGGCACATCCACGCCCTCCACCAGACTGGCCTGCGCCATACGCTGGGTACGGCCTGCAAGCGTATAGTCATACGCCTCCGGCCACCCATCGGCCCCCGGAACCACGCGCATCCTGTCCGGGCGCAACACATGCAATTCACGCAAGCGCCCTTCCACCGCCACCGCTTCCACATAGGCGTTTCCCGCCACCAGCAGATAGTTCACCACCGCTTCCATCAGCGATGTGCCTGTCAGGCGTGGATTGGGCCGGGCCAGAAGCGCAAGAAACGGGTGCTCATCCAGTTCACGCGCACCTTCCATCAGCACCAGCGGCACCGAAGCCGCCGCCTCGCCGATCATCCGCACGGCACGATAGGCGATGGCGTTGCGCGCATATCCCTCGCGCACAAGGCTGGCATAATCACGGCCACTCCAGCGCACCCGCCCCGCGCCCAACAGCGCCACCAGTGCAGCCGTTCGGCTGGCCTTGGCTTCGGGTGGTACAAGTTTGCCCCGCAGGGGTGCAAAAAGAGAAGAGAGCATCGGCACCCCCAATAAAAAAGCCGCACGAGCAAAACTCGGCGGCTGGAAGATGGTTTCAATGAAAACTAGAAATGTCTTTGCATGTGCGCATTCAATGCCAGAACGGGATCAGAACCATTAATATCTGGAACAAGGCATCGTTCACGCACCAAATTTATATGAAAAGATATTCTCTATGTGGAACAGGAAATCTCACCACATAGCCACCCGCCTTCAAATAACTTCAAAAATGAAGTCTGACGCGGGAAGCCTGCCCCCTCAGCTCCACTCCGAAACGAATTGAAGCGACTGCCGTGGTTAGCCCCGCCCTAGAGGGCATTTGTGACGCAACCATCATGCCTGCCGGGCTGCGCTCTACCGCCCCCTCATCCACGGCAATGTCACTTGTTTCGAAACATTGCCCCCTGCCCCACTTATGAGTCCGCCTCTCAAATTCCGTTCAGAACCTCAAAGCCCACGCACACGCGGCGGCGGCGCTTGCGGTTTCAGCGCCAGTGCGGTCAACGCCCAGACCAGCGCATCCACCCGGTCTGGAGAACGGCCAGAGGAGAGGCCCTCCGGCCCGAAGTCGCACATCTCGTCTTCCAGCGCGGGGAATGTGCCGCAATGGCGCACCCGCCCCTGCTCATAAAGTGCGGCGACAGGTTCAGCGCGCAGGAACTTTCCGCGTGTCGCCCGCACCTGCTCCACCGGCACGCTGGCATCCACCTCGGCGATAACCGCGCGCACCATCTCACCGCCCTGGTTCACCTCGGCCACGATGATGTCGGCCTCAAACCGCCGATACAGCGCCACAGCCTTGCCCGCCCACTGGGCCGGGCGCAGGCCGCCCGCACTCTCATCCGCCAGCACATGCAGGCCACCGGCGGCATCCATACCCGCGCAGACAATGCCGCAGGCGTCCGCCCCGGCGCGGGAAGATGCGGGCGGGTCGATGGCAACAGCGATCCGCATCAGCGGCGGCGCATGTTCCTCACGCGCGACCTCCAGCCCCGTGCGGGTCCACAGGGCATCGGCGCGATCCTCAATCAGTTCGCCATCCAGTTCTTGCCACCCCAGCCGCGTGCCGCCATAGCGCTTGAGCACATGCCCCAGAAAACCTGGAGCCAGATGCAACGCATTGTCCGCCGTCTTCGCCCGCGTCACTGCCACATGCGGGTCTACCAGCAGGCGACGCAGAAGCGCGGAAGGGCGCGGCGTGGTGGTCACCATCTGGCGCGGCCGGTCTCCAAGGCGCAGGCCAAATTGCAGCATGTCGAAGGCATCATCTGCCCGCTTCCATTTGGCCAGTTCATCAAGCCATGCCGCCGCGAACTGCGGTCCGCGCAGGCTCTCCGGGTCTTCCGCTGAAAACCCCTGCGCCACCGCGCCATTCGGCCATTCCAGCCGCCGACGCGTCGGCTCCCATTTGGGTCGCTCATCCAGTGGATGAATCGCGAGAAGGCCGGAAACGCCCTCCACCATCACCTCACGCAGATCGGCCATGGTTTCTGCAACCAGCGCAATGCGCTCCACCGGACGTTCCGCAAAGGGCGCGCGCCCCAGTGCCAGCCCACGCACCCATTCTGCGCCAGCCCTTGTCTTGCCGGCCCCGCGTCCACCCAGCACCAGCCAGGTGTTCCACGCCCCGCCGCCTTGTGCATGTGCAGGCGGCAGCTGGTCCTCGCGCGCCCACAGCGCCCAATCCGCCAGCAAATGGCGCGCTTCGATCTCACTCAGGCTCGACAGAAACTGCCGCGCCGTCTTCTCCGTCTGTGCGCAGGCACTCAAGGCGGCGCGCAAGTTCGCGACGGAAGTCATCGAGGTCACGCGCGCTTCCATCATTTGGCTTCATCCCGGTCGCTCGGGCGGCGTCATCCTCCGCCGCGGTCAGTTCCCGCAGGGTGCGGGCAATCAGCGCCAGTGCGCGGGCGTCTTTTTCACTCTCAGCCGCCGTGCGCATGGTCTGCTCATCGCCATCGGCCCCAGCCCGCATCCGGCTTTCAATCTCCGCCACCTGTCGCTCTGCCGTGCGCCACAGGCGGGCAAGAAGGCGATGACGCGGCAGCGACGCAACATGCGCCCGTGCCGGCTGTTGCCGTCGGCGTGATGTGTCGCCCCTGCCCTTCAGCGCATCAGCCGGGGCATGTCGTGCGGCATGCGGTTTTGCATCTGAAGTCTCCAGAACAGATCTGATATCGGTGATCTCTTCATGCCTATCGTCTAAGCAACGCTCTCCCTCCCTTGAGAGGGCATCACGCCCCACGTCATAGCGATGCGCATGAGGATCGGGTCGTGCATTCGCCCGCGCCACCTGCCCGCCCGCATCGCCGGCCCCGATATCGGGGCGCACCATCGCAAGCGAGTCATGGCAACGTCCAAAAGCCGCGCCCTCCGTTGGCGCGACATCGGAAGCATGCCCGGCAGCGCCATCCACATCAGTCCGGCCCGTTTCATTCACACCAGAGAATGATGCATCAGCGCGCCCACCTTTCCCGGCTTGCCCACGCCTTGCTCCAGCAAGCGTGCCGCCCGGCTTCGCGCCAGCTCTTCCCCTTACCCTGTTGCCACTCGTCCCTTTGCGCCGTTGCGCCACCTTCGTGGCTTCCACCCGTCGCGGCACAGGGCTCAGCGTGACAGCGCCATCGCCCGACACCACGCGATCTGCCCAATAATAGATGGTGCGGATACTCAGCCCGGTGCGCCGGGCGATGTC
>JAUCBT010000011.1:0-122101 GCA_034676685.1 Xanthobacter sp. | reverse complement strand
ACTGAGGGCGGAGAACTGCTCCCACCACACATATAAATTTCATTTTATGGCGATGAAATTGGCCTTCAAGCTTTATAAACAGAATTAGTTATGCTAAGCGGCTGTCAATTTATAGCCCGGAAAGCATGCGACAAAACTAGACATAGAGCAGAAGCGCCTAGGCAGTGGCCCCATAAATTTGCGGATGTGATCGCACCGTGATTCAAGCTCTCCGCACAGGGAGAGCGGCATGCGTCGACATGAACTTACGGACGATGAGTGGTCGGTGATCGCGCCCCTCCTGCCGAACAAGCCGCGCGGCGTGGCACGCGTGGATGACCGGCGGGTGATCAACGGCATCCTGTGGCGCTTTCGGACACGGGATGTGCCAGAGCGCTACGGCCCGCGCACGACCCTCTATAATCGCTTCGTGCGTTGGCGTTCCGCCGGGGTCTGGGATCGCCTGCTGGACGAAGTGTCGGCCGCCTATGACGGCGATCTGGTGATGATCGACAACTCCTGTGTCCGGGTCCACCAGCATGGTGCAGCGATCAAAAAGGGGGCGACTTTGATCGTTGCATGGGACGCTCCCGCGGCGGATTAACCACCAAGATCCACGCCCCCGTCGATGCCGAGGGTCGAGCGATCCGTCTTGTCCTCACCGCAGGCCAGGCTGGGGACGCACCTGCCGCTCACGCGCTTCTGTCTGACGTGCGTGCGGGGAGCGTCCTGCTTGCCGACAAAGCTTACGACACCGACGCCATCCGATCGCAGACCGCAAGCCGCGGCGCCTTTCCCAGCATCCCGCCCCGGATCACCTGCACGCAGGCGTTCCCCTTCAGTCCCTGGCTCTACCGCCAGCGCAACGCAATCGAACGCTTCTTCTACCGCATCAAGCAGATGCGTGGCATCGCCACTCGCTATGACCGTCTGCCGGAGAACTATCTCGCAGCACTCAAACTCGTAGCCGTCCGCATCTGGATAAAAACGTTATGAGTCCGCTAACTAGGCCGTAGGGGCAACGTCAACCGAACTGCCCACGCGCTACCTTCCGTTGGTCTCCTATCTGACATTCAAGCACGAGGTCAAAAAACAAGGTTGAATCTATTGAGGCCGGTATCCGCTTGTCCACATCGGTTGAGCGGATCACACGAATGCTGAGCTACTCCCCGAAAATCGGACAGTGACGAAAGCTACGATCTGACATCTGCTGGTCTCCGTGAACAAGGAGATCAGTATATGAAGAAACGCAGGAATCATGACGCTGGGTTCAAAGCCCGCGTTGCGCTTGAGGCCGAGAAGGGCGAACGCACGGTGTCGGAGTTGGCGGTCGCATATGGCGTGCATCCGACGACGATCCATCAGCGGAAGAAGGTTCTGCCGGACGGTGCTGCGGACATCTTCGAGCGGGGCGTCAAGAAAGCCCGCGAGGTCGATGAGGATACGGTGCGGGCATTGCACGCGAAGATTGGGGAGCTGGCGGCCGCCAACGATTTTTGTCCAGAAAGCTCAAACTCTGGACCGGGAAGTGAGGCGTGGCATGATTGAGGGGAGCCATCCCAGGCTGACAGTCGGCTCGCAGTGCCGTTACAAGCGCATCAACATGGAATGCGGGATTGGCTGATTTGAACTGAAGGATCTCCCCGGCGACATTGATCGTCAGGCCTTCTGCCGTCCCAAGGATCCTGCATGATCCCCCTTCATCAGAGGCCAGCCCAAGAATGGCAAATACGGGTATGAATCTCTGACATCCTTTGAGCGCTTAGATGCTAGACAATGCACGCTCTGCACGGACTTACTCAATGTGAAGCGCTTCCGCTCGTCCGGGCACAAACGCGCCCTACCGAAGGGGGAGGGTCAGCCCCCCGAACGGCGCTCCATGAACTGCGCTGATCCAGCGGCAGCGACCAGCAGGACAATGCCCACCCACGACAACCCCATGGCACCCAGGGTTTCGAGAATGACACCACCCAGGGCTGCTCCACCAAGAATGGCAATATTCCATACGGTGACGATCATCGCCTGCGCAACGTCGGCTGCCGGCCCGGCTGCGCGTGCGGACGCCGTCTGAAAGACCGTCGCCGATCCGCCAAATGCGAGCCCCCAAATGAGTGCTGCTCCATAAACTGCGAATTGTGTTTGGCTCGTCAATGCCAGGATCAAGGCCGCCGCAAGAAACAGGCCGATGCTGGTGAAGGTCAATGACCGCAGCCAGTTATCTATAAATGAGCCCGTTAGGCCAATGCTGATGAGTGCGGAGCAACCAAAAACCAACAACACGCGCTCGATCTGGTCGGCCATGCGGTGATCGACCAGAAGTGGCACGATGTAAGTGTAAAGGAGGTTGTGGGCCAGAACGAAACAGAGTGTCACCGCGAGCACCGGGCGCACGCCTGGCATCGCAAAGACCATGGTGAGTGACTGACGCTTTGTCTCAGGCTCACCAGCGAAGTCCGGCACCTTTGCGAGGATCCAGCCCACCAGAAGCAAGGCCATGATGCTGAGCAACGCGAATGTCAGCCTCCACCCGGCAAGCAAGCCCAGAAACGTGCCGGCTGGTATGCCGATGGAAAGTGCGAGGGGGGTTCCTGCCATGACGATAGCCATGGCCCGCCCTGCACGTCCGGGCGGCGACATGCGAACCGCATAGCCCGCCAGAAGAGCCCAGAGCAGGCCGGCCGATACACCGCCCACGAAACGCGCTGCCATTGCGACTGTGACACTTGTGGTGAGCGCCGTGACCAGATTGGCTACAGCGAAACCGATGATTGCTCCGAGCAGGAGCGGTCGTCTGCGCCAACTGCGCGTCACCGCTGTTAAAGGGATGGCGGCCATCAAGGATCCCAGCGCATACATGCTGATCCATTGTCCGGCCATCGCCTCACTCACGCCCATCGACTCCCCGATCTGTGGGAGCAGACCGGCCGGGAGGGCCTCTGTCAGGATCGTGACGAAGCTGGCAACCGCCAGTGCGCTTAGCCCTGCTAGCGGCAGTCTGTCAGACTTCTGCATCACACCGGGGCCTTCGGCAGCACCAGGTCCCCAACGGTATAGGTGTGAAACTCGCTGGATGAAACAGTGTCGAGCTTGCGGAATTTGTCGAGGAACACCGGGTCAGAGAAGAAAACTTCAACATCGCCTGGATCAGAGATCGCCTCAATATTCACAACCGTAAGCCCATCGGTGCTTTTTGCGAGGTTGCTCCACAAGAAGCCCTTTTTCCGCTCCGCGACATAGTGGACGACATCCTGGATCAGGCGAAATGCTTCATCCTGCTTGCCGTGGTGAACGTGGATGACGTTGACGATAAAAGTCGTTGGAACGGGGTTTTGGGTGAATAGGAGGGTCATGCTCGTTTCCCTTGTTTGCGAAGACAAGGGATAGCGAATGGCTCTTTGCAGAAAAATGTGCTGCTGTTCCGGTGACTGCAGAATAAAATTCTCGTAATAGGCATGGCATGGACAAACTCAGTGCATTCGATGCCTTCGTGCAATCCGCCGAAACCGGAAGCTTCGTCGCTGCCGGTCGCAAGCTCGGCCTCTCTGCATCAGCCATTGGCAAGGCCGTGGTCCGGCTTGAACATCGGCTGGGAGCGCGTCTGTTTCACCGCAATACACGCAATATGACCCTCACCGAGGAAGGGAGGCTGTTTCTCGAACGCTGCCGCCGTATCTTTGACGAGGTCGAGGCAGCGGAAGCCGAACTTGCCCACTCCAGTCGAACACCAAGGGGGCGGCTGCGAGTCAGTCTGCCGCTGGTCGGCATGTTGTTGACGCCGGTGATGGCAAATTTCATGCGCGCATGGCCCGAGGTCCAACTGGACCTGGATTTCAGTGACCGGCTGGTAGACGTCGTAGAGGAGGGGTTTGATGCGGTCATTCGCACCGGGCAACCATCAGATAGCCGGTTGATGAGTCGCAATATCGGACGGTTTCGCCTGAAAATCGTCGCCTCCCCCGATTATCTGGCGCGGTATGGACGACCGGCAAACCCTGACAATCTGGTGCTCCATCATTGTCTCCTCCAGCGTTCGCCAAGCACCGGAAAGATACGGCCCTGGCCCTTTGCTCGTGCAGGAGGACAGGAGAGGATCTCCCTGCCCGAACGGATGAGCGCGACGGCGATCGATCCTCTGATTGAGTTGGCACTTCAAGGGTTGGGTATTGCCTGTCTGCCACCCTTTGCGATCCGCAATGAGGTCGCTGAAGGACGTCTCGTTTCCATTCTGGATGAGTGGGTAACAGAGGCGGATCAGTTCAATATATTTTGGCCGGCCAGCCGCCAGATCACCCCCAGACTCAGGGTCTTCATCGACTTCATGGCCGAACATCTGCAGCCGGAATAGAAGCGCATATCAAGTCGGGACTCCGCGCCAGATCCAGTGCGCTCCATATCTGGGCCACCGGAACTGAAACTTGCCGCGATGACCAGAACAGGTGCGATACCATGAGCCGAGGTGGCACAGGCAGGCGATTAAAATCTGCGTGAAAGGTCAGGCGGGGCTCCTCCATCCGAAAATGAAGAGACCCCCGCGAGAATGAGAGCTTGTTCATTCACAGCGGAACTCACGCACCTTCTCGGCTACAATAACCTTTCGTCGCCAATCAGAAATCTTGTCCCGCTGGTGAAGACATGTGCCCTGTCGTTTCCACGGCTTACAAAGCAGACATCCTGCACGCCCTGACTTGGGACGTTTGCGCTTGAAGTTCATGTTCTCCTCCGACACGCGCCGGTGCGCCCCGATGGCGCACGGCTATGGAGGGCGGGTGTAAAGGAGTATGCTGGCCCACTGCTCTCATCCCGACAGTATCATGAGAGCAGCATATCACCGTACCGGCACAGCCTGGAACCCGCCTTCAACCGAACGGATCTCATAATCCTTCGGGTTGAGCTTGAGGGCACGCAGACGTACCTGGGCCGCACCTTTACTGGGCATGGGCTGCCTGAGGTTGGCAGGATCGCCCCGCTTGCCGCCCCGTCCTGTTTCTTCTTGCTCACGTCATCCTCCTGGGTGCTGGACAGGACCTGCCTCACAGCCGCCTGTGCCGGTATGGCGATGAACCCGCTGTCCGTTTCGCGGATCTCAAACTGGTCGGGGTTCTTCCCGGTCGCCCTGAGACGACGCTTTGCGGCCCTTGCATCAGGGAAGGGCTTGCCTGTGGCAGACAGGACCACGTCGGGCGTGCCGACATCGCTCGCTTTGGCATCTTGTGCAGATACGCTGGAGCCTGACTGGGCATCATGACTTGCCCCGGCCTGTGCGCCAGTACCGGCACGCCCGCCAGCCACCAGGCGGCGGCCCACCATAGAGTTGAGCCGGCCCTTGATGGCCTTTTGCAGAAGCCCCCTGGCAAGCACGGGATCCAGCAGAGCTTCACTCTCTAGTTAGCGGACTCATAACGTTTTTATCCAGATGCGGACGGCTACGAGTTTGAGTGCTGCGAGATAGTTCTCCGGCAGACGGTCATAGCGAGTGGCGATGCCACGCATCTGCTTGATGCGGTAGAAGAAGCGTTCGATTGCGTTGCGCTGGCGGTAGAGCCAGGGACTGAAGGGGAACGCCTGCTTGCAGGTGATCCGGGGCGGGATGCTGGGAAAGGCGCCGCGGCTTGCGGTCTGCGATCGGATGGCGTCGGTGTCGTAAGCTTTGTCGGCAAGCAGGACGCTCCCCGCACGCACGTCAGACAGAAGCGCGTGAGCGGCAGGTGCGTCCCCAGCCTGGCCTGCGGTGAGGACAAGACGGATCGCTCGACCCTCGGCATCGACGGGGGCGTGGATCTTGGTGGTTAATCCGCCGCGGGAGCGTCCCATGCAACGATCAAAGTCGCCCCCTTTTTGATCGCTGCACCATGCTGGTGGACCCGGACACAGGAGTTGTCGATCATCACCAGATCGCCGTCATAGGCGGCCGACACTTCGTCCAGCAGGCGATCCCAGACCCCGGCGGAACGCCAACGCACGAAGCGATTATAGAGGGTCGTGCGCGGGCCGTAGCGCTCTGGCACATCCCGTGTCCGAAAGCGCCACAGGATGCCGTTGATCACCCGCCGGTCATCCACGCGTGCCACGCCGCGCGGCTTGTTCGGCAGGAGGGGCGCGATCACCGACCACTCATCGTCCGTAAGTTCATGTCGACGCATGCCGCTCTCCCTGTGCGGAGAGCTTGAATCACGGTGCGATCACATCCGCAAATTTATGGGGCCACTGCCTAGATGAATATTATGTTTTTCTCGCATTGCGGAATGCAGGGCTAAGACCGAGGTCGACAGCGGCAGGCGGGCCGGGGTTCCCAGCGACATGGCAGAGAAGTTGAAGATTTTAGAGCGTGAGAATTGCAAACTTCGGCAAGCCAACGAGATTCTGCGCAAGGCGATCACATATTTCGCCCAGGCGGAGCTTGTCTTATGAAAATCCTCGGCTCCTGAGGCAAAAGGGAGCCGTCGCCCAGTATCGCAAACTGTCAGGCAGCGGGAGGACGCCTGTCGGCATCGGCATCGGCATCGGGGTGGGTGTGGCCAGTTCCGTCTTGCGCGCGCGTTGCAGGGAGCATCCGGTGTTGGCGCCGGTTCCGGCCTGAGGCGGCTATAGTGCAAAATATAACACAAAAACAAGGGCTTTGTCGGGAGTGACAAAGACCTTCCTCCTGGTCAGGCCTCTGGTCTGGCCGGGTGAGAAAATCGCGTTATGACGAGAAGAATGGCGACTCTCGCACGATGGATATGGATGCCGAAGATGTATATCAACGCGCGCGTTCCATGGCCGTCGCAGCGTGTGATCGGACGCGGGCCACGCATCAAGAGTTCGAGACGGACAAGAATTGAGGTCATATCGATGAAGCGCCTTCTCAGCAGTCTTGCCGTAATCCTCCTTTTCAGCGTCGCTGCAGGAGTTGCTGAAATCCCCATGGCGTTGAGGGGCGTGTGGAGCAGCGGCGAGATTCTGGCTTGCTCCGCCGCACACGACACAGATTATTTTATTATTGTGACCTATCAGAAATATGAGAGCCATGAGTTTGTTTGCGATGTCCGTGAGGTCAAGCAAACCTCACTATCCTCATGGAAACTTTCCTTCTCCTGTAGTGGAGAAGGGCTGGAATGGGAAACGACAGAAAACTGGAGCTTTAAGGGTAGCTCCAGTAAAAGTACACTGTCGATAGGTGGGCATATATTTCGGCCCTGTACATTCTGAAATGAAAGACCTTCCACTGCTCCGCAGAGTCTATTTGGAAATGCGGTTGGAGCCTTGTGGAGGCGGGCCACTTCGTCCGTGATTGTCCGTCGTCAGAATCTTTGGCACAGACTGGCATTGTGATGAGCGCAGCGTGCTGCTCGTCATTTTGTTGATGTTATGCGGCGATGTTACGGCGCAGCAAGTGCCGGTGCTGTTCGATCCTTTCTCTGTGTTTGATGATTGCAGCCGCCCTGCCGAAGTTGGCATCGACGGGTGTCACATTGTCGAGGCTCCCGGCGCAGTTCGCGACCCTCATCACGAGCGGCGGCGCTGGCCATGTCTCCGACAAGATGCCTTTTCCCAGCCTCCATAAACTCCTTGGACCAAGTGTAATAAAGCCTTCGGGCAATAGCCTCGCGCGGCAATGCTGTCCTCGCCGCGCAGGCCATCCAGCACGGTCCGGTTTTTGTCCTCGGCGGAAAAGTGCAGTCGCGTCGCGCGGCGGATGTCCTTCACAATCTATTTGGCAGGCTTCTTCGTATGCGTGGTTTTCGTCGATATTCTGGGTCTTTCATCATTCAGGCGAGACCAGAAATCTCCTCAACGATCAAACCCAATTCTGAGACCCAGGTGCGGATGCCGGACAATGGCGAAGGGCATGTCGCGGATATGCGCAGGGCACTTTCCAAACAGGCTCTCAGCACCCCGCTCCGCAGCACCGCGACCAGTGCCGGCGCTATGATATCTGCGTCCACCGCCATGAACACACGGCAGATGGCCGAATGCGCGTCTGCGGAAGCCGATCGGCAAGATCAGGCGCTGACAGTCGCCTATCACGACGCCATGGCGCGCCAGTCCGCTTCGGGGCGCGAGCACCTGCGTAATGCCCAGCGTGCCTGGATCAAGCTGCGCGCAAACACATACACACCAGAGCAGGGCTCCGGCACCATGGCTGCGGTTGAAGAGCGCATCTGTATCGCTCAAGAGAATGCGAACCGTGCGGCAGACCTTCGTCGCCATTGAAGGTTCACCTCTCCGGCAAAAGACGGATCGACTCCCGGTTGCAACCTGTGTCACCCTTCCCGAAAATGGAGGGAGAAATGCTTCAGTTAGTTCTGGCCCTGTGCGTGGCCGCGCTTCTCTGCCAGCCAGCCTTCGCCCATGGCGGCGGTTGCCGCAAAAGCTCCCCACCTGGCCAGTGCTGCCATATGGATAACTCAACCGGCACGGCGCATTGCCACTGATGGTGGTCATTTTATTGTCTGGACGTTTAGTACATTTCTGGATCTTGGTTGTAAGGTGGGGCTTATGAGCGAATCTGTGCCGATTAGTCTTTATCTTGATCTTGAGGATGGCCGCTCTGCTGATCTGGAAGTCGTTGCGAGAGCATCACTTCTATGGGCCCAAGTTGTAAAAGAAATATCTCTCATTCAAGATCCATTTTCTGAAATTCGCCTAGAAATCAAGAGTGGTACTGAGGGGAGTCTTAGTCTAAATATTTTAATAAAGAAAATATCTGGATCTTTAAAATCTCGCCCCAACCTGACGGCGTTAGGCTCAGGACCCATTGATGTGATGCGCGCGATCTGATTCAGGCTCCGTGAGGAGTGTGGATCATGAGTGACCTCTATTGGTTGACGGACGAGCAGATGGCTCGGCTGGAGCCCTATTTCCCCAAGAGCCACGGCGTGCCTCGGGTGGATGACCGCCGGGTGTTGAGTGGGATCATCTTCGTCAATCGCAACGGTCTGCGCTGGCGGGACGCCCCAGCGTCCTACGGGCCACACAAGACCCTCTACAACCGCTGGAAGCGATGGAGCGACGCGGGCGTCTTCATCCGGATGATGGAAGGCCTGTCCGGTGGGCAGAGCGAACGCCGCACCGTCATGATCGACGCGACCTACCTCAAGGCGCACCGCACGGCTTCGAGCCTGCGAGTAAAAAGGGGGATCTCGGTCGCCTGATCGGACGCACGAAAGGCGGCATGAACACCAAGCTGCACGCCGTGACTGATGCGAACGGACGCCCGATCAGCCTGTTTATGACGGCAGGCCAGGTCAGCGACTACACTGGCGCGGCCGCTCTCCTGGACAGCCTTCCCCGGGCTCAGTGGCTGTTGGGGGATCGGGGCTACGATGCCGATTGGTTCAGGGATGCCTTGCGGGCCAAGGGCATCACGCCCTGCATCCCGGGCCGCAAATCCCGAACCGAACCCATTCACTACGACAAGCGCCGCTACAAAAGGCGCAACCGCATTGAGATTATGTTCGGCAGGCTGAAAGACTGGCGGCGCATCGCCACGCGCTACGACCGCTGCCCTACCGTCTTCCTGTCCGCCATAGCTCTCGCCGCTACCGTCCTATTCTGGCTATGAAGTCCTGAGCCTAGGCAACGTCATCTCGTCCGGCATCAAGGTTCTTGTCCTCGCCGTCATCATCGGCATCGGCTCAACCCTGTTCAGCCAGTTTGCGGCAGGCTTTGGCGGCGCGACCCCGACGATAGACGACGCCATGGCGATCGTGCTCGCCGCGCTCTCGCTGCTCGGCCTCGGCATCTTCGGACCCGGCATTGCTTCCGGCCTCGTTTCCGGCGGTCCACAGCTCGGCGCGGGCGCTGCCGTTGGCACTGGCCTTGCCGTTGGCGGCGCAGCCCTTGCCGCAGGCGGTGCGGCGGGGCTTGCCATCAAGGGAGGCGCCGCCGCCATGTCCGGTGGAGCCGCAGCCGTCCGCGGCGGAGCGGCCGCAGCCGGCTCAGCCTCGGCCGCCTATAGCATGGGTTCGCTGGGCCAGTCGGGTGCGGCGGGCGTTGCCTCCGGTCTTGGCGCTGTTGCCCGTGCCGCAGGCTCCGCCGCCGTCTCGCCATTGAAGCGCGCCGCATCAAAAGCATCCGAAAGCGTCAAATCCAGCTTTTCCGATGGCGCACGCGCAGCCTTCGGCGTGACGGGCGGCTCATCTACCGCAAGCACTGTCAGTGGCGGCAGCGCCGCCTCCGAAGCTGCGGCCGGGTCATCTTCCCCGGCTGGCAGTCCTCCGGCCTAGGCGCAGCGCATGCAGCGTTCGCAGGCCGTGAACCACGGCGCCACCATGGCCGCCCATGCGGTGTGCTCCGGTGACAGCCACGGCGGCGGCTCTTCCATCAACCTTTCCGAAAGTGACCGCTCATGAGCATCTTCAAACGACCAGCAACCCATTACGGCAAATCGCCGGAACCCGAGACCCCATACCAGAAGGCCGCGCAAGCCTGGGACGAGCGGATCGGCTCGGCCCGCGTGCAGGCGAAAAACTGGCGTTACATGGCCTTCGGCTCGCTGATCCTCTCGGCCGGCTTCGCCGCCGCCCTGGTCTGGCAATCCGCGCGCGGGACCGTCGTGCCCTGGGTGGTGCAGGTGGACAATCTGGGTCAGGCGCAGACCGTCGCGCCCGCCATTGCCGACTATCGCCCCACCGATCCGCAGATCGCGTTCCATCTCGGCCGCTTCATCGAACAGGTCCGCGCCATCCCAGCAGACGCGATCATCGTCCGCCAGAACTGGCTCCGGGCCTATGAATGGACCACGGATCGCGGCGCAGCGGCCTTGAACGACTACGCCCGCAGCAACGACCCCTTCACCAAGGTCGGGCGACAACAGGTCGCCGTCGAGGTTTCCAGCGTCATCAGGGCGTCGAACGAAAGCTTCCGGGTCGCATGGACGGAACGCCACTATGAGAA
This sequence comes from Xanthobacter sp., assembly GCA_034676685.1. Lineage (GTDB taxonomy): Bacteria > Pseudomonadota > Alphaproteobacteria > Rhizobiales > Xanthobacteraceae > Xanthobacter. The sequence continues at coordinate 111,244 of JAUCBT010000011.1, read as the reverse complement.
CGGCCAGCTTTCCACGACCGAACGATGGACCGCGATCCTGACCATCGTGATCCAGACACCGCGCGACGCCGAGCGCCTGCGCGCCAATCCGCTCGGCATCTACGTCAATGCAATCTCATGGTCGCGGGAGATGAGCCAATGACCCGCACGACGCTCCGCAGCCCCGCGTTTCCGGCTTTACGTAAACCCGCAATGGCGGCTTTGCTGCTTTCCGCCACCGTGCTGGCGGGCTGCGCCACCAACCGCGCACCCCAGTTCAGCTACGACGCCGACGTGCCGTCGCTTCCGACCGTGCAGGCCGCCGTCACCGACGATCAACCCCGGCCATTGCACACACCGCCGGCCTGGACGGTCGCGCGCGGGGGAACCGCTGCCGGAACACCGGCAGGCCGTGTCGAGAACGCCAACGCCGCCGCGCGTGTCGAACCCCGGCGCGAGGGCTATTACAACGCCATCCAGATTTTCCCGTGGAGCGAAGGCGCGCTCTATCAGGTCTATGCAGCGGTCGGGCAGATCACCAGCATCGCGCTGGAGCCGGGCGAGAGCCTGACCGGCGCGGGGCCGATTGCGGCCGGCGACACCGCGCGATGGATCATCGGCGATACCGAAAGCGGATCAGGCACGACGCGCCGCGTCCATATCCTCGTGAAGCCGACACGCGGGGACATTTCCACCAACCTCGTCGTGACGACCGACCGGCGCACCTACATGATCGAGCTGAGAGCGCGGGATTCGCTCTATATGCCTGCCGTCGCCTGGGCCTATCCCGCGCTACCGGCCGGACAGCGCCAGACCGTTCCGTCAGCACCCATCATCCCGGTCGAGACCGCCCGAAACTACCGCTACGGCCTGACCGGCGACAACCCGCCATGGAAGCCCATCTCCATCTTCGACGATGGCCGTCGCGTCTATGTCGTCTTCCCGCGCGGCATCGTGCAGGGCGAGATGCCGCCGATCTTCGTGCTCGGCACGGATGGCGAACCGCAGATCGTCAACAGCCGGATCCACCAGAATATCCTGATCGTCGATCGCATCTTCGGCGCGGCTGAACTGCGCCTCGGCAGCGGCGACCGCCAGCAGACCGTCAGGATCGTCCGCGTCGAACCGCGCCAGGCCGCCACCCGACCCGAACCGACCGGAGACTCCCCGTCATGACCGAAGACACCACCACGGATACCGCAGCCCCGATGCGGCTGCGCACTGAGCCGCCGCGCGTCACGCGCCTGTCCCGCAAGATGCTCGCCGGCGTCGGCGCCGTTGCGCTTCTCGGCATCGGCGGTGCGCTGATCTATGCGCTCCAGACCCGCGACATGAGCGGCAACGGCGAAGAACTTTATTCGACCGAAAACCGGCCCACGGCGGACGGCCTGTCCGGTCTGCCACGCGACTATACCGGGCCGGTCCTGGGGCCGGCATTGCCGGGTGATCTCGGCGGCCCGATCCTCGACGCGCAGAACAGGGGCCAGCCGGTTGCGCCACCCGTCATGGTTACGCCCGCGGTCGATCCCGAGGAACAGCGGCGTCTCGCCGAGGAAGAAGCCGCACGCCTCAGCCGCGTCTTCTTCCAGACCGCGCCGGGAACCGGGACCGCTGCCGGCGGAGCCAGCCCGAGCCTCGCTGGGCTAGGTCTCGGCACGCAGCCAGGTGCTGTCGGCACGCAGGACCGGCACACGGCCTTCCTCAACGGGCCGGTGGATCGGCAGACCGTGGCGCTGGATCGGATCATGGCACCGGCGTCGCCCTATATCCTTCAGGCCGGGGCCGTGATCCCGGCGGCGATGATTACCGGCGTCCGCTCGGACTTGCCCGGCCAGATCACGGCACAGGTCACGGAGAACGTCTATGACAGCCCCACCGGTTCGCTGCTTCTGATCCCGCAGGGAACCCGCATTATCGGCCAGTATGATGCCGGCGTGACCTTCGGCCAGCGCAGGGTCCTGCTGGTGTGGAACCGCCTGATCCTGCCCAATGGGCGCTCGATCGTGCTGGAGCGCCAGCCCGGTGCGGACGCCGCCGGCTATGCCGGGCTTGAAGATGGCGTCGATTTATCATTGGTGGGATCTGATGAAGGCGGCCGGCCTGTCCACGCTGCTCGGCATCGGCACCGAACTGGCGACCGACGACGAGGACCGGCTGATCCGCGCCATCCGCGACGGGGCGCAGGACACCATCAATCAGGCCGGACAGCAGATCGTCCAGCGCCAGTTGCAGGTCGCGCCGACGCTGACCATTCGGCCGGGCTTTCCGGTGAGGGTCATCGTGACGCGAGATTTAGTGCTTGAACCATACAGGAACTGATCGTGACCAAGCTGAAACTCGGTCCCCTGGCCGACGACAAACCCGTAAAAGTCACCGTTGACCTGCCTGCCGAGTTGCATCGCAGCCTTGCGGAGTACGGCCGCCTGCTCGCGGAACCGGGCAATCCACCAATCGACCCAACCCGGTTGATCGTGCCGATGCTGGAACGCTTTATCGCCACGGATCGCGGGTTTGCGAAAGCGCGGCGGCAACCCCTCTGATCCACTATGACAGGGGTGCCGCCGACGCATAGGCGCGAATGCGGCACGCTACACGCCGCCGATACCCCTCCATGCTTCGCCTAATTCCGGAGCTGATGCGCCCCGGAATCCACCAGCGAAACACGGAGGATTCCATGTCCGCCCAACGCCGACGCCCCCCCGCTGGGCCGCCCCCGACAGCCGGCCCCTCGAACGCTCCCCGATGATCTCTACGACTATGACGACGATCCTGCGCAGCGCATCAGCCCGGCGCGAGGCAGCCACCCCCATGTCTTCGACGTGGAACGGCTGCCTGTCATCGACGACTGGCCCGATGAAGTGCCGATTACCGAGGCCGAGATTCAGGTGTTCGAGCGTTGGTTCGCCGATGTCTTCGACGAGATGTTCGGCTCCGTCGATCTTCCGGAAGGCTTGAAATACTTATCTCGTGATGATAAGGATAAGCCCTGATGCAAGCAGGGGATTTGTCGTGACCGCGCTGAAAGTCGGAATTGCCGAACCGGAGGAAATGAAGGCTCGAAACATGCGCATCGCGCGCGGCGAGGAAAAGCCCGTGCCCGGTGAACCGACCGTGTGGTTCCCATCCACCGAATCGTTCGCCCGGCTTCTTTCGGTCGGCAATCGGGAACTGCTGCGCATCATCCATGAACAGAAGCCTGGCTCGCTGGACGAGTTGGCGCGGATCACCGGACGCGCCACCCCCAATGTCTCACGCACCCTCAAGAAGATGGAGAGCTTCGGCCTTGTCCGCATGGAGAAGGGCCAGGGCCTCAAGCTGGTCCCCAAGGTCATTCATGACCGCGTGGAGCTGGTCTTGCCCCTGATCGAACGGCGCAAGTCGAAAGGAACCCGCAAATGAACGCACAGTCTCCCAATGTCACCCTGCGGGCTGCCCTCTACCTGCGCGTCTCGACCGCCCGGCAGGCCGAGCATGACGTGTCGATCCCCGACCAGCGCAAGCAGGGTGAGGCGTATTGCGCGGCGCGCGGTTATCAGCTTGTCGAAATCTTCGTGGAGCCGGGCAACACGGCCACCAACGACCGACGCCCCGAGTTCCAGCGGATGATTGAGGCGGGCACATCGAAGCCTGCACCGTTCGACGTGGTGCTGGTTCACAGCTTCTCGCGCTTCTTTCGCGACGCTTTCGACATGGAATATTACTATCGCAAGCTCGCCAAGAATGACGTGCGCCTCATTTCCATCACGCAGGAGCTGGGGGACGATCCGATCCACGACATGATGCGGCGGATCATGTCCCTGTTCGACGAATACCAGTCGAAGGAAAACGGCAAGCACGTCACGCGCGCGCTGAAAGAGAATGCCCGGCAGGGCTTCTGGAACGGCGCGTTGCCGCCGATCGGCTACCGGATCGCCGCAGCCGAACAGCGCGGGGCCAAGACCAAGAAAAAGCTGGAAATCGACCCGCTACATGCCGACACGATCCGGTTGATCTATCGGCTCGCTTTGGAGGGTCAGGGCGACAGCGGACAGATGGGCGTCAAGGCGATCGTCAAGCATCTCAACGCAAAGGGCATCTTCACCCGCGACGGCGGGCGTTGGGGCATCGGTCAGGTCCATCGCGTGCTGACCCGCCGCACCTACCTTGGCGAGCACGAGTGGGGGAAGCGCAGCAAGCACAACGATCCGCGCTCTCCCGGCGAAATCGTCATCGTCCCGGTGCCCGCCATCATCGAGAGGGAGACCTTCGACGCCGTTCAGTCTCTTTTGCAGGCTCGGAACCCCAAAACGGAACTGCCCGCTCGCGTCGTCATCGGGCCGACCTTGCTGACCGGCATCTGCTATTGCGGCAACTGCGGTGGCGCCATGACCATCCGCACCGGCAAGAGCGGGCGCTACCGCTACTATGCCTGCTCAATCAAGGCACGGCAGGGCGAGACCGGCTGCAAGGGTCGCGCAATCCCCATGGACAAGCTAGACAAGATGGTTGTCAGCCATATCGAGGAACGACTGCTCGATCCCCGCCGGCTGGAGGAAATGCTTGGCAGCGTCCTCGGCCGCCGGTCGGAGCAAGCCGATCGCCGCCGCGAACACATCGCCTCTTTGCAGCGGCAGGCAACCGAATCGGAATCGCGTCTCAAGCGTCTCTACGACGCCATCGAGGCGGGTGTTGCCGATCTGGACGATCCGGCGCTCAAGGAGCGGATTGCTGGCCTCAAAGTCATTCGCGATCAGGCGCGGGTTGATGCAGACCGGGCGCAAGCCTTGCTCGATAACCCCGGTCATGGCTCTCTCAGCCCGGAAATGATCGCGGGGTTTGCACGCCGCGCACGCGAACGCATCCGGGGCAGCGAGGGCGGCTATCGGCGGGATCACCTGCGCGCCTTGGCACAGCGTGTCGAGGTCGCCGACGACGCAATTCGCATCATGGGATCGAAGACCGAGCTGCTTAGGACGCTTATTGCTGGCCAAGGGCGGCAATCGGCGGCGATTGGCGTGCCCAGAGGCGGACTGAAATGGCGGAGGGGGTGGGATTCGAACCCACGGATGGTTGCCCATCGCCGGTTTTCAAGACCGGTGCCTTAAACCACTCGGCCACCCCTCCTTGCTCTATCTTCCGATTTAAACCGGAAAATCAACGCGCCTTCTATCCTAACTTAATGGCTTGCGTCGAGAGCTTTATGACGACAATATGCCACGATTCAAAGGGTGTCCCATTTTTGCCATGTTTGACGCCCTTCTTGCAGCATAAGAGTATTTCGTGCTCTGTCTGCAAGTGGTTTTGAGTACCCTTTCGTGCTGTGGGTCATCAGGCTCTGCGGTCTTGTAAGGGAAGGTGCAGCCATCGTGTCGTGGCATCAACTGGAGCAAGAGCGCACAATGACAGGGCGCACGATAATGGATCAGCATATGCATGGAACCCATGCCCAGACGGCAGCTTGCGCAGCTGACAGTATGGAGGTTCCCGTTCAGCGATCCATGCGTGTTGTTCTTCGGATTGCAATGGGTGCTGTTCTGGCATTATCGCTTGCTGCCTGCAGCGCGACAGACAGTGCAAGCAATCGGATTGATGCAAGCCAGTCTTCTGTTTCATCTGCTGCAACGCCATCTGTTAAATCCAAAACGACCGGCGGATATGCCAAGCTTGGCAAGCCCTATACGGTGCGTGGCAAGACCTATTATCCGAAGGAAGACCCGAACTACTCCGCGGAAGGTGTTGCGTCTTGGTATGGCCCCAAGTTTCACGGCGGCAAGACAGCCAATGGCGAAACCTTCGATATGAAGTCTATTTCCGCTGCACATAAAACGTTGCCGATGCCGTCTTATGTGCGCGTGACTAATCTCAGCAATACGCGCTCGATTATTGTTCGTGTGAATAATCGAGGCCCCTTTGTGGGTAACCGGCTGATTGATGTCTCCTATCGTACAGCAGAGCTCCTCGGCTTTGCAAAAAATGGCGTGGCGCGAGTCCGAGTGGACTATGTGGGGCCAGCCTCTATCGATGGTTCGGACCATGTGCAGCTTGCAAACTCGTTGAAGCAAGACGGCACCCTTGCGCAGCCTCCGGGAGCTTCTGAAGCCGTGCAGGTGGCTGAGGCCCAGCCGCAACCTGAGACTGTTGCAGCGAATGAAGCTGAAGCCGTCCAAGCTTCGAGTGCCCAGGATGCCTTGGAAACACAGGTGGCTGATGCGCAGACTTTTGTGCCCGGTGTTGCAGAGGCCGTGCCGGCCGGCAATGGGGGAGTGCCCATGCCGATGAGGCGTCCGGATGCTTCAACGCAAGTGGCCTCTGTGTCTAATGCGGGTTGGTCTACTGGAGCCGAGCCTGTTCAGGGTATGGCTTATTCGGGCCAGTCCGGCTTTGAAGCTGCGCGTTGAAGTATCTGCACATTGAGCCGGTATCGGTCGGTCTCAGGCCGTGCGGATAAGCGCTTCGCATAACAAGAGTTAGGGCTGCTTTGCCATTGAAATGCAGCTCTTTTGTTCCCTAATGGTATGATGGATTTGGGCGCTGATGAGCATTTTTGCGCGCCTGTTCCCAGGCTACGTCCTCTGCATTCTGATATCATGAACAAATTGGCAGGACGATTCATCACGCTGGAAGGCGGAGAGGGCACGGGAAAATCCACCCAGGCCAGGTTGCTTGCATCCCATTTGCGTGCGTGTGGCTGTGATGTACTGGAAACCCGCGAGCCAGGAGGTTCACCTGGAGCCGAGGCAATGCGGCATATCCTCCTTTCAGGCGCAGCGGAGCATTTGGGGGCAGAAGCCGAAGCCCTGTTTTTTGCAGCAGCCCGTGCAGACCATATGGATGAACGCATTCGCCCTGCACTGGAAGCTGGTCGTTTTGTTGTATGCGACAGATTCATAGATTCCTCTCGTGTGTATCAAGGTGCGCTGGGGGCGGTAGAGTCTTCATTGCTGGATGCGCTGGAGCGTGTCGCGACTGGAGAAATATTGCCGGACCTGACCGTCGTTCTGGATGTTCCTGCCGAAATGGGGCTTGCACGCGCAGCAGCGCGAGGCGGGGCAGACAGGTTTGAAAAGGAAGGGCTTTCCTATCATTCTGCGGTTCGAGATGCCTTTCTGGAACTCGCCCGGAACAGTTCTCGTCATGTGGTGGTGGATGCCAGAGGCACGGTGGATGAGATTGCCGTTCGGGTGGCTGCAAGTGTAGATGCGCGCTTCTTCGGCACGCCTGCGGAGCATGCACTATGAGTGAGGCAGTGGCGGGAGATATGCTGGCCGGAACGCCCCATCCTCGTGAACAGGACCGGCTCTTTGGTCATCAGGAACTAGAGGCTGACCTGCTGGGGGAGTGGCATGCAGGACGTCTGCCACATGCCCTGCTGCTGGGTGGGCCGGAAGGTGTGGGCAAAGCCACTCTTGCCTATCGTTTGGCGCGCACAGTTCTGGCCGGTGAGGTCGCCTCTCATGGTCGGCATGACCTGAATATGGCACCGACGGATCCTCTTTTCCGGCAAGTCGCGTCTCTCACTCATCCGGATCTTCTGGTCCTCCGGCGTGTGCCGGAAGCTGGAGAAGACAAGATTCCCACCATTATTCCCGCAGATATGGTGCGCCGCGTGCGCGCCTTCTTCGGGGCTACGGCAGCCGGGGGCGGTTGGCGTGTGTGCATTGTGGATGCGGTGGATGAACTGAATGCTTTTGGCGCTAATGCGCTGTTGAAGACATTGGAGGAGCCGCCGCCCCGGGCGCTTTTCCTTCTGGTGTCGCATGCCCCAGGCCGGGTTCTGCCTACCATTCGCTCGCGCACGCGGCTTGTGCGCCTGCGGCCTCTGGAGCCAGAGGATGTGCTGGCAGCGCTGGATCACCTGCAAAAAGAGGGGGTGGAACTGGATCCTGCCCTTATGCCCTCAGCCGCAACGGCCAGCCAGGGGAGTGTGCGGCGCGCCATTCTTCTGGCGCGGGGGGAAGGGATGGAGGTGCGCTCCGCAACCTTGCGCGCCCTCGAACAGTTGCCAAACCCGCGACCTGATGAACTGCATGCGCTGGGCGCGCGCCTTCAGGGAGATCGTGGGGACGGTCTCGATCTGTTTGTCGAGGCTGTCTGCGATTATATCGCTTCGCGCGTGACTTCCGGTGCGGAAGAGCGGCATCGCCTTGTCCGGCTGGGCGAGGTGTGGGAGAAAGTGCGACGCACTGCGACTGAGGCGGATGTTTTCAATCTCGATCGCAAGGCGCTGGTGTTCCGTATCTTTGCCGATCTCTCCGAAGCCGTGCGCTAGCCACGGGGCAGGGGCGCCGGCAATCTGTTTTGAGTAGCATTGATGCCCGCAAAGCCGCCATTCTATATCACGACCGCAATCGCCTATCCCAATGGCGTGCCGCATATGGGCCATGCCTATGAGGCCATCGCCAGCGACTGCATCGCGCGTTTCATGCGGCTGGACGGTTATCCGGTGCGCTTTCTCACCGGTACGGATGAGCACGGCATCAAGATGCTCCAAACCGCGCAGAAGGCTGGCATTACGGCGGGTGAGTTGCTGGAGCGCAATGTTCCGCGCTTCGAGGCGATGATCGAGACCTTCAATATCTCGGTGGATGATTTCATCCGGACATCTCAGGAGCGTCACCATAAGGCCAGCCAGGCCATTTGGGAGAAGATGCTCGCCAATGGCGATATCTATAAATCCACCTATTCCGGTTGGTATTCGATCCGAGACGAAGCCTATTATGCGGAAAGCGAAACCACGCTGAATGCTGATGGTGTGCGGCTTGGGCCGCAGGGCACGGCTGTGGAATGGGTGGAGGAAGACAGCTACTTCTTCCGTCTCTCAGCCTATCAGGATCGGTTGCTCGATTTTTACCGGCAGAACCCCGGCTTCATCATGCCGGAGGCGCGCCGCAATGAAGTAGTGAGCTTTGTCTCCGGCGGCTTGCAGGACCTTTCCATCTCCCGCACGACCTTCGACTGGGGCATTCGGGTTCCAGATGATTCTGCACACATTATGTATGTGTGGGTGGATGCGCTCACCAATTACATCACGGCTCTGGGTTATCCGGACGAAAATGCAGAGCTATTCAAGACTTTCTGGCCCGCCAATCTGCATGTGATCGGCAAGGACATCATCCGCTTCCATGCGGTGTACTGGCCCGCCTTCCTGTGGTCTGCGGGCCTTGAGGCGCCCAAGCGGGTGTTCGGACACGGCTTCCTGTTCAATCGCGGGGAGAAGATGTCCAAGTCTCTGGGCAATGTGATCGACCCGTTTGATCTTGCAGCAACCTATGGCGTGGATGCGATCCGCTACTTCTTCCTGCGCGAAGTGTCGTTCGGGCAGGATGGTTCCTATAGCCATGACGCAATCGTTGCCCGCATCAATGCGGATCTGGCCAATGATCTGGGTAATCTGGCCCAGCGCTCCCTCTCCATGATCGCGAAAAATCTGGATGGCGTGGTGCCGGAGCCCGGCCCCCTCTTTGCGGAAGATGAGGCCATGCTGGCGCAGACAGATGCGCTGCTGGAGAAGAGCCGTGAGGCGATGGATACGCAAGCCATCCATCATTATCTCAATGCCGTATGGGCAGTAGTGGCAGATGCGAACCGCTATTTTGCGGCCGCTGCCCCTTGGGCCCTGCGCAAAACTGACCCGGCCCGCATGGGCACTGTTCTGTGGGTGACGGCAGAGGTGATCCGCCAGGTGGGGATTATGGTTCAGCCCGTCATGCCCGAAAGCGCGGCAAAGTTGCTGGATCTGGTCGCTGTGCCGGAAGATGAGCGCGGGTTTGATCATCTTGGTGTGGGTGGGCGTCTTGTTTCTGGGCGCACCTTGCCAGCCCCGCAGGGCGTTTTTCCGCGTTATGTCGAGCCTGAAACGGCACAATGAAATGAAACTCCTGCGGAAAAGTGCGTGATTGTGCCTCCGCAGGTTGTTTATCATGCTGTTGCGCGGCAAGCTCATACCAGCATGAATAGACAGTGATGCGCCGGAATTGATTGCTGTCATGCATGGGCTGTGGCTTTAAGGCCTTTGCCCGGTCGCATTGTGCGTTCATCTTCGGGTTTTGGCATGTCCGGCCAAGGGAGGCATGGATACCGTGGTGGCTTTGACAGCAACGCCGGTGAACGGCGTAAAACTGGTTTGCGCACTGGGACTCGTGCTGGCAGTGGCGGCCTGTGCTGGCAATGATCGGCGTGCCGGACCTTCATATGATCCGGTTCCGCCCATGCCTGCGCAGACGGCTCCAGTGCAGGAAGCACCGCCGGTGCCTCGTATTGAGGTGCGCCTGGATGGTGCGGATGCAACTCTTGTGCGTGGTCGCCTGACAACGGCCCGTCGTGCTCGTGGCTACAACATCACTGTTGATCAGCCCGCACATCTGGTCGCCGAGAAGATGCTCTCTGCTGATGAAGCCCTGAAGCAGACCAATGGGGCGTCATCCGATGCGGCCTTCCGTCTGGATTATGTCTTCAACACGTCAGGCGGCGCAGTTACCGTATCACTGGAAGCGGCAATCGTGACCAATCCGGGGCGTCCGGGTGAGTCGGTGCGCCCCATCACCATGCCGGCGGCTGATGCTGAAGCCCTGAAGCGCGAAGTCTCCGATTCCGTGTGAACCGGATGGAGCACGGGAAGCTGCCTGCTCCGGCGCCTGAGCATGTGGCTGGGCGTCATGTCATGACGATTTATGGATAATCATGCTTGTCGACAGTCACTGCCATCTCGATTTTCCCGATTTCGCGGATGAACTTCCAGACGTTATTGCCCGTGCCCGTGCCGCGGGTGTTGGCCACTGCGTGACCATTTCCACGCGTCTTGCCAAGTTTGAGCAGGTGCTGGCTATTGCCGAACGTTTTGACGGTATCAGCTGTTCCGTTGGCGTTCATCCGCTGGAAGCGGCTGCGGAACCGGATGTGACCGCAGCCGAACTGGTATCGCGCAGCCATCACCCAAAAGTGGTGGCTATTGGCGAAAGCGGGCTGGACTATCACTATGAGCCCGGCACGCGTGACGTGCAGCTCAAGGATTTCCTCGCCCATATCGCCGCCGCGCGCGAGACCGGCCTGCCTCTGGTGGTCCATTCGCGAGATGCGGATGATGACATGGCAGATGTGCTGGAGGCGGAGACCGCGAAAGGAAGCTTTCCATTCCTGCTGCACTGCTTCACTGCCGGGCCGGATTTGGCGCGGCGGGCGCTTGCGCTTGGGGGATATGTGTCCTTTTCCGGAGTCATCACCTTCAAGAAAAGCCAGGATTTAAGAGACATCGCCGCGACAATTCCGGCGAACCGGGTTCTGGTGGAAACAGATTCGCCCTATCTGGCTCCCATGCCGCATCGTGGCCGGCGCAATGAGCCCTCTTATGTGCGTGAAACTGCCCGAGTGCTTGCCGAGGCGCGCGGGGTTAGTCTTGAAGAGATGGCCGAGGTAACGACTCACAACTTCTTCACCCTATTTTCCAAGGCCAGGCGTTGATTGTGCGCCTCTGCGCGCATCATGCGGAATGAGGCGACCATGAACCACGACAGCTATGATGATGCCTATCTGCGCGACATTTTGAAAAATGTGCGCACGATCGCCATTCTTGGAGCCAGCCCTAACAGCGCGCGCCCGTCATATGAGGTGATGCAGTTCCTCGCGGCCCATGACTACCGGGTCTTTCCCGTGAATCCGGGGCAGGCGGGCAAGGAGGTTGGTGGACTTGTCTTTTATGGCTCGCTCGCAGATGTGCCAGAACCCATCGACATGGTGGATGTGTTTCGCGCGCCTGAGAACCTGCCCGGCATTCTCGAGGATGTTTTGTCGCTCAAACATCGCCCCTCAGTTCTTTGGGGGCAGCTTGGCGTGAGGGATGACGCTGTGGCCGTGAAGGCGGAGGCTGCCGGCATCAAGGTGGTGATGGATCGCTGCCCGAAGATCGAATATCCGCTGCTGTTCCCGAAGAGTGTGTGAGCGCCTCTCAACGGCCACCCCTCCATATGTTCCAAAACAGAATAAGGGCCTGAAATGCGCCCGAAGGGAGACGTCATGAGCAACGAGAACGTGACATCGGCACAGCCGCATGAGCCCGGTTTTTCCACGTTGGCTGTGCATGCGGGTGCAAAGCCAGACCCCACGACGAATGCGCGCGCGACCCCGATCTATCAGACCACATCCTTCGTGTTTGATGATGTGGACCACGCCGCGTCGCTGTTCGGCCTTCAGGCGTTCGGGAACATCTATACGCGCCTCACTAACCCCACAACGGCGGTGTTGGAAGAGCGGGTAGCGGCCCTTGAGGGTGGCGCTGCGGCGGTCGCGACCGCTTCCGGCCATTCGGCGCAGCACCTGGTGTTCCATACGCTTCTTGCGCCGGGTGATGAATTCATCGCCTCTCGCAAGCTTTATGGCGGCTCCATCAACCAGTTCAACCATGCTTTCAAGAATTATGGCTGGAATGTTGTCTGGGCGGACCCTGATGATATCGGATCTTTCGAGCGTGCCGTGACGCCGAAAACAAAAGCCATCTTCATTGAATCCATCGCCAATCCCGGTGGTGTGGTGGTGGATATTCAGGCCATTTCGGCTGTTGCACGTAAGGCGGGTGTGCCGCTCATCGTCGATAACACCATGGCGACCCCCTATCTGTGGAAGCCGATTCAGGACGGCGCGGACATTCTCGTGCATTCCGCAACCAAGTTCCTGGGCGGGCATGGCAATTCCATGGGCGGTCTTGTGGTGGATGCGGGAACTTTCGATTGGTCGGCGACCGACCGTTACCCGATGCTCACACAGCCGCGCCCGGAATATCAGGGTATGGTGATGCACCAGACCTTCGGCAAAATTGCTTTCGCCATTGCCGTAAGGGCGCTTGGGTTGCGCGATATTGGCCCGGCCATCTCGCCCTTCAATTCCTTCATGCTGCTCACGGGCATCGAAACGCTGGGCCTGCGCATGCAGCGCCACAGCGATAATGCTTTGGCCGTTGCCCGCTATCTGAAGGATCACCCGCAGGTGGAATGGGTCAGCTATCCCGGACTTGAGGCCGATCCATATCACGCCCTTGCGCAGAAATATCTGCCGAAGGGTGCAGGCGCTGTCTTCACCTTTGGGCTTAAGGGTGGCTATGAGGCTGGCGTGAAGCTGGTCTCGAATGTGCGTTTGTTCTCCCACCTCGCTAATATTGGTGACACGCGCTCCCTGATTATCCATCCAGCTTCCACCACCCATCGCCAGCTTTCTGATGAACAAAAAACGGCAGCAGGGGCGGGGCCGCAGGTAGTGCGCCTGTCTGTGGGCATTGAAGACGTGGCGGATATCATCGCGGATCTTGATCAGGCCTTGACACAGGCCTGATCCACGGATCGCCGGCAGCGGTCTGAAGGGCGTTACACATTCCGGGGGGGAATATGGTTTCCGATCGTTATCTGGTGCGTAACGTCATCATCATCTGCGCCATTCTGGCGCTCATGTATTTCGCATGGCTGATCGTCGACGTGCTCCTGATGGTGTTCGCCTCGATCCTGCTTGCGATTATTTTTCACAGCCTGGCTGTGCCTTTTGCCCGCCTCACGCGCATGCCGGTGCGCTATGCGATCTTTCCGGTGGCGCTCATTCTGGTGGGTGCCATCGGCCTTGCGCTGTATCTGTTCGGCGCCACCATCCAGTCTCAGGTGGTGGAACTCATGCTGGGCCTGCCAGCGGCCTGGGCAGAACTAAAAGCCCGTCTGCATTTGCAAGGCATGGGCATTGATCTGCTCCAGCGTGCAGAGGCTGTTGCGCCTTCCAGTGTCACAGTCCTCTCCACCCTTCAGGGGGTGACAAGTAATGTGTTCGATGTCCTGATCGGTGCGTTTCTCGTGCTGGTGGGCGGTATCTATTTTGCTCTGGAACCGAAGCTCTACAAGGATCTCTTGCTGAATCTCTGGCCGGAAGACCGACGAGAGGACATCTCGCGGGTCCTCCACTCCATATGCGGAGATCTGCTGGCTTTTCTGAAAGCCCAGTTCATTGCGATGGTGGTTGTAGGGGCGCTGGCCTTTGTCGGCCTTACCATTGTGGGTGTGCCATCTGCGCTGGCGCTGGCCATGTTCGTGTGTCTGGCGGAATTCGTGCCGCTGATCGGTCCTATTGTTTCAGCGATTCCCGCACTTTTGATTGCGCTGACAATGGGTACGGATGTGGCTCTCTGGACATTGCTGGTCTTTATTGTGGTGCAGCAGTCCGAGAGCAATGTCATTACGCCGCTGCTTCAGGAGCGCATGGTTTCCCTGCCGCCGGCGGTCACATTGTTTGCCGTTGTGGTGTTCGGATCCATCTTTGGTCCACTCGGCATTGTTCTGGCTACCCCATTGACTGTTCTTGCATTTTCAGCGATCCGCAATCATCCGAGGTAGTTTACCGTCAACATCTGACGTTGCGGCATGCAAATGCCCCCGTTTGCCTTGGCCTTTTGGATGTGTATGGTCGCGCCTCCTGCTTTGAAGAGATACTCGAATGGCCCGCGATACGGTCGACGACACCCCACTCTCCTCCCGCGACGAACTGGTCGCCTGGATTGAAAAGGGGGTAAAACCGTCAAGCGCCTTCCGTATCGGCACGGAGCATGAAAAAGTTCCCTTCACTCTGGGGCGACATGAGCCGGTGCCTTATGACGGCCCCGCTGGAATTCGTCGCCTGCTGGAAGGCATGCAGTTGCTTCTGGGGTGGGAACCCATTCTGGAAGGAGAGACCATTATCGGCCTTGCCGATGTGACAGGTGGTGGCGCGATCTCTCTGGAGCCGGGTGGGCAATTCGAGCTTTCCGGCGCGCCGCTCGTCACCATTCATGAAACCAGCGTTGAATTAAATGCGCATCTGGCGCAGGTGGGGCAGGTGGCTAAGCCGCTTGGCATCGGGTTCCTTGGCATTGGCATGAGCCCGCGCTGGACCCGCGCTGAAACGCCGATGATGCCCAAGGGGCGCTACCGCATCATGGCCAATTACATGCCGAAGGTGGGAAGCCTTGGGCTGGATATGATGTTCCGCACCTGCACCGTGCAGGTGAATCTCGACTTTTCCAGCGAAGCGGACATGGTGAAGAAAATGCGGGTGGGGCTGGCGCTTCAGCCACTCGCCACAGCGCTGTTCGCCAACTCCCCGTTCACGGATGGAAAGCCCAACGGCTTCCTCTCTTTCCGCTCTGAAATCTGGCGCGATACGGATAATGCACGCGCCGGCATGCTGCCCTTCGCCTTCGAAGATGGCTTTGGCTTCGAGCACTATGTGGACTATGCGCTCGATGTGCCGATGTATTTCGTCAAGCGCGGCGACCAGTATGTGGATGTTGCGGGCAGTTCGTTCCGAGATCTGCTGGCCGGTCGTCACCCCGCTCTTCCGGGCCAAACCGCAACGCTCTCCGATTGGGTGAACCACCTGTCGACCATCTTCCCCGAGGTGCGGCTGAAGCGTTTCCTGGAAATGCGTGGTGCGGATACCGGATCACGCGCTTCGCTTTGTGCCCTGCCGGCCTTCTGGACCGGTCTGCTTTATGACAACCAGAGCCTTGATGCCGCCTGGGATCTTGTGAAGAACTGGGATGCACAGGACCGCCAGCAATTGCGAGATGATGTGCCGCGTCTTGCCCTGAATGCTGAAGTCTCTGGGCGCAGCTTGCGGGATTTGGCGCGAGAGGTTGTTGCGATCTCTGCTGCGGGACTACGCCGCCGTGCATATCTTGATGGGACTGGGCGAGATGAGAGCCACTTCCTGGATCCGCTGGACGAGGTAGTTTCTTCCGGTCGCTGCACGGCTGAAGTGCTGCTGGAGCGATACCAGAATGAATGGCATTCTTCTATCGAGCCGATTTTTCAGGAACTCGCCTATTGAGAGCCGGCCTCCCGAATCTCTTTCCAGATGATGTTGGGAAACCCGAGAGCGGCCATAGTTGCCTCCAGGCGCCGCCTCGCGATGGTGTATGCTGTGGAAATGGCGGCCAGCTCTAGCCAGCTTGCCTGAGAGGTTCTGAGATGGTTGCCAGTTTGGCTCAAGACGCGCCCCTTAGATGGCGCGACTATCTGCTTTTTGGGGCCAATATCCTGATCTTCGGTTCTGGCTGGTTACCGATGCGGATGCAGCTTGGTGTAGTTGCGCCGGAGGTTTCTGTTTTCTGGCGCTTTCTGGCTGCAACGGCGATTATTTTTGCATTCCTGTTCATCCGCAAAGAACGCTTCTTTTTTCGCTGGCGAGATCATCTGCTGTTTGCAGGCTTGGGCGCAACCCTGTTTTCGCTTAATTTTCTGGCCTTCTACCACGCAGGCTACTATCTGCCCTCCGGGTTGCAGGCCGTTGTCTTTGCGCTGGCCGCCATCGTCATTCCAGTTTTTGCAGCTGTGTTCCTGAAGATGCCGATACATCCGCGGCTGGTGATGGGAGCAGCGGCCGGCATTTGTGGTATTGCACTTGTCTTTGGTCCGGCCGTGATGGGGACGGACAGGGTTCCGGAAGTGGGGAGGGGGCTTCTGCTCGCCCTTGCCGGCATGCTCTGCTTTTCCTGCGGAAGCTTGCTTTCCGGTGTCGCAGGTCGCCGGAAACTCCCTCTCATCTCCATGACCGCATGGGGCTTTTTCTATGGTCTGGTGGTGATGGGGCTCATTGTCCTGCTGCGTGGGCAGCCGCTGGTTCTGGAGTGGAACTCCCGATACATGGGCACGCTGCTGTACCTGATTTTCGTACAAACCCTGGCGGGCTTTGCGATTTATCTGCTGCTGGTACGGCGTATTGGTGCCAGCCGTGCGGGCTATGGCACGGTGCTGTTCCCGCTTGTGGCTCTGGCTATGTCCACGTTTTTTGAGGGGTATCACTGGACCTTGATGGCCGGTGGGGGGGTGGTTCTTGTGCTGGCCGGTGCACTTCTGGTGCTTGCACCACGCCACGCGGCAATCGGGAAATAGCGTAAAGGTGAACTGCTGCGGGTCTCGCCGCAGTTTCTCAATCCTTGGCGTTTGGCTCGAGTTGATCGTTCAACGCTTCAGTCGTTTCGACCTCAATCACCTTCAGTTCCGCGATCGTCTCTTCTAGTGCAAGACGCTGACGCTCCAGAAGGTCCATGCGGTTTTTCACCCGGTCCAGCAGCATGCGCATCTGCTCCACCTGGGTGGGGTCCATGTCGTAGAGATCAAGGTATTCCTTGATATCCCGCAGTGAGAAGCCCAGCCGCTTGCCGCGCTGGATCACTACCATGCGCGCTCGATCTCGTTTTGTGTAGATGCGGATATTCCCCGCGCGCTTGGGCGCCAGCAGGTCCTTATCTTCATAAAAACGGATGGTGCGGGGGGTCACTCCCAGTTCGCGGGCCAGTTCGGTGATCGTGAAAAAGGTATCAGTGGAAGACTCGCTTTTGCCACGCCTGCGCTTTTCGGTCACTGCCTCACCTTCACGTCACCCCGCATCCATCACGATACATGCTCTGCGTAAGCGTGCAAGTCCAGCACTGTCGGCATTTGAGGTGACGAATAGGCGACAGGCATGGATATGTGCGGTGTGTCTGAGGTGGTTTCCCCCAAATTCACAGACGGCACGTTGCGTGCGTTTGTGCCGCAGCATCCGCTTTTGCCGCGCATTCCATCTGCGAAGCAGGAACAGGTGAAACAAGGCATTGTATTGGAATGCATTTTCTCATTTCAATAGCTAAAAACTATCAAAGTTTCTCGATTTATCTATTTTGCTTACCGGGTTGAGTTGCGTATGGTGCCTCGCGCTGGCTTCGGCCTGTTGCACCGCAATCAAACTCAGGGAATTGCCATGTCTCTCGTAAATACCAAGATCAAGCCCTTCAAAGCTCAAGCTTTCAAGGACGGCAAGTTCGTTGAGGTGACCGATGCCGATCTGGCGGGCAAGTGGTCCGTCTTCTTCTTCTACCCGGCCGACTTCACCTTCGTCTGCCCGACCGAACTGGGCGACGTCGCGGACCATTATGAAGAGTTCCAGAAGCTGGGCGTTGAGATCTATTCGGTCTCCACCGACACCCACTTCACCCACAAGGCATGGCACGACAGCTCCGAGACCATCGCCAAGATCAAGTATACCATGGTTGGGGACCCGACCCAGCAGATCAGCACCAACTTTGAAGTGCTGCGTGAGGGCGTTGGCCTTGCTGATCGCGGCACCTTCGTGGTTGACCCGAACGGCGTGATCCAGGCTGTGGAAATCACCGCCGAAGGTATTGGTCGTGATGCGACCGATCTGTTGCGCAAGGTCAAGGCCGCTCAGTACGTCGCGGCGCATCCTGGTGAGGTCTGCCCGGCCAAGTGGCACGAGGGTGAGAAGACCCTTGCTCCGTCGCTCGAGCTCGTCGGCAAGATCTGATCCGTTTCACTGCCCCGGTCTTCAGACCGGGGCAGTCCGGCAGGGTGTTCCTGCCTTAGTCATGAACACGTCGCACCTTCCATTTCTCATTGGAGATGAACCCATGCTTGATGATGCCATGAAAACCCAGATCAAGGCCTATCTGGAGCGGGTCATCCGTCCGATCGAGATCACGGTCTCTGTCGATGACAGTGATCGGTCGAAGGAAATGCAGGCACTGCTGGCTGATCTGGCAACGCTGTCTGACAAGATCACGGTGACGGAAGTCCGGGATGGAGAAGGGCGTGTGCCGTCCTTCGCGCTGAGCAGCCCCGGCGAGAATATTCACCTGCGCTTTGCCGGTCTGCCGATGGGCCACGAGTTCACCTCGTTCATTCTGGCACTGTTGCAGGTTGGCGGTTATCCGCCCAAGGTGGAGCAGGCGCTCATCGAACAGATCAAGGCGCTGGATGGCGACTTCAAGTTCGAGACCTACTTCTCCCAGTCCTGCCAGAATTGCCCGGAAGTGGTGCAGGCGCTGAACCTGATGGCCGTGCTGAACCCGAAGATCCAGCATGTGGCCATTGATGGCGCAGGTTTCCAGAAGGAAGTGGATGAGCGGCAGATCATGTCCGTTCCCACCATCTATCTGAATGGTGAGCCCTTCGGTCAGGGCCGGATGAGTGCCGAGGAAATCGTCGGGAAGCTGGATACGGGAGCTTCCGCGCGTGAGGCTGATCGCCTGAACGCCATGGCACCGTTCGATGTGCTCGTTGTCGGTGGCGGCCCAGCTGGTGCCGCAGCCGCCATCTATGCGGTGCGCAAGGGCGTGCGTACGGGCCTTGCTGGTGAACGCTTCGGCGGGCAGGTGCTGGATACGCTCGGCATCGAGAACTTCATTTCCGTGCCCTATACGGAAGGTCCGCAGCTTGTCGCATCGCTGGAGCAGCATGTGCGCTCCTATGATGTGGAGATAGTGAATCTGGCGACAGCAGTGAAGCTGGAGCCCGGTGCGCAGAATATTGCTGTCGAGTTCGCCAATGGTGCCCGCCTCGAATCCCGCACGGTCATCCTCTCCACCGGCGCGCGCTGGAAGAAGATCGGTGTGCCGGGAGAAGAGCAGTATCGCACCAAGGGCGTTGCTTACTGCCCGCATTGCGATGGTCCTTTGTTCAAGGGCAAGCGCGTGTCGGTGATCGGCGGCGGCAACTCCGGCGTGGAAGCGGCTATCGACCTTGCCGGCATTGTTGGCCATGTCACCCTGCTTGAGTTCGATACCAAGCTGCGGGCGGATGATGTGCTTCAGCGCAAGCTGCACTCCATGCCGAATGTCACGGTGCTGCTCTCGGCCAAGACCACGGAAGTGACGGGAGATGGCACCAAGGTGAACGGCCTTGTCTATGAGGACCGCACCACCGGCGAGAGCAAGAAGATCGATCTGGAAGGCGTGTTCGTTCAGATTGGCCTGCTGCCCAATACTGAATGGCTGAAGGGTTCGATCGAGCTTTCCCCGCAGGGTGAGATCATTGTTGGCGACCGTGGTCAGACCTCGCTTCCCGGCGTGTTCGCTGCGGGCGACTGCACTACAGTGCCTTACAAGCAAATCGTGATTGCGATGGGCGAGGGCGCGAAGGCATCTCTGGGTGCGTTTGATTATCTCATTCGCTCATCTGCGCCTGAAGCTGCTGCTGAGAAGGCGGCCTGAGCCTGAGTTGCAGGTTCAGGAAAAAGGGTCTGGCCGGGAGAACGCCATTGTTCATCCGGCCACATCTGTGAAGCGGGGGGATCTGCTGACACACTTCCTTGAGTAAGCTGAATGACCCTTCGTGAGTTGCAATATCTGATCGCCTTGGCCGATCACCGGAATTTTCGGCGTGCGGCTGAGGCATGTATGGTCAGCCAGCCCACTCTTTCCACACAGATCCGTAAGCTGGAAGATGAGCTTGGGGTAACGCTGGTGGAGCGTGCTCCCCGGAAGGTGATGCTAACACCCGCTGGGCGCGAGGCGGTGGAGCGTGCCCGGCGGATTCTGGATGAAGTGGAGCAGATGAAAGAGGCAGCCCGGCGTGGTCGTGCCTCAGAAGCAGGTTCTCTTCGGCTCGGTGTTTTCCCGACTCTCGGGCCGTATCTGCTACCTCATATCGTGCCTCTCATCCGCACGCGCTTTCCGCGTCTTGAGCTTCTTCTGTTTGAGGAGAAGAGCGACGCGCTCATCTCCCGTCTTGTGCAGGGGACACTAGATGCGGCTTTTCTGGCGCTCCCAGTCCATGACCACCATTTGCATAGTGAGCCCCTGTTTGAGGAGCCCTTCCTCGTCGCTGTGCCGCAGGGGCATCCGCTGGCGAAGCAGAACACACTCTCTTTGCCTGAACTGGGGCGGCATAATCTGATGCTTCTGGAAGATGGTCATTGCCTGCGGGATCAGGCGCTGGAGGTGTGCCAGCTTTCTGGAGCAAGGGAGACTGGCGAGTTTCGCGGTACGAGCCTTGAAACCCTGCGACAGATGGTGGTGGCAGGAATGGGCATCACCTTGCTGCCGGCACTGGCCGTAAGCAGCGGTGGGCACGGCGCGGACCACCTGCACGTTCTGGAATTTCGAGATTCTGCACCCAGCCGCCAGATCGCCCTGTTCTGGCGGAAGACATCGGCCATGGGGCCATTGCTGAGACAGTTGGCCGATGTGTGCCGTGGGTTGCCCCCCGCGCTTCTCTCACCCCTTCATAGCGGGAATGACATCCCCAATCAGAAACCCGGCTTTCAGCCTGTCGTGCATGCGTGATCCCGTTTCACCTATAATGCATGGGGCCTGAACAGGGTTCAGCATTGAATTGTGATGGCCGGGCAGGGTAGGGCTGCACGCGGCTCAATTATGTGAGGAAGCAGGATGTTCCGCTGGCTGTGGCGATGGGGACGGCGGATTGCGTTCACCATTGGGGTGGCATTGCTGACCCTGCTTGTGGTGCGATCGGTGGAGGCTTGGCGCGGACCTCCGCTGGAGCTCTGGCACAGTTTTGTGCCCCATGAACTGAGCCCCGCTGAACTCGATCAGACCGATATTTCCGGCTATCTGGCGGCGGAAGAGCGAGTCTTTACCGAAGTTCGCCAAGAGGTCACCGACAAGTTGCCGCCACAGGAGCGAGTGGGCTTCAATCGCTATTTTGTCGGCAGTCCGGTCTATCCGGGCAAGTTCTCCCAAGATTATAACCGCACCTATCTTCTGCCGCCGCAAGGGGAGGCGGCAGGGGTTGCGGTTTTCCTGCACGGACTGACGGATTCGCCCTATAGCCTGCGGCATCTGGCCAGCAACTATGCCGAGCGGGGTTTCCATGCCATCGTCATTCGTTTGCCGGGCCATGGGACAGTGCCCGGAGGACTAACTGCGGCCAGTTATGAAGACTGGCGCGCGGCAGCCCGTCTGGCGATGCGGGAAGCAAGAAGGCTCGCCGGGCCAGACAAGCCCATCCATCTTATCGGATACTCGAATGGCGGGGCGCTTGCTCTGCTGCATGCGCTGGATGCGCTTGATGATCCGGCGCTGGTCGTGCCCGACAAGGTCGTGCTGCTTTCTCCGATGATCGGTGTAACAGAATTTGCGCGGTTCTCTGGTGTGGCGGGCTGGCCTTCCATCTTTCCTGCGTTTGCCAAGGCGGCATGGCTGAATGTTTTGCCGGAGTTCAACCCGTTCAAATATAACTCCTTCCCTGTGAATGCCGCACGGCAGTCTTTCCTTCTGACCCAAACGGTGCAGGCCAGCCTTCAGTCTCATATGCGCAATGGCGGGCTCCAGAAGCTGGCTCCGGTGCTGACCTTCCAGTCCGTTCTGGATCACACCGTGAGCACCCGTGCGGTCATCCATTCCCTGCACGCGCATTTGGCGGATAATGGCAGCGAACTGGTGCTGTTCGATATCAACCGGAATACGCATTTCGGGCAGTTGCTGAATGCGCGCGCAGATACGGCCATTGCGCGCCTATTACCTCCAGCCCCGCGGCGTTTTCGAACGACGGTGGTGACCAACCAGAACCCGGATTCAGATCAGGTTGAGGCGCGTGTGACCCCAGCGGGGAGCACTGAGGTTTCAACACGTCCTCTGGGGCTTGCCTATCCAAATGATGTGTATTCGCTCTCGCATGTCGCAATACCGTTTCCATTGACGGACGGGCTTTATGGCCTGACCCCGGACCCTATGGATAATTTTGGTATTCGGCTGGGGGATATTGCTGCTCGAGGTGAGTATGGAGCGCTGATCGTGAATGTGGACATGCTGTTGCGCATGTCTTCGAACCCGTTCTTCCCCTATTTGCTGGAGCGGCTGGACGTAGGCTTGCCGACGCCGCGCCCATAGATTCCTGCGGCTGCGGCATCACTTCCTGTCGACCGTTCTGGTCCGTCGGGATAAGATGATCCTGAGTGGAGAGGGACGAAATAGCCTTCCCAATTGCGAGATTACATTATATCAATTCTGCAAATGGTCAGAATTATGTATCTGGAGAATATGTGCCATGGCGGAAGTGCAGCAGGTTGATAGTGGAAAGCCATTTCTCGCGCTTCTGGTGCTTGTGGTGGTGCTTGCAGTTGTCGCGCTCGGCTACATTTTCTGGAGCCCGGCTATTTTGTGGACCGTTGGCATCATCGGCACCTTCTTTATGTTCGTGCTGTTCCTGCTGTTTGGCGGTTCCTGAGTTTTACAGACGCGCGCGTCCGCTTCGGCTCAGAAAGTGAGTTGGCACTAAAGTTGGCTTGAGAACAGAAAATGCCGCATGCGCCTGGGCACATGCGGCATTTTCTGTTTTTGGACACCTCGTCACTTCGAGATGTGCTCAACAGCGCTCTATGCAGGCCGCTTGTGAACGAGCTGATGAATATAGCTGAGCTTCTGCACAACAGGCGGCGGGATAACAAAAGGATAAAGATCTGGTTGTCCCATAGACCTGTTCAGCGAATTCACGGCATAGGTGAGTGGCAGCCACTCATCTATGAGTTGCTGCATGGGCAGGGCGCGATGCATATCAAAAGACATGTCAGCCTCAAGCTCTTCATCCTTATCTGCCACATGCGGTGCGATCGTGATGCCGAAAGCACTCGCCATTTCTAGCGTATCGACGATGTGCATATAGTGCGCCCAGGTTTCGGCCCAGTCTTCCCATGGATGCATGGTGGCATAGGAACTCACGAATGAGTCCTGCCAGTTTGGGGGCGGTCCGGCATCATAATGGCGCTGAAGAGCCTCACCATAATCGTTGCGCTCATCACCAAAAAGTTGTCGGAAGCTTTCTTGCTCTCCACCATCCCGCACAAGCTTGTCCCAGTAATAGTGACCCACTTCGTGCCGCAAGTGCCCCAACAGTGTGCGATAGAGTTCTCCCAGAGAGGCGCGCATCTGCTCGCGCACCGTATCATCCGCTTCCTTGAGAGCTATCGTGATGAGGCCATTGTCATGGCCTGTGGTCACCTTCTCCTGTCCATCCGGCAGATCTGCGAGAAAATCGAAGGCCAAGGGCTCCGGGTCTCCGCTTGATGCGGTTGGAATAGGCAGTTGCAATTTGATGAGAGAATAGAACAGGCGGCGCTTTGCTTCCTCAATCTTCTGCCAGTTTTTCAGGTTCTCCGGGGCTGAAATATCCGGAATGGTGCGGTTATGCTGACAGGCACGGCATAGGGGCTCGTCGCCTTGCGCATCCACCATCCAGTTGCAGGCATGCCGCTCCCAATTTTCGCAGAAGCGATAACGCCGGCTTTTATCTTCAAGTGCTGTCCAGTTGGGGCCATCTGGCTCCACGGCACTGAGTTGTCCCAAATCCGGCAAATAACCGACCCGAAAGCCGCATTTCACACAATTCGTGTTCTCGAAATATAGGACCTGTCGGCAGTTCTGGCATTTGAACAGAAGCATTTGTCGCCCTCTTGCCCGGAACATCAGTCTGTTCTCAAAATAACACGGGGACGGCTTTTGCAGGAAGGATCCGTCTCGCTCAAAAAGCGGGCAGACACAGCGGCGCATCCTCGATCTTGCCTTGAGATGCGCCGCCTGCTGTCAGCCGAAAAGAAAAGCGCAAACCGCCATTGAGACGGCATAAAGCGCTGCAACTACAGCATAGCCAGCTACTTCACGCCCGACTCCAGGTTTGGGTGTGAGCCACCAGTTGAATGCGCGGGATACGACTGGAACAGCCCACCAGCCGAGAAATTGGGTACTCACAAGATTGCCGATGAACAGCGCGAGCCAGAAGGGGATGCCATTGGCATCAAGAAATGGCCGTCCGATAAAATGCGCCCAGAGGAAAACGACCGGGTAAAGAACCATCAGGACGATAAGATTACATTTGAGAATGCTTGAAGCGGGAAGCGTTTCAGGTGCCGGATTGCCCGGAAACCAGAAATTGAAACCATAGCTGGCCCGTTTCACGCTCATACTTGCGTTGAAAGCCTCTCCCTCAGCCAGTAAGGCCTGTCGTATTGGGGATTCCAGCCAAGCTGTGAGGTTGGCGTCATTGTCAAAGGAGAGAATGACGATCCAGTCTTCATGCAGGCCGGGAAGGGGCTTTTCTATCTTGTGGCGCAGGAAGCCGGTGAAGCTGGCTTCCGCAGCCTGGATGCGATGCTGCCACGCAAGGAAGGATTCCTCCAGTCCGGGCGGCACCATGAAGGAAATGACGGCTGAAACCGCCCCCTCCTGACTGATGCTTGTTCCGGGCAGGATATGGATATCCTCCGGCCCAACAAAATAGGGGCGGATTTCCTCGACAAGAACTGCCCGTTCATCGCTCTCCAGCCATGAGCGGGCAGTTACCGGATTGGTAAAATGGAGGATGAGCACCCAGTCATCATGTATGGGTGGCTGAGGTGGCACAACCTCCTGCCCAAGAAAGCCAGGCCAGACTTTCAACCGCTCTGTGACCTTGCCATTCCAGCGGGTGAACGCAGCATAACCTTCGTCGACGATGCGACGCTGGATCACGAGGGCGACCGGCCCTCCGGTGGGGTCTGACCTGTCTGGCATGGGTGGTCTCAGCTCTTCTTGTAAAGACGTTTGCCCATCACCCACGTTTCATCCACGCAGCGGTCATCGCCAACCATCATCACGCCGAACAGCAGGTTGGCGACATCATCCATGGTGCGTGGCTGGCCATCCTCGCTCACGAGAGACTGATGCCATGTCTGTGCAAGGGGGCCGCCATTCGGGTCCAGCGCAACGAAGTCAGCTTCCTTGCCGGGCTCGAAATTTCCGAGCTTGTCATCGATATACAGGCCTTCCGCCCCGCCAAGCGTGACTGACCAGAAGCCGCGATAGGGGGAGAGCTTGTTGCGCTCGGATTCCTCAAGATCCTTGCTGACCGGGTCCAGGCTACCGTCCAGAAGGGTATTGTTACACATGCCCACCTTGTAGGCATCTTCAAGCACATTCAGCATGGAGAAGCGGTTGCCGCCGCCCATGTCGGTGCCAAAAGACATGCGCACACGGTTCTTCGGATCAGTCGCGCGGCCGAGGCGGAAAAGCCCACTACCAAGGAAGAGATTCGAGCAGGGGCAGAACACAACGGCTGCACCTGTTTCCGACATTCGGCGGAATTCGCCATCTGACAGATAGACCCCATGGCCACCGGAGAATTTGGGGCCGACAAGACCGAACTTCTCATAAACACCGAGATAGTCCTGGCAATCGGGGTGCTCAATAAGAACCCCGTGGCATTCGCTGGGGTTTTCCGAGATATGGGTGTTCACCCAGCAATCCGGGTGTTCTTCCTTCAGGCGCTGGCAGGCTGTGAGAAGCTCCGGGGAGGCGCCGAACGCAAAGCGAGGCGTGATCGCATACAGGTTGCGCCCTTTGTTATGGTACTGCTCAATGAGGCGCTTGCTGTCGTTGTAGAAATTCTCCGGCGTGTCGATGAACTCATCCGGCGCATTGCGATCAATGCCGGTGAGGCCGGCGATGATCCGCATGTTGCGACGCCCGGCTTCCTCAAACAGCTCTTCCGTCGAGACGGGAGAAGAGGTGGTGAAGGCCTGGCAAGTGGTGGTGCCGCCGGCCAGCAGCGCATCCAGGAAGCGCGTGACACCTTCTCGGGCGTAGCCCCTGTCCTTGTACTTCACCTCTTCGGGATAGATCGACTTCTGGAGCCAGGGCAGAAGCTGCTCGCCATAAGCCCCCAGAACGCGGGTCTGGGGCAGGTGGATATGGCCGTCGATGAAACCGGGCACAATGATACGGTCTGCGATATGGGTGACTTCGAGGTCTGGGTGGCGGGCGGCCACCTCTTCATAGGGGCCGAAATCAGTAATGACGCCGTCTGTCACGACCAGAAGGCCATCATGGTGGAAGCGGGCGGCAGCCTGCTCATTGCCGATATGTTTCCACGGATCATCGATGAAATCGAAGAATGTGCCCCGGATGCCGATGGTGCTCATGGCGAACCCTTTTTCGTTCTACTGTTGTGCGGGACGGCTCGAGGCCGGGAGCGAAATTGCCAGCAGAATGCCCGCCGCGGCACTGAGGCCGAGATAGAGCCATCCCAAAGGCGCTTGCGAGGTTTCTGGAAGTAAGGCGGCCAGAGCCATGGCTCCACTCACCACAAGGTAACATAGGGCGCTGATGAGCCCTCCGATGAGGCCGTGATCGCGCTCGAACAGGCCCAGTGCCATTCCGTACATCATCGGGCACAGGATGCCGCAGCCAGCGAGCATGAGCGCTCCGCCAATCGTGATGGCCGTGAAGCTAATGCCGGAAATCATCCCGGTTACGGTCAGAACGAGAGCGCTGGCGAAAAAGAGAGAGAAGGCGCTAAAGCCGAGTGGGCGCGGCGCAACGGAGCGTGCGAAATGGGAGCATGCCAGCTCGCCCATGAGATTCACGCCCCCAAAGCCAAGCGCAATGAGGCCATAGGCAGCAGCGGAAAAGCCAAGGCCGGTCTGGTAAAAGAACGGTGCCACAACACCGAAAACGAGCTGCGCACTGGCGGCGGCGGCAAAAACCAGAACGAATGGCAGAAAACGCGGACGAGCAAGGGCATTGCGCAAAATGCTTGCTGTGCGTTGCGGGTCAAAAGGTACGCGCCGTTCTACAGACAGTGTTTCGGGCAGGAACCGTGCAACGATCAATGCAATGACAGTGGCTGAAATCGCGATAATGCCGAAGACCCATCGCCATGATGAAAACTCGACGATAAAACCACCGGCCGCCGGCGCAAGAACGGGGGCAAGCCCCCATGCGGCACCCAACAGGCCCGCAATCGAGGTCAGTTCACGCCCGCGAAAACAGTCTGCGGCAATAGCATAAGAGACAACGAGGCAGGTACAGCCTCCAACACCTTGTATAAAACGGAAAACCAGCAGCAGAAATGCGCTATTGGCCATGGCGCATGCGATGCTCATGGCAATAAGTACCGCCAGCCCCGCAAGCAGCACGTGCCGTCGCCCGAAGATATCTGAAGCAACGCCGACAGGGATCAATGCCACGCTCATGCCCAGCATGTAAGCGGTGACAGTATTCTGCATTGTTGCAGGATCTGCCGTCAGGCTTTCCACCATCTGGGGCAGGCCGGGCGTATAGGCATCGAGAGGGATTTGGCTAAAGGGAACAACACATAGCAGGATCGGAACGACCTTGCCGACCGGGTGGTCGATGCGTGTATGCCCACTTGCCATGAATGAGCCCCCTCATTTCGCTCATATGTACATGAAGGGCTATTTTGGGCATACGAAAATTACGTGCACCTTACAGGTTTGTTTGCACATATTATCAACGGCAGATGTTCGAATTGGCATTGGCATAGGCATAGGCAGAGACAGCTCTACTGATGCCTCTCTCAATCGCCTGTTGCCCCCCAAAAGCGTGTCAGCCAGTGCCTGCGGATTTATGAGGCCAGAGTCGGGTCATCTTCATGTCGTGGGGGCCAGGCAAGGGAGAAGTCCTCCCTGTCCCGTGTGAGATTCGGGTTATATGCCGGGTCATGCGCCAGCAAGTCACCCCATTGTTGTTTCATATATTCGATTTCAGACATGAACCGCTTCTGCTTTTCTGGCGTATCCTCGGTTCCGCGAGTGGCGGACTCGTGATGATAGAGCTCCGCATATGGAGACCAGATATTGCGGTAGCCTGCTGCGCGCACCTTCAGGCAGAAGTCGACGTCATTGAATGCAACTTTCAGATTTTTTTCATCGAGCCCGCCAACATCTTCATAGATGGTCTTCTTCACGATGAGGCAGGCGGCCGTAACGGCACTAAAAGACTGTGTCAAAATCGCGCGCTTCAGGTAGCCATTTGATTTGCGCTTGATAAGTTTGTGCGCATGGCCGGCAACACCGCCAAGGCCAAGCAGCACACCTCCATGCTGGACGCGCCCATCCGGATAGAGCAGGCGTGCACCGACGGCTCCAACACCGGGCTGGAGTGCAAGGCTCACCATCTCATCCAGCCAGCCGGGAGAGATCACCTCGATGTCATTATTGATGAGGCCGATCACATCGCCTTTGGCATGGCGTACGGCATTATTGTTGATGGCAGAATAGTTGAAGGGTTGCTCGTCTCGTAGCACCCGTACCTTTTCGTTTTTCTGCACATTCTGGAAATAGAGGAGGGCAGCTTCATCATCAGAGTTGTTATCGACAATGATGATTTCATAGTTCGGGTAGAGCGTCTTTTCGAGAATCGAAGAGACGCATTGCCGAACCAGATCCACAGCGTTTCTCGTGGGAATGATCAGGCTCACCAGCGGCGGATTGGCCGGCAGATGGTAATGGATGCGATAAACACCGTCTGTGATAATCTCGGCATCTCCGGAAACACTCGTGCGTTTCAAGTGATCTCGAAGCGCCTTTTGCCCTGCATCCGACGCATACGTCTTGTTGCTGCCCTTCTGGGCGGTGCTGCTGGCGTGGCTGCGCCAATGATAAAGCACGCGCGGAATATGGCAGATCGTTTCCGGCGGTAGCCCTTCAAAATAGCGAAGGGCCAGATCGTGATCCTGCGCGCCTTCATACCCTTTCCGAAAGCCGCCGAGCTGGCGAACCCGCTCTGCACGATAGACGCCGAGATGGGAGAAGATATTTTGGGCGCGGAACAGGTCCGGGTTCCAGTCCGGTTTGAAGCTGGGATCAAAGCGAACCCCGTCGCCTTTGATCTTGTCTTCGTCGGAATAGATCATCTGAGCAGCCGGCTGCCGTATGATAGCGCGCGCCACATAAAACAGCGCGTCTTCGCTCAGGAGATCATCCTGATCGAGCAGGGCGGCCCACTCGCCCTGCGCTAATGCGAGAGCGGAATTTGACGCTTCCGAGATGTGGCCATTCTTTGGGCGATATACCACCTGGATACGCGAATCCGCGGCCGCATAGGCCTCAAGCACCGTTCGGGTTTCTGGATTCGTTGAACAGTCATCTGCGATGCAGAGCTGCCAGTGCGGATAGATCTGGCTTCTGACCGAATCGATGGCCTGTTTCAGCCAATCAATCTGCGCATTATAGACAGGCATGATGATGGAGATGACCGGCGGCACACTCCATTGTGCCTGCGTGGCCCGCATCTGCTCACGGTGTGTCTCATCCAGCCCCGCATAGCGACGGAGCCAAGCACTATAGTCATTCCGGTTGAACGCCTCGCGTTTGAACTTGCTGAACGGGTGGCGCCAGAAGGCTTGCAGGCGAAGCTTCAACGATTGCATGCGTCATCCGCACTTGTTCAAGGAGGTCCGCGGGCGAGACTATCACGGGTTGCACCGTTGCGGGCCGCGCAGATATGCGGCAGGGTCAAACCAGCCCACAGAAGACAGTTTCATCCCGAGAAAGGCAAAAAGAAGGGCGCCCTGTGGCGCCCTTGGTCATTCCTTCGGCGTGATGAACACACCGCCGGATAACTCGCGGCGCTATGCGCCGCGCTGGATCACTTGATCTTGGTCTCGCGGAAATCCACGTGCTTGCGTACGACCGGATCATACTTCTTCAGCACGATCTTGTCGGTCTTGGTCCGGGAGTTCTTCTTGGTCACATAGAACGAACCCGTATCCGCAGTGGACAGGAGCTTGATCTTGATGGTTGCAGCCTTGGCCATGTCTTTTTTCCTTGGGCCCGCTTATGCGGCGCGCGGCCTTGTCGGTTCACAATAGAAATACGGACGCGCTGCCAAAGCGGCCGTTCGTGGGGGGCGAAGTAGCCTTAACAGCAGTGGGATGTCAAGGTGGCTCACAGTTCGTCGCCATATATGTGGTGTCTGGAAAAGAAGATGAAATGCCGGCATGGGCTCAGAAAACCCAAGGTCGCTTTTCGCGCAACACCCGGCAATGTGGACAATCTTCACCTCGTCGGGCTTCCCTCAGCCGGCCTGATCGTGTAGAGACCCGACCGACTGGCGCGCCCGGCTTTCCGCTCGCGGCGCGAACATGATGGATTCCATGCAGACGGTTTTGATTGTAATTCACCTCTTGGTGGTGCTGTCGCTTATCGGCGTGGTGCTGATCCAGCGTTCGGAAGGCGGAGGCTTGGGGGCTGGCGGCGGTGGCGGCGGCGGTTCTGGTGGCTTCTTCTCTGCGCGCGGGTCGGCCAATGTGCTGACGCGGACCACGGCCATTCTTGCCGCGCTCTTCTTCATCACCTCCCTTTCGCTCACCATATCGGCGGGCTGGAATCGGACGCCGAGCTCCATTCTTCAGCCGGGCGCACCGGCGCAGGGTGTACCTGCTGCACCGCAGCCGGGAAGCTCGATTCTAGATCAGATCACCCCACAGGGTGGCCCAGCGTCGTCTGGCGGACCACAGGTTCCGCAGTCCCAGTAAGTTTGCATGCCGCAGGAATCAGTCCTGCGGCATAGAGTTGAGTGGCGAGACGAGGCCCCTAACGGCTTCGGCTCGCCGAAACGCGTTTGTATTGAGGTGAGGTCAGTCCATGGCGCGCTATATTTTCATCACCGGCGGCGTCGTGTCTTCTCTGGGCAAGGGGCTCGCATCGGCAGCCCTCGGTGCCCTGCTTCAGGCACGCGGATACACGGTGCGGCTGCGCAAGCTGGACCCCTATCTGAACGTCGATCCGGGCACCATGAGCCCTTACCAGCACGGCGAAGTGTTCGTGACCGATGATGGTGCGGAGACCGATCTGGATCTGGGGCATTATGAGCGGTTTACGGGGCGTCCGGCTACGCGTCGGGACAATATCACCACCGGCCGCATCTATATGGATATTCTCACCAAGGAACGGCGGGGCGACTATCTTGGCGCCACAGTTCAGGTGATTCCGCATGTGACCAATGCCATCAAGGACTTCGTGCTTGAGGGTAATGAGGGCTATGACTTCGTCCTTATCGAAGTTGGCGGCACGGTTGGTGACATCGAGGGGCTACCCTTCTTCGAGGCAACGCGTCAGCTGAAGAATGAACTGCCCCGCGGGCATGCCATCTTCATCCATCTCACCCTGATGCCCTATATTCCTTCTGCCGGTGAGCTGAAGACCAAGCCAACCCAGCATTCCGTGAAGGAATTGCGCTCCATCGGTATTCAGCCGGATATTCTGCTGTGCCGCACGGACCGTGAGATTCCGCGCGAAGAGCGGCGCAAGCTGTCGCTCTTCTGCAATGTGCGGGAGAGCGCGGTGATTGAAGCCCGGGATGTGGACAACATCTATGCCGTGCCGTCCGCCTATCACGCCGAGGGGCTGGATAGCGAAGTGCTGGCAGCTTTCAATATTGAGCCTGCGCCCGCACCGAATCTGTCACGCTGGACCAATATTGAAGCACGGGTGCGTAATCCCGAGGGCGAGGTCACCATCGCCATCGTGGGTAAGTATACCGGCCTGAAAGATGCCTATAAGTCGCTGATTGAAGCTCTGGCTCATGGCGGTATCGCCAACCAGGTGAAGGTCAATCTCGACTGGATCGAGAGTGAAACATTCGAGCGGGAAGATCCTGCGCCATTTCTGGAGCATGTCCACGGCATTCTCGTGCCCGGCGGCTTTGGCAAGCGTGGATCGGAGGGCAAGATTCGCGCAGCGCGCTTCGCGCGTGAGAGGCATGTGCCCTATCTCGGTATCTGCTTTGGAATGCAGATGGCGGTCATCGAGGCGGCGCGCAATCTTGCAGGCATTTCCAATGCCGATTCCACTGAGTTCGGGCCTTCTGAAGAACCGATCGTGGGCCTGCTCACCGAATGGGTTCAGGGTGAGGCATTGCAGCGTCGTTCAGTGAAGGGTGATCTGGGCGGCACGATGCGTCTTGGGGCCTATCCGGCACAGCTTGAAGATGGAAGCCGAGTGGCTGAGATTTACGGGCAGGCCCGGATTTCAGAGCGTCACCGCCATCGGTATGAGGTGAACACCTCGTATCGTGAACGGCTGGAAGAGTATGGCCTGAAGTTCTCCGGCATGTCGCCTGATGGTCTGCTGCCTGAGATCGTGGAATATCGGGACCACCCGTGGTTCATCGGTGTCCAGTTCCACCCTGAATTACGTTCACGGCCATTTGAACCCCACCCGCTGTTCGCTTCTTTTGTGCAGGCGGCAATGGTGCAGAGTCGCCTTGTTTGAGACATTATCGGGGCGGGCTGAGGCAGTTTTCATCCGTCCCGATGAATGATGTGACGCTTTGGAATTCATCTCAACATGAGATTTGAATTTTGAAATCCAGGATATCACGTCCTGGATTTTTCTTTTTTATCAGCCTCTTGCTCGGTTACAATGCGGCTGCGAGACAGAGATGCGGGTGTCATACTTCGTTCTTGATCCCCAGGCATGAGAGCCCTGTCATAATCTCTTTCGCAAAATCGCACTTTTGCCGCTAAGCTCCCGCCGCCTGTTCAGTGCCGGGCTGCGTCGCGGATGTGATGCAGCGTTTCGCACGCAGGCCTGAAAACAGACCGGGCTGTTCTGCCCACTGTCACCCTGCCCCATGCCAGGTGCCCCACTTTGGCTGTATATGGCAGGCTATTTCGATGAAGGAGAGTCCATGCGACGCGGCCTCGATCATGTTGTCCATCTTGTCCGGGATCTGGATGCTGCCGGGGAGGTTTATGACCTGCTCGGATTCACTGTCGGTGTGCGTAATGTCCACCCATGGGGCACTGCTAATCGGATTATCCAGACGCCGGGCTTCTTTATCGAGTTGTTGCAGATCACGGATGCGGAAAAACTCCCACTGGTGGAAGAAGGCAAATTCTCCTTCGGGGGGTTCAATGCCAGTTTCCAGAAGCGTTGCGGCGAAGGCCTTTCCATGATGGTTCTGGAAGGCAGTGACGCTGCCGCCGAGAAGGAAGTGTTCGACGCCGCCGGGTTTGGTGGATTTGCGACGGTTCATGCTTCCCGTATGGGGCGACGTCCTGATGGTGAGGAAGGGGAGGTTTCGTTCTCCCTGGCTTTTGCTCACGATCCGCAGTCTCCGGATCTTGGTGTTTTCACGTGCACCCAGCATCGGCCCGAGAATTTCTGGGCACCTGATTTCCAGCGCCATTCCAATGGTGTCACAGGTCTTGCTGGCCTGAGCCTCGTGGCGGATGAGCCCGCAGTTCACCAGCACATTCTCAATACATTGACGGATGTGCCCGTACTGCGCGCCCGTGATGACTGGTATATCGCCCAGACACCTCGTGGTGAAATTGAGGTGATGACCCGTCCGCTCTTTACCGAGCGCTATGGCGTGCCAGCCCCTGGTGGAGAAGGGCTGCGTATTGCAGCCATTCGCTTCGCTACGCCCGACATCGCCGATTTGCGCCGCTCCCTTGAGGCCCGGCGCATGGTTGAGGAGGCCGTTGAGGGCATTATTGTCGTGCCTCCGCGCGCGGCCATGGGGGCAACCCTAGTGTTTGAACGCCGCGAGGCGTGACATTAAGAGGGCTTCGCTGAAATGCGGAGCCCTTCTTTCTCGTGCAGCAAGCAGCCCCATCCGGGGCTGCCTTATTTCCGAATAATTGGCCGTTATCACTCGGCCCATATGTTTGAAGAGATGAGCCCCCAGGTCATGAGCGCGATCCAGCCAGATAACATTGTCAGCGTGGGTGATGTGCGGATTAGCAACAGCCTTCCGCTGGCCCTGATTGCTGGCCCGTGCCAGATGGAAAGCCGCGACCATGCCATGGAGGTTGCAGCTCAACTGAAAGAGATCACCTCGCGTCTGGGCATGGGGCTTATTTTCAAGACCTCATTCGACAAAGCCAACAGGACCTCGACGAATGCGGCTCGTGGCATGGGCCTGAAAGCGGCTATGCCGGTGTTCGCGGAGATTCGGGAAACCTTGGGGCTGCCAGTGCTCACGGATGTGCATGACATCGAGCAGTGTGCCCCGGTGGGCGAAGTGGTTGATGTGCTCCAGATCCCCGCCTTTCTTTGCCGGCAAACTGACCTTTTGGTTGCTGCCGCGCAGACCGGGCGCGTGGTGAATGTCAAAAAAGGCCAGTTCCTTGCGCCTTGGGACATGGCCAATGTGGTGAAAAAGCTCACCAGTGCTGGAAACCCGCATGTGCTGGTGACAGAGCGTGGTGTGTCTTTCGGCTACAATACGCTGATTTCCGATATGCGCGCATTGCCGACTCTGGCCAAGACGACTGGCGCGCCCGTGGTGTTTGACGCCACCCACTCGGTGCAGCAGCCGGGCGGGCAGGGTTCATCTTCTGGCGGGCAAAGGGAGTTTGTGCCGGTTCTGGCGCGTGCTGCTGTGTCTGTGGGTGTTGCCGCTGTGTTTATCGAAACGCACCCGGACCCTGATCGCGCTCCCTCTGATGGTCCAAACATGGTGCCGCTGGGAGAATTGGAAGCACTATTGAAGGTGCTTCAGGCATTTGATGGTGTCGCCAAGGCTCACCCCGTTTCCATTTGAGCAGACAAAGTGGGGATGGATCAGGCCAGCGCTCCGGTCTGGCCGGCCTGAAGCGCAGAAGCGCCTTGTTCTCTTTGCGTTCTCAGGGTACTGGCAGCTATGGCAACCCGTTCGAAGACTCCTCCCGGTGACGGTCATATCGAGACCGTGCAACTGAAGACGGCGCTTGAAGAGCGCTATCTCGCTTACGCCCTCTCCACCATCATGCATCGCGCGCTGCCGGATGCGCGCGATGGCCTGAAGCCGGTGCATCGACGCATCCTTCATGCCATGCGCCAGCTCAAGCTGGACCCGGGGCAGGGCTTCAAGAAGTCTGCCCGTGTAGTGGGTGATGTCATCGGTAAGTTCCATCCGCATGGTGACCAGTCGGTCTATGATGCGCTGGTGCGCCTTGCTCAGAGCTTTGCCCAGCGTTACCCGCTGGTGGACGGGCAGGGCAATTTCGGCAATGTGGACGGCGATAATGCCGCCGCCATGCGATATACCGAAGCTCGGCTGACTGAAACGGCCCGGCTGCTGCTGGATGGCATTGACGAAGATGCCGTGGACTTCCGGCCAACCTATGACGGTTCTGAAGAAGAGCCGGCGGTGTTGCCGTCTGCATTCCCCAATCTGTTGGCAAATGGCTCTCAGGGCATTGCTGTCGGCATGGCCACCTCCATTCCGCCCCACAATGCTGCGGAACTTCTGGATGCGGCGCTGCATCTCATCAAAAACCCGAATGCTCTTTCTGCTGATTTGCTAAGCATCGTACCGGGGCCGGATTTTCCCACGGGCGGCATTCTTGTCGATGATCCGGTTGGTATCGCTGAGGCCTATGCCACGGGTCGCGGGGCTTTTCGTGTAAGGGCGCGCTGGCATAAGGAAGAGGCCGGGCGCGGCGGCTATGTGGTGGTGGTGACTGAGATTCCATATGGGGTTG
This sequence comes from Xanthobacter sp., assembly GCA_034676685.1. Lineage (GTDB taxonomy): Bacteria > Pseudomonadota > Alphaproteobacteria > Rhizobiales > Xanthobacteraceae > Xanthobacter. Next base: position 75,296 of record JAUCBT010000011.1, on the reverse strand, counting down.
CGAAGTCTCGCCTCGTGGAGAAGATCGCAGAACTTCTCACCGACAAGAAACTGCCTCTCCTTGCTGATGTGCGCGATGAAAGTGCTGAGGACATTCGCCTAGTGCTGGAGCCGCGCGCCCGGACAGTGGATGCCGAGGTGCTGATGGAAAGCCTGTTCAAGCTCAGTGAGCTTGAGGCCCGGGTTTCTCTCAACATGAATGTGCTTGTGCGTGGGCAGGTCCCGAAGGTGCTCTCGCTGGCCGAGGCACTGCGCGAATGGCTGGACCATCGGCGGGAGGTGCTGTTGCGCCGTTCCCGCTACCGGCTGGACAAGATCGCGCATCGGCTGGAGGTGCTTGGCGGTTACATTATCGCTTATCTAAACCTTGATGAGGTTATCCGCATCATCCGTGAGGAGGATGAGCCCAAGGTTGAACTGATGCGCACCTTCAGCCTCACGGATGTGCAGGCCGAAGCTATCCTCAACATGCGGTTGCGCTCTCTGCGCCGTCTCGAGGAAATGGAACTTCGCAAGGAGTATGATGCGCTGAGCAAGGAGCAGGAGGCGCTCAACACACTGGTGGAGTCCGAAGACTCACAATGGAAGGCGATCACGAAGGAAATACGTGAGACCCGCAAGACCTACGGCCCGGAAACAGAACTGGGACGTCGTCGCACGACATTCGCGGCAACTCCGGAACTGGGAGAGGATGCTTTCACAGAGGCATTGGTAGAGCGTGAGCCCATCACCGTTGTCATCTCGCAAAAGGGCTGGATCCGCGCGCTCAAGGGGCATGTGCAGGATTTGTCGAGCCTGCAATTCAAGACGGACGATGCCCTCGGCCACTCTTTCTTTGCCGAGACGACATCCAGGCTCATGCTTTGTGCCTCTAACGGGCGATTCTATACGTTGGATGCCGCCAAATTGCCGGGGGGGCGCGGGCATGGTGAGCCAGTAAGGATGCTGATCGATCTGGATCAGGAGATTGAGATCGTCACCATTTTCACGCATCAGGCCGCACGTAAGCTGCTGGTTGTGTCGCAGCAGGGCAGGGGATTTATCGTCAACGAAGATGATTGCCTCGCCAATACCCGCAAGGGCAAGCAAGTGCTTTTGGTAGACCCGCCCGATGCTCTGCATACCGTACGGGTGGTGGAGGGAGATAGCGTTGCGGTGATTGGCGAAAATCGCAAGCTATTGCTGTTTCCCCTGGCTCAGGTCCCTGAACTGACCCGCGGTCGAGGCGTGCGGTTACAGCGTTATCGTGATGGCGGTCTCTCGGATATCAAGCTCTTCACATTGAGCGAAGGCTTGACCTGGGAGGATACATCCGGCCGCACGTGGACCGTGACAGAACTGATGGAATGGCAGGGTGAGCGCGCTTCTGCGGGGCGTATGCCACCAAAGGGCTTTCCTCGGGTGAACAAGTTCCAGGGCTCTTAGCCTCATCAACTATCAGATGTAGAATTTGAGGTTTTTGGATCGTTTCTTCGTTTCATGGAATCGGGAAAAGACCAAGCTCATGGTTTGATCGCATTTTCTTCGCGTGAACTGGTCTTCACTTCTCTCGCAAATGCTCAATAGCCATCACAAGAGATGATCTCGGGTTTCCGGCGCTGATAAGTGAAAATTATGAGCCAGCTATAATTTCATTCGCGGACGATAGCTGATCACCAAATAAAAATGCGCCCTGCCAGATCTGGCAGGGCGCATTTTTATTAACTTCGCTTTTGCGTCGGCAATCAGGCGCCGCGAGTCCAGCGCAGAGCGGCTTCAGCCACGCGCTTGCCAAGATGCGCTGCAGTGCGACGGTCGGCATCCGCAGGGACAGCATCCGCGCCCTGATCGACATTCGACTGAGCAAATGCGCCCGAGAAACCGCCAAGACGGTTGATGTCGTTCACCGAACCGCCGGAGTTATTGTTGCCCGGCAGAAGGCCAAGGCCAACCCAGATCATGCCGTGCTGCTGGGAGAGGGTGAACAGCGCATTGATGGCCTGAGACTTGTCGCCGTTCTGGCTGCCGGAGTTCACGAAGCCGGCGGCGAGCTTGTCTTTCCACTTGCTCTCGAACCAGCGCTTGGAGCTCTTCTCCGCGAAGGTCTGAAATGCAGCAGCCGTATTGCCCATGTAAACAGGTGAGCCGAAGATGATGGCTGCTGCATCATCCAGCTGTTCCCAATGGTCATCCACCTTCTCGGCCTGAACCAGAATGCCCTCAATGCCGGCAACGTCCTGAATGCCGGCCAGAACCGCTTCAGCCTGCACCTTGGTGTGGCCATAACCGGAATGGTACACGATCGCGATCACGGGTTTGGTCATTTGCCTTCTCCTGAAAGCTATAAAATAGGTGCTGCACCAAGCCGCTGCGCCAAGCTCTGGGCTGCGGCATCGCGCTGTCCGTGCTGTTGTGCCGCGCAACTCGGACAAAAACCATGGCGGATTTCGCAAGCCTCCTGTGCGTTCATGCAAGGAGCCCTCATGGCCATTTCGGACGTGTGCTCAAGGTCGTGCACGAAAAGCCCGGAATGGATGAGAAAAAGGGCGGTTTTAACAGGACGGAAACCGGCGTGGCCTAAACTTCCTGCCATGCAAAGCCGTTCTCGCCTCCGCTCCATACTGGCCACGCTGACCCTGCATCTGGGGGCGGCCGCCCTCATCGGCTACTTCGCCTATCACGCCTATACGGGTGATCATGGCCTTGTCGCTAAACGCAACTATGAGCAGGAGCTCAAGCAGCTTGAGGCTGAGCTTGCCGACCTGCGGAGCCAGCGCTCCATGATAGAGCACAAGGTGTCCCTTCTGGCTGCCAGTCGACTCGATCCGGACCTTCTGGATGAGCAGGGCAGGCGGCTGCTGAATTTCATTCATCCGGACGACATTGTATTGCTTCGCAGCAACTGAACTCGATTATAGTTCATAATACACATGAACCATAATCGAGTTCAACATCGCAAAATCAAGCGTTTGCAGCGTGTTGCGGTGCACAAAGAATATTTGATGCTTTGAGCTGCGCGAGAGGTGGAGTAGAGAAAATACAACTCTTGCACTTCTCGAGGATGCCGATGGCCCCTAGAAAGTCTACCTCCCGCACCGCCGCAGCCTCATCCGAGCCTGCAACTTTCACGAAGGATGACGATCTCCTTGCATACCGAGAGATGCTGCTGATCCGCCGCTTCGAGGAAAAAGCGGGCCAGATGTATGGTATGGGTCTCATCGGCGGTTTCTGCCACCTTTATATCGGCCAGGAGGCCGTGGTGGTAGGTATGCAGATGGCCATGGAAGAAGGTGATCAGGTTATCACCGGCTATCGTGACCATGGTCATATGCTTGCCGTCGGCATGGAAGCCAATGGCGTGATGGCCGAGTTGACCGGTCGCCGCGGTGGCTATTCCAAGGGCAAGGGCGGCTCGATGCATATGTTTAGCATCGAGAAGCAGTTCTTTGGTGGTCACGGCATTGTCGGCGCGCAGGTCTCCCTTGGCACCGGCCTCGCCTTCGCGGATCGCTACCGTGAGAACGGCAAGGTCTCCATCACCTATTTCGGCGATGGTGCGGCCAATCAAGGTCAGGTCTATGAGAGCTTCAACATGGCAGAGCTTTGGAAGCTGCCTGTTGTGTATGTGATCGAAAACAACAAATACGCCATGGGCACTTCGGTGACCCGCTCTTCCGCACAGACCGATTTTTCCAAGCGCGGCATCTCTTTCAACATCCCCGGCGAACAGGTGGATGGTATGGATGTGCGTGCGGTGCGGGCTGCTGCTGAACGTGCACTATCCTTCGCGCGCACCGGCAAGGGGCCCTACATCCTTGAGATGCAGACCTACCGTTATCGCGGCCACTCCATGTCCGACCCTGCCAAGTACCGCTCCAAGGAGGAGGTGCAGAAGATGCGGACCGAGCACGACCCCATCGAACAGGTGCGGGCGCGTCTGCTTGAAGAGCATCAGATGGCTGAAGAAGATCTGAAGAAGATCGACGCCGAGGTCCGCGAGATCGTTGCCGCCTCTGCCGATTTTGCGACGAATGATCCTGAGCCGGCTCCGTCCGAGCTTTACACGGACATCCTGCGCTGAGCGGGTGCGAGATGGCGCGCATCATACCACCCGTGGCCGGGTGCGCCTTCTCCCTTTCATTCGTTGTTGCGGCGAAAAGCGCCGCTACTCCTCTCATCATGGCGCGGGTTTCGCGGGACTGTATGGGCGCAAGGCTCCATCTCCCGCTCCGCTGCCCAGCAAGAGCTGACTGCCATGGCCATTGATGTCCTCATGCCGGCCCTGTCCCCCACCATGGAGAAGGGCAACCTCGCCAAATGGGTGAAGCAGGAAGGCGACAAGATTCAGCCCGGTGATGTGATCGCCGAAATCGAGACTGACAAGGCCACCATGGAAGTGGAGGCCGTGGATGAAGGCGTTCTCGCCAAGATTCTTGTGCCGGAAGGCGCGCAGGATGTGGCCGTGAATACTCCCATCGCCATCATCGCGGCCGAAGGTGAAGATGTGAGCGTCGCGGCTTCCTCCGCCCCGGCTCCCGCGCCTGTCGCTGCTGCTGCTCCCGTCGCAGCCGCCACGGTGCCTGCTGCCCCGGCCGCTCCCACGGCTGTGGCCCATGCCGATCCGGAAGTGCCAGCCGGCACCGAATATGTCACGCAGACCGTGCGTGAAGCCCTGCGCGACGCCATGGCTGAAGAGATGCGCCGCGACGGTGATGTCTTTGTCATTGGTGAAGAAGTTGCCGAATATCAAGGCGCTTACAAGATCACCCAGGGCCTGTTGCAGGAATTTGGTGACCGCCGCGTGGTGGATACGCCAATCACCGAGCATGGCTTTGCCGGTCTGGCAACGGGTGCGGCCATGGCTGGCCTCAAGCCCATCGTCGAGTTCATGACCTTCAATTTCTCGATGCAGGCGATTGACCACATCATCAATTCTGCGGCCAAGACGCACTATATGTCTGGCGGCCAGATTGTGTGTTCCATCGTGTTCCGTGGCCCGAATGGTGCGGCGGCGCGTGTCGCGGCCCAGCACAGCCAAGATTATACGGCTTGGTACAGCCAGATTCCCGGCCTCAAGGTGGTTGCCCCCTATTCGGCCGCCGATGCCAAGGGGCTGCTGAAGGCTGCGATCCGAGATCCGAACCCGGTTGTCTTCCTTGAGAATGAAATTCTCTACGGCCACTCTTTTGAGGTGCCGAAGCTGGATGATTTCGTTTTGCCCATCGGCAAGGCGCGTATTGCTCGTGCGGGCAAGGACGTCACGCTGGTCTCCTTCTCCATCGGCATGACGTATGCGCTGAAGGCGGCGGAAGAGCTGGCCAAGCAGGGCATTGAGGCTGAGGTGATCGACCTGCGCACAATCCGTCCGATGGATGTGGAGACGATCATCGCCTCCGTCCAGAAGACCGGACGTTGCGTCACTGTTGAAGAAGGTTGGCCACAGTCCGGCATTGGCGCCGAGATCGCCGCCCAGCTTATGGACAAGGCGTTCGATTACCTCGATGCACCGGTGCTCCGCATCACGGGCAAGGATGTGCCTATGCCTTATGCAGCCAATCTTGAAAAGCTGGCCTTGCCTTCGGTCGCTGACGTGATCGAAGCAGTCCACGCCGTAACCTATCGCTGAGGAGACGGCCGATGCCTGTCGAAATTCTGATGCCGGCCCTGTCTCCCACCATGGAGAAGGGCAATCTGGCCAAGTGGGTGAAGCAGGAAGGCGATACGGTGAAGTCTGGCGATGTGATCGCCGAGATTGAAACCGATAAGGCCACCATGGAAGTGGAGGCGGTGGACGAAGGCGTCCTTGCCAAGATTCTGGTGCCGGAAGGCGCGCAGGATGTGCCTGTAAACCAGATCATTGCCGTGCTTGCGGTTGAGGGGGAGGATGCCAAGTCCGTCGCCGCATCTGCCGGGCAGGGTGGTGCGCCGGCTGCGGCCCCTGCAGCGCCTGCTCCAGTCGCCGCTCAGCCAGCAGCGGTCTCTGTTGCCCCGGCTGCGGCTTCTGCACCGGTCGCGGCTCCGGCTGGCGGGCGAGTGTTCGCCTCTCCGCTCGCGCGCCGGATCGCGAAGGAAAAGGGTATCGAGCTCGCAGCCCTTAAAGGCTCTGGTCCTCGCGGCCGCATCGTTGCACGCGATGTGGATGCAGCCCGGTCTGGTACCAGTGTCGCCGCCCCGGCTGCTGCAACACCCGCCGCAGCTTCGAAGGAAGCCCCGAAGGCTGCAGTCGCCAGCGCACCTGGAGTCGAGCAGGTCAAGGCACAATATGAGGCCGGCACCTACGAGGAAATCCAGCTCGACGGCATGCGCAAGACCATTGCGCGTCGCCTTGTCGAGAGCGAGCAGGTCACACCCACCTTCTTCCTGACTGTGGATTGCGACCTCGACGACCTCATGGCCCTGCGTGAGCAGGTGAATGCCAATGCCTCCCTGAACAAGGATGGCAAGGCTTCTTATCGCGTCTCGGTGAATGACTTCATCATCAAGGCGCTGGCTCTGGCGCTTCAGGCTGTCCCCGCCGCCAATTCGGTCTGGGCCGAAGATCGCGTGCTGCGCATGAAGCATTCGGATGTCGGCGTGGCTGTGGCCATTGATGGCGGTCTTTATGCGCCGGTTGTGAAGAAGGCTGAGCAGAAGACGCTCTCCGCCATCTCCAATGAGATGCGTGACCTTGCCACCCGAGCCCGTAACAAGAAGCTGAAGCCGGAAGAGTATTCGGGTGGCTCCACTTCTGTTTCGAACCTCGGCATGATGGGGGTTCGCAACTTCACCGCCATCATCAACGCGCCCCAGTCTTCGATCTTCGCCATCGGTACTTCCGAGAAGCGGGTTGTGGCTCGCGGTGACGAAATGAAGATCGCAACCCAGATGACTGTAACCATGACCTGCGATCATCGGGTGATGGATGGTGCTTTGGGTGCGGAACTTCTTGCGGCATTCAAGGGCTTCATCGAGAAGCCCATGTCCATGCTGGTGTGAACCGATAGTGGGGCTACCATGTCCTGCGTATGCAGAGCGGAGTAGCCCCTTATTGCCGCGAGGCTGAAGCCTCAGACGGCATCACCTGAAAGTCAGGATGATAAGATGAGCCATACACCGCACGAACTTGCAGCCGATTTTCCCGAATATGCGGAGAAGATCCAGAAGCTCAAGGAAACTGACGCCCACTTCGCGCGTCTGGCTGATGCCTACCATGAGATCAATCGGCAGGTTCATCGTTCTGAAACCAATATCGAGCCGGTCAGCGATGATGAGGCGGAAGCACAGCGTGTGCAGCGTCTGCGCCTGAAGGATGAAATCTACGCCATCCTCGCCAAGTGAGCTTGTTTGTCCCGGGCATCTTGCCGGTTGAATTCGTTGATGCCCGGGACATACCAGTGTTGATGGATCTGGAAAGCCCGGTCTTGCCGTCAGGAACTGTGCTGTGCAGGATATTCCACTTGATATCTCTGGCTTTGCGTGATTCCGGGAAACATGAGGGGCGGATGGGATGAAGATCTATCTGGCTGGCCCTGAAGTATTTCTTGATGACGCGCGGGAATTGGGCGCACTGAAAATCGAACTCTGCCGTCGTTACGGCTTCATCGGGCTCTTTCCACTCGATGGTGAGCCCATTATGGCCGGCAAGGGCATGAGCGCGGCGATCTTTGCCGCCAATCTTGAGCTGATCCGGCAGGCTGACGCTATCATCGCCAATCTCACGCCATTTCGTGGTTTGAGCGCGGATCCGGGAACGGCGTTCGAGATTGGTTTCGGGGTCGCACTCGGCAAGAAGGTTGCGGCCTACAGCAATCTGCCCGGAGACCTGTTGGGCCGGGCGTGTGAAAGCATCGGGCCAGCCTCGGTCATAGGAAGTGCCCCGACCCTGATGGCGGACGGGATGCATGTGGAAGATTTTGGCTTGTTCGACAATCTGATGCTGGCGGAGGCGCTGGAGATGAGCGGCCTGCCGGTGTTTCAGGCGCAAGCTGCGCCAGTTGATCCGATGCGGGATTTGTCACTGTTTGAACGCACGCTGGAGGCGATGGCGCAGGTCATGGCCTCGGGCACAGACATTGCCCGGGCGAGCGGCGCATGATGGCTGCTCCCAACTCTTTTCCCAACCCCACCGGAAAAGCCGGTGGTGAGGAGACAATTCATGGCTGAGACCTACGATATCATTGTCATCGGCGGCGGCCCCGGCGGCTATGTGGCAGCCATTCGTGCCGCCCAACTCGGCTTCAAGACGGCCGTGGTGGAGAAAAGCCATATCGGTGGCATCTGTCTGAACTGGGGTTGCATTCCAACCAAGGCGCTGCTGCGTTCGGCCGAAATTTATCACTATATGCAGCATGCGAATGAGTTCGGCCTCTCTGCGGAGAAGGTGAGCTTTGATCCGGCTGCCGTTGTGAAGCGCTCTCGCGGGGTTTCCGCTCAGCTCAATTCTGGTGTCGGCTTCCTGCTGAACAAGAACAAGGTGGATGTGATCTGGGGTAAGGCAACCCTCACTGCACCCGGCAAGATCAAGGTTGAGGCCTCCCAGAATCCGCCCAAGGGTGCGAAGGGTGGCGGGGATTATTCCGCCAAGCATATCATCATCGCCACCGGAGCCCGCCCGCGCGCCCTGCCGGGCATTGAGCCGGACAAGAAGCTGATCTGGACCTATTTCGAGGCCATGGTTCCTGAAAAAATGCCCAAGAGCCTGCTGGTGATGGGGTCCGGTGCTATCGGTATCGAGTTCGCCTCCTTCTACCGCACCATGGGCGCTGAGGTGACCGTGGTTGAGGTGATGCCACAGATCCTTCCGGTTGAGGATGAGGAAATCGCGGCCATCGCGCGCAAGCGCTTCGAGAAGCAGGGCATGAAGATCATGTCTGGTGCGAAGGTCAACGGCGTCACCAAGCATGCTGACAGCGTGACCGTGCATGTTGAGGACGCCAAGGGTGCGAAGCACGACATCACGGTGGAGCGGATGATTTCTGCTGTCGGCGTAGTCGGCAATGTCGAGGGCTTGGGTCTTGAGGCCGTGGGTGTGAAGCATGAGCGCGGCATCATCAGCATTGATGGTTATGGCCGCACCAATGTGCCGGGCATCTATGCCATCGGCGACATCGCCGGCGCACCGATGCTGGCCCACAAGGCCGAGCATGAAGGTGTGATCTGTGTGGAGACCATCAAGGGTCTGCATACCCACCCGATGGACAAGCTGAAGATCCCCGGCTGCACCTATTGCTCGCCGCAGATTGCCTCCGTGGGCCTCACCGAGAAGAAGGCCAAGGAAGCAGGGCGTGAGATCAAGGTGGGTCGCTTCCCCTTCATCGGCAATGGCAAGGCCATTGCGCTGGGTGAACCGGACGGGCTGGTGAAGACCATCTTTGATGCCAAGACCGGTGAACTTCTGGGGGCGCACATGGTGGGTGCGGAAGTGACCGAGATGATCCAGGGTTTTGTCATCGCAATGAATCTGGAAACGACGGAAGAGGAACTCATCCACACCGTCTTCCCGCATCCCACGCTCTCTGAGATGATGCATGAAAGCGTGCTGAACGCTTACGGTCGTGCCATCCACGTCTGATGCGAAAGGCGGATGGGCTTATCCCCATCCGCCACCGCACAGGGGCCCCGGATCTGCTATAGAAATATGGGGGCTGTTCATGTGCCCTCGCTTTTGCCAGAGGGCCACATGGATGAGAGCTATGCATTCCTGAATCAGCCGGGTGTCGGCTTTTTCTCTATGATTATCATCGGCCTCATCGCAGGATGGGTGGCTGAGCGCGTTACGGAAAGCAATCACGGCCTGGTCACCAATCTGGTCGTCGGTATCGTGGGTGCGTTTCTGGGTGGTGAACTTGCTGCGTTGGCGAATATTCCGGTGTTCGGTTTCTTCCGCACGCTTGTGGCGGCGATTGTAGGTGCCATCATCCTGTTGTGGGTGTGGCGCGCGATCCGATCACGTTGAGGGGGCTCGCATGGGTATTATAACAGCTGTCATCGTCGGTATTATTGCCGGCTATATTGCTGAGAAGGTCATGCGTTCCAATGGTGGCTTGCCCACCAATCTGGTGGTGGGCATTCTGGGGGGCATTCTCGGCAGATGGGTGGCTGAGTTGCTGAATCTGGAATATATCGGCACCGGTTTTGTGGATCAGCTCGTCGTGTCCTCATGCGGGGCTATTCTGTTGCTCGCCATCTGGCGCACGATCAAAGGCTCGAAACCCGCCTGAGGCAGGTGGGGCGAGGGGGCTGTTTCATCAGGGCGGCATGGCACCGGATGTCGGTGCCATGGCCCGAAAGGCTGGCACGCCTGTTACGGCAGCCTGTGAGCCATTGAGTTTGGAAAGTCGTCCATGGTCACTCTGATCGATACGCTGAAACAGCGCCCCCGCCATCCGGAAAAGGCCAACCGGCCGATGACCGAGGTGCTGCGCAAACCGGACTGGATCCGGGTCAAGGCACCGGGGTCCGGGAAATGGTCTGAGACGGCCGGGATCGTGCGGGCCAATGGCCTGCACACGGTGTGCGAAGAGGCGGGCTGCCCCAATATCGGCGAGTGCTGGGAAAAGAAGCACGCCACATTCATGATCATGGGTGATACCTGCACCCGCGCTTGCGCCTTCTGCAATGTGCGCACGGGTATGCCTCAGGCGCTGGATCAGGACGAGCCCCAGAAGGTGGCGGAGGCAGTGGCCAAGCTTGGTCTCTCGCACGTGGTGATCACCTCTGTGGACCGCGATGATCTGGCCGATGGCGGAGCAGAGCACTTTTCTCGCACCATTCTCGCGATCCGTGAGGCCAGCCCCAAGACCACGATCGAAATCCTGACCCCTGACTTCCTGCGCAAGGATGGCGCACTGGAAGTGGTGGTGGCGGCACGCCCGGATGTGTTCAACCACAACCTTGAAACCGTGCCTTCCAAATATCTGAAGGTACGCCCCGGCGCCCGCTACTTCCACTCGCTGCGCCTGCTTCAGAAGGTCAAGGAGTTGGACAGCTCCATCTTTACCAAGTCTGGCATCATGGTGGGGTTGGGAGAGGTGCGCAACGAAGTGCTCCAGCTTATGGATGACCTGCGCTCCGGCGATGTGGACTTCATCACCATCGGCCAGTATCTCCAGCCCACGCGCCAGCACCATAAGGTGGAAAGCTTTGTGACGCCGGACGAGTTCAAGGCTTACGAAACGGTGGCCTACGCCAAGGGCTTCCTGATGGTGTCCTCCAGCCCACTGACGCGCTCTTCCCACCATGCCGGCGAAGATTTCGAGAAGCTGCGCTCTGCACGTGCAGCCCGGCAGGGACGGGCGTGACGCGCTGTGCCTTCCTTCTCTAACTCCCGTCTTGTGAAGCATTCTGCCGCCAATATGTTTGCACTGGTGGCGGATGTGGAGCGCTATCCTGAATTCGTGCCGCTTTGCAAGGCGCTGCGCGTGAAGCGACGGGTTCGCTCGGACGAGGATGTCGAAATTCTGGTTGCGGATATGACCGTGGCCTACAAGGTCATTCGGGAGACCTTCACCTCACGCGTGATGCTGGATCGTCCGCGCCTTGTCATCCATGTCGAATACCTGGATGGCCCATTCAGCAGGCTGGATAATCGCTGGGAGTTCCTGCCGCAGGGTGACAACTCCTGCGAGGTGAAGTTCCACATTTCATACGAGTTTCGTTCTCGTACCCTCGCAGCCCTGATGGGGGCGATGTTCGATGCGGCTTTTCAACGCTTCGCTGGCGCATTCGAGGCGCGGGCAAACGAAATCTATGATGGGAAGGGATCGGCGGCATCTTAACCAGAGCCTGTTTGGTCATTGTGATGGCATATCCATTCACAGAAGCCGCACCCCGATCCGAGCCTGTTTGCCCCTTTCAGTCTGGCAAAAAATCTTTCCCGACGCTCCTTAGATTTCCGCTTCTGGTGCCGCTGATAGAACTAAGGCTGATGGAATGATCGCAATCGGATGCCTTGCTCCGCTTATTCTGGGTGTTGCCGGAGCTCTTGGCGGGCACTGGTGGGCGGGCAATGAAGGTCTGATCTGGGGCGGAGGGATTGGATTGGGCCTCGGCGGCCTTATTCTCTCAGGCGCAGCCTGGGTCATGGTTCAGATCCGGAAGGATCGATAGCTTTCGTTCATTCCCACCCGGAGACGCGGGAATGAACGGCATTTCAGAACCTCCCGAAGACGATGCCCGCCCAGCTTTGGGTCTCCCCCGGAGCAGTCTCCATGGCAAGAGTTTCACGTGTCCTTTCAGTCCGGCACATTTTTCATGAGTTCTGACAGCCAGGGGCCCGGCCCAGCATCCGATGGCGCGCGCCAGTCTCCACGCGGAGAAAGTGAGCCGCCGGATGAAATCTTGGGGCCATTTGGCAAGGTGGAGCGCTTGAACTGGCTGACGAAGAACCGGCTCAAAAACACTCTCATCCAGTGTTTGATTTCAGCCAGAGAATAAGCACGCCGTTCATCCTCGGGCAACGCGGCGGGCCAGGCTCCGCGTTCAGCCCTATGCCATGCGTGATGTGCGAGATATGCGATCTTGGAAGGGCGGAAGCCATAGCGCGTCAGATAATACAGGGTGAAGTCCTGTAGCGGGTAGGGCCCCACGATCTGCTGGGTGGATTGTATGGGTGCCCCCGGCGTCGCCGGCACCAGTTCGGGCGAAATTTCTGTGGCAAGAATCGCTGCCAACACCCGTGCTGTCTCTGCACTCATGTCCGGCTCGCGCGCAACAAAACGGATAAGGTGCTGGATCAGTGTCTTGGGCACAGATGCATTGACATTATAGTGGGACATGTGATCGCCCACCCCATAGGTGCACCAGCCCAGCGCCAGTTCAGACAGATCTCCTGTGCCCACCACAAGGGCGCGATGTAGATTGGCGAGGCGGAAGAGATAATCCGTTCGCAGGCCCGCCTGAACATTTTCGAATGTGACATCATAGACCGCCTCGCCCTGTGCGAAGGGGTGGTCCAGATCTGCCAGCATTTGCCGGGCGGCAGGACGAATATCGATTTCTTCTGCCGTCACCCCCAGCGCCCGCATCAGGGCCCAGGCATTGGTCTTCGTCTCATCAGAGGTGGCAAAGCCGGGCAGGGTATAGGCCAGAACATGCGTGCGCGGCAGACCGCACAAGTCCATGGCTTTCACCGCCACAATCAGGGCCTGAGTCGAATCAAGCCCGCCGGAAACACCAATCACCACATGCTTGAGGCCAGTGGCGCGCAGGCGCTGGGCTAGACCCTGTATCTGGATTTTATAGGCCTCATAACAGTCTTCTTTCAGTCGCTCCGGGTCGGCCGGCACGAAGGGAAAGCGCGCAATCTCACGCTCCAGCGCCACAGGCTTTTCCGGTGCAGGCAGCGGGAAGAACTGGGTGCGGAAGAGGGGGCTATTTTGGCCCTCATTGCGTGCGCACTCTGCAAAGCTGTTCAGCCGCATGCGCTCCTGCCGAATGCGGCCAAGATCCACATCCCCCATCACCATGGTGGAGCCCTCAGGGAAGCGCTCGCTTTCCACGAGTTGCTCGCCGCACTCGAAGATAGAGGCTTGCCCATCCCATGCCAGATCCGTGGTGGATTCGCCCGGTCCGGCTGCCGAATAGGCATAGGCAGAAACCGTACGATTGGATTGGGCCGCGCAGAGTTCCCGTCTGGTTCGCGCCTTGCCAATCGTGATGTTGCTGGCAGAAAGGTTCAGCAGCACTTCCGCACCGGCAAGGGCAGCATGGCAGGAAGGGGGTAGGGGCACCCACAGATCTTCGCAAATCTCGACATGAAAGGTGAAGGGCACTTCCCCCTCTGCACGAAACAGCAGGTCAACCCCGAATGGTACCTGCTGCCCGGCGATCTCTATGGTGCGAGCGCGCACCTGCCCGCCGGGGGTAAAGTGCCGGGCTTCATAAAACTCACGATAATTGGGCAGGTAGCTTTTCGGCACCACGCCAAGCACCTTGCCGCGATGGATGACGAAAGCAGCATTATAAAGCCGCCCGTCCTGCCTTAGCGGAGCACCGACCACAAGCACCGGATACAGATCGCGTGAGGTGGAGATGATCTGCTCTAGCGCCTCATCCACGGCAAGCAGTAGCGCATCCTGGAACAGAAGGTCGTCAATGGCATAGGAGGAAAGGCCCAGTTCCGGGAACAGCATTACGGCCGCTCCACTGGCGCTGCCCTTCACCGCCAGTTCTAGGGTGCGTGCGGCGGCAATTTCCGGGTTCGCAACAACCGCCTGTGGAACGCATGTCGCGATCCGCAGGAATTCATGGGAATAAAGGCAGTTGAAGTCCCTCATATCGCCCCGCTGCGTGCACTGCTGGTCCATGCCCCTACTGTGGGACAAAAAATCCATCTAGCGCATCTGGCGTGTGCGCACCACAGACTGTGTGTCCTCAGGCGTCGATCTTTGCCCTGACAGACCTGAATAAGAGATAGCTGAAATTGAACGGTCCAGCCTGTTTGCAGTTTCGATAATACGTATGATTACAAGCATGAAATGATAAAATATCCGGCCTTGCCATAAACACATTTCATATCTATAACTCAGCCCATCGAACTTGCTGACGAACTTTGTTGCCGCGCTCTCAAACAGCGCATGTGCGATTTTCCCCTCTCAAATTCGAAACTTCGAGCGCCCGACAATCGGTTGGGCGACGGCAATCCGTGTCGGTTTGAAAGGAATCGTCATGATCATCGGTACTGTTAAGTTCTTCAACACCACCAAGGGCTTTGGTTTCATTCAGCCGGAAGATGGCTCGCCGGATGTGTTCGTTCACATCTCCGCCGTTGAGCGCGCTGGCCTGCCCCCGCTGTTCGAAGGCCAGAAGATTCAGTTTGAAGCCGTTGTTGACCGCCGCAGCGGCAAGAAGGCTGCTGAGAACCTTCAGGCAGCGTGATAATTTAACATCTCTGACTTTTGACCACGGATGTACTGGCATTAGTCTTTGAGTGTTTGGAATTTGGAAAAGGTCGGGCATTGCCCGGCCTTTTTTGTTTTATTTTTGCTTGAGCTGAGTTGCGGTGTTTTACAAATCTTCGGTGCCAGTATGTGGCGTGCCTTTGTTGCGATACACCGCCGCATCTTGCCGCCGGCATGGCTAATCAAGGCGCTGTCTACGAAACAGGCCCCCAGTTCAATATGCATTGTCGTATGGTTTTTAATGAAAATCCCGCGATTTTGGCATGATCCGCACGTGTCGCGGATGGCCTTGCGTCGAGCGACGGCCTGCCAGTATGTGACCATGGGGCGGGGCAGGCCTCACCTGTGCGTCGATGTCTGGGGCGACTTGTGAGCGAGCAGCAGGAGAGACATCCTTCTGGCGGGGAGCATCGAACAGGCGAGAGAGTTCACCGGTGCGATCATGAATCCGTTCGGCCATCACATGAATAATGCCTTCTTTGCTTTTCTGAACCCGACCTTCCACCATGACGAGGCGTGCGCCCATGACTTGCGCACGGAATTGCTCGAACAGTCTTGCCCAGATCAGCACATTGATGATTCCGGTCTCGTCTTCCAATGTCATGAAGATGGCATTGCCTTTGCCAGGCCTCTGTCGCACCAGAACGATTCCAGCTGTGCGAACTAGGCTACCGTCGCGTTTTGCAGCCGTCTCCGCGCAACTGGAGATAGACTCCATCTGAAAAGTCTCACGCAGCATCCCCATCGGGTGTCCCTTCAGTGAAAGCCGTGTGGTCTGGTAGTCCACCGCGATCTGCTCGGGCAATGGCATAAGTGGCAGCCGCGCATCCGGTTCAGTACCGAGTTCGCGCGCTTGCGTAGCGGCGAATAGAGGCAGCGGTTCGTCATCTGGCAGACGCCGAATGATCCAAGCCGCAGCGCGCCGGTCCAGCTGGAGCGAGCCGAACGCATCGGCATCTGCCAATTTGCGCAATGCCCCGGTAGGTAGGCGTGTGCGCATCGACAGCGTCTCGATATCGCGATAGCCGGCTCCCCGCGCGGTCGTGAGTTTTCCAGCCCATGCTTCACTGAAGCCGTCGATCTGTCGCAAACCAATGCGCAGGGCGAGTTCCCCGGTGGGACGACGCTCCAGTGTATTGTCCCAAAGGCTGTGATTAATATCGATGGGGCGTATCTCGACGCCGTGTTCACGCGCATCGCGGATAATCTGCGCCGGGGCATAGAAGCCCATGGGCTGCGCGTTCAGCAGCGCCGCCGCGAACACCGCAGGATAGCGGCATTTGATAAAGGCGGAGATGTAGACCAGTTTGGCGAACGAGGCCGCATGGCTTTCGGGAAAACCGTATTCGCCGAACCCCTTGATCTGCTCGAAGCAGCGCGCTGCAAATGCCGGGTCATAGCCGCGCGCGCTCATGCGTTCGATCAGCAGGTGCTGAAACTTCCCGATCGTACCCAGATGGCGGAACGTCGCCATGGCGCGGCGTAACTGATTTGCCTCCTCTGGCGTGAATTTGGCTGCGACCATGGCAAGGCTCATGGCCTGTTCCTGGAACAGCGGAACGCCCATTGTGCGGGAAAGCACCTGGCGCAGTTCGTCTGGATCGTGCGGTGGCCTCGGTGAGGGATAGATCTCTTTTTCGATCCCTTCTCTGCGTCGCAGATAGGGGTGCACCATATTGCCCTGGATCGGCCCAGGCCGGACGATGGCGACCTGAATGACGAGATCGTAAAGATTTCGCGGCTTCAGGCGCGGCAACATATTGATCTGCGCCCTGCTTTCCACCTGGAATACGCCGATGGAATCCCCCTTGCACAGCATGTCGTAGACATCACTTTCACCGCCCGGAACCTCATTCAATGCATAGTCGATGCCCTTATGCATGCGGATCAGATCGAATGCCTTGCGGATGCAGGTCAACATGCCCAGCGCCAGCACATCGACCTTCATCAAGGCGAGCGTGTCGATATCGTCCTTGTTCCACTCGATGAACGTGCGGTCTTCCATCGCGGCATTACCGATCGGGACCAGCTCATCGAGCCTGCCCTGGGTCAGCACGAAGCCGCCAACATGCTGGGAGAGGTGGCGGGGAAAGCCGAGCAGCCGGTGGGCGAATTCCACTGTACGGCGAATGGTTTGGTTGGTCGGATCAAGGCCTGCCTGCTCGATCTGGCCAGTCTTGAGCATCTTGCCCCAGCTTCCCCACACCATGCCGGAGAGCCGCGAGATGATGTCCTCAGTAAGGCCAAGAGCCTTGCCCACATCACGAAAGGCGCTGCGTGGACGATAGGAGATCACAGTGGCGGCAATACCAGCGCGGTGGCGACCATAGCGTTCATAAATGTACTGAATTACCTCTTCTCGCCGCTCATGTTCGAAATCGACATCGATATCAGGCGGCTCAAGACGTTCTTTAGAGATGAAACGGGCAAAAAGCAGTTCATTCTCGGCCGGGTTGACCGCTGTAATGCCAAGAACATAGCAGACAGCGGAATTGGCTGCCGAACCACGCCCCTGGCAGAGAATTCCCCTTTTTTCCGCGAAGCTGACAATGTCGCGAATGGTCAGAAAATAAGGAGCGTATTTTAGTTCACTGATAAGCAGGAGTTCGGCCTTGAGTTGCTCCTCCACTTTTGCGGGTATGCCTTCGGGGTAGCGGATAGCCGCATGCCGCCATGTCATATCCGCCAGCCACTCCTCAGCCGTATAGCCAGGCGGGGTCGGCTCATTTGGGTATTCATATTTCAGCTCGCCCAGAGAGAAGTCGATCCGTGCGAGGAAATATCGCGTTTCTTCGATGGCTTCCGGTGCGTCCCGGAAGAGGCGGGCCATCTCGTGTGGAGCCTTCAGGTGACGCTCGGCATTCGCTTCCAGTCTGCGTCCGGCAGCATCTATCGTCGTGCCTTCACGAATGCAGGTGAGTACGTCTTGCAGGTCTCGCTGATCGGGATGGTGATAGAGCACATCGTTCATGGCCAGCAGCGGCACTCTCGCCTCCGCAGCCAAGGCTTTCAGCCCCGCCAGCCTGCGGCGATCATCTCCGCGGCGCGGCATGTCCGCACCCAGCCATACTGAACCCGGCGCCGCTTCCGCGAGCCGCACAAGAAAAGGGGTCACCTTGTCGAGGGCACGCGGCGGCATGAAGATGAGCGAGAGGCCGGCCGGATTGCTGAGCAGATCATCGATGTTGATGATGCATGCGCCTTTACTTGCACGCATATTTCCCATCGTCAGCAGCCGGCACAGCCGTGCCCAGCCCGCGCGGTTTTGCGCATAGGCAAGAATATCCGGAGTGCCATCCGCGAAGACAAGCCGCGCCCCGACTGCGAGATGGAAGGGCAGGGCCACCTCCGCATTGCCCATGGTCCTGCGAAGCGCCTCTTCGGCCTCCTTCACCGCCGCATACGCCCGCACTACCCCCGAAACGGTATTGCGGTCGGCAATGCCGATACCCGCATGGCCGAGATGGAGAGCCTGCGCCACCAAATCGCTGGCGTGAGATGCTCCTCGCAGAAATGAGAAGTTCGTCGTCACTGCCAGTTCAGCGTAGGACACTGCACTCATGGGAACAGTCCGTGGAGGAACCAGCGCGGCGTGGCGGGCTCGCGCTCGTAGAGACCGGCACGGAACAACCAGAAGCGACGACCCTGACGGTTTTCCACCCGATAATAGTCCCGGGTTGGCGCGTCTTTCTCTCGCCTCCACCACTCAGCCGCAATCCGTTCCGGGCCCTCCGCATGCACCACATCGTGCAATACGCGACGCCAGCGAAAGCGCAGGGGCGAGCCATCCGGCACCTCTGCCAGCACTTCGATCGGCTGCGGCGGTGCAAACATCATCAAGGGTCTGGGCAGTTGCTCCTCCAGCATCGGGCATGCAGATGGAGGATCAGCCGCTGGCACAAGGCTGGCGGCGCGGTTCGGGTCATGGGTATCGCGCATCATGAACCGCAATACGCGATCGCGGCCCAGCCGTGCTGTCAGGCGGTCGATGAGTGCGCTCACCTCTTCCTCTTCATTGGCACGACCGTCGAGGCTCACCTGCACCGGCGCGAAAGCTTCCGCATACAGCACGGCGAGGCGCACCAGATCGAAGCCGAAACCGGGGTCTAGCGGGTCAGCCAGAGCATCGAGTTTTTCATGAAATAGCCGGCTAATTGATAGAGGGTCGCGCGATGGTAGTGCAGTCTCCACCGTGATGCGCCGCACGACACCATCTGTGCGGAAGAAGGATGCTTCGAAAGCACGCCCGCCTTCGCCCCGAGCCTCCAGCATCAGCGAGAGGTCGTGGATGAGCATGACAAGTGCGCCCGCCACATCTTCGTTGCGCCCGATTGGTTCGGCAAAGCGCCGCTCGGCGATGCAGGCAGGCAGCGGGCGACGGGGAACTATCCGTACATTCTCATGCCCCAGTGTGCGTCGCAGCTTGGTCAGCAGTTCTTCGCCAAAGCGCGCGGCCAAGGGTGTGCCGGGACGCCTGGCAAGATCGCCGATGGTCTTCAGTCCGGCTCGGGAGAGACCGGTCACGGCTTCCTCCGGCAGGTCCAGCAAGGAGATGGGGAGAGGTGCGACGTATTCCGCCTCCCGTCCGAATGGCACCACACCGCCTTTGCCACAGCGGGCAAGGGCGCGCGCCGCTTCCGGTGTGCCGGCGACCACGGCGCGGAGCATCAGCCCATGATGCTTGAGATGCTCCATCACCCGGGTCCGCATCATCGCCTCCCCGCCGAACAAATGGGTGCAGCCGGTGATGTCGAGCACGAGCCCGTCCTGCCCATCCAGCGCGACCAATGGTGTCCAGCGGTCACAATCATCGGCAATCTGCTCGAGGAAGGCGGCATCGGCGAAGGGGTCGTGATCTACCACTTTGAGCGCGGGAATGCGTGCGCGGGCATCCGCCAGCGTCAAACCGGGTGCCAGACCAACGATCCGCGCCTGTGCTGAAATGGCGGATAGTCGCATCGCACCCTTCACACGTTCGACAAATACCAGCGGAAGAGCCTTATCCGGCGCGGCGGAGGGACCGGATGTCGTGTGTTGCATCGCCTTGTGCCGCAGCATCCTGTCGAGCCGGTTTGCAGGCAGGAATGGGAACCAGAGCGCGAGATAGCGAGGTGATCTCTCGGAAGGAACAGTTCTCATGATTCCACTCCAGATTCCATGCATGCCCCTGAAGACCCCCGCGATGGCGCAGCAGCGTGGCATCAAAGGCCGGTGGGCCCGGCGTCTCGGCAGCGAGTGGGGTGGAGATCTTCGAGCGCACCAGCCAGCGGGTGACAGCGACACTGGCTGAGGGCTTCGCCGCCATGCGCAGCAGGAAAAAAGAAACGCCGGAAACGCCGGCCCGAAGTGCCAGCCGCCTTGTGGCTGTGAAGTCCAGCGCCTTCGGTGTTCCCCATGGCTCCAGCAGCACAGCACCGAGCGCGGCGCACCGCACCGCATCCCCAGCCGCGCGCAGCGCCTGTTCGGGGTCACGCACCCGCACCAGAATGAGCCGCGACGGGTCGAGACCGAAGCCGCTTAGCCCATGCGCATCGAGCCGTCCGCCCTCAGCATCAAGGAAGTCCTGCCGTACCCAGACGATGGGACGCATGTGGGACTTCGCCTCGTTCGGCATTTGCGAAGCCCTCAGCATCAAGGCCAGTGCAAAGCCGGAGGCTGCCGGCATGTCGGCACCCTCAGTGGCATAGACCTCATGCAAGGCACCCCGTGCAAGCGTATTTACCAGCACGTTGTCTGGTCCCGCAGCGCCCAGGCTGAAGAAGGATGTGGTGCCAGGCAGATGCTCCGCCTCCAACCCGGCAAGCATCTTTTTCAGCTCAGAAACGTCACTTGTCACGCTTGTGTTCCTATTTTGTTCTGCAAATACGCCGCAATCTGGAGAGAGAGTCAAGCGTTCGATCCGGTGAGGGGAGGATATCGATATTGGGAACGAACCAAAATCAAGGACATGCTCGGGGGGCATTTCTCCATCACCCCTGTCTGGCTCCAGACTATGCAGTCAGCCAGAAAAAAAGGCCGGAGCATACTGCCGCCCCGGCCTTTCTATTCAGGTCTGTTGAAACAGTTTTATCCGCCGCGTGAGCCGCGCATATCGGCTTCCATCTGCAGGCGGCTCGGTATGTTGAACAGCACCTTGTAGGACTGATAATTCTCCATCACCCGCTGCACATAGTTCCGGGTTTCAGAGAAGGGGATCAGTTCAACCCAGTCAACAACATCCACCTTCGGATCCCGAGGGTCACCGAAACGCTCGATCCAGCGGCGGACATTGCCGCGTCCGGCATTATATGCGGCGAAGGCCAGCACATAATTGCCATCATAAATGCGCACCAGTTCGCCCAGTTCTGCCGCACCGAACTGGACATTATAGGACTGGTCATTCCGCAGGCGGGCTTCATTGTAAGGCACGCCCGTGATGCGTGAAACCTGCTTGCCGGCAGCAGGCGTCACCTGCATCAGCCCCATGGCCTGCGCGCTGGAAAGTGTCGTGGGGTTGAACTGGCTTTCCTGCCGGGCAATGGCGTAGACGGCAGCGGTATCGACCCGGTCGCCAATGGGCGAATAGCGGGGCAGGCCAAAGGTGGGGTAGGCGTCGCGCTCCACCGGGTGGCCCT
The DNA here is from genome assembly GCA_034676685.1 of Xanthobacter sp. GTDB lineage: Bacteria > Pseudomonadota > Alphaproteobacteria > Rhizobiales > Xanthobacteraceae > Xanthobacter. The sequence goes on along the minus strand of JAUCBT010000011.1, from coordinate 53,825 downwards.
TCGCCACCCCTTCCTTGCCGGCGACCAGCGCACCGCGCGGATCATCATTGGCCTTGGCGAGGTCGGCGAGCATGGCGATATGGGCGGGATTATCCATCCGCCATGCCAGATCATAATAGATGGTCATCGGCGTGTTGCTGTCGCCGATAGCGTAGAGCATGCGGATGGCTTTCACCGGCTCCATGCGCGCGAAGCTCTGCTTGTCTCCGAAAGATCCGCCGGGTGTGTTGCGCAGGGCAACCGGGGCTGCACCCAGTTGAGTGCGCGCAAGCTGGCCATAATAGGTCCAGGAATAGGCTGCTGCCGCCTGATAGTGGCTGCGCGCCTGCATGGTATTGCCCATCGCCTCAGCTGCCTGTGCCTGCCAGTAATAGGCGCGGCTCAGGGTGATGGGATGGTTCTGCCCATGAGCAATGCGAGAGAAGTGGGCTGCCGCCGTGCGGGGGTCACGCAGGAAACGCAGGGCAATCCAGCCAGCGGTGAACTGCTGTTCTGCGCGGTAGTTGTTGGACTCCGGAGCGATCCCGGTGGCTGCGACCTTATAGGCGGTCTGGGCATCGCCAATCTCGATCAGGTCGCGGGAAACGAAGCGGCGCTCGATCCACCATTCATCGGGGTCAAGCTGTGCATTTTCGGATGCTGCGCCGGCCAAAAGTGCACGGGCCGCCTGACCGGGCTTCTCGGCCCGACGCAGCATCTGCGAATTGGCGAAAAGGTAGCCGGGGTCATTGCGCAGGGAGGCGGGCACAGCCTGCATCAGCGTAGCGGCATTGCTATCGCGATTGGCTGCAGCCAGACGGGCGCGGGTGAGAGCCACCACATCGGACCCGGCACGGGCTGCGGCACGCATGGCGCGGCCCGAGTCCTTCTCATAGCCGAAACGTTCTGCGCGCGCCTTGTGGTCGGCGCGGGTTATGGCACCGCCGAATTCGGCCAGAACCGTCTCTTCGAAACGCTCATTCAAATCGTCTTCACGCCAGGCGCCACGCACCCACTGGGCGGCATCCTTGGTATTGCCGCCAGCAGCCAGAGCACGCGCCAACGCAACCTTGCCCTCACCACTCAGGGGCGGCTCATTGGCGAAAAAACGCAGAGCACGGTCATTATTGCGGTTCTCCTGGAACAGAACCCGCTCAGCACGCCGACGCAGGGTGGACTGGGTGGGCCAGCCGCGGTTCTCTTCGATGAAGGCCGCGATATTGTCGAAGCCGAAATCGTTTGGCGACTGGCGGATGACAAGCCACTGCACCAGCTTGCGGGCAACGGGGTCGCGCAGCTGATTGGCAATGGAGAGCGCTTCACCTGCGCGGGAGGCACGCGCAGCGGTTACGCCAGCCTTAAGGGTGGAGAGCTCTCCGCGCGAAATATCGGATGAACTGCCGATGGTTGGCGCGGCCTGTGCCGGGCGCGGCGCGGGGGCAGCCAGATTGGCCGTGCGCGGGGTATTGCTGGCGCGACTATGCGACGCATCTGGCTTTGAGGGCGGCAAAGGTGCTGCCAGCGAGGCTGTGGACCCAGCGCCAGCCAGGGCGACAGTGATCGCCAGGGTGCTCGCGGAGATCAGGCTCGTAAATGGCGACATGACGCTTCCTCGTACTCCGGGGACTTGCAGAACGGAGCCCTATGTTCAGTCATCAGCCTTGAAGAAACATTAAGAGCTTCCGCGCGCATCAGCCATAAGGCTGAAGAACGCTCGGAGAGCTGAATTCAGAGTGTTCCCGCAAGCCGGCAAAAGCGAGACCATATTCTGCATGCGGGAAGGTCTTTGCGGACGGCCCGCAACAGGTTATGGGTTGCGATCCGCACTGGACTCATTCTGGTGTGAGCAGGAGGCAAGCGGTTTCTGGCCGCCCGGCTTCCGTATCCTGTTCGTCAAGCATCCAAGGCGTTCTCATGTCGCCCATCAAGGCCCCATCTTCTTTCCGTGGCTCTTTCCCGGCCCTTGTCACCCCCTTCCGCGATGGGGCGGTGGATGAAAAAGCATTTCGCAAGTTCGTGGACTGGCAGATCGCTGAAGGGTCTCACGGTCTCGTGCCGGTTGGCACCACCGGTGAAAGCCCCACGCTGAGCCACGAAGAACACAACCATGTTGTGGAATGGGCGGTGGAGCAGTCTGCTGGTCGTGTGCCAGTGATGGCCGGCTCCGGTTCCAACAACACCGCAGAGGCTATCTCTCTCAGCGAGCACGCCCAGAAGGCTGGCGCGGACGCGTTGCTGATCGTGACGCCTTATTACAACAAGCCCAATCAGGAAGGGCTTTACCAGCACTTCAAGGCCATTGCCGGCGCGGTGGACCTGCCGATCTTCATCTACAATATCCCCGGCCGGTCGGTGATCGACATGTCGGTGGAGACGATGGCGCGGCTGGCCGAAATCCCGAACATCATTGGTGTGAAGGATGCCACCGCTTCCATGGCGCGCATTTCGCTCCAGCGGCAGATTGTCGGGCAGGACTTCATCCAGCTGTCGGGAGAGGATGCCACAGCGCTCGGCTTCATGGCCCATGGTGGTCGCGGCTGCATCTCTGTTGCCGCGAATGTGGCTCCGCGTCTGTGTGCTGCGTTCCAGAATGCCTGCCTCACTGGCGATTACGCCGCCGCCCTGGCCTTACAGGACAAGCTGATGCCGCTTCATACGGCACTGTTTGTGGAAACCAACCCCACTCCCACCAAATATGCCCTCTCTCTGCTGGGGCTGATGGAGGAGGACGTGCGTCTGCCACTGGTTTCGGTGACTGATCAAACCCGCGCCACCGTGCGTGCTGCGATGGTTCATGCGGGGCTGATCGACTGAAAAACCTGAACCCGGCCATGCGGGGCATACCTGTCATGGTCGGGCTTTCGGAATCTGGCGTTCTTTCGGGTCAGTCGCGCATCCGCGCGCCGGTACCGGTTGCAAACCGGAGCCGATGGTAGAATATGCGAGACCATGAGCAGCAAGACCAAGGATGCCCCGCGCAGGATCGCCGCTGATAACAGGCGTGCGCGGTTCGATTATGAAATCAAGGAAGCGATGGAGGCCGGTGTTGTCCTGACGGGCACCGAGATCAAGAGTCTGCGCACCGGCAAAGCCACAATCGGCGAAAGCTACGCCGCCCAGAAGGGCGGGGAGCTCTGGCTGTTTAATGCCTATATCCCCGAATATCTGGAAGCCAACCGCTTCAACCACGAAACCCGCCGGCCGCGTAAGCTACTGGTGCACAAGCGTGAAATTGCGAAATTTGCAAATGCGGTAGAACGCGATGGCATGACCGTGGTGCCCTTGAAAATTTATTTCAATGACAAGGGACGCGCCAAGGTGGAACTGGCATTGGCCCGGGGTCGCAAAACCCATGACAAACGTGAGGCGCTCAAGGAGCGTTCCTGGAACCGGGATAAGGCGCGCCTGCTGCGTGACCGTGGCTGACATCTTCCTGCAATGAGTTGCATTGCCGTGCAACCCTGCTCCGTTTCATGAACCGTGACCATGTGGTGGAGCTATGGCCATGCTGGCCTTCAAGGAGGGTGAACTCAGATGAGCAATTTCGAGTCCTTGCCTGCAGACCTGCCCGAGCCTGAGGATGACGGAGCTGCCAGCCATTTACCCGGCATGGAACTGCCAATCATCCGACTGACGGCGACGGATGGACGGCAGGTGGACCTCTCCGCACTTGCTGGCCGCTCTGTGGTCTACATTTACCCGCGTACGGGCAATCCCGGCGCGCCTCTGCCATCTGGCTGGGACCAGATTCCTGGCGCACGCGGCTGCACCCCGCAAGCCTGTAATTTCCGGGACCATTATCAGGCTCTTCAGGGGACCGGCATAGAGCATGTTTTCGGTCTCTCCGTGCAAGAGAGCGCTGTGCAACAGGAGGTGGTTACGCGGCTGCATCTGCCCTTCCCCTTGCTGTCAGACCGTGAGTTCAGCCTCGCTCGTGCACTGCGCTTGCCAACCTTCGAGGTGGATGGGATGAAGCTGTTGAAGCGCCTGACGCTCATTATCGATACAGGCGTGATCGAACATGTGTTCTATCCGGTCTTCCCACCCGACAGGCACGCAGAGCATGTGCTGGAGCACCTTCAGGCGGCGTCGAGATAACGCCGCACAGCGGTGAACACATCGTGGAACATGGGCGTGGTGAGCCTGCCTGTATTGGTATTGTATCGCGAGCAGTGATAGCTCGCGAACAGCCGCACGGGGCCCACATCACCACTGATGCCGTGGCCAAACTTTAGGCGAGATGCAGGAACGCCCAGAGTGGCAAGGGTAGAATCATGGGCAATCTTGCCCAGGGTCACCACGGCCCGCAAATTCGGCATGGCCCCCATTTCAGAGATAAGAAAAGGGCGGCAGGTCCGGATCTCCAGGGGGGTTGGCTTATTCTCTGGCGGTACACAACGCACGGCATTCACGATGCGTGCATCGTGCAGCTCAAGCCCATCGTCCGGGGAGGCTTTGTAGACACCCTGTGCGAATTCAAAATCCAGCAAGGTCTGATAGAGCAGATCGCCGGCATAATCACCTGTGAAAGGGCGGCTGGTGCGATTGGCACCGCGCAGGCCGGGCGCAAGCCCCACAATCAGCAGGCGGGCATCTCGCGGGCCGAACCCGGGCACGGGTGCATTGAACCATTCCGGCTCTTTCTCGCGCCATGTATCCCGGAAATCCGCAAGGCGAGGGCAAAGCGTGCAGTCATGTGCGGGCTGCACGGGGTGCAATATTTCAGTTGTCGGCATGTGTCTCAGGCCAGATCGTCCCTGTCCGCATCAGCAGGATGAGGCGCGCGGCGCTCCAGAAACCTGGGTGTTTCCTGCATGCGGCCCTGACGCTCATTCTGATCGCGCCCGATATTGGACTGAAGCTCAATCAGATCAATGAAAGTATCTGCCTGCCGTCGCAAATCATCGGCGATCAGAGAGATGGTGGACACCACGGAAACCCGCACGCCTCGCCGCTGCACAGCTTCCACAAGCCTGCGGAAATCACCATCTCCAGAGAACAGAACGATATGGTCGACATGGTCGGCCAGTTCCATGGCGTCCACGGCGATCTCGATATCCATATTGCTGCGCACCCGGCGACGGCCCTGTGTATCGGTGAACTCACGCGCCGTTTTGGTGATGACGCTGTAGCCATTGTAGTCCAGCCAGTCCAGAAGCGGACGGATGGATGAATATTCCTGATCCTCAATGAGGGTCGTGTAATAAAAGGCACGAAGGAGATAGCCGCGACGCTGGAACTCCTTCAGCAACTTCTTGTAATCTATATCGAAACCCAGCGCCTTGGTGGCTGAATAAAGATTGGAGCCATCAATGAGCAAAGCTATTTTTTCCATGCCGTGCATAAAAATATCCGCCGGTGGAATGGGTTGAGTATGATGCTGGAACAAATTTAATCTGGTCTGTTTTCCGCCGAAGGCCGGTGCAACGCAAGCAAAAAGGCACGGCAGGCTTGCTCATAATGGTGAATTGTTGTATCGGATCCCTCTTCTCAGGCTATGATCAAGCGCACCAGCGCATGAGGGAGTGCCGAGCTTATGGCCCGCGTCACGGTTGAAGATTGTATCGACAAGGTAGACAACCGGTTTGAACTGGTGTTGCTCGCCGCCCATCGCGCCCGCATGATTTCCTCAGGGGCGCAGCTCACCATTGATCGCGACAATGACAAGAACCCCGTGGTTGCCTTGCGCGAGATCGCCGATGAAACGGTGAGTCCGGAAGATCTGAAGGAAGATCTGATCCACTCGCTCCAGAAGTACACCGAGGTGGATGAGCCTGAAGCGGAATCCGTGCCTCTGGTGGCGACGGGTGATGGTGGCTCTGGTGATGATTCGGAAGTCGTGTTTGACCGGATGACCGAGGAAGAGCTGCTGGCCGGCCTTCAGGGTCTGGTTCCCCCGGATCATAGCGACGACGACGAAGGCTGAGCCTTCTCGGTTTCGTGAGCTCTGCTCCATTATCTATCTGAATATAAAAATGGCCGGGTCTGACCCGGCCATTTTTATTTTTGCATCAGATGCGCCACTCAGGGGCAGGGATTGCCATGAAGCTGGTGCAGGGCATTGATCCGTGCCTCAACATCGGCGGGCAGGGCAAGTTCGGCGGCATCGATATTGTCCTTGAGCTGACCAAGGCTGGTTGCGCCAATGATATTGGTGGTGACGAACGGGCGAGTTGTCACAAAGGCTTGAGCCAGTTGCACCGGAGTCCACCCAATATCCCGTGCAAGTGCCAGATAGGCCTCAACCGCTTCTTCCACACCGGGCTTCTCATAGCGCTGGCCGCGATTAAACAGTGTGGACCGTGCTCCAGCCGGACGCGCCCCGCGCTGGTACTTTCCGGTGAGATAACCCTGTGCCAGCGGTGAATAGGCCAGCAACCCCACCTGCTCGCGAGTGGCAAATTCCGCCAGATCTGTCTCATAGATCCGGTTCAGGAGATTATAGGCGTTCTGGTTGGAGAGGATGCGCGGGCCAATGCCATTCTCGGCCCCGCGCAGATAGCGATGCAGGCCCCATGAGGCCTCGTTAGAAACGCCGATATGGCGCACCTTTCCGGCCTTCACCAACTCTCCGAGTGCACCCAGTGTTTCCTCAATCGTAACCTCGGGGGCCTCATCGCGCTCAGAAGGGGTCGTTGAGCCGAAAAGAGGTATGGCGCGATCAGGCCAGTGCACCTGATAGAGGTCGATATAATCGGTCTGAAGCCGCTTCAGTGAAGCCTCAACCGCTTCCCTGATATTGGCGGCATCCGGACGGGCCGGGGTATTGCCAGCGCGCAGCCATGTATTCTGCGAACGACCAGATACCTTGGTGGCCAGAATGACCTTGTTGCGGTTGCCGCGCGCCTTTAGCCACGTGCCGATGATCCGCTCAGTTGAACCCTGCGTCTCCGGCCGGGGCGGGATGGAATACATCTCTGCGGTATCAATGAAATTGATGCCGCGCTCTAGGGCATAATCAAGCTGGGCGTGGCCCTCTTCTTCCGTGTTCTGCTGGCCGAAGGTCATGGTGCCAAGCGTGATCGACGACACCTTGATGTCGGTGCGCCCGAGGGGGCGATAATCCATGGAGAGGCTCCGGGGCTGGGGAGGGCCGGCATGCTGTGGCCGGCGAATGTCGGGAACACAGAATAAGCAGGAGGCGGGCCGGGGGAAAGGGCCGCTCGGTATCATGTTATAATTAAAGGTATTGATGGCGCATGAAACAGAAAGGCTTGGTGCATCCGTTCACACTGAACGAATGCACCAAGCCTTTTTATATCATGCTTTTCTCAGGTAAACCGGCATTCCATAAGCTCTGGATGCAGGAAGAACTCAGGCTCCAACGGCCGTCCCGGCCAGATCATAGGCATCGGATGCATTGATCTTCACGGTAGCGATCTGGCCAACCCGCATCGGGCGGCGGGAGGAGATGCGAACCGTACCATCAATCTCCGGTGCATCGCCCATGGTGCGGCCAATCGCGCCGCCGGGCACCAGCTTGTCGATGATGACCTGCTGGCGGGTGCCCACTTTGCGCTTCAGGAGGCGCGCTGAAATGAGCTGCTGGGCGCGCATGAAGCGGTCATGGCGCTCGGCCTTCACCTCTTCCGGAACAGGATCGGGCAGGGCGTTGGCGGTGGCACCGGCCACCGGCTCGAACTTGAAGCAGCCGGCGCGCTCGATCTCGGCTTCCGAGATGAAATCGAGCAATTCCTGGAACTCTGCTTCCGTCTCGCCGGGAAAGCCGACGATGAAGGTGGAGCGCAGGGTCAGATTCGGAACGGCCTCACGCCATGCCTTGATACGAGCGAGGGTCTTTTCCTGCGTCGCGGGGCGCTTCATGCGCTTGAGCACCGTGGGGCTGCCATGCTGGAGGGGCAGGTCAAGATAGGGCAGCACCTTGCCCTCGGCCATCAGCCGCATGATGCCGTCGACATGCGGGTAGGGGTAAACGTAATGCAGGCGCACCCATGCGCCCATGTCGCCGAGCGCTTCGGCCAGATCCACGAAGCGGGCGGCTACTTCCCTGTCCTGCCACATACTGGGGGCGTAGCGCAGGTCCACGCCATAGGCCGAGGTGTCCTGCGAAATGACGAGCAGTTCCTTCACGCCCGCCTTCACCAGCTTTTCCGCCTCGCGCAGCACTTCATTCGCCGGGCGCGAGACCAGATCTCCGCGCAGGCTGGGAATGATGCAGAAGCTGCAACGGTTGGAGCAGCCCTCGGAAATCTTGAGATAGGCGTAGTGGCGCGGGGTGAGCTTGATGCCCTGTTCCGGCACCAGATCCATGAATGGATCATGCGCAGGTGGCACAGCGGCATGCACAGCCGCCACTACGCTTTCATATTGCTGGGGGCCGGTCACGGCAAGAACGCTGGGATGGGTGGCGGTGATCTCTTCCGGGTTCGCCCCCATGCAGCCTGTGACGACAACCTTGCCGTTCTCGGCCAGAGCCTCACCAATGGCGGAAAGGCTCTCGGCCTTCGCGCTGTCGAGGAAGCCGCATGTGTTCACAATCACGAGATCAGCGCCGGTATGGGAGCGGGTGAGCTCATAGCCCTCAGCCCGCAGGCGGGTGATGATGCGCTCGCTATCCACCAGAGCCTTGGGGCAACCCAGGGAAACAAAGGAAATACGGGGCGTGGGCTTATGCGTGCCCACAGGGCTCTGGAGATGATCAGCCATGGGGCATCGGCTTCTTTTGAAATGTAATGAGGAAAGGGAAGGCGTTACGGGAGTGTATGCCCGCCGTCAATCCCATCTCCGGCATCTCGCCCCTGCGACAGGCGCACGCCTTTGACACCAGATGCGCCCCCGTCTAACCCTGCCTGTGCCGGAAGAGCGATACCGGTACAGGCGCGGCCAAAGACAGGGAAGAAGCATGGAACCCGAGGTTCTGCTGGAAACCAGAGGCGCTGCTGGCGTCATCACGCTCAATCGACCCAAGGCGCTCAATGCGCTGAATCTGGATATGGTGCGTGAGATTCTGCCCCGGCTGCGGGATTGGGCGAAGGATCCCGCAATCACGCGCATTATCATCAAGGGGGCAGGGGAGCGCGCGTTCTGCGCCGGTGGCGATGTGCGCACCCTTCATGATCTGGGCCGGGCCGGCCATGCGGACAAGGCGGTTCAGTTCTGGCGTGAGGAATATGTTCTCAATGCCTATATCGGCTCCCTGCCCAAGCCTTATATCTCGCTGATCAATGGCATCTGCATGGGGGGCGGGTTCGGCCTTTCAGCCCACGGACAATATAGGGTGGCGGGAGACCGCTATCTGTTCGCTATGCCGGAAGTGAATATCGGCCTCTTTCCGGATGTCGGTGGCAGCCATGTGCTGCCGCGCCTGCCGGGTGCATTCGGGCATTTCCTTGCCCTCACAGCCACGCGCATCCATGCGCCTGCTGCGCACGCCTGTGGCCTTGCCACTCATGTGGCCCATACGGCTGCTTTTCCGGCGCTGGAAGAGGCACTGTGTGCCGGTGGCGATGTCGATGCTGTTCTGGCAGAGCATTGCATCGTACCCGGAGGTAGCGCCTTCGAACCTCACCTTGATTATATCGCGGAAACATTTGGCCGAGACAGCCTGCCGGGCATCTTCTCTGCTCTGGAAATCACGGCGGGCAATAGTGGCGCGCATGCCGAATTTGCGGCGACCTGTCTCAAGGCCATGCGGGCGGCCTCACCCACCAGCCTGCTGCTGGTGATGGAGCAGATGCGCCGAGGCAGTCAGCAGGATCTTCCTGCCTGCATGAAGATGGAACTGCGTATGGTTTCTCGTCTCGCGCAGGGTGCAGACTTTTATGAAGGTGTGCGTGCGGTGCTGGTGGACAAGGACAACAACCCGCGCTGGACGCCCGCGCGGCTGGAGGATGTTACCCCCGCCGCCATTACGCACCATTTTGACCCGATCCCCGAAGAACTCCAGCTTCTGGCTCCCGGCGCATGACTCATTATGATCCTATCGACGCCAGCGCTCGCGCTCATTGGGCGCGGCTTTCTCCTTGGCGGCGGAGGCTATTTCTGTTTCTGCGGGGGGTTGCCGCATTCCTGATTTTTCAGGGTGTCCTGAGCTGGGCCATCATCATCGGAGTGGGCGGCAACTCGCCCTCCCGCTTTGAACTGTTGCCGATGGCAGCCCAGGGGGCTGTTGTGTGGGGCGCTATCGTCAATCCGGTGGCCGGTGTCGGCCTCTGGTTGCGCGCCAACTGGGCGGTCGTGTTCTGGATGGTGGTGACCTTCACACAGCTTGTGTTGGCCATATGGGCCCCATCCGGCATGATTCTGCTGATTGTCACGCTGCTGGAATTGGGGCTGGTCGGTGCCTTTGCGGTGCTTTCCATCCGCGCGGCGCGCGAAAGTGATGAAAGCTGAGGCTCGGTTTTCACCATGGCATGCCCGCATGGCTGCGGGGGTGCCATGGATGCTGTGAGGTCCGCCTCTCCAGCCGCAGGTATCAGGACCAGGAGCCGAGATAGGCCAGTGTCGCGATGATGAGGATGACGGCGACGACAATCCAGTGGCGGGCAGCGAATTTATGGAGAATCATGAGTATCCAGGTCCTGTCTCAGAGATGCTTTCTGATTTCGGTTTACGCAGAATATGTTGCGATCTCCAGAGGCATGGCGCGCCGGACTGCCGAGGCCGGCATATAAATCGTCTTTTCAGTCTTGCGCCCGCACAACCATTCTCGGATCTTTGAGAGGAGGGCAGGCTTGTTTGCCTGATGGACGAGCGCGCAGATGCGGGTTTCATCAACCTCTCTGCACTGCGCTTTTTGCATGGGTCATGCACATTTTACGCGGGCCTTGATCAATATATTGCAGCGCAACGACTTCTGGCGGCACATTGCCTTCTTATAAAATGTAGAAGTTGTGCCGTTTGCCGGCAAAAATCTGTGCTCGCCATCTTAATGTAACACTATTATTGTATTTCGCATTGCAGCAAGCCCCTCGCGATGCCGATGCGTTGAGGGGGGTGGGCACTGCGCATGCGCGTCCTGCCCATGAGGAGGAACGATTGAGCACTCAAAACCCCCCTTCTGCCTTCCGCAATCCCTTTCTCTCGAAGGTGACGGATGGCAATGCATGGACCATGCGCCAGCGCTCGCTGGCCCTGACTGCCCAGCTTTCCGAACTCTCGAACATGGGCGATCTGACCTCACGGGCCTCCGGTCGTCATTTCTCCAGCATCTCGGCCACCCATGGCCAGCGCATGCGCGAGACCTTCAATGAACTGACTAGCCTCGTGGGCGATGTCTCGAAGCAGGGGAATTCTCTCTCCAGCCTCATGCGGGACTTTCAGGCTTATGCGGTGGATCGCAGCCAGCGCGCTGTGCTTACCGCCGATACGCTGCGCGAGCGTGGCGACACATTCCACGAGCATGAAGCCGCAGGCTGCCCGCCCGTGCTGATCTATGACTATGATGTGGTGATGAACGGGAGCGACCTGCCGCGCCCGTGCAATTACGCTCTGCTGAGAATCCGTGCGCCGGAAGGCATCGAGACGGATAACACCAAGCGCCCTTACATCATCATCGACCCACGTGCTGGCCATGGCGCCGGTATCGGTGGCTTCAAGTCCGATAGCCAGGTGGGCGTGGCGCTGAAGAATGGCCATCCGGTTTATTTCGTCAGCTTCAGCCGTATGCCTGAGCCGGGCCAGACCCTGACCGATGTGACCCGCGCCGAAGCTGCCTTTGTGCGCTTTGTGCAGGCGGAGCACCCTGATGCCGATAACCCGGTGGTGATCGGCAACTGCCAGGGCGGCTGGGCTACCCTCATCCTCGGCGCATCCAACCCGGACATCACTGGCCCGTTGGTGCTGAATGGTGCGCCGGTCGAGACATGGTCTGGCGATGTGGGCTCAAACCCCATGCGCTACAATGCCGGTGTTCTCGGCGGCCAGATCCAGCCCATGTTCTGGTCTGACATCGGCGATGGCGTGTTCGATGGTGCCTGGCTGGTGCTGAACTTCGAGATGCTGAACCCGGGTCGCACCTGGTTCCGTAAATATTACGACCTGTTCGAGAAGGTGGACACCGAGCGTCCCCGCTTCCTGGAGTTCGAACGCTGGTGGAGCGGCTTCTTCCTGCTGAACGAGCCGGAAATCGTCTGGATCGTGCGTGAGTTGTTCGTGGGCAACAAGCTGGCCCGCAATGAAGCCCGCCTCGAGCATGGCCGCGTTCTGGACGTAAAGCAGATCCGCTCGCCCATCATCGTGTTCGCCAGCCATGGCGATAACATCACGCCGGTGAAGCAGGCCATCAACTGGATCATGGACGCTTACACGGACGAGACCGAGATCCGCATTCGCGGACAGCGCATCGTCTATATGGTGCATGACAAGGTTGGCCATCTCGGCATCTTCGTCTCTTCCTCGATCGCCAAGCGCGAGCATCAGGAAGTGACTTCGACGCTCCGGACCATCGAGGCGCTGGCCCCGGGTCTCTACGAGATGAAGATCGACGATATTCAGGGTGAGGGCGATGGTGCGCACTTCACCGTGTCCTTCGCCGAGCGCAAGATGAGCGACCTGCCGGGCTATGCGGATGGTCGTGAGGATGAAGTGCCGTTTGCAGCGGTGCAGCATGTCTCAGAGTTGCAGGCCGAACTGTATGATGTGTTCCTGCGGCCTTTCGTACAGGCGAGCGTGACGCGCGCCAGTGCGGAAATCGGCCGTGCGATGCACCCGTTGCGGCTTCAGCGCGCGCTTGCATCATCGCGTAACCCGATGATGGCCCCGCTGGAAGCAATGGCCAAGTCGGTTGCGAATGATCGCAAGCCTGTGGCACGGGACAACCCGTTCGTGGTCGCGGAAAAGCTCCTTGCCGACGCTTTCGAGCAGAGCATCGACATCATCCGCGATGTGCGTGACGCATGGTATGAAGCGACCTTCTTCTCCATCTACGCCACGCCCTACATGCACTGGTTCGGTCGCAACTACAGCTTCGAGCGGACCCGCAAGACCAAGGACGAGCTGCTGAACCTGCCAGAAGTGCGCAGCGCTCTTCTGCATGTAAAGTCTGGTGGCTTCATCGAGGCCGTGATCCGTATGCTCATTCTGCTGGCTGATGCCCGCGAGAATGTGCGTCGTGATCGCCTGGAACGCTCTGCTCAGGTGTTGACGCGCGATGAGCCGTTCAGCTCCCTGCCGAGCGAGCATCTGGCCCAGATCATCCACGAGCAGACCCTCATTGTGGAATATGCGCGCGATGAAGCTGTCGAGGCGCTGTCCGAGATGCTGGTCACCGAGGAAGAGCGGCTCAAGGCTGTGGAAGTGGTGCAGTATGTGCCCGGCGCTTTGAGTGAGATGGAGCCGCGCACTCTCGCCATGATCCAGCGTTTCCGCGATGTGCTGGGTCTCCAGCCGGTTACCGCTGATGTGCTGGTGGATCCGCTGCTCGCAGTGGAAGTGGCTGCACAGTAGTCTGCGAAGAACCCTATGGTTCATTCGGCCCCGGTGGAGAGATCTGCCGGGGCCGAATGCGTCTGTGGCCGCCTTCAGTACGATGGGTTCTTTGAAGGCGGCAAACATTGACAGGTTAATACGCAGCGCATAAAAGGCACCCACCTTGGGGGCCGGTTCGGCCCGCTTGGTATTTCACGCACCCGTGGTTTTGACCGGCAGCGCGCTGGGCAGGCCTGTCAGCGGAAGAGGTTTACCTCATTCGCAGAGGAGGGGCGCGGAATCCAGAATAACCAATATGACGCAAGGATTCGCGCGACATGAGCAAGCGCATTGCAGCCAAGCATAAACTCGATCGCCGTATGGGCGAGAACATCTGGGGTCGTTCCAAGAGCCCGGTGAATCGTCGTGAGTACGGCCCGGGTCAGCATGGCCAGCGCCGCAAGGGCAAGCTTTCGGACTTTGGTGTGCAGCTGCGCGCCAAGCAGAAGCTGAAGGGCTATTATGGCTCCATCGGCGAGAAGCAGTTCCATGCCATTTATGAAGAAGCCGCCCGCCAGAAGGGTGACACCGGCGCCAACCTGATTGGCCTGCTGGAGCGTCGTCTGGATGCGGTTGTGTATCGTGCCAAGTTCGTATCCACGGTCTTCGCAGCACGTCAGTTCGTCTCTCACGGCCACGTGAAGGTGAATGGCAGCCGGGTGAACATTCCTTCTTATCGCGTCAAGGTTGGTGACGTGATCGAGGTGAAGGAAGCTTCCCGCCAGCTGACCCTGGTGCTTGAAGCCGCCCAGCTTGGCGAGCGTGATGTGCCGGACTATCTGGAAGTGGACCACGGCAAGATGTCCGCCACTTTCAACCGTATTCCGGAACTGAACGAAGTTCCGTACCCGGTTCAGATGGAGCCGAACCTCGTGGTCGAGTTCTACTCGCGCTGAGTGTTCCTCCCATTTCGGGATGTGGAAAGGCCGCCCTTTGGGTGGCCTTTTTGCTTTTGTGTCACAAGGCCGGGCAGGGGTAGGCAAGAAAAAACCCTCCACATGACGATGTGGAGGGTTTTTCATATTCAGATCCTGCGTATGCATCGCAGGATTAAGGGCACTCAGCCGATCTTCTGAACTTCCTGATTCGCCGCAGCAAGAAGCTCTTCCATGGTGCGGCGAATCTGATGGTCAGAGAGATCCACGCCCTTTGCGTCAAAATCCTTGCGCAGCTTGCGGAACACGTCTTCGTCACCGGCTTCCTCGAAATCGGCGGCGATGACTTCCTTGGCATAGGCTTCGGCCGCGTCGCCGGTCAGGCCCAGCTTCTCGGCTGCCCACAGGCCCAGCTTCTTGTTGCGGCGGGCGAGAGCCTTGAACCGGGTCTCTTCGTCCAGCACGAAGCGTCGTTCGAAATCCTTCTCGCGCTTGTCGAACGTGGTCATTGCAGCCCTCTTTTGACGTGATCTTCTACCGGCAAGCCGGGATCGTTTTACGCGGGGCCGGGACGCTGTTCCGCAGCTTCGCGCGCGTGACCTGAATATAGGGCGCTTCTGCGCAGATCAACGCTGCCGATAGATCTCCGGTTCCGTAAAGTCTGACTGAAGGGCAAGGAAATGGGTGAAAAGGTTTTATTTTACCAATTTCCAGCTTTCCGCCAGTGGCCCCGCGCCCTGTTGGCGCAGCCGCGTTGTATCCCGGCGCATGATCGGCTAATGTGACAAAGGTCGCGATACACAGATCATCCGCGCCCCGCCGAGGAGCGTTACCCGAACGGAGCCTTGGCACCCCATGGATTTCCTCAATCAACGGTATACCCCTATGAGCCGCCGCCGTCGCATCTATGAAGGCAAGGCGAAGGTCCTCTATGAAGGTCCTGAGCCCGGCACCTTGATCCAGCATTTCAAGGATGACGCCACCGCCTTCAACGCCAAGAAGCATGAAGTCATCGATGGCAAAGGCGTCCTGAACAACCGGATTTCGGAGTATGTCTTCTCCCGGTTGAATGACATTGGCGTGCCCACGCACTTCATTCGCCGCCTCAACATGCGCGAGCAGCTCATCCGTGAGGTGGAGATCATCCCCCTTGAGGTGGTGGTGCGCAATGTGGCCGCCGGTTCGATCGCAACCCGCCTCGGTATCGAGGAAGGCACGCAGCTGCCGCGTTCGATCATCGAATTCTATTACAAGAATGATGCGCTCAACGACCCGCTGGTGTCAGAAGAGCACATCACCGCATTCGGCTGGGCCAATACCCAGGAAATCGATGACATCATCGCGCTTGCGATCCGTGTGAACGACTTCCTGAGCGGCCTGTTCCTCGGTGTCGGTATCCGTCTTGTCGACTTCAAGATCGAATGCGGACGCCTGTGGGAAAACGACATGATGCGGATCGTGGTGGCCGACGAGATCAGCCCCGATTCGGCCCGCCTGTGGGACATCAAGTCGAACGAGAAGATGGACAAGGATCGTTTCCGCCGTGACATGGGCGGTCTGGTCGAGGCCTATAGCGAGGTGGCCCGCCGCCTCGGTATTCTGGTGGAGAACGAAGCTCCACTGGCCAATGGTCCCACTCTGGTGAAATGATGCGGTTGAGCCGCAGCATGGAATAATGCTAGGCGGGGGCCTCCAAGGCCCCCGTTTGCTTGTCTGGCCATTCCGGGGGACGCCGCAGAAATGCGGGTCCGCAGATAGAGTTCCTTATTGGAACTCAATGTGAGAGCAGAAGGTGTCATGAAGGCGCGCGTCATCGTCACTTTGAAATCCGCTGTGCTGGATCCCCAGGGCAAAGCCATTGAAGGCGCACTGCGCAGCCTTGATATTCATGGCGTCAACAGCGTGCGGCAGGGCAAGATTTTCGATGTGGAGCTGGCTGGCTCCGATCGCGCCCAGGCTGAGGTCGCACTGAAGGATGCTTGTGAGCGTCTACTGGCCAATACCGTGATCGAGACCTATCGGATCGAGTTCGCGGAGTGATGGAACCGGCCAGTCACTTTGTGACGCGGCCGAGTCGGTTTTCACCGGGTGCAAGACAGCCGGGCTCGGGCTTTCGAGCGTTGTGCGCGGGCTAACTTGCCACCCAGAAGTCCATCATCCGCGGCAGAGGCCTTCGGGTCGAAACCGAAGCGGATCACAGGCCGGCGCGAATGCGTCGATGGCATGAGAGACCATGAAAGCTGCCGTCATCCTTTTTCCCGGCTCCAATCGTGAGCGGGACGCCGCGCGTGCGCTAACCCTCGTCACCGGGGCGCAGACGCAGATCGTGTGGCATGCGGAGCATGAACTGCCGGCCGGCACGGATATCGTGCTGCTTCCGGGGGGCTTCTCCTATGGCGATTATCTGCGTTGCGGAGCTATCGCTGCACGCGCCAACATCATGACTGCCGTGCGGGCCCATGCCGAACGGGGTGGGCTGGTGCTGGGCATCTGCAACGGTTTCCAGATTCTGTGCGAGGCCGGGCTGCTGCCGGGCGTGCTGGTGCGCAATGCCCAGCTGCGCTTTGTTTGCCGCGAAGTGCTATTGCGCGTGGAGCGGGCCGATACCGCTTTTACCCGTGTCTACCGCAAGAATGATCTTATCCGGGTGCCTGTCGCGCATGGCGAAGGCAATTACACCGCGGATGAAACCACCATTGCAGCGCTGGAACAGGAAGGCCGTGTGGCGTTCCGCTACGCCCAGCCTGATGGACAGATTGATGTGACCGATGGGCCGAATGGTTCCATCAACGGCATCGCCGGCATTTATTCAGAGAAGTTCAATGTGCTGGGCATGATGCCCCACCCGGAAAATTACATCGAACAGGCAATTGGCCCCACGGATGGTCGTGGCCTTTTCGAGAGCCTCGCCGGTGCCCTGAAGGCGGCGTGAGACGCGCCTCAAATCGGATCGAACGCTGTGACCCATATTCCCAATACGCCCCGCATCACTCCCGAACTCGTGGCCGAGCATGGCCTGAAGCCTGATGAATATCAGCGTTTCGTGCAACTCATTGGCCGCGAACCCAGCTTTACGGAGTTGGGCATTGTTTCGGCGATGTGGAACGAGCACTGCTCCTACAAGTCCTCCAAGTTCTGGCTGAAGACCCTGCCGGTCACCGGCCCGCGCGTGATCCAGGGGCCCGGCGAGAATGCCGGTGTGGTGGATATCGGCGATGGAATGGCCGTGGTCTTCAAGATGGAAAGCCACAACCACCCGTCCTTCATCGAGCCTTATCAGGGTGCGGCGACAGGTGTGGGCGGTATTCTGCGTGATGTGTTCACCATGGGCGCACGCCCGGTGGCTGCGCTGAACGCCCTGCGCTTTGGTGATGTGAATAACCCGCGCACACGCCGTCTGGTTTCGGGCGTGGTGGCCGGTATCGGTGGTTATGGCAATTCCTTCGGCGTGCCCACCGTGGGCGGGGCCGTTGGTTTCCACAAGCGTTATGACGGCAATATTCTCGTTAACGCCATGGCCGTTGGCCTCGCGAAGACGGATGAAATTTTCTATGCTGCCGCCACTGGTGTGGGCCGCGCCATCGTTTATCTCGGCTCCAAAACCGGGCGCGACGGTATTCATGGCGCGACCATGGCCTCTGCAGAGTTTGGCGAGGATGCCGAGGAGAAGCGCCCGACCGTGCAGGTGGGCGACCCCTTCGCTGAAAAACTGCTGCTGGAAGCCTGCCTTGAAATCATGCAGGCCGGCTGTGTGGTCGCGATTCAGGACATGGGCGCAGCGGGGCTGACCTGCTCGGCCGTGGAAATGGGCGCTAAGGGCGATCTGGGCGTTGAGCTGAACCTCGATGCCGTGCCATGCCGCGAGACCGGCATGAGTGCCTATGAGATGATGCTTTCGGAAAGCCAGGAGCGCATGCTCATGGTGATCGCCGATGGCAAGGAAGAAGAGGCCGAGGCCATCTTCCGCAAATGGGGGCTGGACTTCGCCATCATCGGCTATACCACTGATACGCTGCGTTTCGTGGTGAAGCACAAGGGTGTGGTGGAAGCGGACCTTCCCATCAAGGAACTGGGGGACGAAGCCCCGGAATATCAGCGCCCTTATAATGCGCCTGTAACCCTGCCAGTGGTTCGTGCTGAAGGCGTGCCGATGCCGGTGTCTCTGAACGAGGCTCTGTTGCAACTCATCGGCTCGCCGGATCTGTGCTCCAAGCGCTGGGTTTGGGAGCAGTATGACCATCTCATTCTCGGCAATACCGTGCAGCGCCCCGGTGGCGACGCGGCCGTGGTGCGTGTAGATGATGGCCCCAAGGCGCTCGCGCTTACCACAGATGTGACCCCCCGCTACTGCGAGGCTGGCCCCTTTGAAGGTGGTAAGCAGGCTGTGGCAGAGGCATGGCGCAACCTGACTGCCGTTGGTGCAGAGCCCTTGGCGGTGACGGATAACCTGAACTTCGGCAATCCTGAAAAGCCGGAAATCATGGGGCAACTCGTGGCCTGCATTCAGGGTATCGGTGCGGCATGTGAAGCGCTGGAATTTCCCATCGTTTCCGGCAATGTCAGCCTTTACAACGAGACCAACGGGCAGGGTATTCTGCCAACGCCCTCTATTGGTGGCGTAGGGCTGATCGACGATCTCAACGCGTCCATGACCTTGAACTTCAAGGCGGAAGGCGAAGAGATTTTCGTGGTGGGCGAGACGACCGGCTGGCTTGGGGCCTCTGCATTTCTTGCCACAGTTTGTGATCGGGAAGAAGGTGCGCCGCCACCGGTGGACCTGGCCGTGGAGAAGCGCAATGGCGACTTCGTGCGCAAGCTGATCCGCAATGGGAAGGTGAGCGCAGTTCATGACATTTCTGACGGTGGTCTGTTGGTCGCTGTGGCAGAAATGGCTTTGGCCGGAAATATCGGTGCACAGCTTGAGGCCGCTCCTGCAGCGCTACCGGCGCATGGCTACTGGTTCGGTGAGGATCAGGGTCGTTATGTGCTGACTGTCACTTCTGGCCTTGCCGCAGAAGTTGCAGAACGTGCCGCCGCAACTGGTGTGCCCCTGAGCCGTATCGGTGTGACAGGCAGTGAAGCGCTGGCTATTGCCGGGGATGCGCCTGTTTCCATTCTGGATCTGCGCAACCGTAGTGAGAATTGGCTGCCTGAATATATGGGCGCAGCCTGAGCTTGCGCGTTAAGGAGTATCCACCGTGGCGATGGACGCACATGAAATTGAAACTCTGATCAAGGCCGCGCTCCCCGATGCGCAGGTTGAGATCAAGGATTTGGCCGGTGATGGCGACCACTATGCTGCCAGCATCGTTTCCGAGGCTTTTCGGGGCAAGAGCCGGGTGCAGCAGCACCAGATGGTTTATGCCGCATTGCAGGGCAATATGGGCGGCGTGCTTCATGCGCTGGCGCTTCATACCAAAGCCCCCTGAGCCTTCATGATATCAGGTGTTGCGGCTTACATGCCGCGACACCTCTTTGCGCAGGCAGTCCCTCGTAGGGCTTGCGTTTTGATCATTGAATACCGATCTACGGCAGGAAACGCCGGCTGTTTCGGTGCCCAGACTGGATAAGAGACCATGAGCATTCGCGACCAAATCGAAAACGTGCTGAAGTCTAACGACGTGGTTCTCTTTCTGAAGGGCACCCCCAATTTCCCGCAGTGCGGTTTTTCTGGTCAGGTGGTTCAGATTCTCGATCACCTGAACGTGCCTTATGTGGGTGTGAACGTTCTGGAGAATGAGGAAGTTCGTGAAGGCATCAAGCAGTATGCCAACTGGCCAACGATTCCCCAGCTCTATGTGAAGGGTGAGTTCGTGGGCGGCTGCGATATTATTCGTGAGATGTTCCAGGCTGGCGAGATTCTGCCACTTCTGGAAGAGAAGGGCATTGCCCTGCGCGATAGCGCCGCCAACTGATCTGATTTCACGCATCCGCGCATCACCTTAGCAGCGAGGCTCCTTTGGCAACGGAACAATCGGCTTCGGCGCGGGCGCGCGGGGCGCAGCCTATTGGCTTGTGCTTGTTCTGATGGGGGTCGGCTTTGTGGCCGACCTCGCTCTTATCGTTCTGTTGCTCGGTGTAGGCGGGGCGGTGTTTGAAGGGACTAGCGGTGCTGCGCCGGGCACGGTTGCGGCTTGGGGCATTGCACTGGCAGTGAGCGTGCTCGCCCCAATCTTTGGTTTGCGGCAGTGGCGGCGCAGGCGTCGCGATCTTGCGCTTGCGGGGGTATGGTTGCCGGTGCTTGGCTTGATGGCTGGTGCGCTGTTCACCCTGTAAACTGCGAATGGGTCAAAGCGGGCTTCGGCTAGCATCCTTTGCCGTGATTTACATGGCTCCATGCGTACAATGCGCACCAGCGTAGTTGACGCCCCCTATCTCATCCGGCTTTAACCCATTGCGAGTCTTCTTCCGGCAGCGTCATGCGCCGGCGGGCTCTGCGCGCTTTTCGCGTTGCAGCGCCATGCACCATTCCCGGAGCTGAAAGCCATGCTTGAGAAAGTGTTCGATCCTGCATCCGTGGAAGCGCGCATCAGCGCTGCTTGGGAGGCCGAGGGCGCCTTCAAGGCGGGCCGGCCGGAACGCAAGGACAAGCCCGGGTTCTCCATTGTCATCCCGCCGCCGAATGTCACCGGCTCGCTGCATATGGGCCATGCGCTCAACAATACGTTGCAGGATATTCTGGCCCGCTTCGAGCGCATGCGCGGCAAGGATGTGTTGTGGCAGCCGGGCACGGACCATGCCGGCATCGCCACCCAGATGGTGGTGGAGCGCCAGCTCGCCGCGCAGAAACTGCCGGGCCGTCGCGATATGGGCCGCGATGCCTTTATTGAACGTGTGTGGGACTGGAAGGCCGAGTTGGGCGGCACCATTGTGGGCCAGCTCAAGAGACTTGGTGCGTCGTGCGACTGGTCGCGCGAGCGGTTCACCATGGACGAGGGCCTTTCGCGCGCTGTCCTCAAGGTGTTTGTGCAGTTGTACCGCGATGGCCTGATCTACAAGGACAAGCGCCTTGTGAACTGGGACCCCAAGCTCATTACCGCCATCTCAGATCTTGAGGTGGTGCCGGTGGAGATGAAGGGGAATCTGTGGCACCTGCGCTACCCGGTTGAGGGTGAGAAGGATCGCTTCATCGTTGTCGCCACCACCCGACCCGAGACGATGCTGGGTGATACGGCCGTGGCCGTGCATCCTGAGGATGAGCGTTATAAGGATCTTATCGGCAAGCATGTGATCCTGCCGCTGGTGGGTCGTCGCATTCCGATCGTGGCCGATGAGTATTCGGACCCGGAGAAGGGCTCCGGTGCGGTGAAGATCACGCCCGCGCATGATTTCAACGATTTCGAGGTGGGCAAGCGTCACACCCTGCCGATGATCAATGTGCTGGATGCCGAGGCTCGCATTGATATTGCCGGCATTCGCGATGATCACGCCAACCGGCCTGAGGCTTATGTGGACACTCCGGATGCCGCTGGCATTCTGGCGCATCTTCAGGGGCAGGACCGTTTCGCGGCCCGTAAGCAGATTGTCGAGCTGCTGACACAGCTTGAGCTTCTGGAGAAGATCGAGCCCCACAACAATGTGGTACCGCACGGTGACCGCTCGAATGTTGTCATTGAGCCGTGGCTGACCGACCAATGGTATGTGGATGCCAAGACGCTGGCTCAGCCCGCGCTTGCGGCCGTGCGCAATGGCGACACGCGCTTTGTGCCGAAGAACTGGGAAAAGACCTATTTCGAGTGGCTGGAGAATATCCAGCCCTGGTGTGTCTCTCGCCAGCTGTGGTGGGGCCACCAGATTCCTGCGTGGTATGACCCCTTCGGCAATGTGTTCGTGGCGCTGGATGAGGATGAAGCCTTCGAGCAGGCTCTCGCCCATAATGTGGGGCAGGAAAACCTGATGGCTGATGAGGCCGAGGTGCTCATCAATGATGCCGACAAGCGCGCTTTGTTCCTCACCCGCGATGAGGACGTGCTGGACACGTGGTTCTCCTCCGCCCTGTGGCCTTTCTCCACCATGGGCTGGCCGGATGAGACGGATGAGCTGAAGAAGTTCTACCCGACCAGCGTTCTGGTAACCGGCTTCGACATCATCTTCTTCTGGGTCGCCCGGATGATGATGATGGGCCTGCACTTCATGGAAGATGAAGTGCCCTTCAAGGATATCTACATCCACGCACTCGTCCGGGACGAGAAGGGTGCGAAGATGTCCAAGTCCAAGGGCAATGTCATCGACCCGCTGGACCTGATCGACAAATATGGCGCGGATGCCTTGCGCTTCACGCTGGCAGCCATGGCGGCGCAGGGGCGTGACATCAAGCTCGCGACATCGCGGGTGGAAGGCTACCGTAATTTCGCAACCAAGCTATGGAATGCGGTGCGTTTCGCGCAGATGAACGGTTGTGCGCGGGTGGAGAGTTTCGACCCGGCCAAGGTCGAGGGTACGCTCAATCGCTGGATCATCGGCGAAGCGGTTCGCGCCACGCGTGAGGTGAGCGACGCTATTCAGGCCTATCGCTTCAATGATGCGGCGGGTGGGATCTATCGCTTCCTGTGGAACGTGTTCTGCGACTGGCATCTGGAACTCGCCAAGCCTGTGCTGTCCGGTCCGGATGGTGCGGCGAAGGATGAAACCCGCGCCACCACCGCTTATGTGTTGGATGTGGCGATGGCCGTTCTGCACCCCTTCATGCCCTTTCTCACGGAAGAGTTGTGGGCGGAAACCGGCAAGGAAGGTCCCGCCCGCACCAGCCTTCTGGTGCTTTCAGAATGGCCGGATCTGACTGGCCTCGAAGCCCCGGATGCCGAGGCTGAGGTGGGTTGGGTGGTGGATCTCATTACCGAGATCCGTTCCGTGCGGGCAGAAATGAATGTGCCGGCGGGAGCACAGGCACCGCTGGTGCTGGTGCAGGCCAGCGCGGAAACTCAGGCCCGGGCGCAGGAATGGGACGACGTGCTGCGTCGTATGGCGCGTTTGAGCGGGATTTCCTTCGCCGATGCTATGCCTTCCGAGGCGGTGCAGATGGTGGTGCGCGGTGAGGTTGCCGCACTGCCGCTGGCTGGTGTGGTGGATCTGACTGCCGAGCGCACACGCCTCCAGAAGGAGGAAGAGAAGCTCGGCGGCGAGATTTCTCGCATCGACAGCAAGCTCTCAAATGAAAGCTTCGTGGCGCGCGCACCGGAAGAGGTGGTGGAGGCTGAGCGTGAGAAGCGCGAGGAGTATATCCAGCGCCGCGAGAAAGTGCGTGCCGCCATTACCCAGCTTGCTGGGTGAGATGAAAAGCCCGGCCATCGTGCCGGGCTTTTTTATGGGGGTGCCCGTTGTTGGCCACGGCCTTCTTGACGGAGTTCGTTGCTTGGGGCGAACCGGGCATATGCGGCATGTCCGTCAAAATGCCGGAGCATTTTACACCTGAGGAACTTTTCCATCCTCCCGGCTTGCCGGTGCGAGATGCTCCACGAGCGCGCGGGCCGGGGTGGATAAATCCTCTGCGGTTCGGATGCAGAGAGAAAGCTGGCGTGTTGCCCAGTCTTCGTTCAGACGAAGAATTGCAAGGCCGGGGTTCTGATCATAACGGCGCGCCGCTGTTTCAGGCACAATTCCAAGGCCGGCGCCTTCGGCCACCATGTGGCATATGCCCTCAAACGTCCGCACGCGCACGCGCACTTTGAGCTTCCCGCCAGTACGGGCAGCTTGCGCCTCGATATGATCTTGTAGCGCTCCGCCTGCCAAACCGATGAAATGTGCGTGCAGCACTTCCGCCAGCCCGGTGCGCTTCTGGTCTGCAAGGGGGTGATCGCGGGGCAGGATCACGACCAGCCGGTCAACTGCGAAGGGGCGGAGATCCAGCCCCGGAGTTTCGACTGCGGCCGAAAGGATACCGATCTCGGCAAAGCCGGCCGCTATCGTGCGCGCAATCTCTACGCTTTGCCTTTCCTTCAGTTCGATGTCGATCCGCGGGTTCCGTGCCATCCATGGGCCGAGGCGGGCGGGGAGGAATTCAGAGAGGGCCACAGTGTTTGCGGCAAGACGAATGGTGGTGCGCAGCCCGCGGGCATGTTCTCCCAGTTCGCCACGCATCTGGACCATCTGGTGCAGAATGAGACGGGCATGGTGGGCCAGCGCAGCCCCGGCCTCTGTCAATTGAACGCCGCGTCGCCCGCGTTCAAGAAGCTTCACCTCTCCATCAGCTTCCATATCACGCAGGCGTTCGCTGGCAGCGGGCAGGGAAAGGCCGGCCTCTGCCGCGCCATGGGTGATGCTGCCGGCTTCCGCGACCGCCAGGAAGAGGCGCAGATCTGTGAGGTCGAAACGCATGGAGGCAGCATAATCTGAATTCTGCCTTCGGAATAGCCGAAGGCAGGCCCCGGCATATCCGCATTGTGCGGAGGGAAGGGCGGTTTATGTCAGAGCTATGATGGATCATTCGCTTCTCTTCATTCTCATCGTGACGATGACCTTCTTCCTTGCAGGCATCGTCAAAGGCATCACCGGCATGGGCCTGCCCACTGTGGCCATGGGTGTGCTTGGGGGTATGTTTTCCCCATTGGCGGCTGCGAGCCTGCTCATCGTGCCGTCCTTCATCACCAATGTGTGGCAGCTGTTTGCAGGGCCGCATGTGGGACGGCTTGTTTCCCGGCTTTGGCTGATGATGCTCGCAATCGTCATCGGCACGATCCTGGGCTCGGCGCTGCTCACAGGTGGCAGCACACGCATGACCACAATGGCGCTTGGGGTGGCACTGGTGGTCTATGCCGCATTCACTCTGCTGGCGCGCCCGCTTCGTATTCCCAGAAGGGCTGAGGGCTGGCTTTCACCACTTGTTGGCGCGATCACGGGCATTGTGGCGGGCGGAACGGGTGTGTTCGTGATTCCCGCCGTGCCTTATTTGCAGGCTCTGGGGCTGGAGAAAGATGACCTCGTGCAGGCGCTGGGGCTGAGCTTCACGGTCTCTACCCTTGCTCTGGCGGCGGGGCTGGCCTGGCATGGCGCGTTTCAGATGGAGAATCTGGCGCTATCTGCCTTGGCGATCATACCGGCGCTGATTGGCATGTGGGTGGGGCAGAATGTGAGAGGCCGCATCAGCCCGGCCACATTCCGGCGCTGGTTTCTCATCTGCATGCTGCTGCTGGGCCTGGAGATGCTGGTGCGCGCGACTTTCTGACTGGAATTTGTGAGGATGGGGTCGGGCAGGTGAGCGCGCGCCCCTTCTTCCTGCCGCACAGGCCAGCTTAACCTCTGCTTAAGGTTAATGTGGCAGTTGGAGCGCCGACTTTTATCCGGCGATCCAATCGCTTTTCTATCTTATTGTTTTATAATCATTTTTATCTGCGCATCCACCAGTTCAGCCTTTCTTCTCACCTCAATGGATGTGACGGCAAAGCCACAGATGCGGGCATTCAGGCTCCGCAGGCCTCTGCCCCCCTTCCAGCGCCGTGATGCCGCCATAAAACGCCATGAAACCGGAAGGTGAATGCGGGGCGGCCCGGCATGTCGAGGCATGACTTCACATGCAAAGGGTGCCGCTCCGTTCGGGGTGTAAACAAAATGCGCAAGCGTTCGGTGGCGTTACAGACGGGTGTGATGGGAATGGCGAAGATGCGCTTTCGACAAGCGTCTTCTGCGCCGGCCTCTCATTGCCATGGAGAGGTCGCGGAGAGGCCTTTTCGCGGCCCCGATCTTGCCTCCGGTTCCTGCGATGGTTCTTTCATTATGATGGTGAATCATTCCTTTCCCATAGGCGATAAGCGCCAGCGCATTGTGCGTGTTCAGGCTGAGGGGGTGTCCGCCCGGCCGGGGCAGCGTCTTGCATCCCTGCGCGCCACAGGCGCAGTGCTGGTTGGTTTAATGGGCGTATGTCTGGGCGGGTCTCTCGCCCTCGCATTTGATGGCAGCACCACGCAGAGCCTTGATCCGCAGATGCTGACGCCTCCGGCAAATGTGCCGCAGGCTCCGGCGGCTCGCCCGGTGGATGAGGCGTTCCGCACAGGTGCACGTGCCCTGCGTTCGGGCGAAACCGCCAAGGGGCTTGATGCACTGAGCTATGCAGCGGCTCAGGGCCATGCCGTTGCGCAGTGGAAGCTCGGCCGCATCTATGCGGATGGTGACGGCGTCACGCGCGATGATGCCAAGGCATTCCAGTATTTCAGCAACATCGCCAATTCTCATGCCGAGGATTATCCCGGCACGCCGCAGGCCCGCTTTGTGGCCAACGCCTTTGTGGCGCTGGGTACATATTATCTGGTGGGCATTCCGGTCGCCGGTGTGGCACGGGACCAGGAGCGGGCGCGGGATATGTTCTCATATGCCGCATCCTATTTCGGGGATGCAGAGGCGCAGTATCGTCTCGGGCGTCTGTATCTTGATGGCATTGATGGGCATCGTGATCCACGTAGCGCCGGTCGCTGGCTCGCGCTTGCCGCCCAGAAAGGCCAGTTCGAAGCGCAGGCCCTGCTGGGGCAGCTTTTGTTCCGTGGAGATGATGGCATTCAGCGCCAGCCCGCGCGCGGGCTGATGTGGCTCACACTGGCGCGTGATGGCGCGGCCAAGCCCGAAGACAAGTGGGTGGTGGATATGCATGAGGAGGTCTTCGCCGAAGCTTCCCGTGATGAGCAGGCCAAGGCCTTCAGCTATCTCGAAAAGTGGCTGAAGACGGCGCATCGCTGAATGCATCAGGCTATCTGAATGGCTGATGCCTCATTGATGAAGAGACGCCTCTTTTATGGATCGCGCTCTTCATTGTATCGAGGCAAGTGCGCGCCCAACCCATTGATCATTTCCAATGCGGAAGCCGCCCAGATGTGATGGGTAGGTGAAATGGCATCTGGTGCATCCAGTGTGCCGATTGTGATGTCTATTGCCGTCTCTGCAGCCATATCAAACAGTATCGGGCTGCCGCAGGCCTCGCAAAATCCGCGGGATACGTCTGGTGAGGACGCAAAGCGCCTTATCGTGCCTCTGATAATCTCAAAATCATCACGTTCAACGGATGCCCAAGGCACTGCTGCCGATCCTGACGCGCGCCGGCACATAGTGCAATGGCACCAGAAAGCTTCGCCTGTACGGTAAATGCGATAGCGCAACCGCCCGCACAGGCATCCGCCTTCAAGGGGAAGCGGCGACTTCATCTTCATGTCGGAATGGAAAAGTCTGCCCAGACCGGCACATGGTCCGAAGGCTTTTCCCAGCCGCGCACATGCTTGTCTATGCCAGTTGCAACCAGTTTGTCCGCGGCCTGCGCCGAAAGCAGGAGATGGTCGATGCGGATGCCCTTGTCCCGCTGCCAGGCACCCGCCTGATAATCCCAGAAGCTGTATAGGCGTGCGGCATCGCTGGTGGCGCGCACGGCATCTGTAAGCCCGAGATTTGTCAGGGTGCGGAACGCGGTGTGGGTGCGGGGTAGAAAGAGGGCGTCATTCACCCACGCCTCGGGATCGGCTGCATCAATGGCAGCGGGAATCACATTGAAGTCTCCCGCCAGCACTAATGGCTCTTCCAGCTTCAGGTGATCCTCAGCCAGAGCGGTGAGACGCTGCATGAAGCCGAGCTTGTAAGGATATTTCTCGGTTTCCGGCGGATTGCCATTGGGCAGATAGATGCAGCAAACGCGCACCACGCCGCCCTTTACGGAAACCACAGCCTCGATGAAACGGGCCTGTGTATCTTCCTCATCGCCGGGCAGTCCGTAGGTCACATCCTCAAGTGGCAGGCGGGAGAGCAGGGCGACGCCATTGAATGTTTTCTGCCCATGGACAGAGACATTATAACCCAACTCCTCGAACCGCTCTTTCGGGAAAGCTTCGGTCTGGCATTTGATTTCCTGAAGGCACACCACATCCGGCTGGGTTTCCTTCAGCCACGCCACGGCATGGTCCAGTCTCTGGCGGATGGAGTTGACGTTCCAGGTGGCAATGCGCATGGCGAGATGGCTCCTTTGCGCGGCAGGATACGCACTGCGCGCCGGGCGGCAAGTGGGGGTGTGGCATGAGGGTCGCGAGCCGGGGCAGATCGTCCAGAAAGTCGCTTCCCGGCTTGCATGTGCGGCTAAAGGGTGGCATTCACCCCATAATAGACCGGGACAGGCGGAAACCAGCGTATGACGTTCGCGTCAATCGAATTTCTTTTCTATTTTCTGCCGCTGTTTCTGGTGAGCTATTTTTCCGCGAAAACCATCACAACGCGGAACTACATCTTCCTTGCCTTCTCATTGGTATTTTATGGTGCGGGTTATACGCCCCACATCATCATTCTGCTCGCATCGGTAGCAGTGAACTACTGTCTCGCGCTTGCGATCGACAAGCGAGAGGAGAAGGCGCGCAAGACCGTTCTGATTTATGGCGTGATTTTCAATCTCTCCATGCTCGGGGTTTTCAAATATACGGGCTTTATTGTCGATAATCTGAATGATGTTGTTGAGCCTTTGGGGGCTCATATTCCGGTGCCGCAGATTTCACTGCCGCTGGGTATTTCCTTCTATTCATTCCATGCCATTTCCTATCTGGCGGATATCTACAAGAAGAAGGTTCGGGCAAACCGGGACTTCGCCCAGTTCTCACTTTACATGTGTATGTTTCCGCAGCTCGTGGCCGGCCCTATCGTGCGCTATTCCACTGTTGCGCGACAGCTCTCCCAACGACGCACGACATGGGGGCGCTTTTCGGCGGGCGCACGGCTCTTCGCTATTGGCCTTGGCTGGAAGGTGCTGATTGCTGACGAGGTGGCGCGGCTGGTGGATGGCGTGTTCGACGCCACCTCCAACCCCACCCTTATCGAGGCATGGCTGGGGCTCTACGCGTATACCATTCAGATTTATTTTGATTTTGCGGGCTATTCCACCATGGCCGTTGGGCTGGGCGTGATGGTGGGCTTCACCCTGCCGCGCAATTTTCGCCTGCCCTATACCGCACTTTCAATCACGGATTTCTGGCGGCGCTGGCATATGAGCCTGTCGGCCTTCCTGCGGGATTACCTCTATATTCCACTGGGCGGGAACCGTGGCGGTGCCTATCGCACCTATATCAACCTCTCCATCGTGTTCCTGCTGTGCGGCCTGTGGCATGGGGCAAGCTGGAATTTCGTGATTTGGGGCGCGCATCACGGCTTCTTCCTCATCATTGAGCGTGCATGGCTCGGACGTGTGCTGAAGCAGCTGCCAGCGCTGGTCTCGCAATTCTATGCCGTGTTGGTGGTCATGCTCGGCTGGGTCTGGTTCCGGTCTGAAACCTTTGAGGGTGCCATCCAGATGTTCCAGGGATTGGCCGGGCTGAATGGCATCAGCCGTGAATCCATGGCACTGTATTTCGGCCTGTACCCACTCTCGGCGGTGGCGCTTGTGGCGGGCGGTCTTATCGCTTTCGTGCGCTGGAGGCGGTTGAAACTCTTCAGCGGGGAGGGAGCCATGGCGGCCATTGCGGATTACGCCCTGATTGGCACCATCATGGTGCTGAGCGTCATCTGGGTGGGCGGCACCACCTCCACTCCGTTCCTCTATTACCGGTTCTGACGCCATGAGAATGCTCTCGCGCCATCGCCGCTATCTCGGGGCTTTCATCGCCGGCTTTGTCGGCTTGCTGCTGCTCTCCAATGTTATTCCCGACCCCATGGGCCGGTGGGAACAGCGCACCGTTTATAATGCGGCGGCAGACCTGAATACCCGCCTGCAGCAGGGGCTGCGCATTGCCGGTGAATATCTGAACGACAATTTTGGCTTCAGAGCCAGCATTCCCTATGCCCTGCGTAATTTCCGGGATTCCGTGAATTCGCCTGACACGAACAATGTCTATACGGGGCGGCACGGTCAGTTCTTCTGGTCTCGCCAAGGCTCGCCCGCTCAATCTGCCGGCGCATTGGTCCGCACGGGAGAGGTGGAGCGCTTCATCTTCATGATCGGCGAGATGCAGCGCATTCTGGGGCCACACGGCACGAAGGTTATCGTGGCGATGCCCCCCAATGCTCAGTCTGTCGAGCTGGAAGAACTGCCTGAGTGGATGGAGCGTCTCAACTACCCCACCACGGAATATCAGCTCGCCATGGATGGTTTGCGCGCCGAGGGGGTGACGGTTGTCGATCTGCGCAAGGTGCTGCAGGACGCGCCCAAGCCGCGCTTCCTGCAAACGGATACCCACTGGAATCTCCGCTCATCCCTTCTTGCCTTCAATGCGGTGATGGAAGCGGCAGGAAGGCCCAGCTGGCAGGTCGATCCGGCGAAGGCAGTAGGAGCCCCGATAGCCCGGGCATCAGGCGATCTGCTGCGCACAATGCGCATGCCGCCAGATATTGAAACCACACAGTTTCCCATCAATGTGAAGCCCAGAGCCTCGGCTCCTCGGGCAGACCCGGCCCTACAGCATCATAATGTGCATCCCGCCTTCCGTTCCGTGGCATTCGATTATGCAAAGACGGGGCCTCGGGTGCTGATTATGGGGGATTCCTTCACGGCGGGCCTGTGGCCGGGCCTCTTCGTGAACTCCGATGCCAGCGTGGTAGCATGGATGCATGGCTCTCGGCTGATCGCGGGATCATGCGATTTCAATTTCACGGATATTGAGCGCTTTGCGCCGGATATCCTGATCTACGCACGCACCGAGCGTTTCTTCCCATGCAAGGCGGGAGACTGGCCCGTGGGGTTGCCGGAGCCCTCCACGCGTGGCTGGCTGAAGAATACCGCACCATAAAAGCTGGCGCTGGTTTCGTTGAGGCTAGCGGGGTGTAGATCAGCTCTGTCTAAGAGAGCGACTTCGCTCATACCTTTGAGGGGGCGTGGCATGCCGAATGAAAAAAGCCGGCTCGGCAATTAAGAGCCGGCCGGCCATTTTCGGGAAGCGTGTTCCGCATGGCGCAAATGCCCCCAAGGCGACAGCTGAAGCGCTGAAGGGCATCCGTTTTGCGGATGCCCCGTTCGTCAGATCAGAGTGAGAAACTGGTGCCGCAGCCACAGCTTGCGATGGCCAGCGGATTTTGCACTTTGAAGGCCGCGCCCATCAGGTCCGAGATATAATCGAGCTCCGAACCGCGCACATAGTCCAGCGAGATGGAATCGACCACAAGCTTTGCGCCGCCCTTTTCGATGACGAGATCATCGTCATTCTGCTCGGTCGTCACATCATACTTGTAGGAGAAGCCTGAACATCCGCCGCCTTCAACGCTGAGGCGAAGGAATGAGCCTTCAGGCTCCTTGGTCATGATCTGCTTGATCTTGCGGGCCGCCTTGTCGGTCACCGCAAAATCCGCAGGGGCGTGCGTATCCGGGGGCAGGGGCTGTGTTGCATTCATGGTATCGACTTTGCGAACAGAAGCTGGCAATTGCCTGAAAGGTAAGGGCTGAGCCGCCAGATTTAAAGGGCTGAAGGCGCATATCGGCCATTCCGGGTCTTGAGCGGGTGTTCCTGCCACGTGCGGCGGGAGGGGTATGGGCTACGTCTGGTCGTGTCCGTTATCTGGCATGCAGCCGGAATTGTCTGCGGCTGACGCGTTTTCGTCATGGCGGCGGTATCCACTGTCCGTCCGGTTGGTTTCAATGCTTGGGAGAAAGCGCATGGCGGTTTCCGGTGCGAAGCTTCGTGTTTCCTGGTCATCGGACCCTTATGCCTCGCGCGGACGTCTGGTGCCGGAGGATGATGCGCCGCCGCGCAGTGCCTTCCGCCGAGATTGCGACCGGGTGATTCACTCTACCGCCTTCCGTCGACTGCGCCATAAGACTCAGGTCTTCAGCTTTAATGAGGGCGACCATTACCGCACCCGCCTGACCCATACGCTGGAAGTGGCGCAGGTGGCGCGCTCCATTGCTCGCGCACTGGGGCTGGATGAGGATCTAGCCGAGGCACTAGCCCTCTCGCATGATCTCGGGCACCCGCCGTTCGCCCATGCGGGAGAGCGTGCGCTGAATGACTGCATGAAAGAACAGGGCGGGTTCGACCATAACGCCCAGTCCCTGCGTGTCGTCACGCGCATCGAGCGGCGCTATGCGCGCTTTGACGGGCTGAACCTCAGCTGGGAGACGCTTGAGGGCATTGCCAAGCACAATGGTCCACTGACGGACCGGGTTGGCAATGGCATCGGCCGCTACGCCTCCACCGGGCTGCCGCATGCCTTTGCGGCCTACTCAGCCCAGCAGGATCTGGAGTTGTGGACCCATGCCGGCCCGGAAGCGCAGGTGGCCGCCATCGCCGATGACATCGCCTATGATGTGCATGATCTGGATGATGGCATCCGCGCCCGGATGTTCACGCTGGATGATCTGGCGAGCCTACCGCTGGTGGGCGATGCGATTATTGAGGTGCGGACGCTTTATCCCGGTCTTGAAACGCCGCGCGCAGTGGGAGAAGTGCTGCGCCGGGTCATCACCCGCTTCATCGAAGATGTGGTGATGGAGAGCGACAACCGTGTACGGGAGGCCGGCATCGAAACTCCACAGGATGTGCGGGATATCAACCGTCCGATCATCGGCTTCACACCTGAGGTGACCAAGGCCGAGCTGGCGATGAAGGGGTTTCTCTATCCCCAGATGTACCGCCATGCACGGGTGGAGCGCGTCATGGCCGAAGCGCAGCAGGTGGTGCGTGACCTGTTCGGCCATTTTCTCGCCAATCCGCGTGACATGCCCCCATCATGGCATGACGACCTTGAAAACCTGAATGACGAACGCCTCGCGCGCCGTGTGACGGACTATATTGCCGGCATGACAGACCGCTATGCGCTGGACCAGCATGCGCGGTTTTTCTAGGTCATATTGCGCATGTTCAGCGGATTTTTCTGTTCGGGAGTTTGATTGCCAATGGATCAACCCACTCCGATCACGTGGTCGCTCAAGGACAGGCTGAGACAGATCCCATCACTCCAGCCTCCGCTTCCGGACATGGATCTGGATGCCATGCCCACCATGCCGCATAAAGCTTTTGCGCTTTGGCTGGAGGGCGCTTTGGCCGCGGGTGTGCGTGAACCGCATGCGATGACGCTATCCACTGTCGATGAGCAGGGGTGGCCGGATGCGCGTGTCCTGATCTTGAAGAATGTTGATGCGCGCGGCTGGCATTTCGCAATCAACAGCGAAAGCCCGAAGGCGCGGCAGATCAAACAGCAGCCAAAAGTCTCTCTGACATTCTATTGGCCTGCGCTTGGGCGTCAAATTCGCCTGCGTGGTGAGGCTAATGTCCTCTCGGAGCAGGAATGTGCCGAGGATTTCATGGGTCGCCCGATCGGCTCCCGCATCAGCGCCATCGCCTCAAGGCAAAGCGAGATTCTGGATCACCCGGATGAACTGCCCCAGCGCCTTGCCGAGGCACGGACCTTCCTCCAGACCCATCCCGATCATATAAAGGTGGGATGGTGTGTTTACGCTGTCGCTCCAACTGTGGTGGAGTTCTGGCAAGGTGCCAGTGACCGTAATCACACGCGCCTGATCTATAACTTGTCCAGTGATGGCGCAGTCTGGAGCAAAGCACGCCTCTGGCCATAAGACACTGTCTGGAGAAGTATTTTTTGCCACGGGTGGCATCAGTTCCCCATGCCACCGGCATGTCTGCGGAAAAGCCAGCCGCGCTTTTTGATAAATTGCCCTGTATGATGCGGTCATATCGTGATGTGCGTCCCGGAATGGTGCGCGTGCTTTTTGACACGACGCCTGATCTGCGATAGGCGCGACCCCAGCCAATCGATCGGATAATTCCATGAACGTTTACGCGATCTTCGCCGCGCATGTCCGCGAAGCTGTCGCCGCCCTCGCTGCCGAGGGGCTCGTGCCTGCCGGGCTCGATCTGTCACGCGTGGTGGTGGAGCCCCCGCGCGATGCCAGCCATGGCGATCTTGCGACCAATGCCGCCATGGTCCTCTCCAAGGAAGCGCGCATGAAGCCGCGTGATCTGGCCGAGCGCATCGTGGAGAAGCTGTCGCAGGCCCCGCATGTGGCGAAGGCGGATGTGGCCGGCCCCGGATTCATCAATCTCTCGCTGAACCCCGCTTATTGGCCCACTGTTCTGGCTGAGGTTCTCAAACAGGGCAGGAGCTTCGGCCAGACAGATCTGGGCGTGGGCGAACTGGTGAATGTGGAATATGTTTCCGCCAATCCCACAGGGCCCATGCATGTGGGCCATTGCCGGGGCGCGGTTTTCGGCGATGCCATGGCGCGCCTACTGGCTTTTGCCGGCTTCAATGTGACCAAGGAATATTACATCAATGATGCCGGCGCACAGGTCGATGTGCTGGCTCGTTCTGCCTTCCTGCGTTACCGCGAGGCGCTGGGTGAGGATGTAGGTGCAATCCCCGACGGTCTGTATCCCGGCGATTATCTTGTGCCTGTGGGGCAGGTGCTGGCAGAACGGCATGGCGAGGCCTTGAAGGCGATGCCGGAAGCTGAGTGGCTGCCGCTGGTGCGTGCTCTGGCCATTGACATGATGATGGTGGCCATCCGCGCGGATCTGGACGCACTGGGCATCAGCTTCGATGTGTTTTTCTCCGAGCGTTCGCTCTCGAAGGGGGACGATGACAAAGTGGGCGCGACCATCGCGGCTCTGCGCCTCTCTGGCGAGGTTTATGAAGGCCGTCTGCCCCCGCCCAAGGGCGCTCCGGCCGAGGACTGGGAAGACCGCGAGCAGACCCTGTTCCGCTCCACAGAATTTGGCGACGATGTGGACCGCCCGCTCATCAAGTCCGATGGCAGCTACACCTATTTTGCAGGTGATATTGCCTACCACAAGGACAAGGTGGATCGCGGCTTCCTCAAGATGATTGACGTCTGGGGCGCGGACCATGGCGGTTATGTCAAGCGCATGCAGGCGGCGGTGAAGGCTGTGAGCGCAGGCAAGGCGGATCTGGATGTCGAGCTGATCCAGCTCGTGCGCCTGTTCCGCAATGGCGAGCCGGTGCGTATGTCGAAGCGTGCGGGCTCGTTCGTCACGCTGCGCGAGGTCGTGGATGAGGTGGGCCGCGATGCGGTGCGCTTCATGATGCTGTTCCGCAAGAATGATGCACCGCTGGATTTCGACCTCGCCAAGGTCATCGAACAGTCCCGCGAGAACCCCGTTTTCTATGTGCAGTATGCCCATGCCCGGGCCTGCTCGATTCTGCGCAATGCACATGCCGCGATGGCCGATCTGCCTGTGGAGACCGGAGCCTATTGCGGGGCAGATCTGAAGCGGCTGGATGATGAGGGCGAACTGGGGCTGATGAAGCGTCTTGCCTCTTGGCCGCGTCTGGTAGACCAGGCCGCGAGTGCGCGTGAGCCGCATCGCGTCGCTTTTTTCCTGCACGAACTGGCCAGCGACTTCCATGGACAGTGGAACCGGGGAAAAGATCTGCCTCATTTACGCTTCATTATAGAGAATGATCGAGAGTTGACCTTGGCACGCTTGGCATTGGTGCATGGCGTGTCTGCGGTTCTTGCCTCCGGTCTCGACATTCTGGGGGTTGAGGCCGTCGAGGAGATGACCTAGCCGCCCGTTCCGCGGATTCTCAGCCTGCCAGCAGCGCTGGGGCCGTGCTGCCCCAGTAAGGCGGATGGCGTGCCGGGTGGCATCGAGTGAATATCGAGGCGACATGGGCGACGACAGCAGGTTCCGCTACCGGCGCGAGGACAGTTCTGGGCAGGATGGGCGACGGCCAGCGGCACCACCGCCAGCCAGTGAACAGGTGCGTCCGGCACCTGGCCAGGCATCTCCCTCTCGGCCCACGCTGGGGGCTCCCGCTCCTGACAGGGCCGCGCAGGAGCGGGCCTATCAGGAGCGCGCAGCTGCTCGCGCGCCTTCGCCTGCTCGCCCATCAGCCCCTTCGCGCGCCCCCCAGCAGGTTGGCGGAGATCCGCTGGCTGAACTGGCCCGCCTGATCGATGAACAGGATTCTTTCGCAGAACCGCCCGAAGCGCAGCGCCGGCCGACAGCACAGGATGCGATCAGACGTGATCCCTCTCGTCTGGAGGCCCTGCGCGCAGAGGCCACCCGCCTTGAGGCACTGCGTGCCAAGCAGGATGCGACCCGGCAGGAGTATCTGCGGGA
This sequence comes from Xanthobacter sp., assembly GCA_034676685.1. Classification (GTDB taxonomy): domain Bacteria; phylum Pseudomonadota; class Alphaproteobacteria; order Rhizobiales; family Xanthobacteraceae; genus Xanthobacter. The sequence continues at coordinate 17,563 of JAUCBT010000011.1, read as the reverse complement.
GCGCCAGGCTCGTGAGGAGCAGGCCCGTGACGCGCATGCACGCCAGCTTCGTCAGCAGCAGATTGAAGAGCGACGGGAAGTGTCTCGTCAGGAACTGGTGCGGCAAGAGCAGGCGCGCCAGGAGTTGGCACGTCGAGAATCAACCCGCCAGGATCCGGCAAGGCAGGAACTGACCCGCCAGCCGGCTGCCAGCCGCGAGCTTGCTCCGCCTGTCGCACGCGAATCATATGGCCAGCAGCCTGCTCGCCCCACCAATCCCCGCCAGCCTCCGCCGCGCCCGGACTATGGGGCAGATGAATATGGTGCTGAAAGCACTGGTGCCGCCCGGAACCGTCCGGAGCCACCGGCCTTTCTGATGGCTGGGCGCAACCGTGCCGCGCCTCAGGGGGGTGAGTATGGAGAGCAGTCTCTGGATCCACGCCAGGTGGCTGCGGCAGAGCGTGCCTCACGCATGGCGGCACGCAATACCGAGGCTGCGGCACCGCAGGCCTATGTTGACGAGGACCGAGGACAAGCGGCAGCCGCGCAGCACCGTCGTGCCGCCAGCTTGCATAATCCTCCCGCCCGCACCCTGCTGACACCGCCATCTACGGCTGATCGGATTGATGAGCGCGGAAATTCCGTGCGTCAGGGCTATGGCTCCCTGGCACATCAGCGTGCTTTGCAGCAGGAAGCTGAAGCTCGCAATGAAGGCGCGCGCCCGCAAGCCTATGAGGAAGCTCCACCGCCGCCCCGTGCTGCACCACAGCAGAATGACGCAGGGGCACGGGCAGACAGTGCCGGTTATGCATATTCGGCTGAACGCCGCGACAGCAGAGCGAACAGCTACGCCGAATATGATGATAGCTACGACCCGGATTATGCCGATGATGGCTACATGCCGCCTCATGGCGAGGAAATCTATGACGGGGACCAGCGCCGCAAGAAGGGCCGTCGCGCGCTGATGGCCGTTGGTGCGGCTATCGCGATCGTCGTTCTGGGTACTGCAGGTGTTTTCGCCTACCGCATGGTGACGGGCGGCGGGCTTACGGCATCCGGCAACACACCGCCGGTCATTCGGGCTGACACTACGCCGAGCAAGACGATTACACCGCCTTCCGCGCCGGATCCGCAGCAGAAGCTGATCTATGACCAGACTGGCGGCGGTGAACGGCCAAACGAGCAAATGTTGCCGCGTGAAGAGCAGCCTGTGGATGTTTCAACGGCAGCGACGCCTCGTGCCACGCCGCCCGAAGGCATCACACCGGAAAGCACGGAACCCAAGCGTGTGCGCACGCTGACCGTGCGCGCCGATGGCAGTGTGGTGCCGGATGGCAATGCAGGCGGAGCCTCGCCTTCAACTCAGGGTCTGACGGCATACTCGTCAGACATGGAACCTATTCCCGGAGGCGTACCTGAGCCCAATGCGGTGACGACCACCACCACGACCACCGCGCCGGCGGATACGCCTGCCGTGAGCCGCAATGGTGAGTTTGTGGTGCAAGTATCTTCCCAGCGCTCGGCCGCTGATGCGCAGGGCTCATGGCGTGCGCTTCAGACCCGCTATCCCAACCTCCTCAGCAGCTACACCGCCGCTGTGAAACAGGTCGATCTTGGAGAGCGCGGGATTTATTATCGCGCGCAGGTCGGTCCGTTCGCCAGCCGAGATGAAGCCAATAAGCTGTGTCAGGCCCTACGGGCACAGGGTGGGGATTGCGTCGTCAATCAGGAGTGACGCTCAGCCGGGGGTATCTCGTGCAGAGTGGGCACAGATCCAGACTGGACATGAAGGACTTGGCTCATGAGCCAAGTCCTTTGCACATGAGGGTAAAGCGGGGTGGAGCATGAAGCCGCTCTATCCGGCAAGGCCGTCCCGTACAGACACAGACGACGCCAATGAATTGGCGTCGTCTGTCTCTTCATTCTGAACTATCAGGCCGGGCGCAGGGCGACACCAAGACGGCCAGCCAGATCCTGAATGAACTGATACGCGGTGCGACCAGAGCGCGAGCCGCGCGTGGTGGCCCATTCCAAGGCCTGAGGCCGCCAGTTCACTTCATCGACCTCTAGGCCGTGATGGGCGACATAGGCCGCGACCATGGCCAGATACTCATCCTGACTGCATTTGTGAAAACCGAGCCAAAGGCCGAAGCGGTCGGAGAGAGAAACCTTCTCTTCAATCGCCTCGCCAGGATTGATCGCTGTGGAGCGTTCATTATCCAGCATGTCGCGCGGCAGCAGGTGTCGACGGTTAGACGTGGCATAGAACAGCACATTGTCCGGCCGGCCTTCGATGCCGCCTTCCAGAACCGCCTTGAGCGATTTGTAGGAGGTGTCATCCGTATCGAAAGACAGATCATCACAGAACACGATGAAACGGTGCCGTGAGTCGCGCACAAGGGCCATCAATGCTGGCAGGGTTTCGATGTCCTCGCGGTGGATTTCAACCAGTTTGAGGCGTGGCCCCTCAGGGTTCACCAGTGCCTTGTTCACGGAGGCATGGGCGGCCTTCACCAGAGAGCTCTTGCCCATGCCGCGCGCGCCCCAAAGCAGGGCGTTATTTGCGGGCAGTCCATTGGCGAAGCGCTGGGTGTTTTCCAGAAGCTGCTCACGCACCCGGCTGATGCCCTGAAGCAGTTCCATCTCCACGCGGTTCACGCGCGCCACCGGCTCCAACCGGCTCGGGCTGGTCTGCCATACGAAGGCATCGGCCGCATCCAGATCCGGCAGAATCTGACGCTGCGGGACGATGCGCTCCAAAGCTTCCGCAATGCGGGTCAATGTGGCGAGTGTGTTCTGGGTTATTTCGGAATCCAAGGGTGCAGACATAAAGTTTCCTCCGCATCCGGGGATAGATGGGGCGGCAGTGGGCTGCAAGTTCTCTTGTGATGGATTTATGCGATGCCCATGCGTCACCCGGCTACCTGCCGGCAAGAGGGGTGCGGTGAAAGTCGCCCAAGCTCAGCCGAAAGACGGGGGTCTAGGGGATCTCTTCTGATCCTGACCACAAGCTTGCCTTAACTTCTTCCTATCAGGATGGACACGTCGCGCTTGTGACGTGGGGCTCTGGTTTGGGGGGCTATACGATCTTCATTCGCGGAGGCATGGAACCGATGCAAGCGAAACGGCATGGACACGCAGGGCATATGAGGGCAGGGGTGTTCGCTCTGCCGGTGCTACTGACACCCTTCTGCGCACTGGCGGATGATCTGGTCACCACGTCTTCCCGGCAGGCGCTGAATGCCAATGGTTCAACCTCAATGAACTATTCGACCGAGCTAAGCGGGTTAAGCACCAGCTTTGGTCTTGATATGTCTGCCCCGGCCAAGAGCGTTGTGCCGCAGTCGGTGCACGGCACAGAAAAGGTTACTGGCTCAGCTTATGCCCGCGTCTCCCTTTCCAGCCTGCCGGATTGGCTGGTGTGGCAGAAGGGTGCCGTGAACATGGTGGTGAATCCCACTGCCGAAGAAAGCCGCATCGGCACAAGCTTCTCTCGCACATGGGCTGTGAATGACGGACTGAAGGCCACGCTGGCGGATAGCTATTCTGTGGCGCACAACCTGTCTGGCACCAGCAGTTGGAAGACCGATAAATCCCTGAGTGTGAAGCTGGAGGATACCGGAACCACGCTTTCAATCGGCGCATCCGCCTCGGACCGTTCCACTCAGCTCCAGCCAAGTGTTACGGCCCGGCAGGATATTTTCGGGAACCTGAATGTCACGACCAGCGTGACCGATAATGGCTCCACGCTGGACAAGAGCATTCGCGCCGGTCTGTCCCATCGCTGGTGAGCGGGTCAGCCCGCCATCACCAGTGCATAGAAGAAGCGCGAGGCGATGAGCAGCAGGAACACGCCGAACATGATCTCCAGATGACGGCGGCTGAGGCGGTGTGAGAAGCGCGCGCCATAGGGCGCCACAAGCGCGCTCACAGGGGCCATCAGCATGAAGCCGATGACGGAGACATAACCCAGCGAGAATGGTGGCAATTCCGGCAGATGTTGCCACCCGGCAATGGCATAGCCGATGACACCGGGAATGGGAATGAAGATGCCGATGCCGGCGGAGGTGGCCACAGCTGCATGAATGGGCACGCCATAAAGCAGCAGAAAATTGGTGGAGATGCCCCCGCCAGATATACCCACCATGGATGATGCCAAACCGATGATGAGGCCATAGAACCGCATCATTCCCTTGCCGGGCAGGGTTTCAGCGATGCGGATGTCATTGCGTCCAAGCAGGCTTTTCAGCCCAAGGGATGCAATCACCACGACAAACACCACCTGAAGCACCCATCCGGCCACAAGGCCGGCAATCACGCTGCCGATAATGATGCCGGTAATCGCTGGCAGCCGCCATTGCTTCAGCACATGGGGCAGAACGGCACCTTTCGCCTTGTGGGCGCGATAGGACAGGATGGAGGTGGGAATGATGACGGCTAGAGATGTTCCGATACACAACTGCATCCGCACAGAATCATCCACGCCCATGATGCCGAAAACCTCATAGAGGATTGGCACCATCACCCCGCCGCCGCCGACACCAAGCATGCCGGCGATGAGGCCAGTCAGCACGCCTCCAACCAGTAGTGCGCCGACCAGAAAGGCGACATCATTCCAGGGAATAGCGGTGAGCATGGCGGCCTCGAAAGGGGTGCGCGGAGAGCAGATCGGGGAGGCGGAGCTGTGCGCCTGAAACAACAGCTTGTCCAGTCACTGCCACCATTGTTTTGCCTATTGGAGAGGCAGGGCGCGGGAGTCGCAGGACACTGTTTTGTCCATATTTGCAATCTGGACGGGAGAGCTTCTCTTACCTACCATAGAACTGGCATCGCCCATTCTCATGGGTACCCCATGCCGCATCTCAGTTGGAGTGCGTCGCCATGGTTAAAAGCCTGATGCACCGGTGGCGGGCAGAGCTTCTGGTTTTTGCCATCGCATTCGCCATGGTTTTCCTCGCCTGTGTTTTTGGAATTCTCACACGGCCCATGGGGTTTCTCGCAGCCCTCTGGCCCGCCAATGCCGTATTACTGGGCCTGATGGTGCGCTGGCCGAAAATGGCCGGCATCTCAGGGTGGGCCGGGGCTCTTGTTGGATATTTTGGCGCAGACCTGCTGAGCGGAAACAGTTTTCAGCTTACAGCATGGCTCACAGGGGCCAATCTGGTCGGGGTCGGAGTCGGAGTTATACTTTTTCGCCGCCTTTCTCCCGAGGATATGCAACTCAAACACCCACTTTCCGTTCTGTATATGTTTTCGGTTCTGTGCTGCTCGGCCGCAGCCACAGCATTCGTGGGGGCCGGTGTGGCGCCGGTCTTCTTTGGGCGAGACTTGCTCTCAGGTCTGGCCTTCTGGTTCACCACGGAACTCGTGAACGCTATCATTGTCCTGCCGGTGATACTCACGGCAAATCTCGTATGGCCAAAAAAACTTCTGCGGAGACGCCCTCAGCATGAGCGTTTTCATCTGCTGAACCAGTTGGCGCCTCTCGCAGCATTGGCATTGTCTATCACCATCGGCCTATGGGTTGGGGGGCCTGGAGCTGTCGCTTTTCCCTCTCCCGCATTGTTATGGTGCGCTCTGACTTACCCTCTTTTTCTGACTGTACTGCTGACAATGCTTGTCAGCAGCTGGCATCTCATTGCCATCACACTCGGTGTGTTCGCCTATCATCAGGCGATTGATGGGGCCACCATGTCAGATCGTCTGGGCGTGATGCTGCTGGCACTTGGCCCGCTTACCGTTGCCAGCATTAATACTGCGCGGACGGCTCTGGTCGCACAACTGGAACGGCAGATCAGCCATGATGCACTGACAGGAGCATTGAGCCGAAAGGCTTTTCTCTCCCGTGCGGCAACGAAGCTCGATGAACGCGGCGTACCTGTGAACGTCCTGATGCTGGATCTCGATAAGTTCAAGGATATCAATGATCGCTTCGGTCATGCGACAGGTGATCGTGTTCTGGTGGCTTTTGCCTCCACGATCCGCCAGCTGCTTCGGGAGCAGGATATTTTTGGCCGGATCGGCGGTGAGGAGTTCGCAATCCTTTTGTCCGGAATGCCACAGGACTCGGCTGCCACGATTGCCGAGCGTCTTCGTGGTGCAATCGAGGCCTTGCGTCTACCTCTTGAGGATAACACCATGCTGAGCTTTACGGTCAGCATCGGGCTCGCGCATTGCGGAAGCAATATGCATGCAGCTTCCAGCCTTGATCAGATGCTCGCGGTGGCTGACAAGGCTCTATACCAGTCTAAGGACAAGGGGCGAAACCAGGTAGAGAGCATATGCATCTGTCCCGATGACAGTATGCAGTATTCGGCGTGATATGGTCCGGAAAGATGCACCTGATTTAGCTCTACCAAATCAGGTGCATCTTTCTCGCAATCGATTCATGCCCCAGCCGGGGCAGTTCCAGAAAAGCGTTATACGGTTATAAAGCTTGAAAAGCGCAATTGTGTCAGAAGCGGATATTCAGAGCGGCCTGAAATCCGTTATCCGAGATGCCATCCCCAAACTGGCCGGAATAGAACACGCCCACACGAATATTATCGGCAAGGTCACTATCCAGACCGGCTTCCAGCAGGGCCGTATCCTGCGCCAGCGGCGTGCCGGTGCTGATGAATGCCGTGCTGCCTGCAAAGCTTGCGGCAATTGTTGGCAGTTTACCATTCCAAGCATGCTGCCAGCCCGCAGAAGCATGTGCGGAGATGCGGGTTTCGCCCTGCATGAAGACTGGCGCGGAAAGACGCAGGCCAAGCGTGCTGAACGTGGCATCCCCACCGAGCCCTGAGGTCCAGAGCGCGGCGACACCTCCACTTTCCTGAATGGCCTTGCTGCCAATGGAAACATAAGCAAGGTTCGCAAACGGCTCCAGCGCAAGGCTGCCCACATTCATCTGGTAGCCAAGTTCACCGAAGACCTGCCCTGTGGTTGCATTAAAGCCAGCTTCCAGATTGTTCTGAACCGCCGGCAGGGCAGGGGAGCGTGCGGCGGAAATATCATGCCATGTCTGGCTCACGCCAAGTTTGAGCGAGAGTGCGCCCCACTGCCGCCCGCCATAAAGGCCAATGTTGTAATTATCGCTTGAGAATGATGCCGCCAGATCACGGAGGGATGCCGTTGTGCGGCTGTATCCACCCAGAATGCCCAATCGCCAGTCATCAAACACCACGCGATCCGCACCGGCATAAAAGCCGCCGATATCGCGTTTCACGGATGCATTGCCATTGCTGGCGAAAATGTCACCAAACGTGCCAAAGCCCTGCATCCAAACATCTGTGCCGGTTCCGGGTAGCGGCTTGTCTACCAGCCCGCCGTCATCTGCATAGTTCCTCACGGATGCAGATGGCCCACCGGCCCCACCTGATACGGAGCGCAGGCGGCCAAGTGCGGCCTCCCGTGTAAAGCGACTGTCCTGAAGCATCACGGTCTCAAGCGAGGCGTAGACCTGCCCGGACATCTGATCGAATGCCTGGGTCGCAGCCGCTGCACTGGGTAGCCAAGCCGCGGAAGCCACCAGGGCAGTGCTCTCACTCATCCCATCCAGCGCAGAACCCACAGCAATCTGGTTCGGGCTGATGCCGGCAGAGACAAAGTTGCGCACCTTCTCAACCGAGAGCGCAACACTGTTGTTCGCATACACCGCCTCAACGGAGGTGAATATGGAGGCTGGCCCGGAAAGGCTGTCGAAACTCCCAGAAAAGCCATCCTGCGCCGTGGCAACCACATAGGTGCCGAAGCGTGCCGGGGAGAACAATCCGTATTGCAATGTCCCATTCAGCTGGGCCTTGCCGCTCACAGCAAGCTGGTCCGCGCCCTTGGCACCAAGACGCACGGACAGCACGGCGGCATCTTCGGCCTGATAATCCCCATCCACAGACAGGGTACCAAGCGCATTGGAGGTGCCGGGACCAACCACACCGGATACATGCTGGAGGCCGCCGCTCACCACGACAGAACCGCTGCCGCTCAGATAGCCGCCCTGAAGGGTCAGGAGATGCGTGGAGAGTACGCCATTCGCGATAATTTCACCGGCCAGAATCTGCGTATCCAGAACCGTGGTGAGGCGGCTTTCCGGCAGAATGTTCAATACCGCCGACTGATGGGCGATGGTCAGGCTATCTACTGTGGGGGACATATCCACGCGGACGTTAGATGCGCGTGTGAGAGAGACATCATAGTAACGACCAACCGTGCCGAACGGGCCTGCATAGGAACCACCGACATTGTCCGGCACCTCACTATAGCCGTTGGTATCGATCCAGGCATTGGCATTGCTCCAGTTGAAGCTGCCTGAGCGGGCGCTGGTGATGCGCAGCGGATTGTTTTCCGCCATCCAGTCAGAATAGTTCTGAATGAACTCCCAGCCGCTATAGACGCCATAACGGAGAGTGCCATCGGGAGCGGGGTTGAGCAGGGCGAGAATGCCATATTGCACCAGGCTGCCATCTTCCATCACCAGGAAGAGCGGACCACCGCTGTCGCCGCCCCCATTACCGGCCTGAAGCCCCGGCACAGGGATGCCATCTTCAGAAAGTCCGTATGCATCTGGATCCGCCGGGGAATCCGGGTTGCGGAACTGGGCGATGATTATTGGCGTGTCACCAGTTCGGTCGAAGGTCCAGTATGTGTAGTCTCCCAGTACAGTCTGGCCATAGCGACGCCGCCCATCTCCGGGCGCTTCCAGAGCGGGATTTTTTGGGTCCGAATACAAGCCGGCATCCAGCCCGGTCCCATACTGGCCATAGCCGACAATGACACCCTGCATGCCTTTGGCAGGCGCTGCACCATCATCACTCACCACCTGCACCGGCGCGATGGTGGTGACGGGCGTGCTCAGGGAAATCAGGGCAATGTCATTTCCAAACCGGTTATTCAGATAATCCGATCGCACCAGCACACCAGAGGCGACCTGGTCATTTGGGGAAGTGCCTGCCCGGCCTTCGGGGGTAAAGCCAATACTGATATCGTTTATATCCGCGAATATTTCTTTATCCGCATTCCACATGCAATGAGATGCCGTCAGAATGGTTCGCGAGTTGATGAGCGTTCCGGTGCACTGGCCTCCGCCAGATGGCATATTGATCCCGACACTCACAACATTGGAATAGATGTTGTCGATATCGTAGATATTGGCTGCCGCTGCTGTGTTTGGCGCAACATTATTATTGAATACAAGTGCATGGGCAGGGCGGGGCACCAGCGCCCCCAGAAGCGCAAGCGTGAGGCATGAGACCCCGGTTCCGAGGTTCCAATAATGGTGGTGCAAAATGCCCTTGTGCGCCCGTCCACCCATTGCCCGCCCCTATTTCATGTCTTGTAGCTCTTTCTCGATGCCATAACACGGAGAAGTCCGCCACAACTTGTAGGAATACATGAAAAACCAGACGGGGAAAGATATGAGCCGGCTTTATATATTCGACCCCACTATTTTTGGAATGGAACGAGACGCATGCTGTATCAGGGTATGTCATGATTACATACTCTGCTGATCTGGCGGAGCCCGTCTTTCAGCGTGCGGGTTTGTTTCTATACTTTCAAATATTCGCCAAAGCAGCTGTGGAGAATATCAATGAAGGTGCGAATATGAGGCTGCCGCAGAGCCTGTGGGCGCGTCACGAGAAAAACGTCCAGTACAGGTAAATCGATGTTTCCAAATGGCTCTGCCAACCCCTCCGCTAATGCCCGAGGCAGCACAGCAACACCATAACCCTGCTCAACTGCCGCCAATTGAGCCGCGAAGGACGATACCCGGAAACGAATGCGGGAAAAGCCTGCTGTGCGGGCGGCCTTGAGATGCGGCAGCTGATCGAGCGGAGGCAAGAGGTCAATCATTCCTGCATCTGCGGGGAACGGCTTTGAGCCAAGCTGCCGCGCAAGCTCGGGAGCCGCATAGATGCCAAACGCCGCACCTGGGAGCCGCCGATATACCAAAGAGGGCTCCCCAAGATGAATGGTGCGGATTGCAACATCGACGGTACCGCGCGCCACCTTCATGGGAGCAGAGGCGACGACAAAGTCCACAGAACAACCCGGATGAAGCGCGGTAAATCGTGCGATGGCATCATTCACCGGCTGTACGAACCCTTCTCCGGCCGAAACAAGAACAGTGCCTGACAGTCCGTCTGTTGCCGTGCGCCTGACGATTTCCCCCTCAAGCGCCTGAGCGGCCTCAACCAGTGCCATCCCACGAGATGTGAGGCGTGTTCCGTCTACGGCGCGCTCGACCAGCGGTTCTCCGACTGCCTTTTCCAGTTGGGTGATCCGCCGCGAGAGCGTGGATGCAGCCATATTGAGGGCTTCACCGGCCTGAAGAAAACTGCCACGACGTGACACGGCCAGAAGCAGGCGAAGGTCATCCCAGTTCATCTCGGGGCCCCATAATTTGCGGATTTGCAAATCTATTTTGCCAGAAGGTTTGTTTTTCGCAAATCCATGCAGGGCTACATTCTCAGCATTCGATAATCGCGTGATCCGTCTCTTCGGTTCTGACGCAGCTGGGAATAACCATTATGCAAACAGCATTTGTAACCGGATCAACCGGACTTCTTGGGAATAATCTCGTCAGGTTATTGTTGGAACGCGGCGTGCACGTCAAAGCGCTGGTGCGCTCACAAGAAAAAGCACATCGTCAGTTTGGGACGCGGATAGGTTTGGAGATTATTGAAGGAGACATGGAAAATGTTTCAGCCTTCAAATCCGACATGACCGGTTGCGATATTATTTTTCATACGGCGGCTTATTTTCGCGAAAGCTATGGCGGAGGCCGGCATTGGGCGATGTTGAAGCAGATCAATGTCGATGCGACCGGTGAACTTCTTGAAGCGGCCTATGCCTCTGGCGTCAGACGTTTTGTTCATACAAGCTCGATCGCTGTCGTAAACGGCCCTCGAGGTGCTTTGATAGATGAGACTATGTTGCGCAATGAACGGGATGGTGACGACTATTATCGTAGCAAGATTTTATCCGATCAGGTTGTAAGCACTTTTCTTGATGGCCATCCAGACATGTTTGGGGTCTTTGTCATGCCGGGATGGATGCATGGTCCGGGCGATCTCGGCCCAACAGCAGCCGGCCAGTTCACGCTCGATTTCATGAAACGCGCACTGCCTGGCATTCCTCCGGGCACCTTTTCCTTTGTTGATGCCCGGGATGTGGCTTTCGCATTGGTTGCTGCGGCGGAGTCAGGGCGTCGTGGAGAGCACTATCTTGCAGCCGGGCATCATATTGCCATGAGTGATCTGGTCAAAATTTATGAAAAAGTGACAAGGGTGCCCGCACCAAAGCGCGCTATTCCTGTTGGCCTTCTCTGGCTTGTCGCCTGTCTTCAGGAAGGGGTGGCTCGTGTCACGGGCCGTCCGGCGCTTCTCAGCCTCGCCACCGTTCGCACCATGCTGAGAGAGGCGGAACGCACCCGCTTTGATCCGACAAAGTCTCGAACAGAACTGGGGCTCACGTTTCGTCCTGTCGAAGAAACGGTACGCGATGAGATGAACTGGTTCGCTGAACACGGCATGTGAACTGCTGGGAAACCGCCTCAACGCCTTGCAGCCGATGATCCTGCATCTGATACGGTAGGCGTTGCATTATTGCCTGCAACGCCACAGCATCTATCGGTTGCCGACATCGAGGTGAGCCGCATCAGCTTTGCCGAATGTGAAACTCGGCCTGTTCCGGAGACAGCCTTGTTCGGCTTTTAGTCCCGGTATTTGATGGTGCGATCTTTTCGTATGAATGGAAGGAAGGCATATGAACTGGGTTCGTCACGGGAGCACTACGACTGGGCACGCAGTCAGAGCAGCGGCTTCATCGCGGGTGCGGTAAAATTTCCAGGCTGTTCTCTCGATCTTTAGGCTGAGGACTCCCAGAAGATAACGGTTGCAGCGAGAGCGATGGCTGAGAGGAAGGCCATTGGGCACCTGTGGTAGCGCGTAGCGACACGCCGCCAGTCTTTGAGACGCCCGAACATGATCTCGATCCGGTTGCGCCGTTTGTAGCGGCGTTTGTCGTATTTGATTGTTTTGTTGCGGGACTTCCGACCCGGAATGCAAGGGATGATCCCCTTCGCCTGTAAAGTGTCACGATACCAGTCGGCATCATAGCCACGGTCGGCCAGTAGCCATTTGGCCATGGGAAGTTCATCAAGTAAGGCGGCGGCACCGGTGTAATCGCTGACCTGACCGGCCGTTATGAAGAAACTGATCGGGCGACCACTCGCATCCGTTACGGCATGAAGCTTGGTGTTCATGCCGCCTTTCGTGCGTCCAATCAGGCGACCCGCGCCCCCTTTTTTACCCGCAGGCTGGAAGTCGTGCGGTGAGCCTTGAGATAGGTCGCATCAATCATGATGGTCTTGTGATCTGCAGCTTCAGGCACAGCCAAACCCTCCATCATCTGGATAAAGATGCCCTTGTCGCCCCAGCGTTTCCAGCGGTTATACAAGGTCTTCGCCGGACCATATTCTCTCGGTGCATCACACTACCGGAGCCCGTTGCGATTGACGAAAATGATGCCGCTCAGGACACGCCGATCATCGACACGCTGGCGGCCATGGCTCTTGGGGAAATACGGCTGAAGACGAGCCATTTGCTCGTCCGTCAGCCAAAACAAATTACTCATCAGTCAGGCTCCTGCTCGCCCGCCTGAATCATATCACTCAGTTCAAATCAATGGGTCCTGACCCTAGGTCAATTACTCAAGAACTGGCGGTAGATGAGAAAAAGTCTCTGCTCTTTTTGGCATATGGTGAAGTTACCGCATCCCAAGCAGCGAGAAAATCCTCGGGCATGGCGAGATCCTCACTCCTCCGCAAATGAGGATAAAGAGAGAATGCAGAGGCCTCTGTATCGGGGATCACACTCGATAGATAGCGTTCAGAATTTCCGGTAAAAATGATATCAGGTTGGATCAGAGTCAGCATTTCAGGGTGCAGATATCGGGTGCGTAGGCATATCACTTGGGTAAAGATAGCACCAAGCTGGTTCAGCATCATGCGAAAGAAGGAATCTCCAAAAAGTAGAACGGTTTTATTCACTGAAGCACCGGGATTCAGGATAATATCAACCATTCCGTCATTGAACCCACCGGGGCTACGGAACTGCTGCATGGACCAATCGGGGTCCAGCAACAGTCCCTCTTGGTACAATGGCGGGTTCAGTTTGTTGCCGAGATCACCTTTCCACCGCTGCTTTCGCACAATCCGATCGCCAATCCGTTTCAGCGAGTTACCGGCATCAATGCCAATAGACTTCAACATCATCTGCAGAACCGCCAATGAGCCATGATCCGTCAGGTGAGTATCAAGAGGCAGAAAGGGGCTGTTCCTTTCATGCTTCAAACGATCTGCGGGCCACAGCACATGAGAACTGAATACCGGGTCAATTTCCGCCATATAGACGTCGCCCAGTCGGTGCAGAGGGCGGATGGGAAATTGGTCGCTCAGCACAGATTGTTTGTCGGGAAAGATGACGTGCAGATACGGGATCTCCAACTTTTTTGCCCAAGCTAGACGGCTAGAAATGTTGGCACGAAAAGCATTCAAAGAGGCACGAGTTGGCGTCATTTTACCTGTGGCAAATTTCAGTACCGAATGGTTGTCTCCAATCAGAAAGGCAACCTTATTGGCGGTGATTAAAACCTCGCCATCTATCTGCCAGTCGGTGCCTCTGGGTAGATTGCTCAACAGATTTAAAATCGCGATCAGACCGGTCCAGGATGGCATTCCCTGAGGCCCCTGTTCGACTGCATGGTCTGGGAGGTCGGGCCGAATTGCGTCAGGACGAACCACTAGGTTCGCGGTGGTATGCAAGAAGTTAGGGGTTTCACCACGGCGACGAATGGCGGCTTCGGTAGCGCTTTCCCAGTCTATCACCGGTTGGCTCCGCCAGAAACCTGGCGCATTGCCAAAATTTTCGTCGAGCAGAGTAGAGAGATCTTGTCCACCGGCAGCTATCACTACAGGCTGACAGCTGGCCAGAGGGTGTGTCCGCAAAATTTCGCTAATGGGCGGTTGGCCAGGGCTGCGATTCAGAGGAGCAAGGATCAGTCCGGACTCCGCCAGTTTTGCGGTGCCTGTTGCGCCCAACGTTGTCATAAGTACATCAAGCCAGACGGAGCGTCCGGTCAACAGGATTGGTTTCTCAACTGTTGCACGGATTTTTTCCGCTAGACGCACCAAATCACCCTCAGTGGTCGCTACAGCACGTTCATAAGCGGTCAGTGCGTCAAGCCCATCGAACAAGATTCCGTTCAACAACAGGTAGCCGACCTGTGAAGGGTGCGAAGATGAGTCAATAAACAATCGGCGTATGTCATGTATGGGTTTGCTTAAGAGCGGTGCTAGGTCGACAATATCGAGTTCGGGAAGGGAGGTTGTAACCTCATAATAATTGAATGCCGGGTGATGATACTGGCGATTTTCAATATGTTTTCCAGCCATGCGGTCATGGACTTGTCGTCCGAAAAGACACCAAAAGACATAACGTGCCTTGGAGCCAAAACGCTCGTGCCATATATGCAATGCAGCAATACTACGCTCAAGCATAACGCGGTCATGCGCGATGGTCATCGCAGTGGGGGTAATGGCTAAAAAGCCATCCTGAAGCAAAGGGCCTGCGCTTGCCTTGGTATCTAAAGAAATACCGTTGCCAAATCTGAAGTCTGGCACCATAATGACGAGTTGCTCGTCATCCGCCAGCAAGGCACTTGACTCGTCGAACAATCTCCTCGACCAGATAGGTGCGCCGCCCTGACCAAGAATCCGATCTGAGGGAAGCGGTCCGGGCACAACCTCATCGCGCCGGTGCCATTTCCAGCGGATTGCATGTGAAGGTCCAATTATAAGGCTTGGCATTCTGGTATCTGAGGCTCGCATAGCGACTTAATCCGGTGAAAATTTACTTTTTATGCAGTTGAAGAAAGCTATTTTCCAAGAAATATTTATAGATGTGATCTGTGTATCCGCTGCATAAAGAGCCGTATAGCCCCATTGTGCTCTCCACAGATAAAAGCCTGTTGCATTTATTTCCAATCGTGGGCCGAGGTGTCCCCGTCAGCGCCAATGGCACAGATTTGAGGTTGTGATTTACGGATGCTCTAGGCTTCGTCGCAGTGACGAAGGAATGAAGAGGAAGTCAAGATCATCCAATGCAAAATCGTTGGTGAAGGCTCCTGCAGAGCAGGTTGTGAAGGACATCCGGCGCCAGACACGTCGGCACCTCTCGGCCGAGAACAAGATGCGTATCTTGCTGGAAGGCCTTCGCGGCGAGGATAGCATTCCGGGCTGTGCCGTAAGGAAGGCATCGCGCAGAGCCTGTATTACACCTGGTCAAAGGAGTTCATGGAACCGGGCAAGCGCCGCCTGACGGGGGATACTGCCCGTTCGGCGACCAACGGCGAGGTTTCAAGACCTGAGCCGCGAAGCCCGCGCCCTGAAGGAATGCGTGGCAGACCTGACACCCGAAAACCGGTTGCTCAAAAAAAGCATGATCGCGGATGGGGAAGGCGACACCAAGACCACCCGCCCGAACGAGATGTGGCAGACCGACTTCACCTCCTTCAAGATCATCGGCTGGGGCTGGATGTATCTGTCGAGCGTGCTCGACAATTTCTCGCGCTATATCATCGCCTGTAAGTTGTGCACCAACATGCGAGCCGAGGACGTGACCGACACGCTGGACCTCGCCTTGGCGGCGTCCGGCTGCGACAGCGCCACGGTGCGGTACAAGCTCAGGCTGCTCAGCGACAACGGCCCCAGCTACATCGCGGGCAAACTGGCGGAATATATCGAGGTCAACAAGATGAGCCACGTCCGCGGCGCCCGTGCCATCCCCAGACATAGGGCAAGATCTAGCGCTGGTACCAGGCCCTCAAAAACCGCATCCTGCTGGAAAATGACTTCCTGCCCGGCGACCTCGAAGTCCAGATTCAGGCCTTCGTCGAGCACGATAACCACCAGCGTTACCACGAGAGCCTGGCCAACGTGACGCCCGCCGAATCCGACTTCGGCAGGGCGTCAGCCAATCATCCAGCAGCGCGAAAGGATCAAGCGACAGACCATCCAACATCGGCGCTTGCAACGCCGCAAGCGCACCGCTTAACATCAACCCCAAGACGAGGCCCTAACTCCGCTAATCTACGCCGCGAGTTGCGCCAAAGGTGCTGACGACGGACAGCTTGTGAGCACACAGAGATTTACGCCAGAATTTAAAGAAGAAGCCGTCCGACAGGGGGGTGAACGCAGCTATCGCGTTCCGGATGTAGCTGCGCGCTTGGAGGTGTCGGCCCATAGTCTGTATAAATGGGTCAAGGCCGTTTCACCCGACCACTCCGAGCAGAAATCGGAGGAACTTTTCGAAGCCAAGATTAGGGTTATTCGCCTGCGTTCCTAACTTCGGTGTACAGAGGAGGAGCGGGATATCTTTAAAAATCCGCGCGGTACTTTGCCAGGGAACCCGAGTGAAGTACCGCTTCATGAATGAGCACCGTCACGATTTCGCCATTACGCTGATGTGCCGCGTCTTGCGGGTGGCTCGTGTAGGCTTTTACGCATGGCTTCACGCGCCGGCAAGCGATGGCGTTTACGGTGCACGGCGCATCTTCGGTGAATTAAGAGAAGTTGGCGAAGATGCGGGCTTCATCGTGTCGAACACATCATGGCTGAGAACCGTATCAAGCCAGTGCGCGGCTATAAGAAGCTTCGAACAATTGCTGGCCGCCCCTCGATCATTGCTCCAAACCGTCTGCAGCGCGCCTTCACCGTTGATGCTCCCAATTAAGGTCTGGGTGACAGACATAACCTATATCCGAACCTGGCAGGCTGGCTCTACCTAACCATCGTCATTGACCTGTTTGCGCGCAAAATTGCGGGCTGGTCGATGAAGCCAAGCCTCTCCAGGGAACTCGCCATGGACGCTCTGCTGATGGCCGTCTGGCGCAGAAAGCCTGCGGGCAGCGTCCTTGTTCACTCAGATCAGGGGAGCCAATATGGCAGTGATGACTTCAAGCGGTTTTGTCAGGCCAACAACCTCGAGCCTGGTGGCATGAGCCAGCATACCAACTGCTGGGACAAGGCCGTCGCCGAGTCTTTTTTCTCCACCTTGAAGAAGGAGCGCATTCAAAAACGCATCTACAAAACCCGCGACCTCGCCGGAGTCGACATCTTCGACTATATTGAGATCTTTTACAACCGAACCCGCCGCTACAGTCATATCGGCGGCATCAATCCCGAGGCGTGCGAACCCGCTGCGGCGAGAGGCTGGGAAATTTCAGCCAAACCGGGGGTAGTTCACTAACGCACCTGCTCGCCGAAGCGCCCGAGGATATGTCCGGCCTGCTGCCGAGCGTCTAGTCAATCTATCTACGTGTAGAAGATCGCGGCGCTCACAAAAGCGCTGAATAGGAAGGTGGAGCGGCAAAGAATCTGCGCGGTCCTATCGATAAGACGTCTCTCACTCCGGGTCCGGGATGCGGTGAAATTTACACCACGTGGCACAGCGGACTGTTTACGCTCCTCCATTGGAGGGAGCGGGAAGTTCTTTGAAAGGCTGAAAAAGCAAACGCTCCCGGAGATTTCTCTCCGAGAGCGTTT
>JAUCBT010000010.1:0-208407 GCA_034676685.1 Xanthobacter sp. | reverse complement strand
TGGAGCCGAGGGGAATCGAACCCCTGACCTCTGCAGTGCGATTGCAGCGCTCTCCCATCTGAGCTACGGCCCCATATCCTTGGGAGGCGTCATTTAGGGTGGGATGCCCCTTTCTGTCAAGCATGCATCTGTCGCGCAAGACGTTAGAGGGCGTGAGTTTTCCACACCTTCATGATGCGTGTGACATGCGCCAGATCGCAACTCGTGGTGCAAAGTTCCGGGTGGTATTAAATATATAAAAATCAGTTAGTTATAGGGTTTTCGAATGGAGGCGCTCTGTCTCCGTTGATCGCAAATCTGCACACGCCGGGTCGGGTGAGGGAAGTTCCGATTTTGGCATGAGGCAACCTCAATACATGTTGATGTGGGTGGCCTATCGCGCGCCTGCGGGATATAGGCAGACATGCCGCGCAAAACTTCTTCTTCTTCCAAAGTGTCGTTGCCGCAGGAGCCAGCGCCGCGCAAGCGCGTGGTGAAAAAAGCTGCCGCGCCGTCTGAGCCCGTGCAGAAGACCCCGCGTCGGAATAAGGCCGTCGCCAATGCCGCCGCAGCTTCCTATGGCAAGACTCTGGCGCAGGGGGCTGGAGTCTGGAGTGAGGCGGAAATCATCGCAGCATTCACCCGGTTCGAGAAGCAGGACCCGGAGCCGAAAGGTGAACTGGATTATACCGATCCCTACACCCTTCTGATCGCAGTAGTGCTTTCGGCACAGGCCACGGATGTGGGCGTGAACAAAGCCACGAAGGGCTTGTTTGCCGCAGCTTCAACGCCAGCTGCCATGGTGGAGCTGGGCGAGGAAGGTGTGGCGCATTACATCCGCACGCTTGGCCTGTTTCGGGGCAAGACCAAAAATGTGGTCGAGCTCTCCCGCCTGCTGCTGGAGCGACATGGCGGTCAGGTGCCTCAAGACCGGGTGGCGCTGGAGGCGTTGCCGGGCGTGGGGCGCAAGACCGCAAACGTGGTGCTGAATATCGCCTTTGGTGTGCCGACGATCGCGGTCGATACGCATCTTTTCCGCGTGGCGAACCGCACAGGCCTTGCTCCCGGCGCAACGCCTCTGGCGGTGGAGGAGGGGCTGGAAGCGCGCATTCCCGAGCACTTCAAGCTGCATGCGCACCATTGGCTGATCTTGCATGGCCGCTATATCTGCAAGGCGCGCCAGCCGGAATGTGCACGATGCATTATCGAAGATTTGTGCCGCTGGCCGGAAAAGCAATTCTGATCGCAAGCCCTGAGCCGGCCGTCTTTCATGATGCTGAAAGATGCCGGGCGCTGCCCTGCTGTATTTTAGTCTGAGCCGGGCCTTCCTGTGCTGTCAGACCAGTACTGTGAGATGCGCGGCATAGACGTTTCGATCCAGTCTGCCAGCCCGCGTACTTTTTCTGCCGCTTCCTCGCCCATGGGCGTGAGGCTGTATTCAACATGGGGCGGCACTACCCGATATTCCGTGCGTTTCACAATGCCATCTGCCTCCAGCCATTGCAGGGTTTGAGAGAGCATGCGCTCGCTCACGCCGCTGACCTTGCGGCGCAGGTCACTGAAGCGGTGCGTGCCATCTTGAAGCGCAATGAGGATAAGCACCCCCCAGCGGCTCGTCAGGTGTTTCAGCACGTCGCGTGAGGGGCAATTGGCGGCCATCAACTCGCCACGCCTCATCTTGTCACCCAGGGTGGAGAGTTCTTCGCTCTGGTTTGTCATCTTCGTTTCAAGCTAACATTTTTGTGCGTACTTACGGAAAGTTTGTGCCCGCTCTATATGCCATCAGCAGCTATTTAAACAAGGAGTTCATGATGACGATCGCGATCACAGGGGCCACGGGGCAGCTTGGCCGTCTTGTTGTTGAGAAGCTGAAGGCGAAGGTGCCTGCTTCTGATATTGTCGCGCTGGTGCGCACCCCCGCAAAAGCGGCGGATCTTGGTGTGGCTGCACGCGCTGCGGATTATGACCGCCCCGAAACCCTCGACGTCGCGCTTGAGGGCATCGAGACCCTGCTGCTGATTTCCTCCAGCGAAGTTGGCAAGCGGTCGGTCCAGCATCGCAATGTGATTGCGGTGGCGAAGAAGGCGGGCGTGAAGCGCATTGTCTATACCAGCCTCCTGCACGCGGATGTCTCGCCTCTGAGCCTTGCTGTTGAGCATCTTGATACAGAGGCCGCGCTGAAGGCTTCGGGCATTCCCCACACCATCCTGCGCAATGGCTGGTACACGGAGAATAATACCGGCTCCATTCCCGGTGCGGTAGCGGGTGGGGCGCTCATCGGCAGTGCGGGTGCTGGCCGAATTTCTTCTGCGCCGCGTGCCGATTATGCGGATGCAGCTGTGGCGGTGCTCATCAGCGTAGATCACGATGGCCAGACCCTGGAACTGGCCGGCGACACCGCCTGGACCCATACCGATCTGGCCGCCGAAGTCTCGAAACAGACCGGCAAGAACATCCCCTACAAAAACCTGCCAGAGGCAGACTATGCTGCGGCCCTCGCCGGTTTTGGCCTGCCCGAGGGGCTCGCTTCGGCGATTGCCTCATGGGATGTCGGGGCTTCGAATGATGCGCTGTTTGATGATAGTCGCCAGCTTTCAAAGCTGATTGGTCACCCCACGGGTACGCTTGAGGCGGCTGTGACGGTCGCTCTAAAGGACTGATACCTCTTGAGTGAAGCGCAGCCAGGGCATGTTCGGGGACGTGGATTCCGGTTCATGTGAGGGAGGTGCGATTACTCATGACCTGGATCGTTTCCCGAGTTCGTGAACCGGGGAAACCGTCCGGAGTGTGGTGCATGAGCCGCCATCTGGATGCGACAAGAGAAAAGGCCATGAGGGATGCTCCCGCACGGCCTTTTTCGTGAAACGCGATGTGCGTGTCTGCCCGAGGGTCAGCGCATCTCGGCAAGGAAGGCGCGCACGGCCTGCGGGTCCACATCCTTCGCCACATAGGCCTGCCCGATGCCGCGCACCAGAATGAAGGTCAGCGCACCACGGCTCACCTTCTTGTCCTGTGCGATCAGGTCCATGAGCCCATCTGTATCCGGCAGCTCACCGGGCACATCGGAAATCTTCGTGGGCAGGCCGGCGGCTTCCAGATGGCGGATGGCGCGCGTTACATCCTGCCCGGGGCACAGACCGAGGCGTGCCGAGAAAGCAAAGGCCAGCGCCATGCCGATAGCGACCCCTTCGCCATGCAGCAGCCGGCTGGAATAGCCCGCACCCGCTTCCAGTGCATGGCCGAAGGTATGGCCGAGATTGAGCAGGGCGCGGTCCCCGGTCTCCTTTTCGTCGCGCGCGACAATGGCGGCCTTGGCGCGGCAGCTTGCCGCCACGGCGGCGATGCGCTCCGGTCCGCCATTCAGCACGCCCGCATAGTCGCGCTCCAGCGTCTCGAACAAGGGAAGGTCGCCCAGAAGGCCATATTTCACCACTTCGGCATAGCCGGCGCGGACTTCACGGGCGGGAAGCGTATCTAGCGCAGCGGTGTCGGCGAGAACCAGCACCGGCTGGTGGAATGCGCCGACCAGATTCTTGCCCTGCGGAGAGTTGATGCCGGTTTTGCCGCCTACCGAGGAATCTACCTGCGAGAGCAGGGTGGTGGGGGCCTGAACCACATCCACACCCCGGCGCAGCACGGATGCGGCAAAGCCGGCGAGATCACCCACCACGCCACCGCCCAGCGCCAGCACCAGATCGCGTCGCTCGATACGGGCGCTGATGAGGCCTTCCACCACCTGTTCCAGCCCGGCCCAGCACTTGGTCTTCTCGCCGGGTTCCACCACGATCGCAGCTGCATTTTCGATGCCGGCCTGCGCCAGAGAGGCCTCCACGGCAGCGAGATGCTGCGCGGCGACATTGCGGTCCGTCACGATGGCCACGCGTGCACCGGGTCGCAGGGCCTTGATGCGCGCGCCCGCCTCCGACAGCAGGCCGGGGCCGATATGGATGTCATAGGGCCGTCCCGCCAGATCCACATGCACCGTGCTGCGCGCCACAGCGGTGGCGGAAGAGGTGGCGGCGGGCGAAAGCGGCATATCTGCATATCCTTGAACAATAGAGGGGCGCTGTTCCAGATGCTGGCCCAGTGCGATCACGACCTCTTCAACGACGGTATCGTGGAGCACATCGCGCGAATCCACCACCACATTGGCTTGCGCATAAAAAGGGCCGCGCTGGGCCAGCAGGGTGGCAAGCTTGGCGGCGGGGTCGCCCTGCGCCAGAAGGGGACGGTCATTGCGCTTCTTGACCCGGCGCAGCAGGGTGGAAAGATCTGCGCGCAGCCAGACTGAAACGCCATAATCCGCCACCGCGGCGCGGGTTTCGGCATTCATGAAGGCACCGCCACCGGTGGCCAGCACCAGCGGGCCTGACTGAAGCAGCCGACCCACCACACGCTTTTCACCCTCACGGAATTCCGCCTCGCCATGCTGGGCGAAGATTTCCTGAATGTTCATGCCGGCGGCGCGCTCGATTTCCTCATCCGCATCCACGAAGGGCAATCCGAGCCGGCGCGCCAGACGACGCCCCACGGAAGACTTGCCAGCGCCGGGCATGCCCACGAGCACCAGCGCGCGCGGGCCAAGATGTTCTAGCAGCCGGGCATGATGAGACATATGGGAGGCCTCGCCGGTCTGGTGAGCGGCATCCTGCGCGTTGGTTCCTGTGGGTCCTGCATCGCGCATGGGGGGGGAGGTTCCTGTCGTTCTGCACCCGCAAATTCCTGACTCTGGCTTCTGGCCCGGCAGCCACCATGCCGACCGGGCGCGCGCAAAAGGCTTCACGAGCGCAACATCATTTCCGATGCGCCAGAGGATGAGGCGGTACCGGAAAATGGCGTCTACCATCGCTGGCGACCCCCGGCAATGCAGTTGAATAATGCAAAGGCGCGTGGCACCTGTCACGCCATTGTGGGGCGTGGGGGCCTGCCGCCCTAGCGAGGAAAAGAATTCATGAGCGAATCCGGTCCTCTCGCTTTGTTTCTGGACATGCAAGCCGTGGAGCGCGGGGGCAGTGCCAATACGCTTGAGGCCTATCGGCGTGACCTGACGGATTTCGCAACTTTCCTCACCGGCAAGGGCAAGACGCTGGATCTGGCGGATACAGATGCCATCCGCGCCTATCTGGCAGACCTTTCCATGCGCGGCTTCAAGAGCGCGACCGTGGCGCGTCGGCTCTCCGCCATCCGCCAGTTCTATCGGTTCCTGTTCTCCGAGGGAGAGCGGGATGATGACCCCTCGGCCGTGCTGGAAGGGCCCAAGCGCGGCCGTCCCCTGCCCAAGGTGCTGGGGGTGGATGAGGTGACGCGCCTGATCGAGACAGCGCATGCGCGGGTGATTGAACTTCAGACCCCGCCGCCGGAAGGTGATGCGGAGGGAACTGTTGCCGGAGCGCGCGTCAATGGGGCCGAAGTGCTGCGCCGCTTGCGCATGGCCTGCATGGTGGAACTGCTCTACGCCAGCGGCCTGCGTATTTCAGAACTGGTCGCGCTGCCCTCCGCCGCTGCGCGCAGCCGGGCAGAGGCCATCATGGTCATGGGCAAGGGGCGCAAGGAGCGGTTGGTGCCTCTTTCCGGCCCCGCGCGGACGGCGATGAACGCCTGGCTGGAAGCGCGCAAGCTGGCTGGCATGGAGGCTTCGCGTTGGCTGTTCCCCTCAACCGGAGAGAGTGGGCACGTGACACGCCAGCAGGCGGCGCGCGACCTGAAGGATCTGGCCGTGGCGGCTGATCTGGACCCCGCACGCCTCTCGCCCCATGTGCTGCGCCACGCTTTCGCCAGCCATCTGCTCTCCCATGGCGCGGATTTGCGTGTGGTGCAGACGCTGCTGGGTCATGCGGATGTGGCAACCACACAGATATATACTCATGTGCTGGATGAGCGCCTGAAAAGCATGGTGCGCGATCTTCATCCCCTGGCAGATAATGACGAAACGGGAGAGGCCGGATGAGCGAACAGAATAACCGCATCGACAATATCGAGTTCAACGTCACCGATATCGCGCGCAGCAAGGCCTTCTATGGCGCTGTGTTCGGCTGGAGCTTCACCGAATATGGCCCCACCTACACTGAGTTCACGGATGGCCGGCTGAAGGGCGGCTTCACCACCGGAGAGGCTGTGCGCCCCGGTGGTCCTCTGGTCATTCTCTATGCCGATGATCTGGATGACGTGCAGCGCAGGGTTGAGGCGGCCGGTGCTTTCATCTCCCGTCCGGTGTTCGGTTTTCCCGGCGGCCGGCGCTTCCATTTCATTGATCCCGATGGATATGAACTGGCGGTCTGGACCGCAGAGTAAGCCATGAGCGGTGTGGAAGAGTGGGGAAAGACGCGCTTTGTGCGCGTTGCCCCTTTCATCCGTGGGGCAGGATGCTTATATTCGATCTTGCCGGAGCAATCCGGCTATGGCGATAAATGGTTGTCGAAATAAGCCTTTCGGACCCGGGGGCGGTACCCGGCGCCTCCACCAAAGCCCATCACGCAGATGCTTCGGCAGTCGCGAGTTGGGTTCCGGCGGGGGCGAAATAGGATCGACGAGGGTGTAAAGGGCTTTCTTTCGCTCGGCATTGTACCACCGTTATCGGGCTAACCCTATAGTTGCGAATGACAACTATGCTCCGGTTGCTCAGGCCGCGTGAGCGGTTTGAAAAACGGAAATCAAGTCCTGACGGGTAGCACTGTCTAGGCGGGGTTCGGAGGCACCTGGCAACAGAAGCCTCCACTTTCCTCCGGCATGGCTGGATCGGAGGGGAGTTCGCGGTTCGTTTGCCGCCCTCGCTTCCATGCTGGCGCCGCGCGCAAGAGTGTGGCCAACAGAGCTTGGCAAACAAGGGCTTGGTAAACCGGGTCAGGCCGGCCAAGGTTCTGGGAAGCACGCGGGCATATGTCGGTCGATCACATCCGCTACGATCTTCTTGCGCAGGAAGCACTGCGTTCTGTTGTGCGCCGCGTCCTCGCCGATGTCGGCCGTGACGGCCTGCCGGGCGATCATCATTTCTATATTTCCTTCGATACGCGCGCACCCGGTGTGCGCCTCTCGCAGCGCATGCTGGAGAAGTATCCCGAGGAAATGACCATCGTGGTCCAGCATCAGTTCTGGGATCTTCTGGTCACCGATGCGCAGTTCGAGATCGGCCTTTCCTTTGGCGGTGTGCCGGAGAAGCTGGTCGTACCATTTGCCGCTCTCAAGGGCTTCTTCGATCCTTCCGTGAAATTCGGCCTCCAGTTCGAACTGGTGACCGAAGACGGAGATGAAGAGGATTTCGAAGACGAAACCTCTGACCAGCCTGGGGCTGAAGGGACGACTCCGTTCCCTCGTGCCGCCGTTGCGCGGGCATCTCGCGGAGCAGGGTCTGAGCCGGAAGTTGCGGGCGCGACAGCGGCTCTGCCAGAGGCCGACCAGGATCAGGAAAAGAGCGACACCCCCGCCGAAGACGGCGCGAAGGTTGTGCAACTCGATGTGTTCCGTAACAAGAAGTAGGTTTTGGTGCATGGGTTTGTCTCATGCATCAAGCTGTCTCGTCGGACTTGGGTAAAGCATGCTCTGCTTTGGCGAAGATTGAGGCCGCCAGCTTATCCGGCAACCGGGTATATTCGCGTATGAGCGTTGCAAGATGAACGTGGGGTCGGGGCACCGGCTCCGCGTTTTTGTTTGTGCACGTCCGTTTGCATGCGGCGTCTGGATTGCTCGTGGTTTGTGCGGACATTGCCAAGAGTGCGCTTCGACGCCATCGTATATCGAGTGAACAGGCGGGAGAGATGTGATGGCGGGTGATGCTGGTGAGTGGGCAGGTCATGCCGTTTCACGCCCTCTCGCACTGGTGGTCGCCGTGGGGGAGAATGGCGTTATCGGTCGTGAGGGCGATCTGCCTTGGCATTTGCCATCAGACCTCAAGCGGTTTCGTGAACTCACCTGGGGCAAGCCGCTGGTGATGGGGCGGCGCACGTTTGAATCAATCGGCAAGCCGTTGCCGGGGCGTATTTCCGTCGTGCTGAGTGCTGACCCCGCCTTTCAGCCGCCCGAAGGGGTTGTGAAGGCCGCGGGCCTCGATGCCGCCCTTGTGGAGGCTGAAAAGGCCGCCAGGGAACTGGATGCCGATACGATCATGGTGATCGGCGGCTATCAGGTGTTCCGGGATACGCTGCCGCTGGCACAGACACTTCACTTTACTCGCGTGCATGCTTCACCGCCGGGCGATGTGCATTTTCCTGCGTTCAATACGGATGAATGGCGCGAAACTGGCCGCGAGGGGCCGATTCAAGGACCTCGCGATGATGCTGCCTTCACTGTGCTCACGCTGGAACGTGCGTGAGTGGCTGTCTAGAGTCCGGGAGGCTCATGTCTCTATCATTTGGCCATGACCGGCTCGACATTTGCGGCAACAGCTTTGTGTGCGTGATTTTGATTCTAGGGTGTTGATAGGGGGAAAAGGGAGGGCCTTTTCTGGAGTGTAGAATTTCTTACCGCTCATCTGACTGAGATGAATATCTTGATTTATGAGGTATTCGCATTTTCGTGCGAATTAGATCTCAAAACTATCTACATCTGTAGGGTGGGTACGGGAGTGTAATTTTATATTACCCCATAGGCGTCTAGTTCTTCTGGAGCCGATTGCAACCTTCGCATGACAGCAATTCGTCTTATGGCGCTTCCTCTCCCCTAATGCAGCCCTATCGACCCCGGAGGGCGCAGCACATCTCCGAAGTCTCGCACAGTTGGCAGAGGGCGGCGTTGAATATCCGCCGGGGGTGTGGACCTGCTCGCGCGGTTCACGGGTGAACCTGTCGGCTGGGATGGTGCCGCAGTATCGGAATTGCCTGTCTGGTTTGAAGGAAAAGCAGGCGGTGCGGGCAGATCCATCCGCTCTATCCCCTTTGGTGCGGGCAGGGGCGCAGTTGTGGGGCGCGGGGCAGTTGGCTGTGTGGGAGCGGGTGCGCGTGGCACGCGCGGGGGCAGAGGTATGGCCGGTTGCGCCTGTTGCCGTTCACGAATGATCCGTTCCTGTTGCCGGCGTAACTCCTGTGCCTGTTCTTCCTGAAGTCGCTGGCGCTGTTCCTGTGTCCGCTGCTCTTCCTTGTGGCGTTCATCTTCCAGCCGTTTTGTTTCCCGTTCGATCGCGCGCATCGAGAGGGCGGAGGCGAGCGGAAGAGCACTGACCTTCCGCATGGGCATATCCAGATTCCCGGTCCAGACAAGGCTGCCGCCGGCCACACCCCAGCTTCCCGCAGGTTGCTCAAGGTCCAGACGTGCGTCCAGTTGGAGCCGGGCTATATCCAGCATCCCGCCCAGACTGACGCGCAGAGTGTCCAGCGTTGCATGGGCCGGAGCAAGTCGGATGATGCCGCCAGAGACACCAAGCGCAGAACCCAATGTGGGAATGGTCAGGGAATCTCGCGCCAGCTCTGCATCCAGCAGGCGTGCGGTGGCTTGCTCATCCGGCAGGGTATCCAGCTTCTCCGTCTGGCGCAGCACGGATGCAAGGGCATCGGGTGCTGCGGCATGCAGGGTCAGGTTGCTGGCGGTAATCGTGCCCTGGCCGGAGAGGTTCTGCACCAATGCAAGAGCGCTGTTGCCGCTGCCCGTCAGATCCAGGGAAAGGCTGACCGTTCCTTGGGGGGAGGCTGTTGCCGCCGTTGGGGCGCTCAGCGCCGCGATATCAACCGTGTCGAGCATCAGACGGCCCGTGGCTTGCACAGTCTCTTCTCGCCGCTGCACACGCAGGCCGGCAGAGGCGCGCCCGCCGCCAAGAGTGCCGAGAAGGTCGCGAATCTCCGTCACATCCTGCTGCACCAGAAGCCGCAGCTGCCCGTCTTTCAGCGCATATGGGGGCATAAGCGTGATGGTGGGGGCCGAGAGCTTCATGTCTACGGCGACAGTGGGTAGTCGCGGTGCAGTGAAAGGAGCGGCGCTCCATGAGGTTGGTGTATCGGGGGTCGTCCTTTCCCCTGCTTGCGCGGTGAACAATGTCAGGATACGCGGCACTTCGAGGGTTTTGAAGGTCAGCTTGCCACCAAGCTGCGTGACCTCGCCGGGTATGATCTCCACTTCGCCAGACAGGGCTTCCGCACCCAGCGTGCCGGAGAGATTTTCCAGTCGCCAGGCTGGCTCAAGTGCTGTCAGGGTGAAGCTGAGATCCGTCGGCAGGGGGGCATCCGTGCTGGTGCGTATCTGTGGCAACAGGCGCGCAAGATCAGTGCCCTTCAGGTGCAAGGCAAGATGAGGTCGCAGGCGGTCATTCTCCCGGCGGGCAGAGCCCTCACCGCGCAGTTCCAGCCCCTCCAACTCAAGGCGGCCGGAGATGGCGGTTTCTCCCTGTGCACCGGGCGTGATCTTCAGCTCGACCTGTGCGAGGCCGGGTTCCGGGGCGAGACCGGGTATGTTCAGCGCCGTGAGCAGGCCGCTGGCCTGCATCGTGCGTGCAGATAGTGTGATGTCGGCCTGTTTCTGTCCCGGGTCGCGGGCGAATGTGGCATGACCTGAAATCTGGCCAAGTGTGCCGCTGAAGCGGGCCTCATACCCTTCTAATCCATGCCAGACCAGTGAGGTGTCGAGGTCCACGGGGGCGGCCTCGGTCTTTATCCGCGCCAGAATGGAGGCCACTTCCTCACCGGCCAGTATGCCGGCCACCGGGGCCAGTCCCTCTGCGGAGGGGCCCGTGATGGTGAGACGAAGGTTGCCGCGCGGAGGTGCCGTTGCCTGATCCAGCGCGCCGTTACCTTCCATGTGAAGACCGCCCGGAGTGTTCACGCTCAGGTGGGTTATTGCCAGCCCGCCGCCTTTCGCCGTGGCGACAAGGTTGAGACGGGAAACCGATGTGCCTGCGAAGGAGAGTTCCTTCCCGCGGATCGAGACCGTGGCATCCAGCGCCCCGGCGGATAAGGCCGCATTCTGGGCGGCAGGTACCAGGCCATCCAGGGCAAATCCCTCCAGATCAAGGGTGGTCTCAAGGCGCGGCACAGTGTTCGAAGCAAAATCAAGAGAAAGGTCGCCAGCGAGCCGGGCTGGACCGAACTGCGCCGAAAGCGCGCGCAGGGCGATGTGGGCGGGCTGGGTGGTGAGTGTGGTTTGAAGATGTGCTGGGCCGGGCAGCATATCGCTGTAAACGCGGGGCATGTCCGGTGCGGCCCAGCGCAGGAAGGCTGCTGGGTCCAGAGAGGTCAGCAGGATATCGCTTTGGAAACCGTCTGTCGGTCGTGTAGTTCCGGCGGCATTGGGGCGGGCAGAGGCGGTCAGTGTCGTGTCGCCGGGCATCTGCGCTTCCAGCTTGCCCACATGCCAGCCGGCTTCAGAACCAGTGAACTCCGCTTTCACATTATGCAGCACCGCACCGCCAAGGGCGAGTTGCTCGGTCTCCAGCGCAATGCGTGAGAGCGCACCCGGTGTCGGTAGGGTGGCGAGCATGGGAATGAGATGCCGGGCCATGGCTGCGGCACGCATGGCGGGAGCGGTTGGTGCGTTCTGAGCCGTGCTGCCGGAAGGGAGCGTGTCATCTGGCAGGCCGAGGGAGTCCAGATCAAAGGTCCGTGCTGCAAGCTGCGCGTCCACCGACACATGCGAGCCCAGCGTCATACGACCGGTGCCGCTCAGTTGCGCCATGCTTGAGAGAGCCCCAAAGTCTAGATCAAGGCGCGAGGCTTCAATGCCGACGGGGGTGGCGACAAGATCTCCAGAAAGCCGCCAGTCTGTCCCGCCAGCATCATTCACACGGCTGGCCAGATGGTTCAGCGTGGCGCGCCCGGTGAATGCGGGGCTGCCCTGGGTCAGCTTGAGAGCGCCATCCAGTGTGATGTCATAAGGCTGGCCGCGGCCTTCAAGTGTCAGCCGCAGGCGGCCGCTGCCCGCTTTATCCAGTTCGCCCAGCGTGGAGCGCAGGTTGAAAGTCGCGGTGCCGGCTTTCAGCGTGCCATCCAGACGGAACGGGCCTGAAAGGGAGCGCGCCTCACCACGCAGGTTGAGCGTATCAAGCACAAAGGTCTGTCCCGAGGCTCGCTCTTGCACCTCCAGCCGGCCATCCTGCACGCTCATCTGCGAGATGCGAATATCCCCGGCCAGCCCAGCCCCGGCAGGCAGGCGAATGCGCCCGTCACTGTCCAGAACAAGCCGAAGGTGCGGGCGCATCAGTGTGATGCCGGTGGTCTCAATATTGCCGCGCAGAAGGCCGCCAAGGGAAAGTTCGGTATCCAGTTCCTGAATCGTGCCGCCTGAGGATGCGGCATCGCCCAATGTCACATCTCGCAGCACCATGCGCGGAGCGGGCAGGATTTCGGCTTCGATATGGCCGCGAATGCTGATGGGCATGCCCAATGCCGCGCCCAGTTCGCGTTCGAACGTGCCGCGCCAGTCATTCCAGTCCACCACGAAGGGGGCGGCAAATGCACCCGCAATGGCCAGTGTAATGGCTGTCGCGAGAGCAATAAGTATCCCCTGCACGCCTGTCTCCTCGCGCCTGTCTTTATGAATATGCCAGTCAGGACCTTATCGCACTGCGAAGGGGCACAGCATCATATTCCGGCGCGTATGCCTGCCGGATGAGTATTTGTGACTCTCAGGCGGGTTTCGTCCAGCCCATCCGCGGGGCAGAGCGACATATTGCTGGCCGGATGTGGGTTCGGCCGCGGCGTGCACAGGCATCATCACCGCTCCATGACTGCAAGCACCATGCGAGGTGGGGATATGCTGTGCTCCCTAAAATGCAGATGGAGGGCATGGGTTTGGCCCATGCCCTCCAGAACATACACGCTGAGTGCCCCAACAGTCTGAGCTTCCGCATTTTCTTACGCGACCCGGTCTTCGTTTCGCATGAAAATGCTTCAGATTCTGGCTTCAGACCTTGCCGGGCGGGGTCGCGGGCGTGCGGTTGGTCGCCGGCTCATCCGCCCAGCAGAAGAACTTCGAAGTCTGGCCAATGCCGGGGTTCATCGTATTGGTCGGGTCCAGCTTGCGATAGAACTTCGCAAGGTCGGGCTTGGCGCAATAGAGGTGGCCCACATTGTGCTCGGCCGGATATTCCGCGCCGCGCTCATCCAGCAGATCCCACATCTCATGTTCGATCTTGATGGGATCATGCCCCTTCTTGACCACATAATCCTGATGGAAAACATGGCAGAAGAAGTGGCCGTAATAGAGCTTGCTGATGAGCTTGCTCTCGATGCTGTCGGGCAGCTTCTCGAACCACTCATCATCATTGCGACGCAGGGCGATATCGAGCGCGACAATGTCTTCCACCGTGCTGCGGTGGGTGTCGCGGTAGCGAATGGCGGCGCTGGCGATAGCGAAACGGTGCAGGAAGGCCTTACGTCCTTCATCAGCATCGCATTCGAAGAAGTCGCCCTCATGGGTGGCGAAGAAGGCCTTCAGGAAGGCGCGGGTTTCATCCGCGCTGTCCTGAGAAACCTTCACCAGCAGGTGATGCTCGTAAAGATCACGATAGGTTTTCATGCGCTTGGGCAGGTGGCTCGGCAGCACGGAGCCAACCGCCTGAAGCGCCTTGTCGGTGAAGCCGCGCAGGCCAAGACCCTCAAAGAAGGCATCCGCCCGGCTCTTCAGATTGAAGGCCTTGGGCACAAACTCGGTGCCGAGCTTGTCGATGACCAGGAATAGGTCCTTGCCATGGGTCTCGCCAATATCGAAGGCATCGCGGTGGATATATTCGCCGGAAATGGGCAACTTCTCGAAGGCGGTCAGCATGTGGCGGCGTACGCCGGTGAGGCTGCGCGTGTCATTGCTGCCGATATAGAAGACCTTGGCGGCTTCCATCGGGAAGGTATCCAGCCGCACCGCGAACAGCACCAGCTTGCCGGCGGAGCCGGAGGCCTCGAACAGGCGCGAGGGGTCGGCATTGAAGCGGGCCGGGGTGTCGGCATCCACCTGCCGCACATGCTCGCCATAGCCCTTGTCCGAGGCAGCGCGTTCCTCGTCCTGCAACACATCCGTCGGCTTGTATTCGCCGCGCTCCAGCCGGGAGAGAATCTCCTCCGGCTCGTTGCCCAGCTTCACACCGAGATGGTTGACGAGGTGCAGTTCTCCGCTGTCATCCACCCGGCCATAAAGGGCGAGTTGGGTGAAGGCGGGGCCACGGCGCACCAGCGCGCCGCCGGAATTATTGGAAACACCACCCAGCACCGATGCGCCGATGCAGGACGAGCCGATAACCGAATGCGGCTCGCGCCCATGCGGCTTCAGCGTCTTTTCCAGCGTGTCGAGGGTCGCGCCAGGCAGGCAGATGACCTGCCGGCCGTCCTCTATCACCTGAATGCCCTTGAGCCGCAGCGTGTTGATGAGCACGATCTCTCGGTCATAATCATTGCCATCCGGCGTGGAACCGCCGGTCAGGCCGGTATTGGCGGCCTGCATGATGATGACCTTGCCGGCCTTCACCGCAGCCTGCGCCACCCGCCACTGCTCCACCAGCGAGCCGGGTTGCACCACCGCCAGCACATTGCCGGTGCCGAAACGATAGCCCTTGCGATAGCGGCGGGTCTTGCGCGGGTCTGTCAGCACATTTTCAGTGCCGACAATGGTGGTCAGCTTCTGAAGGAGGGACTGGTTGTTGGTACTGGTGACGCTCATCACACCTTCTCCGCGACGGTGGCGCGGACTTCAGCCGCAAGGTTCTCAAGTGCGAGGGAGGCGCGTGTGATGTCGGAGACGGATTTTGCGCCCGTCAGCGTCATCGCCACGCGCATTTCCTTCTTGAACAGGTCAAGAAGGTTGGCGACGCCCGCCTCTCCAGAGGTGGCCAGCGCATAGACAAAGGCGCGGCCGATGAGCACCGCATCCGCACCCAGCGCCACCATGCGCACCACATCAAGGCCGTTGCGGATGCCGCCATCGACCAGAATCTTGATGTCGTTCTTCACGGCATCGGCAATCGCGGGCAGGGCACGTACGGAAGAGAGCACGCCATCCAGTTGACGGCCGCCATGGTTGGAGACCACGATGCCATCCGCACCGAAGGACACTGCATCGCGCGCATCCTGCGGGTCCAGAATGCCCTTGATGATGATCGGGCCCTTCCAGAATTCGCGGATCCATTCGAGATCCTTCCACGAGATGGAGGGATCGAAATTGTTGCCCAGCCAGCCGATATAGTCCTTCAGCCCTGTGGCCTTGCCCAGATAGCGCGAGACATTGCCCAGATCATGCGGCTTGCCCATCACGCCCACATCCCATGCCCATGCCGGGTGGGTCATGGCCTGAAGCACGCGGCGGAATTCGCCATAAGGGCCGCTCATGCCGGAATGGGCATCACGATAACGCGCGCCGGGCACGGGCATGTCCACGGTGAAGACCAGCGTCTTCACGCCCGCTGCCAGTGCACGCTCCAGTGCATTCTTCATGAAGCCGCGGTCGCGCAGCACATAAAGCTGGAACCACATGGGCCGTTTTATCGCCGGGGCCACTTCCTCAATGGGGCAGACCGAGACGGTGGACATGATGAAGGGCAGGCCCTTGCTCTCCGCCGCCCGCGCCGCCTGCACCTCACCCCGCCGGGCATACATGCCGGTGAGGCCGACAGGGGCGAGAATGACAGGCATGTCCAGTTCGTCATCCCACAGCTTGGTGGCGGTGCTGAGCTCCGACATGTCTCGCAAAATGCGCTGGCGCAGGGCGATCTGCTCGAGATCCGACACATTGTGGCGCAGCGTGTATTCGGCATAAGCCCCGCCATCCGCATAATGGAACAGGAAGGGCGGCAGCTTGCGCCGTGCGGCTTCGCGATAGTCCGTGGAGGCTGAGATGATCATGGCAGCTACACTTTTGCTGGAGGCAGACGGAACGAGCGCGCCTTGCGCGCCTCATCCTCGTCGATGGTTTTCAGGGAGGACTGGACGAATTCGATATGGACACAGGCCGCCCGCCGCGCGCGCTCAGGCTCGCCGGCAATGATGGCATCCATGAGTTCCCGGTGCTGGGCCGAGAGCGGCTCAAACACGCGGGGCAGAGTGTAAAGCTTCTCAAGATTGTGGGAGATGTTCGCCTGAAGCAGGTCGAACAGCCCGCGCATGATCTGGAACAGCACGAGATTGTGCGAGGCGGCGGCGATGGCCAGATGAAAGGCAGCATCGGCGCGCGCCTCATCCATGGGGTCTGAGCTGCCATGGACCGAGATCATGGTGTCGAACCGCTCCCGCAGATTGCGCTTGTCCTCATCCGTGGCACGCATGGCGGCGTGGAGAGCCGCCGCGCTCTCCAGCGCATTGCGGATCTCCAACACATCGAAGCGGTATTCGGGATTATCCTGAAACAGCGTCACCAGCGGGTCGACAATGGTCCCCTCGGTCCAGCTGGCGGTCATATCCCGCACATAGGTGCCGCCCCCGGGACGGCTGACCAGAAGCCCCTTGCTTGCCAGCCGCTGGATGGCTTCGCGCAGGGAGGAGCGGGACACCTGCATCTCGACGGCCAGCTTGCGTTCCGCCGGCAGGCGCTCACCCGGCTTGATGCCGCGCGCGTGAATCATGATTTCAAGTTGCTCGGCCAGTTCATCGGCCAGACGTGGATTGCGTGGGTTCATGCTGAAGGACCCGCATGATGGCTGGGCCAAAAGGATGGCAGGCTGTGTCCGCAATGGCATGCATCATGGGCTTCAGGTGCGCAGACCTTAGAACGATGTGTCGCCCTAAATCCCGATCGAGGGTGCGTCCCTGCAATCATGTTCATATGCCTGCCTCCCATGCATGTGCGGATCCAGATGTCAGGTGGTCTGGCTGGTCCGCATTATGGCCTGTTTTGGTCCGACCAAAAAGGCTGTTTGGCAAGACACAAGCCGGAAACGGGAGGGGTGTCAATACAGACAGATGGCGCAGTCTGCGTTCATCCCACGATGTGGAACGCGGGCCTTGGAACCGGTCTGACCAGAAGGGCCGGGATTGCTGAAACAGGGGCCGGGATGTCGAGGATTATGGCTGTCACAACAGGACCGCAGCAGAGTGGCGCGTCAGTCTGGCGCATTTCCCGGCATGGGTATGAGGCAGCTTGGTGCGGCATGTCAGAGGTATCGCGGAGGCGCTGAGTCTGCCCCGCGCCGGCCCTGAAACGCAAAACAGCCCGCTTTGCGAAAAAAGCGGGCTGCATCGGTTGGGGAGCGATGATGATCAGTCGCGATGACGCTGAAGCGTTAGGGTGGCCCAGCCTTCAATATGGCGCTGGCGCACCAGGCGCAGGCCCTGTGTGCGATAGGCGGCCAGAGCTGCCGGTATCTGCGAAACCAGAAGGCCGGAAAGAACGATGGTTCCGCCCGGTGCCAGCAGGCTTGCCAGCGGGCGTGCCAGTCGCTTCAGGGGCGCCAGCAAAATGTTTGCAAGAATGAAGTCGTAGGGCCCGCCATTGCGGATCGACTGTGCATCCGCACCTGCGGCATGGATGAAGGACAGCAGCGGGCCAGCACGGTTTGCGACGGCATTTGCCCGCGCTGTGCGCACAGCCACGACATCAATGTCGCTTGCCACCACATGGGTATGGAAGAGATGAGCGGCGGCGATGCCGAGCACACCCGTGCCGGTACCGATATCCAGAATGCGTCGCGGCTTGCCCAGACGCGCGGCATCGGCGATGGCGGCAAGGCAGCCCTGTGTGGTGCCATGGTGGCCGGTGCCAAATGCCAGCGCGGCCTCGATCTCGATGCCAATGACGGAGGGCGGCACCTGTGTGCGATCATGCGCGCCATGCACCATGAAGGGACCGACCCGCACGGGCTTCAGCCCTTCAAGGCTGGCGGCAACCCAGTCCCGCTGTTCCAGATCCTCGAACACGATGGTGGCTGCGATGTCCTCACCAGCCGCGACCTTGACGAGTTGGGTCAGCATGTCCGGGTCGAAGGCAGCGCCAGCAAAGACCTCCACTACCCAGTCATCATCGGTGATCTCGAAATGCGTCACGGCCACATCTGCCGGGTCGAACATTTCGGAGATGAGATCGGCGATGCGCCCGGCTTGTGTTCTGGGCGCGTTCACGCGCATCACATGGGCGGCATCGTTGGGGGGGAGACCTTCGAGCATGGGACGGCAGATCCTGAAACGGCGCGCGCACGCCGGGGAACGAGAGAGACGGGCAGGGCATGCTCGCCAGATATGATGTCCGGCTTGTCCGCCAAGGCGGGCGGGTCCGTCAAGTTTTCTGAGGCCAATGATGTCAGGCGGCGGATGCGCCGGACGGGAAGAGGCCTCGCGGCTCACATCGGCACGATACGGCCAGTGAGAGAACGCTGGCACATATCCTCGACTTCAGGGAATCAGGAGATGCCGGTGAAATGTGGCCGGCTATTCCAAATGCATGCCTGCATCCGGCGGGCATTTAGCGAGGCGCCTCCAGAATGCGACATGGCAACTGGTCTCGTCATGAAAATGCTGCCAAAGAAGTGCTGGCACCCCGGTGCTGGAGGTTTTCCATGTTTCCCGGAATCACACGGGCAGCACAGCCTTTTGAGGGGCTGCATCTTGCGGGACGTAAACCAGCGCACGCCTCACGCCAGATGCGCTACGGCTTCTCAAGGAAGGTTTCCAGCACCTTCTTCTCGCCAGCCTTGTCGAACTGAACGGTGAGTTTGTTGCCATCTATGCCAGTCACATCGCCATAGCCGAACTTGATGTGGAACACCCGTTCACCCATCGCATACGCCGATTGCGCGGCGGTGGAGCTCGCCAGAACCGTGCCCTCAATCACCATCGGCCCACCGCGCCGCGCGCCGCCTTGTGCATTTCCATGCGCACGGCCAGACGAGGCGCTGGTGCCCTCACGCTGCTTCTGCGCGCGCTGCCAGCCGGGGGTGTCATAGGACGATGCAGCGAAGGGCGCGGGCTTGTCGAACCGGCTCGCGCCATAGCTGCCTCCGCCACCATAAGAAGAGCCGCCCCAGCCGAAGCCGCCCTTGCTCTCTTCCACCTGCACATGGGCATTGGGCAGTTCATCAAGGAAGCGGCTGGGCACTGTGGAGTTCCACAGCCCGTGAATGCGGCGGTTCGAGGCCATGTAGATCCGCGCCGAGGCCCGCGCGCGGGTGATACCGACATAAGCGAGGCGTCGTTCCTCCTCCAGCCCGGCCTTGCCCTGCTCATCCAAGGCGCGCTGGTGGGGGAAAAGGCCTTCCTCCCAGCCGGGCAGGAACACGGTATCGAACTCCAGCCCCTTGGCGGAATGCAGGGTCATGATCTGCACTGCATCCTCGCCCGCACCCTTGTCGGTGTCCATCACAAGCGAGATATGCTCCAGAAAGCCGGAAAGGTTCTCGAATGGCTCCATTGAGCGCACGAGTTCCTTCAGGTTTTCCAGCCGACCGGAAGCCTCGGGCGAGCGGTCTTTCTGCCACATCTCCGTATAGCCGCTTTCGTCCAGAACGATTTCGGCGAGTTCCGTGTGGGGCAGGGTGCGAGCCTGATCACGCCAGCGGGCGAATGAATCCAGCAGGCCACGCAGCGTGCCGCGCACCTTGGGCTTCAACTCCTCGCTCTCGGTCAGCACCCGTGCGGCTTCCTGAAGGGGCATGCCGGCAGCGCGTGCCACATCGTGGATCTGCTTCATGGTGGCATCACCAATGCCGCGCTTGGGCACATTGACGATGCGCTCGAAGGCCAGATCATCCGCAGTGGAGGTGACGCTGCGCAAATAGGCCAGCGCGTCACGGATTTCGGCGCGCTCATAAAAGCGCGGGCCACCAATGACCTTGTAGGGCAGGCCGAGCGTGACGAAGCGGTCTTCGAACTCGCGCATCTGGAAGGAGGCGCGCACCAGAATGGCGATCTGGGTCAGCGTATGCCCGGCGCGCTGGAGGGCCTCGATCTCATCGCCGATGGCGCGGGCTTCCTCGCCGCTGTCCCATGCTCCGGTGACGGTGACCTTCTCGCCATCCTCTCCCTCGGAGAAGAGCGTCTTGCCGAGGCGGCCCTCATTATGGGTGATGAGATGGGAGGCGGTGGCGAGGATATGCCCGGTAGAGCGATAATTGCGCTCCAGCCGGATCACCTTCGCACCGGGAAAATCGCTCTCGAAGCGCAGGATGTTGTCCACTTCCGCCCCGCGCCAGCCATAGATGGACTGGTCGTCATCGCCCACGCAGCACACATTGCGCGAGCCCTGTGCCAGCAGGCGCAGCCACAGATACTGGGCGACGTTAGTGTCCTGATACTCATCCACCAGCAGATATTTGAAGCGCTGGTGATATTCGGCCAGCACATCCGGATTCTCGCGGAACAGGCGGATGCCTTCCAGCAGCAGGTCGCCGAAATCCACCGCGTTCAGGGCCTTCAGGCGTGCCTGATAGGCCACATAGAGCGCCACGCCCCGCCCATTGGCGAAAACCGCGCCTTCACCGGCCGAGACATCTTTCGGTGACAGGCCTCGGTTCTTCCAGCCATCAATGATGGAGGCCAGCATGCGCGCGGGCCAGCGCTTCTCATCGATATTGTCTGCCGCCAGAAGCTGCTTGAGCAGGCGAATCTGGTCATCCGTATCCAGAATGGTGAAGCCGGATTTCAGGCCCACCAGTTCGTGATGCTTGCGCAGGATGCGCACCCCGATGGCATGGAAGGTACCGAGCCAGGGCATGCCCTCTACCTGATCACCCACAATGGTGTGGATGCGCTCCTTCATCTCGCGCGCGGCCTTGTTGGTGAAGGTTACGGCCAGAATCTGGGAGGGCCATGCCCGGCCCGAGGCGAGAATGTGGGCAATGCGGGTGGTGAGAACGCGCGTCTTGCCGGTGCCCGCGCCCGCCAGAACCAGCAGGGGGCCATCCAGCGTTTCCACAGCGTCACGCTGCTCTCGGTTCAGGCCTGCGAGATAGTCTGGCTGCATTGTGCCACCGCCGCCGCCACGCAGGCGGTCTGCGATGCCGCCGGGGCGCGGGGCTGGCGCTTCCGGCGCTGGCAGGTTCGATGCGGATGTGTGACGCGGATATTCGGGAATGCTCAAAACTGAAATCTCTTCTCGCCCCTGATTCTCCGGGCGGAACAAAATGGCATTCTAAGACGGCAAAGGCGAGGGGCTCGTGTTCCCGCATGCGTGATGCAGGGGGGAAATGGGCTGGATCATGGGGTCGTTGCCGGGCTTGGGAGAGGGGACGCGCCGTGCGCGGCCACCTAGAGGCAAGGGGCCGGAAAAGGCATTTGTGCATGGCCCGGACGGCTATAGGCCTTCATTTGCTCCGGCTTTTGCAATGCACCATTGCCCAGCTCGCGCAAGCGCGACTTGACATGGAGGGGCGACGGCCCTCTTGCTGCCGCCATGGTTCTGCCCTCCCTTTCTTCCACGCCTCAGGACAAGCTGGCCGAAGCTGGCATAGGCGACGACGGTCCGATTGATACCCGCGCTCGCGCGGAAATTAATGAGCCGCATTCGCTGGTGGCGCATTTCGATGCCGCACGCCCCCTGAAGCTCGATGCCGGCGTATTGCTGCCCCATCTCCAGATCGCCTACCAGACCTATGGCGAACTGAATGCGGACCGCTCCAACGCCGTGCTGGTGTGCCATGCCCTCACCGGCGACCAGCACGCCGCGAACGTGAACCCGGTGACCGGCAAACCCGGCTGGTGGACCACGCTGATCGGGCCGGGCCGGCCAATTGATACCAACCGTTTCTTCGTCATCTGCTCGAATGTGCTGGGCGGATGCATGGGCACCACGGGTCCGTCCTCGATCAATCCCGAGACGGGCAAGCCCTATGGGCTCGACATGCCCGTGGTCACCATTCGTGACATGGTGAATGCGCAGGCGATGCTGATTGACCATCTCGGCATCGAGAAGCTGTTCTGCGTAGCGGGTGGCTCCATGGGCGGCATGCAGGTGCTGCAATGGGCGGCGAGCTATCCCGAGCGGGTGTTCTGCGCCCTGCCGATCGCGACTGGCGCGCGCCATTCCGCGCAGAATATCGCTTTCCATGAGGTCGGCCGGCAGGCCGTGATGGCGGACCCGGACTGGTGTGGCGGCCGCTATCAGGCGGAAGGGGTCATTCCCCAGCGCGGCCTTGCGGTGGCGCGCATGGCGGCGCACGTCACTTATATGTCCGATCAGGCACTGCACCGGAAATTCGGGCGCAAGCTTCAGAACCGGGCCACGCCTACTTTCGGCTTCGATGCGGACTTTCAGGTGGAGAGTTATCTGCGCTATCAGGGCGAGGCATTCGTGCAGCGCTTTGATGCGAACTCGTATCTCTATGTGACACGGGCGATGGATTATTTCGATCTGGCGGCCGATTATGATGGCGTTCTGGCCCATGCCTTTCGGGGCTCGAAGACGCGCTTTTGCATCATCTCCTTCACGACCGACTGGCTGTTTCCCACCGAGGAATCGCGGGCCATCGTGCACGCGCTGAATGCTTCGGGCGCCAATGTTTCGTTCACTGAGGTGGACAGCGACAAGGGGCACGATGCCTTCCTGCTGGAAGAGCCTGAGCTGTTCGCAATCGCCCATGGCTTTATTGATAGCGCCGCGCGGGCCCATGGCCTGCCGCCCGCGCGGGAAAAGTGAACACCATGGCGCAGGAACGGCAGCGCGAGACGCTGGATGAAGGCACCGTGCGCATCAAGGGCGGGCGCGTCGATCTGGTCGTGGTCAGCGAGATGGTCGCCCCCGGCTCGCGCGTGCTGGATGTCGGCTCGGGTGGTGGCGAACTGCTGGAGCTGCTGACCACACAGCGTGGCTGCGATGCACGCGGCATTGAGCTGTCTCGCGAGGGGGTGAATGCCGGCGTGGCGCGTGGTCTTGCGGTGGTGCAGGGCGATGCGGATGTCGATCTGGCGCATTACCCGGATGACGCCTTTGACTATGTCATCCTTTCCCAGACCCTTCAGGCAACTCGTCGTCCGCGCTGGGTGCTGGAGCAGATGCTGCGTATCGGTCGCCGGGCCATCGTTTCATTCCCCAATTTCGGTCACTGGCGCTCGCGCCTGGATTTGCTGGTGAATGGCCGCATGCCGGTGACGGCGAACATGCCAATCTCCTGGTATGAAACACCCAACATCCATTTCTGCACCATCCGTGACTTTGTAGCGCTGGCGGAAGAACTGGATGCGCGGATTGAAAAGGCCGTGGCGCTGAATTCATCCGGCCATCAGGTGCGGGTGAACATGCCCTGGTGGGTCTGGAACCTGCTGGGCGAACAGGCCGTGTTCCTGCTGACCCGCAAGGATTGAGGGCTGTCTGTCGCTCTCAATCCTCAAGCGCGAAGGCGGCCCGGATGAGGCCTCTGATTCTGGTGCTGTCAGGTTCATGTCTGTGAACTGATGTAGCCTTTCCCTATGGCTCGATAACGAGCCTCCATATTGGATAGGGGATGCCGCGATGACTTCATCTCATGAGACTGGAAAATCCGCCCTCGACGCCGCTTCTGAACGGCTGGATTCTGTTGCCACCGACACACCTGTCGATGACGCTGCACTGGAAGCGGTTTCCGGTGGAGCTGCTCCCTTGCCGCATGCGCCTGCCAAGAGGCCATCAGCGCACGATGTTCTGGCGGATAATGAACTGGCCGGCATTCCTGTCAAAAGGAAATGGGTCGGGTAGTCTCCCGATATCGAGGATTTTGCTGACCTGATGGTGGCGATGGCGGTGGCCTCGCAGGTGACGAGAACCGCCCTCGCCAGTTTATCCGGCATTGCTCGGGGTCGTGTCCCGTCCGGATGATTTCGCCCTTTCAATCACCCGCCCGGCCGCAATGCCGCTGGGAACGAGAGCGGGTTCCAAAACAGGTGCAAGACGGGGGCGTCGCACCGGAACAGGGCGATACATCTGCTTTGTGGCTTCCACCACAAGCACGCCGGCAAAGGGCAGGGACATGCGCTCGCCCACACGCTCCAGCGCCACTGCCGTACGCAGGAACCATCGGCTGGGTGGGGCGTAGAGTGCCTCGTCCCAGCCGATGGGCGTAAACAGCGCCTCACGCATCAGGCTCACCACCTGCCCGCGAGAGAAGGGGCGGCCATTGCCGAAGGGGGTCGTATCAAGCCGCGCCCAAACCCCGCGCCGGTTCGGCACCACGGCCAGCAGCCGTCCACCGGGGGACAGCACCCGCCAGACCTCACGCAGCATTTCTTCAGCCTGCGATGTCGTTTCCAGTGCATGCACCACCACCACACGGTCAACGCTCGCGGTGGGCAGGGGCAGCATCATTTCATCCGCCAGCGCCGTCAGGGGCTTTTCCCCCAGCGGCCAGTGCACCACGCCCTGCGCCGCAGGCATCATGGCGAGGCAGCGCTCCGCTTCTTCCCGGAACACGCCGAGATAGGGCGTTGCATAGCCGATGCCGAGCACGGAAAGCCCAGTGACATCGCCGAACCGTCGCCGGATTGTCCGCCCCAGCAGACGGCGGGTCATGACACCGACAGGCTGGGCGTAAAAGTTTCGCAGATCGACAACGTCCAGATACATGCACCGGCCTCGGATCTGTGGGGCAGAGGCCGGCTTTCCTGACCGCCTCGCGCCTCGTTCTGATATGATAGACGAACCAGCCAGCCCGGTCGCGGTGCTTCTTGCCGTGACCCGCAGTGCCAGTGCTTTCCGCACCGGTGCTTCTGTCGTGCTTGCCAGCTGATCCGGGAGAAAAACGTGCCTGTCCAGATTCGCCTCGTGCCCTGCCTCAGCGATAATTACGCCGTTCTCCTCCATGATACCCAGACCCGCGCCACCGCCGTTATTGATGCGCCGGAGGCCGCGCCCATCATCGCCGCGGCAGAGCAGGAGGGGTGGAGCATCACCCGTGTGCTCGTGACCCATCATCATGCAGACCATGTGCAGGGCATTCCAGAACTCAAGGCCCGTTATGGCCTCAC
The DNA here is from genome assembly GCA_034676685.1 of Xanthobacter sp. Classification (GTDB taxonomy): domain Bacteria; phylum Pseudomonadota; class Alphaproteobacteria; order Rhizobiales; family Xanthobacteraceae; genus Xanthobacter. The sequence continues at coordinate 183,673 of JAUCBT010000010.1, read as the reverse complement.
CGTGGTTGGCCCCAAGGCGGAAGGTGCGGCCATACCCGGCCTGGATGTCGCGGTTGAGGATGGTACGCCGGTTTCTGTTGGCAGTATCAATGGCCGGGTTCTGTCCACACCGGGCCATACAGAGGGCCATGTGGTCTATGTCTTCGGATCATCCAAACTGCTGTTTGCGGGCGATACGCTCTTCAGCCTCGGTTGCGGGCGGCCATTCGAGTGCGCCCCTGCCGTGCTCTGGGAATCGCTCCTGAAGCTGCGCGCCCTGCCTGATGATCTGGCGCTGTACTGCGGGCATGAATACACGCTCTCCAACGCCCGCTTCGCCCTTTCCGTGGACCCGGATAATTCAGACCTTCAGGCACGGGCGATTGAGGTGGAGAAGGCCCGCGCCGCTGGCCTGCCGACACTGCCGATTTCATTGGGTCAGGAAAAGCGCACCAATCCGTTCCTTCGGGCTGATGATCCGAAGATGGCGGAACGGCTGGGCATGGCAGGTGCTGAACCAGCGGAAGTTTTCGCCGAATTGCGCAACCTCAAGAACAATTTCAAGGGCTGACCACATGGCTGATGAAACGGTCAAGACGAAGGGGGGCGAGCGGCCTCTCTCCGCAGATGAGATCATCACCCTGCTGGGACTGGAGCCGCACCCTGAGGGAGGATATTTTCGCGAGACCTTCCGGGATAAGGCCCCTGATGGCGGGCGCGGTGGCTCAACCGCCATCTATTTTCTTCTGCGTGCGGGGGAGCGATCCCACTGGCATCGGGTCGATGCGGTGGAGATGTGGCACTGGCATGCCGGTGCGCCGTTGAATCTACATGTTGCCGAAGGTGCACGTGGGGAAGGTGCGCGCCAGACTGTGCGTCTTGGTGCAGAGCTGCGACAGGGAGAACGACCGCAGGGACTGGTGCCCGCCCATGCCTGGCAGGCAGCGGAGAGCCTTGGGGACTGGACACTGGTGGGCTGCACGGTGGCGCCGGCATTCGAGTTTTCAGGTTTTGAACTTGCCCCGAAGGGCTGGGCACCGGGAGATGATCTGGCGCGGGAGTGATGGCCGGCCCCGCTCTGACGCTGTTTCAGGCAGGCTTTGCGCGACTTGCAGGGTGAAGTGGCTGCACGGCTTTGCAGGGCGCTTAGTTTTACCTGAAACTTGGCTTTGTTTGAAATCCGATGTTCGTGCTGTGGCCACACTGCCGAGCGGCCGCGTGAAAGCTCAAGGTCAACAGCGATTGAGGCTGCAACTCTTTATCGGCGATTCGCTCGCAATATGCCGTTCAGGTGTCTTGCGGATCTGGGCATTCTCACTTCAGCCGATATCGGCTGAAGTGAAGTCAAAGCCGATATCCAATGGGCAGGATCGTTTCATCAATGTCCTGAAACAGGAACCCGTCCTGCACTCAGGCACACCTGCATTGCGAGAGGCTGCCTTGAGCCTATTCGTTCGCCTTGCCTCTCACCCAGCCCGCTCACTCCCATGGGCGGCAGCGAGCGCCACGGTATCCACGCCCACCACATCTGCAACCGCATCTGCCCCCATCAGGTTCAGAAGCTTGGAACGGGCACGGTTGACCCGGCTTTTGATCGTGCCGACGGCGCATCCGCACACATTGGCCGCTTCTTCATAAGAAAGACCCGCAGCACCCACCAGAACCAGAGCCTCTCGCTGGTCATCGGGCAGGAGCTTGAGCGCCTCTTCCAATGATTTCAGCGTCAGAGACCATTCCTGCTCCGGCCCGCGGTGCTCTTCCTGATGAGATATCATGGAGAGCCCCTCGCTCTCCCGTTTGCGCTTGCGGATGTCCGTATAGAAGCTGTTCCGCAAAATGGTGAACAGCCAGGCGCGCAGATTCGTTCCGGACTGGAATTTATCAATATTGGATAGTGCCTTGAGCAGGGTTTCCTGCACCAGATCATCCGCTTCCGAACGACCACGGGTCAAGGCGCGCGCAAAGGCGCGAAGAGCCGGCAGAAACGCAACCACCTGATTGCGCAAGGCCACATCCTCGTCTGCCCCCCGATTGGTCCGGGGCTGATAGGACTTCGTGCCCATGACCCTCTCCCTCACGTTTCCAGACGGGTCATTCCATCCTTGGCGCAGGACGATGGGGCTGGTCCAACTGGTCGCATCCCATCATCCGCCTGCGCAGTTCCCCTACGAGAGCGCGCAACGGTGCGGAATGCAAGTGCATTTTCGGCTCTTTCCGCATGAGGCAGAAAGCCGAGCCGGGTAAGAATGCGTCCGGAGCAGGGAAGGCATAAGGTCGTTTTACCCGTTCGCAGGTGCGGTAGGGCGTTGGCGTGGGCCATTATGTCCGCCCTTCTTCCCGGCCTCTGTCGCAAGCATCCGGTCCTGAAAGAAGCTGCGCATGGCATCCGATGTATTTTGTCCCCCTTTTCGTCCGGCCGCCGCTGCCAGTTCACGATTGCGGGAGTAGCTGCGCTTTTCTGCCGGAACGCTTTTTCCGCCCTGGCTGGCGATGGCCCGCCGCTTTTCTGTGGTCATGGCTGCAAAGCCGCGCGGTTTGGGCTGTGGATGATTCATGTGCGCTCTCCCATGCCATCATTTCTTCAGGAGTAACGGCCATGGATCATGTCGGTTCCCATATGCGCGCGGTTCTTTGTTTTCATACAGGGGCTGGACGGGTCCTGAATAAGTTACTGGCCGCATCACAAACCGCGGATGTGTGTTCAGACATGCACAACCGGGCAGGGGAATGTGCCACTCACAATCTGCTCACTCTTCACCATCTCAGATGAAAGTGCACCGCCCAGCTGGCTGGCAAAGCCGTGCGCCAGATCGGAAGGCGGTGCGGGCTGTTGTCCTTCTGCAAGGGGGGTATGAAGCTGGAGAAGAAGCTGGCCCTCATGGGCGGAGCCTCTCAGAGTGATGATTGTGGGGCTTTCCTGCTGCTCTGCGCCAAGGCTGAGCACAATCTCAGCAACCATCAGCGCTAACGGCACCGCCATGTCCGTCGAAATCGGCGCGCCCTGCGCGTCAACATGAATGCGCAGAGGCTGGTCACTGGCCCGTTCCAGCAGCCCCGCGAGCTCACGCAGCAACTCATCCAGATGAACCTGCGATCCATCGGCGACCTCATAGAGAATGCGGTGAACAAGAGCGAGCGTGTTGACCCGCAGCCGCAACTGCTCGAAGCGCCGGCGATCCTCTCCCTTGTCCAGCCGCGCGCCATAGAGGCTGAGCAGGCTCACGACGATCTGGAGGCTATTCTTGATGCGGTGGTGCACTTCCCGCACCAGCGCGGTTTTCTCGGCAAGGCTAGTCCGCAGATGTGCATCCCTCAGGCGCACGGCTGAAGCCATGTCCTCTATGGCCTCCCCAAGAATGCGGAATTCTCCGGGGGCAGTTTTCAGACGGCTGGGCCGGAAGCGATAATGCCCCTGCGCATAAACGGCTGTGACCCGGCGCAGATACTGAAGCCAGCGCAACACCACACTATCCACCGCCAGCCAGAGCGCCAGCAGGCTGAAAGCGACAATCAGCGCGGGCAGGGCAAAACCGGCGGCAAGGGTCAATGCATTCCAGTGAAACAGGCTCTCCACGGGCATGGCAAATGTGACGCGCAGACCATCATGCCCCACAGGCGCGGTGGCATATGTCCATTGCTGTCCGGATTCCTCTTCAAGTGCAGGCAGGGCATCTCCGGATGCCTCAAGAGGCAAGCGCGAGAATAGAGCACTGCTTTCTCCCTTCGCGCTGCTGGCCAGTTCTCGCCCTTCGGCGGTGAGCAGAGCGGTTAGGTTGCGCCCGGTTGCCTGAGGCGTGCGTTGCAGCAGACGATCAACCCATGGCACGGAGATGTTGATTGCCAGCATCTGCACGCCCGTATTCCCAGCCCGGTCGAGGGGGAGCATGACGCGGATATGGCCGCTGGCGGGGGTCTTTACATCAGATTGCAGGGTGATGTGAAGATTGCCATCGGGCTCCCGCACGCGTGCCCCCGCGACATCATCCAGACGATGGATGCCCTGTTGTTCCAGCGCTGCGGGATTGGTTCCGCTGGAGCATACCGGATGTCCGGCGGCGTCAAACAGGGTGATGCTGGAGGCGAAGGGAAGGCCGGCTGCCGTACCGCGCAGGATGGTTGCGCACTCAGGACCGCCTGAGCGGACATCTTCGATATCCGAGAGCGTGCGCAACGCCAGTTCTGTCAGGGCAAAAACCTGCTCCACGCCAGCCGCCGCAAGGGTTGCGCCATGAGCCAGTTGCTGACGGGCTTCGCGTTCCTGCATCCGCAGTTGCATGACACTCTGGGCGAAGCACAGGGCTGCAATGGGCGTGAGCGCAAAGGCGAGGACAAGAAGCAGTCGACGGCGCACACTGTCCAGTATGTGACGGGGGTGTCCTGTCGCCGAGGTGAGTATGGGATGACGTTCAGGCTTGCGCTCGGTCCTGGAGGGGGCAGAATCGGAACGGGTCGCGTCCTGTCCGGCCTGCATGGGTTCCATGTCTTGCTCCGCCTGCCTTGTTCCTTTTCATAATGCCCTGTTCCGGTGACGGTTCCCTTCCTTCAACAGGATGTGGAACTTTTTCGATGGGCTGGTGTTACATAAATACCGGATGATGACGGATGTTTCGCAGCAGGAGTGGGCATGACGCCTGCGGTGCGGCATCAAAAGGAGAACGGATGCCACATACCTCACTGGTGAAACAGTTGCCTGGCCTGCGTCGCTATGCGCGTGCGCTTCTGGGCGCGCAGGATGTCGGCGATCTGGCCGTGCGCGAGGCGCTTCAGGCGCTGATTGAAGGGCGCGTGGCGAAAGAGGACGGTGCTTCTCCGCGAATGGCGCTCTACAGGGCTTTCCATCAGATTCTGGGGCGCCGGCCTGCGGGTGCGGCACCAGCCCTGAAAGCAGACCAGCGTCTTCAGTCCCTCGATATTTCCTCGCGCATGGCTTTTCTTTTGACAGCGATGGGAGGCTTTTCCTATGCGGAGGCCGCGCGCATCCTGGGCATCGGCCTGGAGCAGGTGGAAGCGCAGGTTGTGGCCGCCCAGATGGATATTGACCGGCAGACCAGAACGCGCGTGCTCATCATCGAGGATGAGTGGTTGATTGCGCTGGATCTGAAATCGCTGGTGGAAGAGCTGGGCCATGATGTGGTGGGTGTGGCTCCCACCCGTTCGCGCGCGGTGGATCTTGCACGGCAGGGAGGCTTTGGCCTTGTTCTCGCCGATATCCAGCTTGCAGATGGATCATCCGGCATTGATGCGGTGGCGGACATTCTCTCCGCATTCAATGTTCCGGTGATCTTCATCACGGCTTTTCCCGATCGCCTCTTGACGGGAGAGAGACCCGAACCGACCTATCTGATAGCCAAGCCGTTTCTGTCCGAGACGGTGAAGGCGACCATCGCCCAGGCGCTGTTCTTCCATGAAGCTGACAGCGCGCCGGGTGGTGAAGGGGGAGCAGGCACGCATGAGGCGAGCCAGTTTTCCATCCTTGATAACAGTGGAGAGACCCATGGCCGACAATGCTGACACCAAAGCGGGGGCGACCCTGGACACGCTGCGGAATGAGCTGGACCAGTTGCGCTCCGAACTGTCCAGGTTTCTGGATAATGCCGGCGATACGGCACGCAGCAAGGTGAAGGAAGCCGCAGCGACCGCTGAAGGTGTTGCGGAAGAGGCCACCAAGGCGGCTGGCAAGGGATGCACGGTTCTGAAGGATACCGTGCGTGAACAGCCATTGGCGGCTGTGGCTCTTGCGGCAGGCGTCGGCTTCATCGCCAGCCTGCTTCTGCTGCGTCGCTGACTTTACAGGGAATGGGACGGCTCAGGTCGTTCCGCTTCCGGGATGCCATTGCCTTCGCGCCGGTCAGCGGTGCGAGGGCATTTTCTTGAGATGCGCCCAAGATCCGGCTGGATGCAGCCTGAAGCCCATCCGATCAAACAGAATCGTTTGATCGATCATAATTCGCTTCACCCCAAAGACATGCAGAGCGTTTTCTGGTCCATTTTGACCGGCAAACGCCTAGAGCACCTCCCCGTTCACGGAGCCGGGAGAAGTGCTCTCACAGATTGATAGGTCGCATTCTCTTTGCGCGAACCGGTGTCTGCTGTGCCCGAAGTTGCTCTAGTCGAGGTTTCTTACGGCAAAGCCCATGGTGCGCAGCGCATTTTGCAGGCTTGTTCCGTCATAGGGCTTGCCAAGCAGGGTCAGGGTTTCGAAGCCTTGGAATTCCTGTTCGAGTTCATCCGCGGCATGGCCGCTGGCGATGATGATGGGGAGGGATGGGGCCATGCTCCGAATCTGATGTGCCACCAGCACGCCTGATATGTCCGGCAGCCCCACATCGATCATGGCCAGAACGAAGTCAGACGGCACCTCATTTTCCGTGAATGCACTGCGGGCATGGCTGAGTGCTGCCTCACCATGGGGCGCAACAGTGACCTGAAATCCGTGTTCTTCCAGAACCTGCTGGGCGACGAGAGCGACAATCGGCTCGTCCTCCACCAGCAGGACAGTGCCAAGACCCTCCGGTTCATCAGCCAAGATCGCGATCTCCCTGCACGAGGCGGCGCGGCATTCAGCACGATGTCTGTGCAGTTCCAGCATTTACCCGCATGGCGTGCATCATGCCACATATCGGGATGCTGTGGGGAACTGGTGCGCGCCGCTCTCTTGTGCAGACCAAATCGCATTTGGGTGAGAATTCCAAATGAAAAAGGGGGGCGGCTGGGCCACCCCCTGTCCAAATCATGCAACCCTGCCTGTTGCGCAGAGGCCTTCAGCCCCGTGCCGTTCAGAGCATGGCCGGCAGAACGCGATCCGGTGGGCGGTGACCGTCCATGAAAGTCTTGATGTTGACGATGACCTTCTCGCCCATGTCCACGCGGCCTTCGATGGTTGCGGAGCCGAGATGCGGCAACAGCACCACCTTGCCCTGCCGCGCGAGACGGACCAGCTTGGGATTCACGGCCGGCTCCTGCTCGAACACATCGAGCCCCGCGCCAGCGATGTCGCCGGCTTCGATGAGGCGGGCGAGGGCATTCTCGTCGATCACTTCACCGCGCGCGGTATTCACAACATAGGCTTCCGGCTTCAGAAGCTTGAGGCGACGGGCCGAGAGCAGATGATAGGTTGCCGGCGTATGCGGGCAGTTCACCGAGATGATGTCCATGCGGGCCAGCATCTGGTCGAGGCTCTCCCAGTAGGTGGCATCTAGTGTTTCTTCCACGCCCTGCGGGAGGCGGTGACGATTGTGATAATGGACCTGTAGGCCACAGGCCTTCGCGCGCCGCGCCACGGCCTGACCGATGCGCCCCATGCCGATGATGCCGAGGCGTTTGCCCCAGATGCGCCGGCCCAACATCCATGTGGGTGACCAGCCGGCCCAGTCCTCGCCCTCATTGGTCATCACCTGCGCGCCTTCCGCGATGCGGCGCGGCACGGACAGGATGAGGCCCATGGTGAGGTCGGCGGTGTCTTCGGTGAGAACGCCGGGGGTATTGGTGACGGTGATACCGCGCGTCAGTGCGGTGGACACATCGATATGGTCGACGCCATTCGAGAAGGAGGCGATGAGGCGCAGATTCTCACCGGCCTGGGACAGCACAGACGAATCAATCCGGTCTGTCACTGTAGGCACGAGGACGTCCGCGGTCTTCACTGCCTCCACAAGGGCGGCGTGATCCATGGGCGTGTCATCGACGTTCAGACGGGCGTCGAAAAGCTCGCGCATGCGCGTTTCAACGGACTCGGGCAGCTTGCGTGTGACGACAACCAGTGGTTTGCGGCGCACCATGAGCTCTTCCCCATTCCCCATTTCTTAACTGTTCTCGTCCCGTCTATCAGAGCAGCGGGGAAACACAAAGGGCCTCTCGCACTGCGGTCTTGACGAGGCCATGGTGCAAGGCGCACTCCCCGCACCAAGGAATTCCGGTGGAAAGGAAAGAACCGATGCTGCCGATGGTGCGACCTTTTGGTCTGCGAAGCCTTGCCGTCATTGCACTTGCCTTTGTGATGACAGCGGCCGCGCATGGCCCGCTGGCGGCACAGAGCGTGGATGGAACCGGGTTGCCGGTGCCACGCTTCGTTTCACTAAAGGCTGATAAGGTGAATGTGCGGAACGGTCCGAACAGGAACCATGATGTGGCGTGGGTGTTTTCCCGCGCCGGATTGCCGGTGGAAGTGACCGCAGAATTCGAGACCTGGCGTCGCATCCGTGATTCTGACGGATCGGAAGGCTGGGTCTATCATTCCATGCTTTCGGCACGCCGCACGGCGCTGGTGGCACCCTGGAAGAAGGAAGGCACGGTTGCTCTTCTGGCCAGCCCGGAGGACGGCGCGAAGGTGAAAGCGCAGCTTGAACCCGGTGTTCTCGGATCACTGAAGGACTGCGACGGCAAATTCTGTCGTTTCACCGGAGATGGTTTCGAGGGCTTCGTGCCGCAGTCCGATCTGTTCGGCATTTATCCGGGCGAAAAGATCGACTGAGCCGGCAGGCGCGGCCTTCTGCCTGTGATGGAGGAGGGGCGCGCAGGCCGTGTTTGACGCGCGAAGTGGAAGGCGTGTCCGGCATTCAGGGCGCACCTTTGCCTTTGCATGTGCAGGCCTTGAGTAGGTTCTGTATCCGGCTAAACTCTTGCGATGCCAGAGGGCGAAGGCTTGTCCGCCTTGCGCCTCTCAGGCATCGTGCCTGTCATCAAGAACGAGTGCGCTGCCCCGGCGCACCCTGCACAGCGCGCTCTGTGGCGCGCCACACTGGAACACGACATGGCCCCTCAATCCCGCCCCATCAAGCCCGGTGACCATGTCTTCCTGGTGGATGGTTCGTCCTTCGTGTTCCGGGCCTATTTCCAGTCCATAAACCAGGATCGGAAATATAATTTTCGTTCGGACCGGTTGCCGACAGGGGCGGTGCGGCTCTTCTGCAACAAGCTGTTCCAGTTTGTGCGTGACGGGGCCATGGGGCTGCGCCCGACCCATCTCGCCATCATCTTCGACAAGTCGGAAAACTCCTTCCGCAAGGAACTATACCCCGACTACAAGGGCAACCGCCCGCCGCCACCGGAAGAGCTGGTGCCGCAGTTTCCGCTGATGCGGGAAGCCGTGCGAGCTTTCGGGCTGCTGCCCGTGGAGCAGGCGCGCTACGAGGCGGATGACCTCATTGCCACCTATGCCCGCCAAGCGGTGGAGGCAGGCGCAGATGTGCTGGTGATCTCCGCAGACAAGGACCTGATGCAGATCATCGGGCCAAAGGTTGCCATGTATGATCCGGCCTCCGGCGAGAATGGCCGGGCCGGGGCGCGACCGGAGCGCCGCATTGGCGTGGCCGAGGTGGTGGAATATTTCGGCGTGCCGCCGGAGAAGGTCACCGACGTGCAGGCGCTGGCGGGTGATTCTACCGATAATGTGCCGGGTGTGCCGGGCATTGGCATCAAGACCGCAGCCACCCTCATCAATGAATTCGGAGATCTGGAATCGCTGCTGGCGCAGGCGGAGAGCATCAAGCAACCCAAGCGCCGCCAGTCCTTGCTGGAGAATGCCGATAAAGCGCGCATCTCCAAGCAACTGGTGACACTGGTTCAGGATGTGGATGTTGAAGTGCCGCTGCAAGATCTGGTGCTGGAAGCACCGGACCCGAAGCGCCTCATCGCCTTCCTGAAAGCAATGGAGTTCACCACTATCACCCGCCGCGCGGCGGAAGTGTATGGGTTCGAGGCCGCCGAGGTGGAGGCAGACCAGAAGCTGGCGCCGGCGGGCGATCTGTTCTCTCCCGGTGATGCCTCTTCGGGTGCGGATGCTGCTGTAGCGGTCGCGACCTCTGCTCCGGCTGAGGATGGCGCGATGACCCCTGCTGCACTGGCAACCGCCCGCGCCAATGCAGCCCGCGCAACGCCTGTTGATCGTTCCACCTACAAGACCCTTGCGACAGCTGCCGAACTGAAGGACTGGTGCGACCGCGCGATAGATTTGGGCGTGGTGGCGTTCGATACCGAGACCACTTCGGTCAATGCCATGTCTGCGGATCTGGTGGGGGCGTCTCTGGCTCTCTCGCCCGGTGAGGCCTGCTACATTCCGCTGCGCCATACCAGCGGCGAAGACCTGTTTGGCGAAGGGCTTCTGCCGGGGCAGATTCCCCTGCATGAGGCGCTGGCCATTCTCAAGCCGATGCTGGAGCACAAGGGCACGCTCAAGGTTGGCCATAATGTGAAATATGACCAGCTGGTGCTCTCCCGTCACGGCATCACGGTTGGTCCGGTCGATTGCACCATGTGCATGTCCTACGATCTGGATGCGGGTCGCAATGGACATGGCATGGATGAGCTCTCGGTGCTCCATCTCGGCCATACGCCCATTTCTTTCACGGAGGTGGCTGGCAAGGGCAAGGCGAAGGTGACCTTCGACCGGGTGGCGATTGATGCTGCCACCGCCTATGCCGCTGAAGATGCGGATGTGACCCTGCGCCTGTGGCAGGTGCTGAAGCCGCGCCTTGTGGCCGAGGGCAAAACCACGGTTTACGAGACGCTGGAGCGTCCTCTCATCCCCGTTCTGGTGCGGATGGAAGCGCGCGGCATTGCCATCGACAAGGCGATGCTGGCTCGGCTTTCCTCGGAGTTTGCACAGAAGGCGGCGGGCATAGAGGACGAGATCGGCGAACTGGCGGGGGAGAAGATCAATATCGGCTCGCCCAAGCAGATCGGTGACATCCTGTTCGGCAAGCTGGGCATGCCCGGCGGCACCAAAACTGCGACCGGGGCATGGTCGACCAAGGCCGATGTGCTGGAAGAACTGGCGGAGCTGGGGCACACCCTGCCGCAGAAGATTTTGGAATGGCGGCAGCTCGCCAAGCTGCGTTCCACCTATACCGACGCGCTGCCGAACTTCGTGAATGCACAGACGGGGCGGGTTCATACCTCCTATGCGCTGGCCGCCACCACGACGGGGCGGTTGTCGTCCTCAGACCCCAACCTCCAGAACATTCCGGTGCGTACGGAAGAGGGGCGGCGCATCCGCAAGGCGTTCGTGGCCGAGGCTGGTAATGTGCTGGTTTCTGCCGACTATTCGCAGATCGAGCTGCGCCTGCTGGCGGAAATCGCGAATATCCCCGTGCTGCGACAGGCCTTCCAGGAGGGGTTGGATATTCACGCCATGACCGCCTCCGAGATTTTCGGGGTGCCGGTGAAAGATATGCCGAGCGAGGTACGCCGGCGCGCCAAGGCCATCAATTTCGGCATTATCTATGGCATCTCGGCCTTCGGGCTTGCCAATCAGCTGGGTATTCCACGCGAGGAAGCCGGGCAATATATCAAGCGTTATTTCGAACGCTTCCCCGGCATCCGTGATTATATGGAAGAGACCAAGGCCTTCTGCCGCACCCATGGCTATGTGGAAACACTGTTCGGCCGGCGGGCGAATTATCCGGATATTGCGGCCAAGAACCCGTCCATTCGTGCTTTCAATGAGCGGGCTGCGATCAATGCCCGCTTGCAGGGCACGGCAGCCGATATCATCCGTCGCGCCATGATCCGTATGGAACCGGCGCTGGATGAGGCCGGCTTGAAGGCGCAGATGCTGCTTCAGGTGCATGACGAACTGGTGTTTGAGGTGCCGGAAGGCGAGGCGGAGAAGACCATTCCGGTAGTGCGCAAGGTGATGGAAAGCGCGGCGACTCCAGCAGTGCAATTGGTGGTGCCGCTACAGGTGGATGCGCGTGCCGCGAAAAACTGGGATGAGGCACACTGATTCAATCACTCATTAAAAATGTGATTTTATATAATCTCGTTTTTGTGTGTTGAATTACATCTGTGGCGAACATAGAATGTGAAATAGATGAGGGAGAGCCCCTCAAGCCTTTTCCATTCTGGAGTTCCGCCATGGCCACGGCCAGTTCCGAAACCTTTCCCCAGCCTCCGCGTGAAACCCCGCGCGGACGTATGGAGCCATTGGCACGCTTGCCGGTGTTCTTCGGGTTGAAGGGCAGACGAGTGCTGGTGATGGGCGGCGGTGCGGCTGCGGCATGGAAGGCGGAGTTGCTTTCCGCTGCCGGGGCGCATGTGGATGTGGTGGCCGAGGAAATCGGCACCGAGATGCGCCATCTGGCGGAAGCACCGCCGCAAGGCCCCGTCGTGCTTCATGAACGCCGCTGGACGCAGGCAGACCTGCACGATGCTGTCATCGCCGTGGGCGACAGCCCTGATGCAGAGGATGTGGCGCGCTTTGTCGCCGCCGCGCGTGCTGCTGGCGTGCCGGTGAACATGATCGACAATCCCGAACCGAGTGATTTCACCTTCGGCGCTATCGTCAATCGTTCGCCTCTGGTGGTGGGTATTTCCACCGATGGAGGCGCGCCGGTATTTGGGCAGGCAGTGCGTGGGCGCATCGAGGCGCTGCTGCCGGCTGGTTTCAGGGGATGGGCTGAGGCCGCGAAGGAATGGCGCGGTGCGGTCGCCGAGTGGCCGAGCCGTGCGCGGCGCAGTTTCTGGGAGCGCTTCGCCCAGCATGCCCTGCGCGCGCCAGATCGCAGCCCATCACATGACGACCGCGATGCCCTGCTGACAGGAGGCTCCGGTGCGGCTGACCATGGTGGTTCAGTTGTTCTGGTGGGGGCAGGGCCGGGTGACCCGGAACTGCTGACCTTGAAGGCTGTGCGCGCCCTGCAATCCGCCGATGTGGTGCTTTACGACAATCTCGTCTCTGCCGAGGTGCTGGATTTCGCCCGGCGTGAGGCGAAGAAGATGCTGGTGGGCAAGACCGGCCATGGCCCCTCCTGCAAACAGGATGACATTAACCGGCTGATGGTGAGCCTCGCCCGCGAAGGCCGCCGCGTGGTACGCCTGAAGGGCGGTGAGCCGATGATCTTCGGCCGGGCGGGCGAGGAAATCGCGGCCTGCCGTGCGGCAGGCATTCCGGTGGAGTCCATTCCCGGCATCTCCGCACCGCAAGGGGCAGCGAACCGGCTTCTGGTGTCTCTCACGCATCGCGACCATGCCCGCCGGCTGCAGTTCATCACCGCCCATGGGCGCGACGGACAGCTGCCGAAGGATCTGGATTTCAAGGCATTAAGCGATCCGGCAGCGACCACTGTGGTCTATATGCCTAAGCGCACATTAAGCACGCTGGTGGGTGCGCTGAAAGAGGCTGGGGTGGATCTTGCAACACCGGCGATCGCGGTCTTCGGCGCAACCCGGCCCGAAGAAAAGGTGATTGTTTCCACGTTGGGAAGGCTGGAAATGGCTGTGGAGACCGCTATCAGCGATGGGGCGGATGGTCCATGCCTTGTTCTCTATGGCCATGCGATGGCCGAGGCGGCTGCACTGTCCATTCCCTTGGACGCGGATGATGTTGCGGAGCATGTGCGGGCTGCACTGGCTGGGTAAGCTGCTGCTTCTCATCAGGTCAGCATCACACGCCATAAATGAAAAGGCTCCGGTCATGCCGGAGCCTTTTGTATGTTGGGGTGAAGCGGGCCGGGGAGAGGCGGTTGGTCATAGGGCAACCGCTCTGGTCGTCTCCTGATCAGGCCGCCCTCAGGCTGGCATCTGATAATCCAGCCACTTGCCCTGCGGCAGGTCATAAAGCCGGCCGGTGAAATCCTGCTGTGGCAGGCACAAGGGCAGAATAGCCTCGGCTGCCGCTTCGGCTGTGGGCAGGGTGTCAGGATCTTCGCCTGGGAAGGCTTTCTCCCGCATGCGGGTGCGGGTAGGGCCGGGGTTAAACATATTCACCCGCAGAGTGCTTTTGATGGCTTCCGCGGCCCAGATGCGCCCCATCACTTCCAGCGCGGCCTTAGTCGCGGCATATGGACCCCAATAGGCCTTTGCCTTATGCGCCGCGCTAGAGCCAACAATAACCGCCCGTCCATGCGGGGAAAGGCGCAGAAGCGGATCAAAGGAACGGATGGCACGCCATTGTGCGGTGATGTTCACGGCCACCGTGTCATCCCACTCCTTCGGCAGCACATGGCCGAGAGGAGAGAGCGGGCCCAGTATGCCGGCATTGGCAACATAGACATCCAGCCGCCCATAACGCTCGAACAGAGCGCCGCCCAGCCGATCAAGGCCTTCACTGTCCCTCAGGTTCAACGGCACCAGCGTGGAAGAACTGCCCACTGCCTTGATGGCGTCATCCAGTTCTTCCAGCCCACCTTCAGTGCGGCCCACGGCCACCACATGTGCGCCAAGACGGGCCAATGCCACAGACGTGGCGAAGCCGATGCCGCGGGTTGCCCCGGTTACAAGGGCAATCTTGCCATCAAGCGGGCGGGCGGCATCAGCGCTCGCTTGCGCGGGCTGAGCAGGTGTCGGGACAGACCGGTCAGTCATCGGCACTCTCATTCGTGTTTGCGGGGGCAAAAGAGCCGCAATTGCCCGTGCTGTCCAGTCACGCGATGTCGCGCCGGTATGCCGGGAGCAATTTAAAAGGGAATGCGCGCTGTGCCCTTTATGGCCTTACAGCCAGCCACGCCATTTGAAGAAGACATAAGGCAGAATGCCGGACAGAATCATTGCGGAAATGGTGAGTGGATAAGAGTAGGTCCACTGCAATTCCGGCATGTGTGCGAAGTTCATGCCATAAACGGATGCAATCAGAGTTGGAGGCATCAGGACTACGGAGAGAACCGCAAATATCTTGATGATATTGTTCTGTTCCAGACCCACGAGGCCGATCGTGGCATCCAGCATGAATTGCAGTTTTCCGCTGATGAAAGCGGCATAGTCTGAAAGACCCGCCACATCACGGCTCATCGACTTGACGCTGGCCTTGGTTTCTTTTGTCACCGCCAGACCGCTTGTATCGGTTCCCAGGAAGGAGACCAGTCTCTGGAGTGATGCGAGGCTTTCACGCGTGGCGGAGACCAAGCGTTCCTTGCGGCCAATATCGGAGAGAATCGCCCGTTGCCGCTGGCTGGCATTACCGGTTTTCTCCGCATGCTGGTCGAAGACACGGCGCGAGAGGTTATCCACATCAAGGCCGGTCTGCTCCAGCATGTCCGCCCCGCGATCAATCACAGCTTCCAGAATCTCGACCAGCACCATTTCACCGGTGAGGGTGGGCGGACAGGTGCGGGCCAGATGTCCGGAAACGGCAGGGAAGGCACGGGGTTCGGAGTAACGCACGGTGATGAGCCGACCTCCCGCCAGGATGAAAGTGACCGGAGTGGCCTCCGGGCTTGCCTCGGTGGTGCGGCACAGGAGGGAGGCGGTCATGTAGCGCGCGCCGTTCTCGATATAGAGACGGCTGGATTGCTCAATCTCCACCATCTCTTCGCGCGTGGGGATGCCAATGCCGATGGCTTGTTCCACCTGCGCTTCTTCTTCCTGTGTGGGGCAGGAGAGGTCTATCCAGACAGCATCAGGCGAAAGCGGGGTCTGCCCATCCGGCAACACGCTGCGCAAAGTTCCATCTGAAGGAATGTAGGAAACAATCACGGCCAGCCTCTTCCGGAGATGATGGGGAGAAAAGCGGTCGCTACCGTGTGGAAAAGCGGGGACACAGGAAAGGTGTACCTGTCATGCCCGGACAATATGTCTGGATGCCGGGATGGAGCGCGCTTCGTCCACGAGAGAGTTCTAAAAACAATACGGCCCCGCTTCCGGATCAATTCCGGAGCGGAGGCCGCCAGAAAATCGCGCTCTCATGTGCCTATTCATGAGGCATTTTCTCAGGAGCGCGCAAACGTGCGGATCAGGCCACGACGTGGTCGATATCCCGCAGCGTCACAATCCGCTTGCCAAGGTTGGCAGGGGTGCTGGCGGCCTTGATGGCATGCTGCCCGCTGGCCTGACGCGCGGCCGCTGCAACCGCCGAAATGCCGATTTCCCGCCACTGGTGGCTCTGTTCCTGACGCTTGCCCTCTGCTTCATCGCGAGAGTGCTGCACCTGCGATGTCTGTTCGGTGGACATAACCTTCTCCTTCGCGACGCCACGCCCGTTGCATGGCACCTGCTCTCAAGACGCCCAAGAGATGGACATCAACTGCGTCAAAACTATGCAGAGGTTTTGTCTTCTCTGGGGTCTGACGATGAGTAAGCACGCGAATGCTTGAGAATGTACAAACAGACATGGTAAAGGCTGAAGTGGTGAGGCATTTATGTCACGCTTAATCCAGAAGCGGGGAGCATGGCGGCCGAAGCCCTTCAAGCTTGCCAAACATTAGGTTAATTCACCTTTTGAAGCGGGGCGACTCCTCCGCAATAAGCTTGTTGAAGAGGCTGAAATGATGTGGCGGGCAGCCGGGGCGCTTCTGCTGGGTTTGACACTTGGCGGATGTATGAATGCGACACTGTCCCCAACTCCGGACAGCGTTCTGAAGCCGCGTGATAAGCAGCTTCTTGCGAATGCGCCTTATGCAAAGGTCCGTCCGCAGGGCGAATATGCGCGTCATTTCGTGGACTATAAGACCGACAAGAAGCCGGGCACGGTGATTGTCGATACGCCGAACAAGTTCCTTTACCTTGTTCAGGATGATGGCAAGGCCATCCGCTACGGCGTGACCGTGGGTGAAGAAGCTCTCGCTTTCCAGGGTAGCGCCAAGGTTGGCCGCAAGGCTGAATGGCCGGGCTGGACGCCGACCCCTGCGATTCATTCCCGCATTCCGGGTTTGCCCGCTTATGTCACTCCCGGCCCGCATAACCCGATGGGCGCGCGCGGCCTGTATCTCTATCAGGGCGGTGGCGATACTCTGTATCGCATCCACGGCACCAACCAGCCCGAGTTGCTTGGGCAGGCCATTTCCTCCGGCTGCATTCGCATGCTGAACGAGGACGTAATTGATCTTTACAATCGCGTGCCGGTGGGCTCCGAGGTTGTTGTCCTCTGAAGTGACGCGATCTGAAGTTTGAAATTTGAAAGCGCCGTTCCTGAACAGGAGCGGCGCTTTTTGGTTTGTGGGGCTCAAACCTGTTCAGGTCGTGAGATTATCCTCTACCGATTATGTACCAGCGTGTCTGTGTCTGTGTGCGGGTGAGGTCGGAACTGCAAACCACCCTCTGCTTGCCCTCTTTTAAAGGGAGCAGGCCGGTCTTTGCCAAAGCTTGAATGGCACCAGAGTCTGCCTCGCTTGAGTGGAAGGGGCAGAGGTAATCATGCGTCCGGGGCAGGTCTTCAGCGTGGTACGCTGCGAGCCGGGATCTTCGGCTTTGCCGGAGGCAGAGGCACGCTGTCCTGCATCGTGGTTTCTGGGGTATCCGTGTCCGATGACATGGCTTGAGGTTCTGGCAGTTCAGCAGGCTGTGGTGTGGATGACTCAGCGCGCGCGTACGTCCGCTCCGGCGTTGTGCTGCCCGGAAGCTTCCAGCGGCAGAGCTTGAAGCCATTGCGCCGTTTTGCAAGATCTACATGAATATGGGTCTCGTGATACCCATCCGAGCCAGGCCCCAGCACGGTGGTGAAGCGTGCGCAGGCGCTCTCCTTCATGGCGAGTGCAAAAGCCTGAGGCATGCCGCTTCTGGCAACGGCAATGGTGCGGCCATCACTCAGCTCGAACCCGCCGACATCCATGGCATTGCCAAATCCATGTTCGCTTGTGCGTGCTCCAGCTTGGCGATTGCGTCCCCGGCATGAAAATGACGAGGCAACTTTCAGTGTCTCAAGCTTTGCCCCGAGCGAGTCGATTCCGGGTGCAAGATCCTCCCGTGTCCATTCGGCCATCGCTACAACCATCTCACAGCTCATGATGGCGCTTGGCTTGAATGCAATGACGCGGCCGTCATCAAGCCGAACTGCCGAGAGGTTGACGGGGCGTGGCAGGGTGCAGGGCCGGGGGATGGTGAGATCCTGAACTGCAGAAGCAATGATGACTCCAGCTTCTGCGAGAGCCGCACAGGCGCGCGGCAGTTCCTGTCTTTCCCTTGTCTCAACTTCCGGTACTGGGCTGGGCTGCTGGGGCTCGGCAGTCTCAGCCTCTGGCGGAGCTTGCGTTGATTCCGCGCTGTCTCGTAGCAGTTCGGATGGCCGGGCAGGAGGGAGAGGGGCGGCAACTGCGACAGCGACATCGACCACCATTGCCAGAAGCAGCATGCCGATGAGCGATGGCATGGCGTGTCTGCGACGCAGATGAAGAGCGTCGCTCCGGACACATCTATGGGTAGGGCGGCTTTTGGTGCAGTTGAAGAGCATCAGCATGTTGCCGCTATCGTAGGCCCATGAGGTCTGATGGTCGATCACCCATTGCCTGATCCTGATGATCTCTCACAGTTCTACTTCATTTTGTCGGGCAGGTGATTGGATTACGAGGCCTTAGCCGTCATCTCGTGTTCTGAGGATGGCTCGCGGTGCGTGGCGCCATCAGATCTACGGGACGTGCGCTGCGTGCGAGGCCGTAGGATTTTTGATGTCGAGAGGGCGGGCGCAGGCAGGATGGCTTGATAAAGCGGGTGGAGTTGAACTGTGGAGGTGGATTCCACGGGTCACAGCTTCAGTCGATATCGGCCATTAATGGAGGGCATTCCATCCGTAAAAATCTCCCCCTGTTCAACGAGGTGTTCAAGATGAGCCAGAACGGTCAATGACGCAGCACCGATGAGCCGGGAATCAAGGCCGATATATATGCGGCGCACCAGATCGGGAATCGTCTCCGCAGATCGGTCCAAGCTGCGCAGAATGGCGGCTTCACGAGCAAGGCGATGGTTCAGATAGTCCCGTACGAATGAGGGCGCATCGGTAATGGGGCCGCCGTGACCCGGAAGATAAAGCGCCTCCTTGCGATGGCCCAGGATTTCCAGAGAGCGAATGTAATCTCCCATCGCGCCATCAGGAGGCGCCACGATGGATGTTGCCCATGCCATGACATGATCGCCGGAGAACAGAAGCTGATCCTCGGGCAGGGCAAAGGCAAGGTGATTGGCTGTATGGCCAGGCGTGGCAATAGCGGTCAGTGTCCAGTCCGGGCCACTGATGCTGTCTTTGTCTGCCAAGGTAATGTCAGGCTGGAAATCTGTGTCCGCACTGGCATCAAGAGGGTTGATCTCGCCAATATGTAGCGCCCGCGCGGGCACATGGGGCCCTGCGCCAACGGTGATTGCACCAGTGGTGGCCTGTATTGTTGCAGATGCGGGTGTGTGATCTCTGTGCGTATGGGTTGCGACGATGTGCGTAACGTCTTCTCCGCGCACGGCATTGAGAACGGCCTCGATATGTTCCGGTAAGTCTGGTCCGGGATCAAGGATGGCAACCGAACCCCGGCCAATAATGTAGGTGCAGGTGCCGGTGAATGTGAATGGTGAGGGATTGGGCGCCACAATGCGACGCACCCGCGGCGTTATCAGGTCAACACGCCCGGCCGGTACAGTGAAGTCACGATTGAAAGGGATATCTGCGCTCATTCTGTCAGGTTAGAGCGCTTTTCGGATCCAGGGAATATCGAACTGCCTGAGTTGAAAAAATGCGGCCCTATTGAATGAATTCTGAGGCCCTAAAACAGAAAAGGCCCGCTGCGGTTGCAGCGGGCCCTTCCATCAAGTCGATCTGAAAGATCAGAACTTGTAGTTCACACCAGCCTTGATGGTGTGGAACTTGTTGTCGTACTCAACAGGGCTGACGAGTGCGTTGAGGATGTTGTTCTCAACCTTAGCCTTGCCGAGGTCGACATACAGGTATTCAGCCTTGAGCGTCCAGTTATTGGTGATGGCGTATTCAGCGCCGGCACCAATGGTCCAGCCCCAACGGGTGCTGGAAACGTCAGAAACGCCTGGGAAGTTGCTCGAGAATGCGGTCTTGCCGTATGCTGCACCACCGGTGATGTAGGGCAGGAAGCGGTCATAAGCATAGCCGAGACGAGCGCGGATCGTGCCGAAGTAGTCGAGCTTCACGCTGGCGCGGTCGCCAAGGAACCAGTTTTCGCTGTACTTGGCTTCGATGTCAGACCACTGCAGGTCAGCCTCAAGGCCGACAACAACGTTGTTGGCGAGCTGGTAGTTGTAGCCCAGCTGGCCACCGGCGAAGAAGCCGGAGCTGTTCAGGTCAACACCAGAGTTGGTGATGGCGTTGAAAGCGGTGTAACGGTTGATTTCGGTCTGACCGCCACCGAAGCCGAAGTTGGCACCGATGTAGAAGCCGGTCCAGGAGAACACGGGAGCCGGGATGGCCTTGACCGGGTACTTCACCGCCAGGTCGGCGGCTGCTGCCGGAAGAGTAAGCGCGGCCACGGCGACAGTGGCGAGAAGAATCCGCTTCATATTAATCCCCTTGCTGGGTTTTGCCGGTCATTGACCGGGTCCTGGGTCGTGAACGTTGCCGCTTGGGCCCGCTCAGTGAGTTTGTTGTAGCAGCCCTCGGTGAGGATGTCCGTAGCTTTCATGCAACAGTGAGGGGAAATGAGAATGCTGGAACTGCCAAAATCGCTACCGGGGTACCGTTCCGCATGGAAAGAGGCAGCTCACCCATAATGAATAGGGGTTCCTGGTGCGAATTTCAGTAAATGAATTGTAAATAGAGACAGAACAGAACTGCCTTTTTGTCGCCATGATAGTGTCAAAAACGAGAACTGCTGTTACGGAGATGAGTGATGATCAGAGAATTGTGCATTCACTGCGTCAGATTCCGGACTTTATTGCTTGTGGGTGCGGTTGCACTTTTGAGCATCATTGGAGCGCAAATCGTGCCCATGCACAGTGCATCTGCATCGGAAATGCCACTTACACTCTCTATGAGTTGCACCAAGGCGGCAAAGCTGGTCGCTGAGAGCAGGGGAATTGTGCTGAAAACCGGCGATATTACCTTCGATCGCTACGTGAACAGTCTCCAGTTCTGCGACGCGGGAGATAGCTTGCGGCCAGAGTGGGTGCCGACTCAGGACAATCCCCAATGCTTCATCGGCTACACATGTTATCTGCCGAGCATTGATTCTCGACGCGACTGATCTGTTGGCCGATGAGTCTTTCCATACGGCCATAGGGCAGGGCATTTCTGATATGGCTGCTGTCTTGTCCAGAAACAAAAAAGGCCCGCCATTGGCGGGCCTTTCTGTCTTCGCAGGCGGAATCAGCCGATTCCGCGTTCCTTCAGCACGCCTTCGATTTCCTCCAGCACGGCCGGGTCATCGATGGTCGCGGGGATGGACCATGTGTCGTGGTCTGCGATCTTTTTCATGGTGCCGCGGAGGATCTTGCCAGAACGGGTCTTGGGCAGGCGGTCCACCGTCACGGCCAGCTTGAAGGCGGCAACCGGGCCGATGCGGTCACGCACCAGACCGACGAGTTCCTTCTCTATAATGGCGGTGTCGCGTCGCTCGCCCGCTTTCAGCACCACGAAGCCACAGGGCACTTCGCCCTTCAGCGCATCTTTCACGCCGATAACAGCGCATTCCGCCACGTCCGGATGGGAGGCGATGACCTCTTCCATGCCGCCGGTGGAGAGGCGATGGCCCGCGACATTGATGATGTCGTCCGTACGGCCCATCACGAAGATATAGCCATCCTCATCAATGAAGCCGGCATCCGCCGTTTTGTAATAGCCGGGATAGTCCGCCAGATAGCTTTCCTTGAAGCGCTCATCCTGCTGCCACAGGGTGGGCAGGCAGCCGGGAGGCAGCGGGAGCTTCACCACGATGGAACCCATCTGGCCGGCCGGCAGAGGTTTGGCGGCTTCATCCACCACCTGCACGTCATAACCCGGCATAGCCACAGTGGGAGAGCCGAGCTTGACGGGCAGAAGACCGAGCCCCACCGGGTTGGCGGCAATGGCCCAGCCGGTTTCGGTCTGCCACCAATGGTCGACAACCGGCACACCAAGGCGTTCTCCAGCCCATTTCACGGTGTCAGGGTCAGCGCGCTCGCCGGCCAGAAACAGGGTGCGCAAGCTGGAGAGGTCACGTCCCGCCTTATGCGTGCACTCCGGATCTTCCTTCTTGATGGCGCGCAGGGCCGTGGGGGCCGTGAAGAGCGCAGAGACCTTATGCTCTTCAATCACGCGCCAGAACGCGCCGGGATCGGGCGTGCCCACCGGCTTGCCTTCATAAACAATGGTGGTGCAGCCAGCCAAAAGCGGCCCATAAACAATATAAGAGTGGCCCACCACCCAGCCGATGTCGGATGCTGCCCAGAACACCTCACCCGGCTTGACGCCGTAGAGATTCTCCATGGTCCAGGTGAGGGCAACCATGTGGCCGCCGCTGTCGCGCACCACGCCCTTCGGCTTTCCGGTCGTGCCGGATGTATAAAGAATATAGAGTGGGTCGGTCGCGGCCACTTCCACGCATTCGGCCTTTTTGCCGGCAGCCTTGGCGGCGGCGACGGCCTGGGCCCAGTCATGATCGCGCCCTTCTGTGAGCGGGCCGGGGCCTTGCTCGCGCTGAAGCAGCAGGCAGGCTTCCGGCTTCACGGCGGACATGCTGATGGCGAGGTCAAGCAGGGGCTTGTAAGGGACGACGCGATTCGGCTCGATGCCGCAGGAGGCCGCAAGAATGACCTTGGGCTCGGCATCCTCGATCCGGGTCGCGAGTTCCTTGGCGGCGAAGCCACCGAACACCACGGAATGAATAGCGCCGATGCGCGCGCAGGCGAGCATCCCCACCAGTGCTTCTGACACCATGGGCATATACACCAGAACGCGGTCACCCTTGGTCACGCCAAGGTCCAGCAGCACGGCGCCCAGGGCGCTCACCTCGTCCAGAAGCTCGGAATAGGTGAGCTTGCTCTGGGAGTTGGTGACGGGGCTGTCATGGATGATTGCAACCTGCGCGCCGCGCCCGGCTGCGACATGGCGATCCACGGCATTGTAACAAGTGTTTGCCGTTGCCCCCTCGAACCAGCGGCCATAAACGCCTGCATCCGCATCGAATACGGTCGTGGCCGGCTTGATCCAGTCGATCTTCTTGGCGGCCTCACCCCAGAACGCAGAAGGGTTTTCACGCCAGCTGGCGTAGGTCTGCCCATAGCGGCTGGTGGATGTTTGTACCATTGGCGTTTCCCTCTGCAGGCATCGTTTGTTTGATCTTGTTAGTGCCGTTGACCCCTTGGTGGCGCAAGTGCGCACTATTGCGTAAGACCTTTGTATAGCATGGTATTGCCTCACTTAGGGTTGTGAGACTTTGGTCTCACCACATGGCCAATTGCCGGTTGTTTCTTCCCTGAGTAGTGTCGCGCTCGCAGTACACTGGAGGGTCCTGCCGTAAAGGGCAGGCAGGGCCATTATAGGAAGCCGGGAGAAGACGATGGCAGCCAGTATCTATGATCTAAATCTTGATCGTAATGACGCAAACTGCCGACCATTGACTCCATTGGGTTTTCTGGAGCGTGCCGCGAGCGTGTTTCCGGACCATACGGCCATCATACACGGCGCGCTGCGGCGTAATTATCGCGATTTCTATTCACGCAGCCGCCGATTGGCTTCCGCGCTGACAAAGCTTGGCATCAGCAAGGGCGACACCGTGGCGGTGATGCTCTCCAATGTGCCGGCGATGCTTGAGGCGCATTATGGAGTGCCCATGACGGGCGGGGTGCTGAATGCACTCAATACCCGGCTGGACGCCGCCATTCTGGCCTTTACCATCGACCATGGCGAAGCAAAAGTGCTGATCACGGACCGGGAGTTCGCGCCGGTCATGCGGGTGGCACTGGCGATGAGCGTGCGTAAGCCCATTGTCATTGATTATGATGATCCGGAATATACCGGCGCGGGCGACCGTATCGGCACCATGGAGTATGAGGCGTTCCTCGCCACGGGTGATGCAGACTATGAAACCGTCGCCCCGGGCGATGAGTGGGATGCCATCGCGCTCAATTACACGTCCGGCACCACGGGTGATCCGAAGGGGGTCGTCTACCACCATCGCGGGGCGCATCTGCTGGCTGTGGGCAATGTGGTCACCTGCGCACTGGGCAAGCATCCGGTCTATCTGTGGACACTGCCGATGTTCCACTGCAATGGCTGGTGCTTCCCCTGGTCCATCACGTTGGTGGCGGGCACGCATGTGTGCATGCGGCAGGTGCGGGCGAAGGCGATGTTCGATGCCATCGCCGATTATGGCGTGACCCATATGTGCGGCGCGCCCATCATCATGTCCACGCTGCTGGGTGCGCCGGAGGCCGACAAGCGCCCTCTGCCGGGCCGGGTGGAGTTCATCACTGCCGCTGCCCCGCCACCGGAAGCCGTGCTGGCCGCGATGCAGGATGCCGGCTTCAACGTGGTGCATGTCTATGGGCTCACGGAAGTCTATGGCCCCTCGGTGGTGAATGACTGGCATTCTGAATGGGATGAATTGCCAGCCAACGAGCGCGCGATGAAGAAGGCGCGTCAGGGCGTGCGTTACGCCGCCATGGATGCGGTGGATGTGCTGGACCCGGAAACCATGAAGCCCGTGCCATCAGATGGCACCACGCTGGGCGAGGTGATGTTCCGTGGCAATGTGGTGATGAAGGGCTATCTGAAGAACCCATCCGCCACCGATGCAGCCTTCGCCGGCGGCTGGTTCCATTCGGGCGATCTCGGCGTGAAGCACCCCGATGGCTATATCCAGCTCAAGGATCGCTCAAAGGACATCATCATCTCCGGGGGCGAGAACATCTCGTCCATTGAGGTGGAAGATGCCCTTTACAAGCATCCGGCGGTGAGCGCCGCCGCCGTGGTGGCCAAACCGGATGAGAAGTGGGGCGAGACGCCGCTCGCTGTGGTGGAACTGCGCGAAGGGGCAAGTGTGACGGCTGAAGAGCTCATTGCCCACTGCAAGATTCACCTCGCTCACTATAAATGCCCGCGCCACATCATTTTTGAGACGATTCCGAAGACGTCCACGGGCAAGATTCAGAAGTTCCGCTTGCGGACTTTGGCCCGCGAGCTTTGACGGTGGCGTAATATCTGGATGCCATGGGCGGTGCCCATGGTGTCCAGCCGGGTGTGCGCTTTCAGTCGCCTTTTGCAAGGCGGGCAGGGGTTCCGTATCCGCCTTGCAAAACATCGTATGAGCCTGCTTCGGGGGGCGTATGGCGATGCATTTCAAAAGACGTATGGCTTCAGCTTTCGCCTGTCGGGGATGGCACTTCACGACCTGCGCATCTCCCAAATGTGGTAAAAAAGGGGCTGCGCGCACTTGCGGCAGCGCGGTATCGTCCGGTATTGGGTGAGGTGCCGAAAGGCTGGCCCCTCAGCTTGTCAGGTTTTGCCGTGACACCACCTGTTTCCGGAGCGCCGCGTCAGATCTCTGATCTGACCTATTACATCATCGCTGCTGTTGTCGGTGCGGCAACGGGTTTTCTCGGCTCAATCTTTCATATGCTGGTTGCACGCGCATATGACGGGTCTCGTCATTTGCCGGATGTCATCGGCCTTCAAGGGCTCCCCCTCTATTTGGTGATGGGGGTGATTTCAGCGGCCTTGATCTGTGGGTCAGTTGCGCTTGTGCGAAATTTCGCCCCCGAGGCGAGCGGCTCCGGTGTTCAGGAAATCGAAGGGGCGATGCAAGGCCTGCGCAAGATACGCTGGGTGCGTATTCTGCCGGTGAAGTTTCTGGGCGGTGTCATGGCGCTTGGGGCTGGCCTTGTCGGCGGGCGTGAAGGCCCAACCATCCATATGGGTGCTTCCATTGCAAGAGGCCTGAGTGGGCTTTTCACCATGGGGACGCGTCAGGCGCGGGCCCTGTGGGGGGCCGGTGGCGCCGCGGGCCTCACGGCAGCCTTCAATGCGCCGATAGCCTCTGTCATTTTCATCATTGAAGAGGCCCGGGAGGCATTTCCCTATACGTTCCGGGCCTATGGCGCGGTGATTATCGCCTGCACCTTCAGTGCCGTGGTCACAACCATGATGACCGGCACTGTTCCCTTCATGAACCTTCCCGAACAGCATCACATGCCGGCCTATTTCATGCCGGCCTTCATGGTGCTGGGTGCCCTTCTCGGCGTGGTTGGTGTCGTTTTCAATCGCGCTATTCTGATTGGGCTGGATTTATCCCGGTCGGTGTCACTGAAGGTTTCGCCCTATCTGCTGCCGGCTCTGCTGGGCCTCATCATTGGCCCTCTACTCGTGATCTTTCCCGCCGCAACAGGCGGGGGCGAAGGGCTGGCCGTCGCCATTACCAATAACCCGCTGCCGATCAGCATTCTGGCCGTGGTGGTTCTGGCGCGGTTCTTCATGACAGCGGCGAGCTATTCCGTGGGTGCGCCGGCAGGCATATTCGCGCCGATACTGGCTCTGGCCACGGCATTGGGCGTCTTGCTGGCGTCCCTTCTGGAAATGGTCATGCCTCTGCCGCCGGGGGCCGTCATTGCATTTGCGGCAGCGGGCATGGCCGGGCTGTTTGCCAGCACCATTCGTGCGCCTCTGGTGGGGGTGGTGCTGGTGGTTGAACTGACAGGGGTTTATGCTCTCGCGATCCCGGCACTTTTGGCTTCGATCTGCTCCAATATTGTTGCTTCTGCTCTTGGTGGACGTCCCATCTATGAGGTGCTGCTGGAGCGCACCCTTTTTCTTGCCGGCGAAACACTTCCGCGCAAGGACGATGAAGAGCCCGACTATCCGGAGAGCAAGGCCGGGCATTAGCTGCGCCTCTGCGTCAAGGCGCGTTCCTCTTTGCGCGCCTTGCCTTGAGCATGGAAAGGGCCAGTATGGATATATCTGTTATTGTACAGGCTCTGGCGCCAGTTCTTTTCCTGCTCGGGCTTGGTTTTCTGGCCGGCAGAACAGGGCAGTTTGATGCCAGCCAGACCCGCGTCTTCAGCGCTCTGGCCCTGCGCTATGCCATTCCTGCCGCGCTCTTCCTCGGCATGGCGCATTTTGACCGCAGCCTGCTTCTGGAGCAGGGCACGCTGGTGCTCATCATCCTGTTTTTCTACACCGGCTTCTTCATCGCAGGTTATGCGCTGTTGCGCGTGCTGAAAATATCCGCGCTGAACTCCGCATTGTTTGCTTATGCCGGCACATCAAAAGCCGCGACAATCTATGGCCTGGTCGCCCTGACGCCCATATTCGGCGCAGAACTGGGGCGCGGCATGGTGGGGCTGTGTGCTCTGGTCATGAACCTGTCGCAGCTTTCTTTTGCCCTTTACATGTTCAACAGCGCCACCCTGCCGGCCGGGCAAAAGGTGCAGGTTTGGGATATCACCCGGCGCACTATCACCAACCCGCTTGTTCTGGCTCCCGCACTTGGGGCGGTTGTGTCTCTCGGTGGCTTTTCGATTCCGGCGCTTGTGGGCGATGTACTGGATCCGCTGGCCCATGCGGCGGGCGCCATCGCGCTGTTTGCCTGTGGGCTGGGCATGGCATCCTTCAAGATGCAGTTCAACTCGCATGCGGTGGCACTTGTCACCCTTATCGCGCTTGTTGTTCAGCCTGTTCTGTTCTTTCTCCTGCTGCGCCTGTTCGATCTTTCCGGGCCGGTGGCGCAGGCGGCATTCGTGATCAGCACGTTTCCGATCGCAGCCAAGGCCCTGCTGTTTGCGGAAACCTATGAGAGCGAAGAGGGGGAAATCGCGACCATGCTTCTGGTCACCTCGCTGGCCATGGTTGTCATGTTGCCGCTCAGCCTCTGGGCGTCGCGATTTCTGTGAGGCTTGGGCGTGCACCAATCTTGGGGCCACAACTTCTGGTCTCGTGTGGAACCGGTATCCTTCCCGCACGTTTAATCCACAGCGCGGTCATGCCCTTCCCCCAGATCGCGCATGGGCGCGGCTGTCTGGCCCCCGCATGGATGGCCGCGCCTTCTGCCTGATTGATGTGCCATGCGGCATCAGTTCAGCGGACAGAGGATGCGGGTTAGGGTATCAATGTCCATGCTGTCAGGAACAGCGAAAGGGACTCAGATGATACGCGATATTCTGGTGAATCTTTCTCAGGGCAGTGAGACGGATACCGCATGTGCATTCGCCGCCAGCCTGACCACCCATTTCGGCGCGCACCTGACGGGCGTCTCGATTTCTTATGAAATCGACGTGCCGCCTTTCTATATGGGCGCTTTGCCGACAGACTTCATTGAAGCCCAACTCAAGGAAAACGAGACGGCCTCCCAGTTGGCGCAGGCGCGGTTTCTGAAGATCGCCGCTGAAACGGGCATTCCGCATGAGTTGCGCACCATCTCGGCATCGCTTGGTCTTGCCGCACAGCAGTTCACGCACATCTCTCGCCTGTTTGATGTGACTGTCGTTGCGCAGCCAGACCCGGACAAGCCGGGGCCGGAAGAGGTGATTGCCGAGACCGTTTTGATGGATTCCGGCCGTGCCGTTCTGGTGGTGCCTTACGCTTATGAAAAGCCCTTCGGGGCTGAGCATGTCCTGCTGGCATGGGATGGCGGGCGCGCTGCTGCCCGTGCGCTCGCGGAAGCACTGCCGCTGCTTCATCGCGCCCAGAGGGTCGATATCATTCGCATTGGCGTGGATGCGGAAGAAGATGCGGATGCACTTGAAGTTGTGCGCCATCTCTCCCGGCACGGTCTGAAGACCGAGGTTCGGAACCTCAACATCGAGGCCGGAAAGTCCATCTCAACGGTGCTTCTGGATGAAGTTGAGAAGCTTGGTGCGGATCTGGTGGTGATGGGAGGCTACGGCCACTCCCGCCTGAAGGAGATGGTGCTGGGTGGCATGACCCGCGAAATCTTCTCCAGCATGACCGTTCCGGTGCTTATGGCGCATTGAGGTCTCCCGCCTGCCCGGTCAGGGGGCTGGAACCAAGAACTGGCCGCAAGAAACGGCAAAACGTGCCTTGTGGTGGGCATCCATTGTGGAAAGTGCCCACCACATTCTCTTGTTCGCCATGCCGCTGAAGCCGGGGCCACTTCCAAAGGGAGCGCGCGCTGGGTGCGACTGCACGCTGGCCCAATGCAAAGCCGCAACCTCTCCATGACAGGACCAGCTTGTCTGGCGACTCATGGTGGCAGGCTATCGGCCTGTTGTGCATATCTGGGCAACCGCAGGAATTGAGCGTGTACGCCCGGCAAGCCTGAAGCTGCACAGCTGAAAATGACCTCTTGCAGGCGGCCCGAACAACTCGCCCATCGGGGGATCAGATCGTTTTCCGATAAGGATAAATCGGTAGACGATCTCAACAGCCGGGTCGGCCTGTCTCAGGTGATTGCACCGGCCCGGCTCCAGGGTAAAATGAAGGGCTGGCCGTTCCTTGTGCCGGTTTCAACCTCGATGCCATAGATGTCGCGCAGTCTCTCTGCGGTCAGTACATCCTGCGGGGTTCCTGTCGCGACCAACTGTCCCCTATGGGCCAATGCCACGCGGTGGCAGAAGCGGGTCGCCAGTGTCAGGTCGTGCAGAACCACCACGACGGTGACGCCTGCGCGGGCCTGCGTGGCCAGAAGTTCCATGACATGAAGCTGGTGATAGGGATCAAGCGCCGCCACGGGCTCATCTGCCAGCAACACCTTGCCCTCAACAGCTAGCGCGCGGGCCAGCAGAACGCGCATGCGCTCGCCACCAGAAAGGGTGCCTGTAGTGCGCCCGGCAAGGCTGGAGACTTCGGCCGCTTCCATGGCACGGGTAATCGCTGCGGCATCATTTTGCGGGTTGTGGTCATGCGGTAGCCGTCCAAGGGCGACCACATGCTCGACCATCATCGGCCAATGGATATTTCCGCTCTGGGCGAGATAGGACACCGTGCGCCCCAGTTCACGCCGCCCCAGTTCATGCACTGTTCGCCCATCATAGAGCACTTCACCACTGGCAGGCTGCTCCAGTGCGCTGAGCGTGCGGAGCAAGGTGGTCTTGCCCGCGCCATTGGGGCCAAGAAGGCCCAGCATCTCACCGGGGTGCGCGGTGATGCTCACCTGATCGAGAACCGGGCAGGGGCCGCGCAGAAGGGTGATGTTACGCGCCTCGATCATCATTCCTCTTGCCCCCTCAGGCGCAGCAGCAGGGCCAGGAAGAAGGGCGCACCAACCAATGCCGTCACCACGCCCAGTTTCAGTTCGGGGCGGGTGGGAATGAGACGCACCAGAATGTCCGCGCCCAAAGTCAGAGCCGCACCCGCAAGGCCGCTCACCAGCAGAAGCCGCCCCGGCCGGTGGCCAACGAGTGGCCGCAGCAGATGTGGCACCACCAGCCCGACAAAACCGATGGTTCCTGAAACAGCCACGGCAGCGCCAACAGCGGAGGCGGTGCCTGCAATCACCAGCAGGCGAAGGCGGCGCATGGAAAAGCCGAGACTCGCAGCGGTATCCTCGCCCAATGTCAGCGCCTCCAACCCGCGCCGGGTGGCCAGAACCAGCCCAACTCCGATCACGATGAATGGTGTGGCCAGAACCACGTGGTCGAGGCTGCGATCTGCCAGTGAACCCATCAGCCAGAAGACGATTTCCAGCGTGGCATATGGGCTGGGCGAGAGGTTGAGCGCGAGGGCTGTCAGCGCGCCGGCGAGGCTGTTGATGGCGATGCCGGCCAAAATCAATGCGGTGGTGGATATGCCCCGTTGCGCCAGCCCCAGAAGAAGGGCCGTGGCAAGGCCGGCTCCCAGCAGGCCTCCCAGCGGCAAGGCAAGGGGAAACAAAGCAGCCGCGCCGAAATAGAAAGCCCCCACAGCCCCCAGCGCTGCGCTGCCGGAGACGCCGATGACCCCCGGATCTGCCAGCGGATTTCGGATCAATCCCTGTAGCGCTGCTCCGGTGAGGCCAAGGCTGAACCCCACCAATACGCCAAGCAGGGCGCGGGGCAAGCGCAACTGCGTGAGGATAAGGCTGGCCAGTCCTTCATCGCCGGAGCGGATTTCATGGAGAGCGGCCGTCCAGTCCAGCGGCGCATAGCCGATGGCAAGGGAAATTGCGAACAGCAGGGCCACCAGCAGGCACAACAGACCAACCAGAAGGCCGGGTGCAATACCATCCCGGCGATGCGGGTCTGTGGCTGTAGAAAGGGCAAGGCGGCTCATGGTTCCTGCGCGCTTTCATGGTTTGGCGAAGGGGGTGCTGCATTGCCTGCCGGCCCATTCATTTGCGTGGCCTGTGCGCCAGCCGCGAGGCGTTGATAGGCCTCAGCCAGTTGCGGCCCCGCACAAGCCCACAGGCGGGTGGGTACAGAAATGATATTTGCCCCTGTGGCGGCATGCATCAGGGCCGGATGCTGCATGATGGCTCCAGCCATTGAGGGCGGGAGCGTCTGCATCCGTATCCAGAATCAGCACCTGCGGACGGGCGCTCACGATTTCTTCCAGAGAAAGCTGGCCAAGCCGATCGGGAGAGAGGCGGGAGGCGACATTATCGAGGCCTGCCCGGCGGATCAGATCATCCGCCATTGTGCCGCGTCCGGCCGTGAAACCATTCGGGCGCACCACCACCGCGCGGGGGGGCGTGAGATCGGCCGGTGGAGCAGTGGCGGGAATGGTCGCCTTCAGGCTGGCGATCATCTCTTCCGCCTCTTTTTGTGCACCCAGAGCCTCGCCCATCTCGTGAATCTGCGCATAGGCATCATCCAAGCTGCCGGGCACACCCATATCCAGCACCTTGATGCCAAAGCGACGCAAGGTGGAAACCGTGTTGCGGGTGGTGAATGCGCCGGCAATCACCAGATCCGGGGCAAGGGGGATGATTTCTTCCGCCAGTCCGCGATTGGTTGGAATGCCAGCCGCCAGTTTCGCGACACTGGAATTGGCAGGGTCTTGCGCCAGCGACGTGATGGAGAGAATGCGCTCCCGCGGCACCAGCCGGAGCAGCAACTCATCGGCACACAGATTCAGGGAAATGATGCGCTGGGGCGGGGTGGGTGTATCTGTTGTGCTTGTCGCATCCGCGTGCGCGGGCAGGGCCAGCAACTGGGTGAGCACCAGAACTGCCGCAATGCGCACCGGATCACGCTTACAGAACAGCAGGCATTTCAGCCGGATGAGGGGGAAAAAGGCGGCCACCCGGCCTTTCCATAGCTTTTCTCCATGTCCAGCTCGTTCCCGAACAGGACATTCCCCCCGCGTTGTGCGCGAGGGGCGGGGGCAGATGTTCTGCCGGCAAGCCATGGGGTCAACCTCAATAGGTCAGGCGCAAACCGGCATAGGCACCAAAGCCCGGGGCGAGCCAGCCATTGGGATCCTGATAGGTCTCATCAAGCAGATTGTCGACGCGGCCGAACACCGTGAGATTCTCATTATAGCTGTAATTGGCCGAGAGGTTCACGATGGTGTAGCCGGGCTGGCGCACGATGGTTGAGCTGACCCGGTCGATATCCCACCAGTCCGTAAGATGAACGATGGTGGCGGTGAGCACCAGCGGGTCAACCGGCTGCCAGTTGATGGCGAGACTGGCCTTGTTGTTGGGGCGGCGCACCGGATAGCACGAGGTGGATGTGCGCTGCGCGCAGCTTGCACCGAAAGAGCCGCCAGCAGGGAAATAGCCTACCGTATTGGTGCGCGTGAAATCTGCCCGCACTGAGAACTGGTCATTCAGACGATAGGAAACAAACGCTTCGACACCCTGTGTCTTGGCATTGGTGATGTTTTCGTTGGTCCAGTTGCCGGTGATCATGTTGCGGGAGGTGATGATCAGATTGTCGATGTCATTGTGGAAATAGGTGACACCGAAGCCGATCTTGTCCTCCCACAGCGTCTGCTCGAAGCCGGCATCCCAGCCCTTGCTTTCTTCCGGCTTAAGGTTGGGGTTGCCAGAGCTGGGGCTGTAGAGCTGGAACAGGGTGGGGGCCTTGAAACCGGTGCCGTAGGTGACCTTCAGCTTGGTGTTGGTCTCCGGAATGAGAAGGGCAGGGGCGATACGCCATGTGGTCTGCCCGCCAAAGTCCTCATAGTCATCATAGCGGATGTTGGCCGCCACAAAGAGCCGCTCCCATGCGCTGGACTGGAGCTGCGCATAACCGGCGCTGTCATTGCGGTTGGCCTTCATCTTGGTCCAAGCCGATGTCGTCTCCATGTTTTCCTGCTTGTGCTCAAGGCCAACAAGCAGGTTCTGTCCGGGCATGAAGTTGTAGTTGGAGCGCCAGTAATAGGTCTGGCGATCACCGTCATAGGTGCTGCGATTGTTCTTGTAGACGCTGGCATTGTCGCGGTTATAGGTGGTGGCCGCGATGCCGAATGTGCTCAGCAGCTTGTCATCCAGCGCCTTCCACAGACCCTCGGCCTTGCCGATGAAGGTGCGCGACGCCGTGCTGTCCTGATATGGCGCGGGTTCGCTCATATAGGTGGTGGAGTTGAACAGGTCCGAGGTGTAGTCGAGCGTGGCGTCGATGTAGCGGCCGGTGAGGTTTACCGAGAACACGTCGCTCAGATCAGCATCAAGGCGGGCCGAGAGGGTCAGGTTATCGTTGCTGTTGTCGTTATTCGGCGTGCCGAAGGGCACGATGGCCGGCGGCGTCACCGGAATGGCGCTGCTGGCATAATGGCCAACGTTGAAATTATAGGAGAAGCGCTCCAGCGAACCCTTGAGGCTGGCGACCTGATTGAAGGTGCCAAGCGCGCCGCCCTCAATATAGGCCAGGGCCTTGGCAGGGCCTTCTCCGCGCTCGGTGTTCATGGAGATCACACCGCCGATTGCATCCGAGCCATAAAGGCCGCTCTGCGGGCCGCGCAGCACTTCCATGCGCGCCAGATCATTGGTGAACAGATAGCCGAAATCAAACGTGCCGCCGGGCGTGGAGGGATCGGAGAGTTCGATCCCGTCCAGCATCACTTTGACGTGGTTGGAATTGGTGCCGCGAATGAAGACGGAGGTCGTGCCGCCGGGGCCACCGGTCTGCACCACATTCAGGCCGGGCACAGCTTCCAGTGCCTCGGGAACGCTAGGCTGCTGCCGCTCTTCCATATCCTTGCCGGTGATGACCGTGACGGAGCTTGCCACTTCCCGCTCCGGCAAGGGCGAGAGGGTGGCGCTCACCACCACGTCGGGCAGGTCGATCTGGTCGGCAATCGCACCGGGGGTGTCATTCCACTGGCCGGCAGATTGGGCGAATGCGGGCTGCACCAGTGCCGGGGTTGCCACCACCATGGCCAGCAGGCTGGCACGCAGCAGCAGGGTGCTGCGGGTCGAAACTCGGGTCACGAGAGCTGGTCTTGTTGAAGCGGCGGGAGACGGCATGAAAACCTCGGACGGGACGCATGTGTGGACACGTCACCGCGAACGAGGAAACACCCGTCACTCCGTGAAAACGGAGTAAGCAAGCTTTTCCACCATCGGGGAGCCCCGCCCGACTGGCTCGCGTGTGACCACGAGTGACGGCAGGTTTCCTGGCTTGCGGGTCATCACCGTTCTTCGCCTTCCCAGGCGATAATGCCCAGTGGCCTTGTGAAGAACGACTCACCGCTCACAGTTGCGGGGGCAGCCACGGATTAGAGCGCCTGAAGGCTCTCTCACCGCGTTCCCTTTTAATCCTTCTTGAAAGGACACCGTCGCTTCGGAAACTAGGCGAGGCGAGCAGCAGGCGTCAATGCCACCTATGGTTCATATGCAACATGTGATGCATATCTGCCACATGTGTATGTCTCGCATACCTGAACAGGTGCGGGCCGGCATGCAACCGGCCCGCATGTCCTCAGCGATTCTTGAAGGCGGCGGGGCGCTTTTCGGTGAAGGCGCGCATGCCTTCCTTCTGGTCTTCTGTGGAGAAGAGGGCATGGAAGGCGCGGCGCTCGAAAAGCACGCCTTCAGTAAGGCTCACCTCCAGAGCGCGGTTCACGGCTTCCTTGGCCGCAATAAGAGAGGGCTTTCCGAAACCGGCAATGGTGCGGGCAGTCTCCATCACCTCTTCCATGTGCTTTTCTGCCGGCACCACCCGCGAGACGAGGCCCGCACGGTCGGCTTCCTCAGCGGTCATCATGCGGCCGGTGAGCACAAGGTCCATCGCCTTGTATTTGCCGATCGCCTTGGTGAGGCGCTGGGAACCGCCCATGCCGGGCATGATGCCCAGCTTGATTTCCGGTTGGCCGAAGCGGGCAGTCTCGGAGGCGATGATGAGATCGCACATCATCGCCAGTTCGCAACCACCACCGAGCGCAAAACCGGAGACCGCGGCAATGATCGGTGTGCGGCAGTGTGCGACTGCATCCCAGCCAGAGAACCAGTCGCCCAGCAGCATCTCGACACCAGTGCGCTCGGCCATTTCCTTGATATCGGCACCGGCGGCAAAGGCCTTTTCCGAGCCGGTGATGACAATCGCGCCAATATCCGTATCGCGGTCCAGTTCTGTGATGGCCTGCGCCATCGCGGTCATCACCTCGAAATTCAGGGCATTGAGCGCCTTCGGACGATTGAGACGAACGATGGCGACACGTCCCTCACGTTCCACGAGAATGACGTTTTCGCTCTGGGTCTGGACTTCGGGTGTGCTGGACATGGATGTTTCCCCTGAGTGCAAAACTGATTCAACGTTAGCTGCTTGACGCATGGGGGAGTAGTGCCAGCGCTCTGTAAAGGAAAGATTGCAGAGGCCCATGCCTTCACGTTCAGGAAGAGTGACGGGCGTGGACAGGCATGAGTCGCGCTGAGAGTCGGATTGCGGGAAGCAATCTGTCATCGTTATAGTGCCCTCCCGCGATGAGGGTTCTGGTATGACATATTGCTGCGGATTGCTGGTGCGTGAGGGGTTGGTGCTTTTAGCCGACACCCGCACCAATGCCGGACTGGACAACGTTTCGACTTTCCGCAAGCTCCATGTCTTCGAGGAAGTTGGTCACCATGTCATCGGCATCGCGACGGCCGGGAATCTGTCTGTCAGCCAGTCTGTCGTCAGCCTGCTGCGCGAAGGCTTCAAGGACGAGGCGAGCGGTGAGCTCCGCCAACTCCGGGATTGCCACAGCATGTTTCAGGCCGCCCGGCTGGTGGGCGAGGCCATTCGCCATGTGAGCAAGGTGAATGGCCAGCTTCGGGAAGAAAGCGGCGGTATCAATTTTGATGTGTCGTTTCTTGTCGGCGGGCAGATGCAGGGCGGGCCGCCGCGCCTGTTCATGATCTACACCGCCGGCAATTTCATCGAATGCACGCCGGATACGCCCTTCTTCCAGATTGGCGAGCACAAATATGGCAAGCCGATTCTGGACCGGGCCGTCCATTACGACATGCCGCTGGCCGATGCGCTCAAGATTTCCTTGATTTCCATGGACTCCACCATGCGTTCCAATCTCGGCGTGGGTCTGCCGCTGGATGTCATGGTGGTTTATGTGGACAAGCTTCAGGCTGAAATGACCCAGCGGATCGAGGCCGGGGATCCTTATTTCCACGATCTTCGCGAGCGTTGGGGCGCAGCCTTGCGGGCGGCGCACAGTTCCATTCCCCGTCCTCCCTATCTCAAGCAGATCCGTCCCTCAGTTGCGGCGGTGTCGGATATTCTGATGGATGAGGAAGCGACCGGATAATTCCGGTGACAGCGCAGGTGGGGGCGGACCTAATCCGGGCAGGAGTCTTTTGAGCTTCGCACTGATTGCGGCTTCTTTGGCAGGTTACGGATATGAAAAAGGGCGCCTTCGAGGCGCCCTTTCCACATTCAGATACAAAGCCAGATTTATCAGGCCTTGGGCTGAAGCTTTGCGGTCACGATCTGGTCGGGGTCCTTCACCGGCTCGCCGCGCTTGATCTGGTCCACATTCTCCATGCCGGAGACGACTTCGCCCCACACGGTGTACTGGCCATCAAGGAAGCGGGCATCAGCGAAGCAGATGAAGAACTGGCTGTCACCAGAATCAGGGTTCTGGGAGCGGGCCATGGAGACCGTGCCACGCTTGTGCGGTACGGAGTTGAACTCGGCCTTCAGCTTCTTACCAGAGCCACCCATGCCGGTGCCGGTCGGGTCGCCTGTCTGGGCCATGAAGCCCTCGATCACGCGATGGAAGACCACGCCATTATAGAAGCCGTCTGCGACCAGTTCCTTGATGCGTGCCACATGACCGGGCGCGGCATCGGGACGGAAAGCAATGGTGACGGGACCCTTGGTGGTCTCCAGAACGAGCACTTCCTCACTCATGTCGAATCCTCTCAGTGTATGGGCGGGCGATTGGGTCCGCCCTCCGCTGGTCCATGCCCCGGCCGTTGCGCGCTGCGCGATCCGGCCCAAGGCATGTGCGTCTCACTTGTCGGCATCAGCCGCCACCTGCATCTTCACGATGCGATCAGGGTTGGCCACCGCGCCATTGCGCGAAGATGGGCCCTTCTTGATCTTGTCCACATTCTCCATGCCGGAAACGACCTCACCGATCACGGTGTACTGGCCATTCAGGCTGGGGGTGTCATCCAGCATGATGAAGAACTGCGAGTTGGCGCTGTCTTCCGAAGCTGCACGGGCCATGCCCACGACGCCACGCTTGAACGGCACCTTGGAGAATTCCGCCGGCAGGTCATCATATTTGGAGCCGCCGGTGCCATTGCCATACTGGCCGTCGCCGGTCTGGGCCATGAAGCCATCAATCACGCGATGGAACGGCACGTTATTGTAGAAGCCTTCGCGGGTCAGCGTCTTGAGGCGCTCGACATGCTTGGGGGCAAGGTCCGGGCGCAGCGCGATGACCACGCGACCATTGGCCGTATCAAGATAGAGGGTGTTCTGCGGGTCGCTCTTGCCCTGTGCTGCCGCCGGCAGGGTGAAAGCCAGGGCAAGCAGCAGGCCGGCACACAGGCGGCCGAGTACGCGCATCATGAAGGTCTCCTCGGAAGGCCCCGCCAGAGGGGCGGTAAAATCGGGGTGGGCAACACACCTCAGCGCGCGAACCGGGCTTTGAGGCGCGCCAGGACGGGAGCGGGCACGAAGGTGGAAACATCTCCACCCATGCTCGCAATCTGCCGAACCAGAGTGGCGGTGATGGGGCGCACTGTGGGCGAAGCGGGAAGAAATACAGTCTGTATGCCGGGTGCCATGGCCGCATTCATGCCCGCCATCTGCATCTCGTAATCAAGGTCCGTGCCGTCACGCAGTCCGCGAATGAGCAGGGTTGCCTCAATATCGCGCGCCGTATCGACAATGAGACCGGCAAAAGTGATGGCCTCCAGCCGGGTGTTCTCAGCCGCCGCAATCGGACCGCAGACTTCCATCAGCATGGCCAGTCGATCTTCAGTGGTGAAGAGAGGCGTCTTGCCGGGATGGACACCCACCGCCAGAACCATCCGGTCTGCCAGCCGGCAGGCGGAGCGCACCACGTCAAGGTGCCCGTTGGTCAGCGGGTCAAAGGAGCCACCATAAATGGCTGTGCGAATGGAGGATGCGCTCATGGCAAAGGGGTAACCGGGCGCGAAGCCTGATGCAACGGGCAAGTGAGGCAAGTGCGCGAAGCAAGCGCGTGAAAATGGGCAGTAAAGAGGCTTGCGAAGGCGGGGGCAGGGCTTGATACGGCGCGGCTCTCGCGTTCAGCCTTCGGTTCTGGCGTCATTTGCCTATGGAGCGGAGGGTGCGCGGAGGGGCGCGCGTTGTCACGACCAGCTCTTCTTCATGCACTAAAGGGGGGAGGCTTCACAGCAGGCCTTGCCTGTGGCGGTTGAATTGGATTTCTGGCGGGGATGAATAAAGCCGGCTTACAATTCAATTTGAATTCAGAGCATGGTCATTTCTGTCGATGCCGCGCATTTTTGTCGAAAGCGCCTCAATTTCAGGAGCTTTCTCCCTGTTATTGTCCACAGTCACAGTATATCTGCCCTTCTGCCTCAATGACGGTGGCCTCAATGGCCGCAGCCCCAGTCCACTTTGCGCGCTCTCCTGTCCGGTATCGCCATGGAAATGATCACGACCGCTCTGGTTCTGTTGCTTGCCGTTGTTGTCAGTGGCTGGATTTCCCGGGCATTGCCTATCGGCGTGCCCCTGCCGCTGGTGCAGATCTGCCTTGGCGCGCTGATTGCGACGGGGGCGGATCTGGCTGTCCAGCTTCAGCCGGACATCTTCTTCCTGCTGTTTTTGCCCCCGCTACTGTTCCTTGATGCCTGGCACATTCCCAAGGAGGGATTGCTCAAGGACAAGACCATGATTCTTGCCCTGGCGTTTGGGCTCGTGGTGTTCACGGTTCTAGGGGTCGGCTTCTTCATTCACTGGCTGATTCCGGCGATGCCGCTGGCGGTGGGTTTTGCGCTTGCTGCGATTCTCTCGCCAACCGATCCAATCGCTGTCTCGGCCATTGCCCAGCGTGTGCCGGTGCCCCGTCGCCTCATGAACGTCCTGTCCGGTGAGGCCTTGCTGAATGATGCTTCCGGCCTTGTGTGCATGCGCTTTGCGGTGACGGCGGTTCTCACCGGAACCTTCTCTCTCATGGCGGCGGTCAGCACATTCACATGGCTGGTTGTCTGTGGCGTTCTGGTGGGCGTGGCGGTCACCATCGCCACCACCCATGTCAAACAGTGGATGAGCCGGCGGCTGGGCGCGGAAAGCGGATCAGAGGTTCTCATCAGCCTGCTGATTCCGTTCGG
Organism: Xanthobacter sp.; assembly: GCA_034676685.1. GTDB lineage: Bacteria > Pseudomonadota > Alphaproteobacteria > Rhizobiales > Xanthobacteraceae > Xanthobacter. Next base: position 144,482 of record JAUCBT010000010.1, on the reverse strand, counting down.
GGCCTATCTGGCGGCGGAGCATCTGGGTGGCTCGGGCATTCTGGCGGTCGTCGCGGCCGGTATTACCATGAGCTACACGGAACTCAGCGGCAAGCTGGTGGCGCTCACGCGCGTCCGGCGCAGTACCGTGTGGGACATGGTGGCCTTCTCTGCCAATGGTGTCATCTTCGTGTTGCTGGGTGAGCAATTGCCGCGCATCGTGGATGGTGCGACCCAGGCCCTGCGCGAGGCGGGTCAGCACAATCCCATGTGGCTGATCATCTATGTGGTGGCCATCAATGTGGCGCTCATCGCCCTGCGTCTGGTCTGGACATGGGTCTCCCTGCATCTGGCGTCCTACACTGCGGCGCGGCGTGGCCAGCCGACGGAAAAGACAAACTGGCGTCTCTTGCTGGTGATTTCACTGGCCGGCGTGCGCGGCACGGTTACGCTCGCGGCCGTGATGTCCCTGCCTTTGTTCATGGAAGACGGTTCGCTGTTCCCTGTCCGCGATCTGGCGATCTTCCTTGCCGCTGGCGTCATCATCCTGTCTCTGGTCATCGCCAGCGTCTGCCTGCCGTTCCTGCTGAAGAAACTGCAATTGCCGCAAGTTTCCACCGGACGCAGGGAAGAGGACCGCGCACGCGTCGCGGCAGCTCAAGCGGCCATCACCGCGATCGAACAGGCGCAGCATGTTCTGGCGGAAGGCCGGCAGGATGCGGAGATGTATTCCGAAATTGGCGCGCGGGTGATGGATATCTATCGCCACCGCATCAATGGCCGCTCGGGAACCGGCGATGACGCCGAGAAGTTTCGCGCTGCCGAGCGGATTGAGCGGGAATTGCGGCTGGCTGGCCTGCGGGCGGAGCGGGAAGAGTTTTTCCGGCGCGGGCGGCGGATGGGCCTGTCAGACAGCATCGTGCGCCGGCTGGTGGAAGAAGTGGATCTGGCCGAAGCCCGCATGACGTCTGAATAGGCGCGGGTGTTTCCTGTCAATAATGGTGCGGTGACTGCGGCAGCCCGAGCGTGGATCTTAAGCCACGCGTCTCATGGCGCATCGCTCATGCCCTGATGCATCTTCACGTTCTATCTTACGTTCTGCCCAGATAGATTATCGTCACCCGAATAGACCGCATGAAGGGATAGGCCATCTTGCCTCTTGCCCCTCATGCGGCGTTGAAAAACAGCTCTCCGGCGTGTGCCCCTCTCCGTATCACCCGCGCATCAGTGCCGTGACATGGGCCGCGGTGGAACTGGCAAGGGCGTTGAGGTCGTACCCGCCCTCCAGCAAAGAGACGATGCGCCCGCCGCATGTTTTGTCCGCGACACTCATCAGGCGCTGGGTTGCCCATGTGAAGTCTGCCTCAACCAGACAGATATTCGCCATGGGGTCATCCTTATGGGCATCAAAGCCTGCGGAGATGATGAGCAGGTCCGGGCGGAAGGCCTCAAGACGGGGCAGGATCCGGCTTGTCATGGCTTCACGGAAAGCATCGCCTTCATCTCCTGCGCGCAGGGGCGCGTTGACGATTGTATCTTCCGTTCCGGTCTCGCCCAGTGCGCCGGTGCCGGGAAACAGCGGCATTTCATGGGTCGAGCAGTACATCACTGTCGGGTCATCCCAGAAAATGGCCTGCGTGCCATTGCCGTGATGCACATCGAAATCCACGACGGCGACCCGCTCCGCTCCGAATTTCGCCTGTGCATGGCGCGCCGCGATGGCCGCCTGATTGAGCAGGCAGAAGCCCATGGGCTTGCGAATCTCACAGTGGTGTCCCGGCGGGCGCATGGCCACGAAGGCATTGTCGATCTTGCCTTCCATCACCTCATCAACAGCGAAGCAGGCTCCGCCCACGGCCCGCAACGCCGCCTCCCAACTGCCGGGAGACATGATAGTGTCGTCATCAATCCGAACGATCCCTTCAGTGGGAACCGCTGCGCCAAGGGCGTCCACAAAGTCGGCCGGATGCACGCGGATGATATCTTCCCGCGCCCCGAGCGGGGCGAGATCCCGCTCCAGCAGGGCAAACTTCTCCTGCTCAAAGATGCGATCCAGCACGCGCAAACGGTCTGCACGCTCAGGATGGCCCGCAGGGGTGAGATGGTTCAGGCCGGACGGATGTGTGACGAGCAAGGTGGACATGAATGAGGACGCCTCCCGGGCCTGCTTTTATTTGAATCATACCATATTCGTATCATCGAAGCGGGGATTTGAGGCGGCTCAATTGGTCTTCTTATGCTTTGGTCCTGCTTCTAATCTTTTGCTGCACTGCAAAAGACTGATGAATCCTATGGTTCGCCTTCATACGGGTCGCGGCGCGGCGGCGCGGCCAAGTCGATCCGCGATGGCTTCGCCCAACCCATGACGGGGCAGGGGCACCACCGCGATGGCGCGGGCGTCGGTGGCATCGAGTGCGCGCAGTGCATCATAAAGCCGGGCGGCAGCCTGTATGAGATCGCCATCTGGGCTCAGGTCCAGAACCGTTGCGGCCTGCTCGGCGCCGGGCGGCCGTGCGCCGGCGAAGGTCAGCAGGGCCTCGCCGGGTTCAACAGACACGGCATTCAGGCGCACAGGGGCTCGCGGTGCATAATGGGAGGCCAGACGGCCGGGAGAGGCCGGACGTTCGGCATCATCATCATGCGCATCGGCAAGTGGCACGCCGAGAACAGCCTCTATCTGCGCTCGGGTGATTCCGCCGGGCCGCAGCAGGCGCGCCACCGGGCCAGTTGCATCCACAATGGTAGATTCAACACCCACCTGTGCCGGCCCGCTGTCCAGCACCGCATCAATCCGGCCAGAGAGATCGCCTAGCACATGCGCCGCCGTGGTGGGAGAAACATGGCCAGACCTGTTGGCGCTGGGCCCAACAACAGGTCCGCCAAAGGCCACGAGAAAAGCATGGGCCACAGGGTGGTCCGGCACACGCAGAGCCACCGTATCCATTCCGGCGCGGGCCAGATCGCAGATATCACCACCGGCAAAGGGCACGACCAGCGTGAGCGGGCCGGGCCAGAATGCCTCTGCCAAGGCGCGGGCAGTGGGGTTAAAGTGAGCGCTCTGCATTGCATCAGTTGCATGGGCATAATGCGAAATCAGCGGGTTGAAGGCTGGGCGTCCCTTCGCAGCATAGAGTTCGGCCACCGCCTGCGCATTGGTGGCATCGGCGCCGAGCCCATAGACTGTCTCGGTCGGGAAGGCGACGAGCCCTCCAGCCTTCAGCAGTCGTGCAGCCGTTTCTGCGGCTCCGGCATCATTGGTGTAGAGGTGGCGGGTGTGGCGAAGAGAGTTCTGTTGGGGCATCTTTGTTGCGTCAACTTGAAGCCCCCGGCATAAGGGTCTTCCGTTTACGGAAGGTCTGTCCCTGATGGGGCATGATCAGAAACAGGCCGGCTTTTGAGCATAGAGCGCGGACGCTCGGCCGGGGTCAAGCTGCGCGCATCACGCGCAGACATCATGGGGAGAGAGCGATGGCATATCGTGCGCCGGTCGAGGATATAGCGTTTTTCCTGAAGACCTGTACCGCCCTTCCGCAACTGGTGGATGCCGGGCTGGTGGACCTGCCCCTTGATATGCTCGCCCCGATTTTTGAAGAGGCCGGAAAGTTCGCCAGTTCTGTCATCGAGCCGCTGGATCAGGTGGCGGACAGGCAGGGTTGTATTCTCAAGGATGGCGCAGTCACCACCGCGCCGGGCTGGAAAGATGCCTACAAAAGCTGGGCGGAAGCCGGCTGGGGCGCTGTTGCGGCTGAAGAGAAGTTCGGTGGCCAGCATTTGCCCACATCCGTGACATCCGCGCTCACGGAGTTCTGGAATACGGCCTCTCCCTCCTTCGGCATTGGCGGCGTGCTGACCATGGGGGCGATTGAGGCGCTGACTGCCCATGGCTCTGCCCATCTCCAGAAGACCTATCTGGACAAGCTGGTGTCTGGCGCATGGAGCGGCACCATGAACCTGACCGAGCCGCAGGCCGGTTCGGATCTCGCAGCCCTGCGCGCAAAGGCGGTGAAGCAGGATGATGGCACCTATCGCATCTTTGGCACCAAGATCTTCATCACCTATGGTGAGCAGGATGTCTCCGAGAACATCATCCACCTCGTGCTCGCGCGCCTGCCGGATGCGCCGCCGGGTGTGAGGGGCATCTCTCTGTTCGTGGTGCCTAAGCTTCTGGTGAATGAAGATGGCAGCCTTGGCGCGCGCAATGATGTGTGGTGCACCGGGCTGGAGCACAAGCTGGGTCTGCACGGTTCACCCACCTGCACCATGACCTTCGGTGACAAGGGAGAGGGAGCCATCGGCTGGCTGGTCGGCGAGGAAAATCGCGGCCTCGCCTGCATGTTCACGATGATGAACAATGCGCGCCTTGCTGTTGGCATTCAGGGCGTGGCCGTTGCCGAGCGCGCCACCCAGCGGGCTTTCGCCTATGCGAAGGATCGCCGTCAGGGCAAGGCCCCCGGCTGGACTGGCGAGGGCATGGCCCTCATCATCATGCATGCCGATGTGAAGCGCATGTTGCTGACGATGCGTGCGGAAACCGATGCCGCCCGCGCCATCTGCCTGATGACGGCGGATGCGCTGGACCGCTACCATCGCCTGCCTGATGCCAGCGCCCGTGCGGCCGCCCACGCCGAAGCCAGCTTGCTGACTCCCGTTGCGAAGGCCTTCTCCACGGACATCGGCATCGAGGTCGCCTCGCTCGGCGTTCAGGTGCATGGCGGTGCGGGTTATATCGAGGAAACCGGCGCGGCCCAGCATTATCGCGATGCCCGCATCTTCGCGATTTATGAAGGCACCAACGGCATTCAGGCCATTGATCTGGTCACCCGCAAGCTGCCGCTGGAAGGTGGCGATGTGGTGAATGGCCTGATCGACAGCTATCGCCAGGCTGCGGAAGAGGTGCAGGCGCAGGACAGCGCTCTGTTCGGCCATGCAGGCCTGCGGCTGGCAGAGGCGGTGGATGCGCTCGGCCGGGCCACCCGCCAGATGCGCGACTGGGTGGGCGAAGACACCCAGAAGGCGCTGGCCGGGGCCACGCCCTATCTGCGCCTGTTCGCCCGAGCTGCGGGCGGTGCCTATCTTGCCCGTGCGGCTCTGGCCTCTGCCCGCCTGCAAAGTGAAGGTGACAGCGATCCGCGCCATGCGACCCGCATCGCAATCGCCCGTTTCTTCGCGGAGAATCTGTGCCCGCAGGCGGCAGGGCTCGAGGAGGTCGTTTCCGGTGGCCATCACAGCATTGCCGGGGCTGGAGCTGTCTTCGCGCTGGATTGAATGAAAAAAGGGCGGTGAGACATCTCTCACCGCCCTGCATGCGTACCTGCCGAAAGGTCAGGCTGAAAGCTCTGCCTCCAGCCGGTCTGCAATGGTGCGCAGAACCTTGATGCGGGCAAAGCGCTTGTCTTCCGCTTCCACCAGTGTCCATGGCGCGACGGTCGATGAGGTCCGGTCCACCATTTCGGTCACGGCAGCCTCATAAAGCGGCCATTTGGCCCGGTTGCGCCAGTCTTCCGGGGTCAGCTTGAAGCGCTTGTAGGGGATATTCTCTCTGGCTTCGAAGCGGCGTTTTTGTTCATCCTGACTGATGGCAAGCCAGAATTTCACCACGATCAGGCCGGCGCGAGACAATTCGCTTTCGAAGTCGTTGATTTCACCATAGGCCCGGCCCCAGTCGGCGGGCGAGCACAGGCCCTCCACGCGTTCCACCAGAACACGGCCATACCACGAACGGTCGAAGATCGCGGTTTGCCCATGAGAGGGCACGCTTCGCCAGAACCGCCACAGATAGGGGCGCGCCCGCTCTTCATCCGTGGGGGCGGCGATGGGATAGACCCGGAAATAGCGCGGATCGAGCGACTGGCGCAGGCGCAGGATGGCAGAGCCCTTGCCCGCCGCATCGCTGCCCTCAAACGCCACAACCAGCCCGCGTTCGGCAAAGGCTTTGGATGTGGTGGCGACCGTGATGCGATGCTGCTCGCGTGCAAGCTGTGAATCGTAATCGCTCTTTTCCAGCTTCTGGCTCAGATCCAGCGTGGAGAGAATCGAGAAGCGGGGCAGGGCGTCAGTATCCTGCGTGTTGATGACAGGCGGCGGCGGCGGCGGTGGCACCGGTTCGGCCTGAGGCTGGCTGGTGATGTAGCGCAACTTGTCCAGCAGCACGCCGCCAATGGTGGCATCGCGATAATGGGCATCACTGGCCGGCACCACCTGCCAGGGGGCAAAGTCCGTTGAAGTGGTGCGCGCGACTTCCTCTGCCGCAAGCGCGAGGCGTTCGCGGGCCTTGCGATTGTCCAGCTCCTGCCATTCCCGCACAACTGGGCGCTGATATGTGCCGCCGGAGAGGGCCTTGAGGCGTTTGCGGGCTTCCTTCTGCTCCAGATAGAGCCAAATCTTGAGAACGCTCACGCCTTCCGCATCCAGCATCGCCTCGAATCGGCGGATGCGGTCCAGATTGCGGGAGAATGCGGCATCATCGCTGCGGCCCAGAGCCCACTCGCTCACCGGCTGGTGATACCAGGAGCCGAGCATCAGCCCGATATCGCCGAAGGGGGGCATGCCGCGCCAGTATTTCCACATGGCGGGATGCTGGCTCTCTTCGCGGCTGCTGGTCTTGTAGGTGAGGGTGTCGAGCTTGCGGATGTCCAGCCAGTCATAGAGGCGGTTGAGCACCGCGCCCTTGCCCGCGCCATCCGGCCCATGGATGAGAACCAGCAGGCTGCGCCGGTTCTGGTCGATCATCTGGAACTGGAGGTTGAGCAGTTCTTCTCTCAGGCTCGGCTCAAGAGCCTTGAATGCAGCCTTGTCGAGGGTATGTGCCACCTTGGCGGACTCGAACATTCTGCATCTCTCCTGCTGCAACGAATACGGCCGGATACCATGATCCGGCCGGCTAAATAAGTCATCATCTGTTGTGCAGCGCATTCAGGATGCGCCACGAAGCTCAGGCCGAAGCTTTATCAGCAGGCTTCTTGGCTGCGACTGTTGCGGATGAAGGCACCTTCACCCATGCCTCTCCATCCAGTACCGGCTCGCCATTCACGGAGCAGACACAGGAGAGACGGGCGCGGCATTTCTCGGGCATCAGTTCCGCCACCTGCACTTCCACATCCACCGTATCGCCGATGCGCACGGGCGCGCGGAAGTTCAGGGTCTGGGAAATATAGATAGCGCCCGGGCCGGGCAGGCGGGTGCCGAGCACAGCCGAAATGAGGCCGGCCGTATAAAGGCCGTGTGCAATGCGGCCGCCAAAGGGCGTTCTGGCTGCGAAGTGCTCGGACAGGTGAATCGGATTGCGATCCCCCGTCAGCTCCGCGAAGCCCACAATATCCGAAGACGAAACGGTCTTGGATATGCGCTCGGTCCTCCCAACCGAGAGATCTTCAAAAAACAGGTTCTGTAATTCGAGGAACATGGTCCACCACCGACTTCTTTTGGTCAGGCCGTGGACTGTATGCGTTTTTGCAGCGCATTCAAACGCGAAATGGCTTGGACCATTGGCCAAGCCATTTCTCCGTCTCGGGTTTCAAGGCGCTGGATGGGCCTTTTATTGCGCTGCTTCGCGCCATTTGTGGGCGAGTTCGGACAGGGCCTCGTCTTTTTCATCCGGCAGCACGATATTGACGCGCACCTTCATGTCGCCATGGCCACTCTCGACCTTGGGCAGCCCTTTGCCGCGCAGGCGGAATGTGCGCCCGCCAGAGGTCCATGCCGGTATCGCCAGTTCCACCGCGCCGGTCAGTGTTTGCACCCGCACCTTTGCGCCCAGAACCGCATCGGCCAGAGGCACGTCCACATTCTGGCGCAGGTCGTCGCCTTCACGTTCAAATATGGCATGAGGCGCATAAGTGATGTTCACATAGGCATCACCAGCTGGCCCACCCATGGGGCTGGGCTGGCCCTGTCCCTTCAGGCGCATGCGGTGGCCTTCACGGGTGCCGACGGCAATCTTGATCTCGATCTGCTTGCCATTGGGCAAGGTCACGCGCTTCTTCGCACCTGCGGTCGCATCCTCGAAGCTCACTTCAAGCGAAAGCTCGACATCCGCACCCGGGGAGGGCTGGAACCCGCCGCCGGCTGAACGGCGCTGGCGGCCAAAGCCGAAAACATCGCCGATATCCTCAAATGCGCCACTGTGCCGCGATGAACCGCCGCGTCGCGCACCTTCCTGCCCGAAGGAGAAGCTCTCGAAAATGGTGTCGCCGTCGAAGCCGGAAAAGCCGCCCGGTCCACGCCCCGCGCCATAGGCAAACTCGGGCGCGCGCGGCTTGCCTTCGCCATCAATCTCGCCCCGGTCAAACTGGCCGCGCTTTTCCTTGTCGGCCAGAATCTCATGGGCGGTATTGAGTTCAGCGAACTTGTCCTGTGCCTTCGGATCAGACGTGTTGGCATCAGGATGCAGCTTTTTCGCCAGCCGCCGATAGGCGCGCTTGATCTCCGCTTCGTCGGCAGTCTTGGAAATGCCGAGGACGTCGTATGGATCACGCATGAAATATCACCTCGCCGGCCAGCATTTCTGACAGCCGACCGCAGTCCCGATGTGGGGCCATGGTGCGAAAAATGCAACGCCTCACGCCAATGCAACCGGCAAAATTATGGCAAAAGGGCCTGTGCAGGCCATATGTGCCGTTGCCCCTCCGCAGCACCTGCTCCGGTGACCATGGGCAAAAGAACCTAAACCTGCCCCAGCACACGCACCTGCGAGAGGGCTGTTGATTTACCCTTGCGACAGGCTTCGCCCCGCACCCAGCGATCTGCCATTTCCTGCACAAGAATCGCGATCATGAAATCCCGGCATTCTCCCGCCCGCGCTGGGCCGATAGGGGTGGCCGTGCCGCGTGCGCCGGTTTCCGGGTTATCCCAGGGAATGCTCACATCATCGGAGGCGGAGAGTGCCTCATCCAGCGCCAATCGGGCGATCTGCCAGTCTGTGGCATTGATTCCCTGTGGCGGCGGAGGGCCTGATTCTGTGAAAGATACGGGTCTCGGCGAGATTGACCCGGTCTCCGGATTCCCGTCATCCAGTGCGTTGCTCATGCTGGAGCAGCCGGCGCATGCGGCAACAAGCGCAAGCAGAACAAGGCCCGTGCCTGCGCGCAGCCCTTCGCGAAAGCCGGCATGGCTTCTATAAGGGGGCGTCCGACGCCATTCAGGCTTGGTCGGAGTTCGACAAGGCACAAGGGGCTCCCGCATGACGACACAGAACCCAATGGAAGCCCAAGACCTCTTAACAAGTGGTGATTTTACCCAGACTCATGATCCGTTTGGTCTGTTTCGGCAGTGGCTGGCGGATGCGGAGAAGAGCGAACCGAACGATCCCAATGCGATGACGCTGGCGACTGTGGATGACACCGGCATGCCGGATGCCCGCATGGTGCTGCTGAAGGGCGTGGATGAGCGCGGATTCGTTTTCTACACCAACACCGGAAGCGCCAAGGGGCGGGAACTGGCAGCGAATCCTGCGGCAGCACTTGTGTTCCACTGGAAATCCCTGCGTCGGCAGGTGCGTGTGCGCGGGCCGGTGGAAACTGTGGCCAATGCCGAGGCTGATGAATATTTCGCCTCGCGTCCGCGTCTGTCGCAGATCGGAGCATGGGCCAGCCGCCAGTCCACCCCCCTGGAGGGGCGTTTTGCGCTGGAGGCGGCAGTGGCGACAACCACGGCGAAATATGTTGTGGGCACTGTGCCGCGTCCCCCGCACTGGACCGGTTTCCGCATTCTGCCCATTGCCATCGAATTCTGGCACGATAGGCCATTTCGCCTGCATGATCGCGTGGTTTTCCGCCGCGACGCACCGGAAGGCAGCTGGAGCAAATCGCGCCTGTTTCCCTGAGTGGGGTGATCTGCGGACGAATTGATTCGAGCGGAGCAAAGAGGGCTGGGTCGCGACCGAATAGAGCACATATTGTGCCGGTTAATGTGCGCCCGGTATTCTCTTTATGTTCGCCCGTGTCCGTGCTGTCGGGTTTACATATGTTTGTAAATAAAGAGAAAAATGGCTGGGGCGGGAGGATTCGAACCTCCGCATGGCGGAATCAAAATCCGCTGCCTTACCGCTTGGCGACGCCCCAATCTGAGGCGGCGGAACATATATCCGGTGTGGTCATCTGTCCAATGCAGAATTGTGGATGATGGGTTCAAAATGCCATGTGTGCAGGCCAGATGGAATGAAGCTGTGGATCGCGGGCGGCGCGGTGGCCGGGCTCATCTTCATGCTGATGATGCCGGGCGCGGAAGCAGCCTACCGGAGCCGGCTGAAGATCTGCGGAGATGCATGGGCCGCCGCCAAGGCGGCGCAGAAGGTGCCTGCGGGGCAAAGCTGGCAGGATTACTACAAGGCCTGTAGCGCACGTTTGCAGGAGCTGGAAACAACCCGCCCTGCCGGCACTGGCGATGTCTCCAATCACTCATCACGCGCGGCCGCGAGACCGCTACACGATACGGACCTGTCATCCGCCAAAGCACTGCTGCCTGCTGCCGAGGCGGTGCGGGATGAACGCGTAAGGCAAGAGCGGCCAGAATCTGGCGCTGGTAGCTCTTCTGCTCGTTCACGACAGAAACAGTGCGCGGCACAGTGGCGGGAATTGAAATCTGCCGGGCAGGTGCCTGAGGGGCAGAAATGGCCTCAATTCTGGAGTGCCTGCAATACCCGCCTGAAAGCGAACGAATGAAGAGATGGGGCGCCCGGACAGCAATGACGTCGATTAAGCAGTCCTGTTGGTGAGGAGAGATCTATTTTATGCGAGGGTGCAGGTAAAATAACGAGCGTGATCTGTATATAATGTCCGCAGCTTCACGCGTCGTAGAAACGACGTGGCAGGCTGCCCGCAAGGGCATTTCTAACCTATGCGGGGAGGGCCTATCATCTAACCGGGTTTGTTTTCCCAGGGTTTGCATTCTTGGTGCATGTGTCGCCGGGCGTGTGGCTCGGCGTGTGGATACTGTCAGGAACCGGAGAAACGCGGGGCACGCTTTTCCGAAAAGGCGAGCCGGCCTTCCTGATAATCCGCACTGCTGTTCGCAGCCACGGTTGCGTTGCGTGCATCTGCCAGAACAGCATGAGGTGCCCCTTCTGCCGCGCGGATGGAGAGCTTGGCTGCCTTGATTGTGAGGGGCGCATTTTCCGTGATGCGGCGGGCCAGCCGTGTTGCCATGTCATCCGCCTCTGCGGCCGGCATCAGATGGTCAAGCCCACCCATTTCATAGGCTCGTTGCGCGCCGAGACGTTCCGCCATGAAGAACAGGGTGCGTGCGCCCTGGCTGCCGAAGGCCCGCAAAATACGCGGCAGGCCACGCGGGTCATAACCCAGCCCCAGACGGGCGGCGGGGATGGCGAAGAAGGCAGTATCGGCTGCGATACGCAGATCACAGCTTGCCGCAAGCGCCGCACCGGCACCCACACATGCGCCATGTATCAGCGCAAGCGTGGGGAAGGGCAGGGCTTCAACGCCAGCGCAGGCAGTTTCAACCAGATCATCATAGCTCTGGGCACCGGAGGCATCAGAGCGGGCGGCATTGAAGTCTGAAATATCGGCACCGCCGGAGAAGGCCAAATTTCCCTCTCCGCGCAGGATCGCGGCCCTGATCTCCCCATGGCGCTGGGTTTCACGGGCGAAGGCCGCAATCTGCTGCCACATGGCCGCAGAAATGGCATTACGCCGCTCGGGATTGGAGAGGGTGATAAGAGCGATGCTACTCTCGACGGAAATGGAAACGGAGCCTGCCACCACGACCTCCCTGCATGAACGGGTGCCACACCAACGGCGAAACACACCGATGCGCGGCTTGATGCGGCGGAACTGGCGAGGTCTTCATATCAGGCCGGATATGCGCCGGCTACATGGATGCATCCCATTTCCCGCAGGCTTCATATGCCCGAAAAGTGCCGGAATGGCCACCGGAACCATGGTTGGGAGCATGTTGGGTTCAGAATATCGGCGAAACGGGACGGTATATAAAATACCGTCCCGTACCGACGGGTGCCGGTCAGGGCTAGGCACCCGAAGCCGGTCAAGGTTGCATGATGCAGCCTAAATCGATTCAGCGTTCGCTTCTCTTTGAGGCTTCAGGCCATGAACTGCAAGAGCACCCATGCTGAAAATCGTGCATGACATGTGCGTGTTTCCCGTGATGCGTGTAACCACCCTGTGGCCTCACGTAACCGGCATGTTCGGTACGAAATGGAGATGTGGTTTTCAAATGGTCAAAGCCATTCATTCCTTTCGGAATACAATGCTACCTATAAAGCCAACCAGAAGACTGCCGATTGCAACTGCAACCCCATAAATAATGCCGTGTTTTTGCGCCATGGTTGCAATTTCTTCCTCAAAGCCACCACGCTGCACATCGAAGCCGCCGATGGTTTGTGCTGTGACCTGCCCATCCCGCAGCAGTTTCACGGTCACTTCATAATGTCCCAGCGGGGCGCGGCCGGGGATGTTCACCTCGGCCCGGAATACGCCCGGGGCGATGAAGCGCACGCCGTTCGGGTTTTCCTGATAAAAATGCTCGCTTTCCTGAATGCGCAGAAAGGCGGCGCGGAACGGATCGGTCGGCACCACATCGGCATAGTCCGGCCCCACCTTTTGCAGCAGCATGTTGCGGATGAGGCCAATCTGCTCCCAGCGCAGGGTTTGAAGGCCGGCCATCTCCTCCGGTGGGCTGCTGGCCTGCACGCTGAGGAAGGATGGGGCCTCCACAAAGGTGCGGCTGTCGGTATTCACCCAAAGACCCAGAATGCGCGCCTTGCGCCAGGTGACATAGCTGGCGTTTGGCCCGCGCACGGTAATGACCACGTCCGGGTCCAGATCCAGCCCTTCTTCCCGCTCGGCCACGCCAAATAGCACCAGTTCCGCACCCGTGAAATTGGAGGCAATGCGCACAGTTGGCTGGGAGATGGAAAGCACCACCCTGTCCCGCCCGTCCGGTTCCGCTGCAACTACAGGGAGGGCCGCCGCGAAGGCGAGGATGCTGCACAGCAGGGCGAGCAGGCGAAGCTGTTTCATTTCGCCCGCTCCACAATGGTCACCACGAAGCGGTCAGCGGGCTCTCGCACCAGATCGAACGCCACGCGCAGGCCGACAGAGAGCACTAGAAGGGCCAGAAGCAGCCGCAGATAATCCGGCCGCAGGGTTTGCCCGGTGCGTGCTCCGAACTGCGCCCCCATGGTGCCGCCAATCATCAGCACGAAGGCCAGTACGGCATCTACGGTGCCATTGGTCGATGCATGAAGAATCGTGGCCGCAACCATGGTGGCGACGGTGAGCACCGAGGATGTGCCAACCGAGGTGGTTGTGGGCACGCGCAGCAGATAGATGAGTGCAGGCACCAGAATGAAGCCGCCGCCCACACCCAGCACAGCCCCCAGCACACCGATGATGAAGCCCAGCCCGACCACGGGAATGGTGGAGACGTAAATGCGGGCTTTGCGGAACCGCATTTTCAAGGGCAGGCGCATCACCCAGCTATGGGTGCCGGGGCGGCGGATGTCGGCCTTCCCACCAGTCCGGCTGCGGATGATGGCGCGCACGCTCTCCATCAGCATCATGGTGCCGATGCCGCCCAGCAGCAGCGTGTAGGAAATGCGGATCATGAGATCGACCTGACCAACGCTGCTGAGCCATGTGAACAGCGCCACGCCGCATATGGTGCCCACACCGCCCCCCGCGAGGAGCATGCCCGCAAGGGGCAGGTCCACCAGCCCTTTCCTCAGATAGGACATGGCCCCGGAGAAGGAGGAGGCCGCCATATAGGGAGAAACGCTGGCGACCGCGACTGTTGGCGGAATGCCCGTGAAGATGAGCAGCGGGGTCATCAGGAAGCCGCCGCCTACACCGAACATGCCCGAGATGAAGCCCACGGCAAGCCCCATGGCGAAGATGGAGAAAATCGCCACCGGCAATTCGGCAATCGGCAGGTAAATGGTCACGGCGTCCACCCGTTACAGATCAGGGGGAGTATTGGCGTTTAAGCTATTTGCTCCGGAAATTGAAGGACATGCATGCATGAAAGCGGCCATATCTGGCGCGATCGTCAAGGTGTGATGTGTTTTGCTCGAGCTGTGTGTCGTATCTGCCGGGTGTTGGCAGGTGGGCAAAGCATTTGTGGGTCGTTCTCGCCTTTTGGCTATGCCCGATCACCCTCTTCTACAGGGCTGCGTGCCAGCTCAAATGACCATCCGCATTTGTCATTTTCATCGACAAAAAGCAGGCGCGGGAAGCAGAGTGAGACATGCGGCATGAAGACATGCATGCCCAATCTCTCTGGCCTCGGGACCGCATCGTCACAATTTCATCCTATGACGGGAAAATCCATGTGCATCTGCATAAAACAGAAGCACAGGGCCACCCTGTCCTGATGAAACAAAGCGCGCCTTAAAGGCCGATCAGCCGGGCGATTTCAGCCGCCGCGAGAGCAGGCGCCAGCGTGCCAGCGGCGACCTCATGCTCCAGCCCGGGCAGGCGGGATTTGACTGTGGGGTCGCTGGTGACGCGTTCCGTCAGGCGCTCCTTCAGCAGCGTCCACATCCAGCGCACTTGCTGGGTTTGCCGGTTTTCAGAGAAGAAACCGGAGGCTTCGGCCTTCTGGCGATGCAGTTCCACCTGCTCCCACACATCTGCGATGCCATCACCAGTCAGCCCGGAATAGGTGAGCACGGGCGGTGTCCACCAGGATTGGCGCGCACCCAGCAGATGCAGCGCGGCGCGATATTCGCTGGCGGCCGCACGGGCGCGGCGCAGATTGTCACCATCCGCCTTGTTCACGGCGACGATATCGGCCAGTTCCAGCACGCCCTTCTTGATTCCCTGAAGCTCATCGCCTGCGCCCGGCAGCATCAGCACCAGAAAAGTGTCCGTCAGCTCTGCAACCGTGGTTTCGGATTGGCCGACACCAACGGTTTCAACCAGCACCACATCGAAGCCCGCGGCTTCGCACAGCAGCATGGTTTCGCGCGTCTTGGCCGCGATGCCACCCAACGTCCCGCCGGAGGGGGAGGGGCGGATGAAGGCTTTGGGGTCCACCGCCAGCTGCGCCATGCGGGTCTTGTCGCCTAGAATGGAGCCGCCGGTGCGGGTGGAGGAGGGATCCACCGCCAGAACCGCGACCTTGTGTCCCTTCGCGGTCAGGTGCGTTCCCAGCGTGTCGATGGTGGTGGATTTGCCCACTCCCGGCACGCCGGTGATGCCGACTCGCAGCGCCTTACCTGTATGCGGCAGCAAGGTTTGCAGCAGCGCCTGCGCCCGCTGTCGATGGTCACTGCGGCGCGACTCCACAAGGGTGATGGCCCGTGCCAATGCCGCGCGTCTGCCATTCAGCACGCCTTCGGCAAGCTTTGCATCATCCGCCTGGAGCAGCCCCGTCATGCCTGTCGTTCCTCCCGCGCCATGTGGTGGCACATGTTCCGATTGCATTGGGGAAGTCGTCATGTCCCGGCGGTAAAGTCCAGCCCTATTTCCGTTGGAGGTCAGCAGGGGCAGACCAGCCGGTGGTTCAGCCCATCAGGGCGTGAAGGGTCTGATCTGCGAGGCATCCAGTCTGGCCAGAGCATCGGCGGCGCGTGTGCCGGCAATGGTGATATCCGGCGCAATCTCGGTCAGGGGCACCAGCACAAAGGCCCGCTCCAGAATGCGCGGATGCGGCAGCTGCAGATCCGCATGGCGAAAATCGTGGCTGTCGAACAGCAGGATGTCGATGTCGATATGGCGCGGTCCATAGCGCACCTCGCGCGCCCGGTCGCGGCCGAGCGTGCGTTCCACGCGCAAGGCCAGTTCCAGCAACGCGCGCGGAGAGAGGGTCGTTTCCACCTCAACCACCTGATTGAGATAGGGCTCCTGCGGAATCGGCCCCCATGGGGGTGTCTCATAGAGAGATGAGCGCGCGGTGACGTGCACACCGGCCAGTTCCAGAAGCTCCAACGCCTGCCGTAATATGGTGGCCCGCTCGCCCATGTTTGCGCCAAGGCACAGAAATGCGCGCGAGCTCTGCGGAGCTTCGGCCTCTGGCTGGTGCGCGTGCTTGTGAAGGGCATCGGCCATCATGGCTCGCTCCTGATGGCTTCGGTGACGCGCGCAGCCTGCACATGCTCTGCCACATCATGAACGCGGATAATCTCGACACCGGCCATCAGCCCGATGACATTGGAGGCGATGGTGCCGGGCAGACGCTCTGCCGGCGTGCTCTCCACGACTTTGCCGATGAAGGATTTGCGCGACGTGCCCAGCAACAGCGGCAGGCCCAGCGCCCGCAATTCCCCCAGCCGACGCAGGGCGGTGAGGTTCTGTTCGAAGCTCTTGCCGAAGCCGATGCCGGGGTCCAGTACCAGCCGCGCCCGAGGCAGACCGGCGCTCTCCGCGCGGGTGATCGCGCGTTCGAAGAAGGCCATCATGTCGGCAATGATGTCGATGGCCGGGTTAATCTCGTCGCGATTATGCATGACGATTGCGGCCGCATCGAAATCCGCCACCACATGGGGCATGTCGGGGTCGTGCGCGAAGCCCCAGATATCGTTCACGATATGCGCGCCATGCTCTAATGCGCGGCGGGCGGTTTCAGCCTTGTAGGTATCCACGGAGATGGGCAGGGCGCTGTTCAGGCTCAGGCCTTCCAGAACCGGGGCCAGCCTCGCCCATTCTTCATCGACAGAAAGAGGCGTATGGCCGGGGCGGGTGGATTCTGCTCCGACATCCAGCATGTCCGCGCCTTCCGCCTCCAGCCGTTGCGCATGCGCCAGCGCATCTGTCGCAGCAAGACTGAGCCCGCCATCCGAGAACGAATCGGGCGTGACATTGATGATGCCCATCACCAGTGCGCGCGGGCCAAGTGTGATGGTGCGCTCCCGCGTGCGCAGGGTGGAAGAGGCCAATTTCTGGCCGAAGGGGGAGAGGATTGTGGGTACGGACATGACGCGCCGGAATGCTGGAAAGCGCGCACTCAACTCTCCACAGCCGCACAAGGCAAGTACGGGAAGGCGAATGCTGCGAATTTCAGCACAGAGCCAAGCTCGCATGCACTCTTGAGACATTGTCGTGGCATGCCTAGCTTAGGGATATTCTGGCCGTGTTATGTTGTATCTCATCGCTCAGATGTCTCAGCCACACAGCGAGAGACGGATTCGCCGGCCTGCCCGTTCCGGTCAGGTTGGATTCAGCTTCCCCCAGTTTCGAATGAGGACCGGCCCCATGTCCGACATTCAGGTTTCCGACATTCAAGTTTCCGACGCTTCCGCTGTTTTCGCCTATCTGCCAGACCGTGTTCTGACCCGTGTTGCCGGGCCGGATGTCGAGCACTTCCTGCATGGGGTGCTGACCTGCGATGTGGCGCATATTGAAATTGGCGCTTCCCGTTATGGTGCGCTGCTGACCCCGCAGGGCAAGATCATCTCCGACCTGCTGCTGTACCGAGAGGCACAGGACAGTTTCCTGATTGATGCCCCGGCCGAAGTGGCGGCAGACCTCATCAAGCGCCTCACCTTCCTGCGCCTGCGCGCCAAGGTGACATTCGAGCGGCTGGATGATCTGGCTGTGGTTGCTTGCGCGGGGCGAGGGCAGGCACGCTTTGAACCGGGAGAGGGTGTCTCGTCCTATCCCGATCCACGTCTGTCTGAATTGGGCCGCCGCATCATTCTGCCGGGCGCCATGGCAGAGGCGCAGTCCGGTGATGCCGGGGCCTATGAACACTTGCGGATTACGCTGGGTATTCCAAAGGGCGGTATTGATTTCGCCTATAACGATGCCTTCCCCCATGAGGTCGACATGGACCAGCTTGGCGGGCTCGATTTCCACAAGGGGTGCTATGTGGGGCAGGAAGTGGTGAGCCGGATGGAACACCGCACCACGGCGCGCAACAGGCTGGTTCAGGCGGTGTTTCCCCATGTTGCCGAAGCGGGGCAGGAGATTCTCGCGGGGGACAAGTCTGCGGGCCGCATCACTTCTGCTGCCGGGAGGCTGGCCATTGCCAGCGTGCGGCTGGATCGTACCTCTGCCGCGCAGGCAGCAGGCACGCCGCTGCTGGTGAATGGGGTTGAGATTGAACTGGTGCGGCCGCACTGGGCCGGATTCGAGATGGCATGGGCGCGCAAGGAAAGCCCGCTGGATATCGTCGCACAAGCGATGAAGGGGGCATGAGCATGCTGTCTCAGACTCCTGTCATGCATGCGGATGGGCTGGCGCGCTGCGGCTGGTGCGGCACGGATCCGGTATATATGGCCTATCATGATACCGAATGGGGCGTGCCGGAGCATGACAGCCGGGCGCTGTTTGAAAAGCTGCTGCTGGATGGATTTCAGGCCGGCCTGTCGTGGATCACTATTCTGCGCAAGCGCGAGAACTTCCGGCGTGCGTTCGATGGTTTTGAGCCGGAGATCATCGCCCGTTATGATGCGGCCAAGGTTGAGGCGCTGATGCAGGATGCGGGTATTGTCCGCAATCGTGCCAAGATCGAGGGGGCCGTGGCCTCGGCGCGCAGCTATCTGGATCTGCGGGAGAAGGGCATCGCCTTCGCGGATGTGATGTGGGAGGCGGTGGATGGTGCTCCCCTCATCAACCGGCCTGAACGTCTTTTAGATGTCCCCGCGCAGACAGATGCCTCACGGGCGCTCTCAAAACGGCTGAAGGGCTACGGCTTCAAGTTTGTCGGCCCCACCATTGTCTATGCCGCCATGCAGGCGTGCGGGCTGGTTGATGACCATCTGGCCGATTGCCATTGCGCACGGGCGCGGTAGCAGAAAGCCGCTCCGCACCCGTGACATTATTCAGAAGCGGGTGGCTATCTCGGCCAGATCTGGCCGGGGGCGCTCTTCCAGCACCTGCACCGGGCTGCCGAGATAGATGAAGCCGGCAATGCGCTCATGTTCCGCCAGACCCAGCGCCGCACGGGCGCGGGCATCGAAAGCCGGCCATTCGGTGATCCATGTTCCGCCAAACCCCAGCGCATTCGCAGCCAGCAGCATGTTCTGGCAGCAGGCGGCTGCGGACATGAGCTGTTCCCATTCCGGAATCTTGGGGTGATGGACAGGGCTGGTCACGACAGCCACGACCAGCGGCACGCGCGAAAAACGCCGGCGTTCTTCATTCAGATGCTTTTCGTCCGCATCGGGATGGTCTTCGGAATAGATTTTCGCGAAGGCCTCACCGGCACGCACGCTGCCTTCGCCTTCAAACAGCACGAAGCGCCATGGCACCAGCCGGCCATGATCCGGCACGCGGGAGGCAATGGTGAGGATGGTTTCCAGATCCTGTCCGGCCGGGCCCGGTTCCACCAGATCCATAAGGCGGAAAGAGCGACGGGTGCGAAGCAGGTCGAGTGCATCAGCCATTTGGGAAGCCTTCAAAATCGCGTGGGGCAAAATCACGTTGTGTAAATGACGTTGGAGCTTGGGCGAATGGTGCTGAGCTATAGCCCAGACTCACAGGAAAGGAACCCGCACTGCGGCATCGGGCTGCGTCTGTGGTGAAAATAGCCGTCCTTGATCTGTTGCCTCAGGATTGACTTGAAACTGCCCCGAATTTTGTGCACCTCAGAGACATGATCCGAATTCGATGCATGCGGACGATCTGGCCTGCTGGCGCGCCAGACTCATTCAGGTGCTGGCGGCGCGCGGCTGTGGCGCGCTGGCTGCTTGTGGCTGGGGTTGTGTCTGCGCAGCTTGTGGTTGTGTCTCCGCCGGTCCTTGCGCAGAGCATGCAGTTTCTGGGGGTGACACCCCCTTCAGAGAAGCAGGCCGGGCCCTTCTCCGGTGGTGCGGGCAGCGTGTTGCAGCCCTCACAGGGAGAGAGTGGACGCGAGCCGCATGCCGTGTTGCCTACTCCCCCAGATGGCAAGGTCGCGCTTGGAGTCTATGCTGGCTATGGGGCGGGGAACAAACCCATTGCCCGCGGCCTTGTGTGGCGGGTCTTTGCTGCCCAGCAGGACCAGGCAACCGGTGCCTTTCCGCTGGTTGCGGAACAGGATGAGGCAGCACCGGTCTTTTTCCTGACCCCAGGCAGCTATATCGTGCACGTCTCCTACGGCATGGTCAGCCTCGCAAAAGAAGTCTCGCTGGGGCAAAGCTCCCAACGCGATGTCTTTTCCCTTCAGGCTGGCGGTTTGCGCCTTCAGGCCGATGTGGAGAAAACGGCCATCTCGCCGCAATTGCTGACCTTCGATATTTTTGAAGGCTCTTTCCTTCACGGTCGTGCATCCAGCCAGCCTTATTACAAGGGGGCGACGGCCGGTGAAGTGGTGCTGTTGCCAGAGGGCACCTACCATGTGGTCTCCACCTATGGCGATGCCAATGCGGTGGTGCGCGCAGATGTGAATGTGGCTCCCGGCAAGCTGACCGACGCCACCATGCACCATCGCGCGGCAGAGGTTGCGCTGAAGCTTGTGAAGCAGAAGGGGGGGGCTGCTGTCTCGGATACGCAGTGGACCGTCATCACGCCGGGCGGAGATACCATCAAGGAATCTATTGGCGCGGAACCCACCTTTGTCTTGTCCGAAGGGGCCTATACGGTGATCGGACGCAACAATGGCGTCAATTTCAGCCAGGAATTCAAGGTGGAGCCGGGTGCCAACCAGAAGCTTGAAGTGCTGATGCGATAGACGCGGTGATATCAGTTCTGATGTCGCTCAAGCGCTATGACTATCCATCGTCAGTCGTGAGTAAAAATGCAGTTCAGGAGGCAGTCGCGCGGGCTCTTTCCATGGTAGGCTGACTGCCAGCATATGACGCGGCGATGCGTTTGGCCCAATCCTTTCGCTTCGCCATGGCGTGCTGTTCATAGACCCCCCGAAATGAATGCGCGATTTCTAGCCCTTCTGAAAGATGCCGCTGCCTGCGGGGGACACGGCCGGACTGAACGCTGCTTCAATCGCCTCAATCACCACCGTATATTTCAGGGTTCGATACGGTCGTCGAACAGTTGCCCCCCGCCGCTTTCATGGTCTGGCCCTGCATTTGGAGGGGCATTGTGAGCTTTCGACCCATGCCCAAAACAAAAAGGCCCCGAAACATCGTTTCGGGGCCTGAATGATATGAGAAATGCCGCTCTGCTCAGTTTGAGGCAGATGCCTTCGCCTTGTGCTTGATGTCCGGCGGTATAGCCTCATCCACAAGTGCGGCAATCACCTCATCCAGTGCGCCGCTGGTCTGGTCCTTGGAGCCAAGGCGGCGAATGGAGAGGGTCTGTTCAGCCGCCTCCTTCTTGCCTGCCACCAGCAGCACGGGAACCTTCGCCAAAGAGTGCTCGCGCACCTTCAGGTTGATCTTCTCATTGCGGATGTCCACTTCGGCCCGCAGGCCCGCCTCGCGCAGTTTCGCGACAACATCGAGAACATATGCGTCCGCCTCGGAGGTGATGGTGGTCACCACCACCTGCGTCGGCGCAAGCCACAGCGGGAAGTGCCCGGCGAAATGCTCGATGAGAATGCCGGTGAAGCGTTCCATGGAACCGCAGATGGCGCGGTGGATCATCACCGGCGTCTTCTTCTGCCCATCCGCATCCACATAGAAGGCCCCGAAGCGTTCCGGCAGGTTGAAGTCCACCTGCGTGGTGCCGCACTGCCATTCACGGCCGATAGCGTCCTTCAGCGTGTATTCGAACTTCGGGCCGTAGAACGCGCCTTCACCGGGCAGAATACCGGTGGTGATGCGGTCGCCATACTTCTCTTCGATCTGCTTCAGCACGCGCTGCATCACGTCTTCAGCGTGATCCCAAACCTCATCCGTACCCACGCGCTTTTCCGGGCGGGTGGAGAGCTTGACGATGATCTTGTCGAAGCCGAAGTCAGCATAGGTGGAGAGGATGAGATCGTTGATCTTCATGCACTCTTCCGCCATCTGCTCCTCGGTGCAGAACACGTGGGCATCATCCTGCGTGAAGCCGCGCACGCGCATCAGGCCATGCAGCGCGCCGGAAGGCTCATAGCGGTGCACCACGCCGAATTCGGCCAGACGCAGCGGCAGGTCGCGGTAGCTCTTGAGGCCGTGCTTGAAGATCTGCACATGGCCGGGGCAGTTCATCGGCTTCAGGGCGAAGACGCGCTCATCGCGCACCTCATCACCGGCAGACTGCACCTTGAACATGTTCTCCTTGTACCAGCCCCAGTGGCCGGAGGTTTCCCAGAGAACGGAGTCCATCACCTGCGGGGCGTTGACTTCCTTGTAGTCAGCCCTCAGGCGGCGGCGCATATAGGCAACAAGTTCCTGGAACAGCGTCCAGCCCTTGGGGTGCCAGAATACCGTGCCGGGGGCTTCTTCCTGAAAGTGGAAGAGGTCCATCTCGCGGCCAAGGCGACGGTGGTCGCGCTTCTCGGCTTCCTCAAGGCGATGGATATACTCGTCCAACTCCTTCTGGTCATGCCAGGCGGTGCCGTAGATGCGGGTCAGCATCGGGTTGTTGGAATCGCCGCGCCAATAGGCTCCGGCCACCTTCATCAGCTTGAAGGCGGTGCCGACCTTGCCGGTGGAGGGCAGATGCGGGCCACGGCACAGGTCGAACCACTCACCCTGCTTGTAGATTTTCACATCCTGATCTTCAGGAATGGCATCCACCAGCTGCACCTTGTAGGTCTCGCCCATCTCCGTGAAGACGCGTTTGGCCTCATCACGGCCCCACACTTCCTTGGTGAAGGGGCGATCCTTGGCGATGATCTCGCGCATCTTTGCCTCGATGACCGGCAGGTCATCGGTAGTGAAGGGCTCATTACGGGCGAAGTCGTAATAGAAGCCGTTCTCGATTACCGGGCCGATGGTGACCTGCGTGCCGGGCCAGATCGACTGAACCGCCTCCGCCAGCACATGGGCGGCATCGTGGCGGATGAGCGTGATCGCGCGCGGATCATCGCGGGTGACGATCTCGAACGTGGCATCGTGCTTGATCGGCTCTGCCAGATCGACAACCTCACCATTCAGCGTGACCGCGACGGCCTTTTTGGCGAGGGATTTTGAAATCTGGGCGGCAATGTCTGCGCCGGAAATCCCCGCAGGATATTCGCGCTTCGCGCCATCGGGGAACGTCAGTGCAATCATCTTTTGTCCTCCTGCCCACTCCTGCGGACCACGCAGGTAGGCTTGCCATGTCTATAAGGCGGCCCTTTTAGGCAGGAAGAGGGGCGACGTCCAGATGGGGCGTTGCAACCTGCATGACTCCTTCCCGATCGTGACCGTGAGCGCTTTTACATGAAAGATGCGTCTTTCCCTGCGCGGGCGGGTCAGGTAATCCAGTATCCGGGCGTGTTTCGCAGTGATTTGCCGCATGAGTGCGGCCAGAATGGCGGGATGCTGGGGGCCAGTTGGGCCAGAGAAGGCAAAATGGCATGCAAATCGTGCCATCTGCCCTGCGTTAAGCGGGGCTTAAGCTTGTTCTGGTGAAACATGCGCATCCGACTGGATGCGGGAGATGAGGCCGGAATGATGTCGAAACTCTTCAAGACTTTGGCCCTCGCCGCCGTGATGCAGCTTGGCACACTCGGCATTGTTGCCCAGAGCCAGGCGCAGATGCCGCCGCGCGGTGTGCCCGGTGCTTCCATGGATATCGGCGATCAGCCGGGCTATGTGCCGCCGGAAGACGATACCGCTCTGCTGGAGCCTGCCTTCCGTCGCCAGCCGGTATATTTCCGCACCACCGAGGCGCCCGGCACCATCATTATTCACACCAATGAGCGCTTCCTCTATCTCGTTGAGGGGAACAACCGTGCGATGCGTTACGGCATCGGCGTGGGGCGCGACGGTTTCCAGTGGAATGGCCTGAAGAAAATTGAGCGCAAGGCTGAGTGGCCCGATTGGCGCCCGCCGACGGAGATGATCCAGCGCCAGCCTTATCTGCCGCGCTTCATGGCCGGCGGCCCGGGTAACCCGATGGGGGCGCGTGCGCTTTATATCGGTGGCACTGTCTACCGTATTCACGGCACCAACCAGCCGCAGACCATCGGCTATGCCGTTTCTTCCGGCTGCTTCCGCCTCGTGAACAGCGACATCATCGACCTCTACCAGCGCGTGCCCGTGGGCACCAAGGTCATCGTGCGCCAGCAGGCCACCCTTTGAGGGGTGGTCTCGCGCAGGGTTCCATCTCCATTCCAGCTCAACCGGGGACATTCATGAAGAAGATCCTGGCCCTTCTGGCCGGCGCTGCGACCATCGTTGCTGCAGGCGTCTCGACCACGGCCGCTTCGGCGGACACGCTGAAGACCGTGAAGGAACGCGGTGAACTGGTTTGCGGCGTCTCCAAGGGACTGCCGGGCTTCTCGGAGGCGGATGCCTCCGGCAAGTGGAGCGGATTCGATGTGGACCTGTGCCGCGCCGTTGCTGCCGCCACGCTGGGTGATGCGCAGAAGGTGAAATTCGTGCCCCTGAATGCCGAGGAGCGCTTCCCGGCCTTGCAGAAGGGCGAGATCGACCTGCTCTCGCGCAACTCCACCTGGACGCTGGAGCGTGAGGGTGAACTCGGTCTGCTCTTCGCCGGCATCTCCTACTATGATGGTCAGGGCTTTCTGGTGCCGCATAGCCGCAACCTGACTTCGGCCCTGGAACTGAACAAGTCCAAGGTGTGCGTGCAGGCTGGTACCACTGCCGCTGTCAACACGCAGGACTATTTCAAGGCCAATGGCATGGAGCTGGAACTGGTAACCCTGCCGGATTCCGAGGCCCTGCTGGCCGCTTATCGTGATGGCAAGTGTGACAGCATCACCACCGATGTTTCGCAGCTTTATGCCCTGCGCCTGAAGCTCGACAAGCCGGCCGATCACATCGTTCTGCCGGATGTCATCTCCAAGGAGCCGCTGGGCCCTGTGGTGCGTCAGGGTGATGACCAGTGGTTCAATGTGGTGAAGTGGACCCTCTATGGCCTGCTGAACGCCGAGGAACTGGGTGTCACCTCCGCAAATGTGGATGAGGCCCTCAAGTCGCAGAAGGTGCAGGTGAAGCATCTGCTGGGCGTTGACGGTGAGGCGGGTAAGTCTCTGGGGCTACCCAATGATTTCGTGGTACTGGCGGTGAAGGCTGTAGGCAACTATGGCGAGAGCTTCGAGCGCAATGTCGGCTCGGCTTCCAAGCTGGGCGTGCCGCGCGGTATCAACCAGCTCTGGAACATGGGCGGCATCCAGTATGCCCCGCCGGTGCAGTGAGGGCAGGGCATCGCCCGTTCTTCTGTGACTGGTTCTGGCATCACGCCGCCTGCTTGATTGCGGGCGGCGTTTTTCATTGTTGAATACGGGCGCATCTCGCCTTCGCGCTTTTCCTCGGGCAACAGTGCGTGCATGCTGGAAAAGCGAGGTGGATCGATAGCCCGATCCGCATTCTGACCGGAGAGTTTCATGTCGCAGATGTCCCGCCGTTCGCTTCTGGTCGCTGCCACGGGACTGGCAGGGGTCGGTCTGCTTCCCGTCGGGACCGCTATTGCCGCCTCACCCGCCGAGCAGAAGGCGGGTGCTGCTGTTGATCCGGGAGTGGGCGGATCTGCGCGCGCCATTCCCAGCGCCTACCGTTACAAGGTGGGCGACATCACCGTCACCGCTATCGCCGATGGTCTGCGCACCATTCCCATGCCGGAAGGGTTTGTGCGCAATGCGTCGCGCGAGCAGGTGAATGCGGCGTTGGAAACAGCATTCTTGAAGCCGGATGAAGTCTCTTTTCCCTTCAACGTGCTGCTGCTGGAAATCGGCGGCAAGCGGATTCTGGTGGATACGGGTAATGGCCCAACGAAGGGCACCCCCAATGCCCCGGTGGGGCTGCTTGCAGGTGCGCTCACCAATATGGGCATCGCTCCTTCAAGCATTGACGAGGTTGTGATCTCCCATTTTCATGCGGACCATATCAACGGTCTGCTGGACGCAGAGGGGCAATCTGCCTTCCCGAAGGCGCGCGTGAAGGTGCCGGAGGCCGAATGGGCCTTCTGGATGGATGAGTCGGAAATGGGCCGTGCACCTGAAGGGCTGAAAGGGGTGTTCGCCAATGCCCAGCGCGTCTTCAAGCCCTTGCTGCCACAGGTGGAGACCTATGGCTGGGAGAAAGAGCTTGCTCCCGGCCTTCTGGCCATGGGTACGCCCGGCCACACCCCGGGCCATACCTCTTTCGAGCTGAATTCAGGCAAGGAAAAGCTGTTCATCCAGTCCGATCTCACCAATATCCCCGCGCTGTTCGTGACCAATCCCGGCTGGCACGTGATGTTCGACATGGATGCGGCTGCTGCGGAACAGGTGCGCCGCAAGGTCTATAATCGGCTGGCGGATGAGCGTATCGCTGTCGCGGGTTATCACTTCCCGTTCCCCGGCGCGGCTCATGTGGCCCGCGAGGGTGATGGCTTCCGTTATGTGCCGGTGCTGTGGAACCCTGTGCCCTGAATGGGCTGGGGCATTCCTCCGTTTCATTGAATCGAAGGAATGCCCCAACATTTCGAGTGAGCATATTTTTTACGCGAGCCAGTCCCGCTCAAAACACTTTAAGGCGGGCTGACAGGCGCAACCGCGCCGGCCACCCAGTTCAGATAAGCAGGCAAGCCTCCTGACAGGGGCAGCATGATGATAGCGGGCACCTCGTAAGGATGCAGCGTTGCAAGGGCGGCAATCACATCCTGCGCCACAGCCTGTGTGGTCTTGAGCAGCATCACCACTTCCTCGCCACGCTCAAGCGTCCCTTCCCATTCATAGAAAGAGACCATGCCCGGCAGGATATTGGCGCAGGCAATCAGCTTGCGCGCCACCATCTCGCGCGCTGCTGCCCCCGCGCTCTCCTGCGAAGGGAAGGTGGAATAGATGAGGCAGATGGAAGGTTGAGGCGCATGGCTTTCTGTATCATTTCCGGTGTGCATCATGGTTCCTGCAATCTCTGGCAGTGTGGCGAGCATGCCATTTCCTGTCGCTCTATCAGTCGTGGGGTGCGTGTGCATCTCGACAAGGCGGAGCTAGGCGTTTAGACGGATAATCCTTGTTTTCTGCATCAGCCGGTTGAGCGCAAGTCTGTCCAGCCGCCTGTCTTCTTCCGCACCAGAGGAAACCCCGCCACCCATGAGCGATGCCGAGGCCATACACGTCACGCATGATGATGTGCCCGGTGCGCTGGGGCGGATCGCCTTCGTCTCTAGCCAGACGCCGGAAGCCGAGGCCGCCCGCGTGCGGCTGGAGGCCCGCTACGGCACGGTCAGCGAGGATGATGCGGATGTGATCGTTGCCCTCGGCGGCGATGGGCTGATGCTCCAGACCCTGCACCGCTTCCGCGACCGTGGCATTCCCATTTATGGCATGCATCGCGGTTCTGTCGGCTTCATGATGAATACCTATCGCGAGGATGGGTTGGTGGAGCGGTTGGCGGCAGCCCAGCATGTGAAAATGCATCCGTTGCAGATGGAGGCAATGGACATCAATGGCACACGCCATCGCGCGCCGGCGATCAATGAGGTTTCCCTGCTGCGACAGACCTATCAGGCCGCCAAGCTGCGCATCTCGATTGATGGGCGAGTGCGGTTGGAGGAACTGGTCTGTGATGGTGTGATCGTCGCCACGCCGGCGGGGTCTACCGCCTATAATCTTTCCGCCCACGGCCCCATTCTACCGCTGGGCACAGCACTTCTGGCTCTCACACCCATCTCTCCCTTCCGGCCCCGGCGCTGGCGTGGCGCACTGGTGCCGGACCGGGTGCGGGTGGACATCGCGGTTATGGAAGCTGAAAAGCGGCCGGTGAGCGCGGTGGCAGACCATTACGAAGTGCGCAATATCGTGGCGGTTTCCGCCAGACTTGATACATCATCCGCAATCGACATGCTGTTCGACCCCGACCACGGGCTTGAAGAACGCATTCTGCGCGAACAATTTGTCTATTAAGGGCAACCGGTTCCGGCATGGTTTTCTCTTCAGTCTCATTCCTTTACTATTTCCTGCCGCTCTTCCTCGCGTGCTACTTCCTCATGCCTGGGGTTCGCGCGAAGAATATAGTGCTGCTTGTCTTCTCCCTCGTGTTCTATTCATGGGGCGGGTTGGCAGATCTTGTTATTCTGTGCGCCTCGATTGTCGCCAATTATTATCTGGCCCAACTGATTGATGCGCAGTCGGATAGAACGCGGCTTCGCGCGCTCACCTTCGCCGTTGTGGTCAATCTGGGTGGGCTGGTTGTATTCAAATATCTCGGCTTTCTGACCTCCAATCTGGATCTGCTGCTTTCGCCGATTGGATTGTCGTTCCCGGTTCTTCATCCGGAACTGCCGCTGGGCATCTCCTTCTTCACCTTCCACGCCATTTCGTATCTGGTTGACGTGTATCGTCGGAAGGTGAGCGCGAATGCGCGGTTTGAGGAGATCGCGGTTTACATCACCATGTTTCCTCAGCTGGTGGCGGGTCCTATCGTCCGTTATTCCACCATCTCCCACCGTATTCGCGAGCGGCGCACGACGCTGGGGCGCGTTTCCGCCGGCCTGCGGGTGTTCGTGATTGGGCTGTCGTGGAAGGTGCTGATCGCGGATGAGGTCGCGCCCATCGTTGCGGTCATCTACGATCAGACGGCTGCGCCGAACTTCTGGGAAGCCTGGATGGGCGTGAACGCCTATGCCCTTCAGCTTTATTTCGATTTCGGCGGCTATTCGAACATGGCGCTGGGCCTTGCCATCGCCATGGGTCTCAAATTCCCGCGCAACTTTGATCTGCCCTACCGTTCTCTCTCCATCGGTGAGTTCTGGCGGCGCTGGCATATGAGCTTGTCGAGCTGGTTCCGGGATTATGTGTACATCCCGCTGGGCGGCAACAAGCTGGGGCCGTCACGCACCATTGCCAATCTCTGGACCGTATTCCTGCTCTGCGGCCTCTGGCATGGTGCGAGCTGGACCTATGTGATCTGGGGTGCCTATCACGGCCTGTTCATTGCGCTGGAGCGCACCAGCTTTGGCAAATGGCTGGAACGGGTGCCGGTACTGGTGTCGTTCTTTTATACGCAGTTCGTGCTGATGACGGGCTGGGCGCTGTTCCGCTCCACATCGTTTGGAGATGCCATCGAGATGCTGCGTGGCATGTTCGGTTTCAATGGCTTCGGCAGCTTGTCTGTCTCGCTGATGACCGAGTTGCAGTGGGTGACGATTGTCGTCATGATTCTGGCGTGGCCGCTGGCCATTTTCGGCTTGCCCAAGCCGGGACTGAAGCAGTTGTCGCAGAAGGTGCGCCTCGCCATTTATGGTACGGCTGACTCCGTTGTGATGCTGCTGTTGTTCGTTCTGTGCGTGCTCTCGGTCGGTGCGGCAGCGTACAGCCCGTTTCTGTATTTCCAGTTCTAGGCAGGAGGATACGCGATGCCTCTGATCATGAAGTTCCGCCGCTATTGGGCGATCTTCTTCTTCGCGGTGCTTCTGCTGCCCACCGTTGGCTTCTTTGCGCCGGATCTTCCCGCGCCCGTGCGCACGGTTGTTGCGCCGGAAGAACAATGGTGGGTCAAGGCATCGCAGCGTCTGGACCCGTATATCAACAACGTTTTCGGCTTTCGTGGCGCGGTTCTGGAGGCACATAACACCTATGGCCGCTGGCTGGGTGGCGGAGACAATGAGCGGGTGCTGAAGGGCGAGAATGGCGCGCTGTTCATCAAGGATGACTGGGCGCTGGAACAGTCTATCGGACAGATTCTGCGCAAGGATGCGGTTGCTGGTCTTGCAGATGTCGCGTCCGAGATGGACCGTTATATGAAGTCCTCCGGCAAGCCGATGGTGATGATGATGCCGCCGAACAGCCAGACGGTGAACACCGAGTTGCTGCCGGCCTATGCCCGTGAACTCAAGCGCTCTCCCACCGAATATGATCTGTTTGCGGATGCGCTGAAGGACAAGGGCGTGACCTTTGTCGATCTGCGCCCCATTCTGGCGGAAGCCAAAAAGGACGGCCCTATCTATCGCCAGATTGACACGCACTGGAACGCACGTGGTGCGGTTCTGGCCTTCAATGCGGCGATGGATGCTGCGGGGCGGCCAGATCTGGCTTTCGATCTTTCCGAGGTGCTGGGGCCGACTTATGAGCGCAAGGATGGAGACCTGCTGCGATTGATGGGCGGTGTCGAGGCTGAAAAGCCTGATTTGGATTACGAACGCATTGGCCCAATGGCCTCTGCCGGTACGCTCACCCCGATTGAGGGCGTGATGCCGCCGACCAAGCCGACCGACCCATTCCAGTCAAAGGCGTTCACCACCGGGCACGACGGGCCGCGCATCATGGTCATCGGCGATTCATTCACGCAGGGCTTCTGGCCGGGTCTGCTGGCCGCGCGCAGTTCAGCCTATGCATGGATGCATCACCGTAATTGCCAGTTTGACCGTGGTGCGGTGGAGCGCTTCAAGCCGGACATCCTGATTTACGCGATCACGGAACGCTCTTTGCCCTGCAAGCCGGCGAAGTAAGCCGGCTGGCAAGTGCGCCTGTGAAGGCATTAGTTTCCGGTCTGCGTCTTTTTTTCTGCCGCGACCTGAAGCGCAGTATGGATGCCGGGTAATGCTGCTTCGCCTGCGGCAATCCCGATATCGATAATGTCTCGTGCCCGATGAAAATCGAAGAGCCCGACATCTCGCAATCCAGGGGTGATGAGAACCTCTGGCGGGTCTTCGGCCAGACGGGCGCGGGTGACCCGATCCTGAGTGATGTTCAGCGCATCCGTGATGACGGCTGCCAGGCTCAGATTGCTTTCTTTGTTTTCCGTTGGCAGGAATTGTCGGCGCAGGCGGGCCGGGTTCAGCAGGTCCAGCGGGTTCTGTGCGCCATTGCGGCCTTCTTCGTGCATGGCATCCGAGCACGCACCGCCATGGTCACGCAGGGGTGGCATTGGTGAGAAGGCATCGCCGTTCAGGTCCACCGCAATGATGATATCAGCGCCGCCGGCTCTCACCGGCGTAACAGGCACCGGGTTCACCAGCGCGCCATCCATCAGCCAGCATTCTCCCAGTTGTACAGGCGTGAACAGGCCGGGCAGGGCATAGGAGGCACGCAACGCGCTGACGAAATCGCCCCGGTTGAGCCAGACCTCCCGGCCGGTGTTGCATTCCGTGGCGACGGCCGTGAAGGGGGTGGGCAGGTCCTCGAGCAGGACGTGGCCGACCTCTCGCCGCATACGCGCTTTCAGCCTTCGCCCCGTAATCAATCCGCCGCCGTTCAGGGTGAAATCAAGGAAACCGAGCATATTGCTGCGGTTGAGATTGAGCGCCCAGTCGCTGAGCGCATCCATCTTCCCTGCTGCCCAAAGTCCGCCGACGATGGCACCAATGGATGAGCCTGCAACAAGCTGTGGTCGAATACCGTTGCGCTCGAGCACGTCCAGAACGCCAATATGCGCAAAGCCCCGCGCAGCACCGCCCCCAAGGGCAAGGCCCAGAGTGAGCACGGGTGGCCGGTTATCTGCAATCTCTTCAGGCATTGGACTATCTGAGCGGAGTGAAGAATGCGCACCATGACCTGCTGATGCTTCAGGCTCCATTTGCCTGTGGCTATGCTTGTGTGGCGTGCGGCTGGGAGAAGAAAACATGCCGGCCTCGCAGTGTGGGCGAAAGGGGCGGTTCGCTCGGTAATCTAGAGGTGGCTGGTGTCGGAACCATGTCGCATGTGAGAATGGCGGAAATGTTCAAGAAACGGCCACTCTGCACAGACATTTGATATATGTTGTCTGGATGATTGATAAGAGTTGGCCGGGACGTGGCGACACATTTCCGGTAGGGCTGATGGCCGTTGAGTTTCGGAGGATATGCTTTGACCCAAGACAGTTCCGCCCGCCTTTTCCTGAGGATCTATTTCCCGGATGGCAAGCGGATTGGACCTGGCAAAATTCTGCTTCTGGAAACGTTGCGCACACACGGCTCCATTCTCGGTGCCGCAAAAGCGATTGGCATGAGCTATCGGCGCGCCTGGATGTTGACGGATGAGATGAACCGCATGTTCACGCAGAAGGTCATCATCACCCATCCGGGCCGGCGCGGTGCAGGCACAGAGGTGACGGCTTTCGGTGAGCGCCTGATCTCCATGTATCGCGAGATGGAAGCGCGGTCCGCGCAGGCAAATCAGCCGATGCTGGATGAACTCATCGCCGGTCTTGCGCCCCCCTCCGCGACGACGGAAGCCGTTTCTGAGCCGGAGATGGAGCTGGAGTAGGCGGACTGAACCACGCATCTGCCAAACATGCGGATGGGCCGCTCTTCATCCCATGAAAAACGGCTTGCGATGTCATCTATTGTATCAGTTTGAGAGCCATGGCACCCGGGGCCAGCATAACGAAGGCCCAGACGGCCGCACTGGTCACATTGGCAATCTGGAAATGCGAGTGTCGCATGGCCAGAATGCCGGCAACCAGCGGCACCACGGCGCGGATAGGGCCGAAGAAACGGCCGATGGCCACGCTCCAGATGCCGAAGCGGTCGAAGAAATGCTCTGCGCGCGCCACCAGATCCGGGCGCTTGTTGAGCGGCCAGAACGTTCTTGCCCGTTCCTTGTAATGAAAACCGAGCCAGTAAGAGACGGCATCACCCAGCGTCGCACCCACGGCGGCAGCCAGCCATATATTGAAAAAACTGATGCCGCTGGCCTCTACAAGAGCCCCAATCGCCAGAAGCAGCACGGTTGCGGGTATGAAAAAGGATACGATCGCAAGCGACTCGCCGAACGCGAGCGCGAACACCACAACAGGCGCAAGGGATTGATTTTCCTTCACGAATGTCGTGGTCGCCTCTACCAGGACCTGCAAGTCTAACATGCTGTCTCCACCGGCCCTGCATTGCCTGGACAAGGCGCTCTTTACGTAACGTCGTGTGTACGAGCTCTAAGGCAAAAAAGCGAGTATTGGTGCGAATGCCTTGAAATTGTCGCAGCAATAGGTCATATGCCCTGCCATAGCGCTCTGCTTGGTACAGGCTTTGAGAATTCGAATAAAGCCAATTCCAGCTCTGGAGCGCTCTCGGGCCGCGTAGCGGAGCCTGCCCTGAGTTGTTTCTTCTTTCGCGGAAGAGCCTCTGGTGGTTTTGCCCGATGTTGATTTTTCCTTACGGACACCCCAGGCCACGCGGGATGTCAATGATCCCGCGGACTGCATCAGCAGACGGGCATCAAGCATGTCTTGCCTGGCGAGTTGCCCTATAGGGTCGCGTCGCTGCGTGATTGCTTGTGTTGCACCCTGCATGTTGACGTCGTTCGCGCCACGAAAGACAGAACTTGACTTCTTTTTCTACCCTCGGCCTGTCCGAGCCCGTCCTGCGCGCCCTGAACGACGCGGGTTATGCCGCCCCCACGCCTATTCAGGCGCAGGCCATTCCTCACATTCTCGCCGGCCGCGATCTTATTGGTATCGCGCAGACCGGCACTGGCAAGACCGCCGCTTTCGCCCTGCCCATTCTGGACCATCTCGTGCGTCATCCGCGCCGTCTGGAACAGAAGAGCGTGCGTGTGCTCGTGCTGTCTCCCACGCGTGAACTCTCTGGCCAGATCGTCGATAATTTCGAGGCTTTTGGCCGGCACACGCAGCTCTCTGTCACGCTGGCCATTGGCGGCGTGCCGATGGGCCGCCAGGTGCGCAATCTGCATCGCGGTGTGGATGTTCTGGTTGCGACCCCCGGTCGTCTGCTGGATCTGGCCGACAACCATGCTGTGCGCCTCGATCAGGTCGAGGTTCTCGTGCTCGACGAAGCCGACCAGATGCTGGACATGGGCTTCGTTCACGCCATTCGCGCCATTCTGCGCCGTCTGCCGCGCAAGCGTCACTCGCTGTTCTTCTCGGCCACCATGCCGGGTGCGATTGCCGATCTGGCAGCTTCCATGCTGAACGATCCGGTGCAGGTGGCCGTGACCCCGGTGGCCCGCACCGCCGACAAGGTGGACCAGCGCGTCATTCTGATCGACAAGGCCAACAAGAGCAATCTTCTGGCGGAAGTGCTCACGCAGGAAGAGATCGACCGCGTTCTCGTCTTCACCCGTACCAAGCATGGGGCGGACAAGGTGGTGCGTGCGCTGGCTCGCACTGGCATTGCGTCCGAAGCCATTCACGGCAACAAGTCCCAGAACCAGCGCGACCGTGTGCTGAGCTCTTTCCGTGAAGGCAAGGTGCGTATTCTGGTGGCGACCGATATCGCCGCGCGTGGCATTGATGTCACCGGTGTCAGCCATGTCGTGAACTACGACCTGCCGAATGTGCCGGAAAGCTATGTGCACCGCATTGGTCGCACGGCGCGCGCCGGGCGTGACGGTATCGCCATCTCTTTCTGTGACCATGAAGAGCGGCCATACCTGCGTTCCATCGAAAAGCTGATCAAGGTGCAGATTCCGTCCAGCGACCGTCGTGGCGCGCAGGCGACCTTCAATGTGCCGGCTGGCCAGCCCATCGTGAACGATGAGTGGACCGAGGATGCACAGCGTCCGCGTGGTGCACGTCCGGCTCGGCCAGGGCAGGGGCAGCAGCGCCCACGTGGCGAGCGTCCGACAGAAGCCGCTGGTGGCGCGGAAGGGGGCCGTCGTGATGGCCGTCGTCCGCCGCGCACTGGTGGTGGCCAGGGTCAGCCGCAGGACAAGCGCAAGGAGCCGCGTGCGGATGGTCGTTCCGAGAACCGGAATCAGGCCGCTCGCTCGGAGAACCGCGGCCAGCCGCGTGCTGAAGGCCGGACCGACAACCGTGGCGAAGGGCGCACCGATAATCGCCCCAAGCGGGATTCTCGCAATCCGCGTTCTTCCGGCGAAATGGCGGGTGTCGGCTTCATGAAGGCCGTGCCGCGTCGTGATGGCGCCAAGGGCGGCAACTGATCTGAATATTGAATGCGGGAATGGCGCAAAAGCCGTTCCCGCAAGAGGCCTATGGGCTCAAGCGCGTTTTCGTGACATAAGCCCGCCAGCATCGCCCCAAAGGGGCCCAGTGGAGAGACTATATGGCGAAGGAAGAGATGTTGGAGTTCGAGGGCACGGTAACTGAAGTGCTCCCCGACGGTAATTTCCGCGTGCGTCTGGACAACGAGCATCAGATTCTGGCCTATGCAGCCGGCAAGATGAAGAAGAACCGCATCCGCACCATTGAAGGTGACCGCGTTGTGGTGGAAATGTCGCCTTACGATCTGGATCGTGGCCGCATCAATTTCCGCCACAAGGCCGAGGGTTCTGCCCCCCCGCCCGGTGCCCGCCGTCAGAACTTCCGCCGTCGTTGAGATGGTTTTCGCCCGGCGCATGGCCTGATGAGGTCTGTTGCCGGGGCGTATTCATGTGGTGTGAAGGCGAAAGCGTCTTCCACCACATCTTCGCCGCGCAACATGCGGTTTTTTTGGGTGTGATGCCGGTGGCCTTTTCTGCACGGCGGACCCAAAAGTTTTTCCCGGCTTCAGCCCAGGCTAAAAAATCGCCAGTGGTCTTGAAAAAACCGGATTGCTCTCCCATCTATAGATCAGCCCCAGCCGATGAGCGCATGTTGAGATCTCACATGCGTATGTGAAAGACGGACGGATGTACTCCGATTTCACGCCGGCCTTGGGAGTTCGTTCCTCCGCCAGCTTTATGCTCGTGCGGGGGAGCGGACAGGGGCAAGTAAAGCCCGGATCATTGGTCCGGGCTTTTGCATTTCTTCTTTCTGTCTTTATCGTTCAGTCTTGCCAATAAAGTTCAGTAGTGCGCTGTTGAAGGCCTCGGGGGCCTCAATGAAGGGGGCATGGCCTATGCCTTCGAACATCTCAAGTCGCGCGCCCGGTATGCTGGCGGCAATGTGGTGGGCCATAGCGGGCGCGACCACGATATCCCGGTCTCCCTGCATCACCATCACCCGCAGATCGAGCTGAGCCAGCATGGCGTCAAAGTCCGCCGGCCGGCCAAAGAGGGCAGCCCGTACTTGTGGGGGCACCATCATGTTAACGGCCAGAAGTTGCTCAAACGCATCCTGACTTGGCATGATTTCAAAACAGTTGCGCAGGAACGCGCGGGTTCCTGCGATGTTTTCATCCAGATCGGCCGCACACATCTGGCGCATCAGCCGGTTGCTGCTGCCATAGAAATGTTTCTCATTGCGTGTCACGGCATTGACGAAAACAATTCCGCCCAGCTTTTCCGGGCCATGAATGCTCAAATAATCACAGATCACGCGGCCCGCATATGACCATCCAACAAGAATGGGCTTGCGCAGTTCCGCCTGCGCAATGACAGCTGCCAGTTCATCTGCCCAGCGCTGGGGCGGATGATAAAAAGCGGTGTCCAAGGGCTTGTCTGAGCCACCATGGCCACGAAAGTCGTAATCCACCATGCGCAGATGGGCGAGTTCCGGGGCCTGGGTCTGCTGTCGCCAGCACAGACCAGCCTGAGAGAAGCCGTGGATGAACAACAGTTCGGCTCCACCCCGCGCACCCCATTCGCGTGCCTGAATGCGCAGATGATCTGGGGTTGTCACCTCGAAACTGCGCGGGGAAGGCAAGGCGTTCATGGGCGTTCCTTCTGTCTTTTCTTATGCTTGCCGAACTGGATGTCGCCAAGTTTGTAGCTGATATGCGTCCCACGCATGCATGCGGACATCTCAATTCATATTCTGACAGGTTCCTGTAAGGAAACCCGGTTAAGACACAAAATGGAATGTCGAGTGTCGGCCATTGGCGCGGGCAGATTACTATCAGTCAGGAGCGGTAGGGGTATGTTGTCGAAACAGCTTTCAAGGGCATTGGCCATCGCGCTGTTCTCCAGCCTGCTTGTGCCTGCATATGCCAGCGCCGCCGAAGAGCAGTTCATGGCTGTTGGTCTGCCCTTCTTCCCGCCCTATCGGGCCGCGATTGCCCATATCGATGTGCAGGGCAATGTTGTGAAAGGAATGCTGACACCTCCGCCAGGAGATCCACGCAACGCCGTGCCGCTGAATGGCACCATTACGAATGGTGTGATGGATCTAACGGTCAACAAGGGCGCGGATTCCTATCAAGTCCAGCTCAAGCAGGATACGCGCGGCGAACAGCGGCTTTGGGTTGAGACAGGTATCGTGCCGGGTATCGAGGACGTGCTGCTGTTTCGGCCGGAAGATGGGTTTTCCCATGCCGCTCTTTCGCTTCAGCGGAAGAATGAGGCCTGGTGCGGTCTCATCAATGGTGGGCTTGCGGTCACTCTCCGGGCATCGGATCTGCGCAATCTGGCCAAGGCCCCCGGAGATCTCGCCGCCCTGAATGTAGTGACCGTGGGCGAGCATGATAATGTGACTGTCGTAAAGCTCGATCAGATCTGGTCACGCATGAGGCTGGCGGCCAAGTCTGGCCGGGATGTGACATTCGATATTGTCGTGCCGGTGGGCAGTGAGGCCCCGGTAGCGGAGAAAATTCGCTCATTGCCGGCGGTTGGCGGCGTGCATCTGCCCAATCTGTGCCGCGATATGGCGCTGGTTGTCATCCCTTCCGAACGGGTGGTGGACAATGGCAAGCTGAATGATGACAAGCTGAAGCTGTATCTGGAAGGCGCATTGCGGCGTCAGCTTTCCGGCCTCACGCCAGATGGTGGCGGAAAGGGCGGGCGCAAGTTCGAGCTTTCTGATGGAAAGGTGCAGCGCACTGGAAACGGGCTGCCGCTCTTTACTGGCACCATCATCGCCGATGCGGCTATTACCCGTGGCGAGAGCGGCTGGGACCGGTTCTCTCTGGAAGTCATACCTGTCACGACGGCGGCGGATGCCGGAGATACGATCTCCTTCCTCATCACCGTGCGCGATGTGGCGAATGCCCGGAAAGCTGGTGCACAGATTCCCGCAGCCAGTGCCTTCAGCAAAGAGGCTGATGATGACGCCGCCGAAATCGCTTACCGACTGGTGACATGGATGGCGGATGCGGAAAATACCCGCTGCGCCTTTATCACCACCACGGGTTTTAACCAGCCGGAAGATGGTTTCGCTTGCGACTCGCTGATGCTGGACGATGTGGTGCCCGACACGGAAGACTGAAGCATGTCTGAACTGATGGGGCAGACTTCCGACAGAGAGGGTGCACTGGCTCACGCGGGAAAAATCAGGGATAGCGGACAGTTCGCCCCGTCCTCTTTATCTGCACCGCCTCCTGGCAAGGTGTCAGAACAGCCTTTCATGCATGATTACCTCCGGGGCAGCATGTGCTCCGGAGGTTTCTTGTGATTGGAGTGTCACGCTGATTCAGCGAAAGAGTGGAACACTTCAGTGTCTTGAAGAGTGGCAATTTCTTCGCATGAGTGGGTGTCACTTCACACGCAAATGCTCAAGAGCAGTTCAGGCTGCCGGTGTTTCCAGCTCGCCCTTGGGGCTCAGCTTATCGACGAGCTGAGGCAGGTGCTGGGCCAGCAGATCGCTCAGGGTCTCCGGCGGCAGGCCGACAGCGCTGGAGATATGGGCCAGATGCTCAGGGCCAATGACCGAGACGAGCTGCTGGGCGGTGACAGCCAGATTGGGGCCGCTGGAGAGCCAGCTTGCGACCTGATCGGCAAGGCCGTTTTCCTGGAGATAGGTGAGAAGACCCTGAAGGCTGCCGAACTCGGTTTTGGCAAGGGCAGAGTTCACCATGCCGGGCAGGGCATCGCCCAGACCGCCGCTGAGGGCGCTGTTGAGCAGGCCGCTCATGGCCCCTGCGCCGCCCACCTTGCCGAGAACGCCGCCCACCATCTGGTCAAACAGTCCCATCGTCTTGTCCTTTCAGCCCCGGGCGGGTGTTCTGACATGTGCAGTCCCGCCGAATCATCGCGATC
Source organism: Xanthobacter sp. (assembly GCA_034676685.1). Classification (GTDB taxonomy): domain Bacteria; phylum Pseudomonadota; class Alphaproteobacteria; order Rhizobiales; family Xanthobacteraceae; genus Xanthobacter. Next base: position 105,908 of record JAUCBT010000010.1, on the reverse strand, counting down.
ATACAGTGTGGACCGGGAGACCGGGACCGCATTGCAGCATTGCTGTTTTCGGTTCGTCATGCCCTTGCGGAAGGGTGCGCGCACGATTCTGCTTGCTTCAGCCTGCGGCTCCACGCCGCTGGGGCTTTTCTGCCCTTTGCTTTAGAGCTATTAGAGTTTAACGGCTATGCCATGATCTCTCTCGCTCTTTCCGTTGCCTTCATCATCATGACCGCGCTCGCGGTGCTGGTCGTGCTGTGGCCTTTGAGCCGTGCGCGTACGCTCCATAGCGAACATGACGCGGACCTTGCCGTGTATCGCGATCAGCTCGCTGAAATCACACGGGACAAGGAAAGCGGGCGTCTGCCTCTCGCCGAGGCTGAGGCCGCCCGTGCCGAAGTGGCGCGTCGCCTTATCGCGGTGGACAAGGCACGTGCTGAAGTGGCGGAAGCGAATGGCGGTCTTGTGCGCCGGCGTATCGCGGCCACGATTGCGCTGCTGCTGGTGCCGGTGGTGGGTGCGGGCGTCTATGTGGTTCTGGGCGCCCCCCATATTCCCGGGGCGCCTTTGGCTGAAAGACTCGCCGCACCACCGGATCGCGATGACATCGCCATCATGGTCCGCAAGGTCGAAGAGCACCTGAAGACCAATCCGGATGACGCGCAGGGTTACGCCCTGCTGGCCCCCATTTATCTGCGGCTTCAGCGGCCGGAAGATGCTGGCCGTGCCTATGCGCAGATTATCCGCATTCAGGGGCCGACAGGTGAGCATCTCTCCGCCATGGGAGAGGCGATGGTTCTCGCCAATAATGGCATTGTGTCCAATGAGGCTGTGCGCATCTTCCGCGAGGCGGTGGCCATGGACCCGCAGGAAGCGCGTGCGCAGTATTTTCTGGGTGTCGGGGCTGAGCAGGATGGCCGCCCGGCAGATGCGCTGATGATCTGGCGTGGCCTGGAGGCGCATGCACCTGCCGATGCGCCCTATATGCCCATCTTGCGCCGGGCTATGGCGCGGGCTGAAGCGGCGCAGGGTGCGCCAGCGGCGGGCACGACTGCTCCCGTTGTACCTGGACCGAGCGCTGAAGATGTGGCGAATGCCGCTGAAATGTCAGCCGGCGATAGAAGCGCCATGATTCAGGGTATGGTGTCCCGGCTGGAAGACCGGCTGAATGATGAGCCGAACGACCTGGATGGCTGGCTGCGCCTCGCGCGCGCTTTCACAGTGCTGGGTGAAAAGGACAAGGCGAATGGTGCGCTGGACAAGGCCCGCACCGTCTTCGCCGCAGACCCGCAGGCCCTCGCGCGCATCAATGATGCCGCGCGAAGCCTCGCATCGGGAGGGTAGGGCATGACGCGCAAGGGTCGTCGTCTCGTTTTGATCAGCACCGGTTTGTGCGTGCTCGCGCTCGCCACCGGGCTTATTCTTTCAGCATTAAGTGACACCATCGTGTTTTTCCGCTCCCCCACCGAGGTGGCTGAAGGGCTGATCAGTCCTGGTGAGCGCGTGCGCCTTGGTGGGCTGGTGGAAGATGGTTCCGTTGCCAAGGCAGGCACTACCACCACCTTCAAGGTAACGGATGGCAATGGTGTCGTACGGGTTTCCTACACGGGCATCCTGCCGGATCTGTTCCGCGAAGGGCAGGGCGTGGTGACCGAAGGTGCGCTGCGGCCGGACGGGATGTTTGTCGCCGATAGCGTTCTGGCCAAGCATGATGAGCGCTATATGCCGCGTGAAGTGGCGGATGCACTGAAGAAACAGGGCCTGTGGCAGCATGGCGAGGAGGGGGCTGAAGTGCCCGCCCGCGCCGGTCAGGCATCGGGGAGTTGAAAGCGTGATTGCTGAACTAGGCCAATTTGCGCTCGCTCTTGCTTTCGCACTGGCGTTTGCCCAGATCATTCTGCCCGCATGGGGGGCATGGCGCGGCGATGCGGTATTGATGGGCACTGCCAGCCCCATCGCCATCGGGCAGTTCGCTTTTGTCGCCTTCTCCTTTGGCGCGCTGGTTCAGCTCTATGTCACCTCCGATTTCACGGTGGTGAATGTGGTCGAGAACTCCCACTCGCGCATGCCGCTCATCTACAAGATCACCAGCACATGGGGGAACCATGAGGGGTCCATGCTGCTGTGGGTGTTCGTGCTGGTGCTGTTCGGCGCGCTGGTGGCGGTGTTCGGCGGCAATCTGCCGGATCGGCTGAAGTCTTATGTGCTGTCGGTGCAGGGGGCCATCTCTGCTGCCTTTCTGTCCTTCATTCTGTTCACATCGAACCCTTTCCTGCGCATGGTGCCGGCCCCGGCTGAGGGACGCGATCTCAATCCCATCCTTCAGGATCCCGGCCTCGCCATTCATCCGCCGCTGCTTTATCTCGGCTATGTCGGCCTTTCCATTTCCTTCGCCTTCGCCATTGCGGCGCTGATCGAAGGGCGGATTGATGCAGCTTGGGCGCGCTGGGTTCGTCCGTGGACATTGGCGGCCTGGGTGTTCCTCACGCTGGGCATCGCGATGGGCTCCTACTGGGCCTATTACGAACTGGGCTGGGGTGGTTACTGGTTCTGGGATCCGGTGGAGAATGCCTCGCTGATGCCATGGCTGGCCGCAACGGCGCTGCTGCATTCGGCTGTGGTGATGGAAAAGCGTGATGCGCTGAAGGTGTGGACCATCTTCCTCGCCATTCTGGCGTTCTCGCTCTCTCTGCTCGGCACCTTCCTCGTGCGTTCCGGCGTTCTCACATCCGTTCATTCCTTTGCGTCGGACCCTGAACGGGGTGTGTTCATTCTCGCCATTCTGGTGTTCTTCATCGCCGGTGCGCTGGTTCTGTTCGCGCTGCGGGCCTCGGAATTGAGGCAGGGCGGGCTGTTCGCGCCTGTCTCCCGTGAGGGCGCACTGGTGCTGAACAATCTGTTCCTTACGGCAGCGACTGCTGCTGTGCTGGTGGGCACGCTTTACCCGCTCGCGCTAGAGGCGGTGACGGGAGACAAGATCACCGTTGGCCCTCCCTATTTCAACCTCACTTTTGGCGGGCTGATGCTGCCGCTTTTGTTCGCAGCACCGTTCGGTGCGCTGCTGGCATGGAAGCGGGGCGATCTGCTGGGCGTGGCGCAGCGTCTGATGTGGGCGGCCGGGCTGTCGGTCGTCATTGCTGTGGTGACATTTGCCGTGACAACCGGTGGCCCCGTTCTGGCCCCTGTTGGCATCGGGCTTGCGGCTTTCGTGATGCTGGGCGCGGTGACGGATCTGGTCGAGCGCTCCGCCGTTTCGCGCGTCGGGGTACGGGTGGCATGGTCTCGCCTGCGCGGCTTGCCGCGTTCGGCCTATGGTACGGCTCTGGCGCATTTCGGCCTCGGGGTTACGCTGCTTGGCATTGTCTGCGCCTCGACCTGGGGGCTGGAGACGATTGCCGCTGTAAAGCCGGGCGATCAGATCATCATCGGCTCGCGTACGCTGACGCTTGAAAAGTTGGTGGATCGTGCCGGTCCGAATTTCGATGCCCGCGTGGCAAAGTTCACGATCATGCATGATGGCCGCTCTGAAGGTCGCATCGAGGCTGCGCAGCGCATGTTCGAGGCGCGCCAGATGTCAACGGCTGAGGCCGGCATCCGCACCTTCGGTTTCAGCCAGCTCTATGTGAGTGTGAGCGAGGAGCAGGAGGTGAATGGCGGCGTCGCCGTTCGCGTGGCTTTCAAGCCGCTGGTGACGCTTATCTGGCTTGGGGCGGTGGTCATGTCATTCGGTGGCGTGCTGTCGTTGCTGGACAGGCGGTTGCGGGTGGGAGCGCCCAAGCCCTCGCGCCGCCGCATGGCTGCGGTTCCTGCGGAATAGGTGGCGCGCATGTTGTCTTGCCTCAAATATCTTGCGCGCACTCTGGCGGTGATCACTCTCGGCCTCGGTTTCATAGGGCCGGTACTGGCCGTACAACCGGATGAGATTCTGGATAACCCGGTGCTGGAAAAGCGCGCGCGCACGCTTTCGCTCGAACTGCGCTGTCTGGTTTGCCAGAATCAGTCGATCGACGATTCCGATGCACCGCTGGCGCGCGATCTGCGCCTGCTGGTGCGTGAGCGGCTGGAAGCGGGCGACAGCGACAAGGATGTGCTCAACTATATGGTGGAGCGCTATGGCGAGTTCGTGCTGTTGCGTCCGCGTTTCTCAGCCCGTAATGCGCTGCTGTGGGCTACCCCGGTTCTGGTGCTGACATTGGGGGGGCTTGCCATGGTGATGCTGGCGCGTCGTCGCGGGTATGCCGCTGCTCCGCCGCTAACAAAGGCGGAAGAAGAGCAGCTCAACAAGCTTCTGAAAGATGAGAACGGCTCTTCCCCCTCGGCCTGAGAAGGCCGGAGGCTGAGAATGATGGGCCGGACAGGCCCACATTACAGAACCTTCATCTGCCGGCCAGATAACTGTAAGAATCATTTCGATAAGTTGCCTCTCGAACCTGCCGGCAGGATGCGCAAGCGCGCTCCCCGGCCAATGAGAGAGACGCGACTTCATGAACCGCTCTGCCAAGACCTCTTTCGTCCAGAAGCGCCGCTCTGCCCTGTTGGCTGGCGTTGTTGGCTTCGCACTTGCTGGCGTTGCTGCTGGTGTATTGACCCCCGTGACCACCACCCCGGCATTCGCGCAGATCACCGTCAACGCACCGGCCAATACCTTCTCCTTTGCTGACATCGTGGAGAAGGTTTCTCCCGCCGTTGTCTCCGTGAAGGTGAAGAAGGATGTTGAGGCTGCCGGCCCCGGTGGTGCAGGCCCGATGGGTGGCAATGTGCCTCCGCAGATCGAGGAATTCATGAAGCGTTTCGGCTTCGGTGAAGGCCCCGGTGCTGGTCCCGGCCCGATGGGCCCGCGTGGCCCCCGTGGCCCGCGCGGTGGTGAGCGTCCCGTCGTGGGGCAGGGCTCCGGCTTCTTCATCTCTGCTGATGGTTATGTCGTCACCAATAACCATGTTGTGGATGGTGCCGATGAAGTGGAAGTGACCGCGACCGACGGCAAGGAATACACCGCCAAGGTCATCGGCACCGATCCTCGCACCGATATCGCGCTTCTCAAGATTGATAACGTCACCAACCTGCCTTGGGTGAAGCTTGCTGAAACTGCGCCGCGTGTGGGTGACTGGGTCATCGCCGTCGGCAATCCGTTCGGGCTTGGTGGCACGGTGACGGCCGGCATCGTCTCGGCTCGTGGCCGCGACATCGGCTCCGGCCCTTATGACGACTTCCTGCAGATTGATGCGCCCATCAATCGCGGCAATTCCGGCGGCCCCACCTTCAGCCTCAACGGTGAGGTGATTGGCGTGAACACCGCTATTGTTTCGCCCTCCGGCGGCAATGTGGGTATCGCTTTCGCCATTCCGTCCGAGACGGTAGCCGCTGTGGTGCAGCAGCTGCGTGATACTGGCAAGGTCGCCCGTGGTTATATCGGCGTGCAGATCCAGCCGCTGACTGAAGAACTGGCGTCTGGCCTTGGAATCAAGGAATCCGAGGGTGCGCTGGTGGCTCAGGTGCAGCCGGGCACTCCGGGCGCGAAGGCTGGGCTGAAGGCGGGCGATGTCATCGTGAAGGTGAATGGCGAGGCCATCAAGGATCCACGCGAACTCACCCGCAAGATCGGCATGATGAAGCCCGGCACCAAGATCGAGCTCGCCCTCATCCGTGACGGCAAGCCCACCACCCTGCCGCTGACCCTCGACCAGTTGCCGAGTGATGTGGATGCCAAGCCCGGCCAGGAGTCTGATGACACTGAAGGCGCGAAAGGCCTGCCGCGTCTCGGCCTCCAGCTTGCCCCCGCCAGCAGCGTGGATGGCGCAGGCAGCGAAGGTGTGGCGGTGACAGGTGTGGATCCGCGTGGCCTTGCCGCCGAACAGGGGCTGCGGACTGGCGATATTATTCTCAAGGTTGGTGACAAGCAGGTCTCCGCACCCAAGGATGTGCGCGAAGGACTGGAAGCTGCCAAGGCCGGAAATCGCAAGGCCGTGTTGCTTCAGGTGAAAAACCGTCAGGGCGTGCGCTTTGTCGCCATCAGCCTTGAGGACAAGGCCGAGAAGTAAGCCTTCCATTCACCCGCGCCTGAGATGGGCGCGGGTGTACAAAAGGCGCCCGAGCGGCCCACGCCCCCCCAACCGCTCCGGCTCCTATGGCGCGGGAAGCCCTGATGTGGCTTCCCGCGACTGCCCTTTCAGCCTGCTGCATGCCGCAGTACGGCAAAAGCTCTTCGGAGCTTTATTGAAGCGATGAAGCGTTCGAGTGGGTTGAGTGGTCGCATTTTCGGCATGCGTGCCGGTATCGCCTTCGCTCGAGAATGCTCTGACTGCGCGCCATCTGTTGCGCCCATGCACAAGCCGCGCATCGCGCTGCATGGACCCGTGACGCGAAGCTGGGATAGAATGCCATGAATTCGAATCTCGATCCGGGCTTGCTGACCACCATGCGTATCCTCCTTGTCGAGGACGACCGCGACGCTGCCGAATATCTGCGCAAGGCTTTTCGTGAAGCCGGCCATGTGGTGGACCACGCGGCCGATGGCGAAGAAGGGCTCGCACTTGCGCTGGACGGCAAATATGACGTGCTGGTCGTCGATCGCATGCTGCCGTTGCGCGACGGCCTTTCTCTCGTGGCCGAACTGCGCGGGCGGGGCTACGCCACGCCGGTGCTTATCCTTTCGGCTCTTGGGCAGGTGGATGACCGGGTGCAGGGCCTGCGCGCGGGGGGAGATGATTATCTGCCCAAGCCCTATGCCTTCACCGAACTGCTCGCCCGTGTCGAGGCACTCGCCCGCCGCGGAGGTCCGCAGGCGGCGGATTCTGTCTACAAGGTGGGTGAACTGGAACTGGACCGCCTCGCCCACCGGGTGAGCCGGGGCGGCAAGGAAATCGTTCTCCAGCCGCGCGAGTTCCGCCTGCTGGAATTCCTGATGCGCCATGCCGGGCAAGTGGTGACCCGCACCATGCTGCTGGAAAATGTGTGGGATTATCACTTCGATCCGCAGACCAATGTGATTGATGTCCATGTCTCACGCCTGCGTTCGAAGGTGGACAAGGGGTTTGATGAACCGCTGATCCATACAGTGCGCGGTGCGGGTTACATGGTGCGGCCCGGGGGCGGCTGAAGATGACGCGCACGGGTGGCGGCACCCTCTCCCTGCCCATGAAGGTGCTGCGCTATTTCTCGCGGCTGGTGCGCACCACAGCGTTCAAACTGCTGGCGGCTTATCTGATGGTGTTCGCCATCTTCGCCGTCAGCGTCATTGCATACACGGCGTGGCACACGCGCGAGCTCATTCAGAACCAGGTGGCGATCGATCTGGACCGCGAGATGCGCTTCCTGTCCGATCAGTATCGCGTGGGCGGTATTCAGCGCCTTGTTCATGTGCTGGACCGCAGGGCGCGGCGGCCGGCATCGTCCATCTTCATGCTCACGAATTTTCAGGGTGAGGTTCTCGCTGCCAATGTGGCGGACCTCTCCCTCGGCCTGCTCGACAAGCCGGGCACCCGCTTCACCACCTATGAGCGGGTGGACGACAGCGGCAACGGCCTCTCCTCGCGTAGCCATGTGGCTTATGTGGGCGTGGCGCTGCTTCCCGGCGGCTATCGCCTTCTGGTGGGGCGTGACATCGAGGAGCGCGACACCATGCGCGATCTGGTGGCACGGCCGGCGCAATGGGCGGTGCTGCTGATTGTGGTGCTGGGCCTTGCCGGCAGCATTTTCGTGACCCGCCGCGTGATGAAGCGCATTGACGCAATGACCGCCACCAGCGCCACCATCATGGCTGGCGATCTCTCCGGCCGTCTTGCCGTGGATGGTACGGGTGATGAGTTCGATCGTCTCGCGCTCTCCCTGAATGCCATGCTGGAGCGCATCGAGACGTTGATGGTGGGGCTGAAAGAGGTCTCCGACAATATCGCGCACGACCTGAAAACCCCGCTCACCCGCCTGCGCAATGGCGCGGAAGAAGCCCTGCGCTCGGGCCGAAGCGAGGAAGATCTGCGCAATGCACTCATTACCACCATTGAAGAGAGTGACGGCCTGATCCGCACTTTTGACGGACTGCTGATGATTGCCCGCGCTGAAGCCGGGCAGGCCCGTAGCATGATGAGCGATGTCGATCTGGCGGACATCGCGGAGAATGTCACAGAGCTCTATGAACCACTGGCCGATGAGCAGGGGCTGGACCTGACCGTGCAGGCCGATGCCATGACCGTGCACGGTGTGCGGGAGCTTCTGGCGCAGGCGCTCTCCAATCTGGTGGATAACGCCATCAAATATGGCCGCTCTCCAGATGGCGCGCGCGGGCATGTGTCCGTTACCCTGACGCGGGTGGGGCAGGAGGCTGTTCTGAGTGTCGCCGATAGTGGCCCCGGTATCAGTGAGACAGACCGAGCCCGTGTGACAGACCGTTTCGTGCGGCTTGAGGCCAGTCGCACGATGCCGGGTTCCGGCCTCGGTCTGGCGCTGGTTTCGGCGGTGGCGCGGCTTCATGGCGGGCATCTTGAACTGGATGATAACCAGCCCGGCCTTATCGTGCGGCTTCATCTACCCGCAAAACGAACCGAGGCGGGTTGAAGATAGGGGCCGGCTGGGCCTAACTGTAGGTGAACCTGCGACAACGCGGGAATCATCCATGTTCATTCCGGCAGGCCTGCGGAAGAGGTGCAGGGCAGTCTCCCCATCCACATGAAGGCTGGTGCGGAGCCAGCCTTTCCTGTCTTCAGGTTGATCCATGCACGCACCCACGTCTTCTGTTCCGACTGCCGGTCTCCCACTCGCTGCACGTCTGCGGGAGGGGCCTGTCATCGTGAACGAGATGAGCGCTCAATTGCGGCTGGATCAGTCCATTGAGCGCTTGCAGCCGGAAGATCTGGCAAGCCTGCAAGCGCTGTTTGCCCAACATCCTGTGGCACGGCAGGTGTGTCTTGGCGTGATGGAAGGTTCGACCTTCCTCACGGATCTGATCCGCGCCGATCCCGGACGGCTGCTGCGTTCTCTGGCCCATGATCCGCGCACACGGCTGGATGAACTCATCGCCCATTGCGCTGCCATTGCCGCGACCAGCGGGAATGAAAACGAAGTGATGGGCGCTCTACGCCGGATGCGGGCTGAAGCCGCTTTGCTGCTGGCCATATCCGATATCGGTGGGGCCTGTGATCTGGTCGAGGTGACGGCGGGTCTCAGCGATGTTGCGGATGCCGCCGTGCGCGCGGCTCTCACCTTCCTGCTGGCCGATGCCGCCCGTAGCGGTCGTTTTCTGCCGCCGGATGCAGACGACCCGATGGTGGGCTGCGGCCTTGGCATTATTGCCATGGGCAAGCATGGTGCGTGTGAGCTCAACTATTCCAGCGATATCGACCTGATCGTGGTCTATGACCGCGATGCCGCCCCTCTGCGTGAGGGGGTGGAGCCCTCGCCTTTCTTCGTGAAAATCACCCAGCGTCTGGTGCGCATGCTGCAGGAGCGCACGGGCGATGGCTATGTGGTGCGGGTGGATCTGCGCCTGCGTCCGGACCCGGGTTCCACGCAGGTGGCGCTCTCGGTGAATGCCGCGCTCGATTATTATGAGCGTGAGGGAGCAACCTGGGAGCGTGCTGCCTATATCAAGGCGCGCCCGGTTGCGGGTGATCTGGCCGTGGGTCGGCAGTTCCTTGCTGATCTCGCCCCGTTTGTCTGGCGCCGCGTGCTGGATTTCCGCGCGATTTCCGATGTCCACGCCATGAAGCGCGAGATCCATGCCTTTCGCGGGCATGATGTTCTGGCGGTGGAGGGGCACAATGTGAAGCTCGGCCGTGGCGGCATCCGCGAGGTCGAGTTCTTCGTGCAGACCCAGCAACTCATTGCCGGCGGGCGAGACACCATGCTGCGCACCCCGCGCACGCTGGAGGCTCTTGAGGCCCTGACCGAGCATCGCTGGATCGCACCGCGCGTGCGTGATGAACTCACCGAGGCCTATCTGTTTCTGCGCCGGGTGGAGCACCGCATCCAGATGATGGCCGATGCGCAGACCCACGAGCTTCCAGAAGGGCAGGATGCCATGCAGGCATTTTCCCGCTTCATGGGCTATGAAAACCGGGACAGTTTCGCCGCCGCGCTGGTGGAGCGCATGCGCCGGGTGCAGGGCCATTACGCCAAGCTGTTCGAGGATACGCCCTCTGCCACACCTGATGGCGGACTTGAGTTTCCCGAAGAGGGCAATGACCGCCAGACGCTGGCGGCTCTCTCGCAGATGGGTTTCCGCGAGCCTGTGGCTGCCAGCGGCATTGTGCGCGAATGGCTAGTCGGCAAGCACCGTGCCCTGAAGGGGGAGACCGCGCGCCAGCACATCAGCCGGGTGGTGCCGCTGCTGTTGCAATCCCTCGCCCGTGGTGGTGACCCGGATGGTGCGCTGATCGCCGCCGACCGCTTTCTGACCGAACTGCCCGGTCCCAACCTGTTGGCGGCACTGGACCGGCATCCGGATCTGGTGCGCCTTCTGGCCACCATCCTCACCGCTGCGCCGCGCCTTGGGGAAACGCTTGCCCGCCAGCCCTCGTTGACCGACGCGTTGCTTGACCCCGCCTTTTTCGATGTTTTGCCGGATGAAGAAAGCCTGAAAACGCATCTCGACCATCTGCTGGATACGGCGGAAACGCAGGAAGAGCGGTTCGATCGCGCCCGGCGTTTCCGGCAGGAGCAGCATGTGCTCATCGGGGTACGCATCGCTTCTGGCACCTTGCCTGCGGCGCGCGCCGGTGAGGCTTATGCCCGCCTTGCGGAAGTCATCATCCGCGCCCTGCACAAGAGGGTGTGGACCAGTTTTGTGGAGATGCACGGAACCATTCCCGGAGCAACAACCGCTGTGCTTGCCATGGGCAAGCTGGGCGGACGCGAGATGACGGCGGGATCGGACCTCGATCTCATCGTGCTTTATGATTTCGATGCGGATGCGGACCCGAATTCCGATGGGCCGCGCCCATTGATCGGCGCGCAATATTTCGCCCGCTTCACCCAGCGCCTCATCAGCGCGCTGACGGCGCTGACCAATGCCGGCAAGCTCTATGATGTGGATTTGCGCCTGCGTCCCTCCGGCCGCTCCGGCCCGCTCGCCACCCGTCTGGCTTCCTTCGCGTTGTACCAGAAGGAAGAGGCCTGGACTTGGGAGCACATGGCGCTCACCCGTGCGCGGGTCATCGCTGCCGATGAGATCTTCCAGGGCCGGGTCGAGGAGGTGGTGCATGGTGTCATGTCCCAGCCGCGTGACCGGCGCAGCCTTGCCGGCGATATTCTGGATATGCGCCGCGCCATTGCCGCCGAGAAGGGCGAGGGTGACAGGTGGAACCTGAAGCATGCCGCCGGCGGCCAGGTGGATGTGGAGTTCCTCGCGCAGTATCTCGCGCTGGCCCATGCCTGTGACCATCCCGAAATCGTGAGCGCGGCCACCGCGCGCGTGTTGACAGCTGCGGGCAAGATTGGCCTGCTGGAAGCGGAGGATGCGCATGTGCTCATCAGCGCCGCCCGGCTCTATCAGAACCTCACCGCGGTGTTGCGTCTGGCCGTGGACGCCCATGTGGTGCCTGCCGATGCAAGCCCCGCCTTGCGCGCTCTGTTGGCTCGGGCCGGTGAAATGCCGGACTTCCAGAGTCTGACGGCTCATCTGGTGGAAACACAGAGCCGGGTTCGTGAGATTTTCGAGCGGATTCTGGAAGGGGCAGCCCGCTGATCTTTTTGAGAAACAGCCGTTTCGCTTAAGGACAGTGCGGCCAACCTCCCGGTTTGGGCTTCTCTCGGTCTAAGCCGTTGAAGCGGGCCTTGGCCCCGGTCCGCAGATTCAACCGCCTCGATGATATGTGAGGGAAGGGACGCAATGACTGAACAGGCCCAAACATCAGTGCCGCGTCGCATCCTGCTGGCGACGGATCTGGGGGCGCGAAGCGACAGGGCGCTGGATCGCGCCATTGCCCTTGCACGGGATTGGCAGGCAGAGCTGGTGGTTGCCCATGCACTGGATGGCACGGATGTACCGGATTTTCTCGATGCAACGCGCGATCTTCCATCATGGCGGCGTGGGCCGGAACCGCAGGAGATCGCCACTGCTGCGCTTGCCCGTGATCTTGAGGGCCTTGATTTTCCCGTCACCACCATTGTGGAGGAAGGGGACCCGGTAGACGTCATTCTCAAAGCAGCGGCAAAACATGCTTGTGACCTGATTGTCATTGCCGTGGCGCGGGTGGAGGTGCTGGGCAGTTTTCTTCTGGGCACAACGGTGGATAGGCTGCTGCGCAGTGCAAGCGTGCCGGTGCTGGTGGTGCGTGCGCGGCCGCATCAGGCGTATCGGAGCGTGGTGGTGGCGACAGATGTTTCCGCCGCTTCTCGCGCAGCCCTGTGCAAGGCTGCAAAGTTTTTCCCGCAGACACCTTTCCATGTTTTCCATGCGTACCAGCCGCCTATGGCTGCCATGTTGGGCGATCAGGCTTCCGGCAATGATGGCGCGACGCATGCCGCGAAAGTGGAACTGGAAGCCTTCCTGACCGAGACAGGCATCAATCGACGGCACATTCTGGATGTTCTGGTGGAGCGCGGAGACCCCCAGCTTCTCATTCAGCAATATGTGCGCAGCTTTGGTGCGGATCTCGTGGTTCTGGGCTCACATGGCAAGGGAAGCCTGCTGGAGCTGTTGCTCGGTAGCACTTCGAAATCCGTCCTCGCCGATCTGGACTGTGATGCACTTGTGGTGCCCAAGGCCTGCTGACAGGAACTGGTGGGCAGGCAGATGATGTTTGCGCGTAAGGTCAGGCTTTTTGGGCAATCCTGCGCGCAGAGGCTTCTGCCTTCGTAAATCTCCGCCCGTCATCACGCCTGTTCGCATGGGTGGGAGTGCGCCTTCTTCTGGTGCACTCTCAAACGGGGGGCAAATTTCAGTGCATTGACGCAAGCTGGGGTGGGTCGCCGGCGGATATAGCCTGACAGTCCACTGGCAGGCGCACGACTACGGCCGTTCCGGCATTCTCCTCTGAACGGATACGCATGGTGCCACCATGCAGTTCCACCAGAGATTTTGCGATGGCAAGGCCAAGGCCTGAACCCTTATGGGTCTTTGTGAACTGGCTTTCCACCTGCTCAAACGGCCGCCCCAGACGGGCCAGTGCATCGCGGGCAATGCCGATGCCGCTGTCAACGATGGCGATCACGGCCGTGTCACCCCGCAGGCGCGCCTTCACCGCGATATTGCCACCCTCAGGCGTAAACTTCACGGCATTGGAAAGCAGGTTGAGCAGGATCTGCTTGAGCGCCCGACGATCCGCGCGAATGTCGATCTCTTCTTCCGCATCTGCGGTCATGGAAATGGACTTCTCGCTGGCATTCACGGCTGTTACGCGCATCGCGTCCGCAATGATCTCGTTCAGTTCCACATCCTCAACTTCCAGAGGCATGCGGCCAGCTTCGATCTTGGACATGTCGAGGATGTCGTTGATGACATCCAGAAGGTATTTCCCGGATCCCTTGATATCGGCGCAGTATTCCGCATATTTCGCCGAGCCAAGCGGCCCGAACATGCCGCTTTCCATGATTTCGGAAAAGCCGATGATGGCATTGAGCGGCGTACGCAGCTCATGGCTCATATTGGCGAGGAACTCGCTCTTGGCGCGGTTGGCGCTTTCAGCACGATCCTTCTCAGTCGAAACCTTGTCTGCCATGTCGACAAGCTGCTGGGTCTGGTATTCCAGATTCTGGGCCTGCAATTCTGCCAGCTGCTTCTGGTGCTTCAGCGTATCTTCCGAGCTGCGCAAATCCGAAACCAGCGCCATCAGGCGTGCTTCATTGTTGGTGAGGCGCTCTTCGTGCCGCTTCATGGTGGTGATGTCCGTGCCCACCGACACATAGCTGCCATCCTTGGTGCGGCGTTCTGCAATCTTCAGCCATCGACCATTGGAAAGCTGCGCCTCGAATGCGCGGGTGCCTTCCTCGGGCTTGTCCTCGGGGGTCAGTGGTGTGCGCGCCACAGGGTGGCGACCGCGTGAGGCGATGACCTCGAACGAGGTGCCGGCCTGAATGGCGTCTTCTGGAAGTTCATGCAGGCTCTGGAACTTGGAGTTGCACAGCACCAGCCGGTTCTGGCTGTCCCACAGCACGAATGATTCCGAGATGCTTTCAATGGCATCACGCAGACGCATGTCGGCGGTCACGGTGCGTTCTGCCATGTGCTGGGCTTCGGTCACATCCATGGCGATGCCGATCAAATGCGGACCATCTTCGCCCGCCTGCTGCACCACTTCGGCGCGCATGCGTAGCCACACATAATCGCCCTTGGTGGTGCGCATACGAAACACGCGATCCACGGCTGCACCTGGGCGCTCAGCCAGTTCCTGCGCCAGTTCGTAAAGGTCACCATCATCCGGGTGGACGAGCTTGCGGATCTCTCCAAAGGAAATCAGGTCGTCCTTCCGCTCCAGCCCGAGGATTTCATACATGGTGTCGGACCAGTACATGCGTCCGCGCGCCATGTCCCAATCCCACATGCCACAGCGGCCGCGGTTCAGGGCCGTGTCAATGCGCCGGCGCACAGTGTCATAGATATGGTCTGCTTCGCGCGCCCGGCGGGCCTGCCAATGGAAGGAAAAGCCCAGAATGAGCAGTACCGCGCCTGTTGTCGTGAACAAGGTGACGGTGAGGGTTGTGGTATCGGACCAGATCGCCAGCGCGCGCTGCTGGGGCTGAAGATAGACAAGCTGTCCCAACGGCCCCTTCAGGTTCCGCACAGTGGCCAGCATGGTCTGCCCGCCCACATTCACTTCAAGCACGCCGGCATGTTCGGCGAAGACGAGAAGCGGCTGGGCCGGGTCCAGAATTTCTGAGAGCTTTTCGGGTGTGTTCTCACCGCGCAGGGCAGCTGCGATGATGCGGCCTTCCGGGTCCGTCACATAGATGCGGCGGCCCATTTCCGTGGCGCGTGGGGGCAGGCTGGCGGTGAGGGCATCTCCCACGCCTTCAAGACTCGTGCCCACATGCTGCATCAGGCTCTCACCGGTGGCGAGGGCCAGCAGGGAAAGATCATCCTTGGCGTTGTCGAGAACAGAGGTGCGCTGTGAATGGACTTGTACGAGTCCGCCCACTCCAAGCACCACCAGAAAGGTGATGATGAGTGCCGGTACGATGCGACGCAGAAGTGGTTCTGCGTCGAGTAGTCGCTGATACGCTGGGCGTGCGATTGAACGCGCCAAGCCACGAATGGCCGGGTCGCGCGCAGTCGCTCCCGCCGCGTTGGCGCGTGCCATCGCCGGTCTCCTCAGGGTCCTTCGGAAGTGTTGGACGGCCTAAGTCCTTCACTTCCACGTCCGTAATTGGAGGGACGTGCCGCATCTCTCCGAATCAGTGTCATTGGAATCGAATCGGGGGTGATTTGTCCAGCTTCATAGGTGTGTCAAGAGGTCAAAAAAACAGCCGATTTGCTGCAACGCTATGACAGCGGTAGAAAGGCCGTTAACCATCTTGAAACTTGACTGTGGATGAGGGGGATAAATAGAGCAAAGCCTTTTGTTGGCTTAATTCTAGCCTGTGCACAGTGCGCTGCGGTAGGTTGTGCGCTGATCGTATTGAAGCTTCAGGGATATCCCGCGCCCGCGCTGCCCGGTGGGCCTCTGGCGAGCCCACCGGATCATATTGGGAAGAACGGTCAGGCGAGGGAGCGGATGGCGATATCCGCGACATCTGCGGAAAGGCCCTCGGTCTCCGCCACCCGGCGCAAGGCTGCTTCTGCGCTGGCCCGACGCACGGGTTCCAGCTGCCGCCAACTGCGGAAGGCGGAGAGCAGGCGGGAAGCCACCTGCGGGTTCTTGCCGTCCAGTTCCAGTACCACATCCGCAATGAACGCATGTCCTGCGCCATCTGGTCGGTTGAACTGGGTGGGGTTGCTGTGGGCGAATGCACCGATGAGGGCGCGCACGCGATTGGGGTTACCGAGAGAGAAGGCGGGGTGCTCCATCAGGGCCTTCACCCGGTCCAGCGTGTCTGGCGCGGCAATCATCGCCTGAAGCGTGAACCACTTGTCGATGACCAGCGCATCGTTCTGGAACTGGTCATAGAAGGAGGTCAGCACGCTTTCGCGCTGCGGCACATCATGCTGGCTCAGAACACTGAGGGCAGCGAAGCGGTCCGTCATGTTGTCGGCGACATTGAACTGGGCCGCTGCCCGGGCAATGCCATCATGCGCGCAATTCGCCGCCAGATAGTCGAGCGACAGATTCCGCAATGCCCTGCGCCCGGCCGAGGCTGCATCTGGCTTGAAGGAAGCATGCGCGGCCTGCTCCGTATAGGCCTCCAGGAAGTCTTCCTCGAGCGCCGTGCCTAGCGCGCAACGCAAGGCCAGCCGGGCTGCGTGGATGGCATCGGGGTCCACATCCTGCCCCAGCTCACGTGCGACCTCTCCCTCGCCCGGCAGGGCCAGTGCCTGTGCCTTGAAGGCCGGGTCCAGCGCCGGGCTCTTCAGCAGGCGACGGGCGGCGTTGATGAAAGACTCCGGCTCCAGTGCCTCGCCTGTGCGCACGCTGGCTTTCAGTAGCGTCATCGCCAGCCCTTGAATCGCATCGAACCGGTTGAAAGGGTCGGCATCATGGGTGGCGAGGAATGCGCGATCTCTGGGGCACAGATTGCTCTCGATATTCACCGGGGCAGAAAAGCCGCGATTGATCGAGGGAACTGGGCGAGCCTCCACCCCGGTGAAGGTGAAGCTCTGGTCCGCCAGCGTGATTTCCAGAACCCCGTTCTCCAGCGGTGTATTGCCGAGAGTGAGGGGCATATCCTTCCCATCCGGGCCAACAAGGCCGATGGCGAGCGGAATGACCATGGGCAGTTTGTCTGGCTGGCCGGGGGTCGGGGGAATGCTCTGCGCTACGTCCAACCGGTAGGTGGCCGTGTCTTCATGATAGGTGCCCGTCACCTTCAGAAGCGGTGTGCCGGACTGCTTATACCAGAGGGCAAATTGTGAAAGATCACGCCCGGTCGCTTCGGCGAAGGATGTGATGAAGTCTTCAATGGTGGCGGCATCGCCGTCGTGGTTCTGGAAATAGATGTCCATCCCCGCACGGAAATCATGCTCACCCAGAAGGGTTTTGAGCATGCGCACCACCTCAGCCCCCTTCTGGTAGACCGTGGACGTGTAGAAGTTGTTGATTTCACGATAGGTGTTGGGCCGCACCGGGTGGGCGAGGGGGCCTGCGTCCTCGCTGAACTGGGCTGCCTTCAGCACGCGCACATCCGAGATGCGCTTCACAGGGCGGGAGCGTTGGTCAGCTGAGAACTCCTGATCGCGGAAAACCGTGAGACCTTCCTTCAGGCAGAGCTGGAACCAGTCCCGGCAGGTGATGCGGTTGCCGGTCCAGTTGTGGAAATATTCGTGGGCAATCACGCCCTCAATGCCGGCATAGTCAGCATCTGTCGCTGTCTGTGGGGTGGCGAGGACATATTTGTCATTGAAGACATTCAGGCCCTTGTTTTCCATCGCACCCATGTTGAAATCGGACACGGCGACAATATTGAAAACATCGAGATCATACTCGCGGCCGAAGACATCTTCATCCCAGCGCATGGAACGCTTCAGCGAGTCCATTGCATAGCCGGCGCGGTTCTGCTTGCCCTCTTCCACATAGATACCCAGCTCAACCGGCTTGCCGGAGCGGGTCACGAAATGGTCGGCAACCTTGGCCAGCTTTCCACCCACCAGCGCGAACAGATAGGATGGCTTGGGCCACGGGTCCTGCCAAACCGCAAAATGACGGCCGGGCTTGCCTTCCACCGGGCCATTCTTCTCCAGATTGCCGTTGGAGAGCAGAATGGGCGCTTCCTCCCGGTCCGCCTCGATGCGGGTGGTGTAGACCGAAAGAACGTCCGGCCGGTCCGGGAAATAGGTGATGCGGCGGAAGCCTTCCGGCTCGCACTGGGTGCAGTAGTTTCCAGATGAGCGATAGAGCCCCATCAGCTGCGTGTTTGCCGTGGGGTCCACCAGCGTTTCAATTTCAAGGATGAACTTATCTGCCGGTGGGTTAGGCAGTGTCAGCCTGTCGGGTGTCGCTTCAAAGCTGGAGCCGGCGAGCGGAACGTCATCAATCGCCAGCCGAACCAGGGTCAGGCCATCGCCATCGAGAACGACCGGGGCGCCGGCCGTACCTCTCGGGTTGCGACGTAGCTCGAGGCGGGCGGTCACACGGGTCTGGTTGGGATGCAGCGAGACGTCGAGATGGACTTTATCCACCAGCCATTCCGGCGGCTGATAATCGGCAAGGCGAATGGCTTTGGGTTCGGCGTCACGCGGCATGGAAACAACTCCCGGTGCATCAGCTCTGGCGGGGGTGGACGAATGCCGATTCCGCCAGACATGGAGAGACTAAAGCGCTGGGGAGCAGGAGAAAAGAAGCGCAGTTGCAGGAAACGCGTGCAAAATCAGGGAACAGTCCGTGTTGACCCGCATATATGGGAGACGGTCCTGGTTTGTGGAGCTATGGGCAGGCATCTGGTCAATCGCGCGGCACTTCGCTAGAAGGCGGCCATGCAGAAGAACCTCACGTGGCGTGTGAAAAATCGCCATGTCTTCTTTGTCGCGGGATACCACCCTATGGCAGTGGATGGGCATTTCCGGGTGTTCACCCGCGAATTGCGCCGCTTCGCGTCTGTATGGTCCCTGAAGGTTTCATGCCCTGAAGACGCGCCGGAACCAACCTCCACCGGCATTGTCTGGGATGTGGACACCGAAGGGAAAGACTGGAACACCCGGACACGTTTCGAGCTTCTGGCCTGGGACCAGATGGTCCAGGCAGACATGACGCGGCCGCTCTGGTCGCATGTCCGAGGGTCTGTCCGGGCGATGGCGGACATGACCTCCAGCGGCACCTTGAAGCGCTATTTCGCTGTGAGCCGGCGTTACGGCCTCTTCTTTCTGTTCACCTATCTCATGCTGTTCCTGATCTGGGCAGTGGCTGCCGGGTTGGGGTTTGCCATTGGCCAGTGGGCCATGCCCCATCTGGGCAGCGCGCTATCGGTTCTGCTGGGCGGACTTGGCGCGCTGGCTTGTGGGCTGGGCTTGATGCGATGGCCCGGGCAGCGCCTTCGCCTGCGGCAGTCGCTGGATCTGGCGGAGTTCTCTGTAGATTATGCTCGTGGTCGCCATCCGGCTGTGGATGAGCGGGTACGCGCCTTCGGCCAGCGCCTCGTTGATGTGGCGCGGCAGGGTGGGGTGGATGAAATCATCATATCCGGTCATAGCCTTGGCGCGATGCATGTGGTGAGTGCGGTGGCCGCGGCGTTGCGGATTGATCCGGATTTTGGCCGCACAGTGCCGGTTCGCCTGCTGACCCTCGGCAGCACGACAGCCAAGTTCGCGCTGCATCCAGCCGGTGAGCGTCTGCGGGCCGCGGCACGGGACGTGGCTGCGGCCTCATGGATCGGCTGGGCGGAAATCCAGTCCCGCGATGACATTGTCAGCTTCTACAAGGTGAACCCGGTCACGCTGGAGCCGGCGGACGTTCTCGACCAGAACAGTGTGCCAGGAGATTTCTCCTCCCGCCCGCTCATTCGTCATGCCGCCATCCGCGATATGCTGACGCCAAAGACATACAACCGTTTCCGGCTGGACATCATGCGTCTGCATTGCCAGTGTTTTCTGGCAAGCGACAAACGTGCTGCCCATGATTTCAATGCATATATCTGCGGCCCGGCGCGGTTCGATTTTCTTGTGGCGGGCACAAGCGGTCTCATGGATTTTGTGCGGGAGGATGGCTCCCTTCGTCCGCGTGCGCGCCAACCGGAAACTGTTGCTCCGGCGGTTCAATTGTGAGGCGAGCGATGACGGGTGGTCGCACCTGCCGTGGGGCATTTTCAAGCGAAGTGGATACCTGCTCGCGTGAAGAAGAGGTGCTCACTCAACATATGAGAGCGTTTCACAGTTTCCATGAAACGCTCTAAAGCTCTTTTCAATGTCGTGCAGAAAAGCGGAATGGGCCGAACCCTCCGCCTGATTGTGTGTTGGTTTCAGATGAAGGACCCTCGATGAGTCTCCTCGCCATCTCCAAAATCGCCTGGGTGCTGGGCGTGATCGCCTGGTATGTGCTGCGCATTCCCTTCCAGCGGAAGGCGCGCCGGCAGAGCGTGAAGGATGCGCGCCACCGCAATCTGCGGGATATGACGCTTCTCAGCATCTCCACCCTGGGGCTTGGCATTGTTCCGGCCATTTATGCGGCAACCGGCTGGCCGGCAGCGGCCTCCTATCCCATTTCCACCGTGCAGGTGGTTGCGGGCGCCATCGTCTTCCTGCTTGCTCTGCGGCTGTTCTGGCGCACCCATGCGGCTATCGGGCAGGATTGGTCGGTAACGCTGGAGATCAAGGAGCAGCACAAGCTGGTGACAGATGGGATTTATGCGCGGGTGCGCCATCCCATGTATTCCGCCTTTTTCTTGTGGGCTTTGGCGCAGCTTCTGCTGTTGCCGAATTATGTCGCGGGTCCGGCTGGTCTGATTGGCTTTGGTATTCTCTTCTTCTTCCGCGTGGGGCGTGAGGAGAAGATGATGCGTGAGGCATTCGGTGCGGAATATGATGATTATATGCGCCGCACCAAGCGCATTATTCCGGGAATTTACTGAATTGGGTCGCGGCTAAGGGCTCGGCGCGTTCTACTTCATGAGAGCATTCGGCTGGCCTGCAGATACGGGCATCACTACTGCCTGTCCCGGACCGTGAGGGCATCTCAGCGCGAAGAGCGCATCTTCCAGACAAAAAAGGGGCAGCTTTTGCTGCCCCTTTGTTTTTCATTGCCCGGAAAGCCGGGCTTCAAGCGCTTCGTAAAGCGGATTATCTGCCGCAAAGACATATTCCAGAGGCGAGACGGTCACCATGCTCGCCCCCCGCGCACGCAGATATTTGGTCAAGCCATGCAGTGTTGCCGGGGGGCAATGCAGGGTCAGCATGCCCGAGGAGGTTGGCCCGCCAAAGGGAGCCACACAGCGATAAAGCTGCACCGCTTCCGCGACCAGAGCATCATCAAGGCCCGCACACCGGGTGCGGACCTCGCGCATGGTCCGCGCCCGCTTTTCCGCGCCCAGCCGGTCAAACATGGCCTGTGCGGCGGCGCGTGTTGCTTCGGGCCAAGGCGCGGTTAGCGATGCGACGAGATTGGCCTGTGATTTCAGGATCACCCCGTCATCGACCACTTTCAGCCCATTGGCGGTGAGCGTCGCGCCGGTGGAGGTGATGTCCACGATCAGTTCCGCAGTGCCGGCGGCGGGCGTCCCCTCGGTCGCGCCAGCGCTTTCCACGATGCGATAATCAATGATGCCGTGGCGGGCGAAGAAGCTGCGCGTCAGGTTCACATATTTGGTGGCGACGCGGATGCGCTGGCCGGTGCGGCCGTGGAAATGACTGGCGACGTCGTCCAGATCTTCCATGGTGCGCACGTCAATCCACGCCTGCGGCACCGCTACCACCACATCGGCATGGCCAAAGCCCAGCGCTTCCAGCAGCATCACGCGGCTGTCCGCATCCAGAATATTCTCGCGCACCAGATCTTCGCCGGTCACGCCAATATGGGCAGAACCGGCCGCCAGCGCCCCGGCGATTTCGGAGGCGGAGAGATAAGCCACCTCCACATTTTCCACGCCATCCAGTGCTCCGCGATATTCGCGGGCTCCGCGAGACTGCTTCAGCGGCATGCCGGCGCGGCTGAAATAGGCGTGCACATTTTCCTGCAACCGGCCCTTGGAGGGAACAGCGAGAATCAGCGGTTCGGCGCTCATCGTGCACTCTCCATCCCGAGGTCGCCCGTATTCAGGCGTGCAAGGCGCTCCAGCCACGCCGAGAACCCGATGCCTGGCACGGCTTCGCTCGCACCAAGGCGTGCCAGCAATTTGTCATAGCGCCCACCGGCAACAAGCGGTTCATCGCCAACGCCTTGCGGATCGTGCAGTTCGAACACCATGCCGCTGTAATAATCGAGCGGTCGTCCGAATGAGGTGGAGAAATGCACACTGGCAAGATCCACCCCGAGCGCCGTCAGGAAGCCCGAGCGCCGGTCGAATGCATTCAGCGCGGAAGAAAGGTCAATGCCGGCTTCCCGTGCCAGCGCACGCATGCGCGCGGTGGCGTCATCGGGTTCACCGGCAATGCCCAGATAGCGGGTGAGGATATCGGCGGTTTCCTGAGAAATGCCGCCGGCCTCACGTTCCGCCTGTTCCAGGAACCGCTCGGCGATTTCCGTGACAGAGCGACCGCCGACAGTGGAGATGCCTGCAATGGAGAGCAGGTCAGTAATCAGTGCCCGGGCGGCGGAGGGGTCAGCGCCATTCAGTGCTGCAAGCACGCCGGCATGACGGGCCTCGCTCTCCACCTGCGCCTTGCCGCGCCCGAAGTCGGGGTCAATCCGGCCCTGTCCGAAGTCTTTCATCAGCCGACGGCGTTGGGCTGGAGCCAGAGGCAGCGCTTCCAGCAATGCCGAAAACAGCCCCACATCGCCCAGTTGGATCACGGGCGTGGCCAGACCATAAATGGCACAAACTTCAAGGCCGAGCGCCAGCATCTCGGCGTCAACGGCTTCCAGATCTGTCCGCCCAAAGGACTCCACGCCAGCCTGAAGAAACTCTCCGGAACCTTCATCCCGGAACCGGAAGATGGGCCCCAGATAGCTCACCATTGCCGGTAGCGGCATGGCGTGGTCCAGAACCTCGCGTGCTACAGGAATGGTGAGGTCCGGGCGCAGGCAGAGTTCGCGCCCTTCGGCATCATTCGTGAAATACATGCGGCGGCGGATGGACTCCCCGGAGAGGTCCAGAAACACATCCGCAGGCTGGAGAATAGGCGGATGGACCCGCTTGAACCCCGCCGCATCAAAGCGCGTAATCAGCGCCTCTTCGAGAAGGCGGGGATCGTAGGTGAGAGCAGGCGCGGGCACCGCGGCAGTCATGACTTCATCTTCCATCGGTATTTTGCGTTGGCTTCTAGCAAAGCCTGAGGCACAGGACCACCCCGCATGATCTTTCTCATTTTGTGCAGCTCCTTGCACTCTCCACAGTTCCGTTGTCTCCGGGCTTAAGGCTGGCGTGCGGCTCGTCTATGCTGCACGCGAAGCAGGCGGAGGAAGACATGGCCGATTTAGAAACAGGCATGGCGACAAAGGGCGGAGCTAAAGCCGGGGGGAGGGGTGTTGCCGTTGACACGCTCAGCTTCGAGCAGGCGCTGGAAGAGCTGGAAGCCATTGTTGCGAGCCTTGAGGCTGGCAATGTCCCGCTGGAACAGTCCATTGCCATTTATGAACGCGGTGAAGCTTTGAAAGCGCGATGTGAGGCGCTTTTAAAGGCCGCCGAAGCGCGCGTGGACACCATTACCCGTGATGCAGATGGCAAGCCGGTGGGTACGGCTCCGCTCGATCCGCAGGGCTGAAGACACCCGCTTCACCTCATCCCATTCGGGGCGTGAGGATATGAGAGGGCGAATCGGTAGTGCTGGTGTTCCCCCGTACCGTTCATGGGGGAGGGGGTGTCTTGAGTTTGGAACTGCTCGTCCGTGCATCCATATGGCGTGACATGCCCTGCCGATAAAGGAGCGGATGCAAGCCAAGTGCATCAGTTGAAAGAGGGCGACTGTAACTTTTCCATCGGCATGTAAGAGGTGCTCTCCCGCTGGATGAAAAGCGGGGAAGTGAGGGGGCGATCAATGTGGTTGCAGCCGTCCAGACATGGCATTTGGCCGCTTCAGGGGGGAGAGGAGAGGCCATATTGGGGTGCAGTCACAATCATCCAGAGCGGCCATTCTGCGGCCACAGCTATCGATGGGTGATGCCCATCACCTCTCCCATCTTGTGGAGATTTGCTTCCCCTGCTCGGCTTCCTTGCTGAGGGGCGGTTTCACCTTATTTATCAGCTGAAACCGGGCTCCTATCCAGCATGAATGACGCTGCACATCGCTTTCTGCCGCCCAGTTCCACCCGTGATGGTGCAAGCTCATGAGGAAGCCGACCCTCGAACAGTAAATGGTGTGATCCCCCATGGGGGAGAAGCAATCATGGAGGGGAGGCAATAGCGCGGCCTTTCTGCCAGGAACGGGCTGGAATTCCAGACACACATGGCAGAACCTGCGTGTCAGATATCCAGCAGTTCCTCACCCGCAAACGCCGCATGCTCGGTGATGAAGTTGAAGCGGGCTTCCGGCTTGTTGCCCATCAGACGTTCCACCAGATCCGCCGTCGCCGCTTCTTCCGCGTCCGCTATGGACACAAGTTGCAGCGTGCGGGTGAGCGGGCTCATGGTGGTTTCTTTCAACTGGGCCGGCATCATCTCGCCAAGGCCCTTGAAGCGCCCAATGTCGATCTTGGCCTTGCCGTTGAATTCCTTCTTGAGCAACTGGTCCTTGTGGGCATCGTCGCGGGCATAGAGCGTCTTGGCCCCCTGCGTGATGCGATAAAGCGGAGGTACCGCAAGGAACAGGTGGCCACCCTCGATCAGCTTCGGCATCTGGCGGAAGAAGAAGGTCACGAGAAGCGATGCGATATGGGCGCCGTCCACATCCGCATCGGTCATGATGATGACCTTCTCGTAGCGCAGATCGGTATCGCGATAATGGCCGAGCGTACCGCAGCCCAGTGCTTGCCCCAGATCTGTTAGCTGCTGGTTCTGGGTCAGTTTGTCCCGTCCGGCGCTGGCGACATTGAGAATCTTGCCGCGCAAAGGCAGGATAGCCTGCGTTTTGCGATCGCGCGCCTGCTTAGCAGACCCGCCCGCCGAGTCGCCCTCCACGATGAAGAGTTCCGAACCTGCGGCATCGGTATTGGAGCAATCCGCCAGCTTGCCGGGCAGTCGCAGCTTGCGCACGGCAGTTTTGCGGGCGACCTCTTTTTCCTGCTTGCGCCGCAGGCGCTCTTCAGCCCGGTCTATAACATGGTCGAGCAGGCGCGTGGCCTGCGTCGGGTTCGCCGCCAGCCAGTGGTCGAACGGATCGCGCAGCGTGCTTTCAACGATGCGCGCGGCCTCGGTCGTTGCCAGGCGATCCTTGGTCTGGCCTTGAAACTCAGGTTCGCGGACAAAGACGGAGAGCATGGCCGCACACCCGGCCATCACGTCATCACCCGTAATGAGCGCACCCCGTTTGCCTGCGCCAGAGCGCTCGGCATGGTCGCGCAGGCCCTTCAGCAGAACGGCGCGCAGGCCGTTTTCGTGGGTTCCGCCATCGGGGGTGGGAATGGTGTTGCAGTAGGATGAGATGCTGCCATCCCCATCCGCCAGCCAAGAAACGGCCCATTCGGCCGAGCCATGACCGCCCTTTTTCTGGATGCGCCCGGAGAAAATATCCGGATGGACCAAAGTGTGGCCCTCGATCTCGATGGAAAGATAATCCCGCAGGCCATTGGGGAAGCGGAACACCGTTTTCTCAGGGATGCCCTCCGCCCCTTTGAGCAGCGCCGCATCACAGGACCAGCGTACCTCAACTCCGCCAAACAGATAGGCCTTTGAACGGGCCATGCGGAATACGCGGGCGGGCTCGAAATGGGCATCCGGCCCGAAAATCTCGGCATCTGGATGAAAGCGCACGCGGGTGCCGCGCCGGTTGGTGATGCGACCCACTTCCTCCAGCGGGCCAAGAGGCAGGCCGCGTGAGAAGCACTGGCGGTACAGGATCTGGTTTCTGGCGATCTCGACTTCCAGCATGTCAGAGAGCGCGTTCACCACCGAAATGCCAACGCCATGCAGGCCGCCGGACGTTTCATAAACTTGGCTGTCGAACTTTCCGCCCGCATGCAGGGTGGTCATGATGACCTCCAGCGCGGATTTGCCGGGAAATTTCGGGTGCTCTTCAACCGGAATGCCACGCCCATTATCGGAGACAGTCAGGAAGCCATCTGCGCTGAGTGTCACTTCAATAAAGGTGGCATGACCGGCCACGGCCTCGTCCATGGCATTGTCCACCACCTCGGCGAAGAGATGGTGCAGGGCCTTTGAGTCCGTGCCGCCAATATACATGCCTGGCCGACGCCGCACCGGCTCCAGCCCTTCCAGCACCTCGATATGTGCTGCCGTATAATCGGAAGCCATGACGGGGGGGATGAGGGGAGCCTTGCTCTTCGCCTTGGGCTTTGGGGCAGGGGAAGGGGCGGCGAAAAGATCGTCGGACTGGGACATGGACCTCAAAAGCCGGAATGGGGGCGAACGGGAAACAGAAACGCTTTTGCTGGCAGGTGCGCAAGGCCCTTGTAAACGAATGAAAGGCCTGCCCCGCAATGTTTAACATAGCTCGACAGCCAGACGGAGAATCGCGCCACAGGTTTGGATACTCTGCCATGGAAGGGATGGCGAACGGAGTTAAAATAGAACAAAATAGAAACATTTCCCACTGCGATTTTAAGCCCGTTTTTCCAGATGCACATCGCCGGGGCCCGCATCTCCGACCTCTATCCAGCCCAGTTGGCGATAGAAGCCATCGGCCCGGCTTCCCCTGCTGGTTTCCAACCAGATCTGCGCATGGCGGGTAAGCAGGGCTTCTTCAGCCTTCGCCACCAGCGCCCGGCCAATGCCTGAGCCTTCATGCTCTGGTGCTACAAAAACCGCGAAAAGGCAGGCATCTTCCATATCAATCAGTGAAAAGCCGGCAATGCAATCATGCTTCAGCGCCACCCATGCACAGGTCTCGCCTTCCAGCATCTGCGTTACGCTTTCCGGGGTGACGCCCAAGGCCGAGAGTTCAGCCATTGAGAGCAGATTCTCCCGAACACGGGTTCGGATGTGAAACATGGCCGCGACATCTTCCACTTTTGCTGCGCGGAGAGTGAATGTCATGGGCCCAGTTTCCTTCCATCCGCCATGGATTTGATGCGACTTTCGCCCGCCACAGTATGGGTGTAGAGACCGTATCCCATAAAGCGTGGCCCCGCGTGTAGCGGAAGATGGAGAGAAGACGATGGCGGACGCAAAGGCGAAAATCGCGGTTCTTGGCGCTTCGGGTTATACCGGCGCGGAACTGGTGCGCCTGCTGCTGCGCCATCCGCAGGTCGAGATCGCGGCCCTGACCGCAGACCGGAAGGCTGGCCAGACCATGGCCGAGGTTTTCCCTCAGTTCTCGCCCTATGACCTGCCGCGTCTTGTCACCATCGATGCCGTGGATTTCAGCGGTATTGATCTGGTGTTCTGCGCCTTGCCGCATGGCACCACGCAGACAGTCATCAAGAACCTGCTTGAAACGAACAAGCATGTGAAGGTGGTAGACCTTTCGGCGGACTTCCGGCTGAAGGATCCAGGCGCTTATGAGCAGTGGTATGGCCACCCTCATGCGGCGCTGGAGATCCAGCAGGAGGCCGTTTTCGGGCTGGTGGAAATCTACCGTGAGGATATCCGCAAGGCACGGCTGGTGGCCAACCCCGGGTGCCACACCACAACGGCCATTCTGCCTGTGGTGCCGCTGCTTGAGGCGGGGGCGATTGATCCGGAATCCATCGTGATCGATTCCAAGACCGGCATGTCCGGTGCAGGGCGCGCCGCGAAGGAGGCGATGCTGTTTTCCGAGGTTTCGGAAGGCATCCACGCCTATTCCGTTGGCGCGCATCGCCATATGGGCGAACTGGATCAGGAATATTCCAAGGCTGCGGGCCGGCTTGTCACGCCTATGTTCGTACCGCATCTGGTGCCGATGAACCGCGGCATCTATGCCAGCATCTATGTGCGCACCACGGGTGTGAAGGCCGAGGATCTGCACGCCATTCTCGCAGGCTTCTACAAGAACGAGCCTTTCGTGCATGTGCTGCCTTTTGGGCAGGTGCCCCAGTCGCGCCATGTGCGCGGGTCCAACATGGTGTTCCTGGGTGTGGCGGCTGACCGTGTGCCCGGCCGGGCTTTGGTGTTCTCCACCATCGACAATCTGGTGAAGGGTGCATCCGGTCAGGCGGTGCAGAACATGAATCTGGTGCTGGGCTTCCCGGAAACGGCCGGCCTCCAGCAGGTTGCCCTGATGCCGTGAGCGCATGCGCGCCTTTGGATGCTCATGGCTTACTGATTGCGTGAACAAGCTTTTTGTTTTAGCTGTGACAAAAGTTCAATCGAATAAAAAAGGGGCGTCCGAGAGGGTGCCCCTTTTTTATTCTTCAGTCCCTCCGGGGCGAACAGATGCCGTCTGGAGGGGCTTGGATAGGCTCAGAGCACGTCTTCGTTCCTTTGAAACGGAGACGTGCTCCAGCTTTTGAATGGTCACGTTTTCTTCGCGCGCACCGGTACCCAATTCGCTCGAAAATGCTCAGCGCACACGCACTTCGTAGCTGATGCGGCGGTTATGTGCGCGGCCTTCCGGTGTCTCGTTGGTATCCACCGGGTTGGCATCGCCATAGCCGGTGGCAGTGATGTCAGCCGCCGGAATGCCGGCCTCGATCATGATGGTCTTCACCGCATCGGCCCGACGCTGGGAGAGGTCGAGATTCATGTCAGCAGCGCCGACATTGTCGGTGTAGCCTTCAATCGCGATCTGAGCACCGTTGGGCAGGGCCTTGATGAGCGCCGCAGCTTTCTCGATCACCTGACGGCCGCTGTCCGGCACTGTTGCGCTGGCGGTTTCAAACTCGATCGCAACCTGGTTCAGCGTATTGGCCACATCACGCCCGCGATAACCGGACTGAAGAGCATTCAGATTGTTGAGGGCACCCTCCGCAGACAAGCGCGGGGTGGAAATATCCGGCAGGCTTACGGCTGCACTGGAGCCGAAGAGGGCCTTCAGGCGCTCCAGCAATGAGGCGCGGTCCACGGTGGGAGAGATGGCGCGGATATCGACATCCTGCCCATCCAGAACCACATTCAGGCCCGGACTTTTTACAAGACCAAGGAACTCACCCAGCTTGGCCAGCCAACCCGGAGCCTGATAGCGGGGGTCCACGGTCAGGTCACCAGAGATGTTGTCCGCGCCGAAAGCGCTGGCGAGGCTCTGCTTGATGGAATCAGCCATGGCTGCATCCGGCACTGCGCCGCCATAGATGATCTTGTTGCCCAACTCACGCAAGGAGAGGCGGGCCGGGCGGTCTGCCACCGGTTGAGCCGCAGCAGGAAGGGTGACGGAACCCGTAGGCGAGGACTGGCGCAGCGCGCCGAGCAGGGCTTCGCGGTCCGTGCCGGCGGGCAGGCTGTTCACCTTCAGGTGGTTGCCTTCAAACTGCGCATCAAGACCGGGGAACTTGAGGGCCGTGAGCTGACCACCCAGCTGGGCCAGCCACGGTGCCGGGGTGGTATTCGGGGCGATCTTTACGTCACCCTGAATGCGGTCTGCGCCATAGACGGAGACGAGAGCAGCCAGAAGGGCCTTGCGGCTTTCCTCATCCGCGACCACGCCTTCATAGATGAGAACGCCGTCATTCTCCTTCAGGGTCAGGCGCGCGGGGGTGTTGAGTACCGCAACGGCTTCTGTCGCAGGCTGTGGGGCATGCGTGGCGGGAGCGGTCGCTGGCTGGGCGGGCGGTGCAGCCTGATGCGGGGCCTGAGGTGCTGCGGGCTGTGCGCCATGCGCATCATGCCCTTTGGTGGGAGCAGGGGCTGGGTGCGCGGGCTGCGTGGTTTCCAGTTTGCCGGCATCCGGATTGCGTTCCAGCGGGTTCCACGGGGTCAGCCACAGAAGAACCCCAAGGCCGGCGGCCAGAATGACACCACGCAGGGCCCAGTCTGCCAGCCGGGACTTCACCAGATGGTCAACCGGCAGGCCGGCGGGCAGGGTCCCATCTTTCAGGAAGGCGCGTGCGGTATCCGGGAGCGAGGTGGGCAGAAGGCCATGATCCGACAGCAAGCCCAGCACCTTGGGAAGAACGAAGCCCAGCAGTACTGCTGCGCGCTGCGGTGTGCCCTGAAGCGCCTGCGAGAGCGACGCCACGGCGATAGAGCCGAACATCTTCTCTGCGGCGTTCGCATCCAGTGCGGGGGTAGATGCGGCGGCCCAGCTGTCCACAGAACCGGAAAGGCCAGCCGCCTTCACCTGCTCGGCTACATTGGCCAGCCCCAGCGGGGCCTTGTCGAGAAAGCCGAGGACCGCACGAACCACGGTTTCCGCCTGCAAGGCGTTGAGGCCGAACTTCTGGCTGATCTGAGCGATGAGCGAAGAAAACATACGCTGCCCCTCATTGGGATGGAATCGGTTCCCGCTTGGAACGATGATCGTTCCTCCCGGTGCCTGAAATGCCTTGATGTGCCTGTGACAACCACGATGGAAGCCGCATGGCGCATATCACCGGTGGCTTATAACCTTTTCAAGCGGCGAGGGCACGCGGTTGCAGCGTGTGGAAGACAGATTGCAGGTGAAGACCGGATGGTGCCGGTTTCAAGCCGCATGCCGCATCTTATCCCGCCTCCGCAAGGTCCTTCAGACGCAGGGCGACACGGGTTTCACCGCGCCAGCTTTCCAGTTCCAGCGCGCCGACCACATGCATCGGCCGGTTTCTGGCGGCCAGCAGGGCCTGGCCCAGCGGCTCCTGCGCCACCCGGAAGGCGATGGCCTTAAGGCTGTTGCCATCCGCTGATGTGATGCGCGCCCGCACATGACCCGCTCCGAATGCTTCGACATATGTGATGCGATGGTTTGGAAAGGCGAAGAGGGGCTCCGGATTGCCAGCGCCAAAGGGTCCGGCGCGGGAGATGTTCTCGACCAGAGCGGGCGTTGCGCCAGTCGCGGTCAGGGCACCATCAATCGTCAGGGCACCTTCCGCTCGCGCCTTGTCGACATCCCCCGCCAGCAGATTTTCCAGATGTGCGCGCAAATCTCCAAGCCGGGTCCGTTCAACTGTCAGCCCGGCAGCCATGGCATGCCCGCCGCCCTTGACCAGCAATCCGCTTTCCACGGCCTCACGCACCGCACGCCCCAGATCGACACCCGGAATGGAACGGCCGGAACCGGTGCCGGTATCGCCGGTGAAGGCAATGGCGAAGGCTGGCCGCTGGAAGCGCTCCTTCAGGCGAGATGCCACCAGCCCAACCACGCCGGGGTGCCAGCCTGTGCCGCTCACCACCACCACAGCTGCTTCCTCACCCAGCCCGAGCGCGGCCTCTGCCTCCATCTCGGCTGCGGCGACGATGTTGCGCTCCACGTCCTGCCGCTCGGTATTGAGGCGGTCGAGTTCAGTGGCGATCACCTGTGCTTCAACCGGATCCTGCGTGAGGAGCAGGCGCGTGCCCAGCGTGGCATCGCCAATGCGCCCGCCAGCATTGATGCGCGGGCCGATGAGAAAGCCGAGATGGAAGGGGCGAGGCGGGCCATCCAGCCGGGCCACATCCATCAGCGCTGTCAGGCCCAGCCGACGTCTCTGGCGCAGGGTGATAAGGCCCTTGATGACGAAAGCGCGGTTGAGCCCCCGCAATGGCACCACATCGGCCACCGTGGCCAGAGCGACCAGATCCAGTGCGGCCAAAAGGTCTGGCGCGGGCCGGGATGTGTTGAAGAAACCGCGCCGGCGCAGTTCGCGTTGCAAGCCCACCAGAGTGATGAACGTGATGCCGGCCGCACACAGATGACCGAGACCGGAAAGGTCATCTTCGCGGTTCGGGTTCACGATGGCGGTGGCCTCAGGCAGCACTTCATTGGCCTGATGGTGATCTATCACCACCACATCCATGCCTAACCGGCGGGCCGCCGCCAGCGGCTCGGTGGAGGTGGTGCCGCAATCCACGGTCACCAGCAGGCGCACGCCCCGCGCCGCGAGTTGTTCGATAGCCGGGACGTTCGGGCCATAGCCCTCGAAAATCCGATCCGGGATATGAAACAGGGGATCAAGCCCGCAGGCGCGCAGCATCTCCACCATAAGAGCGGTGGAGCAGGCACCGTCCACATCATAATCCCCGAAGACCGCGACCAGTTCCTGCTTCTCGATCGCCATGGCGAGGCGCTCTACGGCCGGCCCCATGTCTGTCAGCGTATCTGGGTCTGGTAGCAGCTCGCGGATGGTGGGATCGAGATAGCGCTCTACATCCTCCAGCGAGATGTCCCGCGCAGCGAGGACGCGGGCCAGCAGTTCGCTGATACCATAGCGCTGCACCATGGCGATGCTGGTTTGCGCGCCGCGCACGTCGAGCCGTTCCTGCCAGCTGCGGCCGGTGACGGATCGGGTGACATTCAGAAAGGAGCGTTTTGCGGACGGTGTAATCACGGCGGCATATGTAGCCGCCATGAACCACCTGCGTCGAGGGGGTCAGAGCCCATGCACGAGAACCACCAGCGCAAATGCGGCAAGAATCGCCCCGCTGGTGGTGAGTGCAAGCCGCATGGAGAAGGCTCCGGTTCCGGCTGCGGCTGCAAACCCCACGCGCCCCAGCGCGTTCATGCCCATGGCAATGAGAATGCACTGCGCCGCGCTTTCAAGTGAAATGCTGGTGCCGGCAAGGCGGGCAGCATTCAGGGCCGGCACATCCACATCCACGATTCCGGCAACGGCGCTCACCGCATAAAGGCTCTGTGGGCCCACCGTGTGGAGGAGAAAGCCGCTGAATGCCGAAACCGCGCCAAACATGGCGGCGAAGGCCAGAAGGGGGCCAATATCAAACGGGTTTCCCACGCAGTCCTCGCAGGTCACCTGTGTGCCGCGCCGCATCAGCACAATGCCTCCAATGCCGAATACCGCAGCAGCGGCAAGGGCTGGCGGAACCAAGTTGACCACAAGACTGGGCGCAACAATGGCGCAGATGACCAGCACGCGGAGCAGAGACACCATCGCCGCCAGCGCTGCACCGCCGGCGAGCAAACCAGCGGCTTCTCCCGCCGCTGACCGACGCGCAAAGGCAATGGTAACTGCGGTGGAGGACACCAGCGCCCCACCCAGTGCGCTGAACAGGATGCCCTTGTCCGGTCCAGCAACCTTGACTGCAACATAGCCAGCAAATGAAATGCTGGCCGTGAGGACCATGAACAGCCAGATCTGCTGCGGATTGATGCTGCCATATGGGTCGATGGGATGGTTGGGCAGAAGAGGCAGCACGATGACTGTCATGCCCAAAAGCAGCAGTGCGGAACGCAGTTCCGGCCATGTCATCTGTTTTACAAGTCCATGAAGCTTGTCGCGCGCTGCCAGCAGGCTCGCGGCGGCGATGGCTGCGGCACCGGCAACAGATGTTTCGCCCAGAACGGCCAGCGCTCCGAGCCCGAACACGAGAAGTGCCGCGATGACACCCGTAAGGGAATAGTCATTATCCCGCACCATTTCCCGGTATTTGAACAGGGAGAATATGGCGGCATAGATGGCCCATGCGACCACCAGCGGAACAGGGCTTGCCAGTTCTCGTGTCAGTTCCGCTGATATGCCGCCCAAAAGCCCGCAAAGTGCATATGTGCGTATGCCGGCCGTGCGGCTCCCCGCCTCTTCATCCCGCTCGCGCCAGCCGCGCTCAAGGCCGATGAGCAGACCAATGGCGAGAGCGACGGCAAGACGGAAGATGAGATGGTCCATGTGGGCTTTGCTCCAAATGGGACACAGACGGCTGGGCTGCACGGTCCATTCTGCGCCTCTGAAGGCGTCTTTATCTCAGGAGCCAAGCTGGGTTAGGCGCAATGCATGCTTCATGTGGGGCGTTTCAGCCAAACCTGCATGAGAGTTCAGCATGCCCTGACCAGTCTGAGGTGCAAGGGGAATCGCGCTCTTGGGCAATCTGTATGTTTGGTCGAGCTGATGGTGTTGGGCGGTGGTGTGCGGGAGGCCAAGTCAGAAGTCATGGCGGGCACGCTTTCACCGGGAGAGAGTCTGTTCGGCTCTTGCCCGGACCGATCTACTCAATGGTGAGGTATCGCATTGATCTTTCAGGCGGATGTTCTACCCGCCCGAGGTTATCACCACTTATAACGGGCAACATTCTGCGATCCTGGATAAGTCGATCCAGAATGGCACGCATTCTTGACGGCTCTTACATGCTCTATGCGGCTCGCCCTTTAAGAAGGCGGCAAGCAGCAGATTTTTCGAACAGATGCTCAGTCGTTGAAGTGGAACTTGCGGAAATCGCGATGCTCGGTCGAAATCCGACGCACCGTGCCTGTTGCGGCGCGCAACACGATTGTATCTGTCCGAATCATGTCCCGTTCGAAGCGCACACCCTTCAGCAGGGCACCATCGGTCACACCCGTGGCCGCGACAATGCAGTCCGCCCGCACCATATCTTCCAGCTTATAGATGCGCGAGGCGTCCGTGATGCCAAGAGCGCGCGCCAGCTTGCGCTTGTCCTCGCTGTCCAGCACCAGTCGGCCCTGCATCTGGCCGCCAATGCAGCGCAGGGCCGCAGCAGCCAGCACGCCTTCGGCAGCGCCGCCAAGGCCCAGATAAATATCGATGCCGCTTTCCTGCGGGTTGGCGGTTTGAATCACCCCTGCCACGTCCCCGTCGGAGATGAGCTTGATCGCCGCACCCGTGCGCCGCACAGCATCAACCAGCGGTGCATGACGGGGACGATCGAGAATCAAAACGGTGATTTCAGTCGTCGGTACGCCCTTGGCCTCGGCCAGCGCCTGCACATTCTCTTCCGGCGCGCGTGTGAGGGAGACAATCCCTTCTGGATAGCCCGGCCCGATGGCCAGCTTTTCCATATAAACCTGCGGCACCTTCAGGAGCGAACCCCGTTCCGCCAGCGCCACCAGAGAAATGGAGCCTTCCATGTTCTTGGCGCACAGGGTGGTGCCTTCCAGAGGGTCGACGGCGATATCCACTTCGGTACCGCCGAGGCCGATTTCCTCACCCACATAGAGATGCTCGACTTCTCCCTGCGCGCCTTCGCCAATGACGATGACACCGGACAGAGAGGCGCGTGCGAGCTCGCGATGGCAGGTGCTGGAGGCCGCCTGGTCTGCGGCCTGCTCATCCCCACGTCCGCGCAGACGGGCAGCAGCAACGGCGCTCCGCTCGGTAATCTGCGCCAGTTCAAGGGCGAAACGGCGGTCCAGGGACTGGGGGGTCCGGTCAGCGCTCATGCCGTCAATCCTTCTCGATGCGGATCACCTGTGGCAGCGATGCGATCACGCCATCGGCCTCGATGGCGGAGATTGCCTTGCGCACGGCTTGCTCGGTGGTGGCATAGGTGATGAGAATAACGCGTGCGGTTGGCTGGGCGCGGTTGCTCACATCATCCGTTGGGCGATGCTGCATGATGGATTCGAGCGAGATGCCCTCATCCGCCATGCGCCGCGCGATGGTGGCCGCCGTGCCCGGCTTGTTCACCACAGAGAGGCGGATGTAATAGCCGCCCTCATGGTGGCGCATGGGAGCGCGTTCCAACTGGGCCAGTTCATCCACCGACAGGCCGAACGCATAGCCCCGGCTGCCACGGGCCAGATCCGCCAGATCGGAGAAAACGGCGGATGCGGTGGCATCGCCGCCTGCACCAGGGCCCACAAGCGTGAGGGACACCGCATCACCATCCACCGCGACAGCGTTGGTGACATCGGAAACCTGCGCGATAGGCCAGTGCTTGGGCACCATGGTGGGGTGCACGCGTTGCTCGATCCCGGTTTCCGTACGCAGCGCCACACCCAGCAGCTTGACCTTGTAACCAAGATCATTTGCCGCTTCCAGATCCTCCAGCCTCAGCTGGCGGATGCCTTCCACATAGATGGAATCAGCGTCCACCCGCGTGCCGAAAGCGAGGGAGGTGAGGATGGCAAGTTTGTGCGCGGTGTCGAACCCGTCAATGTCGAAGCTCGGATCAGCTTCCGCATAACCCAGGCGCTGGGCGGCGGCGAGACAGTCATCGAACGAGAGCTTCTCATCCGCCATGCGGGTGAGGATATAGTTGCAGGTGCCGTTGAGAATACCGGACACGCGCGTGAGCTTGTTGCCGACCAGCGCTTCCCGCAGGGTCTTGACGATGGGGATGCCACCGGCAACCGCCGCTTCAAAGAAAAGGCCTGCCCCGGAGGCTTCGGCGCGGCGGGCCAGATCCATGCCCCATTTCGCCAGCAGCGCCTTGTTGGCTGTAACGACAGGGCGGCCGGCATCAAGGGCAGCGCTGACTGAAGCCTTTGCAGGATCTCCATCACCGCCCATCAGTTCCACGAACACGTCAATGTCCGGGTCGCGGGCAAGGGCGATTGGGTCTTCGTACCAGCGCATTCCAGAGAGATCGACGCCGCGATCGCGGTTCCGGTCGCGAGCGGCAACGGCCACCACCTTCACCCTGCGGCCGGTGCGGGCTGCCAGTTCGTCCTCACGACGCTCAAGCATGCGGATGAGCGAAGCCCCGACAGTGCCGAGGCCGGCGAGGCCCACTTTCAGATCACTCATGGAACGAACCGGTTCTTTTGTCTCGGATCAGAGACGGACATGCGCCAGCACATCCGCTCATTAGAAAAGGTGCGCCTGCCCGTTAGGCGGGCAGGCATCCCGATGGATGTCTTTTCAGATGGGTGCGTTGTTGGACAGCACATTGTGCATGGAGGGCGCGGCCTGTTCGAAGAAGCGGCGCATGTTGCGCGCGGCCTGCCGGATGCGCTGCTCATTCTCCACAACCGCGATCCGCACGAAGCCTTCGCCCTGCTCACCGAAACCGACGCCGGGGGCAACCGCCACCTCTGCCCGCTCGATGAGAAGCTTGGCGAATTCCACCGAGCCCATTTCGCGGAAGGGCGCGGGAATCGGTGCCCAGGCAAACATCGAGGCCTTTGGCACGGGAATCTCCCAGCCTGCGCGGCCGAAGCTGTCCACCATCGCATCGCGGCGCTTCTTGTAGGTCTCGCGCATTTCCACAACGCAATCCTGCGGGCCGTTTAGCGCAGCCGTGGCAGCCACCTGGATGGGGGTGAACGCACCATAATCCAGATAGGACTTTACACGTGCAAGAGCCGCGATGAGGCGCTCATTGCCCACCGCGAAGCCCATGCGCCAGCCCGCCATGGAGTAGGTCTTGGACATGGAGGTGAATTCCACCGTCACATCCATTGCGCCCGGCACCTCAAGCATGGAGGGCGGCGGGGTATCGTCGAAATACAGTTCCGCATAGGCGAGATCGGAGAGCACGATCAACTCATGCTTCTTCGCGAAGGCGATCACGTCCTTGTAGAAATCAAGGTCCGCCACGAAAGCCGTGGGGTTGGACGGGAAGCAGGTCACGACCGCCAGCGGCTTGGGGATGGAGTGCTTCACCGCCCGTTCCATGGCGTGGAAGAATTCCGGTCCCGGCTCTGCCGGCACGGAGCGGATGACGCCGCCAGCCATCAGGAACCCGAAGGCATGAATGGGATAGGAGGGGTCGGGCGCGAGAATCACATCGCCCGGCGCGGTGATGGCCTGCGCCATATTGGCGAAGCCTTCCTTCGAGCCGAGGGTGGCGACGATCTGCGTATCCGGGTTCAGCTTCACGCCGAAGCGGCGCTCATAATATGCCGCTTGAGCCCGGCGCAGGCCGGGAATGCCCTTGGATGCGGAATAGCGGTCAGTCCGCGGCTTGCCGACGGTTTCCTTCAACTTCTCGATCACATGCTCCGGAGCCTGAAGGTCCGGGTTGCCCATGCCGAGGTCGATGATATCCACCCCGGCATTGCGCGCTGCTGCCTTCACACGGTTCACCTGTTCGAACACGTAGGGCGGCAGCCGGCGAATGCGGTGGAAATCGGTGGTCATCTCTTGGCTCCAGAGCCGCGCATCTTGTTCTCCGGCGCGGCAGTCGGTCTTTTTAACACTGAACGGCGAATGGAAAAGTACTCAATGTGAAAGAACTGTGCGGGCCATGCGGCTCGCCTCAGTTTGTACCGGTATTGAATTCGGATTCGGCCTCAAGCCGGCTCTCGATGGATCGGCCATTCTCGACGCCCGTGCGCGCAATATCCTTCTCAAGCGCCGCCCGCTGCTTCGGGTCCAGAATCTTCCTGCCCGTATCATCGGCTGTGCCGATGGTCGGGTAGTTGTCATGGTCGACGGCCGGCACGTTGGGGTGCGGGGGCAGCGGCAGGGAAAGGGTGTCTTGCTGGGAGCACGCGACGAGAGCAGACATTGCCAGAAGCGCGGCGGCAGTGCGGGCAGGAAGGTTGGCGGGCGCAAGACGAGCCATGACGCGCATCATGGAGCGCGGCTTGGCGGCACTGCGGTCGGTGGCGCCAGAAGGGCGGGCCGTGTCAGGTCGCATGCTGGACATGAACAATCGCTTATCCCTGCAAGAGGAGCGCACCTGCGTATTTGTTCGAGGCTCGCTCCGGATCGGTTCGCCCGTTAATATGCGCAAAACGGGACGCATGGAACAAGGCGAACCCGTATTTGTGGAATCGCGATGCGTGTGAGGGGGTGGGAATGCCTGCGATTGACGGTAAAACGACAAGCACGAACGCGCCCGGTACGGATGTGCCCGCCGCTGGTGTCGACGAAAAAGTGGCAGCGACAGAATCAGCAAAGCAGCCTCAAGCTGAAGCCGCGAGCGGTGGTTCCGCTCCGCGGGACGCAGGCAGCGGCCAATCCGGGGGTGAGAATCTCCTGAATGTGGAAACTTTCGCCCATAATCTCGCGCAACTTGTGGAAGAAAGCGGCAAGGCCGTGGCCGCCTATCTCGCTCCGCGCGAGGCTGGGGAAAAGAAAGACGACATCGCGGACGATCTCGCCGACGCCATGAAAACCGTGGGGCATGTCGCTGAATACTGGATGGGCGACCCCCAGCGGACCATGGAAGCACAGACAAGGCTGATGACCGGCTACATGTCTGTGTGGTCCAACACGCTGAAAAAAATGTCCGGGGAGCCCGTGGAGCCAGTGGTCGCGCCGGACCCAAGGGACAGTCGCTTCAAGGATGAGGGCTGGACCACCAGCCCTATTTTCGATGCCCTGAAGCAGGCCTATCTGGTGACCTCGAACTGGGCCGAGGACATGGTCAACGAGGCCGAGGGCCTTGATCCGCATGTGAAGCACAAGGCCGGGTTTCTGGTGAAGCAGGTCGCCAACGCTGTTTCGCCCTCCAATTTCGTGATGACCAGCCCGGAATTGATCCGCGAGACGCTGAACTCTTCCGGGGAAAACCTTGTGAAGGGTATGCGCAACTTCACCGAGGATCTGGTGGACGGAAAAGGCGACCTGAAAATTCGCCAGACCGATACCACCGCTTTTGAGGTGGGGCGCAACCTCGCGACCACGCCGGGCAAGGTGGTTTTCGAGAATGAGCTGATGCAGCTCATTCAGTATGAGCCGACCACGCCGACCGTGAAGAAGACCCCGGTTCT
Organism: Xanthobacter sp.; assembly: GCA_034676685.1. Classification (GTDB taxonomy): domain Bacteria; phylum Pseudomonadota; class Alphaproteobacteria; order Rhizobiales; family Xanthobacteraceae; genus Xanthobacter. Next base: position 66,829 of record JAUCBT010000010.1, on the reverse strand, counting down.
CATCATTCCGCCGTGGATCAACAAGTTCTACATTCTGGATTTGACCCCCGAAAAGTCTCTCATCAAGTGGCTGGTGGGGCAGGGGCTCACGGTTTTCGTCATTTCCTGGGTGAACCCGGACGCGCGTCTCGCGAACAAAAGCTTCGATGACTACATGCGCGACGGCGTGATGGCGGCGCTGGATGCGGTGGCTATTGCCTCTGGTGAACGGCAGGTCCATGCGGTGGGCTATTGCATCGGCGGCACCCTGCTGTCGGTGACGCTGGGCTATATGGCCGCGACCGGAGATGACCGCATCGTCTCCACCACCTTCCTCACCACGCAGATCGATTTCACCTATGCCGGAGACCTGAAGGTCTTCGTCGATGAGGAGCAGATCTCGGCGATCGAGCGCAAGATGAAGGATATGGGCTATCTGGAGGGGAGCAAGATGGCGCGCTCCTTCAATCTGCTCCGCTCGAACGACCTGATCTGGCCCTATGTGGTGAATAATTATCTGAAGGGTAAATCTCCGTTCCCGTTCGATCTGCTGTACTGGAATTCGGATTCCACACGGATGCCGGCGGCGGGACACTCCTTCTATCTGCGCAGTTGTTACCTCAACAACAGCATCGCCAAGGGCAAGGCGATGATCGGCGGCATTCGCATCGACATCAGCAAGGTGAAGGTCCCGGTCTATTCGCTGGCCACGCGGGAAGACCACATCGCACCGCCCAAGTCGGTCTATGTCGGGGCGAATCTCATGTCCGGCCCGCTGCGCTATGTGCTCGCGGGGTCCGGCCATATTGCCGGCGTCGTGAACCCGCCCGCCCGCAACAAGTACCAGTACTGGAGCGATGGGCCGGAGCGGGCGGACTTCGACACATGGGTCGAGGGTGCACAGGAGCATCCCGGTTCGTGGTGGCCGGACTGGTTCACCTGGTTCAGCGCACTCTCGCCGGAAGATGTGCCCGCCCGTCAGGTGGGCGGCGGTCGCCTGACGCCGATTGAGGATGCGCCCGGCCGTTATGTGAAGGAACGCTCCTGATCGCGGATTGATCCGGCTCCTTATGTGTCGGGGCCGGATCGGTTTCCTTATTCCCGGTGGGCATGTGATTTGAGCATGTGCCCGCCGGTTTCAACAATTGGGTCAACCGGAAGCTTGACGCCCGGTGCCAAGCCGGATCAAGTGTCGCCGTCCGATCAGGGGTTCTTGGGCAGATCTGTCACCCAGTGTGGAAGGTCTTTCCTTCATCCCTGAATTTGGTTTCACCAGCGTTGCCCACCAGCATGTGCCCTTGGTGAACTGACCCGCACGGCATCCATACAGCCACAGAAGCCGTGTGCGGCAGACGTTTCATGCACCGGAGTGCCTGCGCATCAGCAGTGTATTTTCGGAATGCCCGCTATCACCGCCGGCGGTGTGATGGATGGGTTGTCTGTCCCAGCCGATCTGTTTGAGCCGATGTTCCCCCGCTTCAAAATTGATCCATTCCTCACGGCATTGGCTGTGGTGGTTATTCTTGCTCTTATCTGGCCCGATCCCGGCGTGACCGGCGGGCCGCTGCACGCCGACAGGGCGGCCAGTTGGGGCATTGCGGTCGTCTTCTTTTTGTATGGCGCCGCACTCTCTACCCGGAAATTGCTGGAAAGCGCCGCGCGCTGGGAACTGCATATTGTTGTGCAGTTGGCCACCTTCGTGCTGTTCCCTCTGGTCGTGGTTCTTGCCATGCCGCTTTTGTCCCGGATGTTCCCGGAAAGCGTGCTGATTGGCTTCTTCTTCCTGGCGGCATTGCCCTCCACCGTGTCGTCATCGGTGGCGATGACTTCCATGGCGCGGGGAAATGTGCCCGTCGCCATCTTCAATGCCTCCATCTCCAGCCTGATCGGTGTGTTTGTCACTCCGCTGCTGATGGCGTGGTATCTGAATGCGACCGGTGAGGGCATGGATATCCGCGATGTCATCATGAAGCTGACGATCATCGTGATTCTGCCGCTGGTGGTGGGGCAACTGGCGCGCCCGCTCATTCTGGGGCTCATCGAGCGCCATCGAGCGATCGTGAAGATGGCGGACCGGCTGGTCATTCTCGCCATTGTCTACAACGCCTTCTGTGACAGTGTCGCCGCCGGCTTGTGGAGCAAGCAGAGCCCGACCCTGCTGGTGGAAATCGCGGTGGTTTCGGTGGTGCTGTTCGCGCTGGTCTATGCGCTGATGCTGCTGGTCTGCCGCATCGGGCGGTTTGACCATGCGGATACGGTCGCGGTGACTTTCTGCGGCTCCAAGAAGTCTCTGGCCACCGGGCTGCCCATGGCCACCGTGATGTTCAGCGCGATGCCGCAGATTTCGCTCATCATCACACCGATCATGATCTATCACTTCCTCCAGCTTATCATCGTCGGCTATCTCGCGGGGCGGCATGCCAGCCGTGCCCAGATGCTTGAGGCGATCGAGGAAAGCGTGGCGGAAGAGCCCTCCTTGTTGCCGGACGAGGAAAAGAAATAGGTCTGTTTTCCGCATGTGCGCCTGCCGGCCGGAAAGGGCGGCGGGCGTTTTGTCTTTTCAGGAATGGTGAATCTCGTGAACCAGCAGGTGAAGCTCATCCTCGCATCAGCCTCTCCGCGGCGGTTGGCCTTGCTGCAACAGGTCGGTATCACGCCAGATCTGCTGATGCCGGCTGATCTGGACGAGACCCCGGAGCGGGCTGAACTGCCGCCCCGGCTGGCGCAGCGACTGGCAGCGGCAAAGGCCGAGCGGGTTGCCGCGCGCGCGCGCGAAGAGAATGTGGAAGCGCTTGTTTTGGCTGCAGATACAGTGGTTGCCGTGGGACGTCGCGTTCTGCCCAAGACGGAAACGGAGCATGAGGCGGAAGCTTGCCTGCATCTGCTTTCCGGTCGTTCCCATCGGGTTTATACCGGCATCTGCGTCGTGAATCTCAAGGGAGCCGCGCATACAAGGCTGGTTGAAACCCGGGTGCGTTTCAAGCGCCTTTCCGAGGAAGAACACAGGGCCTATCTGGCATGCGGTGAATGGCGCGGGAAGGCCGGAGGCTATGCCATCCAGGGCATAGCCGGCAGTTTTATCGAAAATCTGGTTGGATCTTATAGCGGTGTTGTCGGCTTGCCCATGTTTGAAACCATGGGTTTGCTGGCCGGGCAGGGCTATGCTGTCCGCGCGGGCTGGGCAGGAGGTGCCTCATGAATGACAATAAGGAAACGATTGCAGCCGTGAAGGCGCAGAAAGCCGAACGGGCCTGCCCCATTTGCGGCAAGCCCGGCATTCATGAGTATCGTCCGTTTTGTTCGAAGCGCTGCGCGGATGTGGATCTGAACCGCTGGCTTTCCGGTTCCTACGCCATTCCAGTAACGGAAGAAGAGGATGAAGACGGCGAGCAGCCTGTTTCCGGGCCGTTGCCATAAGCTGGAAGTATCCGGCATTACCTGAGAGTGCTGTGGCCTGAGGTGATTTCAGGCCACAGATGTCAGTGGTTGCGGCCGTACGTGCGAACCCGAATCTGGCGCAATGCAGAACGCGTCGCGAGCAGGATTGCGCCGCCAACAACCGTGATAGCGCCCAGAGTTGCGCTATGATCCATAACGCCGCGCATCAAAAAGCTGGCTGCCGATGCACGTTCCACGCTGAGCACCACCGCCACCGTTCCAATGGCCAACACAAGAGCCAATGTGAGCACCGCCTGTGCAACAGCATCGCCCGTCTTGTGCGCCTGCACGACCCGCGCAAGCGTATCCGGATCAGCCGCAGAGCGCATGGCGTCCCGCTCGGCCCATACCTCAAGGCCCATACCACGAAGTTCTGTCTCACGCAGAAGGGATTCGTTCCGCAGGGGGGCGCTGGAGCCATAAGAGGTGCTGATCATGGGCATGATATTCTCTCCTGAAAATATCTTTCTTTTCCGGGTGTTGCGAATCACCTTGTATCTTGCAGCTTCAAAGTGCCGGCAAACTGTGGCCGGTCAGCGGCCGTACTTCGGCAGATCATGGCAACAGCATGGCATGTGCTCACGGTTGCTTGAGTTTTCCCCGCTATGCTGAATCCGGTTCAGGGCGCCATTCCATGTCCACGTGATCAGGCTGGGCGACCATGCGGCGCAGCCAGGAGCGTACGGCGGGAAGGCCCTCCAGCGAGAACTCGCCTTCCTCTGCCATGTGCGTATGTGCATAGAGGGCAATATCCGCCACCGTCACGGCATTGCCGACAAAGAAGGCATGCTTTGAAAGATGGCGCTCCATGGTCTTGAGGGCGGCGTAGCCTTCTTCCATCCAGCGATCGACATCATGGGTGCGCAAATCGCGTCCACCGCGCACCTGCCGCAGCCAGAAGCGGGCAGCTGCTATGCCGGGTTCATGGCTGTTCTGTTCGAAGAACATCCAGCGCAGGGTTTCCGCCACATCCAGCGGGTCTTCGGGCAGGAAACGCGTGTCCCGGGCCAGATAGAACAGGATGGCGTTTGATTCGGAGAGGTGACGCCCATCGACGGCCAGAAGCGGCACCCGGCCCTCAGGGTTCATCGCCAGAAATTCGGGCGTGCGATTCTCCCCGGCGAAAATATCCACCTCCACCAGACTGAAAGCGCGGTTCAATTTGGCCAGCAGCAATCTCACCTTGTAGGAATTGCCGGAGGACTGCGAGGAATAAAGGGTTAGCATCGCGTCCGGTTCCACATCCGTTGCATGGCGAGGCGCGTTGATCTGCGCATCTTTCAGGCATGTGGCCGTGCGGAGATGAAAGCGCAAGGCCGGAGGTGGCATCCGCTTGTTTCGAACGGTTTAAGGGCGACTTTGCCTTCGACTTCCGTCTTGTCCCCGAATTGCGGCTGCACTATCGTCCGCCGGCACCGGAAGGCCGGTGCATTGTTCAGGTCACATATCAGCGCCCGGCCATAAGGCGGAATGTCCGCAGCGGTTGGGGCGCGTCTGGAGCGAGCAAGGCCATGAGCCTCATTTCGTCCGCGCTGAAGCGCATCAAGCCGTCGCCAACCATCGCCATCTCGAACAAGGCGCGGGAGCTGAAAGCGGCCGGGCGCGATATCATTGCCCTGAGCGCGGGTGAGCCGGACTTCGACACCCCGGAGAACATCAAGGAAGCCGCCATCGCCGCCATTCGTCGCGGTGAGACCAAGTATACGGCTGTGGATGGCATCCCCGAGCTGAAGAAGGCCATTTGCGCAAAGTTCAAGCGCGATAACGATCTCGACTACAAGCCCTCGCAGATTACGGTCGGCACCGGCGGCAAGCAGGTGCTGTTCAACGCGCTGGTCGCGACGGTGGATGCCGGCGATGAGGTGCTGATCCCCGCGCCTTATTGGGTGAGCTATCCCGATATCGTCGAGTTCTGTGGCGGCAAGCCCGTTCCGGTGATGACCACCATTGAAGATAACTTCAAGCTGCGTCCCGAAGCGCTGGAAGCCGCCATTACGCCCAAGACCAAGTGGCTCATCTTCAATTCGCCGTCCAACCCCTCGGGTGCGGCCTATACGCACGATGAACTGAAGGCGCTCACTGATGTGCTGGTGAAGTATCCGCATGTGTGGATCCTCACCGACGACATGTATGAGCACCTCGTCTATGACGACTTCAAGTTCGCCACCCCGGCGCAGGTGGAGCCCAAGCTCTATGACCGCACGCTGACCATGAACGGCGTGTCCAAGGCCTATTGCATGACCGGCTGGCGCATTGGTTATGCGGCGGGCCCGGAAGAGCTCATCAAGGCCATCGGCACGTTGCAGTCACAGTCCACCTCGAACCCGTCCTCGATCGCCCAGTGGGCGGCCGTGGAGGCGCTGAATGGTCCGCAGGACTTCATCGCCAGCAACAATGCGGTATTCAAGGAACGTCGTGACCTGGTGGTGTCCATGCTGAATCAGGCGGCTGGCCTCACCTGCCCGAAGCCGGAAGGGGCCTTCTATGTGTTCCCCTCTTGCGCAGGTACCATCGGCAAGAGCACGCCTTCTGGTGTGAAGATCACCGACGATGAGGTCTTCGCGACTCAGTTGCTGGAATCAGAAGGTGTTGCGGTGGTGAATGGTTCGGCCTTCGGCCTTGGCCCGGCCTTCCGCATTTCCTATGCGACGTCGACTGAGGAACTGGAGGATGCGTGCCAGCGCATCCAGCGTTTCTGCGGTTCCTTGAGCTGAAGTTAATAAAACGCCGGTTTCCCCAGGAAATCGGCGTTTTTTCCGGGTGCTGCCCGGAAAGAGGCGAAATTGGAGGCCAGCTTGCAAAACTGTTGGCCGAATCCTCGGCTGTCGGGTTTTGCGCCACATTGCGACGCATCTGAATTCGCAATGCCGGGGGAGCATTTTTATGAGGCCCATTTTCAAGACTGGCCTTGCTTCAGTGGCTCTTCTGGCCATGGCTGCTCTTCCCGTATCCGCCGAAACGCCTTCGGGCGTACAGGTGGGGCGCCTTTCCTGTGAGGTGGCGCCCAATGTGGCGTTCATCATCGGGTCCGTGCGTGAGATGACATGCACATTCACCCCGACTGGCCGGGGACATCCCACCAGCTATACCGGGGAAATGCGGCGCTACGGCCTCGATATCGGCTTCAATGGCAAGGGCAAACTGCTCTGGAATGTGTTCGCAGCCACGGCGAGCGTACAGCCAGCCAGTTTGCGTGGCAGCTATCTGGGTGCATCCGGCGATGCTTCCGTTGGGGCGGGAGTTGGGGCCAATGCGTTGGTGGGTGGCAGCGGTCATGCCATCACGCTTCAACCTGTTTCTGTGGAAGCGCGCACCGGGGTCAATCTCGGTCTGGGCGTTTCCCGCCTTACCCTGCGCTGAATACACGCAATCCTGCGCTGTGCCAGCGGAGTCACAAGAAAATCACTCGATTCCTAATTGTAATGCTTACCCTTAAGAAAGAATTGCAGACGGGATTGAGTGCTTCTATCTGATCCAATCGCCTATTTTTGGGGGACATCATGCGTATTTTCTCTGGTCTTCTTGGTCTCGCTGCTGTTGTCGTAGTTTCCGCTACCCCGGCTTCTGCCGCCGACCTTCGCACCTCGCAGCCTGCTCCGGCAGCTCCTGTCGTTCAGCAGTCGGGCGTTCAGCTAGGTGTGCTCGTTTGCGAAGTGACGCCAAACGCCGGTTTCATCATCGGTTCCGTGCGTACCCTGAACTGCGACCTTCGCACCTCGCGCCTTGAGCCCTTCACCGTTCTTGGCAAGTACACCGGCACCGTGTCTCGCTTCGGTCTGGATCTGGGCGTTGTCACGGGCAACAATCTGGCTTGGGCCGTGTTCGCGCCGAACACCACCACCAGCGCCAGCGCAGTGGCCGGCCGTTATGTCGGCGTTTCTGCTAATGCAGCTCTCGTTGTCGGCGGCGGCGTGAACGTGCTGCTCGGCGGTTCGGACAAGAGCATTGCTCTCCAGCCACTGTCCGTCGAAGGCATCACTGGCGCTTCGATTGCCGCCGGTGTCACCGAGCTGAAGCTTGAGCCGGCTGTCATTGCCAAGCCGCGCGTTTGGAAATGACCTGAAAGTCGTGCAGGATAGGGGCAGGAGGAGATAATGATCGTATCCCGCCCCGTCCTGTTCGCAGCGATGGCGGGTTTCTGGGCCGGTCCGGTATTGGCGCAATCCGCCAGTGCTCCCGTTGCTCAGGACCCGGCACCGCAAAGCTTGCCGCAGATTAATGTCGCCCCCTCTCGCACGCCGGGTGCCGGGGCAGGAAATTCAGGTGCACTACCCACTGGGAAGCCAGGTGAAGTGCAGAAGGTTTCCTCTGGCCTGCTGGAATGCCGAGGTGAATTCGCCACGGGCATGGGTTTCGGCTCATCCCGCAAGGTGCGTTGCGAGTTCCGCTCCACGGCAGGGCGAAATCACTACTATATCGGCACGATGGAGCGGGTTGGCCTCGATTTCGGTATATCCGATCAGGGCAGCATGCTCTGGGGTGTGGTGGCAACCGCACCATCGCTGGAGCCCGGGGCTCTGGCCGGCACCTATGTCGGCTTCACCTCGGGGTTTGCAGTGGGGCCGGGCTTTTCAGCCAATGTGCTCGCCTCTCAGGATGCCTCACGTCAGGTCACATTGCAGCCGGTGAGTATTTCCTCCGATAGCGGACTGAGCATTTCCATCGCCGGTGTGACGCTGATCCTTGAGCCCTCAAATGCCGTTGAAGCAGGGGACGCGCCGCCAACTCCAAACCGTTGATGCAGCGGCCTGTGGCCTTTCATGCTTTTATGCGCGGGTGTGGCCTTGATGTGCTTGACCCGGAAGAGGCGGCGCTTCATCGTCCGCCGGTTGCTGGTCCGTGGGGCGATGGAGCTGGGAATGGAGAGGGCTATGAAGGATCAGACGATCTCGAAGGGCAAGCGAGGCGTCGGTTTTGCCGGTCTGGCAATGGGCCTTCTCTGTGCGGCCTTGAGTTTTGGCGCACCCGATGCGGAAGCCGCCAATCTCCTGCAGAAGAACTTCTGGCTTCCTAATCAGGAATTCTCCGGAAATATTCCGACCTGTGATGAACCGCGTGCTCTCGGGTTGATCGCCAGCCGTTTCGCGCAGACAGAGCGCCGCTTCTGGTCGTCTGATCTGGCGATTACGGAGTTCGGTCCGGTCAAGGAAATCGCATTCCGCCCATGGGGACAGTCCTATGTGCCGCGTCGCTTCTGCAGCGGTACGGTCTATACCAGTGATGCGAAGAAGCGCCCCATCTACTATTCCATCATTGAGGATGGCGGCTTCATCGGTGCGTCCTGGGGTGTCGAATGGTGCATCGTCGGGCTTGATCGCAGCTATGCCGATGCCCCGGACTGCAAGATGGCGCGCCCGTGACATTGCCAATTGGTCGGATGCTGAGCGCCGTGTTCTGGCGTGCCTGGCTGTGTGTGGCCGCACTTTTATTCGCGGCCACCGGTATGGTGTCGCCGACATGGGCTCGGGATCTGCCAGGGCAGTTTGATTTTTACGTCCTTGCCCTCTCCTGGTCGCCCACGCATTGCGAAGCGTTGGGATCGCGTGCGGCGAGAGAAGCCCAGTGTAGCCGCGAACGGCCCTATGGCTTTGTGGTGCATGGTTTGTGGCCTCAACACGAGCGCGGCTTTCCGGAAAGCTGTCAGGTGCCTCCACCTTATGTGCGTAATGATGTGTTGCGTACTGTGGAGGGGGTGATCCCCAGCCGGGGCCTTGCGATTCATCAGTGGAAGAAGCACGGCACCTGTACAGGTCTGGATGCGCGTCAGTATTTTGATACCCTGCGTGCGGCCCGTAACAAGGTGGTCATTCCGCCCCAGTTTGTTGGCCTGCGGGATTATCGCATGGCATCTCCGGCCGAGGTGGAGACCGCCTTTCTGGCTTCGAACCCGGGTTTGCGGTCAGATATGATCTCCGTGACCTGTGATCGGCGCAGGCTGCGCGAAGTGCGGATATGCTTCTCGCGGAACCTGGGCTTTCGTGCGTGCCCGGATGTGGATCGGCGCAGCTGTAGCCTGAGTAAAATGGTCTTGCCTCCGGTGCGCTAGGCTCATCAGCAAGAGAGCGCATCAAACGGGTGTTGTCCGGGAAAAATGGTTTCCCGCATCAGCTGGCTAAACAATTTGGGCATACCGGGCAACTCTCGTACGACCCCTCTCTTCCCGCTTCTTTCCGCACGTTATGCCTGCGGCTTTTCTGGTCTGGATGCATGAATTACCGTCACGCCTTTCATGCCGGAAACCCGGCTGATGTCATGAAGCATGCCACCCTTGCGCGGGTGCTGGCCTATCTCATGCGTAAAGACGCCCCGTTCCGGGTTCTGGATACACATAGCGGTGCCGGGCTTTATGATCTGGCCGGGGCGAATGCACTGCGCACAGGCGAAGCTGAGACGGGCATTGAAACACTGCTTTCAGCCGATCTGCCGCCAGCCGTTGCCGAACTGCTCCAACCCTATCTGGATACGGTGCGCGACCTGCGCAGTGATGGCAGCCGGCGGTATCCGGGTTCTCCGGCTCTGGCGCTTGCGCTGTCGCGCCCGCAGGATCGGTTTCTGTTCTGCGAGTTGCATCCTGAAGAACGGGCCAAACTTGAAAAGCGGCTGGGCGACGATTATCGGGCCAAGGTGCTGCAACAGGATGGTTATCAGGCAATAGGCGCGCACCTTCCACCACGCGAGCGGCGTGGTCTGGTGCTCGTGGACCCGCCATTTGAAGAGCCGGGTGAGTTTCACCGGCTGGTTGCGGGGCTGGAGGCAGCCTATCGGCGTTTCGCAACCGGAATTATCATGTTGTGGTATCCGATTAAGGATTTGCAGGCCGTGGATCAGTTCCGCCGCGAGGTCGCAAATTTGGGATTACCCAAGACCTTGCGTGTGGAAATGGACTTCGCCGAGGTGCGCAGCCGCGATACGCTCTCCGGCAGCGGTCTCATCGTTGTGAATCCACCCTTCACGCTTGCCGATGAAATGCGCACCATTCTGACCTCCATATCGCCCTTGATGGCGCGAGATGGAAAGGGGCGGGTGCGCGTCTCCTGGCTGACACCGGGACACTGACGGCGCGAGTTCGTTTTGAGCGGGATGCCGATCTGCTCACACGAATAAATACGATAGCACAATATGTTGGATAGAAGTTCCACTCCTGTGCCATGGAGAATGCTCTATGCGAAGGGCGTGTGAGGCATTAAACTTCTGTCTCACTCTACCGCAGGTCGATTCATGCTCCTACGTTCTTCACCCACCTCGCCTTTCGTCCGCAAGGTGCGCCTTGCCGCTGCTGTTCTTGGCCTGCCGCTTGAAGTGGAACTGGCGGATACGCTCGACCCGAGTGATTCCCTCCGGCAGCAGAACCCGCTTGGTAAAATTCCGCTTCTCATCACCGATGAGGGGGAGGCTGTCTATGATTCCCGCGTCATCATGGTCTATCTCGACCAGCTCGTGGGTGGTGATCGCCTGATTCCGAACGACCCCAAGGCACGGATCGCAGTTCTGAAACTGGAAGCGCTTGCGGATGGGCTGATGGATGCTGGCGTCCTGCTTCTCTATGAAGGCCGCTTCCGTCCCGAGGAAAAGTTCGAGAAGCGCTGGCTGGATCATCAGTCCGGCAAGGTTGAGCGGACCATGGCTTATCTGGAAGCCAATTTGCCGCCGGAAGACCAGCAGATCAATGCAGCGGATGTCTCTTTGGCGGGCGCGCTGGGCTTTTTTGATTTCCGTTTTGAAGGCAAGTGGCGGGCGGCTCACCCCAAACTGGTCGGTTGGCAGACCCGTTTTGCTGCCCGTTGCCCCGGCTATGAGGATACCGCACCGCGTCTGTGAGATGCACGGAGGCCAGCCTTGGCTGGTCCCGTAACGCACTGCTGAAAAGCGCGGTCAGCCTCATGGCTCCCGCGCTTTTTCGCATTTGAAGGTCTGGGTATCTGGAGGGGGCGGGCCGTACACGATGCGAGGATGGGCTTCATGGGAGCAGCAATAGGCCAAAGCCAGGCCGTACTTATCCACGCGTTCCTCGACCTACCGTTGTTTCCGCCTCTTTGAAGGGGCTACAGCTTGGTCCAGACCGTTTTGAGATCCGAATATTTTTCCAGTGCATGCAGGGATTTGTCGCGCCCGAAGCCGGACTGTTTCACGCCGCCGAAGGGCGTCGTGATGTCATCGGCATCGAAGCAGTTCACATAGACAACACCAGCCTTGAACCGGCGCGCCACCTTGTGCGCAGCCGCCAGATCTCCGCTCCATACAGCCGCGCCAAGGCCATAAATGGTGCCATTGGCGATCTCCACCGCTTGATCCAGCCCGTCAAAGCCAATAACGGCAAGCACCGGCCCGAATATTTCCTCTTGCGCGAGGGCGGAGCCGGGGGAGACGCCATCAAAAATGGTGGGCGCGACAAAGGCACCGCCAGTATCCTTCAGCACGGCTTCCCCGCCCGTAACCAGGCGCGCACCATCTGCTTCGCCGGCCTTTATGGCGGCAAGGATGCGCTGCTGGTGTTCATGGCTCACCACCGCCCCGGCGCGGGAGGCCGGATCCAGCGGATTGCCCGGCATCCATTTTTTCGCAAGACCGGCAATGCGGTTCACAAGATCGGCCCGGATGCGGTTATCGACCAGCAGGCGTGAGGCCGCTGTGCACATCTCTCCCTGATTAAAGAAGATGCCGCCAGCCACAGCTTCGGCTACGGCGTCAAGGTCTGGCACATCATGCGCCACCACGAAGGCGGTTTTGCCACCGCATTCCAGATGCACGCGCTTCAGATTGCTGCGGGCCGAATAACCCATGAAGAGCTTGCCGACCTCGGTGGAGCCAGTGAAGGCGATGGCGTCTACATCCATATGAAGGCCAAGGGCCTGGCCGGCGTCTTCGCCAAGGCCGGGCACCACATTGAACACACCATCCGGAATGCCGGCTTCCTGTGCCAGTTCCGCCAGCCGGAGGGCGGTGAGGGGAGACTGCTCTGCTGGTTTAAGCACCACGCTGTTGCCCATGGCCAGCGCGGGCGCGACCTTCCAGGCCGCCATAATCATCGGAAAGTTCCATGGGGTCACGCAGGCCACCACGCCCAGAGGCTCGCGCAGAATGAGGGCGAGATTGTCCGAGGTGGTGGGGGCGATTTCACCATAAATCTTGTCACAGCACTCGCCATAGAAGGCGAAGCAATCGGCTGTCGCGCGCGCATCAATGCGGCGGGAATCCGAGATCGGCTTGCCCATATTGAGCGTTTCGGTGAAGGCGAGTTCCTCCCCATGAGCGCGAATCAATTCGGCGAAACGCTGGAGCGTGCGCTTGCGCTCAATCGGGCGCAGGCCGGCCCATCTGCCATCCTCGAATGCGCGCCGGGCAGATGCGACGGCCCGGTCGACATCGGCGACATCACAGGCGGCGACTTCGGCAAGAAGCGCGCCGGTGGCTGGGTTGATGGCCTTGAAGGTGCGCCCGGAGAGGGCAGGCACGAAGGCGCCATCTATGAAGGGGAGGGTGCGGAAGGCGGGCAGGGGCTGCGAAACAAGGTCGGCTGTCGTTGTCATCAGCGTGCTCCGTCTGGACTGAGGCGGGTGAAGGTCGCGCGGCCAAGCGCCGGTCGTCAAGGTGGCGGGAGCCGCGATTCTCTAAGATATGGACGGCATTTGGTTCCCCCCGAATGACACTTCAGAAAATATCGGGAGAGGTCTGGATCCACGAGATGAGCGCGCTTTCCGATCATCTTTGAGCCGGGCTGTTATGAGGTTCCATTGGGTCCATGGGATGGCCAGACATGTTTTGAACTCACCCCGTCAAAGCGCAGGCCATCTGGTGCTGGTGGGCGCACGACGTTCGGCTCCGGATCTGGCCACAGGGATATATCCATCGTGTGGGGACATCCACCATGTGAGGCATCGCCATAAGGTGATGGAGAGGGCTTTTCGTGTGCCATCGCCAGCCCCATATTGTCGCCATGGCCAAAGCATCCCGTCCCGGCAAGCTGGGTGAACGTTCCCAGCGTCATTTTGAACCTGCGCCCGATCAGGTGTTGGATCCCGCCCTCATGGAGTCCCTCGGACTGAATCCGAAGGACCTGACACTCGCCACCGCATCCTCTGGTGCGTCTGCGACCGTGGCGGCATTGTCGCGGCTGATCGAGGAGGGCCGTCCGGAGGTGGACGGGCAGGTGTGGGCTCCTCATCGTCCCGCGCGCCCGGATAAATCCGAGGGGGGCGTCAGTTTCGCCCTGAAAAGCGATTTCGAGCCGGCAGGCGATCAGCCGGCGGCTATTGCTGAACTGTGTGCGCAGGCGCAGACGGGAGAGCGGGATCAGGTGTTGCTGGGCGTAACGGGTTCCGGCAAGACCTTCACCATGGCCAAGGTGATCGAGAAGCTCCAGCGCCCGGCGATCGTTCTCGCGCCAAATAAGACGCTGGCTGCTCAGCTTTATGGAGAGTTCAAGAGCTTCTTTCCGGATAATGCGGTGGAGTATTTCGTTTCATACTACGATTACTACCAACCGGAAGCCTATGTGGCGCGTACGGATACCTATATCGAGAAGGAATCCTCGGTAAACGAACAGATTGACCGCATGCGTCATTCGGCAACCCGCGCGTTGCTGGAACGGGACGATGTGATCATCGTTGCCTCGGTTTCCTGCATCTACGGTATCGGTTCGGTCGAAACCTATTCGGCCATGACGTTCGATATCAAGGTGGGAGAGCGGTTGAACCAGCGCCAGCTTCTGGCTGATCTTGTGGCCCTGCAATACAAGCGCATCCAGGCGGATTTCGGCCGTGGCACCTTCCGGGTGCGTGGCGATGTCATCGAGATTTTCCCGGCGCATTATGAAGACCGGGCCTGGCGCGTCTCTCTCTTCGGCGACGAGGTGGAGAGCATTTCCGAATTCGATCCGCTCACCGGCCATAAGAGCGGCGATATGAAGAGCGTGCGCGTCTATGCCGCCTCGCATTATGTGACGCCACGCCCCACGCTGATCCAGGCCATTACCGGCATCAAGGCCGAGTTGAAAATGCGGCTGGAGGAGCTTTATGCCATGGGTCGTCTGCTGGAAGCCCAGCGGCTGGAGCAGCGCACCCGCTTTGATCTGGAAATGATGGAGGCGACCGGGGCCTGCGCGGGCATCGAGAATTATTCACGCTGGCTGACCGGCCGCAAGCCGGGCGAGCCGCCGCCGACCCTGTTTGAATATGTGCCGGACAACTCCCTCGTTTTCATCGATGAGAGCCATGTGACGGTTCCGCAGATCGGCGCGATGTACAAGGGCGACTTTCGCCGCAAGGCGACGTTGGCCGAATATGGCTTCCGCCTGCCGAGCTGCATGGACAACCGCCCGCTGCGCTTCGAGGAATGGGAGGCGATGCGTCCGCAGACGGTGCATGTCTCCGCCACCCCCGGTCCGTGGGAAATGAACCAGACCGGCGGCGTGTTCGTGGAACAGGTTATCCGGCCTACCGGGTTGGTGGACCCACTGGTGGAGGTGCGCCCGGCGCGCACGCAGGTGGATGATCTGTTGGGTGAAGTGCGCGCGGTGGCGGCCAATGGCTATCGCACGCTTGTCACCGTGCTCACCAAGCGTATGGCCGAGGACCTCACCGAATATCTGCACGAGAATGGCGTGCGGGTGCGCTACATGCACTCGGACATCGACACGATCGAGCGCATCGAGATCATCCGTGACCTGCGGCTGGGCGCATTCGATGTGCTTATCGGCATCAACCTGCTGCGTGAGGGACTGGATATTCCAGAGTGCGGCCTGGTGACCATTCTGGATGCGGACAAGGAAGGCTTCCTGCGTTCCGAAACCTCCCTGGTCCAGACCATCGGCCGTGCGGCGCGAAACGTGGATGGCCGCGTCATTCTCTATGCGGACCGGATTACCGGTTCGATGGAGCGCGCCATGGCGGAGACCACCCGTCGTCGCCAGAAGCAGGAGGCCTACAATGCCGAACATGGCATCACGCCGGAGTCGGTGAAGAAGTCGATCGGCGACATTCTCAATTCTCCGTACGAGCGGGACCATGTGCAGGTGGATACGGGCCTGATGGAGGAGGGGGCCGCTTTTGGCCATAACCTCAAGGCCGTCATCGTTGATCTTGAAAAGCGCATGCGGACTGCGGCTGGCGATCTCGATTTCGAAACCGCAGCGCGGCTGCGTGATGAAATCCGGCGGCTGGAGGCAACCGAACTGGCCGTGGCTGATGATCCTCTGGCCCGGCAGAATGAGGTTGAGGACAAGACGGGCGGCTTCAAGGGCGCGCGTAAATATGGGCGCGCCGCAAATATGCCGCCGAAAGAGACGGGGCGGGGCGGACGCAAGGCGCGTGCCGCGCAGACGGACGATGACGAAGGCATGGGCGAGGAACAGGCTGCCTATGCCGCGCCATCTACCCGCGCCCACAAGCCCTCGCTGGATGATATGGGGCCAGGCAGTGACCGGGTTGTGCCGCTTGCGGAGGATGGCTACCGCCCGGGTCCACGGCCTGACCCGAAGACAAAGGGCTTCAGAAAGGGTGGGCGTCGTACGCGCACCTGACCTGAAGATCATCCGGTGATGCTGCGCTGCCGCATTGGTTCCTCTGGCTGATGTGCACTTTTTTGTAGAAGCTATCTTCTGCAGGATATAGCTTTCGCGGCAGATGAGGAATTTCGAGAGACAAGGCTTTGCCATCATGGAACAGGTAAACAGGCCGGCTGTCCTCGCCGTTCAAGGTGGGGACCGGGATGAGATTCAGACATTGCTGTTGGCGGCGGCTGAACGTTTTCGGGCTTCTGGTGTGCATGTGATCGGTTCGGTCGAGCACATCCCGCCGGGTACGGAACACAAGGCCGTGATGCTGGTGGATCTGCTGAGCGGTGACAGGCACTCTCTTCATCAGGATCTGGGGTCTGGCGCTGCCGGATGTTCCCTGGACCCTATCGGTCTGGCGAGTGCATGCGCACAGGTGGAAGCTGCTATTGCCAGCCGGTTGGCGGAAGGTGGCACGGGGGCGGATACGGTGGTGATCCTCTCCAAATATGGGCGCGAGGAAGCCGAAGGACGTGGGTTCACATCGGCCTTCTACGCAGCCGTGGCGGGGGAACTCTCCGTGCTGACCTCTCTCTCCCCTGCGGCTTCTGGCGCCTGGGAAGGATTTGTCGGCGACATGGCACAGGTGGTGAACTCGGACCTGTGTGAAGTGGATGCATGGTGGGCACCACAGCCCACTCTTGCTCAGGCGGGGTGAGCGTTCTTCGCCTGCCATATGATGTTGGCAGGCGAATCGACCGCAGACGGATTCTGCGGTGCGGATGGGATTCAGGCCGGCCCATCATCGGTTTTCATCAGGACATGTGTGGCTTGCGGGCCGTGATATGAACGAAATATGTCGCGTATAGCCCTTCGCTATAAGGACTTGGATGAGATCAGCCAGGTGATTGGGTGCGGAAAGCGGACGAAGGTGCTTCCGTCAGTGGAATTTATGGGCTAAGGAAGCGCCACAGTGGGCCGTTCCGCGGATATTCAGCGCGATGCAGCAGGTTCCGCATCGTACCGTCAACCGGGACGGACCCTATAATGCCTCATGGGGGCGCGTGACCCGCGGCCCTTTTTTTGCGCCTCGTGCACGATTCTGTCGTGTGCAGCGGATGGCGGGTGGATTATCGTGCCCCAAGTGCGATGAGCCGAGCGCCCAAGAGAGAGCCAGAGCGCCGAAGAGCGATGCCGAAACGCACAGATCTCGAAACCATCCTCATCATTGGCGCCGGCCCGATCGTGATCGGACAGGCGTGTGAATTCGACTATTCCGGCACTCAGGCCGTGAAGGCGTTGAAGGAAGAGGGATACCGGGTTGTCCTGGTGAACTCGAACCCCGCGACCATCATGACCGACCCGGACATGGCGGATGCAACCTATATCGAGCCGATCACGGCCGAGATCGTCACCCGCATCATCGAGAAGGAGCGTGGCGATCGCTCCAAGGGCTTCGCGCTTCTGCCGACCATGGGCGGCCAGACGGCGCTGAACTGCGCCCTCTCGCTCAAGAAGATGGGCACGCTCGAGAAGTTTGATGTCGAGATGATCGGCGCGACTGCCGAGGCCATCGACAAGGCCGAGGATCGCCAGCTCTTCCGCGAGGCGATGACCAAGATTGGTCTCTCGACCCCCAAGTCCCGCCATATCAAGACGCTGTCTCAGGCGCTGGAAGCGCTGGACGAGGTGGGCCTGCCCGCCATCATCCGCCCCAGCTTCACCATGGGCGGCACTGGCGGCGGCATTGCCTACAACAAGGCCGAGTTCATCGAGATCATCGAGCGTGGCATTGATGCTTCCCCCACCAATGAGGTGCTGGTGGAAGAGAGCGTGCTGGGCTGGAAGGAGTATGAGATGGAGGTTGTCCGCGACAAGGCGGATAACTGCATCATCGTCTGCTCCATCGAGAATATCGACCCGATGGGCGTCCATACCGGCGACTCCATCACTGTCGCGCCGGCGCTGACGCTGACCGACAAGGAATACCAGATCATGCGCGATGCATCGCTTGCGGTGCTGCGCGAGATCGGCGTGGAGACTGGCGGCTCGAACGTGCAGTTCGCCGTGAACCCGGAAGATGGCCGCCTCATCGTTATCGAGATGAACCCGCGTGTGTCGCGCTCCTCGGCGCTGGCCTCCAAGGCGACGGGTTTCCCGATTGCGTCGGTCGCGGCGCGTCTGGCCGTGGGCTACACGCTGGATGAAATCGAGAATGACATCACCGGCGGCGCGACCCCGGCTTCCTTCGAGCCTACCATCGATTATGTGGTGACGAAGGTTCCGCGCTTCGCCTTCGAGAAGTTCCCGGGTGCTGACCCGGTGCTGACCACGGCCATGAAGTCTGTGGGCGAGGCGATGGCCATTGGCCGCACCTTCCAGGAGTCGCTGCAGAAGGCCCTGCGCTCGCTTGAAACCGGCCTGACGGGTCTCGATGATATCGAGATCGAGGGGCTGGGGCAGGGCGACGACAAGAACGCCATTCGCGCAGCTCTCGGCACCCCCACGCCGGATCGGCTGCTCTATGTGGCCCAAGCCATGCGCTTTGGTCTGACCAATGAGCAGATCCACGCGGCCTGCAAGATTGACCCGTGGTTCCTCGCCCAGATTCGCGAGATCATCGAGGCCGAGCAGAAGGTGCGCCGCCTTGGTCTGCCACAGACGGCCGGCCAGTTCCGCAAGCTCAAGAGCATGGGCTTCTCGGATGCGCGTCTTGCCGTGCTTGCCAAGCAGAACGAGGCGGATGTGCGCAGCGCGCGTCGTGCGCTGGATGTGCATCCCGTGTACAAGCGAATCGACACCTGCGCGGCGGAGTTCGCCTCGCCAACCGCCTATATGTACTCCACCTATGAGGCGCCCTTCGCCGGTGCGCTGGCAGATGAGGCCTATCCTTCCGATCGCGAGAAGGTGGTGATCCTCGGTGGTGGCCCGAACCGGATCGGTCAGGGCATCGAGTTCGACTATTGCTGCTGCCATGCAGCCTTTGCCCTCAAGGATGCGGGCTATGAGGCGATCATGGTCAATTGCAATCCCGAGACCGTCTCCACCGACTACGACATTTCCGACCGGCTCTATTTCGAACCACTGACAGCGGAAGACGTGCTGGAGATTCTGGAGCGGGAGCGCAGCAACGGCACGCTGAAGGGCGTGATCGTACAGTTCGGTGGCCAGACCCCGCTGAAGCTGGCGAAGGCGCTGGAGGATGCGGATATTCCGATCCTCGGTACATCTCCGGATGCGATTGATCTGGCCGAGGACCGTGACCGGTTCAAGAACCTGCTGGAGCGTCTCAAGATCCGCCAGCCCGCCAATGGCATCGCCTACTCGGTGGAGCAGGCGCGGATTGTGGCCTCCGAGCTCGGCTTCCCGATGGTGGTTCGCCCTTCCTATGTGCTGGGCGGCCGCGCCATGCAGATCCTGCATGATGAGAGCCAGCTTGGCGATTATCTGCTGGAAACCCTTCCCGGCCTCGTGCCGCAAGAGGTGAAGGCGCGTTACCCCAACGACAAGACGGGGCAGATCAACACTGTTCTCGGCAAGAACCCGCTGTTGTTCGATCGCTATCTTTCCGACGCCATCGAGGTGGACGTGGATGCGCTGTGCGACGGCAAGGATGTGTTCGTTGCCGGCATCATGGAGCATATCGAGGAGGCCGGCATCCATTCGGGTGACAGCGCCTGCTCGCTTCCGCCCTATTCGCTGAGCGATGAGACCATCACCGAGCTGAAAAAGCAGACGGCGGCGATGGCTCTGGCGCTGGGCGTCGTCGGCCTGATGAATGTGCAGTATGCGATCAAGGGCAACGACATCTATGTGCTGGAAGTGAACCCGCGCGCCTCGCGCACGGTGCCCTTCGTGGCCAAGGTGGTGGGTAAGCCTATCGCCAAGATCGCGGCACGCGTGATGGCGGGCGAGAAGCTGGAGAGCTTCGGCCTGAAGTGGGAACGCCTGAAGCACATCGCCATCAAGGAAGCGGTCTTCCCCTTTGCGCGTTTCCCGGGTGTGGATACGGTGCTTGGGCCGGAGATGCGTTCCACTGGCGAGGTCATGGGGCTCGATACCGATTTTGGTGTGGCGTTCGCCAAGAGCCAGCTCGGTGGTGGCACCAAAGTGCCGAAGTCTGGCACGGTGTTCGTGTCCCTGCGCGATGATGACAAGGTGCGTATCCTGCCTTCCATCAAGATGCTGGAACAGCTGGGCTTCAAGGTGATTGCGACCTCCGGCACCCAGCGCTTCCTGGAAGAGAACGGGGTGGTGGCGAGCAAGATCAACAAGGTTCTGGAAGGTCGTCCGCACATTGTGGATGCCATCAAGAATGGCGAAGTCCAACTCGTCTTCAACACCACCGAGGGGGCGCAGGCTCTTGCGGATAGTCGCTCGCTTCGTCGTGCGGCCCTCTTGCAGAAAGTGCCTTATTACACCACTTTGTCAGGAGCCGTCGCGGCGGCGCAGGGGATCAATGCCTATGTGGGCGGAGATTTGGAAGTGCGCCCGTTGCAGGATTATTTTCACGCATGATGCCGCTTGCGGCTCGCTCATGAATGTGACGAGCCGTGGGAGCGTCAGGGTGTGAGGGGCTTATGGCCCCGTTCTCCTGAACGTTCATAACGGCTTTTCATGGCGCGCGGTTGCTCTCCGGCATCGCGCGCCATCGCTATATCTGCTCTCTGCTCCGTTTGGGCGGCGGCCGGCGGTTTCGTCGGAGATGGTCGCAGGGTGGATATGGCGTCGCGAGGAGGAGGCATGTCCTCCACCCTCCAGCTGAGTTTCAGCCGCTGGTGCCCAAAAGGGCCGCCGGCGCGTTGAGTATTTCAGGAGGTCTTGAAAGGACCCATGGAAAAGATTCCTTTGACGGCCGCAGGCCATGCTGCCCTTGAGCAGGAACTGAAGCATCGCCAGCAGGTGGAACGGCCGCGCATTATCAGCGCGATCTCCGAAGCGCGCGCGCATGGCGACCTCTCCGAGAACGCGGAATATCACGCGGCAAAAGAGCAGCAGTCCCTGAACGAGGGCCGCATCGCGGACCTCGAGGACAAGCTCTCCCGGGCCGATGTGATCGACGTATCCAAGATGTCCGGCGATGTGGTGATGTTTGGCGCGACCGTGACGCTGGTGGATGAGGACACGGAAGAAGAGAAGACGTGGCAGATCGTGGGAGACAGTGAGGCAGACGCCAAGGCTGGCCGCATCTCCATTTCCTCGCCGCTGGCCCGTGCGCTGATTGGCAAGAAGAAGGGCGCTTCGGTTGAAGTCGTAGCCCCCAAGGGTGCACGTTCTTTCGAGATTCTGTCTGTCCGTTGGAACTGAGCTGAATTGTTGATACATGTTTCCGGGCGGCTCAGGTCTGCCCGGAACGATCTCGCATCCTGATGGGGCGCATTTTTTTGATGCGAGCGGGAACTCGCTTCACTCGAAAATGCTTACGGGGCATCCAGCCCGTGAAACTCCCGCGTGAGGTCCAGCCAGGCGCGGGCGGCGTGAGACAGATAGCTGCCACGCCGCCAGACCATTCCCATGTGCCAGGCTGTCTGCGGTTCATCCAGCAGCACCAGGTTTACGGCCGCTGTTCGGCGTTGTTCGGCGATGGTTTGCGGCAGGAAGGCGATACCAAGTCGCGCTGCTGCCAGTTCCACGATAAAATCGATCTGCCCGCTGCGTGCCGCCACAGTCGGCGTGAAGCCGTTGCGCATGCAGGCGTTTAGCAGCACGGTATTCAGCGCAAACCCGCTCTCGAACAGGATGAAGGGCGAGTCCGCCAGTGCGGCGATGCCGGTCTGTTCGGTGCTGGCCAGCGGATGATCTTTCGCCATCACCACCATCAGCGGTTCGCATCTGATGGGCTGGGCTTCGAAATCTTCGCTCGTGGGCAGAAGGGAAGCCGCAAGTTCGACCTCTCCCGCCAGAACGGTTTCCTCCAGCCGCTTTGAGCCGTGCTCCGTGAGACGGATCTCGATGCCGGGATAACGGGCGCGGAACAGCGCAAACATTGGCGCGAAGAGGGTGCTCGCCCCCAATGGCGGCAAGCCGAGACGCAAGGCACCGGTCTTCAGGCCACGCAGATCTGCCAGTTCCGCCAGCAGGTCTTCCCGTTCGCTCAGCATTGTGAGCCCGCGGCGATAGACGATCTCACCCGCAGCGGTGAGGACACTGCGATGACCCACGCGGTCCAGCAGTGGCATGCCGAGTTCATCCTCAAGCTGCTTTACGGCTTTCGAGATGGTGGGCTGTGTGGCGTACATGACCTTGGCGGCATTCGAGAAGCCGCCCTGGCGCACCACCTCTACAAGAGCCCTGAGAGTTCGGAGTTCCATATATATTCCATTATGGAATGATCTAAATTCAGTCAATTCATTATCATAATAGCATGCGTCATATTATCCTCACAGGACAGCATCGGCACAGGAGGTGCCTGCCATGTCCCGTTTCCGCATTTCTTTCCAGAGACCCTCGATGTTGCCTGATGAGGCCGAGGACAAGCTCACGAACCATTCAGACCGTTCCGGCCTGAATGCTGCGCTTGTGCGGTTGAAGCACATGGTCTGGCGCTCGCGTCTGTTGCAGATCGGCTTGTTGATGTCCTTCTGGGCGGCAGGCGAGGTGCTGGTGCGGCTGACGGGGCTTCCAGTGCCGGGCGGTGTGATTGGGCTGGCGCTGGTTCTGGTGTTACTCGGCGCGGGCTGGATCCGGCCGGGCGTGCTGCGCCGGGGGGCATACTGGCTGCTGGCGGAAATGCTGCTGTTCTTTGCGCCGGCGGTGATGGTGCTTCTGGACCATCAGGAGTTCGCGGGCCTCATGGGCGTGAAGATCGCCATCGTGATTGTGACCGGTACGGTTCTGGTCATGGCCGGAACCGCTTTCACCGTGGATCTCTTCCTGCGCTGGAGCATGAGACGGGAACAGCGCCATGTCGATGCATGATCCCATTCTTGCCACCGTGTTTTGGTCAGTGGTCACCATCTCCTGCTATTACGGCTCGCGGCTGCTGCATCGGCGTTGGTCCAGCCCGTGGTTATCTCCGCTGCTGGTCGTGCCGGTCATGGTGGGTATCATCGCCGTCTCCATGCATGCAGGTTATGCGGAATACAGCCGCAGCACATCCTGGCTGGTGCTGATGATGGGGCCGGCGACAGTGGCTTTTGCTGTGCCGATTTATGAAAAGCGAGAGGTTATCTGTCGCTATTGGCCGGCGCTTTTGCTGGGGGTGCTGGTGGGCAGTTCCATTTCCATGATGGCTGCTTTTCAGCTGGCCTCATGGCTGGGCTTGTCGGAGGCGATGCAAATCAGCCTGATGCCGCGTTCCACATCCACGCCGTTCGCGATGTCGATTGCCGGAAACCTCGGCGGGCAGCCTGAACTTGCAGCGGCTTTTGTCTGCATCACAGGCATCATTGGTGCGGTGCTGGGGGAACTGATGCTCAAGGTCATGCCCTTGCGCACCTCCATGGCACGGGGGGCTTTGTTCGGCATGGGCGCACATGGTGCCGGTGTGGCCAAGGCACACCAGATAGGCGGTGAGGAAGGCTCCATCGCCGGGCTGGTGATGGTGATGGCGGGCCTGTTCAATGTGCTGATGGCACCAGTGATCGCGCAGGTCGTGCTCTGATGATGGCTATGGCTCCGGTCTTTGATCGGGGCCTATCGTTTTCGAGCAGATCTGCTGGCCCTCCTCAGGGGGCATGCATTAGCGATTTCACCCCCGGCATATACCAGGGCTTTTACACACCGATCATTCTTCCTTGGCTCTCACGGACGATCCGTTATAGAGCCATGGGCCAGATAGGACGCAAGGCGGGCGCAAGCGCCCGTTCAGTTGCACTATCGGAATGTGGGTGAAGGTATTCCTTGATGAAACAGCGCGTGCGCAAATTGATCGGCACAGTTCTGCTGCTGCTGCTCGTGATTGTATGGGCGCTCTCGGCCATGGCTTTCGCTCAGGGGCGCGTGACAACCCTTGCCGCCGGCTGGCAGTTCGTCTGCTATGTCTTGCTCGGTGTGTTGTGGGTGATCCCGGCAGGCCTGCTCATCAGCTGGATGGAGCGGCCGGACAAGCGCACCTGAGCGCACCGGGCTGGCCCACTCATCCGTTTCATGCTGCCCGGACAAGTTCCGGGAAAGGCCAGCCCGGCCCCTGGCTCGGTGTCAGCGCAGGCAGTGCGGTGCGCTGCCGTGCCGTTGCATCCAAAGTGGGTACTGGCAAACGGGCATCGTCGCTTTCTTCTCCGGTTTGTTCCTGCGCAAGCCGTAGGATGGCAATGTGAGAGTAATTCCGGGCCGCCAGACTGGCACAGCTCTCTACGCCAGCAGTCGGCGGGGCCCCGGCCTCCTGAACACATATGGTCACAGGCTTCAACTGGGCCAGGCGTGACGGCAGTCGGGAGAAGGATGGCGCAAGCACCACCACTTCTTCATAGGCCTGGCACATTACATCCAGCAGCGTGCACAGATGCCGGTCGTGGGTGGACAGCATCTGCTCGTCCAGAAAATGTCCGGCACGGATCACATGGGCGCGAGATTTCGGGTCACGGCTGGTGGCGTCGATAAAATCAGCCTTCCCACACAACAGATCATGCAACCCGAGCAGCTTGGATTCACTATCGAGGGCATCTGCTGTTATCGGTGTATCTTCCAGAAATACGATAACCACGCCCGCGCCCTCCGCCTGCTGCCGCGCAAAGGCGAGTGCGGTTTGGGCGGCGGCATCTGCATCGTTCTCTGCCGTGAAAAGGGTGATGCGGCCCTTCTCTGCATCTTCTTTCCGAGCAGGCAAACGCATCCGCAGGCGCTGGATCGCGGTTGCGAGGGGCAGGCCATTCTCCGCGCCATCATCGACCCAGGTCACACGGGAGGGCAGGTGAAGTTCCTGTGGCAGCTCATTCTGGTCCACCACCCCATTCAGTTCCGGCTCTGGCGAACGCTGGCGGCGAATGAAAACAAGAGTTCCTGTGGCCAGCATCAGCAGCAGCAAGGTCAGGGGTGAGGGGAGTTCCGGCAACCACGTGCTGGTTGCGGGCGCATCCCGGCGCACAGGCGGCAGTGGCATGTGGTGCTGTTCTACGGCGCGCGCGCGGGCGGCGGAATCCAGCTCCAGCATGGCTGTCACATAGGCATCAGCCGCGCGGGCAGCGAGGGCGGGGCTGGGGGCGGCGAGCGTGATCTCAAGGCCGCGACCACCCTGTATGGGCTCCACATGCAGGGCCGCACGCAGATTGCGTGCTGCTTCAGCGGCATCTGTCTGGGCTGAAACTGGGGAGATGGCAAACAGGCTGGTTGAGGCAAGCCGTGCGACATCCTGTGCCGAAAGCCGCCGGATGGCGTCGTTTGCCAGTTCGCGTGAGGCCAGAAGCTGGGCGGTGCCATTGACGATCGCCGCAGGAGGCTGCGTGCCCACTTCGAACATCAGGCGTGCCTCGCCTGCAAAGCGTGGAGGAAGCATGCTGAACGCCGCAACCAGGCCAAGAGCTATCCACGGTGTCCAGCGCGCGCCGGCCCATTGCAGGCCGATGCGCAGCAGTGTCTTGAGGCCGGTCTGGCAGGTATCGGAAACCATACCAAAAAAACGGCGCACGGAAGGGTGGCCGGCAAGCGGGAAGCCGGCAAGGGTTGCGCGCAATCTTGCGCGCCGGGTCACGACGGTCGGGGCCATGTTTGCCCTCATTGTCCATGGCGCAGCGCAATGCCGCAGCCTGAACCGTCAGCAAACTCCATTTATGGTTTAGAGAAGGTTAAAGAATGCGCCCGGTGCGCATTATCTGTTCTCCCATTGCGGTGTGCGCTTGGAGAGAATGGCGCTGATGCCTTCATCTGCATCGCGGGCCAGCATGTTGTCGGTCATCACCTGCGAGGCATAGGCATAGGCTGCATCCAGCCCCATTTCCATCTGCGTATAGAACGCAGCCTTGCCGAGCTTGACCGGGACCTGTGACTTGGCAGCGATACTGCTTGCGAGTTCCTGGGCAGCCGCAAGTGCAGTGCCGGCTTCCACAACGCGGTTCACCAGCCCCATACGTGCCGCTTCCTCTGCTTCAACCCATTCTCCCAACATCAGCATTTCAAGAGCATGCTTGCGTGAGAGGTTGCGGCTAAGGGCGACCATGGGGGTATGACAGAACAGGCCGATATTCACGCCCGGCGTGCAGAAACGCGCATGCGTTCCTGCAATCGCGAGATCACAGCTCGCCACCAACTGGCATCCCGCCGCTGTGGCCATGCCTTCAACTGCAGCGATGACGGGTTGGGGCAGGCGGACGATGGATGTCATCAGCGCTGAACAGCGAGCCAGTACATCAGTGAAATAGGCACGCCCACGATCACTGTCATCACGGTGGCTCTGGATTTCCTTGAGATCATGGCCAGCCGAGAACACCGGTCCTTCTGCCGTGAGCACCACGGCCCGCACGGACTCATCGTCTGCGATCCGGGAGAGAGGTGGCTGAAAGGGTGCTCATCATGTCTTCGGAGAGGCTGTTGCGTTGTGCAGGTCGCGCGAGTGTGAGTGTGGCAACGCCATTTGCGCTCTCGCATCTCACGGCAGGCATCTCATTGGTGTTTGACATATCGGCCATGGCGTCCTCCCCTTTATTCATGGGCGCTTCTTCGTGCCCATATGCAGCTTCTGGTATCGCGTGCGCATACGCGCCATGAAGTCCTATGCCGTAAATACCGCAACTCTCATATGTGATGTGGAATGCTACCCGGCCAAGAAACGCTTTGAATGACGGCCCCATGAGCTGAGGGCAGGGGGCGATTTTGTGCGGAGGCCTGCCGTATGGCTTCATTCAGGCATGCGGAGAGGCTTATTTTTTATTCAAACTGATCTGCCGCATTTTCCCTTTGCCGGCGTGGCAATAAGAGGGGGAAAAGGAGGCGTGAGGTCACGCGCAGCACAGATGATTGATATTCCCACGGTGATTCTTTGGAATGGGGTCGCCCTTTCGCTGGTTGGAACCTTTTTCCTTCTCTACTGGGGGTGGCAGAGCCGTTCAGCAGGCCTGTTCTGGTGGTATCTTCCATTTCTGTTCGGGCTGTTGGCCGCCTTTTCCGTGCTGGCGCGTGAGATGTCTTTTGCCTTCTGGGGTGAGAGGGGCAGCACGGTCCTGATTATTCTGGCCTATGGCGGACTGTGGCAGGCTGCGCGTGTGTTCGGGAAACGCAGTCATGTGATGCTGCCGGTCGTGGTCCTGGTGGCCGGCTGGTTGGCACTGTCGGTTGCGCTCGGCCACTTCGGCGGCAGCGCTTATTTTGACACGCTCTTTCGCGGTGCGCTGATCACTCTCTTCAATGGCGGCGCAGCCTATGAGTTCTGGCGGGGCAGGAGGCGAGAGCCTTTACCATCCCGCATGGCCGTGGTGTTCATTCTCGCCGTGAACGCCCTTTTTCAGGCCGCTATCCATGTGTTCTCTCCGTTTCTGCCCGCACCGTTGGGTGTGCAGGAGGTCACAGCATGGGCGGTCGTGATCTATAATGCCGAGGTGCTATTCCTCGCCTTGTCAATGGCGATGCTGGTGATCGCGCTGTTCCGCGAGCGAGTGGCTGAGGAATACCACCAATTGGCCATCCATGACCCACTGACGGGCCTGCTCAATCGTCTGACATTCGACACGCATCTGGCCGATGAAGCATCCGGACCCACGGGTCCTTATGCATTGATGGTCATTGATATCGACCACTTCAAGAAGATCAATGACAGCTTCGGGCATCATGTGGGCGATGCCGTTATCGTGCAGGCTGCGCGTACGATCGAGCGTGGGTTGAGGCGAAGTGACCGGCTCTACCGTTTTGGCGGAGAGGAGTTCGTTTGCCTGTTGCCGGACGTGAACGCAGATGTGGCGCGGATGGTTGCAGAACGCATTCGCAAATCGTTCGCAGATGTCATCACGCTCGTGCCGGAGGGGGAGGTGCGTGCAACCATTTCCATCGGTGTTGCGGCCAGCCGTGATGGCAGTCGGGAACGTGCGGCCGTGATGGCGGATGCTGATTCCGCTCTCTATCTCGCCAAGCGCGGGGGGCGGAACCGCGTGGAGGTTTCAACCTTCGATCAGGCCGCAGCCTGAGGGATATGACGTGCCAGTAACGGCATGAAATCCCTGTTAAACAGGTTGTTTTTGTGTGGTTTTATAATACCATTTTTATAAGGCCATGAATTTTAATGATTTTTTAGATGCGTGCGACGTTGACGCCGTCGCGACGCTCCAGTAAAAGCCACCTCCATCGCCGGCTTGGCATGTGAGCTGTCTCGCATGCTCCTCCGGATTCTCAATCGGAAACGATCCCATGAAGACTTATTCGGCCAAGCCCGCCGAAATCGAGAAGAAGTGGGTGTTGATCGATGCCAGCGGCCTCGTTGTCGGCCGTCTCGCCTCGATCATCGCCATGCGCCTGAAGGGCAAGCATCTGCCCATCTATACCCCCCATGTCGACTGCGGTGACAATGTCATCGTCGTGAATGCCGACAAGGTGGTGCTGACTGGCCGCAAGCGCGACCAGAAGATTTATTATCACCACACCGGTTTTGCGGGCGGCATCAAGGAACGCTCCGCGAAGTTCATTCTCGAAGGCCGCTTCCCGGAGCGTGTTCTCGAGAAGGCGGTGGAGCGCATGCTCGCTCGTGGCCCGCTTGGCCGCAAGATCATGGGCAACC
The DNA here is from genome assembly GCA_034676685.1 of Xanthobacter sp. Lineage (GTDB taxonomy): Bacteria > Pseudomonadota > Alphaproteobacteria > Rhizobiales > Xanthobacteraceae > Xanthobacter. Next base: position 38,285 of record JAUCBT010000010.1, on the reverse strand, counting down.
TGCGTGTCTATAAGGGCGCAGCGCATCCGCATGAGGCACAGCAGCCGACCGTCCTCGACGTCGCTGCCCTCAACCGCAAGAACGTGAGGAACTGAGTATGGCTGAAGTTCTCCAGTCCCTCGACGCTCTGGCCGAGGTGAAGGTTTCCGCGCAGGAAGCTGCGCCTGTGCACGTTCAGAAGCTGGACAAGCAGGGCCGCGCTTATGCCACCGGCAAGCGTAAGGACGCTGTCGCCCGCGTGTGGGTTCGTCCCGGCACCGGCAAGATCACCGTCAATGACCGGGACATCGAGGTGTATTTCGCCCGTCCCGTGCTGCGTCTCGTCATCAACCAGCCTTTCCAGGTTGCGGTGCGCGAAGGCCAGTATGACGTGATCTGCACTGTTTCCGGCGGTGGTCTTTCCGGCCAGGCTGGCGCGCTGCGTCACGGCATTTCCCGCGCGCTCACCTTCTATGAGCCCGAGCTGCGTGGCCCTCTGAAGAAGGCTGGCTTCCTGACCCGCGATAGCCGCGTGGTTGAGCGTAAGAAGTACGGTCGTGCCAAGGCACGTCGTTCCTTCCAGTTCTCCAAGCGCTGATTTTCAGTCGCATCGACAAAAGAAAACGGCGGGGATTTCCCCGCCGTTTTTTATTTTCAGGTGCTGTTCAGAAGCTGGGCAGATTGCCGACGCCGGGCAGGGGATCCCACTGACCATCAACGGTCGGGTCGCCGGGCGGGCCTTCAACGTAACCCGCATTGAAATTGGGCGGGAAGGCATAATCGCTGTTCTCGCCACGGGCGTTGGCCACATCCGGACGGATCGGTGCGCCAGGTCCCGGATCCAGATAATTGCCCTGGGGAATCACAGGGAATTTGACTTCCTGTGGTGAGGTGATCACCACATGCGGGCGGGAATCCTGCGCAAGGCTCGCGCTGGAAAAGATGCCGAGGCTGGCTGCCACAAGGGCGGCGCCGCAGCAGCCTGATCCGATTGAAATTCTAAGCATGCCGATGCCTCACGCTGGTGATTGAGCAATCGTCTTGAAGCATGTTCGCTTCGGGGTGTGAAGAGCCTTGACCGCATGGGCAGCACCTTCTTGACAGGCCATGCTATTTTGAGGCTGGCGCATGGCTGGCAGCCCATGGTGTCGCTGAACCCCTACTATCGGTGTGCAGATGCGTCCTTTCGGCAGTCATGGGCTTCAGGCGCCGGCAGCTGTCATGGAGATGCGGAGCTGCCATGCTCAATCTACCCATATGCATGATAGCATTGCCTCATGTATCGACATGTATTATCAGCTTCAAATAGTAGGCATCAATAATATTGAATTTTTCTAAAGTGCATATTCCTGAATATTGATGGGTGCATCGCAAATTTTAATCTGGAATCATTAAAAATGACAAGGCGGGATGGTATGGAGTTGGTGGAGTCCGGAGGAGCCCGGGAGGCGCAGGCGGATGCTGCGTTTGAAGGGGCCTCGGTGAATAGCCGTGCGATTCCCATGGTGGATGATCGTCTGGACAGTCGTGATCTGTTCACCACCAGCCGTCTCATCACAATTGCCCATGGGGACCAGATTTATCAGCTCCGACTCACCGCGCAGAACAAGCTGATCCTTACAAAATAGCTTTTCGCGCTTTGCGAGTTTGGCCGCACGCTCTGTGCCACGCCTTTGCCGTGTTCTTTCTGCATGTGCAGGCGACGTGGAGCAGGTATGCATGGTGTGAAAGCCAGCAGCACTGCCGGCTCTTTTCGAAGCGGGCGTTTCTGTTATTGTCCGCGCCGAATTCTGACCGGATCAGACCTGAAGCATGGCTATCTCAGAGCCCGCGCCCCAAATGGGCCGGACCTTCGCCTCCGCCTTTCCCCGCCGCCTTTCCCGTTTGCTGGACTGGGCATCGGGTGGGCATGGCCGCGCGTCATTTTTCCTGGTTGTTGTGGCGCTTCTGGCCTTTTTGCCGGGGTTCTTCTCCATTCCACCGATTGACCGCGACGAATCCAGGTTCGCGCAGGCCACCAAGCAGATGCTTGAGAGTGGCAATTATGTGGATATTCGCTTCCAGGAAGAAGCGCGCCACAAGAAGCCCATCGGCATTCACTGGATGCAAGCGGCTTCAGTCAAGCTGGGTGAGGCCATCAGTGGGCCGGATGCCCGCAAGTCCATCTATTATTACAGGATCCCATCGCTGCTGGCGGCGATTGGTGTTGTGCTGCTGACATACTGGACTGCGCTGGTTTTTGTTGCGCGCCGTGGCGCTGTTCTGGCGGGTCTTCTCATCGGCACATGCGTCTTGCTGGGTGTGGAAGCGCGCCTGGCCAAGACCGATGCGATGTTGGTCTTCACTATCATGACAGCATTTGGTGCGCTGGCGCGTGCTTACATGATGCCGCCGGAGAAACTGGGTGGTTGGAAGCTGCCCGCTATTTTCTGGACAGCCATGGGCATCGGTATTCTCGTGAAGGGGCCGATGGCGCCGCTCTTCGTGGTGCTGACCATCGTTGCGCTGGCGGTGGCGGACCGCTCCATCCGGTTCATGAAGCCCTTGAAGCCTTTGCCCGGTCTGTTGTGGTGCCTGCTGCTGGTGCTGCCGTGGTTCGTGGCGATTTATTATGTGACGGATGGTGCATTTTACCGGCATGCCGTGGGCGTGGACATGCTGGGCAAGGTGACTGAAGGGCAGGAAGGCCATTGGGGGCCACCGGGCACCTATCTTCTCGCTGTCTGGGGTACCTATTGGCCGGGCATTGCACTGGCGGCCATGGCTGCCCCCTTCGCATGGCGCGCGCGCCGCGAGAAAGGCATGCGATTCCTGCTGGCATGGCTGGTGCCGACATGGCTGGTGTTCGAAATCGCGGCCACCAAGCTCCCGCATTATGTGCTGCCTCTCTACCCGGCGCTGGCCATCATCACCGCGCTTGCGATGGAGCGTGGAACGCTTGCGGGGCCAGAGAGCCGGCTGAAGGGCTTCGTGTGGCTCTGGCCCATTCTGTCTGTTCTGCTGGTTCTGGCACTGGGTGGTGCGGCTATCTGGATGGGGCAGGGTGTGTCTTGGGCCGTTTGGCCAATGCTGGCGATTGCCCTCGTGCTGATGTTCACCGCCGCAAGGGCTTTTCCGCGCGTTGGCGCAGAGGGCGCCTTCCTCACGGCTGCATGCGGGGCGCTGGTGCTGTATTTCGCAGTTTACCAGCTCATTTTGCCGCGCATTCAGCCGATCTGGATCTCTGATCGTATTGCCGCAATCATCGCGGATAGCGGCTGTCCGGTGGAGAACGTGGCTTCCTTCCCGTACAGGGAGCCGAGCCTTGTCTTCCTTGCTGGAACGAACATTCAGTATGTAGACCCCATCAAGGCGGCGGACCTGCTCAAGAAGGGCGGCTGCGCTCTGGCCTTCATCGGCAAGCCGCTGGATCAGGTTTTCGTGTTGCGCGCCAAGCAGATCGGTCTGAACTACACACCGATCACGAAGGTTGAAGGGCTAGCCTATAATGGAGGACGCCCTGTTTCCATCACCGTTTACAAGGCAGATGAGACTTCCGTGACACCGCAGGAGAAGCGCCCATGAGCACGCCTGCGAAGCCAGATGTACGTCCGACCCTTCAGCGTGGCTTACAGGATGCTGGTGAGGTGGTCGCGGCCCTGTTCGCCGGGCTGGGATATCTGTGGCGGCGGCGGGTTCGTGCGCCATATCCTCGTGTTGGCTTTGCCGGTCGGGGAGAGGTCTTTGCCCTGCTGATGCTGGCCATTGGCATTATTGCCGCCTGCATGCTGCTGGTAGACCCGCTGGTGCATGGACTGCGGCTGCGCTTGCCGAACTGGCTGGTGATCCTTTCGGAACGCCTGACGGATCTTGGGCTCGGTGGTGTGATCCTGTGGCCGATCGGTCTTGCCATTCTGTATGTGCTGGCACTGCGATTGCGCCTGTTCGGGAGTGAACGACTGGTGGCCTCCAGCATGTTCGCGCGGCTGGGCTTCCTGTTTTTGGCTATCGCACCGGTTGGGTTGGGGGTCGCCATCGTCAAGCACATTATCGGGCGCGCACGACCCTATGTGGCGATGCATCTGCCGGGGCCGAATGCGCAGCTGACTTTTGATCTGCCTGTGTGGAATGCCAGTTTTGCATCCTTCCCCTCAGGCCATTCCACAACGGTTTTTGCAACGGCGGTGGCGCTGGGTGCTCTTTTTCCGAAGGCGCGCTGGCCGCTCATTGTCCTTGCCATCGTGGCCGCATCAACGCGGGTTATCCTCAATGCCCATTATCCCAGCGATGTGATTGCCGGTGCCGTTGTCTCCACGGTCTATGTGGTGTGGATGGTGAAGGTGTTCGCTGCCCGACGGGTGGTTTTCTCTGTCAGCGATGAAGGCTATGCCGTGCCCATGGCTGGCCCTTCGGCACGCCGGCTGGCTTGTCTGGTGCCGGGCGTGGCCCGTAACACCCCGGTTCCTCTTGAAGAGACGATAAAGTGACTTTTCCAGAACAGAGTGCGGCCGTGCCACGGCTGTCCGTCATCATCTCCGTGAAGGATGAGGAGGAGAACATCGCTCCCCTTATCGACGAGATTGACGTGGCACTGGCCTTTGAACCCTTCGAACTGCTTTTCGTGGATGACGGCTCTACCGACGGTACGCTGGCAGAACTGAAGAAGGCGGCTCTCACGCGGCCTTATCTGCGCATTATCCGCCATGCACAGGCCTGCGGGAAATCCGCTGGCGTGGAAACCGGCGTGTGGGCCGCGCGTGGTGATCTGCTGCTGCATCTGGATGGAGACGGGCAGAACAACCCCGCCTATCTGGCCGAGATGGTGCGGGTGATGGATGCTGCTGCCCCAAATGTGGGCATGGTGCAGGGCGAGCGGCAGGGTCGCAAGGATACCGGCTTCAAGCGCTTCCAGTCCCGTCTTGCAAACCGGGTGCGCAGCTTCATGCTGAATGATGGCACGCGCGATACGGGCTGCGGGCTCAAGGTGGTGCGTCGCTCCGCCCAGCAGCGCATGCCGATGTTCGATGGCCAGCATCGCTTCATGACCTCTCTGCTGCGTCGTGAGGGCTATGAAATCCTCACCGTGAAGGTGGTGGACAGGGAGCGCTGGCACGGCACTTCGAAATATGGCTTCTGGAACCGTCTTGGGGTAGGCATCCTCGACCTATTTGGCGTGTGGTGGCTTGTGAGGCGGCGCAAGCTGCCGAAGATTGTGGAGCGTTTCCCCGATGCTGGTTGAGATTGCCCGTTCTGTCGGGGACTACCTGCACGATGTGTTCCTGACCCAGATCGATGGCTGGATGATTCTGGGCTTCGTGGCCCAGTTCATGTTCACGATGCGTTTCGTGGTGCAGTGGGTGGCCAGCGAGCGCGCGCAGCGCTCGGTTATCCCCTTTGCGTTCTGGACCTTCTCTCTCGGCGGCGGCACGCTATTGCTGCTTTATGCCATTCACCGGCGTGATCCGGTGTTCATCGCCGGGCAGGGGCTCTCCACCTTCATCTATGTCCGCAACCTTCAGTTTGCCCTGCGGGAGCGGCGGGCAAAGCGGGCCGTGACCTGAACCCCGGGTCCATGCCCGATCAACCTGTATGCATAGGGCGCGATCTGGTCTGAGGTATTTTGCGTTTCACGAGGGCAGGGCTGATACCGCCTTATGTGAAAGTACTTGGGGGCATTTTCGAGCGAAGCGGGCACTGGTTCGGTCGAACAAGGTGCAAATCCCGTAATCATGCTGTGGCTCTTCGTTTCACTGAAACGGAGAGTCGATCTTATTGCAGAATATGGTCTATCGGCATCAGGGCGGAGGGCAGGGGCTCTTCCCCCAGAGCCTCACGCAGATTTGCTTCCATGCCGCTTGCCAGTGCGGCAATGGGCAGGTTGTTCGGCAATGTGCCGAAAGGCTCTTCCAGTTCACTGCCTAGCGCATCCAGCCCAAAGAAGGTGTAGGCCACGATTGCCGCTGCTATCGGTGTTGTCCAGCCCAGCACATCGGCAAAGCCGAACGGCAGCAGAAAGCAGAAGAGATAGGCCGTACGGTGCAGCAGCAGCGTGTAGCCGAACGGAACCGGCGTGGTCTTGATGCGCTCACAGATGATCTGCGCCTCGGTCATCATGGCCGGGCTCGCATCCAGAGTCTGGTATTCTATATCCGAGATCACACCCAGCCGATGCAGCCGCGCCAGTTCCTGCCCCATGGCACGGAGCAGCGCATCCGGCTTGTTCGCGCTGGCCATCACAGCTGATTTAAGGTCCTCCGGTATGGTGCGCTCAAGCTCGGTCTGGGGCGCTTCATCGCGCAGATGGACCACAAGGGCATGGCCGAAGGCGACGGCGAGGCGAAGAAGGCGTCGCCGGCCCACCGCACCTTCCGGGTTCCTCTCCTCCAAAAGCATGCTGTGCCGCGCCAGATTGCGACATCCAGCGCTGGCTTTTCCCCATGCTTTGCGCCCTTCCCACCAGCGGTCGTAACACGCGTTGTTGGAGAAGCCGAGAAACACCGAAAGCGCGATGCCCAGCAGCGCAAAGGGTGCGCCTGAAAAGGTGGGGAACAGGCCCGGCCACCAGCCGTGGGCAAAAACCACAAAGGCTGAAAGCAGCATCACGATGAGAACCTGCGGGTAAATCCGCGTGAGTACGGAACCGCGCAGAATAAGAAACAGTTGAAGCAGGCTCGGCCGTTTTCGCACAATCATGATGCTGGTCCGTCTGGCTCAGCCTGAGCATGTTGCTGCCCTCTCAGAATGAGGGGGCATGCTCAGGACACAGGCTGGGTCGGTTAGCCTTGGGTGTTTGCGCGTTCAGCTTCCGCCCGTGCCCGCATGTTGCTGAATGCCTGATCGAGATCTGCCTTCAGGTCGTCGAGGTCCTCAAGCCCGATGTGCAGGCGCACGGCCGGCCCTTCTGCCTTCCATTCGGTGGCGGTGCGATATTCACTGCAATCAAACGGAATGGCGAGGCTCTCGAACCCACCCCAGGAATAACCCAAACCGAAAAGCTTCAGGGAATCGAAGAAGGCGGCCACTGCGGCTTCCGGCACCGGCTTCAGGATGAGGCTGAACAGCCCGCTGGCACCGGAGAAGTCTCGCTTCCATATAGCGTGGCCCGGATCATCCGGTAGGGCAGGGTGAAGAATGCGCGCCACCTCCGGCCGTGTTTTTAGCCACTGCGCCATTTCGATACCCGCCCTCTCATGGTGGGCAAGACGCACGGCCAGTGTGCGCAGGCCACGCGCACCCAGCGCGGCATCATCCGGGCTGACCGTGATACCGAGCGTGCGGTGCGTGGCCTTCACCTTCCCCCATGTCGGGCCAATGGCGGAAATGGTGCCAAGGTTGAGGTCGGCATGACCGCCAATATATTTTGTGCCGGCATGGATGGAGATATCGACCCCCACCTTGTGCGGCTGGAAGAAGAGGGGGGTGGCCCATGTGTTGTCGATGAGGGTGGTGATGCCCCGTGCCCGTGCGATCGCCGCAATGGCGGGAATATCCTGCATCTCGAAGCTCTGCGAGCCCGGAGCTTCAAGGAAGATGGCGCGGGTATTCTCACGGATGAGGGCGGAGATGCCTTCCCCGATCAGCGGGTCATAATAGGTGGTCTCGACCCCCATGCGCGCCAGAACGGTGTCGCAGACATTGCGGGTTGGGCGGTATGCCGTATCCACCATGAGGAGATGATCGCCCGCGCCCAGAACAGAAAGCAGCCCCAGTGAGCATGCCGAAAGGCCGGAAGGCGTGAGCACCACGCCATCGCTACCTTCCAGCGCCTGAAGCGCCTGCTCCAGTCCCTCCACCGTAGGGTTACCCTGCCGGCCATAGCTGTAGCGGCCGCGATGGTGGACGAGGTCGTCATAGCTGGCGGACAGAACCGTGGAGCCCCGCACAACCGGCGTATTCACGAAGCCATCGAATCGCTTCGGATCACGCCCCAGGTGCACGACATCGGTGGCCGGAGCATGGGGGGGCGAGTTGTGCTTTTTGTCTGCCATGTCGGCCTCCTGTCTTGTCCGGCGCGGCGCAGGATAGCGTGTGGCCCATGAGGCTCAATATCTTTGGCGCAGAAAGACCACTGCTTTTATCCGCCTTGATGATCTTGAGAGGGTATGGCGGTGCGGCATTGTGTCATTCTGCGTGCACAAGGGGCGTGGAAACTGCCGCAAGACGCCGATTTGCCTCGAAACCGGCCCGATTCTGCAGCACAACCAGACATACGCAGACCTGATCTGGACGAAGGACTTATTCCGTGAAACGCTTCCTGCTCGCCGCAGTTGGTTCCCTGTTTCTGGCCGGTGCTGTTCAAGCCGGTACCCTTGAGGATGTGAAGGCCAGAGGCACGCTGAATTGCGGTGTGACCCAGGGGCTTCCCGGCTTCTCCTACACCGATGACAAGGGTGAATGGGCCGGCCTGGACGTGGACTTCTGCCGCGCCATCGCCGCTGCCATCTTTGATGATCCAACCAAGGTGAAGTTCTCACCACTTTCGGCGAAGGATCGCTTCACGGCGCTCTCTTCCGGCGCTGTTGACGTGCTCTCACGCAACACCACCTGGACCCTTTCGCGCGACACCACGCTGGGCTTCAACTTCATCGGCGTCACCTATTATGACGGGCAGGGCTTCCTGGTGCGCAAGTCTCTCGGCCTGAAGGGTGCGAAGGAACTGGAAGGCGCATCCATCTGCGTGCAGACGGGAACCTCCAACGAGGTGACTGTTGGCGATTATTTCCGTGCTCAAGGCATGAAGTATCGTGAGGTTGTGGCCTTCGGTACGTTTGATGAAGCCATCAAGGCTTATGAGTCGGGCCGCTGCGACGTGTTTTCGGCAGACCGTTCCCAGCTGGCCGCCATGCGCCTGAAGCTCACCAACCCTTCAAACCACGAACTCCTTCCGGAAACCATTTCCAAGGAGCCGCTTGGCCCGCTGGTGCGCCATGGTGACGACCAGTGGTTCGATCTGGTGAAGTGGACCTATTTCACGCTTGTGGATGCCGAAGAACTGGGCGTCACCAAGGAAAATGTGGAAGAGATGCAGAAATCTGCCGACCCACGCGTGAAACGCCTGCTGGGCACCGAAGGCAAATATGGTGAGGATGTTGGCCTGACGACCGATTGGGTTGTCCGCATGGTCAAGGCCGTGGGCAATTACGGCGAAATCTATGACCGCAATGTCGGCCCCGCAACACCGCTGGATATCGAGCGCGGTATCAACAATATCTGGAGCAAGGGTGGCCTGCATTACGGCATGCCTGTGCGTTGAGGGCTGATGCTTCCGCACAACCATCTGTGGTGTGTGGAAGATATATTTCCCTTATGAAACAGACCTCTTCGGTTCATTGAGCCGGAGGGGGCCTCAGGTGAAGCCGGGTGGTTCAAGTGGAAGCGCCCGGTTCATTTGCTCTTGGGCGAAAGATGACGCAGTTTCCGGTCAGCTTGAGTCCGTCTGATCGGGCCTGCTTCTGGGTCGATCAACTCTTCCGCCGATGTGCAGCCATTGTTCGGCCCGCGCTGTATCGGCAGTTTGAGAAGGTCCCGCGGCGCAGGTCGGGGGACTTTTCTATTTTCGGGGGTTTCATGCCGCAGGCTCGCCAGCCGCATGCGCATCTGCCACGCCGCCCGCCCACGCCCGCCCGGCGCTGGAGCCTGACCAATCCGAAGGTTCGCTCAGGGCTGATCCAGCTTGTGCTGGCGGGGCTGATCTTGTGGATGGTCTGGTCTTTCTATGACAATGCGCAGGCCAATCTTGCCCGGCTTGGGGTGACATCCGGCTTCGGTTTTCTGGACCAGCATGCGGGCTTTTCGATCAGCCAGAGCTTGATCCCCTATGATGAGAGCATGACCTATGGGCGGGTCTTTCTCATTGGCCTGCTCAATACCCTGCTGGTGGCGGTCTGCGGTATTGTTCTGGCGACCCTTCTCGGTTTCCTGATGGGGGTGGCGCGGCTTTCCGAGAATGTGGTGATCCGGGTACTTGCGGCCGCATATGTGGAGGTAACGCGCAATTTGCCGCCTCTGTTTCAGATCATGTTCTGGTATCTGGCGGCGCTGGCTATTCTGCCGGGCCCGCGTGAGAGCTGGAGCTTCGGTTTCCAGCCGCCGCTGCTGTGGATCGGGGGAGGGCTGGAGCAACTTGGTCTTGCGGGAGCCGGAGGGTGGCTTCTGACGCAGGCGGCCGAACTCGGCGCGCCGGGGGTGTTTCTCAGCAATCGCGGGCTGGTGCTGCCGCGCCCGGTGTTCGAGCAAGGCTCCGGTGTTGTCTTGTGGGCGCTGCTTTTGGCGGTGGTGCTCTCCCTCATTCTGGCGCGCTGGGCGCGGCGGCGACGGGAGGCGACGGGCCAGCCTTTCCCGGTGGCTTTGGCTGTCGCTGGGCTGTTGCTGATCCTGCCCCTTCTGACGGCGGCGTTCATGGGCTTTCCCATGCAGTTGGAACAGCCGGAACTGCGCGGTTTCAATTTCGCCGGCGGGGTGAATATCATCCCGGAATTCGTTGCGCTGTTGCTGGCGCTATCTATTTACACTGCGGGCTATATTGCGGAGATCGTGCGGGCGGGCATTTCGTCTGTCCCGCGAGAGCAGGTGGAAGCCGCACGGGCGCTGGGCCTGCGCGGGCCGCAGCTTCTGCGTCTTGTGGTGATCCCGCAGGCGATGCGGGTTATCGTGCCGCCTCTCACCAGCCAGTATGTGAACATTGCCAAGAACTCGACGCTGGGAGTCGCCATCGGTTATCCGGATCTGGTGTCTCTGTTTGCGGGCACGGTGCTGGAGCGAACGGGGCTGGCGATAGAGATCATTGTCATGATTATGGCGGTCTATCTCACCATCTCGTTGCTTACGGCCGGGGCGATGGCCCTCTATAACCGGCGCATCGCGCTGGTGGAGCGCTGAGCATGGCAACTGTGCAGCAGGACACAACCAAGCACGAGAGTGCGCCCTACATGGCTATCGCACTGGTGCCACCACGTGCGCCACCGCAGGGGCGAGGCCGAGGCTGGCGCTGGGTGCGGAGCAATCTGGCGGGGTCTGTGCCGCAGGTGCTGCTGACACTGTTTGGCCTTTGGCTGGTCTATATGATCGTGCCGCCGCTGCTCTCTTTTTTCATCACGGATGCGGTCTGGACAGGAGAGGACCGCACGGCCTGCCTGCCACCGCAGGAGGGGGTGAGCGTGGGCGCATGCTGGCCCTTTATCCGCGCCAAGTTCGATCAGCTCATCTATGGTTTCTACCCGGCGGATGAACGCTGGCGGGTGAATATTGCCTATGGGCTGGGGGCGCTGCTGCTGGTTCCCTTGCTGGTGCCGCGTCTGCCGGGCAAGCGGCTGAACATGGTGCTGTTCTTTGGTATTTTCCCAGTTATCGCCTTTGTGCTGCTGACAGGCGGACATCTGCGACTGCCGGCATTTCTGGGGTGGCTGTCTCCGGGGCTGGGTTTTTGGGGAGATGCAGTGATCTGCGCGCTCCTGCTGGTCGGGTTTGTTGCTGGCCCCACGGTTCTGCGCAACGGGATCGCAGCGGCGCGGATGGCGGTGCGACGGCTGCTGCTGCCTCTGGCGGTGGCGGGTTTCGTTCTGCTGGCTGTCGATCTGGATTTCGGTCTTGTACCCGTTGAAACCCGCCTCTGGGGTGGGCTGCTGGTGACACTGGTCATCACCCTTGTTGGTGTGTGTGTATCTTTGCCTCTCGGTATCCTTCTGGCGCTGGGGAGACGATCCCGTCTGCCATTGGTGCGGATTTCCTCGGTGGTGTTTATCGAGTTCTGGCGGGGGGTGCCGGTGATTACGGTGCTGTTCTTCGCCACCTATATGCTGCCCCTCTTCCTGCCCGGAGACATGAGCATCGATGCGCTTTTGCGCGCGCTGGTGGGCGTGGCACTGTTTGCGTCCGCCTATATGGCCGAGGTGGTGCGGGGTGGACTTCAGGCCATACCGAAAGGTCAATATGAAGGAGCAGAGGCGCTGGGTCTGGGGCAGGGGCTCTCCATGCGTTTGGTGGTGCTGCCGCAGGCCCTGCGGGTGGTGATCCCCGGTATTGCGAATACCTTCATCGGCCTGTTTAAGGATACAACTCTGGTTCTGATCGTCGCGATTTTCGACCTTCTGGGTGCCATGCGTGCGGCCTTCACAGACCCGAACTGGGCAACGCCCACAACGCTCTTCACCGGCTTCGGCTTTGCCGGGCTGATCTATTTCGCCTTCTCCTTCGGCATGTCCCGCTATTCGATGGCACTGGAGCGGCACCTGAACCGGAACCAGCGCGCATGAGGGATAACCATATGGCGAGTGCAATCTCGCGCACAGAGACTGAAGCCAGGCGACGGCTTGCGGTCGAGATGATCGACGTCAACAAGTGGTTCGGTGATTTCCATGTGCTGCGTGATGTGAACCTTGCCGTGGCGCAGGGGGAGCGGATCGTGATCTGCGGGCCGTCTGGTTCGGGCAAGTCCACCCTCATCCGCTGCATCAATCGGCTGGAGGCGCACCAGAGCGGGCGCATCATTGTCGATGGTGTGGAGCTGACCGATGATCTGAGGAACATCGAACAGGTGCGCAGCGAAGTGGGGATGTGCTTTCAGCACTTCAACCTGTTTCCCCACTTGACCATTCTGGAGAACTGCACGCTTGCGCCCATCTGGGTGCGCAAGATGGCGAAGCGCGAGGCCGAGGAGCTGGCCATGCACTTTCTCGCCAAGGTGCGCATTCCCGATCAGGCTGGAAAGTATCCGGGCCAGCTTTCCGGCGGCCAGCAGCAGCGCGTCGCCATTGCGCGCGCCTTATGCATGCGCCCGCGTATCATGCTGTTTGATGAACCCACTTCTGCCCTCGACCCCGAAATGGTGAAAGAGGTTCTCGACACCATGGTTGAGCTGGCGGCCGATGGCATGACCATGCTGTGCGTGACCCATGAGATGGGCTTTGCGCGCCAAGTGGCAGACCGGGTGGTTTTCATGGATGAGGGGCAGATCATCGAGATGAACGCGCCCGAGCCCTTTTTCACGGCACCGCAGCATGAGCGCACCCGGCTTTTTCTCAGCCAAATTTTACGCTGAATGCGGGGACTGGTCTGTGTTTCAGGTGCGGTGGTGAATACGCGGTCGTGCAAGGAATCCTTGAGCGAGGCATAGTCTGGCTTGTGTGAGATGGCCTGTGAAGACGCAGTCTGAGTGCCTGTCTGAAAAGTTCGAAACAGAGACCGACCATCCCGGGTGGCCGTCATTCATAGCGCTCAGCCAGTTGGACGGGCAATTCAACATGTCCGGATCGAATTTACATAGATGGGCGATGTTTTCAAATAGCTATTGAAAAAGCCCGACACACGCATTCAGCGAGATTGAAGCACAAGGCTCCGAACAGGGAGAGCCCCGACCGCACAAATCCGGGGAAGGAGCTAGGCCTCCCCCGGCTGCATGCGCCCCTAGGCCGGGAGATTATCGATAAGTCGGGTATCGCCCAGCCATGCGGCGGCAAGCAGGCGCACCGGTTCGCCGGGTTCCTTCAGCGGAGCCAGCGTTTCGGCATTCCGTGCCACCACATAGTCCACCCGCAGCCCGCGCGTGGCGATGGTCTGGCGTGCGCGCACCACGGCTTCCTCGGGGTTGGTGCCGGTGTGGATGGCTTCGGCGGCCCGGCTTAGAGCCTCATGAATAACCGGCGCAACCGCGCGCTCCTGTTCCGTGAGATAGGCATTGCGTGAAGACCGGGCGAGGCCATCGGTTTCGCGCAGGGTCGGGGTCGCAATGATCTCGATGTCCAGATTCAAGTCTCGCGCCAGCATGGTTACGACCTTGAGTTGCTGATAGTCCTTTTCGCCGAACACCGCATAATCCGGCCGGCACTGGATGAACAGCTTGCCTACCACCGTGGCGACGCCGGTGAAGAAATGCGGACGGAAATCGGTTTCCAGCCCTGCCGAGGGGCCATCCACGGAAATACGGGTGCCATGGCCCTGCGCGTACATTTCCGACGCCTTAGGGGCGTAGACCACATCCACACCCAGCGCCGTCAGGCGGGCGACATCGGCATCCAGCGTGCGGGGGTAGCGGTCGAAGTCCTCATTCGGCCCGAATTGGGTGGGGTTCACGAAGATGGAAACCACGATCCGGTCCGCCACTTCGCGCGCCTTCAGTACCAGCGCTTCATGGCCCTCGTGCAATGCGCCCATGGTGGGCACAAGGGCCACGCGCTCACCTGTGGCGCGGAAGGCGTCAACCTGCGCCCTCAGATCTTTCACGGTGTTCACAACCAGCGGCTTGCTCGCCATGTTCCTTGCGCCTTTCATAACGCGCCTGTCTTCGCCCTGCGCTGGCAGCGCTCCGGGGAAGGGGAGCCTAAAACGACTGTGTGCCGGGGGGAAGAAGCAGAAGAGGCATGCGAGAACAGTCTGCCCCCTTGGTTAACTTGCCCCTTGGTTAAGAAGTCCATGCAGCTTATCTGTGAGAGGCAGCGAGGTGAGGCACAATGGCGACATCGGACGATAACAGACGCACGCAGACCCCTGTGCGTCCAGCTGAAGATGTTGTGCGCGGTGGTGGCGCTGTTTCATCCCGCCCTTCACCAGCGACGCCGGTTTCCAGCGCGGATGATGTCGCGCGCTTTCTACAGGCGGCCAAGGTTACGCCTTCTGCGCGTCCCACAGCCGGGCGCGGGCGGCTGGCTTTCGCGCTGGATGCGACGGGATCACGCCAGCCCACATGGTCTTTGGCCTGCGATATTCAGGCGGACATGTTCTCTGCCGCGGCTGCCTATGGCGGGCTGGATATGCAGATTGTCTATTATCGCGGCATTGATGAATGTCGCGCCTCGCCCTTTGTTTCCGATGCTGACACCCTGAAACGGCTGATGAGCAAGATCCGCTGTGTGGGGGGGCTAACCCAGATTCACCGCGTGCTCGGGCATTTCGAGAAGGAGGCGGAGCGCTCCGGCCTCAAGGCGGCGGTATTCGTGGGGGATGCGCTGGAGGAGGACCCAGATGCGCTGCATGCGGCTGCGGGCCAGCTTGCCTTGCGCGGGGTTCGCCTGTTCATGTTCCAGGAAGGGACAGATTGGCAGGTGGAGGAAACCTTCCGGGCTCTGGCAAAAATTACAGGTGGTGCTTATTGCCGGTTTGATCCACATGCGGCCGCACAATTGCGCGCTCTGCTTGCCGCAGTTGCGGCTTATGCGGCTGGCGGGCGGATGGCGCTTGAAGGGCGGCGCGATGATGGTGCCCGCCTGCTTCTGGCCGCCCTCAAAAACTGATCGTTGGGGCGTATCTTCGTTTCATTGAAGCGGAGGAAGGCCCTACCTCATTGTGGGGTCGTATCTTCAAAATGCTTCAGGCACTGAAAGGACGTGGTTCTTGGTGACCCTCATCGCCGGCGCGCTTCTGCTACTTATCGGCCTCTACGGCATGTCCGTATGGACGAAGACCGATCCGAAGGTGCTTATTCGCACCGCCATGCGCACATTGGCCGTAGTGTCGCTTGTCGGGGCGGCGGGGGCGCTGGTGATGGGGCGCGTCTCGATGGCGATGGGGCTGGGCATGCTCGGCTTCGCCCTGCTGGGCCGCAATGGTGGCGGGCGAGGGCTGGGCGGGCTTTTCCGGGGGCTTGGTGGCAATCTTGGCGGCCTCGGGAGTGCACCGAAGACATCTCAGGTGCAGACGTCACTTCTGGAGATGGAACTCGACCACGCTTCTGGTGATATGCGCGGTCGCATTGTGAGCGGCACATATGCCGGGCGGGGGCTGGAGGAGCTTGCCGTGCCCGACCTTCTGGCCCTGCGCGCCGAATGTGACGCGCAGTCTCTGGCCTTACTCGAAGCTTATCTCGACCGCCGGGCGCCCGCCTGGCGTGAGCACGCGCAGGGAGATGCGGGTGGGGGGAGCGGCATGGGTCGCGCACCCGCCAGCAGCGGTGCGATGACGGAAGAGGAAGCTTATCAGATCCTTGGGCTTGAACCGGGCGCGGAGCCCGCGCGCGTTCGTGAAGCCCATCGCGCCCTGATGAAGAAAGTCCACCCCGACCATGGAGGTTCTGACTACCTGGCGGCGCGGATCAACCAGGCTAAAGATGCGATCTTGCGCAAACATGGTTGATTCTCCCGGCATCACTTAGTTGCGAACAGTCATGCAGGCGAAGGCGTTACGCTTCAGTAAACGGCAGGCGGCTTCAGCTGTCTTCTTGTCGAACCCGGCGAAGCGGGCCCGATAGAGGGCGGTGGAGCCACGGGTCACCTTTTCGGTGTAGGGATCTGCATTGCCCAGTACGGAAGAGGCCTTGGAGCGGGCCTGGCTCAGGCTGGCACGGGCCTGGCTCTCGGCGTCATAGGCACCGATCTGAATGCTCCAGCCCGACTCGGCGGAGTTGGGGCGACGTGCGGATTCAGTCTGAGTGTTGCGTGTGGGTGTCGGGATGGGAGCTGCGCCGAGAGATGCGGTGCGGACCTGCTGACGGGCCTGAGGCGCTGGTGCGGAAAACTGTGAGGCATCCTGCACGGCGTCGCGTGCATTGAACGAACCACCATCTACCATGGCTGCGGAAGCCGTCTCTGCAACAGGAGAGACCGGCTGGCCATTTGGACCAAGATAGCCCAGCACCCCAGCGGGTGCTGTGAAACCACGACCGGCCTGTTCTTGAGACGCTGCGGCGGTTTCCTCACGCTGCACCCGGCCAGTTGGGCGTGCAATGGCTGCGGTGCGCACTGCTACAGGCTGGATCGGTGCGGTGGAGCCGGTCATGTCTGGTTCGACAGAGCCGGTTTCTTCAGATTGCGCGTCAGCCAGAACGATATATTCGGGCTTGGGGAGTGGAGCCACATTGTGCTTGGGAATTTCTTCCCGCTCCACCGGCTCGGGAATCGGTGCCCGTGCCACTACGGCATTCTCGGTGATGCGTGGTGCTGTGCGACGACCGGCATAGGCACGGGGGATGCTGGAGGAGATCAGATCCGCCATGAGTGCATCACGCGCGCGGCCGGTGCGACCGCCAAGGACGACGCCGATCATATAACGCCCGTCGCGCTTCACCGAGGTCAGCAGATTAAACCCCGAGGCGCGCGTGTATCCTGTCTTGATGCCATCCACGCCCTCAACGCGCCCCAGAAGACGGTTGTGGTTCGCGATGCTCTGGCCGCGATAATAGAAGGAACGGGTCGCGAAGTAAGAATATTGCCGGGGGAAGCGATCCTGAATCGCCCGACCGAGAATGGCGAGGTCGCGTGCTGTCGTCACCTGCCGGGGGTCTGGCAGGCCGGAAGCATTCACGAATGTGGAGCGGTGCATGCCAAGTGCCCGCGCCTTACGGGTCATCATGGCTCCGAAATTCGATTCGCTGCCGCCAATCGCCTCTGCAATGACAACGGCGACATCATTGGCCGAACGGGTGACAAGCGACTGAATCGCGTCTTCTACCTTGATGCTCGACCCGGCGCGCACGCCCAGCTTTGATGGGGGCTGGGACGCAGCCTTTGCGGAAACAGGCAGTTGGCTGTTGGCGGAGAGGCGACCAGCCTCCATCTGCTCAAACAGCAAATAAAGGGTCATCACCTTGGTGACCGAGGCAGGGTGTCGCAGGGCATCGGCATTCTGGGCATGCAGAACCTTGCCGGTATTGGCATCCACCATGATGGAGGCGGAGCCATAGCGCCACTGCTGCGATGATTGAGCGTGTGCAGGTGCGGCAAAAGCGAGCCCTGCGATCAGGGCTGTGCCGAGGGCTTTGGTCAGGAGCGAAAGGCTCGCAGAAGCAGAACGCATAAACAATGCCCCGTATATCGGTCGCTGTCTTGAGGGCCTGCGCCATGGTGCATATGCCCACCAGCACGTTTGCAGGCAGGCATG
Source organism: Xanthobacter sp. (assembly GCA_034676685.1). Classification (GTDB taxonomy): domain Bacteria; phylum Pseudomonadota; class Alphaproteobacteria; order Rhizobiales; family Xanthobacteraceae; genus Xanthobacter. The sequence goes on along the minus strand of JAUCBT010000010.1, from coordinate 20,522 downwards.
CAGGAAGGTGACGCGGCATGACCTGATGCGAGAGTAGGGGGGGGGCGGTTACCAGCTCGTAAATTTGCGCATGATGTTATTTGTGCATCGCACAATAATGGTTGACTCTCATGTTGCGCTGCATATTATTGAGGCATGGATGGAACTAGACAGGCCATCCGGAGTTGGCAGTACTGATGGCGCGATGACGCGGTATCAGCAAGCAAATGAGGCATCCCATGGTTCAGACCGCTGAAGAATTCAAGCAGCTCAGCAAGGACAATGTCGAGAACGCAGTGAAGAGCTTCGGCGTTCTTTCCAAGAACGCGCAGGCTATTGCCGCTGAAATCGCTGACTATACCAAGGTTTCCTTCGAGCAGAGCACCGCTGCTCTTGAGAAGATTCTCGCCGCCAAGAGCGTCGATCAGGCTCTAGAAATCCAGCAGGCCTATCTGAAGACCGCTTATGAGGGCGCTGTGGCTCAGGCCACCAAGCTCGGCGAGCTGTACACGGAACTCGCGAAGGAAGCTTACAAGCCGTTCGAAGGCTCCTTCAAGCCTTTCGAAGGTTCGTTCAAGCCCTTCGACGGTTCTTTCGGCAAGTTCCAGGGTTGATGCTGCCTACCCTGCGCTGGCGGTGAACAACCGCGCGCAGGGTTGCTGCCCCATCTCCGGATCTGTCTTATGGTCAGGAAACAATCAGAAGGGGTCCGGCAATTTGCCGGGCCCCTTTATTTTGCGATGTTCAACCGTTCTTATCCGGTCATGCAGACTGGAAATTCACGCGGCAATGTGCAAGGGAACAGCGCAAGTGAGGGTGGAGCGGATGGCGGTGGTCCAAACCCTGCGGTTCCAGCTATTCCTCACTAAGTTGCGTCGGCGCTTCGGCTTATGGGCCGGAGGATGCGGCTGGAGCAAGGGCCAGGGCGCGATGGACAGGATGCAGAGCGTAAAATTCACATTTCTTCCCGCCATCATGGCCGGAGATGACAGGCCGCGGCGCGGAGACGATGACAATGGCACCGCCGTCATCACCCGCACGAAGCCGCAGACCAAGCGGCCGAACCTCTATCGCGTTCTGCTGATGAATGATGACTACACGCCCATGGAATTCGTGGTGCATGTGCTCAAGCGCTTCTTCAACAAGAATGAGGATGAGGCGCACCGCATCATGCTGCATGTCCACCATCAGGGCGTGGGTGAGTGCGGGGTCTTCACCTATGAGGTCGCCGAGACGAAGGTGACTCAGGTGATGGATTTTGCCCGCAAACACCAGCATCCGCTGCAGTGCGTGATGGAGAAGAACTGAACGGGGCCGGAGCAGAGGCCCTGCTTCGGCTGAAGGGCCTGTGGTCGCGCGGTGGTAAGGCAAAAAAGTTGGTGGCAGACAGGCTTGTCGGCTATGTTTGAACCACTTGAAACAGTGTTCCTGAGGCGCCGGTTTTTGCGCGGCGGATCTGATAACTAATTGTAAATAAATATTAAATCTTGCGCTCTTGACGGCGTTGGCATGTCTGCTCGCGGCATGTTGAATGCCGATGCATGTGTGTGGGGGCTTGCGTAGCGGGGCATCAGGTACGAAGTTTGTACCAATGGTGCACATGACCCAGAGATTTGCGGTGCCTCCGCAAGTTCGGGAAGGGTGCGCGCAAGAGGTGCATATGCCCACATTCTCTCGCAGCCTCGAGCAGTCGCTTCACCGCGCGCTGTCGCTCGCGAATGAGCGCCACCACGAATATGCGACGCTTGAGCATCTGCTGCTCTCTCTTCTTGACGATCAGGACGCGGCGGCCGTGATGCGCGCCTGCAATGTCGATCTGGAAAAGCTGCGGCGCAATCTGGTCGAATATGTCGACACGGAACTGGAAAATCTGGTTCAGCCGGGCTCCGATGATTCCAAGCCGACAGCCGGGTTCCAGCGGGTCATCCAGCGTGCGGTGATCCATGTCCAGTCTTCCGGGCGGGAAGAGGTGACGGGCGCGAATGTGCTGGTCGCGATTTTCGCCGAACGGGAAAGCCATGCCGCCTATTTCCTGCAAGAGCAGGACATGACCCGGTATGATGCCGTCAATTACATCTCCCACGGCATCGCCAAGCGCTCCGGCATGTCTGAAAGCCGGCCCGTGCGCGGGGCGGATGAGGAGGTCGAGACCAAGAGCAGCGAAGAGAAGCCGAAGAAGGCCAATGCCATTGAGGCCTATTGCGTGGACCTCAACAAGAAGGCGCGCGACGGCAAGATTGATCCGCTGATTGGTCGCGACAAGGAAATCCAGCGCACAATCCAGGTGCTGTGCCGTCGGCAGAAGAATAATCCGCTGTTCGTGGGTGATCCGGGTGTCGGCAAGACCGCGATCGCCGAGGGGCTGGCCAAGCGCATCATTGATGGCACCGTGCCGGAAGTGCTCTCAGCAGCCACCGTCTATGCGCTGGATATGGGTGCGCTGCTCGCGGGCACCCGTTATCGCGGTGATTTCGAAGAGCGGCTGAAACAGGTGGTGAAGGAGATCGAGGCCCATCCCAACGCCATCATGTTCATCGATGAGATTCATACGGTGATCGGTGCGGGTGCGACCTCGGGCGGGGCGATGGATGCCTCCAACCTGCTCAAGCCCGCTTTGGCCTCTGGTGCGCTGCGTTGCATGGGCTCTACCACCTATAAGGAATACCGCCAGTATTTCGAGAAGGACCGCGCTCTGGTGCGGCGCTTCCAGAAAATTGATGTGGCTGAACCTTCTGTGGCGGACAGCATCGAAATCCTGAAGGGGCTGAAGCCTTACTTCGAGGAGCATCACAAGCTGCGCTACACCAATGAGGCTATTAAGGCCGCAGTGGAGCTTGCGGCGCGCTACATCCATGACCGCAAGTTGCCGGACAAGGCGATCGACGTGATCGACGAGAGTGGCGCAGCGCAGATGCTACTGCCGGAGAACAAGCGCAAGAAGACCATCGGCCTGAAGGAGATCGAGGCAACTATTGCCACGATCGCGCGGATTCCGCCCAAGTCCGTATCCAAGGACGATGCCGAGGTACTTGCGAATCTCCAGACCACCCTCAAGCGCGTGGTCTATGGGCAGGACAAGGCGATTGAGGCTCTTGCCGCTTCCATCAAGCTGGCGCGCGCCGGCCTGCGGGAACCGGAAAAGCCGATCGGCAGCTATCTGTTCTCAGGGCCTACGGGCGTTGGCAAGACCGAGGTGGCCAAGCAACTGGCCGCAACACTGGGCGTGCCGCTGCTGCGGTTCGACATGTCCGAATATATGGAGCGGCACACGGTCAGCCGCCTCATTGGCGCGCCTCCCGGCTATGTCGGCTTCGATCAGGGTGGCCTGCTGACCGATGGCGTGGACCAGAGCCCGCATTGCGTGCTGCTGCTGGATGAAATTGAAAAAGCCCATCCGGACCTGTTCAATATCCTGCTGCAGGTGATGGACCACGGAAAGCTGACCGACCACAACGGCAAGCAGATCGATTTCCGCAATGTCATTCTCATCATGACGACCAATGCGGGCGCGGCGGATTTGTCGAAGGCGGCCTATGGCTTCACGCGGGCCAAGCGCGATGGCGATGACACCGAGGCGATCAACCGCACCTTCGCACCGGAATTCCGCAACCGTCTGGATGCGGTCATTCCGTTCGGTCATCTCTCCGCGGATGTCATCAAGCATGTGGTCGAGAAGTTCGTGCTTCAGCTTGAGGCACAACTGGCGGACCGTCAGGTGACTATTGAACTGACCGATGCCGCCACCCACTGGCTGGTGGAGAGGGGCTATGACGAGCAGATGGGTGCCCGCCCGATGGCGCGGGTGATCCAGGAGTTCATCAAGACGCCTCTGGCGGATATGGTTCTGTTCGGTGCCCTCAAGAAGGGCGGGCATGTGCGGGTTGTTGTGGAAGGTGAGGGGCCAGACTCCCGCCTTGGCTTCGAGTTCCCGGAAGGGCCTGCCGATCCGCAGCCTGAGCCGGTGCCGGAAGCCGCGACACCCAAGCCCGCGCCAACCCGTTCACGTCGCAAGCCCGCTGGCAGCAGCAAGTCGCCCAAGGGTGACAAGGATGGTTCGGAGCCGGAGGGTGATGGTAGTGGTGATACGGGTGGCAGCCCGACACCCAAGAATGGCGGGCGCTCTGGCAGCCCGGTCCCCAAAATGCCTCTTGCCAAGGTGTGATGAACAGAGCCCCGCGCAGATGTTGCGCGGGGCTTTTTTAATGATCTCTGGAAGTGAGGTGAAGCAGCTTGCGAGTGTAGCCAAACACCATTTGACCGTTGAGTATGCCTCATGAGCCTTCGGTGTAGGCAGCCAGCACGCCTGAACGAACCGGCTTGGCACCGGCTAGAGGCTGGAGCTGATGGTACTAGGAAGCCTTCTGCCCGATGTGTTGTTCCTGACCAATCCGATACAGCACATGCGGGCGCATATGTGCTTGCTCTGGGGGCAGGGGTAGTTCGAAATCATCGTTGTTTGCATGCGTCATGCCAAGGCGGCTCATGACTGCGCGAGATAGCGCATTGTCTGGTCGTGTTACTGCAACGATTTCAGATAGATTCAGAGTATCGAACCCAAAATCAAGACATGCTTGGGCTGCTTCTGTCGCATAGCCCTTGCCCCAGTAGGCGCGGTCGAAACGCCATGCGATCTCGACCGCGGGAGTGAATGCGGCTTGATACGGCACATGCCTCAGACCCGTAAAGCCTATGAATGGGCAGATACCGGGAAGTTCGACCACCCAGAGGCCGAAACCATAATCTGAAAAATGCTGGATGATGCTGTCCGCGCGCGCATCGCTGCCCGCCCTGTCCTGTACAGGCAGAAGGTATCTTGTGACATCTGGCTTCGCATTCATATGCCAGAACGCGGCCTTGTCGTCTTCCCGCCAGGGACGCACAAGCAGACGGGCTGTGTGGAACCGGGGAAGTTCAGCCGACATTCAGAGTCTCACCTAGCCGCTGGCTCAGACGTTCGGCTACGACGAAGCTTGTGAATATACGGTTTTCAAGCTCACGCACCGGGCGGATACCGAGGCTGGAGGTGAGGAAGAGCTCTTCTGCCCCAGCCAGATCCTCAGGCATCAGCGGTTGCTCCTGCGCGCCCTGACCCAGCATGGCTGCACGCATCACGCCCGGCAAGGCGCCATCCTGAGCCGGCGGCGTCAGCAGACGGCCCTCAATAACCGCGAAGATGTTGGCGATACTGGTTTCCGTGATGCGCCCCTGAGTGTTCAGCAGCACGGCATCATCCGCTTGCCTGCTGGCGGCTTCCTGCCGTGCGAGGATATTGTCCAGATAGTTGAGTGACTTCACCCCTGCGAGCGGCGACATCTCATTACGGCGGGTGATGGTGGCGATGATGAGATGGGCTGGCGGTGGCAGCGGGGCCATTGGGGCGGCGGTAATCAGCAGGGTTGGTTCTGGCTTTGCGGGAGGCAGAACGCCGCGCGGGCCGCTGCCGCGGGTGAGGGTGAGGCGAAGCACACCGTCTTCCAGATTGTTCGCGGTGCGCACAATCTCCAGCGCTTCCAACAATTCTTGATCGGGCAGGGGTATGCCGAGCAACTGAGCGCCGCGTGTCAGGCGTGCGATATGTGCGGGCAGGCGCTGCACCCGGCCCTGACGTACGCGTATCGTTTCAAACAGACCATCGCCCAGAGTGAAGCCACGATCCGTTGCCGCGATGTTGGCTGCGGCGGCATCCAGAAGCTGTCCATTGAGCAGGCACTTCATGAATGGTCTCCCGAGAGGGCGCGGAGCATGGGGGACAGCTTTACCATGCTTTCCTCATATTCGGCGGCGGGGTCGGAATCCGCGACGATGCCCCCGCCCGCATGGGTCAACAGCGTTTCACCGGAGCGGGTGATGGTGCGGATGATGATGGAGGAATCCATCGCGCCGTCAAATCCGATCCATGCCACGGAGCCGCAATATGCACCGCGCGGGAAGGGTTCCAGCTCGTGGATGATTTCCTGCGCGCGGATTTTGGGCGCGCCTGTGATGGATCCGCCGGGGAAGGTCGCGCGCAGCAAATCCACGGGACCAAGACCAGGTCGCAGCTGGCTTTCCACGACAGAAACCAGATGGTGAACGCTGGAAAAGCGTTCCAAGCCGCACAGCACAGGCACCTTTACGCTTCCAATGCTGGAAACGCGGCTGAGATCGTTGCGCATCAAGTCCACGATCATCAGATTTTCAGCGCGGTCCTTGGGGGAAGCCATGAGCTCTGCTGCGAGTGCATCATCCATCTCGGGTGATGGGCCACGCGGGCGCGTACCCTTGATGGGGCGGGTTTCCACAGCGCCATGCGGCGAAAGCCGGAGAAAGCGTTCCGGTGAGGCGCTGATGATGGAGAGATCCGGTCCACACTGTAAAAGAGCGGCGAATGGTGCCGGGCTGAGGCTGCGCAGGCGTAGATAGAGGGCAAGATCGCCCAGCCCCTCAGGCCGGCATGCGCGCATTTGCTGGGTGAGATTGGCCTGAAAAATATCTCCGGCGCGAATATAATCTATGACACTGGAAATGGCGCTTTCGACCTCAGCGCGGGCCTGGTCGGGTTGAAAGTCTGTGCATAGGCTCCAGTCCGGCTTTGGCTCCGACTCCGCCTTGGGCCGGGCGTCAGTCAGGCGTTTGAGCAGCATGTCTGCCCGCTGCTGGGCGCGGGCCTTGCGGAGAGGCTCAGGCTCCGGTGCGCCGGAGGACAGAATGAAGGCGCGCCCCTGCCGGTGATCGAAGGCAATCACCGTATCATAAAGACCAATCGCCATATCCGGGATGAGAGTTGTCGTTGGCTGCGGGGCTGGCAGGCGCTCCAGATGGCGGCCGAGCTCATAGCCCAGAAAACCGATCGCGCCGCCACGGAACGGCACATGTGCATGTTCTTCAGCACCCATCGTGGCATGGGCGGCGAGTTCGCGCTCCAGAATATCGAAGGGCGATCCATTCACGCTCTGCCCGTCTATCTGCACGCCATCACGATCTGCAATGATGATGCGGAAAGGGTCAACTGCGAGATAGGACCATTGCGTGCGCGGATCCCCGGCTGCGCTGCTGTCCAGAAACGCGAGCCATGGCGCATCCGCCAGCGCAGTGCACAGGGTGAGCGGATCGCCATGATGAATGGCGGGGGGGATTTCGACACACAGCACTGTGGGAGGCCATTCCAGTGTGCGGGGTGAAAATGAACAAAGGGCGCCACCGGGCGCCCTTCATTATCATGTTCCGTGCAGGGAAGCGTGGCCCGGTGCGCGCCCGGGCCACAACCTTGCATCAGACCGAGTAGTACATGTCGAACTCGACCGGGTGCGGCGTCATCTCGTAACGCATCACTTCGGCCATCTTCAGATCAATGTAGGACTCGATGAAGTCCTTCTGGAACACGTCACCCTTCAGCAGGTAGTCGTGGTCAGCAGCCAGGGACTCCAGAGCCTCACGCAGCGAGCCGCAGACGGTGGGAATTTCCTTCAGCTCTGCCGGGGGCAGATCATAAAGGTCCTTGTCCATCGCCTGACCGGGATCGATGCGGTTGAGGATGCCGTCCATACCGGCCATGAACAGGGCTGCGAAGGCGAGGTAAGGGTTCGCGCCGGGATCGGGGAAGCGAACCTCAACGCGCTTGGCCTTGGGATTGTTGGTGTAAGGAATACGGCAGGAAGCCGAACGGTTGCGGGCGGAATAGGCCAGCAGCACCGGAGCCTCATAGCCCGGGACCAGACGCTTGTAGGAGTTGGTCAGCGGGTTGGTGAAGGCGTTCAGCGACTTGGCGTGCTTGATGATGCCGCCGATGTACCACAGGCAGTGCTCGGAGAGGTCGGCATACTTGTCGCCGGCGAAGAGCGGCTTGCCTTCCTTCCAGATCGACTGATGCACATGCATGCCCGAACCGTTATCACCGAAGACGGGCTTCGGCATGAAGGTTGCGGTCTTGCCATAGATGTTGGCGACCTGATGGATGCAGTACTTGTAGATCTGCAGATGGTCAGCAGCCGTCACCATGGACTGGAACTTCAGGCCAAGCTCATGCTGGGCGGAAGCCACTTCGTGGTGGTGCTTCTCGACATCCACGCCCATGCCGGCCATGGCGCCGAGCATCTCGGAACGCATGTCCTGCGCGGAATCGATCGGGGGAACGGGGAAGTAGCCGCCCTTGGTCTTCACGCGGTGGCCGAGATTGCCGCCTTCATAGTCGGTGTCGGAATTGGTGGGCAGCTCGGTGGAGTCGAGCTTGAAGCCGGTGTTGTACGGATCAGCCTTGAAACGCACGTCATCGAAGATGAAGAATTCTGCCTCGGGACCAAAGAACACGGCATCACCAATGCCCGTGGACTGGGCATAGGCTTCGGCCTTCTTGGCGATGGAGCGCGGGTCACGGCCATAAGGCTGGTTGGTGGTGGGCTCGAGCACATCGCAGACCAGAGAAAGGGTGGTCTCGGCGAAGAAGGGGTCGATGGTGGCCGTGGTGGGGTCCGGCATCAGCAGCATGTCGGATTCGTTGATGGCCTTCCAGCCAGCAATCGACGAACCGTCGAAGGCGGTGCCTTCTGCCAGGAACTCTTCGTCCACCATGCGGATGTCGAACGTGACATGCTGCCACTTGCCACGCGGATCGGTGAAGCGCAGGTCGACATACTTCACGTCATCGCTCTTGATCTTGTCGAGGACGTCCTGTGCCGTCTTGGTCGTCATGAGAGTTTCTGCCTTTCTGGAGAAAAGTGGAAAACCGGAAATGTCAGATTGCGTCGAGCCCGGATTCGCCAGTGCGGATGCGGATGGCTTCCTCGACAGGAGAAATGAAGATCTTGCCATCGCCAATGCGCCCCGTCTGGGCAGCGCGGCGGATGGCATCCACGGCCTTCTCAACCATTTCGTCGGAGAGAACGACCTCGATTTTCACCTTGGGCAGGAAGTCGACCACATACTCGGCACCGCGATACAGCTCCGTGTGACCCTTCTGCCGCCCAAAACCCTTCGCCTCGGTGACGGTGATACCCTGGAGACCGACGTCTTGCAGAGCTTCCTTCACTTCATCAAGCTTGAAGGGTTTGATGATTGCCTCGATCTTCTTCATGCGCTCCGTCTCCCGGGCTTGGCTCTATGCCGCATGGTCGAGCCGAAAAGTGTAAAGCAGGATGCGTGCCATCTGCCTGTTCATGCGTCGGAGCCGCATTGCGGTCGCGGTTTCCGACAAAAATTGCACGTTTAATGGGCGTTATGCCCAATATATGACCAATACGAGCCCGTAAAGGCTGGGATCACTGTATATCAACTAGGCAGCCGGCGACACAGCCGCGCCAGTTATATGGGGGCTGGGATGTACCAACTGCTTGATCCGACACAGATGGCGAGAGGGGATCGTCGTGCCGTGGAGATGGGGGTGCCCTCTCTGGTGCTGATGGAGAAGGCAGGAGCGGCTGTTGCTGATATCGTGGCCGTGGTGCTGAAGAGGCTGAATATTGGAGACCGGTCGGGACGGGTCTTCGTGCTGTGCGGGCCGGGGAACAATGGCGGGGATGGGTTTGTGGCCGCTCGATTGCTGGCTGCACAAGGATTAACCATCCGGCTTGGGTTGCTCGGAGATGTTGGTACGCTAACAGGTGATGCCGCGCAGAATGCTCAACGATGGGGCGGTTTGATTGAAAACCCGGACGCGCTCGATCTTTCCGAAGCGGATGTGATCGTCGATGCCCTCTTCGGGGCAGGGCTGACGCGTGATCTGGATGGCGGCGGGCGGGCGCTGGTGGAGCGAATGGCCGGAAGCGGACGTCCGGTCATCGCTGTGGATCTGCCCTCGGGTGTTGATGGCGCGAGCGGCATGGTGCGCGGTGTCGCCACACCGGCTGTTGCAACTGTGACCTTCTTTCGACGAAAGCCGGGGCACCTGCTGGAACCGGGCCGGAGCCTGTGCGGGGAACTGCATGTGGCCGATATTGGCATACCGGATGCCGTGCTGGAGACTGTGGCACCGGATGTTTTCGTGAACAGCCCGCAGTGCTGGGGCGCGCTCTTTCCGCTGCCGCACCGGCGAGGACATAAATATGACCGGGGGCATGCCGTGATTGTCAGCGGCGGGACATGGACATGCGGCGCGGCGCGTTTGGCGGCGCGCGGCGCGCTGCGGGGCGGGGCGGGGTTGGTAACTGTGGCCTGCCCGCGAGAATCGCTGCCGCTGCATGCATCTTCCTATGCGGCTCTGATGCTGAGGCCGATGGAAAATGCGGAAGACCTGGCGCATCTCCTTTCAGATTCGCGTCTTCATACTGTGGTTCTCGGACCGGGGCTTGGCGTGGGGGAGGAGACGCGGCAAAAAATTGCAATTGCAGCGTCTGGGCGCCGGCTGGTTCTGGATGCGGATGCCCTGACCTCCTTTTCCGGCAATGCGGGAGCGCTAGCCGAGTGCGCGCGGCAGGCCGAGGCGATAGTGATAACGCCGCATGATGGTGAGTTTGCCCGGCTTTTCAGCAAGGAGTCTGCTGTTTTGGATATGCCGGGAAAGCTGGCGCGTGCCCGTGCCGCAGCGGCTTTCCTTGGCGGTGTGGTGTTGCTGAAGGGGCCGGATACAGTGGTCGCAGCACCGGATGGCCGCGCGACTATCGCAGAAAATGCGCCGCCTTATCTGGCAACGGCAGGGGCCGGCGATGTGCTGGCGGGCATTATTGGCGCGCTGCTTTCACAGGGCATGCCTGCCTTCGAGGCCGCCTCCGCCGCCGTATGGCTTCATGGTGAGGCTGCGCACGAGACGGGGCCGGGGCTCATTGCGGATGATCTGCCGGAGGCATTGCCCCATATATATGGCGAGCTTCAGCACGCCCTCACTGCTGGGCTTTGAGCAGCTTCCGGTGGGATGCGTCTTCGCTATTCGGTACCTTGCATGTGGAAAATTTGTGTTTGCCCGAAAGTGGTCCGTTTTCTGGGCTTAAAGCGAGGAAGGGGCTGTATTTTGTTGCTGTACCTTTGTCCGGTCATGATATAAGCCCCGACCCGACCGGGACATTCATGCGACTGGTCGAGCCTCCCAAGGCAAGTGCCCTATGGCGTTTGCTGCGGTATGCGGGCGTGGCGGAATTGGTAGACGCGCGGGATTTAGGTTCCCGTGACGCAAGTTGTGGGGGTTCGAGTCCCTCCGCCCGCACCACCTTGCCGATTCTCCAGCCTGCGTGCGTCGCTGGTCGGTGGGGCGGCATGCAGGCTTATGTCGTGGACGCCCGGAGTTGAACGGATTTCCGCATTCAGTGCGGCAGAGGATGTGAAGGCAAGACGATGCAGGTGACCGAGACCCAGGCCGAAGGCCTCAAGCGCGCGTTTCATGTTGTGGTGCCCGCCAGCGATCTGAGCGCACGGGCTGCGGCGCGGCTGGATGAAGTCAAGGGCCAGGTGAAGCTGAATGGCTTCCGTCCGGGCAAGGTTCCCGCTGCCCACATGAAGCGCATGTATGGCAAGTCCATCATGAGCGAAGTGATCGAACTCACGATCAATGAGACCAACGGCAAGGTTGTTGAAGAGCGCAGCCTGCGCCTCGCCCTTCCGCCCAAGGTCAAGCTGACCAATGAGGGCGAGGCTGAAGCCCTGCTCGAAGGCGGCACGGATCTGGCGTACGATCTCGAGATCGAGATTCTGCCGACCATCGAACTCGGTGACTTCAAGGCTATTTCGGTTGAGAAGCCGGTCGTTGAAGTGACCGATGCCGAAGTGGAAGAGACAATTAATCGTCTTGCTGATTCTAATCGTCCGTTCGAGGACAAGATCGGCGCATCGGTTGATGGCGATCGTATCACCATCGACTTCGCCGGCTTCATCGACGGCGAGAAGTTCGAGGGCGGTTCCGCCGAGAATATCGACGTGGTGCTCGGTTCCAAGGGCTTCATCCCGGGCTTTGAAGAGCAGCTGGTTGGTATTTCCGCTGGTGAGAGCCGTACCATTTCGGTGTCGTTCCCCGAGGAATATGCAGCACGTGAGTTGGCCGGCAAGGCCGCGACCTTTGAAGTGACCGCCAAGGCCGTGGCCGCTCCCGGCGCGCTGGCCATTGACGACGAGTTCGCCAAGGGGCTGGGCCTTGAAGGTCTCGACCAGATGAAGGAAATGGTGCGTGAGCGCACCGCCGGTGAGCATGCCGCCATTTCCCGTCAGAAGGTGAAGCGCGTTCTTCTCGACGCCCTCGACGAGACCCACAAGTTCGACGTTCCCGAAGGTCTGGTCGAACAGGAGTTCGCTGGCGTTTGGGAGCAGGTGCAGCGTGACCTGTCCACGCAGGGTCGCACTTTCGCGGACGAAAACACCACCGAGGAAGAGGCGAAGGCGGACTACCGCAAGATCGCCGAGCGTCGCGTGCGTCTGGGCCTCGTGCTCGCCGAGATCGGTGAGAAGAACAAGGTGCAGGTGACGGACGAGGAAGTGACCCGCGCTCTGGTGGAGCGTGCGCGTCAGTTCCCCGGCCAGGAACAGCAGGTGTGGGATTACTATCGCAAGAACGCTGACGCGATGGCTTCCGTGCGTGCGCCGCTGTTCGAGGAAAAGGTTATCGACTTCCTGCTGGGCGAAGCCAATGTGACCGAGAAGGTGGTCACCAAGGACGAGTTCTACAAGGAAGAGAAGGAAGACGAGAAGTCGGCTGAGGCCTGACGTTTTCTGACGTCGCCCGCCAGCCGGGCTCAAGACGACACCGGGCGGCATGCTTCCAGCGTGCCGCCGCCGCTCCTGAGGACTGAAGATGCGTGATCCCGTCGATACCTACATGAACTATCTCATCCCCATGGTGGTCGAGCAGACCTCCCGCGGGGAGCGGTCTTATGACATCTTTTCGCGCCTGCTGAAGGAGCGGATCATTTTCCTCACCGGGCCGGTGGAAGATGGCATGTCGACCCTCGCGGTCGCGCAGCTTCTCTTCCTGGAAGCGGAAAATCCGAAGAAGGAAATCTCGATGTACATCAACTCCCCGGGTGGGGTGGTGACATCGGGTCTGGCGATTTACGACACCATGCAGTTCATCAAGCCTGCGGTGTCCACCCTGTGCATCGGGCAGGCCGCCTCCATGGGCTCACTGCTGCTGACCGCCGGTGAGAAGGGCCTGCGTTTTGCGCTGCCAAACGCGCGAATCATGGTGCATCAGCCTTCTGGTGGTTTCCAGGGGCAGGTCACCGATATCATGCTGCATGCCAAGGAAATCATGAGCCTGAAGCATCGGCTCAATGAAATTTACGTGAAGCATACAGGTCGCGATCTCGCCGCGATTGAGGAAGCTCTGGAGCGCGACAACTTCATGACGGCGAATGCCGCCAAGGAGTTTGGTCTTATCGACACGGTCGTCGAGAAGCGCCCAACGGAAGACGAGCCGAAGGCGGAGTGAGGGTAATCATTCGGTGAGTGATGAGCATCACACTCCGATTTCCCTTGCGTACACTGCGTTATCGCGCTTGCATGGTACAATAGCCGGCATCATATGCCGCGTGCCGGCCCCTGCCTGAAAAAGGCGGGGGCCTTTGCGTTTGGGAACCTTTCAGTCAAGTTTTCCAGCGTATGATGTGGCTGAGTAATGCATCCGCATCCGCTTTTCCGCCTCCAAGGCGGGTGCGGAAGGATGGTTCAGGCATGTGGGGAACTTTATCGGTTCGCCGCAAATGCCTTGATCAAGTTGCTGGACGGTGATTGGCTAAATGATTGCCAACCACCATATTCGGGTCTGGCCAGCTTCTTGCAGGTTTGGCCCCAACTGGTGATCCGTACGACACAGGCGCATGTGTGTCCGTATCGATAGGTCGTAGGAGACGAAGATGAGCAAGACCGGCGGCACAAGCAGCAGCAGCGAAAGCAAGAATACGCTTTATTGCTCGTTCTGCGGCAAAAGCCAGCACGAGGTCAGGAAGCTCATCGCCGGACCGACTGTGTTCATCTGCGACGAGTGCGTCGAGTTGTGCATGGATATCATCCGGGAAGAGTCCAAATCCTCGCTCGTGAAGTCACGGGATGGTATCCCGACCCCGAAGGAAATCCGCAAGGTGCTGGATGACTATGTCATTGGTCAGCAGCATGCGAAGAAGGTCCTCTCGGTTGCCGTGCACAACCACTACAAGCGCCTCAGCCACGCCACCAAGAATGGTGACGTGGAGTTGGCCAAGTCCAACATCCTGCTGGTTGGCCCCACGGGCTCCGGCAAGACGCTGTTGGCTCAGACCCTTGCGCGCATTCTGGATGTGCCCTTCACCATGGCCGATGCCACCACGCTGACCGAGGCCGGCTACGTGGGCGAGGATGTGGAGAATATCATCCTCAAGCTGCTTCAGGCGGCGGATTACAATGTCGAGCGCGCCCAGCGCGGTATCGTTTATATCGACGAAATCGACAAGATCAGCCGCAAGGCCGACAACCCGTCCATCACGCGTGATGTCTCGGGTGAGGGCGTGCAGCAGGCGCTGCTGAAGATCATGGAAGGCACGGTGGCATCCGTTCCTCCGCAGGGTGGCCGCAAGCATCCCCAGCAGGAGTTCCTGCAGGTGGATACGACCAACATCCTGTTCATCTGTGGCGGTGCATTTGCTGGTCTGGACAAGATCATCTCTTCGCGCGCGCAGGGCTCGTCCTCCATCGGCTTCGCAGCCAAGGTATCCTCACCCGAAGATCGCCGCCTTGGTGCAGTCTTCCGCGAGGTAGAGCCTGAAGATCTTCTGAAGTATGGCCTCATTCCCGAGTTTATCGGTCGTTTGCCAGTTCTGGCGACGCTCGAAGATCTGGATGAGGAAGCGCTGAAGCAAATTCTCTCCGAGCCGAAGAACGCGTTGGTGAAGCAGTACCAGCGCTTGTTCGAGATGGAGAATGTGGAACTGACCATCCACGAGGAAGCGCTAGGCGCCATCGCCCGTAAGGCTATCGAGCGCAAGACCGGCGCGCGTGGCCTGCGCTCCATCATGGAAGGCATGCTGCTGGACACCATGTATGACCTACCAGGCCTTGAAGGCGTGGAAGAGGTGGTGATCTCCCGCGAGGTGATCGAGCAGAAGGCTCGCCCGCTTTATATCTATGCGGACCGCGTGGGTGACGCGGGCGCAAGTGCCTGAGGGCGAGAGTTCCAGAACACTCCCTCGCGCCATGTGCGCGGGGGAGCCAAGGCTGTTGAAGCACGACCTTGCTGTTTTTCCCCACCTCATTTCCGCACCGCGCAGGACCCCACCCTTGAAACTGACAAGGGTCATGTCCATCTTGATTGAGAAAGTTCCGGTCTCCGCGCTCGGACCTCATGCGGCCTGCGACAAACGCGGCATCAGCATTGAAAAGCCGTCTCGGTATCCGGCTGCGTGCACGCGCGGCAATGCGTTCGTGCGTGCGCACTTTGAAAGGATTAGGTCATGACGAGCCCGAAGCCGCGTCCTCCGCTCGTTGCCGGCGTGTCGCAGACTTACCCGGTGCTACCCCTGCGGGACATCGTGGTATTTCCCCATATGATTGTTCCCCTCTTCGTGGGGCGTGAGAAGTCTATCCACGCTTTGGAAGAGGTCATGCGCGGCGACACCTATATCCTGCTTGCCACGCAGGAAAATGCATCTGACGATGATCCCTCGCCCGAGGCGATCTACAATGTCGGAACACTGGCGACTGTTTTGCAGTTGCTGAAGCTGCCGGATGGCACCGTGAAGGTGCTGGTGGAAGGTGTGAGCCGTGCTCGCATCTCGCGCCACACCGAGCGCACCGATATCTATGAAACCGAAGCCGCTATCATTGAAGAAGAGAGCGGCGATCTGATTGAGGAAGAGGCTCTCGCCCGCTCAGTTGTCACCGAGTTCGAGAACTATGTGAAGCTCAACAAGAAGGTTTCGCCTGAGGTTGTAGGTGTTGTTGGTCAGATTGAAGATCATTCCAAGCTGGCTGATACCATTGCTTCTCACCTTGCGGTGAAGATTCTGGACAAGCAGCATGTGCTGGAAACCATCAAGGTTTCTGACCGGTTGGAGAAGGTGCTCGGCCTCATGGAGAGTGAAATCTCCGTGTTGCAGGTGGAAAAGCGTATCCGTTCCCGCGTGAAGCGGCAGATGGAGAAGACCCAGCGCGAGTACTATCTGAACGAGCAGATGAAGGCGATCCAGAAGGAACTCGGCGACGAGGACGGCAAGGATGACCTTCAGGAGCTGGAAGACCGTATCAAGCGCATCAAGCTGAGCAAGGAAGCGCGCGAGAAGGCGACCCATGAGCTCAAGAAGCTGCGCCAGATGTCGCCCATGTCGGCAGAAGCCACCGTGGTGCGCAATTATCTGGACTGGCTGCTGTCCATTCCGTGGGGTGTGAAGAGCAAGATCAAGAAGGACCTGCCGTTTGCGCAGCAAATTCTTGATGCTGATCACCATGGCCTGGACAAGGTCAAGGACCGCATCATCGAGTATCTCGCGGTACAGACCCGTGCGAACAAGCTTTCCGGCCCGATCCTGTGCCTTGTTGGCCCGCCCGGCGTCGGCAAGACTTCGCTTGGCAAGTCGATCGCGAGAGCGACGGGGCGTGAATTCCTGCGCGTGGCCCTTGGCGGCGTGAGGGATGAGGCGGAAATCCGCGGACACCGGCGCACCTATATCGGTTCCATGCCGGGCAAGATCATCCAGTCCATGCGCAAGGCCAAGAAGTCCAACCCGCTGTTCTTGCTGGATGAAATTGACAAGATGGGGGCCGACTTCCGTGGCGACCCGTCCTCGGCCCTGCTTGAGGTTCTCGACCCCGAGCAGAACCACAGCTTCGCGGACCACTATCTGGAGGTGGATTACGACCTTTCGAATGTGATGTTCGTGACCACGGCGAATACGCTGAACATTCCGCCGGCCCTTCTGGACCGGATGGAGGTGATCCGCATCGCCGGCTACACCGAGGATGAGAAGGCGGAAATTTGCCGCAAGCATCTCATTCCCAATGCTGTGAAGAAGCATGGTCTTGGGCCGAAGGAATGGTCCATTGATGATGATGCGCTGATGAGCGTCATTCGCCTCTACACCCGTGAGGCGGGCGTGCGTAATCTGGAGCGTGAGATCTCCACCCTTGCCCGCAAGGCAGTGAAGGAACTGGTGCTCACGAAGAAGAAGTCGGTCAAGGTCACGGCGAAGAACGTCGAGGAATTCCTCGGCGTGCCGCGGTATCGTTATGGTGAGATCGAGCGGGAAGACCTGCTCGGTGTCGTCACGGGTCTTGCCTGGACCGAGGTGGGCGGCGAACTGCTGACCATCGAAGGCCTGATGATGCCCGGCAAGGGCAAGATGACGGTGACCGGAAACCTGAAGGATGTGATGAAGGAGTCCATTTCTGCGGCGGCGTCTTATGTGCGCTCCCGTGCTGTGGACTTCGGCATCGAGCCGCCGCTGTTCGAGCGCCGGGATATCCACGTCCATGTTCCGGAAGGGGCAACCCCGAAGGACGGCCCCTCGGCTGGCGTGGCCATGGCGACTGCTATCGTCTCGGTGATGACCGGCATTGCGGTGCGCCGCGATGTGGCCATGACGGGTGAAATCACCCTGCGTGGCCGGGTTCTCCCCATCGGTGGTTTGAAGGAAAAGCTGCTTGCCGCACTGCGCGGCGGCATCAAGACCGTTCTCATTCCCGAAGAGAATGCGAAGGATCTGGCCGATATTCCGGCGAACGTGAAGAACGCGATGGAGATCATCCCGGTCTCGCGCATGGACGAGGTGCTGCACCATGCTCTGGTGCGCCATCCCGAGCCGATCACGTGGGAAGAAAAGCCGGTCTCCGCACCTGTAGAGGGTGAAGAGGGCTCTGGTTTTGTGGCGCACTGACGCTTAAGCGACACAATCAAATCGAGAAGGGCGGCATGACATCCATGCCGCCCTTTTCATTTGCCACAAGAGATGTCAGAAAACGTGCATTGGTGCGGGTTTGTCGAGAACCGTACTTGCAAAAGCCGCATTTTCCATGATTCTCGCGCCGATCGCTGGAGTGAACTCCTGTCGATTCGAAATTTGACAAGGAAGGGAATGGTCAGATGACCACCAAGAACGAACTGATCGCCGCGGTGGCCGAAGAGGCCAAGCTGACGAAGACGGCCGCTGCTGCTGCCGTGGACGCCACCTTCGACATCATCGCCAAGGCGCTTCAGCAGGGCGAGGAAGTCAAGCTGATCGGTTTTGGCAGCTTCTCCGTGGTGACCCGCGCTGCGCGCGAAGGCCGTAACCCGCGCACCGGCAATCCCGTGAAGATCAGTGCCTCGAAGGCGCCGAAGTTCACTCCCGGCAAGGGTCTGAAGGAAGCTGTCAACAGCTGACCTCTTTCCGGACGTCATGCAGATTGTGTGGCGTCCGGCAGCATAGAAGCGGGGAGCGGCTTGCCGCCCCTTCTTCCGTCCGGCAGGCCAGCCTGTGCCCTCCGGTTTCCCACAGGCTGGAACGAACTGTTGGCAGTTCACAGGTTCTGCTTGCTGCCATGTGGTACCAATGTTTACAACACAACTGCGATGAAGTTATGGGCGGTTAGCTCAGTTGGTAGAGCATCTCGTTTACACCGAGAGGGTCGGCGGTTCGAGCCCGTCACTGCCCACCATATATTTCAAGAGCTTAGATGCGCCGCTTTAAAGTGCGGGGCCAGTTATGGGGCCAAATTGGCCTAATAACTGATTATGATCAGCCAGATTAGAGCCAGCTTGGATGAGTGAGCTGACTTATGGCGGGATAGTCGAGTAGCACTATAATCAGCCAGCTTTTTTCGCAGGCAAAACTACTCCGGCGTTTGCCTTGTGGGGCTATTCCCCGGTGTCCGATGTGATTTTCCATCGGTAAGCTGGCCTCACCCGATCCCAATAATACTGAGAAGCTTGTTCGGCCAACGGAAGAACGGGCGGATGCGTTCAAGGGCTGAATGGATCAGTTCAGTACGCTCCCGTAGGCCATGTATGTCAGCATTATCTGCCCTTTGCATTCCATAGCTGAAAAATGAAATCGGCCGTCTGAACAGCGTCTTCTTGTTATTGCGTTTGCCCTACGCGCCTTGGGCATTCAGGTGGTCAGCGAGCAACTCTTCATGATAGCGGGCCATCCTACTCAATGGCCTGTAAGGTTCATGTCCGTGTTATATGCCACCATTCCCGTATCCAGATGTCTGATGGCAGCCTTGAGGATGTGAGAATGGGTCAGGATCAAGACAACGATCAAAAGCACTCTGAGTTCGTGAGTGACAAGGACCTCGAAAAGGTTTCCGGCGGCTGTGATCTGGCTGAGCTATCTGACGCTGCCCCCAAAAAACAGGATGCGATTTCGCCCCATAAATCCGGCAAAGCAGGCGCCTTGCGAAGAGTCTGGAATGATTGGTTTGGCTGATGCTTGCTTCAGTGCAGATGTGACCAGTTTGGCACTTTTCACGGTATTGAGCAGACCCTCTATCTACCGAGCATGCGGGGTGCTGTGGTAATCCTCCCCCTGGATAAGGGGCTTCTTAAGTAGAATTTTCTCGTAGCGTGAGCTGAGGAGATTCGCATGAGAAAGAGCCGTTTCACCGAACCGCAGATCATGGCTGTGCTTCGTCCGGCCGAGAGTGGTGTATCTGTCCCGGAACTTTGCCGGGAGCATGGGATCAGCACAGCCAGTTTCTACAAGTGGCGCTCGAAGTATGGCGGCATGAACGCGTCGATGATGAGCCAGATGAAGGCGCTCGAAGATGAAAACCGGCGGCCGAAGCGCATGTTTGCGGATCTGAGCATGCAGACGGATCTGCTGAAGGAAGCTTTGGGAAAAAAATGACAAGGCCAGCTCAGCGCCGGGAGCTGGCCGAGAAGGCCGTGGCGACAAAGGGGATCAGCATCGCGCTGGCCTGCCGGGCATTTGGTGTCAGCGAGACCTGCTTTCGCTACAGCCCGAAGCGCGATGCCGAGAACGAGTCCATCGCAGACCTGTTGGAAGGGCAGACAATGGCACACAAGACCTGGGGCTTCGGGCTTTGTTTCCTGTATATGCGCAACGTTCAGGGGCACCTCTGGAACCACAAGCGTGTTTATCGGATCTATTGCGAGCTGGAGCTGAACCTGCGGATCAAGCCCCGGCGAAGGATCAGGCGTGACAAACCAGAAGAACTCAGCGTGCCGGAGGCTCCGAACACGGTCTGGTCGATGGACTTCATGGCTGATCGTTTGGCCGATGGCCGCCAGTTTCGGCTGTTGAACGTGCTGGACGACTTCAATCGCGAAGGCCTGGGGATAGAGGTCGACTTTTCGCTCCCGGCCGAGCGGGTGGTCCGGTCACTGAACCAGATCATCGAATGGCGCGGCAGGCCCCTGGCGATAAGGGTGGACAATGGCCCGGAATACATCAGTTGGACATTGAGAGACTGGGCCACCAAACAAGGCATAGCCCTGAACCACATCCAGCCCGGAAAGCCGCAGCAGAACGCTTACGTCGAGCGTTACAACAGGACGGTCCGGCATGAATGGCTGGACCTTTACATCTTTGAAACCATCGAGGAGGCACAGCAGATCGCAACCGACTGGCTATGGACTTACAACAATGATCGCCCCAACATGGCCATTGGCGGCATGACACCCGCTCAGAAACTGAAAATCGCTGCCTGAAGTCTACTTCTGCACCCCGTTAAAACGGGGAGGA